>NZ_LAKD02000053.1 GCF_000968685.2 Streptomyces antioxidans
CCCCGGGCCCGCTTCCGCCGCCGCGGCCGTGCCCCCATCCCGGGGGCCGGGAGCGCGTCCGTTCCACTGGCCGGTTGAGGGGCGGGGGTTGGGGGAGGGAGGAAGCCCGGGTGGGGGAGCGGGGCGGAGCCGCGGCCGTGGCCCAGGTCGTGCGGCGGTGGCCACGACAGGCCGGCGCACAGGGACGGCCCCGGCCCGTGCCATACCGTGCGGCGGGGCGGCCACCGGCACGGGCGGCCCCGGAAATCCCGCCGTGGGCGGCATTCGGCGGCGGCTAGGATCGGCCCTCTGATGACTGCCACTCTCGTCGCCAAGGACCTCGCCGCCGCACACGGCGACCGCACCCTCTTCGCCGGGCTCGACCTCGTCGTCGCCCCCGGCGACGTCATCGGGCTCGTCGGCGTCAACGGCGCGGGCAAGTCCACCCTGCTCCGCCTGCTCGCCGGTCTCACCGACCCCGAGCAGGGGGCCGTACGCCTCAGCCCGCCGCACGCCACGGTGGGCCACCTCCCGCAGGAGCCCGAGCGGCGGCCGGGGGAGACCGTACGGGGCTTCCTGGCCCGCCGCACCGGGGTCGCCGCCGCGCAGGCCGAACTCGACGCCGCCACCCAGGCACTCGTGGACGCCGCGCCCGGCGCGGACGACGCCTACGCCACCGCCCTGGAGCGCTGGCTCTCCCTGGGCGCCGCCGACCTCGACGAGCGGGCCGACGAGGTCGCCGCCTCGCTCGGGCTCGACGTCTCCCTGGACCGCCCCATGACCGCGCTCTCGGGGGGACAGGCGGCGCGCGCCGGGCTCGCCTCGCTCCTCCTCTCCCGGTACGACGTCTTCCTGCTCGACGAGCCCACCAACGACCTCGACCTCGACGGACTCCGGCGCCTCGAGGTCTTCGTGGGCGGGCTGCGCGCCGGTACGGTGCTCGTCAGCCACGACCGTGAATTCCTCGCCCGCACCGTCGACAAGGTGCTCGAACTCGACCTCGCCCAGCAGCGGGTGAACCTCTACGGCGGCGGCTACGAGGCGTATCTGGAGGAGCGGGAGACGGCCCGCCGCCACGCCCGCGAACGCTACGAGGAGTACGCGGACACCCGCGCCACCCTGGAGGCCCGCGCCCGCACCCAGCGCGCCTGGATGGAGAAGGGCGTCAAGAACGCCCGCCGCAAGGCCACCGACGGCGACAAGATCGGGCGCAACGCCCGGGTCGAGGCCACCGAGAAGCAGGCCGCCAAGGCGCGCCAGACCGACCGGCTGATCGAGCGGCTGGACGTGGTCGAGGAGCCGCGCAAGGAGTGGGAGCTCCGGATGGAGATCGCCGCGGCGCCGCGCGCGGGCGCGGTGGTGGCGACCCTGCGCGGCGCCGAGGTACGGCGCGGCGACTTCCGCTTCGGCCCGGTCGACCTCCAGATCGACTGGGCCGACCGGGTCGCGGTCACCGGAGCGAACGGCTCCGGCAAGTCCACCCTGCTCGCCGCCCTCCTCGGCCGCCTCCCCCTGGACGCGGGCGCGGCGGCGCTCGGGCCCGGTGTGGTGGTCGGCGAGGTCGACCAGGCACGGGCGCTCTTCTTCGGGCGCGAGTCGCTGCTGGAGGCGTTCGGCGCCGCGGTGCCGGAGCTGGCGCCCGCGGACGTACGGACGCTGCTGGCCAAGTTCGGCCTCAAGTCCGACCATGTGCTGCGGTCCGCCGCCACGCTGTCCCCCGGGGAACGGACCCGTTCGGCACTGGCGCTCCTCCAGGCGCGCGGGGTCAACCTGCTGGTGCTCGACGAGCCCACCAACCACCTGGACCTGGTGGCCATCGAACAACTCGAGTCGGCCCTGGCCTCCTACACCGGCACCCTGCTCCTGGTCACCCACGACCGCCGGATGCTCGACGCGGTCCACACCACCCGCCGCCTGGCGGTCTCCGAAGGCCGCGTCACCGAGTCCTGACCACCGGGCCCCGGCCTCGGCCCGCCGGGCCGAGGGCCACAACGCGCGGCACCCGCAGCCCGGTTGGGGCCAGGACCTCCGAGCGGCGGGGCCACCGGGCGTGGTCCGGCCACCGGGCGTGGTCCGGGGGAGCTGGCGTGGTCCGGGGGACTCACGAGCCCGGGGGCGGGGCTCAGCCCGGAGGGCCGCACCCCGCCCGGAGGGCTAGCGCTTCTTGGGGTCGAGCAGGCCCGCCCTCCGCAGGGCGTCGGCCATCGCGCCGTTCGCCGGGGCCGCGTCACGGCTCCCGCCGCCGCGCTGGCCGCCGCGGCCACTGCCGCCCTGGCGCTGCTGGGGCGCGCCGCGACGGCCCCCGCCGCGCTGGCCGCGGCCCTCGTCGGAGCGGCCGCGGTCACGGCCGCCGCCGGACGGGGCGCCCGCCTCGTCGTCGAGCCGGAGCGTCAGCGAGATCCGCTTGCGCGGGATGTCGACGTCGAGGACCTTCACCCGCACGATGTCACCGGGCTTGACCACGTCCCGCGGGTCCTTGACGAACGTCTTGGACATCGCGGAGACGTGCACCAGACCGTCCTGGTGCACACCGATGTCGACGAACGCGCCGAACGCCGCGACATTGGTGACGACGCCCTCCAGGATCATCCCGGCCGACAGGTCGCCGATCTTCTCGACGCCCTCCTTGAAGGTCGCCGTCTTGAAGGCGGGACGCGGGTCGCGGCCCGGCTTCTCCAGCTCCTTGAGGATGTCGGTGACGGTCGGCAGACCGAAGGCGTCGTCCACGAACTCGTCCGGCCGCAGACCGCGCAGCACCGAGGTGTTGCCGATGAGGGTGGTGACGTCGCCGCCCGCCGTGGTGGCCATCCGCCGCACCACCGGATACGCCTCGGGGTGCACGCTCGATCCGTCCAGCGGGTCGTCACCGCCGCGGATGCGCAGGAAGCCCGCGCACTGCTCATACGCCTTGGGGCCGAGCCGGGCCACGTCCTTGAGCGCCTTACGGTTGCGGAACGGGCCGTTGGTGTCGCGGTGGGAGACGATGTTCTCCGCGAGGCCGGTGCCGATGCCCGAGACCCGGCTGAGCAGCGGGGTGGATGCCGTGTTGACGTCCACCCCGACACCGTTCACACAGTCCTCGACGACCGCGTCGAGCGAGCGGGAGAGCTTCACCTCGGACAGATCGTGCTGGTACTGACCGACGCCGATCGACTTCGGATCGATCTTGACCAGCTCGGCCAGCGGGTCCTGCAGCCGCCGCGCGATGGAGACGGCGCCGCGCAGCGAGACATCGAGGTCAGGCAGCTCCTGTGAGGCGAAGGCGGAGGCCGAGTACACGGAGGCGCCCGCCTCCGAGACCATCACCTTGGTGAGCTTCAGCTCGGGGTGCTTGCCGCACAGCTCGCCCGCCAGCTTGTCGGTCTCGCGGGACGCCGTGCCGTTGCCGATCGCGATGAGCTCCACCTTGTGCTCATGCGCCAGCCGGGCCAGCTTGGCGATGGCCTCGTCCCACTGGTTGCGGGGGACGTGGGGGTAGATCGTGTCCGTGGCCGCCACCTTGCCGGTCGCGTCGACCACGGCCACCTTCACGCCCGTACGGAAGCCGGGGTCCAGGCCCATCGTGGCGCGCGTCCCGGCCGGGGCGGCGAGCAGCAGATCGCGGAGGTTGGCGGCGAAGACCCGGACGGCCTCGTCCTCGGCGGCCTGGCGCAGCCGCAGCCGCAGATCGATGCCGAGGTGGACCAGGACACGGGTGCGCCAGGTCCAGCGCACCGTGTCCGCCAGCCACTTGTCGGCGGGGCGGCCGCGGTCCGCGATGCCGAAGCGCTGGGCGATGGAGCGCTCGTAGGAGGTGGGGCCGGTCTCCTCGGAGGGCTCCTCCGGCTCCAGGGTGAGGTCAAGGACCTCCTCCTTCTCACCGCGGAACATCGCCAGCACCCGGTGCGAGGGAAGCTCGGTGAACGGCTCGGCGAAGTCGAAGTAGTCGGCGAACTTGGCTCCCGCCTCCTCCTTGCCCTCGCGCACCTTGGTGGCCACCCGGCCGCGCTCCCACATGCGCTCACGCAGCTCGCCGATGAGGTCCGCGTCCTCGCTGAACCGCTCGGCGAGGATGGCCCGCGCGCCCTCCAGCGCGGCGGCGGCGTCCGTGACGCCCTTCTCGGCGTCCACGAAGGCCGCCGCGGCGGCCGTGGGCTCCACGGCCGGGTCGCCCAGCAGCCCTTCGGCGAGCGGCTCGAGCCCGGCCTCGCGGGCGATCTGCGCCTTGGTGCGCCGCTTGGGCTTGTAGGGGAGGTAGATGTCCTCCAGCCGGGCCTTGGAGTCCGCGGCGAGGATCTGCGCCTCAAGGGCCTCGTCCAGCTTGCCCTGGGAGCGGATCGACTCGAGGACCGCGGTGCGCCGCTCCTCCAACTCCCGCAAATAGCGCAGCCGCTCCTCCAGGGAACGCAGCTGCGCGTCGTCGAGCATCTCCGTCGCTTCCTTGCGGTAGCGCGCGATGAACGGCACGGTGGAGCCGCCGTCGAGCAGCTCGACGGCGGCTTTGACCTGCCGTTCCCGTACGCCGAGTTCCTCGGCGATCCTGCCTTCGATGGACGTCGTCACGATCACGCTCCGCTTTCGGTCTGCACTGCTCCTGCATTGTGGCAGGTGGCACTGACGAAGCGGTCGCGGCCGACGCTTTCGGCGGGCCGGGCGGCCCGGGTACGGGACCGGGCGGACACCCGTATCAGCCGGAAACGGTCATCACACCCGCCTGCGGCGCGGTCCGCTCGCCGCGTCGGAGACACCGCCGAAGAGGCGGGCCACGGCGCGGAAGGGAAGCGTCACCACGGTCGCGATGGCGGCACCGATGGCACGGAGCACGTCGGCGATGGCGCGGAACACGGGATACCTCCTGTCGGTCCTTGGCGGCTCGGCGGCGGCCGCCGGGCACCGCTCGCTACGCGGCGCACGGGCTGCTGCCTGCGTACGCGGCGCGCGGTGTGGGCGCCCGGTTGTCAGACGGCCGATCGCGCACAATAAGGCGGGTATCCCGATGTGCCCCTGCCAAACGCAACCCCCCGGCGGGGCCGCTGCCCCCGCTGGCCGGGGCCCTGAGCCTTCCCGGTGACTCGGGCCCCGGACGGGCGGGCCGGGGGGCGTCAGTCCTTGCTGCGGAGGTCCGCGGGGAAGGCGCCGTTCTCGCGGGCGGTCTTGGAGAAGGCGGTGGCGAGCTCGGTGAGCCGGGACACGCCCTCGGCGCCCAGGTGCTCGTACGGTGCCGCGTCCAGGCGGTCGGTCTCGGCCTCGAGGTCCTGGCGCAGCCGCTCACCGGCCTCCGTCAGCTCGTTCTCGGCGGTGAGCAGGCCGCGGTCGCGCAGCCGCTGGCGGCCCGCCTCCCACTCCTCGGCGCTGTAGCCGCGCGTCCGCAGGATCCACTTGGTGGACATGCCCTGACCGGTCGCGGTGTGGGAGGCCAGCGCCTCGACCGCGTCGAGCCCGGCGCCGACCAGGGTCATCAGATGGGCGTCGCCGCGGTGTTCGCGCAGCAGTGTGGCGGCGTGCCACAGCGCCAGGTGCGGGGCGTCGGGGACGGGCAGGTCGGCGTGGGCGGCGTACAGGGGCCGCGCGAGGCGCGAGCACGCCTCCGTGGCGCGCAGGGCCAGTTCCGCGGCCTCGGCCAGCTCCTTGGAGGCGATGACCTCCTCGCCCAGCACCCGCCGCAGCACCGAGTCGGCGGCCCGCACCCGGGCCTCCAGGGCGACCTCGGGGGAGACCACATCCCACGCGGCCGGAATGTGGCGGGCGACCAGGTCATGGCTGAAGTTGAAGAAGGTCGCGGTGACGATGCCCGCGCCCACCCGTCCCAGGGGCGCCGCACGGCCGACGAAGTAGGTGGCCGCGCCGTCCTTCAGCCCCAGCTGGGCGAGTTCCTCGCCGAAGTCGGGGGAGAAGTAGATGGCGGAGTGGAGGGGGTTGACGACGCTGTAACAGCGACGGGCGGCAAGCTCGGGAAGTGTGGTCATGGGCCGCACGCTACCGACAGGTAGTCACCCCCGACAGGCCGGGGCCCACCCGTCCGGATCCACCCCCGCCGGATCCGGCCACACCCGGCCGCGGTGGTGTCCTTACGGGTCTCATGGGCCCGGCCGGTCCGGATGCGTGGCGTCCCGGTCAGGGGGCCGGTGGGGTCCAGGGGAACCGCGGTGGGCGGCGTTCGAAGAAGGCCGTGATGCCCTCGGCGGCCTCCTTACTGTCCGCCGCCTGCTCCTGCCAGTACGCGACCCGGTCCGGCTCGACGGGCCCGGCCGCGAACTCCTTGACCGCCGCCTGGGTGAGCTGCGACCGGGAGACCAGCACCCGCGTGAACTCCGCCACCCGCTTGTCGAGTCCGCCCGTCGGAAGCACCTCGTCCACCAGACCGGTGCGCAGCGCCCGCTCGGTGTCGATCAGCTCGCCCGAGAACAGCAGGAACTTGGCGGTGGCCGGTCCCACCAGCTCGACCAGTCGGCGGGTCGAGCTGGGGGCGTAGACGATCCCCAGCTTGGCCGGGGTGATCCCGAACCGGGCGCCCTCCTCGGCGAACCGCAGGTCGCAGGCGGCGGCGAGCTGACAGCCGCCGCCCACGCAGTAGCCGCGCACCGCGGCCAGGGTCGGCTTGGGGAAGGCGGCCAGCGCCTCCTCGGCGGGCAGCGCGATCTCGGCGGTCTCCTCGTACGTGGCGCTCAGCGAGCCGATGTCGGCACCCGCGCAGAAGGTGTCGCCGTCGCCGGTGAGCACCAGCGCCCGTACGGCGGGGTCGGCGGCGAGCCGGGTCAGCAGCGGGGGCAGGGCCCGCCACATCCCGGGGGTCATGGCGTTGCGCTTGGCGGGGTGGCGGATGACGATGGTCGCTATGCCGCCGGCGACCTCGTGTTCCAGAGAGGGCTCCATGCGCGGATCGTATCCGGGCCGCCAGTCCCCGGGCCGCTCGTGTCCCGGCCGCCGCCCGGCCGTTCGAGCCGGTCACGGCGGAGTCAAGGCCCCGCATGCATAGCGTCAATGCTCGGTATCCACGCGAGCAGGAACAGTCGAGCGCGTGACTCTGGCATACGCCAACGATCAAAAACGCTCGATAAGCGTCAAGTTGTGCATAGTCCATCGGTCAGCGCCAGAGCTTCCCAACACTCGATACGAGAGGTCGGGCCGCGGCGAGGGGTGGGTATCGCACATGGAGATCGTCGGGAGAGTCCGCTCCGAGGCGGAACACGCCCCGCCCGCGCCGCCGCCCCCGGCCGGCTACGAGGGCGCCTGGCGGTTCACCGCACCGGCCCTGGACTCCTCCGTGCCACAGGCCCGGCACGCGGTGCGCGAGCTGCTGGACCATCAGCGGGCCCCGGTGAACGAGGAACTGGTGGAGAGTCTGCTCCTGATCGTCTCCGAGCTGGTCACCAACGCGGTACGGCACGCCGCGCTGCTCTCCCCCGAGATCGCCGTCGAGGTCTCCCTGAGCCGGGACTGGGTCCGGATCGCCGTCGAGGACAACCATCCCTACCGGCCGGTCGCGCTGCTGGCGGACCAGGGCGGGACCGGCGGGCGGGGACTGCTGCTGGTGACGGCGATCACGGAGGAGGCGGGCGGGGTCTACGACGTGGACCACACGGCGGGCGGCGGCAAGGTGGTCTGGGCCGCCCTGCCGCTGCCCGGCGCCCTCACCAGCCCGCCGCCGTCCCGGTGAGCTCACGGACCGTCGGGCGGGCCGCGTCCAGCACGGTCATGAACCACGCGGAGAACGGCCACTCCTCGCTCAGCTTCGCCAGCTCGTCGGGGGTGACGAAGGCGGTCTCGGCGATCTCCTCGGGGTCCGGGCGCGGGGTCGCCCGCACCAGCCCCGCGAAGAGGTGGTTGTACTCCTGCTCCACCAGGCCCGAGGCCGGGTCCGGGTGGTTGTAGCGGACCGTGCCCGCCTCCCGCAGCAGCGTGGGCGCCACGCCCAGCTCCTCGGCGGTGCGCCGGGCGGCGGCCACGAACGGGGGCTCACCGGGGTAGGGGTGGCCGCAGCAGGTGTTGGACCAGACCCCGGGGGAGTGGTACTTGCCCAGCGCACGACGCTGCAGCAGCAGCCGCCCCTCGTCGTCGAAGAGGAAGACGGAGAACGCCCGGTGCAGCTTGCCGGGCGCGAGATGCGCGGAGAGCTTCTCCGCGGTGCCGATCGTCGTACCGTTCTCGTCGACCAGCTCGAGCATGATCGGCTCTGCGGAACCGCTCGGCGCGGCGGTCTCGGCGGTCTCGGCGGAGCCGCCGTTGGCAGGTGTGATCGGCATGACCATCCTCATAGTTCCGACTCATGAACGTCCAAGTCTGCCGCACATGTGCCCTTCATCTGTGTCAGTGGCACAGTTTGGCTTCGTGATCAGCATGCCCACCCGGTTCCAGCTGGAACGTGCAGTGCCCGACGTCGAAGTGCTCCCCCAGACATTCCTGGAGGGCGTGCAGCATCCGCTCGTGGCCCAGCGCGTCCAGGGCCCCGGGAGCGACCACCACATGCGCGGAGAGCACCGGCATTCCCGAGGTGATGGTCCACACATGGAGGTCGTGCAGGCCCTCGACCCCGGGCAGGCCGAGGATATGGGCGCGTACGGCCGCCATGTCGACATTCCGCGGCGCCGCCTCCAGGAGGACGTTCAGCGTCTCGCGCAGCAGCTTGTACGTCCGCGGGACGATCAGGAGGCCGATCACCAGGGACGCGATGGGATCGGCCGTCTGCCAGCCGGTCGCGAGGATGATCCCGGCGGACACCAGCACCGCGACCGAGCCCAGCGCGTCCGCCGCGACCTCCAGGAAGGCGCCCCGGACGTTCAGGCTGGTGCGCTGCCCGCCCCGGAGCAGGGCCAGCGACACCAGGTTCGCGGCGAGGCCGACGGCGCCGAAGACGATGGTCAGCCCGCCCTCGGTGGCGGCCGGGGTGAGGAACCGCAGCACCGCCTCGTAGAGGATGTAGCCGCCGACGCCGAACAGCAGCAGACAGTTGGCCAGGGCCGCCAGGATCTCGGCGCGGGCGTAGCCGTAGGTGCGGTGCGGGCTCGGGGGACGGCCCGCGAAGTGGATCGCCAGCAGTGCCATCGCGAGCCCGAGCGCGTCCGTCGCCATATGGCCCGCGTCCGCGAGCAGGGCGAGGGAACCGGCGAGCAGACCGCCGACGATCTCCACGGCCATCACCGTGAGCGTGATGGCCAGGGCGATCCGCAGCCGCCACCGGTGGGCGGCGCCCGCGGTGGGCCGACCGCGGGCGTGGTCATGACCTGCGCCCATACGCGTAGGGACCTCCTCCCGGCACCGCGGTCCCCCGCTCACCAGTGAACTACGCCACCGGGTCGGCCCACGGCCAGCCGCGCCGACACCCAACGAGCGCCGCCGCTGCCGGGCGGGCGCCGCCCGCCCCGGCGGCCTGCGGCTGTGCCCGGGGGCCGGTTGCCCCGCGGTCAGCCGTGGCGAGCCTCGGGGTGGTGGTGGCGCCAGCCCTCCCAGGCCGACTCCACCATCGCGCGCACATCGTGTCTGGCGCTCCAGCCCAGCTCCTTGGCGATCAGTTCGGTGGATCCGACGACCCGGTCCGGATCGCCCGCCCGGCGCGGGCCCACCACGGGGGTGAGCTCCGGGCGGCCGGTGATCTCGCCGATCAGATCGGACATCTCCCGTACCGAGACGCCGCGGCCGGTGCCGATGTTCACCGTGAGGTCGCCCGGCTCCGGCCGCGCGGCCAGGCGACGGGCCACGGCCAGATGGGCGGAGGCCAGATCCTCGACGTGGATGTAGTCGCGGACACAGGTGCCGTCGGGGGTGTCGTAGTCATCGCCGAAGATCCGCGGCGGCTCTCCGTCGGCGATCCGCTCGAACATCATCGGGATGATGTTGAACACTCCGGTGTCGGCCAGTTCGGGGCGCGTGGCACCCGCCACATTGAAGTAGCGCAGACAGGCCGTGGCGAGGGAGTGGGCCGCGCCCACCGCCCTGACCAGCCATTCTCCGGCCAGTTTGGTCTCTCCGTACGGATTGATCGGCAGGCACGGGGTGTCCTCGGTGACGAGTTCCACATCGGGCATGCCGTAGACGGCAGCGGAGGAGGAGAAGAGGAAGCGGCCGACACCGGCCGCGACCACCGCCTCCAGCAGCACCGTGAGCCCGTGCACATTCTCGCGGTAGTAGCGGAGCGGCTGCTCCACGGACTCCCCGACCTGCTTCCTCGCCGCGAGGTGCACCACACCGGTCACCCCCAGCTCGGCGAAGGTGCGGTCCAGCAGCGCGCGGTCCAGGGTGGAGCCGTGCACCAGCGGCACGTCCTCGGGCAGCCGCGCCCGGATGCCGCTGCTGAGGTCGTCGAGCACGGCCACGGACTCGCCCGCCTCGGTCATGGCCCGCACAACATGCGACCCGATATATCCGGCACCACCTGTGATCAGCCACGTCATGCCCCGCACCCTATCCGTGGCGGGATTCACGGCGGGATCCGCCGCCGGACCCACGGCGGGAACCACCGCAGGCCCCATCGCGGGGCGATCGCCGTTTGTGGAGGACAGCCGCCATCCACCATGATGATCGGCGGCGCGCGGAAGTGGTCGTTCCCCCGATCGTGTGGTGAATGCGCGGTGAACGGCGGCTTCCATCGATCCGATAGCCTCTGCCGGACGTGCCGCCAGCCCCACGGGGCCAGGGCGTGCGACGCCCATGCCCGGAGGGCTCCAGGCCAGTGCCATCAGCGGCCCGGCCACCATGTCAGCTGCCAAGGAGTGAGTTCGTCTGTCGACCGCGATTCTCACCGGTGCGCCGGTCGCCGGATCGTCCCTCGAGGACGACCTGCGGTCGCTGGGCCTCGCCGTGCGTACGGCGACCGACGCCGCCGGGGTCACGGCGGAGCTCGCCGCCGTCCCGGCGCATGAGCGGGTGGCCCTCGTGGACCCCCGCTTCGTCGGCCATGTCCATGCCCTGCGGCTGGCCCTCACCGACCCCCGCTTCCCCGCCGCCACGGTGCGCGGCGCGCTGACGGCCCAGCCGGAAGCGCGAGCGGCCCTGGCCCGCGCCGTAACGGCTACCGCCGTCCCGGCCCTCGGCACCGCCGGGAGCCCGGAGCGCGAGGCCGCGCCCATGGTGGTGCCCGCCACCGTGCCCGACGGGGCCGGGAACGCACAGCCGCCCATCAACCCGGACGCCAGGAGCGGCGACACGGGCGCGCCCGGAGCGGCCGTGGCTTCGGGGGCCGCCGCACCGACGCGGTCCGCCACCCCCGCCGAGGCGCCGACCACGCACGGCGCGGCCGATACGCCCGGCGCAGCCAGCGCCCACTCCCTCGTGGACGACCTCGCCGCCGCCCTCGACGCCGAAGGCGTCCCCGTGCACCGCCCCGAGCTCGGGGTGCTCGTGGCCGCCGTGCCCGCGGACGCGCTGTCGCGGGCGAAGGCACAGGACGCCGTGGACGCGGTGGACGACGAGCGGGTGCGGCTGCGGTCGGCCGTGAAGTCGCGGGACGGCTTCTTCACGACCTTCTGCATCAGCCCGTACTCCCGCTACCTCGCCCGCTGGTGCGCCCGGCGCGGGCTGACCCCCAATCAGGTCACCACCGCCTCCCTCCTCACCGCGCTCATCGCCGCGGCCTGCGCCGCCACCGGCACCCGGCCCGGGTTCGTCTCGGCCGGTGTGCTGCTGATCGCCTCGTTCGTGCTCGACTGCACCGACGGGCAGTTGGCCCGCTACTCGCTCCAGTACTCCACGCTCGGCGCCTGGCTCGACGCCACGTTCGACCGGGCCAAGGAGTACGCCTACTACGCGGGCCTGGCGCTCGGCGCCGCCCGCGCCGACGGGGACGATGTGTGGGCGCTCGCGCTCGGCGCGATGGTGCTCCAGACCTGCCGCCATGTCGTGGACTTCGCCTTCAACGAGGCCAACCACGACGCCACCGGCAACACCAGCCCCACCGCGGCCCTCTCCGGCCGCCTCGACAGCGTCGGCTGGACGGTCTGGCTGCGCCGCATGATCGTGCTGCCGATCGGCGAGCGCTGGGCGATGATCGCCGTGCTGACGGCGTTCACCACGCCCCGTATCACCTTCTACGCCCTGCTCATCGGCTGTGCGCTGGCGGCCCTGTACACCACCGCGGGCCGGGTGCTGCGCTCGCTGACCCGGCGCGCGGAGCGCACGGACCGGGCCGCCCGCGCCCTCGCCGAGCTGGCCGACTCCGGCCCGCTGGCCGAGCTGGTGGCCAAGGCCGCGCCCCGGGGGCGTAGTTCGTATCTCGCTCCGCTCTCGGCCGCCCTCGGCGCGGCGGTCGTGCTGGCAGCCACCGCGGCCGCCGGTTTCGGCTCCTGGGTGCCCGTCGGCTGCGCCGTGCTCTACGCGGTGCTCGCGGGCGTCGCCGTGGCCGCGCCGCTCCAGGGCCCCCTCGACTGGCTGGTGCCGCCGCTCTTCCGCGCGGCCGAGTACGGCACCATCCTGATCCTGGCGGCCCGCTCGGAGGTGAACGGCGCCTTGCCGGCGGCTTTCGGGCTCGTTGCGGCGGTCGCCTACCATCACTACGACACGGTGTACCGCATCCGTGGCGGCACGGGGGCGCCCCCGCCCCGGCTGGTGCGGGCGATCGGCGGGCACGAGGGGCGGACGGTGGTGGTCACGGCCGCCGCTGCCCTGCTGCACCGGAACCAAGGTTTCACCATCGCGTTGACCGCTTTGGCGGCGGCCCTCGCGCTGGCGGTGCTCATCGAGAGCATCCGCTTCTGGGTGTCCTCAGGAGCACCCGCTGTACACGACGAATCAGGAGAACCCGCATGATCGGCCTCGTGCTCGCGGCCGGCGCCGGACGGCGTCTGCGCCCCTACACCGACACGCTTCCCAAGGCCCTGGTGCCCGTGGACGGTGAGACCACCGTCCTCGACCTGACCCTCGGCAACTTCGCGGAGGTCGGTCTGACCGAGGTCGCCATCGTCGTCGGCTACCGCAAGGAGGCCGTGTACGAGCGCAAGGAGGCCCTGGAGCAGGCTTACGGCGTCAAGCTCACGCTGATCGACAACGACAAGGCCGAGGAGTGGAACAACGCCTACTCCCTCTGGTGCGCCCGTGACGCGATCCAGCACTCCGTGATCCTCGCCAACGGCGACACCGTGCACCCGGTCTCGGTCGAGAAGACCCTGCTGGCCGCGCGCGGCAATGGCCAGAAGATCATCCTCGCGCTGGACACGGTCAAGCAGCTCGCCGACGAGGAGATGAAGGTCGTCGCCGACCCCGACAAGGGCGTCCAGAAGATCACCAAGCTGATGGACCCGGCCGAGGCGACCGGTGAGTACATCGGCGTCACTCTGATCGAGGGCGAGGCCGCCGCCGACCTCGCGGACGCGCTGAAGGCCACCTTCGAGCGCGACCCCGACCTCTACTACGAGGACGGCTACCAGGAGCTGGTCAACCGCGGCTTCAAGGTCGACGTGGCCCCCATCGGCGACCTCAAGTGGGTGGAGATCGACAACCACGACGATCTGGCGAAGGGCCGTGAGATCGCGTGCCAGTACTGACGAGGCTCATCCCCTCGCCGCTCGTCGTCGACATCCGCGCGGGCGCCCTGGACGATCTCGCGGGGGTCCTCGCCGACCAGCGGATCTCCGCCTCCGGCAAGCTGGCCATCGCCATCAGTGGCGGCTCGGGCGCCCTGCTGCGGGAGCGGCTGGCGCCGGCGCTGCCGGGCGCGAGCTGGTACGAGGTCGACGGCGGCACCCTGGACGACGCGATCAGGCTCGCCGACCGCATGAAGTCGGGGCACTACGACGCGGTCGTGGGGCTGGGCGGCGGAAAGATCATCGACTGTGCGAAGTTCGCCGCGGCGCGCATCGGCCTCCCGCTGGTCGCCGTCGCCACCAACCTCTCGCACGACGGTCTGTGCTCCCCGGTCGCGACCCTCGACAACGACGCGGGCCGCGGCTCGTACGGGGTGCCCAACCCGATCGCCGTGGTCATCGACCTCGATGTGATCCGGGAGGCGCCGGTCCGCTTCGTCCGCTCCGGCATCGGCGACGCCCTGTCCAACATCTCCGCGGTCGCCGACTGGGAGCTGTCCAACCGGGAGACCGGAGAGCAGATCGACGGCCTCGCGGCCGCGATGGCGCGCCAGGCCGGTGAGGCCGTGCTGCGCCACCCCGGCGGGGTCGGCGACGACGGCTTCCT
Source organism: Streptomyces antioxidans (assembly GCF_000968685.2). Lineage (GTDB taxonomy): Bacteria > Actinomycetota > Actinomycetes > Streptomycetales > Streptomycetaceae > Streptomyces > Streptomyces antioxidans. The sequence goes on from NZ_LAKD02000053.1 coordinate 14,077, forward strand.
CCAGGTGCTGGCCGAGGGGCTGGTGCTCACCGGCATCTCGATGTCGGTCGCGGGGGACTCCCGCCCGGCCTCCGGTGCCTGCCACGAGATCAACCACGCCTTCGACCTCCTCTTCCCCAAGCGCGCCGCCAGCCACGGTGAGCAGTGCGGCCTGGCCGCCGCCTTCGCGATGCGGCTGCGCGGGGCGCACGAGGAGTCGGAGCACATGGCCGGGGTGCTGCACCGGCACGGGCTGCCGGTGCTGCCCGAGGAGATCGGCTTCACGGTGGACGAGTTCGTCCAGGTCGTGCAGTTCGCCCCGAAGACCCGCCCCGGCCGCTACACGATCCTCGAGCACCTCGACCTCTCATCCGACGCGATCAGGGACGCATACGCCGACTATGCCAAAGCAGTCAGTCAAGCCATCAGTGGCTGAACTCCGCCCGGTCGTCCACCCCGCGGGGGTGAAGGACCGGCGGAGCGGTGAGCACTGGGCCGGGCGCCTCTACATGCGCGAGGTCTCGCTGCGCATCGACCGGCACCTGGTGAACACGAGGGTCACGCCCAACCAGCTGACGTACCTGATGACCGTCTTCGGCGCCCTCGCCGCCCCGGCCCTGCTGGTGCCGGGGGTCGCGGGCGCCGTGCTCGGGGTGCTGATGGTCCAGCTCTATCTGCTGCTGGACTGCGTCGACGGCGAGATAGCCCGCTGGAAGAAGCAGTTCTCGCTGGGCGGTGTGTATCTGGACCGGGTGGGGGCCTATCTGTGCGACGCCGCGGTGCTCGTCGGCTTCGGTCTGCGCGCCGCCGACCTGTGGGGCTCCGGGCGGATCGACTGGCTGTGGGCGTTCCTCGGCACCCTCGCCGCGCTCGGCGCCATCCTGATCAAGGCCGAGACCGACCTCGTCGGGGTCGCCCGGCACCAGGGCGGTCTGCCGCCGGTCAAGGAGGCGGCCGCCGAGCCGCGCTCGTCCGGTGTGGCGCTGGCCCGCAGGGCGGCCGCGGCGCTGAAGTTCCACCGGCTGGTCCTCGGGGTCGAGGCGTCGCTGCTCATCCTGGTGGTGGCGGTGGTGGACCAGGTGCGCGGCGATCTGTTCTTCACCCGGCTCGGCGTCGCCGTACTGGCCGGTATCGCCCTCCTGCAGACCCTGCTCCACCTGGTGTCCATCCTCGCCTCGAGCAGGCTCAAGTGAGCATGGGCGGCGAGATGAGGCTCGGAGCGGTCGTCCTGACGATGGGCAATCGCCCCGAGGAGCTGCGCGCGCTCCTCGACTCGGTCGCCAAGCAGGAGGGCGACCCGGTCGAGGTGGTCGTCGTGGGCAACGGTTCGCCGCTGCCTCCGCTCCCCGAGGGGGTACGGACCGTCGAGCTGCCGGAGAACGTGGGCATTCCGGCGGGCCGCAACGTGGGCATCGAGGCGTTCGGACCCGGTGGCTCGGACGTCGATGTGCTGCTGTTCCTCGACGACGACGGGCTGCTGCCGGGCACCGACACGGCCGAGCTGTGCCGCCGGGCGTTCGCCGACGACCCGGAGCTGGGCATCGTCTCGTTCCGCATCGCCGACCCCGACACCGGTGTCACCCAGCGTCGCCATGTGCCCCGGCTGCGTGCCTCCGACCCCCTGCGGTCCTCCCGGGTGACCACCTTCCTGGGCGGTGCCAACGCGGTGCGTACCACGGTGTTCCAGCAGGTCGGAGGGTTGCCGGACGACTTCTTCTACGCCCATGAGGAGACCGATCTGGCCTGGCGGGCGCTGGACGCCGGGTGGATGATCGATTACCGGTCGGACATGGTGCTGCACCATCCGACCACCGCCCCGAGCAGGCACGCGATCTACCACCGCATGGTGGCGCGGAACCGGGTCTGGCTGGCCCGGCGTAACCTTCCTGCGCTGCTCGTCCCCGTCTACCTGGGCGTCTGGCTGCTGCTCACGCTGGCCAGGCGTCCGTCGAAAACCGCACTTCGGGCCTGGTTCGGAGGGTTCCGGGAAGGCTGGAAGACTCCATGTGGTCCACGGCGGCCCATGAAGTGGCGTACGGTATGGCGCCTGACCCGACTGGGCCGACCTCCTGTCATCTGACAAGCTCGTTACGTAGAGCATCGGGCGCGACCCGGGGCGCGGCCCCGCTCAGCGCACCCTGAAGACGAAAGTGTCAACTGTGAGCGAGACTACGCACGACGGTGCGGTAGCCGTGAGTGGCCCGCCATCGGCCGACGACGGCCTGTCCCCGGCCGAGCTGGCGCGGAAGTACGAGCTGTCGGTGAGCGGCGCCCGGGTGGGCCTCGGCGAGTACATCCGCCAGATGTGGGGCCGGCGTCACTTCATCGTGGCCTTCTCGTCGGCCAAGCTCACTGCCCAGTACAGCCAGGCCAAGATGGGCCAGCTGTGGCAGGTGGTGACCCCGCTGCTCAACGCGGCGGTGTACTTCTTCATCTTCGGTCTCCTGCTGGGCGGCAGGGGCGGAATGAAGAACGACATGTACATCCCGTTCCTGGTGACGGGTGTGTTCGTCTTCACCTTCACCCAGGCGTCCGCCATGGCGGGCGTACGGGCCATCTCCGGGAACCTGGGGCTGGTGCGGGCCCTGCACTTCCCACGGGCCTCGCTCCCCATCTCGTTCGCGCTCCAGCAGCTCCAGCAGCTGCTCTTCTCGATGATCGTGCTGGCCGCCGTGCTGCTGGGGTTCGGGCACTTCCCCGCCTTCGCGTGGATCCTGGTCATCCCGGTCCTGGCGCTGCAGTTCGTCTTCAATGTCGGTCTGGCCCTGGTCCTGGCCCGGATGGGGGCCAAGACGCCCGACCTCGCGCAGCTGCTGCCGTTTATCCTGCGTACGTGGATGTACGCCTCCGGTGTGATGTACCCGCTGGAGCACATGCTGCAGAAGGCGGGGGCTCACTCCTGGGTCTCCGACATCCTGCTGGCCAACCCGGCGGCGGTCTATATGGATCTGATGCGGTACGCGCTGATCGAGAACTACTCCGGGGAGAACCTGCCGTCGCACGTCTGGGCGCTGGCGCTGGGGTGGGCGGTGCTGCTGGGCGTCGGGGGATTCGTGTACTTCTGGAAGGCAGAGGAGCGGTACGGCCGTGGCTGAGCAAACCCTCGACAAAGGTGCCCAGGCGGGGCAGGCCGAAGAGGCCGTCCGGGCGGCTTCCGCGCCGGCGCGGGTGCCCACTGTCATCGCCGACGATGTCCACATCGTCTACCGGGTGAACGGCGGCCCCAAGGGGAAGGGCAGCGCCACCGCCGCCCTCAGCCGCTTGCTGGGCCGTAAGAGCGCCCCGGGCATGCGGGAGGTGCACGCGGTGCGCGGGGTCACCTTCGTGGCGTACAAGGGCGAGTCGATCGGTCTGATCGGGTCCAATGGCTCGGGGAAGTCGACCCTGCTCAAGGCCGTCGCGGGGCTGCTGCCGACCGAGCGCGGCAAGGTCTACACCAACGGTCAGCCGTCGCTGCTCGGTGTGAACGCGGCGCTGATGAACGACCTCACCGGTGAGCGGAACGTGATCCTCGGTGGTCTGGCCATGGGCATGTCGCGCGAGCAGATCCGGGAGCGGTACCAGGGCATCGTGGACTTCTCGGGCATCAATGAGAAGGGTGACTTCATCACCCTGCCGATGCGTACGTACTCCTCCGGTATGGCGGCCCGGCTGCGGTTCTCCATCGCGGCGGCCAAGGACCACGATGTGCTGATGATCGACGAGGCGCTGGCCACCGGTGACAGGAAGTTCCAGAAGCGCTCCGAGGCCCGGATCCGCGAGCTGCGCCAGGAGGCGGGCACGGTCTTCCTGGTCAGCCACAACAACAAGTCCATCCGGGACACCTGTGACCGGGTGCTGTGGCTGGAGAAGGGCGAGCTGCTGATGGACGGCCCGACCGACGAGGTCATCAAGGCGTACGAGAAGGAGACCGGCAAGTAGCCGCTCCGCGAACGCCGTTCCCCAGCCGTCTCCCATAGACCATCAGGCCCCGCCGGGCAACCCGGCGGGGCCTTGTTGTCCACAAGCGGACCATGTACCCCGGATGGGAATGGGCGTGGCACCGTGGCACGTTGAGCAGAGCGACGGGGGAATCTGCACGGGGGGCTGACGGGGTGGTCAACAGCGGTGCCGTGGGCGGAAGCGGTCATGCCGAGAGGGTGTTCCGCGTGCAGCGGGCCTTCACCCAGCTCGGCGGGCGGGCCCATGGGCCCGGGGCGCTGGCCAGAGCGGCTGATCTGGACGACTCGACCGTGTACCGGATCCTCCAGTCCGGGGTGCACCAGGGCATCTTCGTCCGCGAGGGCCGGGGTCTGTACCGGCTGGGTTCGGCGGCCCCGCAGCTCGGCCTGAAGGCCCTGGCCCACTCGCCCGCGCCGGAGGCCGCCCACGCCCTCCTGGAGGCGCTGCGCCGGGACACCGGGGGGCTGGTCTTCCTCTATCTGCTGGCGCCGTTCGGCGGCGCGCACCGGCAGTGCGTCGACATGGCCGTCGGGGACTCCGATCTGACGGAGCTGGGGATGACGCCGCGCGCGGTGCAGACCGTCGAGCACTCGCTGCGGGTGGGGGCCGCGGGGCGGGCCATCCTGGCGTATCTGCCGGAGACCATCCAGGCGGAGGTGCTGGACCGGCCGGTGCCGGCCGAGGCCGGTCCCGGCGCCTTCCGGGACGACGTACGGCTCCTGGCCTCGCTGGACCGGATCAGGGCCCGGGGGTACGCCCTGGGGCACGAGGAGTGCGCGGCGGGGTGGAACGAGTGCGCGGCGCCGGTCACCTGGGACGGGCTGGTCATGGGCTCGGTGCTGGTGATGAAGCCCAAACGGATCATGACGCGGTGTCCGGTGACCGTCATCGAGGCGGTGGAGCGGACGGCGGCGGACCTGGCCGATCTGGGCCGGGGCCGTCCCGCCGGTTCGGATGTCAATGATTCGAGAATGAAGTAAATTTACGGTAACAGCAGTAAACGTGAAGCGCATTCTCCGCACTTCACCGGCCCTTTCTCGCGAGGCGAGAAAGGGCCGGAAATCCTTGACTCATACGGGCGTGCGGCCGCAATAATCAAGAGGGCAATCTCGTCTGATTCTTGCATGCTCGGCGGCTCGATGAGCCGTCTCACCAGGGGGAAATATCACCGTGTCCGACCGGGGCGGTCTCGCCGTCGTACTCGATAATCCGGCGCCCAACTGGGCGCGGGAGCTGGAACGTGTGCCGTTGTTATCAGCCAGGGAGGGCGAGACGTTTGCGCTGCTCGGCGCGGGCTGGTCCAACCGCCGTATCGCGCTGCGGCTCCAAGTGACCGAGCGCACGGTGAAGGCGCATGTGGCGTCAATACTCGCCAAACTGCAGGTGGAATCGCGGCTTCAGGCCGGTCTGGTCGCGCTCAGCTATCGCCACCTGTACCAAAGTACAGTTCCGGGAAGGGCCGTGGCCGGTTAGCGTTGCCCCGTCTGCCCCTTTATCCGTCGGCCGGATAACGACGTGAACCAATCTGCCGCACAGCAATCGCGCCGTCCTAGGAAAGGTATTCATGACTGACCGTTCCGGCCCGAGCGGAATGAACCCCGTGTGGACGCTGGTGGTGTCCGGACTCACCGTCTTCATGGCCGCCTTGGACAACCTCGTCGTCATCACCGCGCTGCCCGCCATTCAGCAGGACCTGGGCACCAGCCTCCAGGACCTGGAGTGGACGGTGAACGGCTACACCCTCACCTTCTCGGTCTTCCTGATGGCCGGTGCGGCCGCCGGTGACCGGTTCGGCCGCCGCCGGGTGTTCCTGGCCGGCCTGGTCGTCTTCACCGGGGCCTCCGCCGCCGCGGCGCTGTCCGACAGCGCGGACTCCCTGATCGCCGCCCGTGCCGTACAGGGCCTCGGGGCGGCCGTGGTGATGCCGCTGACGCTCACCCTGCTGACCGTGGCCGTCCCCGAGCGCCGCCGCGGTCTCGCGCTGGGCGTCTGGGGTGCCCTCAGCGGGCTCGCGGTCGCGCTCGGCCCGCTGATCGGCGGCGCCGTGGTGGAGAAGATCTCCTGGGAGTGGATCTTCTGGGTCAATGTGCCGATCGGCGTGGCGGTGCTGGTGCTCGGCCTGTGGAAGCTGGCCGAGTCCACCCGCCCGGACACCTCGCTGGACCCGGTGGGCACCGTCCTGGTCAGCGTCGGGGTGTTCGGCGTGGTCTACGCGCTGGTGTCCACCACCGAACACGGCTGGTCCAGCGGGCGGGTGCTCGGCTTCCTGGCCGGTGGCCTGGTGGTGCTCGCGCTCTTCGTCGGCTGGGAGCTGCGGACGGCCCAACCGATGCTGCCGATGCGGCTGTTCGCCAACCGCGCGTTCAGCGCGGTCAACGCGGCCAGCCTGCTGATGTTCGCGGCCATGTTCGGACTGGTCTTCCTGCTCACCCAGTTCATGCAGAACATCCAGGGCTTCTCACCGCTGGAGGCGGGCGTGAAGATGCTGCCGTGGACGGCGATGCCGGTCGTGGTCGCCCCGCTGGCGGCGCTGCTGACCGCCCGGCTCGGCAACCGTCTGGTGGTCGCCGCGGGGCTGCTGTTCGAGGCCGCGGGCCTCGGCTGGCTGGCGTCCGTGGTGAGCGCCGACACCGCCTACGCCGACCAGGTGCCCGGTCTGGTGCTCGGCGGAGTCGGCCTGGGGCTGTTCTTCTCGCCCGTCGCGGAAATGGCGATGAACGTCGTCGCACCCCGCGACCAGGGAATCGCCTCGGGCGCCAACAACACCTTCCGTGAGCTCGGCGGCGCACTCGGCGTCGCGGTACTCACCTCCGTATTCACCACACTGGGCGGCTACGGCTCGCCCCAGGAATTCGTGGACGGGCTGCGGCCCGCCGCCTGGATCGGCGCCGGAATCGCCGCCTTCGGTTGTCTGGCCATTCTCCTGGCACCGCGCGGCGGTACCACACCGACCGCCGAAACCAAGGTGATTTCTTCGGGAGCCGTCGAGGATTCATATAAGGGAAACCTCCCGAGCCAGTCGCGCAACTAATCTCGACCGAGCGAAGTCAGAGCGAACAAGATGATCCACCGGCCCCCGGAATCCGGGTGACCGCTGGGTGTGGGGGACGCTATGTACGACGTCATTGTGGTAGGAGCGCGCATCAGCGGGTCAGCGACCGCGATGCTCCTGGCGAGAGCCGGGTACCGGGTCCTTCTTCTCGACCGGGCGAAATTCCCCGGTGGTAAGGGGGCCGCCACCAATCTGGTCCACCCTCCGGGAATTCTCCGGCTGAAGCGCTGGGGGCTGCTGGACGAGGTGGCCGCCACCGGCTGCCCGCCCATTCACTCCTACGGTCTGCAGAGCGGCCCGGTCCAGCTGATGGCCAAGCTGCCCGCCGTCGAGGGCGTGGCCGAGGCGTACTCCCCGGAGCGCCGCAAGCTGGACGAGATCCTGCTGGAGGCCGCGGTCAAGGCCGGGGCGGAGCTGCGGGAGCGGGTCGCGCTGCGGGAACTGCTGACGGACGCCCAGGGCACCGTCATCGGCGTCCGGGCCGAGACCGAGGACCGTACCCCCGTCGTCGAGCACGCCCGGCTGGTCGTGGGCGCCGACGGCTCGAACTCCACCGTCGCCCGGCTGGTGGGGGCCGAGAAGTACGACTCCCATCCGGTGCTCAACAAGAGCCACTGGTCGTACTGGGCCGATCTGCCGCACGACGGCAAGGTGCGCACCTACCGCCACCGCCATCAGCACGCCTTCACCTGGCCCACCCACGACGGCCTGACCATCGTCGGACTGGCCCTGCCGGTCGGGGACTTCAAGGCGTCCGCCGACCAGGAGCGCGACGCCACGGTCATCTCCGCCTTCGAGGAGGTCGACCCGGAGTTCGCCGCGCGGCTGCGGGAGACCCGGCGCACCGACACGTGGATGACCGGCGCGGTCCCCAACTTCCTGCGCCAGTGTCACGGCCCCGGCTGGGCCCTGACCGGTGACGCGGGCTACACCCGCGACCCCATCACCGCCGCCGGTATCACCGACTCGCTGCGCGGGGCCGAACTGCTCGTGGAGGCCGTGGCACCGGCCCTGGCCGGGGACCGCGACCTCGCGCCCGCCCTCGCCGACTACGCCAGGTGCCGCGACGCCCTGGTGAGCGGCCACTTCCAGTACACCCGCGACCACGCCACGATCGCCGACTACAACCGCGAGGAGCTGGAGTTCATCCGGGCGATGGCACGCAGCCCGCACCACGGCAGCGGCATGGTCGGGATGTTCGCCACCATCGTCCCGCCCGCCGAGTTCTACTCCCCGGCCAATATCCACGCCCTCTTCGACCACATCCCGCCGGGCTCCGAGCCGGGCTGGAAGATCCGGATGGTGCGCTGGCTCGTCCGCGGCGCCCCCCGGCATCTGCCCCCGGCCACCCGGCTCGCCGACCGGCTGATCGCCGCCAACCTCGGGAGCATGGGCACCTTCCTGCTCGGCTCCCCGGTCGCCCGCGCGGCCTAGGGGGTGTCCGACGGTACGCGTACGCCTGCGGCGGGCTGCTCCCCTCCCCGCCCCTTCCACAGCATCGATATGCGGCTCCGCCGCGTGGCTGGGACCCCGCCCCGGACCCCGCTCCTCAATCTCCCCCGGCTACCGCTGGGAGGTGTCCCCTGGAGGGGCTGATCTCAGCCCGTCCGGCGATTGAGGACACGTCCGAAGGGCGTACCGGGCCCAGGGGCGAAGCCCCTGTAACGGGACGGGGCGGGGAGGGGAAAGGTCCGCCGGACACCCCGTAGCCGGACTCCCTCGCGCCACGCCCACCGGGCACGGCCGCGACCTCATAACGGCCTTCGGCCGCCCACAGCGCCGCGCCACCCGCGCGGGTGGCGCACCTCATCCACCGTCACCACCACAGCCATGGAGGCATCGCCATGTCCAGCAATCCGTCCCCCGGCGTCACAACGGCGTTCCTCTTCCCCGGACAAGGCGGCTTCGACGGCGAGGCACTTCGCCGCGCCAAGGAGCGCCATCCCCAGATCGGCCGGGTCTTCCAGCGGCTCGACACCGTGACCGAGGAGCTTTACGGCAGCCGCGTCTCCGATGTGCTCTTCGGCGAGCGCGAGGCCGAGCTGCGCGAGCTGCTCGACAAGGACCCCTGGGCCTCCCAGGTCGCCATCTACGGCGCCGGTCTGGCCGCCTACGAGATTCTCGCCGCCCAGGGCGCCGCCCCCGACGTCCTGGCCGGGCACAGCCTCGGCGAGATCACCGCCCTGGTGGCGGCCGGGGCCTTCTCGGTCGAGGACGGCGTCCGTATCGTCGCCCAGCGCGTGGCCGTGATCGAGCGGCAGGGCGGGGTCGACGGTCGCATGGTGGCCCTGGCCGCGAGCGCCGAGCGCACGCGCAAGCTGCTGGAGCTGGTGGACGAGCCGCTGCTGGCCGTCGCCACCGAGAACCACGACGAGCAGACCGTGGTCAGCGGCCCCGCCGGGATCCTGGACCGGGTCGTGGCGATCGCCGGGCAGCTGGACGTGGGCGCCATCGAGATCGACACCCCCTTCCCCTTCCACACCCCGGCGCTCGCCCCCGCCGCCCCCGAGTTCGCCGCGTACGTAAGGAAGTTGGACCAGGGCCCGCTGAACCGCCCGGTGTACTCGCCGATCCTGCAGCGCTACTACGAGCCGGGCGACGCCCTCGCCGACCTGCTGGCCGAGCACTTCACCCGGCCGGTGCGGTTCGCCGCGGCCGTACGGCACCTGCGGGAGGCCGGTGCCGAGGTGTTCGTGGAGGCGGGCGGGCGCGCCGCGCTCTCCAAGCTGGTCGCCAAGGTGACCGACGGCAGCTCCGCGGTGCGGTCGCTGCCCACGCTGGCGCTGACCGGCGGGCGGCTGGCGCTCGACACCACCCTGGACGCGCTGCGCGAGGCCGGTCTGGCCGCCCCCGAGCGCGGCGGGCTCGCCGAGCTGCTGGCCCCCTCGGTGCCCGCGGACGTCTTCGCGGCGTACTGGAGCGAGCGCGGCCACATGGTGCTGGAGCTGGTCCGCACCGAACTGGACGCCTTCCGCAAGTCCACCGAGGGCCGGGGCGACGAGGCCGCGTCCGTGCCCGCACCGGAGGCCCCGGCAGCCCCGGAGGCCCCGGCAGCCCCGGCGGCCCCGGAGGCCACCGCGTCCGGTGCGTCCGGTGCGCGGGCCGCAGCGTACGGCCGCGACCAGCTCTTCGGGGAGCTGCGGACCCTCTACGCCGAGGCCCTTGAGTACCCCGAGGACGTCTTCGAGGACGAGGTGCAGCTGGAGGCCGAGCTGGGCGTCGACTCCGTCAAGCAGGTCGAGCTCCTGTCCAGGGTCTCCAGCCGCTACGGGCTGCCGCCGCGCGAGTCCGGCTTCCGGCTGGCCAGCTACAACACCATGGGCAAGATCACCGACTTTGTGCTCCAGCAGCTCAACGACCAAGGGGCCCACGCAGCGGCCTCCGCCACGGGCTGAAGCGCCCACCCCTCGTCGCAGCCGTCGCAGAAGGAGTCAGTCGTTCCGATGAATGACCTCACGGGGAAGGTGGCCCTGGTCACCGGGGGTTCCAAGGGTGTGGGCAAGGCGATCGCGCGGACCCTCGCGGCCCGCGGCGCCGATATCGTCCTCAACTACTTCCACTCGCACGACCAGGCCAAGCGCACCAGGGACGAACTGGTGGCGAGCGGCGCCCGGGTCGAGCTCGCCCGGGCCTCGGTGGCCCGGCAGGAGCAGGTGGACCGGATGTTCGCCGAGCTCGAGGAGCGCCACGGGCGGCTGGACATCCTGGTCAACAGCGCAGCCAACGGGGCCCTGCTGCCCCTGGCCGAGGTGACCGACGAGGACATCGCCAAGGCCATCGACACCAACTACAAGGGCGGACTGCGCTGCGCCCGCGCCGCGGCCCCGCTGATGGCGCGGGGCGGCGGCGGGTCGATCGTCACCGTCTCGGCGCTCGGCGGCTCGCAGATGGTGATGGCCAACTACGCGGCCTGCGCCCCCGCCAAGGCGGCCGCCGAGGCGGCCACCCGCTATCTCGCCGTGGAGTACGCCCCGCTGGGCATCCGGGTGAACACCGCCTCCGCCGCCATGCTGCAGAGCGAGGTCGCGGACAAGTTCCCCCGGGCCAGGGAGATGCAGGAGGTGATCGCCAGGGCGACCCCCTTCGGACGGCTGGGCACCCCGGAGGAGTTCGCCGACGTCGTCGCCTTCCTGGCGTCCGACGCCTCGCGGTGGATCACCGGCCAGGTGGTGCTCGCCGACGGGGGACTGACGCTGGGTGCCGCCCTCATGTCACCGCCCGCGGCGGCCCCCGTACGGGAGGAGACCACACCGCGGCCGGAGCCCGTACGGCTCCAGGCCGCCGCCACGACGGCCACCGTCGCCGAGACCGTGGAGGCCCCGGCCCCCGACCTGCCCACCGACGTCCCCGACGACGCCATCGCCGTCGTCGGCATGGGCCTGGCGGTCGCCGGGGCGAACAGCCCCGAGGAGTTCTGGAAGCTCCGTACGACCGGTGACGAGCTGTTCGTCAAGATTCCCCGGGACCGCTGGCGGCACGAGAACTTCCACGCCGCCGACACCGCCGCCGAGGACAAGGCGTACGCCGACCGCTGCGTGTTCATCACCGGCTTCCAGGCCGCCCCCGGCTCCGTCGACAGCATGGCCGGGGCCGAGGCCGAGGGCGACCACGAGCTGACCACCATGTGGCTGCGCCACAGCCTGGTCCAGGCCCTGGACGGAGTGCACCACCAGGACTCCGACCGCTGCTCCTTCGTCGTCGGCTACACCCCCGACGGCAGCCAGCACCTGGAAGAGGCCGGGGTGCTGGACAGCGTCACCCGGATGACCCACGACATCCTCGGGGACCTGCCGCTGGACGACGGCGAGCGCACCGCCCTCGGCGGCGACATCGAGGCGGCCCTGAACCGCCGTTACTGGCGCGCCGGTCAGGACCGCTCGCGCTTCCTGCCGCACCGCGTCGGAGAGCTGGCGATGCGCGGTCTGCTGCCGCCCTCCACCGAGCTGCACATGGTGGACACCGCCTGCTCCTCGTCGCTGTACGCGATCGACATCGCGGCCAAGGGCCTGCTGATGGGCAAGCAGGACATCGCCGTCTGCGGCGGCGCCTTCGCGCTCGCGCCGCGCGGCACCGTGCTCTTCTCCAAGCTCCAGGGGCTCTCCAAGCGCGGTGAGGTGCACGCGCTGGACGAGGACGCCGATGGCGTGATCTTCGCCGACGGCGCCGCGCTGGTCGTCCTCAAGCGGCTCAGCCGGGCGCGTGCCGACGGCGATGAGGTACTGGGGGTGCTCCGCGCCTTCGGCTCGTCGTCCGACGGCAAGGGCAAGGCCATCTACGCTCCCAACGCCGCCGGTCAGAGCCTCGCGGTGCGCCGCGCCCTGGAGGCGGGCGAGGTCGAGGGCGCCGCGGTGAGCTGGGTCAACGCCCACGCCACCGGCACCCCGGCCGGTGACCTCGCCGAGTTCACCACGCTGCGGGAGTACTACGGCACCGCCGGGCCCGCCGCGGTGACCTCCAACAAGTCCCTGATCGGCCACACCGGCTGGGCGGCGGGCGTGGTCTCGCTCATCGAGAACCTGCTGGGCCTGGCCGAGCACACCATCCCCGGTCAGTTCCGCTTCTCCAGGCCCCGCGAGGACTTCCGGCTCGCCGAGACCGGACTGGAGATCACTCCCGAGCACAAGGGCTGGCCGGAGCGGCCCGGTGGCCCACGGCTGGCCGCGGTGTCCGGCTTCGGCTTCGGCGGCACCAACGCCCATCTGATCGTCTCCGAGCACCGGGCACGCCCTGCCGCCGCGAACGCCACCGCCCATGCCACCGACCGGGCCCCCGCGACCGTCACCAAGGTCCCGGACACCGGCAGCCGGGTGGCGATCGTCGGCTGGTCGGCCCATCTGCCGGGGCTGGCGGGCCGCGAGGAGGTCACCCGCTGGCTGGGCGGCGGTCCGCGCCCCCGCGACAGCTTCGGCGACGAGTACCCGGCGCCGCCGTTCAGCAAGGTGCGACTGCCTCCCAAGACCATCCGCGCCCTGGACCGCTGCCAGCTGATGATCGTGGAGTGCGCCCATCAACTGCGCGACCAGATGCCGGACTTCTGGCAGGAGCGGGCGCTCAAGACCGGGGTGTTCGTCGGCCACATGGGCCCGACCCGCGCCGCGATGCTCTACGCCAACCGCTGCTATCTCGACGACATCGCCGAGGCGCTGGGCGAGCTGGACTCCGACGCCCTGCCCGGGGTCCTGGAGCGGCTGGGCGACCGTGTGCGCGGCATGATCCCGGCCTCCAATGAGGACTCCTTCCCCGGCCAGATGCCCAACATCATCTCGGCCCGGGTGGCGAACTACTTCGATCTCAACGGCCCCAACATGACGATGGACTCCGGCTTCGCCTCCGCCGTCTCCTCCATCACCTCCGCGGGCCGCTATCTGCGCACCGGCGAGCTGGACTTCGCGCTCGCGGGCGGGATCAACGGCAACAGCCTCCCGGAGTACCGGACGCTGATCGGCGGACTGCTGCCGCCGGAGGCCCGCGAACTCGCCGAGGGCGCCTTCCTGTTCGCCCTGACCACCGAGGAGCGGGCCCGCGCCGCCGGGCTCGAAGTGCTCGCGTACGTGGACGAACCGCTCGGCGCCGTCGAGGCGGGGCGCGGGGACGCGGTCGCGGACGAGATCCTGCTGTGCGGTGCGCCCGCGCCCGAACACGCCCGCTACCTGGGCGCGGCGGGGGGCCTCGCCGTCCTCAGGGCGCTGCACCGGCCCGCGGGGACGGTGGAGATCGCCACCGACGAGAGCGAGGGCGCCGCCGGGGCCCGGCTCCGGCTGACCATCCCGGGCGACGGCCCCGAGCCCCACGGCCGGGAGTCCGAGGCCCCGAGGTCCCAAGCCCCGGAGTCCCAGGACCGGGAGTCGCGGGGCCGGAAGTCCGAGGCCCGGGAGGCGGTTCCGGCCGCGCTGCCCGCCGCGTTCACCACCGACGGACGGCTGGCGGACGGCACCCCGCTGCGGGTGCGCCGCCAGGTGCCCGTCCTGACCGAGCTGCCCGCGCGCACCGTACGCGAGCGTGTCCCGTTCCTGCCCGCCGGGGCCGTGGTGCTCACCGATGCCCCCGAACCGCTCGCCGCCGCCGCGCCGCCGGACGCGGACCTCACCGTCCTGTCCACGGCGCCGCTCCCGGCCCCGCGCCCCGGCTGGCACCACCTGCCCGAGGTCACCGAGGAGTCGGTCCGCCGGGCCCTGGCGGGCGCGGGCCCCGGGGTCACCCACCTCAGGGTGGTGGGTGACCTCGGCCGGGCGGCCACAGAAGGCCCCGTGCCCCTGGACGGCCCCGTGCCCCTGGACGGCCCCGTGTCCACGGACCGCCCCGTGCCCGCCCTCACCGCCCTGCACGACGCGGCCTATCTGGCCCTCCAGCACCTCTACGACGATCTGGGTGACCCCGGCTCCTCGGCCGTGGCGCTGCTGCTGGGCGCCGCGCCCGGCGGCACTCCGCACCCGTACACCGGGCTCTTCACCGGGCTGTGGAAGACCGCGGCCCTGGAGCGCGACGCCTGCCTCGCCTTCGCGCTGTGCACCTCGGCCACCGACCTCACCGAGGCGATGGCCCGCGCCGAGGAGGAGAGCGCGGCCGAGCGGGTCTTCCCCGCGGTGTTCGACCTCGACGGCGTGCGGAAGGCGTATCTGCTCACCGACGAGCCGAACGACCCGGGCGCGGGGGCGCCCGCCGTCCTCGGCCCGGACTCGGTCGTGGTGGTCGCCGGGGGCGCCCGGGGCATCACCGCCGAGGTGGTCAAGGCGGTGGCCGAGCACTTCCGGCCCCGGATCTACGTCCTGGGCAGCAACTCCCTCGACGACCATCCGCCGGAGACGTACCAGGGCAGCGACGAGGAGTTCGCCGCCCGCCGCGCCGGATACATCAGGACGGAGCTCGCCCGCCGCGACGGCCGCACCGTGGCCGACATCAACCGCGCCTTCGACCGGATGGTCAACGCCCGCCGGGCGAAGCGGAACCTGGACGAGATGGCCGCCCACAGCGGCACGGGCCGGATCACCTACCTCGCCTGCGACATGCGCGACGGCGCGGCGGTGGACCGGGCGATCGGCCGGGTCCTGGACGGGCCGGGCCGGATCGACCTGCTGGTCAACGCCGCCGGGCTGCAGCGCTCCGGGCTGATCAAGGACAAGAGCTTCGCCGAGTTCACCTCCATCCGCGATCTGAAGCTGGACTCCTACCTCCACCTCAAGCGCGCCCTGCGCACCGCACCGCCCCGGCTGTGGTGCAACTTCGGCTCGCTGCTCGGCTACTTCGGGCAGCTGGGGGAGGCCGACTACGCCGCGGCCAACGACTACCTGGCCGCCGCCGCGACCCACACCGGCGCCACCGACCGGCGGACGGAGGAGTTCACCATCGGCTGGACGCTGTGGGAAGGCGTCGGCATGGGCGCCAACGAGCTCACCAAGGCGTACTACGAGCGCGCGGGCTCGTACAGCAACATGGCCATCGCCGAGGGCATCCACCACTTCGTCCAGGAGCTCCACGCCCCCGTGCGGCGCCCCTCCGTGGTCCACCTCGGCGACGCCGAACGCGCCACGGTGGAGCGCTTCTACCCCGGCTACCTGGACCAGCGGCCCGGGTTCTTCCTGCGCCGACTGGTGGCCTCCGATGAGCGGTCCGTGGTCTACGAGTGCCCCTTCGACCTGGACACCGACGGCTACCTGGAACACCACACCGTGCGCGGCGAGGCCACCCTGCCCGGCACCTTCGTCACCGAACTGGCCGCCGAGGCCGCCCGGGCCCTGGTCCCCGGCAAGCGGGTGATCGCCTTCGAGGATCTGCGGTTCGAGCACTTCCTGCGGGTCTACCGGGACATCCCGGCCGGTCCCCGGCGCATCCGCGCCGAACTGGTGGACAGCCCCGGGGAGGTGACCGTCGTCCAGGTGCGGATCACCGAGGACGTGGTCGCGCCCAGCGGAGTGGTCCTGGTCAAGGACCGGGTGCACTTCCTGGCCCGGGTGCTGCTCGACACCGAGGCGCCCACCGCGCCGCGCTGGGAGGAGTGGCCCGCGGGGGAGGAGACCCCGGTGCCCGACCCGTACCACCAGCCCGGCTCCCCGGTGCGGCTGACCGGCCCCTTCGTCTCCACCACCGACACCCGGATCCACCCCCGGGGCAAGCGCGCCCGCTACGTGCCCGACGTCCCGTCCGGCGACCCGGTGTGGTCCCGCTTCACCGTGCCGAGCATCCTGCTCGACGGGCTGGCCCGGGTGGGGGTGCTGGACCTGGTCGACGGGCAGCTGGTGCCGGTGGCCGCCCCGCTGTCGATCCGCCGGATCGACCTGTACGAGGAGATCAGCGACCACGACCTGGCCGCGTCCGGGGAGGACATCGACCTCTTCGTCACCCCGCCCGGCTTCGATCTGACGGCCGACACCATCAGCAACCGCTTTGTGGCGGTCCGGCCCGACGGCCGGATGCTGCTCCAGATGAAGGACATGCGGGCGACCCTCATCGGCCATGTCGACGCCGAGACCGGCGAGGCCGTTCCCCTGGAACAGCCACCGGCGGGGGAGGACCGGGAATGACCACACCCCAGCCGGACATGACCACACCTCAGCCGGACACCGCCGCGGCCCGGGAGGACGCCCCCGTCCAGCCGGTGGCCCGGATGGTGTGGCGGCTCACCGAGCTGCCCCGCCCCGCCGGGCCGCGCCCCCGGCTTGCCGGACTGCGGGTGCTGCTGATCGGCGGCGAGGAGGCCGTCGCCGCCGGGGTGGAGCGCGAGCTGAAGGAGCACGGCGCCCTGGTGCGCCGGGAGCCGGAGGGACCCGGCCCCGTGGACGCCATCGTCGACCTCACCGTGGGCCGGGCGTACCACCCGGACCGGGCCGACTCCGCCGGGTCCTGGCGGCGGGCGCTGACCGAGACCGTGACCGCGCTGCGCGGCAGCTACGACGACTGGGCGGCCGAGACCGCCGCGGACCGGCTGTGCTACCTCGCCGTCAGCTACCTCGGCGGCGGGATGGGCCAGCATCCGCGGGACGGACTGGAGCAGCCGCTCGGCGGCATCTGGGCGGGGCTCGCCAAGACCCTGCACCGGGAGTTCCCCAATGTGGCCGCCCGCGTCGTCGACATCGACCTGGCCGCCTCCGCCGAACTGCCCGGCATCGTCGCCGCCGAGCTCGGCCGCACCGGTGAGATCGAGGTCGGCTACCGCGACGGCCGCCGCTACACCCTCACCCCCGAGGACCGGCCCGTGGCCGCGCCGGCCCTCACCCTCGGCCCCGGGGACACCGTGCTGATCTCCGGCGGCGGCCGGGGCATCGGCTGGGAGCTGGCCCGTTCGCTGGCCGCACGGCACGGCGTACGGGTCGTGGTGACCGGCCGGGAGCCGTTCCCCAGCGGGGACGAGCCCTGGTACGGCGTGGACGAGGCCGGGTGGAAGCGTTACGAGAAGCAGGTCTGGGCGGGCCGCACCAAGGGCGAGTCGCCCGCCGTGGTCCGCGGCCGGCTGGCCCGTACCCGCAGGCTGTGGGAGCTCGCCACCCATGTGACCTCCGCCCACCGCGAGGGGTTGCGCATCGAGTACGCGCGCTGCGACTTCACCGACCGCGCCCAGGTGCGCGGGCTCGTCCGGCGCGAGGACGCGCTGGCGGGCGGGAGGCTCGCCGGGGTGGTGCACAACGCCGGGGTGGACACCTCCGCCCGGCTGCCGAAGAAGACCGACGAGGAGATCCTGCGCACCGTCGAGGTCAAGATCGAGGGCTTCCTCAACGTCTTCGAGGAGGTGCGGGACCGCGACCTGAAGTTCTTCTGCAGCGTCGGCTCCCTCACCGGACGGCTCGGCGGCATGGTCGGCCAGCTCGAATACGCGGCGGCCAACGACGGCCTCGCCCGGCTGGGCCAGTGGGCCGCCCGCCGGGCCGCGTTCCCCGTGATGACCCTCGCCTGGCCCACCTGGGACCGCATCGGGCTGATCGCCAACTTCGCCGCCACGCTGCGCTACATGGCCGCGATCGACGTGGCGGACGGCCTCGAGCGCTGGCGGGCCGAGCTGCTGGCGGGGTCGGAGGGCGAGGTCACCTTCGTCGGGCCGCTGGGCCAGGCCATCGACCCGGGACAGGCCATCGGCTATCCCGTGGTGCCCGCGCTGCCCGGCTTCGCCACCGCCTATCCGAAGGTCTTCCACCTCGGCGAGGTGACCTCCTACCAGCCGCACGCCCAGCTGACCGCGCGTATCGTCCTCGACCCCCAACACACCCCCGCGCTCGGTGACTTCCGTATCGACGGCGTTCCCGCGCTGCCGCCTTCGCTGCTGCTGGAGAACGCGCTGCGGGCCGCCGAGTGGATCGTCCCCGAGGACTTCCCCGCGCTGCGGGCCGGTGCGCTGGAGGAGATCGTGGTGCCGCTGGCGCTGCTGCGCCTCGACGGCCCCGCGATCCGGCTGGTCCGCGAGATCCGCGGCTTCCACGAGGGGCACGACTGGATCGTGGAGGTCCGCTACCGCCACGAGGGCCGCGGGGACGGCCCGGAGGCCAGCCTGCGCATCGTCCATGAGACCGGCGCGCCACGCCCGCCCGTACCGCCGCGCCCCGGCGTCCGGCAGACCACCACCCTCCGCTCCGGGCCGCCCTTCCTGCACTGGCGCGGCGCCGTGCTGCCGCTCTCCATGTGGACGGCCGGGCCGGAGGGGCGCCTGGTGGCCGAGGTCCCGCGCTGCCCGCCGACCGACCTGTGGGCGGCGCCGTACGTACCCGGGACGGCGCTTCCGGTCGCCGCGCTGGAGAACGTGGTGCGGCGGTGCACCACCCCGGGCGACGGCCTCTCGGTCACCGCCGACCCCCTGATCCTCGGCCGGATCGCACCGCACTCCGCCGAGCGCGGACCCACCCGTGTCGAGGGCGATCCCTCGCTCGGCGTCTGGCGGATCACCGACGCGGACTCCGGGGACCCCGTGGCGACCGTCTCGGGACTCCCCGGCCCACTGGGAAACACCACGGAAGAGAAAGGCAGTTCATGTCCACTCCCGAGCAGAACAAGGCCGTCCTCGAGCGCTACTACGAGGAGTGCCTGAACAAGGGCAATCTCGACGTCATCTACGAGGGCGCCACCGAGGACCACATCAGCCACGGCACCGCCGCCAACGGCAAGGAGGGCGTGGAGCACCTGAAGGAGTGGGTGCGGCTCCAGCGCGCCTCCTTCCCCGACCTCCACGTCACCGTGGAGGACTGGATCCTGGAGGGGAACAAGGTCGTCAGCCGTTTCACCGCGCGCGGCACCCACACCGGTGACGACTACGCGGGTCTCATCCCGGCGCAGGGCCGCAAGCTGGAGATCCCCGGCATCGTCATCGACGAGTTCAACGACGAGGGCAAGATCGTGGAGAGCTGGTTCTCCATGGACTCCTATGACCTCGCCACCCAGCTCGGGGCGTTCGACGCGCCCCCCGCGTGACCGGCCGTGAGCCGGCCCCGGGCTCCGGGGCCGGCATCCCGGTCCTCATCACCGGCTGCTCGTCCGGGATCGGCCGCGCCTGCGCGCTGCGGCTGCACCGGGCCGGGCACACGGTGTACGCCACCGCGCGGCGGCCCGAGACGCTGACGGAGCTCGCGGCGCTCGGCGTCCACACCATGGCGCTCGACGTCACCGACGAGGAGTCCATGGCCACCGCGGTCGCCAAGGTCGAGGCGGCGCACGGGGCGGTCGGAGCGCTGGTCAACAGCGCGGGCTACGCCATGTCGGGCTGTATCGAGGAGGCCGCCCTGGCCGAGGTGCGGGAGCAGTTCGAGACCAATGTGTACGGCCTGGTCCGGCTCAGCCAGCTGGTGCTGCCCGCGATGCGCGCCCACGGCGGCGGCACCATCGTCAACATCTCCTCCATCTTCGGCCGTTACGCCGTCCCCGGCTCGGGCTTCTACAACGCCACCAAGCACGCCGTGGAGGGCTTGAGCGACTCGCTGCGGAACGAGGTGGCCGACTTCGGGGTGCGGGTCGTCCTCGTCGAGCCGGGCCCGGTGCGCACCACCCGCTTCGGCGCCACCTACGTGGCCAATCTGCGGCCGGTGAGCCGGAGTTACGAGACCTTCCGCCGGGAGAGCGCCGAGTACTTCGAGGCGATCTACACCGGCAGCCGCCGGACCCTGGCGGGCACCTTCGCGATCCAGTCGGACGATGTGGCCCGCCGGGTGGCGAAGGTGGTGGCCAAGGGAGCCCGCGGCGCCCGGCCGCGCGCCCGCTACCCCGTCGGACTCCTCGCCCACAGCACGATCGCCCTGCGGCGCCTCACCTCCGACGTCCTCTTCGACCATCTCTTCGTGCGCCGCCTGTTTCCGGTGCCCCGCGGACCGCGGCCGCGAAAGCAAGGAGACCACCGATGACCACAGCGACCTCCGCACCGCACCTCGCACCCGGCCCCAAGGGCGCCCCGCTGCTGGGCAGTCTGGGCCCCTGGAAGCGGAACACCGCCGAATTCCTGCTCGGTCTGCAGCGTGACCACGGCGAGATCGTCCGGATGCGGCTCGGCCCGTTCCTGGTGCACCAGGTGACCGAGCCCGAGGCGGTGCGCCGGGTGCTGGTGGAGAACAACGGCAACTACGTCCGCGGCCCGCTCTACGAGCAGTTCGGCGTCGTCATGGGCAAGGGGCTGCTCACCACCGACGGCGAGTTCTGGCGGGCCCACCGGCGGGCGGTGCAGCCGGTCTTCCTCAAGAACGCCATCACCGACATCATCCCCAACATCATCCGGGCCACCGAGGAGATGCTGGAGACCTGGGAGCGCAAGGCCGCCGCCGGTGAGCCGGTCGACCTGATGACCGACATGCTGCGGCTGACCCTGGTCACCCTCTCCCGCTCGCTGTTCGCCTATGACATCAAGCCGGACTCGGCGCTGCTGAAGACGATCGTGGACGATGTGGTGGAGGTGATGTTCCGTCGCGGCACCGCCACCGAGATGCTGCCCTCCTGGGTGCCGACGGACCGTCAGCGCAAGATCCTCAGGATCCACCGGGTCTTCGACCGCATCGTGGCCGATGTGCGGCGGAGTTACGCCGAGACCGGGGAGGGGCCGTTGATCGGGCTGATGGAGCGGGCCACCGACCCGGCCACCGGTGAGCCCTGGACCGACCAGCAGATCAAGGACGAGCTGCTGACGGTCTATCTGGCCGGTCACGAGACCACCGCGGTCTCGCTGTGCTGGACGCTGCTGTCGATCGCCGCCCACCCCGGGGTCCAGGAGGAGCTGGACGCCGAGATCGCCACGGTGCTCGGCGGTGGGGCGCCGGACGCGCGGAGCGCCGAGGGGCTTACGTACACCAAGATGGTCGTCGACGAGAGCCTGCGGATGCACCCGCCCATCTGGATCTTCCCCCGGGCGGCGGTCGAGGCGGACGCCCTCGGCGGCTATGACATCGAGCCGGGCTCCTCCGTCCTGCTGTCCCCGCTGGTCTCCCACCACAACCCGCGCCACTGGGACAACCCGCTGGCCTTCGACCCGTACCGGTTCACCCCGCAGGCCATCAGGGAACGGCCGCGGATGGCGTACCTCCCGTTCGGCTCGGGGCCCCGGCAGTGCGTCGGCAACTTCATGGCGCTGCTGGAGCTGCGCATCATCGTGGCCATGGTGAACCAGCGCTTCCGGATCAGCCGGATCCCGGGGACCGAACTGCGGTACGGCTCACCGGTGATCTCGCTGCGGCCGCTCAAGGACGTGATGGTGACGGTGACTCCGCGCGAGCGGTCCACCGGCGCGCCCCGCCCGTCCCGCCGGACCGCCCCCGCCGCCTGCCCCCACCATCCGTAGCCCGCGGGGCGGAAGCGGAATGGGAGTTCCGCCCCGGAACGGCGCCATCGCCTTTCCCGATTTCGTCCCCGGCGCCCGGTCGGGGAAACCCGGCACACCGCCGGAAGCAGCGGTTCGTGGTGGTGGATCATTATCCACGGGACGCGGGCCCATTTGAGGGAATTCGCGTCCGGCGACGGTGCGGACGAGAATGCGGAAGATGTGCGGCGGGACGCGAAGGGCGAGGCCCGGGCCGACCGCGCGGCAGCGCTCCGGCACCGGGGCGGCGCCCTGCGGCGAGCCGTGGAATCCGTCCCCGGGCCGGATCGGAGAATCCACCGCGCCGACCGGTCGGTTTTCTTGACGCTCCTGGTGGAAGGGGTGGGACGGCCCCTTTCCCCAGGAGCGCCGGGGCATGCGAGAACGTCATTTCACGATCGCTACGGCCGTTTACTCCCAGGTCGCGCCGAGTGCGGCCGTCCACCGCCCCCCGTCCGCTCCCGGGACCACTCGCGCACAATGTCCCCGAATGAATGTCCGACGCACGTACGGACGCTCCCCTACGCCTGCGGGTGACCCGGATGGTGGTCGCTGAGCCATCTGGCGGGGCATCCCCGCGGATCTGTGGCAGGGTCAGGGGGCTAGCAGTTGAACCAGAGGCACTGTCACCGCCGCTGTTCACTAAACGGAGGCGCTGTATCGTGTGCGTGTACGCCGGGTTGTCGAGCGGCGCAGCATCAGGGAGGGGGACGCGTGTCGCCAGGGGAAGCGCACGTCGCACCGTACTCACGGCGCGAGCGGCTGCGCATCGCGACCATCCGTGAAATCAAGGACGTCGCCCGGACGCTCCTGGTTCAGGAGGGCCCGGAGAATGTGACCATCCGGGCCATCGCCCGCGAGATGGGCATGACCGCACCGGCCGTCTACCGCTACTTCAGTAGCCGGGATGCGCTGATCCTTCAGCTGCGCGTGGACATTTTCGAGGAGATGGCCCGCTTTATGCGGGGCGTCCTCGGACAGCACCCCGAGGAGGAGCCGGGCCGCCGGTGGATCAGCGGCGCCCGTGCGCTGCGGGTCTGGGCGATCAAGCACCCCCATGAGTTCGGGCTCATCCTCGGCCCGTGGGCCCCGGGGCTCGGCCGCGAGGAGACCAAGCCCGAGCGCCATATGAGCTGGGTCTTCGGCTCCGTCTTCTCGGATCTGGTCGCCGATCTGTGGCGGGTGCGGGGCTTCCCGGCCCCCGAGGTCGAGGAGCTTGACCCCGGCCTCGCGCGGACCCTCACCGCGCTCAGCGAGGACCAGGACGTGGACATGCCCCCCGGAGCCATCGCGGTCATGCTCCGCTGCTGGGTGCGGCTGTACGGGGTGATCTCCATGGAGGCGCTTGGCCATATGTCCTTCGCGCTCTCCGAGGGCCAGCACTTCTTCGAGTTCGAGCTCCGCGACCTGTGCCGGGTGCTGGACATCTCGGAGTTCTACGAAGAGGTCGTCTGACGCCATCCGAAGGCCCCCGGCCACCGGCCCGGGGGCGTTCGCCGGTCCACGCCCCGCGCCCCGTCGAAGGTCACATCGGGATATCGCTCCGTACATGTACACCGACAGGCGTAAGCTGAGGCAATGCCCGTCCGGATCATGCCGGAGCCGGGCCCTTGTCGCCTGTTCGGGGGCTAGGGGCCGGGGCCCGTTGACAAGACGGAGCGGCGTGTCCGGATCGTGCGGACCCTGGTAACCGGTGTAGAACGGGGGATGTGACGGCATTGGCTACACGGCCCATCTCCAGCGCTCCCGAGGGGCCCGGTCGCCGGGACCCACGTGGCGTCCTGGGTCTCGCCCGTACGCCTGGCTGTCCACGGTGACCGTCGAGGACGAGCGCAGCGGGTCCCATACCACGTCGAGCAGCCGGAGCGGCGGGCAGGAAGCCGCTCGCACCGTGCTCGACAAGGCCGCCCACGAGAACTTCCCCGTGGCTCCCTTCTTCCTCCCCCGCGCCTGGCGCACCGATCTGATGGCCATCTACGGCTACGCCCGGCTGGTCGACGACATCGGCGACGGCGATCTGGCCCCCGGAGGCGCCGACGCCGAACTGCTCGGTCTCGACCGCGACCGGGCGGACGACGCGCTCGCGATGCTGGACGCGTTCGAGGCCGACCTCCACCGGGTCTTCCGGCCCGGAGCGGAGCCGCGCCATCCGCTGCTGCGGGCCCTGCGCCCCACCGTCCACCGCCATGGGCTTGACCAAGGGCCCTTCCTGGGGCTGATCGAGGCCAACCGCCAGGACCAGCGGATCCGGCGGTACGCCACCTACCAGGAACTCCTCGAATACTGCGAGCTGTCCGCCAACCCGGTCGGCCGGCTCGTCCTCGGCATCACCGGCACCGCGAGCCCCGAGCGGATCCGCCACTCGGACGCCATCTGCACCGCCCTGCAGATCGTCGAGCACCTTCAGGACGTGGCCGAGGACCTCCGCAGGGACCGCGTCTACCTGCCCGCCGAGGACATGGAACGCTTCGGCGTGACCGAGGCCGACCTCGCCGCCCCCAGGAGCGGCGTGCGGTTGCGCGCGCTGGTCGCGAAGGAGGCGGAACGCGCCGCTGCCCTGCTGAATGAAGGCACCCCCCTGGTGGGTAGCGTCCACGGCAGGCTCAAGGTGCTGCTCGCCGGATTCGTGGCCGGGGGGCGGGCCGCCTTGCGGGCGGTCGCGGCCGCGGGACATGACGTACTCCCTGGACCGCCCAGGCCCACCAAGCTCAGCCTGCTGCGCGAGGTGGGGGCGACACTGCGAAGAGAGGGGTGAGCCGGACCGTGAAGGGATCTCCGCACGCGTCCGCACCAGTGCTCGCGGCGTACCGCTACTGCGAGGCCGTGACCGGCCACCAGGCCCGCAACTTCGCCTACGGCATCAGGCTGCTGCCGACGGAGAAGCGCCATGCGATGTCGGCCCTGTACGCCTTCTCCCGCCGGATCGACGACATCGGCGACGGCCCCCTGGACCCGGAGGCCAAGCGCACCCGGCTGGCGGACACCCGCGCCCTGCTGGACCGGATGCGGGGCGGCGGCATCGAGGAGGACGACACCGACCCGGTCGCCGTCGCCCTCGCCCATGCCGCACAGCGCTTCCCGATCCCGCTGGACGCGCTGGACGAGCTGATCGACGGCGTGCTGATGGACGTGGCCGGGCAGACCTACGAGACCTGGGACGACCTGAAGGTCTACTGCCGCTGCGTGGCGGGCGCCATCGGCCGGCTCTCGCTCGGCGTCTTCGGGACCGCCCCCGGCACCGGCCACAGCGAGGACGAGCTGGAACACGCCCCGGCCTACGCCGACACCCTCGGGCTCGCCCTGCAGCTGACCAACATCCTGCGCGACGTCCGTGAGGACGCCGCCACCGGGCGCACCTATCTGCCCGCCGACGACCTGGCCAAATTCGGCTGCACCGCCGCGTTCCGCAGCTCCACCCCTCCGCCGGACGCCGACTTCACCGGGCTGGTCCACTTCGAGGTGCGCCGGGCCAGGGCCCTGTTCGCCGAGGGCTTCCGGCTGCTGCCGCTGCTGGACCGGCGCAGCGGCGCGTGCGTGTCCGCCATGGCGGGCATCTACCGCAGACTGCTGGACCGGATCGCCAGGGATCCCGCGGCCGTCCTGCGCGGCCGCGTCTCGCTGCCCGGCCACGAGAAGGCGTATGTGGCGCTGCGGGGTCTCGCCGGTCTCGACGCCCGCGCCGTCGAGCGCCGCGGCACCGGGAGGCCGGTGTGACCCACTCGACCCTGGACCCGGCCCCGGCCGCCGAGCCACGCCCCGCCGGGCGCAGCGCCCTGGTGATCGGCGGCGGGCTCGCCGGTACGACGGCCGCGCTCGCGCTGGCCGACGCCGGGCTGCGGGTCACCCTGGTCGAGGGCCGCCCCCGCCTCGGCGGCCTCGCCTTCTCCTTCCACCGCTCCTCCCCGGCGGGCGTGCTCAGCGTCGACAACGGCCAGCATGTGTATCTGCGCTGCTGCACCGCCTACCAGTGGTTCCTCGAGCGGGTCGGCGCGGCCCGACTCGCCCCGCTCCAGGGCCGGTTGGACGTCCCCGTCCTCGACGCCCGGGGGCGCGACGGGCGGCGGCTCGGACGGCTGCGCCGCACCGCCCTGCCGGTGCCGCTCCATCTGTCCGCGAGCCTGGCCACCTACCCCCATCTCTCCCTCGCCGAGCGCGCCCAGGTGGGCCGCGCCGCGCTCGCCCTGGGGCGTCTTGACCCCGAGGACCCGGCGCTTGACGGGGTGGACTTCGCCGGCTGGCTGCGCCGCCACGGCCAGTCGCCGCGCGCCGTCGAGGCGCTGTGGGACCTGGTCGGCGTGGCCACCCTCAACGCCACCGCCGCCGACGCCTCGCTCGGCCTGGCCGCGATGGTCTTCAAGACCGGGCTGCTCTCCCGGCCCGGCGCCGCCGACATCGGCTGGGCCCGCGCCCCGCTCGGCGAGCTGCACCACACCCACGCCCAGCGCGCCCTGGACGCGGCGGGTGTGCGGACCGATCTGCGTACCCGGGTGACCGCCGTCCTCCGTACCCCCGGGGGCCGTTGGAGCATGGCCACCGCCGGGCGGCCGGGGGAGGAGCCCCGGGCCGAGGCGGACGTACTCGTGCTCGCCGTACCGCAGCGCGAGGCGCACGCCCTGCTGCCCGACGGCGCCCTGGAGGACCCCGGCCGGCTGCTGCGCATGTCCACCGCGCCCATCCTCAACCTGCATGTGATCTACGACCGCACGGTGCTGCGCCGCCCCTTCTTCGCCGCGATCGGCTCCCCCGTCCAGTGGGTCTTCGACCGTACGGACGCCTCGGGGCTCAGGGACGCGCCCGGGGCCGGGGACAGCCAGTACCTGGCGGTGTCCCAGTCCGCCGCGTACGACGACATCGACCGCCCGGTGGCCGAGCTGCGCGCCCGCTATCTGCCCGAGCTGGAGCGGCTGCTCCCGGTCGCCCGCGGGGCGCGGGTGCGCGACTTCTTCGTCACCCGGGAGCGCACCGCCACCTTCGCCCCCGTCCCCGGCGTCGGGCTCCTTCGGCCGTCCGCGCCGACCGACGCGCCCGGCCTCTACCTGGCCGGTGCGTGGACCGCCACCGGCTGGCCCGCGACCATGGAGGGCGCCGTGCGCAGCGGCCTTTCCGCCGCCCGCGCGGCCCTCACCGGCCTCGGCCGCCCGCATGTGAACCCTCTCCCCGCCGCGGGCGGGGGGACGCCCAAGGAGGCGGCATGAGCACCACCACCAAAAACAGAGGAGAGACCGTGACCCCGGCGACCCCAGGTGTCGACACGGCAGGCGTCATGGCGCTGCTGGAGCGCGGCCGTACGCTCGCCACGCCGGTGCTGCGCGCCGCCGTGGACCGGCTGGCCCCGCCCATGAACACCGTCGCCGCGTACCACTTCGGCTGGATCGACGCCGAGGGCAACCCGGCCGAGGGCGACGGCGGCAAGGCCGTCCGCCCCGCGCTCGCCCTGCTGTCCGCCGAGGCGGCGGGCGCCGCCCCGGAGGCCGGGGTGCCCGGCGCGGTCGCGGTCGAGCTGGTGCACAACTTCTCGCTGCTCCACGACGACCTCATGGACGGGGACGAGCAGCGCCGCCACCGCGACACCGTCTGGAAGGTGCACGGCCCGGCCCAGGCCATCCTGGTCGGTGACGCCCTGTTCGCGCTGGCCAACGAGATACTGCTGGAGATCGGCACCGTCGAGGCCGGACGGGCCACCCGGCGGCTCACCGCCGCCACCCGGAAGCTGATCGACGGTCAGGCCCAGGACATCTCCTACGAGCACCGCGAGCGGGTCACCGTCGAGGAGTGCCTGGAGATGGAGGGCAACAAGACCGGCGCCCTGCTCGCCTGCGCCGCCTCCATCGGCGCCGTGCTCGGCGGCGCCGACGACCGCACCGCCGACACCCTGGAGCGCTACGGCCACCACCTGGGCCTCGCCTTCCAGGCCGTCGACGACCTGCTCGGCATCTGGGGCGACCCGGAGGCGACCGGCAAGCGGACCTGGAGCGATCTGCGCCAGCGCAAGAAGTCCCTCCCCGTGGTCGCCGCGCTCGACGCCGGCGGCCCCGACTCCGAGCGGCTGGCTCAGATCCTCGCGGCGGACGCGCACAAGCCGGAGGAGGAGTTCGCCGACTTCTCGGAGGAGGAGTTCGCCGTCCGCGCCGCGTTGATCGAGCAGGCGGGTGGCCGGGACTGGACCTCCCAGGAGGCCCGCAGACAGCATGCGACCGCCATGGCGGCGCTGGACTCGGTGGACATGCCCGCCGAGATCCGGGCCCGGTTCGTGGCGCTCGCCGACTTCGTCGTCGTACGAGAGAGATGATCGCCATGGACCGCTAGTTCGCGTTCGCAGTCGCCGGCCGGCACCCAGCCGGGGTGCCGGCCGACGGAAGCCCCAAAGACGGCAGCTGAGCACACTGCAGAGGGGAAGCCATGACAGCGACACCGACCGTCCAACCCTCCGAGTCATCCGAGCCCAAGACCCTGACCGTCGCCCGTGAGGCGACGGCCCGCGCGGTGGACCACCTGCTGTCCCAACAGGACGAGCGTGGCTGGTGGAAGGGCGACCTGGAGACCAACGTCACCATGGACGCCGAGGACCTGATGCTCCGTCAGTTCCTCGGCGTCCAGGACCCCGACACCCTCGACGCCGCGGCCCGCTACCTCCGTTCCCAGCAGGCCACCGACGGCACCTGGGCCACCTTCCACGGCGGTCCGCCCGAGCTCTCCACCACCATCGAGGCGTACGTCGCGCTGCGGCTGGCCGGCGACGAGCCCGACGCGCCCCATATGGCCGCCGCCTCCGCCTGGGTGCGCTCCCGCGGCGGGATCGCCAGCAGTCGGGTGTTCACCCGGATCTGGCTGGCCCTGTTCGGCTGGTGGCGCTGGGAGGACCTGCCCGAACTGCCACCGGAGATCATCTACTTCCCGAAGTGGCTTCCGCTCAACATCTACGACTTCGGCTGCTGGGCCCGGCAGACCATCGTGCCCCTCACCGTCGTCTCGGCCAAACGCCCCGTGCGCCCGGCCCCCTTCCCCCTCGGCGAGCTCCACACCGACCCCCGCAGACCCCATCCGCCGCGCCCGCTCGCCCCCGTTGCCTCCTGGGACGGCGCCTTCCAACGGTTGGACCGGGCGCTGCACGCCTACCACAAGGTCGCCTTCCGCCCGCTGCGCCGGGCCGCGCTGCGCTCCTGCGCCCGCTGGATCGTGGAGCGGCAGGAGAACGACGGCTGCTGGGGCGGCATCCAGCCACCCGCCGTCTACTCCGTCATCGCCCTCCATCTGCTCGGCTACGACCTCGACCACCCCGTGATGCGCGCCGGTCTGGAGTCGCTGGACCGGTTCGCGGTGTGGCGCGAGGACGGCAGCCGGATGATCGAAGCCTGTCAGTCCCCGGTCTGGGACACCTGTCTGGCCGCCATCGCGCTCGCCGACGCCGGTCTCGCCCCGGACCACCCGGCGCTGGTCAAGGCCGCCGACTGGATGCTGACCGAGCAGATCGACCGGCCGGGCGACTGGTCGGTCCGGCGGCCCGGGCTGCCCTCCGGCGGCTGGGCGTTCGAATTCCACAACGACAATTACCCCGACATCGACGACACCGCCGAGGTCATCCTGGCGCTGCGCCGGGTCGACCACCCCGAGCCCGAGCGGATCGAGGCGGCCGTGCGGCGCGCCATGCGCTGGACGCTGGGCATGCAGTCGAAGAACGGGGCGTGGGGCGCGTTCGACGTCGACAACACCAGCCCGCTCCCCAACAAGCTGCCGTTCTGCGACTTCGGCGAGGTGATCGACCCGCCGTCGGCCGATGTCACCGCGCATGTGGTGGAGATGCTGGCGCACGAGGGGCGGACGTACGACGCCCGCACCCGGCGCGGCATCTCCTGGCTGCTGGCCGAGCAGGAGCCGAGCGGCGCCTGGTTCGGCCGCTGGGGCACCAACTACGTCTACGGCACCGGCTCGGTCGTCCCCGCGCTGATCGCCGCGGGCGTCCCCGCCTCCCATCCGGCGGTCCGCCGGGCCGTCCGCTGGCTGGAGAGCGTTCAGAACGAGGACGGCGGCTGGGGCGAGGACCAGCGCTCCTACCTCGACGCCGAGTGGATGGGCCGGGGCGCCTCCACCGCCTCGCAGACGGCGTGGGCGCTGCTCGCGCTGCTGGCGGCGGGGGAGCGGGACGGCGAGGCCGTCGAGCGGGCGGTCACCTGGCTCGCCGGGACCCAGCGGCCGGACGGCTCCTGGGACGAGCCGTACTTCACCGGCACCGGATTCCCCTGGGACTTCTCCATCAACTACCACCTCTACCGGCAGGTCTTCCCGGTGACGGCACTGGGCCGGTACATCCACGGCGAGCCCACCGGGGCGCGACCGCGGAGCGGTTGATGTCCGCCGATCCGGCCGCGGCGGCCGGAGGTGAGTCGCTGCTGATCGCCTGTGCGCTCGGCATCGAGCGGTTCGCCCTGCGCGGCGCCGGTCTCGGTGCCGCCGCCGGGGCCGTGACCGTGCTGCGCACGGGCATGGGGCCGCAGTCGGCCGAGCGCGCGGTGACCCGGGCGCTGACGGCGCGGTCGTCCGGTGGGCCCGGGGAGCCCGGGGGGCGGCGCACCGCCGTCATCGCCACCGGCTTCTGCGCCGGTCTCGCCCCCGGGATGCATCCGGGGGACATCGTTGTCGCCGACGAGACCCGCGACCGGGCGGGCCGCACTATGTGCACCGGCACCCGGATCCTCGCCGACGCCCTGTCACACCCCCTCCCCGGCGGTCCCCGCCGGGCGGTCCACACCGGCCCGGTCGTGGGCTCGGACCATGTGGTGCGCGGCGCGGAGCGGGCCGCGCTGCACAGCACCGGTGCCATCGCGGTGGACATGGAGTCCGCCGCGACCCTGCGCACCGCCGTGGGCCACGGCGTCCGTCCGGTTGCGGCCGTCCGGGTGGTCGTGGACGCTCCTGAACATGAACTCGTCCGCATCGGCACACTACGCGGTGGAATATCGGCTTTCCGGGTTCTTCGGACCGTTCTTCCTGCTTTCTTTCACTGGCACCATTCTTCGCTGCTCCCAGGAGGTGAGCTAGATGGCCATGCCTCTCCGCCAGACCATCCGGGTCGCGACGTATCTCTTTGAACAGAAGATGATCAAGCGGCGGGACAAGTTCCCGCTGATCGTCGAGCTCGAGCCGCTGTTCGCGTGCAACCTCAAGTGCGAGGGCTGCGGGAAGATCCAGCATCCGGCCGGAGTGCTCAAGCAGCGCATGCCGGTCGCCCAGGCCGTGGGCGCGGTGCTGGAGTCGGGCGCGCCGATGGTGTCCATCGCGGGCGGCGAACCCCTGATGCACCCGCAGATCGACGAGATCGTACGGCAGCTGGTGGCGCGGAAGAAGTACGTCTTCCTCTGCACCAACGCGATGCTGTTGCGGAAGAAGATGCACCTGTTCACGCCCTCTCCGTACTTCGCCTTCGCGGTGCACATCGACGGGCTGCGGGAGCGGCACGATGAATCGGTGGCGAAGGAGGGGGTGTTCGACGAGGCGGTGGAGGCCATCAAGGAGGCCAAGCGGCGCGGCTTCCGGGTCACCACCAATTCCACGTTCTTCAATACCGACACCCCGCAGACCGTCATTGACGTGCTCGACTTCCTCAATGACGAACTCAAGGTGGACGAGATGATGATCTCGCCCGCCTACGCGTACGAGAAGGCGCCCGACCAGGAGCACTTCCTGGGCGTCCAGCAGACCCGGGAGCTGTTCCGCAAGGCGTTCGCCGGGGGCAACCGGCGCCGCTGGCGGCTCAACCACAGCCCGCTCTTCCTCGACTTCCTCGAGGGCAAGACGGACTTCCCGTGCACCGCGTGGGGAATTCCCAACTACTCCCTCTTCGGCTGGCAGCGCCCCTGCTATCTGATGAGCGACGGCTATGTCCCGACCTACCGCCAGCTGGTGGAGGAGACCGACTGGGACGCTTACGGCCGCGGCAAGGACCCGCGCTGCGACAACTGCATGGCCCACTGCGGCTATGAGCCCACCGCGGTCCTGGCGACCATGGGCTCCCTCAAGGAGTCGCTGCGCGCCGCGCGCGAGACCGCGGCCGGAGGCAGGTGACGTGATGAGCGCAGCGGAACCTGTCGCACTCGGCCTGCCCGCCGTGCCGGGCAGGCCCCTCGCGCGGCGCCGGGTCAGCCGGAAGATCCAGGTCGGGTCGGTGGCCGTGGGTGGTGATGCGCCGATCTCGGTGCAGTCGATGACGACGGCGGTGACGGCGGACATCGGTGCGACGTTGCAGCA
>NZ_LAKD02000054.1 GCF_000968685.2 Streptomyces antioxidans
CCCCGCCGGGGCTCCGCCCCGGACCCCGCTCCTCAGACGCCGGAGGGGCTGATATGTGGGGCTCGGCCCCTCGGACCCGCTTCTCACGCGCCGGAGGGGCTGAACATGGGGCTCGGCCCCTCGGACCTGCTCCTCAAACGCCGGAGGGGCTGAGTTGCGCAGGAAAGGGCTCTGTCGCTCGGACCCCGGCTCTTCAGGCGCCGGAGGGGCTGGAATGTGGGGGCGAGGGCCTGCGGATGCGGTGGGGGCGGGGGGCGTCGGGGTTACTGGTCGGAGGAGAAGCGGAGGGCGCCCGGGGGGATGTCGGCTCCGCACCATACTCGGACGCCGTCCCGTAGCTCGTTGTCCGGGCCAACCAGGGCGCCGTCGCCGACCACCGCGCCCTGGAGGACCGTACGGGCGCCGATTCGGGCGCCCGCGCCGACGAGGGAGTCGCGGACCTGGGCGCCCTCCTCCACGACCGCGCCCTCCAGCACCGTGCTGCCCTCGATGCGCGCGCCCGCGCCCACCCGGGCCTGGGGACCGATGACCGTGCCGCCGGTCAGTTTGGCGTCGACCGCGACCGAGGCGCTGTCCAGGACGAGGCGGTCGCCGCAGCGGCCCGGGACGGCCGGGGAGGGGGCACGGCCCAGCACCAGGTCCGCGGAGCCCCGGACGAACGCCTCGGGGGTGCCCAGGTCGAGCCAGTAGGTGGAGTCCACCATGCCCTGCAGATGCGCGCCCTCCGCGAGCAGACCGGGGAAGGTCTCGCGTTCCACGGAGACGGGGCGGTCGGCGGGGATGCTGTCGATGACCGAGCGGTTGAAGACGTACGCGCCCGCGTTGATCTGGTCGGTGACGATCTCCTCGGGGGTCTGCGGCTTCTCCAGGAAGGCGGTGACCCTGCCCCGTTCGTCCGTCGGCACCAGCCCGTACGCGCGCGGGTCGGGGACCCGGGTGAGGTGCAGGGAGACATCGGCGCCCGTCGTGCGGTGGTTGTCGACGAGGGCGCGGATATCGAGGCCGGTGAGGATGTCCCCGTTGAAGATGAGCACCGGGTCGTCGGGGCCCGAGCGCAGCCGGGAGGCGACGTTGCGGATGGCGCCGCCGGTGCCGAGGGGTTCCTCCTCCGTGACGTACTCCAGGTGCAGGCCGAGCGAGGAGCCGTCACCGAAGTACGGCTCGAAGACCTCCGCCAGATAGGACGTGGCGAGCACGATGTGCTCGACCCCGGCGGCGCGGGCGCGGGCGAGTTGGTGGGTAAGAAACGGAACACCGGCCGCCGGGACCATCGGCTTGGGGGTGTGCACCGTCATCGGGCGCAACCGGGTTCCCTTGCCGCCGACCAGGAGGATCGCCTCTGGCGATGGCGTTGCTGGCGCGTTGGTCACGTACGTCTCTGCTTCCTGCTGGGGCTCGCCGGTCGGCGGCCAGTGTATGCAGATCCGCGGACCGCGCCTGATCAGCGCCCCTGGAGGCGGGCGGCTGTCTTCCGTACCGAACCGAGCTTCCCGTAGAGGAGCTTGCCGGGGCACTCGGTGGCGAAGCCGTCGCTGTGACCCGCGATCACATGGAGCTTTACGCTGGCGCCCTTCTTGTACTTGTTGCCGCCACCCGACGCCAGCTGCGTCGTACCCCGCGGATTCCGCTTGAAGAGGCCCAGTTTCCACGCGGTGAGCTCGGCGATGGCCCTCACGGCCTTGGCCGGGGGCTTCTTGGAGGTGAAGGTGCCCAGGACGGCGATGCCCATGCTGTCAGCGTTGAAGCCCAGCGTGTGCGCCCCGCGTACGGCTTTGGTCACCCCGCCGGAGCGGCCTTCGTAGATTTTTCCGCACTTGTCGATGGTGAAGTTGTAGCCGTAGTCGCGCCATCCCAGGCTCTTCACGTGGTAGCGGTAGATACTGCGCAGAACGGAGGGCACCTGTGCGCAGCTGTAGTTGTTGCCCGTCACGGTGTGGTGGATGAAAGCGACCTTCACGGTCTTGCTGTAGGCGTGGCCCGTTTCACGGATCTTCTCGTCGGCGCCCCAGCCCGCGCGCGTGACGATGCTGGGCCGCGGCGCGCTATTGCGGGCGGCGGCGCCCACCTTGCCCGCGTCGGTGCCGGTGCCGGTGCCGGTATCGGTGCCGGGCGCGCTGGGTTGCGGGGTGGTGGTTACGGATACGGGGGGTCTGGGCGTCGACTTCGCGGGCTTTCCCGACTTCCCCGGCTTCCCCGGCTTCGCGGGCTTCCCCGGCGAACCCGCCCCCGTCGGCACCGGCTGCCCCGGAAGCGCGCGGAGCGCGGCCCGGTCCGGCCCCGGCGGCACCGGGGGCTCACCCGGCTCGATCAGCTCCAGCCGCAGCCCGGACGGCAGGGCCGCCGCATGCGCGCCCGCATCCCCCGCTCGCGCATCCCCCGTCCCCACACCCTCCGCCCCCGCTTCCGCGTCCGCCCCCGTACCCGCCCGCTCCGGCCGCGCCCGCGCCTGGACGGCGTCCGAGGCGCCGACCCACAGCGGTGCGGTCCCGCCGTGCGCCCGTGCGCCGCGGAGTTCGGGCGAATCCGGGTCGGGGGCCTCGTCCCCGTACGGCAGCAGCTCGCGCCACGGCGACCACGCGCCGCCGACCGCGCGGGTGCGCACCTGCACCCGGCCCCGGAGCTCCGCCGAGGGGCGGTCCCAGACGACGCCGACGAGCGAGAACGGCCGCACGCCCGACGCGGTGACGCCCCGCTCGAACGTGGCCTCCCCGCGCCCGGCGGCCACGCCCCGACCCAGTCCCCCGCCCACGGACGGGTGCGACGGGCGCAGCGGCAGCGACCGCGTGGAGCCGACGGCTACGGTCCGCTCGACCCGAGCGTGAGCCTGGCCCTGGACCTGGCCCTGGGCCTGGGCCTGGACCTGGGCCCCGCCCTGGGCCTGAGCGTGGCCCCAGGCGCGGGCATGGGCGGGGTCGGGGTACAGGGCGAGGGGAAGGGCGAGGGCGGCGGTGCACGCGACGCCGATCGAGGATGCCATGTATGCACGCATGATTGAAATCGTCTACATAAGGTGACAAACCTGTCCATTCGGAAGAGCGCACACGTCGCGGACGGTCCGGTGAGCCGGACCCCACCGACCCCATCCGCACCGCATTTTCGGCGCGTAGGCTTGCGCGGGTGAACGCCACCGACCGCACCCCCGCCGACCTGCTGGGATCCGCGCTCGACGCGGATCCCTCCCGCCCGCTCGTGACCTTCTACGACGACGCCACGGGCGAACGCGTCGAACTCTCCGTGGCCACCTTCGCCAATTGGGTGGCGAAGACCGCCAATCTCCTCCAGGACGATCTCGCCGCCGCGCCCGGCGACAGATGCGCACTGCTGCTCCCCGCCCACTGGCAGACCGCCGTATGGCTGGTGGCCTGCTCCTCGGTCGGGGTCCTCGTGGACATCGGGGGCGACCCGGCCTCCGCCGATCTCGTCGTCAGCGGCCCGGACAGCCTCAAGGAGGCGCGGGAGTGCTCCGGGGAGCGGGTGGCGCTGTCGCTCCAGCCGCTGGGCGGCCGCTTCCCCCAGCTGCCCGAGGGGTTCGCGGACTACGCCGTGGAGGTGCCCAGCCAGGGCGACCGCTTCGCCCCGTACGCCCCCGTCGACCCTGATACGCCCGCG
This sequence comes from Streptomyces antioxidans, assembly GCF_000968685.2. Taxonomy (GTDB): domain Bacteria; phylum Actinomycetota; class Actinomycetes; order Streptomycetales; family Streptomycetaceae; genus Streptomyces; species Streptomyces antioxidans. Next base: position 3,610 of record NZ_LAKD02000054.1, read on the forward strand.
CTGGCCGTCGGCGGTGTGGAGCTGACGAGCGCCGAGGTGGTGGAGCGGGCGGGCGCCGACGCCGCCGGGAGGGGCCTCGGGCCCGGTTCGCGGATCCTGTCGGGGCTGTCCTACGGCACCTGGGAAGGGCTGTCGTACGGGCTGTACGCGCCGCTGGTCAGTGGCGGTTCGGTGGTGCTCTGCCGCCATCTGGACCGGCTGGACGAGAAGGAACTGGCCGGGCGCAAGGAGAGCGAGCGCGTCACCGCCACCACCCCCTGAGGCCATCCCCACAGTCGCACCCACACCCTGAGGCCACCCCCACAGCCACACCCGCACCCCGGGCCCACAGCGAGCCCACCGGCCGCGCCGCCCACCCCGCGCGATGATCTACGGATACGTACAACCATGTGCGGGCTTCGCATGTCTGTTCCGTTAATCGGTATCCCGGCATGCGATGCCGCTCCGCCCCCGGGCGGAATACGGGTGGGAGGACGCGGACGTGACGACCGACAGCTCTGAGCCCGCGCCGAGACGCGGGCGCCGCTGGCCGCGCGTCCTCGCCCTGGCCATGGCCTCGCTGGTGCTGTCGGTCGCCGGTGCGGGGTGGTGGCTCTACGAACGTCTCGACGGCAACATCCACACCGATACCCGGACCGCGAACGAGCTGAGGAAGTACGAGGCCGAGCGGCCGGTGTCGGTGGTGCGGGACGCGCAGAACATCCTGCTGCTCGGCTCCGACGACCGGGGCGGCGAGGGCAACGGCAAATACGGCAGGGACAGCGGCACCCAGCGCTCGGACACCACGATCCTGCTGCATCTACAAGCGGGCGGGAAAGGCGCGACCGCCGTTTCCATCCCGCGCGATCTGATGGTGGACATCCCGGCCTGCGACGGGCCGGACGGAGAACGCGTCCAGGCCCGGTTCGCCCAGTTCAACTGGGCGTTCGAGGCCGGTGGCGCGGCCTGCTCGATCCGCACCGTCGAGAAGCTGACCGGGATCCGCGTCGACCACCACATGATCGTGGACTTCAGCGGTTTCAAGCGGCTGGTGAACGCGGTGGGCGGGGTGGAGATGTGCCTGAAGGAGCCCGTGGACGACGCCGACGCGCATCTGAAGCTGCCCGCGGGCCGCCAAGTCCTCCACGGCGAGCAGGCCCTGGGCTATGTGCGCGCCAGATACAGCATCGGCGACGGGAGCGACACGGAGCGTATCGGGAGGCAACAGGAGTTCATGGGCTCGCTTGTGAAGAAAGTGCAGAGCAATGGTGTGCTGCTGAATCCGGCGAAGCTGTATCCGGTACTCAGCGCCGCGACGTCCTCGCTGACCACCGATCCGGGTCTGGATTCGCTCAAGGATCTGTACGCGCTGGCGCGCGGAGTGCGGGACATCCCCCGGGACGAGATCCGCTTCCTGACGATTCCGCGGCAGCCCTACGCGTACGACAAGAACCGCGATGAGCTCGTCCAACCCGATGCCGACCGGCTGTTCCGGCGGTTGCGGCTGGATCGGCCGGTGCCGGTGTCCCATGCCGTCCCGGCTTCGGCGGGCGGCCGGCCGAAGGCCGCCGACCTCGGCGGGTTCCAGGGGACGACGGCGGCCCACGGCGTCTGCCAGTAACACGCGGCATCTGCGAGTAAAAGGACCATAAGGGCGGCCCACGATTCGTGAAGGATCAGATAAGGATTGGGCAGATTGCCCAGTTGTAGGGAAGTGGAATTTGTCACCAGCGTCGCTTGACGCTGATCTGTACGGATAGTGTGAGCGATCCGGTGCGCTCTACAAGGTGGCCGCGCACTGCGTAAAGATGGATGGAGCGCCTTGAGGGGGAGGCGCCGCGTGGCACCGACGGAGGACACAGGCGACCGTGGACGCGCAAGGCCCTGGCGGGGCGGGTGACTTGGACCCAGCCGATCAGTGGGTGTTCGACCCGAATACGGGCAACTATGAGCTGCGGCTGAATCCCGCCGAGACATCGGTGGACGACACCACGGAGCTGCGACGGGTCTCCAGATCAGCGGGGGATGACGGCGCCCCGGGCTCCGAGCCCGGGGGGCGCCGCCGTGCGGCCAAACGGGAGGCGGAGAAGGAGAAGGCGGATGGCCCGGTCAGCCGTCGCAAGCCGAAGCCGAAGAAGTCGAAGACGAAGAAGGCGCTCTACTGGGGCAGCGGCACCCTGGCCTTCCTGCTGGTGGGCGGTTCGGCCGCGGCGTACTTCGTCTATCAGCACCTGAACAACAACATCACCAAGTACGACGTCGGCGAGAACAACGACGCGGTCTCCGACGGCCCGATGAACCTCCTGCTGATCGGCACCGACCGCCGGGACGGCAAGGGGAACGAGGGCTATGGTGACGCGGGTAGCGTCGGCCACGCCGACACCACCCTGCTGTTCCACGTCTCCGCGGACCGGTCGAACGCCACGGTGCTGAGCTTCCCGCGGGACATGATCACCGACATCCCGGACTGCACCGTGAAGAAGGACGGCCAGCGGAAGAAGATCCCGGGCGAGAACGAGGTGCGGTTCAACACCAGCCTGGGGCAGGAGGGGCGCGACCCGGGCTGCACCTGGCAGACGGTGGAGAAGATCACCGGCCTGAACATCAACCACTTCATGATGGCCGACTTCAACGCGGTCAAGAGCATGTCCACGGCTGTCGGCGGGGTGGACATCTGCCTCGGCAAGGACATCAACGACCCCAAGTCGCACCTGAACCTGAAGAAGGGGCGGCACACGGTCGAGGGCGAGCAGGCCCTGGCGTTCGTCCGGACCCGTCATGCCGTCGGCTTCGGCGGGGACCTGGACCGGATCAAGCTCCAGCAGCAGTTCCTGAGCTCGCTGATGCGCAAGATGAAGGCCAGCGGGACGCTCTCCAGCCCGGGCAAGATGTGGGACCTGGCCCAGACCGCCACCAAGGCGCTCGCTGTGGACACCGGGATCGGCACCGTCTCCAAGCTGGCCGAGCTGGGGAAGAACCTGAGCAAGGTCGATCTCAAGAACGTCACCTTCGCGACCGTTCCGGTCGTCGACAACACCGACGGTGCGACCGTGCTGCTGAACAAGACCAGCGCCGAGCCGCTGTTCTCCATGGTCCGGCAGGACGTCTCGCTGACCGAGGTCAAGAAGAAGGAGAAGGCGGCCAAGGACAAGCAGGCGGCGCGGCTCAAGGGGCCGAAGGCCGATCCCGCCGATGTCCGGGTCAAGGTGCTCAACGGCAGCGGGCAGTTCGGCGCCGCCCAGGAGACCGTCGACTGGATGCAGAACACCGAGGGGATGTCCCGGACCAGCAACGGCGGAAACGCTCCGTCAGAGCTGAAGAAGACCACGCTGGAGTACGCTCCCAACCAGGCCGACCAGGCGCGTCGGCTGGCCGACAGCATGGGGTTGCCCGCCTCCGCCATGAAGGAAGGCACGAAGGACGCCGAGCCGATGGCGGAGATGACCCTGACGCTGGGCGCGGACTTCAAGGGCGCCGGAACGCCGATCTCCGCCCCCTCGAAGGCGCCGAAGGACATTCAGAGGGTCGAGGCCAACGACAAGGACGTCTGCGCCAAGTGACCGTCGCCGGCCAGCGGATCCACCCTCGTCCATCGGGCCGGACGACCGAGAGAACCGGGGGAGGGCCCGATGCGGCAGAGCAGTGTGCGGGGGGAGAGGGGGCGGCGGGCCACCGTTCCCGAACCACGTGAGCGCGGTGAGGACGACAGCCCGCCGAAACGGGAGGGCCCCGCGTCGCACGGCGCGGGGCGCCGATCCGGCCGTCAGGGGAAGCGGAAGCGGAGCCGCGGGGTGCGGATCCTGCGCTGGACCGCCCTGACACTGGCCGTGTTGGTGCTCGGCGCGGCCGGCGCCGGATACTTCTACTACCAACACCTGAACGGCAACCTGAAGAAGGAGGAACTGGACCTCGGCGACAGCAAGATCGGCAAGCCCGAGCCCAACGCCGACGGACAGACACCCCTCAACATCCTGCTCATCGGCTCCGACGGCCGTAACACCGCGGAGAACGTCAAGCTGGGCGGCGCCAAGCAGGACGCGGAGCGCAAGCCGCTGGGCGATGTGCAGATGCTGGTGCACGTCTCGGCCGACCGCAGCAACATGTCGGTCGTCAGCATCCCGCGCGACACCAGGGTGACCATCCCCCGGTGCACCGATCCGCACGACGGCACGGTGTACCCGAAGACCGAGGGGGCCATCAACCAGTCGCTCCAGCACGGCGGTCCGGGCTGTACGGTCGCCACCTGGAAGGAGCTCACCGGCGTCTACATCGATCACTTCATGATGATCGACTTCTCCGGGGTGGTCTCCATGGCGGACGCCATCGGCGGCGTCCCGGTGTGCGTGGACAACAACATCTACTCCCATGACAGCAGGGGCCATGGCTCCGGCCTGAAGCTCACCAAGGGAACCCACAACGTCAAGGGCGTCCAGGCCCTCCAGTGGCTGCGCACCCGCTACGGCTTCGAGGACAACACCGACATCGGCCGGGCCAAGGCCCAGCACATGTACATGACGTCGATGATCCGCCAGCTGAAGTCGGGCACCAAGCTCAGCGACCCGGGCAAGCTGATGGACCTCGCGGAGGCCGCCACCGACGCGCTGACCGTCGACCACGGCCTCGGCACCGTCAAGAAGCTGTACGACCTGGGCAATGACCTCAAGCGGGTGCCGACCAAGCGCACCACCATGATCACCATGCCCTGGGAGTACGGCGGCGGCGGGGGCTACGTACTGCCCAAGCCGGGCGAGGCCGAGCAGACCTTCTCGCTGCTGCGCAACGACATCAGCCTGGACGGCAAGGACAAGAAGAAGCCCGACGCCACCCCGGCGCCCACCGTGCCCAAGGAACAGCTCCCGGTGGTGGTGCAGAACGGCACCGCGAGCACCGTCCTGGGGCCGGTCTCCGGCCGGGCCGGGGTGATCACCTCCGAGCTGGCGCGCCTTGGCTACGCCAAGGCCACCGCGAACACGGCGCTGATCTCGCAGGCCGACACCACCGTCCTCTACCCGGACGAGCCCCGGCAGGGCGACGCCCTGGCCGTGGCCAAGGCGCTGAAGCTGCCGAAGTCCGCGGTGAAGTCGTCGACGTCGGTGCGGGAGATCACCCTGGTGGTCGGCAACGACTGGCGCGAGGGCACCGCCTATCCGAAGGCGGCGGCGGACGACGGCGGCAAGGCGCCCAAGAGCGCGGACGCGCTCAACGGCGAGGAGAAGGGCTGTATGAAGGTCAACCCGGGCTACACCTTCTGACGCCCGGTACGACATGCTGACGCCCGGCACGACATGCGAAGGGGCCGGACCCAATGCGGGTCCGGCCCCCTCGGCGTACGTGGCGCAGGCGCTCCTTCGGCGTACGCGGGTACGGGCGCGGCTACGGCGCCATGACCGCCGGGCGGCGGCTGGCGATGACCTTCTTGGCGAGCGCCCGCGGGCTGGTCAGAAAGCCCCAGCCCCACGACATGTGCATGGTCGCCAGCGCCACCGGGATCCGCAGCCGGGCCGCCACCGGAAGCCCCTTGCCCGCGGGGAGCGAGCCCGCGACGATCCCGGCCAGATAGCCGCCGGGGATCACGAACGCCCACGGGGTGACGGCCGCGCCCAGCACGATGCCCGCCGCGATGGCGACGACGGCGGTCGGCGGGGCGAGATAGCGCAGATTGATCGAGCCCTGGTGGAAGCGGGCCACGACATGGCGCCAGCGGCCGTAGTCCTTGTACTGCCTGGCCAGGGTCCGCACGCTCGGCCGCGGCCGGTAGGAGACCTTCAGCTCGGGCGAGAACCAGATCAGCCCGCCCGCCTCACGGATCCGGAAGTTCAGCTCCCAGTCCTGGGCGCGGATGAACTCCTCGTTGTACCCGCCCTGCTGCTCCAGCGCCTCGCGCCGGAAGACGCCCAGATAGACGGTCTCGGCGGGGGCCGCCTCACCACCGGTGTGGAAGGCCGCGTTGCCCACCCCGATCTTGGAGGTCATGGCGGCGGCGACGGCCCTCTCCCAGTCGTTCTCGCCCTCGGCGTGCATGAGCCCGCCCACGTTCTGCGCGCCGGTCTCCTCCAGGAGCCGTACGGCGGTCGCGATGTAGTCGGGCGAGAGCATGCCGTGGCCGTCGACCCGGACCACCACCGGATGGCGGGACGCCTTGATCGCCGCGTTCAGGGCGGCGGGGGTGCGGCCCGTGGGGTTGGGGACCGTATGCACCCGGGGGTCCTCCGCCACCAGTTCGGCGGCGATCTCGTCGGTGCGGTCGGTGGACGGGCCGAGCGCGATCACCACCTCCATCTCGCCGTCGTACTCCTGCTCCAGGATGTGCCGCACGGCATTGCGCAGATGGCGTTCCTCATTGAGCACCGGCATGATCACGGAGACGGCCGGGAGCTGATGCGGGGGCATGGCACCTCGGGGTTCGGGGGCCGGGCCCCAGAAGACTGCGGGCGGGGCCCCATAGGACTGCGGTTTACGGGCCACGTTACCGCGAATGGGGGACACCGGAACGCGCCGCCCGGGTGGCAGCCCCCCGTACGGGCGGCGTGGGGCCGTCAAAGCGATCGTCGTATGGGCCTACGGTGAGGCGGTTCCGCCCAGCCCGCCGAAGTTCACGGAGGTCCCCGGAGTGAATGCACCGGCCCGATCGCCGCGCCCGTCGCGCCCCCGCGCCCGCCGCCCCCGCTGGGGGCTCCGGCTGGCCACGGGCGGCGCCTGTCTGGTGCTGGCGGTCAGCGGCATCGGGCATCTGCTGGTCAGGGAGCTCGACTCCGGGATCCACCGGGTGGATGCCTTCTCCGGCCTGGACAACCGGCCGGAGAACACCGGCGGGGGCGTCAACTTCCTCGTGGTCGGCACGGACGGGCGGGAGAAGATCACGCCCCGGGAGAAGGCGCTGTACCGGCTGGGCGGAGCCCCCTGCCGCTGCACCGACACGATCATGCTGATGCATCTGTCGGCCGACCACCGCCGGGTCAGCGCGGTCAGCCTGCCCCGCGACTCGTACGCCAGGATCCCCGCGTACACCGACGCCACCGGCAAGCGCCATCCGAGCCATCCGCGGAAGCTCAACGCCGCGTACGCCGAGGGCGGGCCGAGCCTGACCGTGCGCACCGTGGAGCATCTGACCGGCGTCCACATCGACCACTACCTCGAGGTGGACTTCACCAGCTTCATGAAGACGGTCGACGTACTCGGCGGGGTGAAGATCTGCACCGCGCGGCCGCTCAAGGACGATCACACCGGTCTTGACCTGGCGGCCGGCACCCATGTCCTGAACGGCGGCCAGGCGCTGCAGTACGTACGCTCCCGGCATGTGGACGGCACCTCCGACCTGGGCCGGATCCAGCGGCAGCAGCGCTTCCTGGCCGCCGTGGTCCACCAGACCACGGCCGGGGGCATCCTGCTCAACCCGGTGCGGTTCAACCGAGTGGCCGGGGCCCTGCTGGGCTCGGTCCGCGCCGACCACGGCTTCCGCGCGGAGGACATGGTCGCCCTGGGGCGGGCGATGAGCGGGGTCACCCCGGGGTCCTCGGAGTTCGCCTCGGTGCCGGTGGTGCTGCCCGGTGTGCCGGTGAAGGGGGCCGGATCCACGCTGCGCTGGAACCAGGCCAAGGCCCAGCGGCTCTTCACCACCCTCCGCGAGGACCGGCCGCTCGTCGCCCACCACCCGAAGCGGGTCCGGGCCACCCCGGTGGACGTGGACCCGGCCCGGGTCCGGGTGCATGTGCTCAACGGCACCACGACGAGCGGGCTGGCCCGCCGCGCGGACCGCGCGCTGCACGCCACCGGCTTCGCCACCACCGGCTCCCCCGCCGACGCCGCGACGCCCGACGTCCCGCACACGGTGATCGCCTACGACCCCGTCTGGGACCGCTCGGTGCGCTCGCTGGCGGCCGCGCTGCCCGGGGCCCGGCTGAAGCCGGTGGTCGGGCAGGGGGCGGTGATGCAGGTCACGATCGGCGCGGACTACAAGGGCGTACGGCCGGTCCGGGCCGAGGCGCCGAAGACCGACACCACCGGGTTCGGGGCCGTCACCGGCGACGAGGTCGTCTGCCCGGACGGCGGGGCCACCGTTCCCGCTGCCCCGGAAACCAGCGCCGCCGCCCGCGCCCTCTGACACCGGGGGCAACGGCCGACGCCGGGAGTCACGCCCGGTCGGCGCCCTCGGTGGCATCGTCGGCGCGCCCGGCGGTGCGCTGGGCACGGAGCTCCTTGATCGCGCGGCGGCGGGCCAGCCGGTGGGTCCGGCGGATCTCGGCCTCCTGGTAGCGCCGCTTGTCCCGCTCGGTCTCCGGGATGACCGGGGGCACGGACCGGGGCTTGCCGTCGGCGTCGACGGCGGCGAAGACCAGATAGGCGCTGCCGACCTGGGTGGCGGGCGTGGACTCGTTCCACCGCTCGGCCAGCACCCGTACCCCGATCTCCATGGAGGACCGGCCGGTCCAGTTGACCTGGGCCTTCACATGGACGAGGTCGCCGACCCTGACCGGTTCGAGAAAGGCCATCTCGTCCATCGACGCGGTGACCGCGGGCCCCTCGGAGTGGCGTCCGGCGACCGCTCCGGCGGCGTCGTCCACCAGCTTCATGATCACGCCGCCGTGGACGGTGCCGAGGAGATTGGTGTCGCTGCCGGTCATGATGTGCGACAGCGTGGTGCGAGAGGCGGAGGTGGGCTTACCCGGAAGCTCCGGTTCCGCACCCTGGGCCGGTTTGGTCATGTCGCCCACCTTATGCGGACCGGATTCTTATCAGGTCTGCAACAGCCGTGCCGCGATCCAGCACCCGCCCTGTAAGGGGACCCACCCGACCAGGCACACTGCCTTGCATGAGCGAATGGCCCCAGGGATCGACCGGCGACGGCAGCGGCCGGTATGGACGTGGTAGCGGCAGCGCCGAACCGGAGGGGGCGCGTGCCATGCCACAGGTGAGGCGCACGGCGCCCGGTGGGGGCGGTCCGTACGGCGAGCCGCCGCTGCCGCCCGGCCTCTCGCCCCGTCGCGGCACCGTTCCGCCGCAGCAGGCGTCCCAGGGCTATGACGACTACGACGACGGTTACAACACCGGTCAGGTCTACGGCGACGGCGGACCGGGCAATGGCGGCCCGCACGGCCCGGGTGGCCCCGGCGGTCCCGGCCCGCGCCCGGTGAGGCCGAAGAACTGGAAGCGGCGGATAACCATCGGCCTGGTCACCCTGATCGTCCTGCTGCTCGCCGTCGGCATCGGCACCTACTTCTGGGCCGACTCCAAGCTCCGCCGCGAGGTCGACCTCAGCAAGGTCGAGGACCGGCCGGGCGGCGGCAAGGGCACCAACTACCTGATCGTCGGTTCCGACAGCCGCGAGGGCATGTCCGACGAGGACAAGAAGAAGCTGCACACCGGCTCGGCCGACGGCCGCCGCACCGACTCCATGATCCTTCTCCATGTCGGTGAGAACGGCAACACCATGGTCAGCCTCCCCCGTGACTCCTGGGTCACCATCCCGTCCTTCACCGGCTCGGAGACCGGCAACCGGATCCCGGCGGGCCAGAACAAGCTGAACGCGTCGTACTCCTCCGAGGGGCCCGGACTGCTCGTCCGCACGATCGAGTACAACACCGGCCTGAAGATCGACCACTACGCGGAGATCGGCTTCGACGGCTTCGCCAACCTCGTGGACGGCGTCGGCGGTGTCGAGATCGACATCCCGCAGGACATGAAGGACAAGAAGTCCGGCAATGACCTGAAGAAGGGCAAGCAGACGCTGAACGGCCAGCAGGCGCTCGCCTTCGTCCGGCAGCGCTACGGCCTCGCGGGCGGCGACCTGGACCGCACCAAGAACCAGCAGAAGTTCCTGTCCGCGCTGGCCAACAAGGCGGCCTCGGCGGGTACGGTCATGAACCCGTTCAAGCTCTACCCGACGATGGGCGCGGGCCTGGACAACCTGGTGGTCGACAAGGACATGAGCCTGTGGGACGTGAAGGACATGTTCTTCGCGATGAAGAGCGTCTCCGGCGGCGACGGCAAGCAGATGAACATGCCGATCTCCAACCCCGGCCTGGCCACCTCCAAGGGCAGCGCGGTGCAGTGGGACATGGCCAAGGTCAAGCAGCTGATGGGCGAGCTGAAGAACGACGACAAGGTCACCGTCTCCAGCAACTGAGCCGGACCTCATGAAAGAGCGGTGCCGGGCCCGATCGGGCCCGGCACCGCTCTTTCGCTCCGGGGTCTTACGGAAGGTTGCGCGCCATCACGATGCGCTGCACCTGGTTGGTGCCCTCGTAGATCTGCGTGATCTTGGCGTCCCGCATCATCCGCTCGAGTGGGTAGTCACGGGTGTAGCCGTAGCCGCCGAGCAGCTGGACGGCGTCCGTGGTGATCTCCATCGCGGCGTCGGAGGCGTAGCACTTGGCCGCGGCGCCGAAGAACGTCAGGTCCTCCTTGCCGCCCCCGAGGGACACCCGCTCGGACCGCGCCGCCGCCGCGTAGGTGAGCTGCCGGGCGGCCTCCAGCTTCATCGCCATGTCGGCGAGCATGAACTGGACGCCCTGGAAGTCGCCGATCGGCTTGCCGAACTGCTTGCGCTCCTGGACGTACCCCTTGGCGTAGTCGAGCGCGCCCTGGGCGATGCCGAGGGCCTGGGCGGCGATGGTGATCCGGGTGTGGTCGAGGGTCTTCATGGCGGTGGCGAAGCCGGTGCCCTCGGCGCCGATCATCCGGTCGGCGGGGACGCGGACGTTGTCGAGGTAGACCTCGCGGGTCGGCGAGCCCTTGATGCCGAGCTTCTTCTCCGGGGCGCCGAAGGAGACGCCCGGGTCGGACTTCTCGACGACGAAGGCGGAGATCCCCTTGGAGCGCTTCTCGGGGTCGGTGACGGCCATCACGGTGTAGTACTCGGAGACCCCGGCGTTGGTGATCCAGCGCTTGACGCCGTTGAGCACGTAGGAGTCGCCGTCGCGGACCGCCTTGGTCTTCATCCCGGCCGCGTCCGAGCCCGCGTCCGGCTCGGAGAGACAGTACGAGAACATCGCGTGGCCCTTGGCGAGCGGGGCCAGGTACCTCTTCTTCAGCTCCTCGGAGCCGGAGAGGATGACCGGCAGCGAGCCCAGTTTGTTGACCGCGGGGATCAGGGAGGAGGAGGCGCAGACCCGGGCGACCTCCTCGATGACGATCACGGTGGCCAGCGCGTCCGCGCCCGAGCCACCGTAGGCCTCGGGGATGTGCACCGCGTGGAGGTCGTTCGCGACCAGGGCGTCCAGCGCCTCCTGGGGGAAGCGGACCGCCTCGTCGACCTCGGCGGCGTAAGGGGCTATCTTCGCCTCGGCGAGAGAGCGGACGGCGTCCCTGAGCATGTCGTGCTCTTCGGACGGCCGGTACAGGTCGAAGTCATTCACCGAGGACGCCAAGCCTCTCACTCCCCATAGAGCGCTAACTACCGTTAAGTAACTGAATTCTAGGGGCGGGGCCCCGCTAGGTATACGTGAGCTACCTGACAGAGTCGGCTGAGCCCGTAGCGTGGTCCAGACTATGCTCAGGCACCGCATCTGCGATCGACCGTTCTGGAGCACTGCATGGCCCTCAAGATCACTGTGATCGGCACCGGCTACCTCGGCGCCACCCACGCAGCGGCCATGGCGGAGCTCGGCTTCGAGGTGCTGGGCCTCGATGTCGTGCCCGAGAAGATCGCGATGCTCACCGAGGGCCGGGTGCCGATGTACGAGCCCGGGCTGGAGGAGCTGCTGCGGCGCCACACCGCGGGGATCGAGGGGGCCAGCGGGCGGCTGCGCTTCACCACCTCCTACGAGGAGGCCGGGGAGTTCGGCGACATCCACTTCATCTGTGTGAACACCCCGCAGAAGCACGGCGAGTACGCCTGTGACATGAGCCATGTGAACTCCGCGGTGGAGTCGCTGGCCCCGCATCTGCGCCGCCCCGCGCTGGTCGTGGGCAAGTCCACGGTGCCGGTCGGCAGCGCCGATCTGCTCGCCGCCCGGCTGGCCGAGCTGGCGCCGGTGGGAGCGGACGCGGAGCTGGCCTGGAACCCGGAGTTCCTGCGCGAGGGGTTCGCCGTCCAGGACACCCTCCACCCGGACCGGATCGTGGTCGGCGTCGCGGGCGACCGGGCCGAGAAGCTGCTCCGCGAGGTCTACCAGACGCCGATCGGCGAGGGCTCGCCGTTCGTGGTGACCGACTTCCCGACCGCCGAGCTGGTCAAGGTCGCGGCCAACTCCTTCCTGGCCACCAAGATCTCCTTCATCAACGCGATGGCCGAGGTGTGCGAGGCCGCGGGCGGCGACGTGGTCAAGCTGGCCGAGGCCATCGGCTACGACGAACGCATCGGCAAGAAGTTCCTGCGGGCCGGGATCGGTTTCGGCGGCGGCTGTCTGCCGAAGGACATCCGGGCCTTCATGGCGCGCGCCGGTGAACTGGGCTCCGACCAGGCCCTGACCTTCCTCCGCGAGGTCGACTCGATCAACATGCGGCGCCGCGGCCATATGGTCGAACTGGCCCGCGAGGCGGTCGGCGGCGCCTTCCTGGGCAAGCGGGTCGCGGTGCTCGGCGCGACCTTCAAGCCGGACTCCGACGATGTGCGGGACTCCCCCGCGCTCAATGTGGCCGGTCAGATACAGCTCCAGGGCGCCCAGGTGACCGTCTTCGACCCCAAGGGCATGGAGAACGCCCGGGCCCTCTTCCCGACCCTCGCCTACGCCCCGAGCGCGGCCGCGGCGGCGGAGGGCGCCCATGCGGTGCTGCACCTCACCGAGTGGCGCGAGTTCCGCGAGCTGGACCCGGCGCTCCTCGGCACGGTCGTCGCCGAGCGCCGCATCCTCGACGGGCGCAACGCACTGGACCCCGACGTCTGGCGCGACGCCGGGTGGACCTACCGGGCGCTCGGGCGCCCCATGGCGTGAGACCGCCGTAGGGCCCCCTGTTCGACGGGTCCTGTGTGACGCTCCCTGTTTGACGGGCCCCGTTCGGTCAACCCGGGGCGGGGCCCGAGGAGGAGCCATGGCCACCGCCAAGCTGGAACTTGTCGCGATCGACTGCCCCGACCCCACCGCGCTCGCCCGCAGACCGCTTCGACTGTCTCGTCCGCAAGGCAACGGGGAAGAGGCGAATTACATGAACGATGCATCAAGGCATCGCAAAGGCACCCTGGGCCGCTAAAGGGGCTGTTGGGGCGTCAGATGGCGGCGGTGCCGTTCGGTTACCCGGCGGCGTCCAGTTGGTCGATCGTCGCGATGGACGGGCCGCGTGTGGCGCGTGCCGTACGGGCCGCGTCCTCTGCGCCGCGCAGCGTACGGACCGCGTTCTGCCAGGTGAGCTTGGCCAGGTCGGCCGGTGACCAGCGGCGGTCGAGGAGCTCGGCCACCAGGTTCGGATAGCCCGCGACATCGCCCAGGCCCTCGGGGGTGAAGGCGGTGCCGTCGAAGTCGCCGCCGATGCCGATGTGGTCGATGCCCGCCACCTCGCGCATGTGGTCGAGGTGGTCGGCGACGGTCGACACGGTGGCCGGGGGGCACGGGTTGGCCTCTGCGAAGGCGCGCTGCACCTTCATCGCGGCGGGCGTCGTCTCCAGCGGATGCAGCCCGTGGGCGCGCATGTTCTCGTCCGCCTCCCGGGTCCAGGCGGCCGCCTCGGGCAGCACGAACTTCGGCACGAAGGTGGCCATCGCCACGCCCCCGTTGGCGGACAGCGACTCCAGCACGTCGTCGGGGATGTTGCGCGGATGGTCACAGACGGCGCGCGCGGAGGAGTGCGAGAAGACCACGGGCGCCTCGGACACCCGGAGCGCGTCCCGCATGGTGTCGGCCGAGACATGGGAGAGGTCCACGAGCATGCCCAGGCGGTTCATCTCGCGCACCACCTCCTCGCCGAAGCGGGTGAGGCCGTGTGCCTTCGGCTCGTCGGTCGCCGAGTCGGCCCAGGGGACGTTGTCGTTGTGGGTGAGCGTCATATAGCGCACACCGAGGTCGTAGAGGGCACGCAGGGTGGCCAGGGAGCAGTTGATGCTGTGGCCGCCCTCGGCGCCCATGAGGGAGGCGATCCGGCCCTCGGCCCGGGCCGCCTCCATGTCGTCGGCGGTGAAGGCCGGGCGCAGGTCGGTCGCGTACCGGTCGGTGAACCGGCGGACGGCGTCGATCTGTTCGAGCGTGGCGCTGACCGCGGTGTCGCCCTGGAAGTCCGAGCGGACGAACACCGACCAGAACTGGGCGCCTACGCCGCCCGCTCGGAGGCGGGGGAGGTCGGTGTGGGTGTAGGCGGTGAGGTCGGCGGCCATGTCGCGCTGGTCGAGGTCGTAGCGGACCTGCTCGCGCAGGGCCCAGGGGAAGTCGTTGTGGCCGTCCACGATGGGGTGGGTGGCCAGCAGGTCGTGGGCTTGCGCGAGGTGTTCGGTCATCCTCGTAGTCTCGCTTGGGGTGCGGCCGAAGTCACGCGTGTGTTGTGGGCGGGTGTGGGGTGGGGGGGCGCCTGCGGCGGGCTATGCCCCACCCCGCCCCTTCCCGAAACTGGGGGCTCCGCCCCCAGACCCCCCGCTCCTCAAACGCCGGAGGGGCTGGAATGGTTCACCTTCGCGCGCAGCCGCTTGCCCTTCTCCGTGGCCTGGGCGTTGAGCTCGTTCTGGAACTCGCGCATCCGGGAGCGGAGTTCGGCGTCGTGGGCGGCCAGGATGCGGGCGGCGAGCAGGCCCGCGTTGCGGGCTCCGGCCACGGAGACGGTGGCCACCGGGACCCCCGCGGGCATCTGGACGATCGACAGCAGGGAGTCCATGCCGTCGAGGTACTTCAGCGGTACGGGCACCCCGATGACCGGCAGCGGGGTGACGGACGCGAGCATGCCCGGGAGGTGGGCGGCGCCGCCCGCGCCCGCGATGATCGCCTTGAGGCCGCGGTCCGCCGCGTTCTCGCCGTAGGCGACCATCTCGCGCGGCATGCGGTGGGCCGAGACGACATCCACCTCGTACGGCACCTCGAACTCGTCGAGGGCCTTCGCCGCTCCTTCCATGACGGGCCAGTCGGAGTCGGAGCCCATGACGATGCCGATCGCAGGAGCGCTCATTCGGTGATGGTCCCTCGGAGGTAGTCGGCGGCGTGGCGACCGCGCTCGCGGACGTCGGCCAGGTCGTCGCCGTAGGTGTTGACGTGGCCGACCTTGCGGCCGGGCTTCACGTCCTTGCCGTACATATGGATCTTGAGCCCCGGGTCGCGCGCCATGCAGTGCAGATACGCCCCGTACATGTCGGGGTAGTCACCGCCGAGCACATTGGTCATCACCGTCCACCGCGCGCGGGGGCGCGGGTCGCCCAGCGGGAGGTCGAGCACGGCGCGTACGTGGTTGGCGAACTGGGAGGTGACGGCGCCGTCCTGGGTCCAGTGGCCCGAGTTGTGGGGGCGCATCGCCAGCTCGTTGACCAGCAGCCGGCCGTCGCGGGTCTCGAAAAGCTCGACCGCGAGATGGCCGACCACCCCGAGCTCGGCGGCGATCTTCAGCGCCATCTCCTGCGCCCGGCCCGACAGCTCCTCCGAGAGGCCGGGGGCGGGGGCGATCACGGTGTCACAGACCCCGTTCACCTGGATCGACTCCACGACGGGGTAGGCGACGGCCTGGCCGTGCGGGGACCGTACGACATTGGCGGCGAGCTCGCGGGCGAAGTCGACCATCTCCTCGGCGAGGACGGGCACGCCCGCGCGGAACGGCTCGGCCGCCTCCGCCACGCCGCGGACGACCCAGACGCCCTTGCCGTCGTAGCCGCCGCGCACCGTCTTGAGGACGACCGGGAATCCATCGCCCTCCGCCGCGAAGCGCGCGACGTCCTCGGGGTCGGCCACGATGCGGTGGCGGGGGCACGGCACACCGGCCGCACGCAGCCGCTCGCGCATCACGCCCTTGTCCTGGGCGTGCAGCAGCGCCTCGACTCCGGGGCGGATGACCACGCCGTCCGCCTCCAGGGCGCGCAGATGCTCGGCCGGGACATGCTCGTGGTCGAAGGTGACCACGGCACAGCCCTGTGCGAAAGCACGAAGGGTGTCCAGGTCTCGGTAGTCGCCGATGACGACATCGCTGACCACCTGGGCCGCCGAGTCCTGGGGGGTGTCACTGAGCAGCTTGAACCTGATACCGAGGGGGATGCCCGCCTCATGGGTCATACGGGCGAGCTGGCCGCCGCCGACCATGCCGACTACCGGGAATGTCACCCTCCCAGAGTAACTTCCCCCCTTGACCCGCCCTGACCTGCGTTGGAGGAACCTCCAGACAATCCGCCCGGCCCAGCCTCGCGGCCTGTGGGGCGCGGGGCACCACCGCTGGTTAGCATGGGGGGATTGATGACGCCGACGACGGGGCTGAACGATCACCATGAGCGAACGGAGCACACTCGGTGGGCTGCGTGCCCGGATGGGGCAACTGACCCGCGAGATCGCGAAGTTCGGGGTGGTCGGCGGGGCCGGCGTCTTCGTCAATCTCGCGGTGTTCAACCTGGTGCGCGGGGTCACCGAACTGCCCGTGGTGCGGGCCAGCATCGTGGCCACCGTGGTCGCCACCGGCTTCAACTACCTGGGGTATCGGTACTTCACCTACCGGGACCGCGACAAGCAGGGCCGCACCAAGGAGCTCAGCCTCTTTCTGCTGTTCAGCGCCATCGGCCTGATCATCGAGAACGGTGTGCTCTACACCGCCACCTATGGCTTCGGGTGGGACAGCTCACTCCAGAGCAATATGTTCAAGTTCCTCGGCATCGGCCTGGGCACCCTCTTCCGCTTCTGGTCGTACCGGACCTGGGTGTTCCGGACGCTGCCCGCGCGGGAGGCCGTCGAGTGCGCGGAGGCCTTCCTGTCCGAGGCGCCACCCGCCCAGGCCACCCGGAAACAGACGGTCCGGAAGTAGCGGTGCTCTCCTCGCCCGGCCCGTTCAGGACGAGGCCGAGGATTCCTCGGCCTCCCGGCTGAGGAAGAGCGCGAACACCGGCGGATGCTGCTGGAGCAGCTCCAGCCGCCCGCCGTCCGCCTCCGCCAGGTCCCGCGCCACGGCGAGCCCGAGCCCCGTCGAGTTGCGTCCGCTCACCGTCCGCTCGAAGACCCGCGCCCCCAGGTCCGGCGACACCCCCGGCCCCTCGTCGGAGACCTCCACCACGGCCTGGTTGCCGGTGACGCGCGTACGCAGCGCGACCGTGCCGTCACCGTGCATCAGCGAGTTCTCGATCAGCGTGGCCAGCACCTGCGCGACCGCGCCCGGGGTGCCCACCGCGCGCAGCCCCTTCTTGCCCGAGCGCACGATGGCGCGGCCCTCGCTGCGCGAGGCCGGGCGCCACTCCTCGATCTGCTGCTTGACGACCTCGTCCAGGTCGAAGGCGACCGCGGAGCCGCTGCGCGGATCGCGCGAATTGGTCAGCAGTCGCTGGACGACATCGGTGAGCCGCTCCACCTGGCCCAGCGCGATCGTCGCCTCCTCCTTGACCGTCTCCGGGTCGTCGGTGAGCGTGATCTCCTCCAGCCGCATCGACAGCGCGGTCAGCGGCGTACGGAGCTGGTGGGAGGCGTCGGCGGCCAGCCGCCGCTCGGCGGTGAGCATCCGGGCGATGCGCTCGGCGCTCCCGTCCAGGACATCGGCCACCCGGTCCAGCTCCGGCACCCCGTAGCGCCGGTGGCGCGGCCGGGGATCCCCGGAGCCCAGCCGCTCGGCGGTCTCCGCGAGATCGGTGAGCGGGGCGGAGAGCCGGTGCGCCTGGCGTACCGCGAGGGCCACCGCGGCGAGCACGGCGAGCAGCGCCACCGCCAGGATGATCAGCATGGTGCGGCCGATCTCGCGGCTCACCGTGGAGCGGGACGCCTCGACCCGGACGACCTCGCCCTGCTCCCCCGCCTCCTCGGCGGAGATGACACTGCCCTTGGGCCGCTTGCCGATCTCCACCGTACGGTGGTCGGGCATCCTGATCACGGCGTAGCGGCCGGACTCGATCTGCTCGCGCAGCACCCTGGGGGTGACCCCCTCGCCGCCCAGCAGTCTGCTGTCGACGATGCTGACCAGGCGCACGGCGTCGGAGCTCACGCTCTCCTGGGCGCTGTTCTCGATGGTCCGCGTCTCGACGATGACCAGCGAAAGACCGAAGACCGCGATGACGACGAGCACCACGGCCAGGGTGGAGTTGATCAAGCGACGGCGCATTGCCCTACCGTGTCAGCTCTGGTCAGCTTTTCTCGAATCTGAAGCCGACGCCGCGGACGGTGGCGATATAGCGGGGATTTGCCGCATCGTCACCGAGCTTCTTGCGCAGCCAGGAGATGTGCATGTCGAGGGTCTTGGTGGAGGACCACCAGGTGGTGTCCCACACCTCGCGCATCAGCTGATCCCGGGTGACCACCCGCCCGGCGTCCCGTACCAGGACCCGCAGCAGATCGAACTCCTTGGCGGTCAGCTGCAGCTCCTCGTCGCCCATCCAGGCACGGTGTGACTCGACGTCGATCCGCACCCCATGGGTGGCCGGCTGCTGTTGCTGCGTCTCGACGGCACCGCGCCGCAGCAGCGCCCGGACCCGGGCGAGCAGCTCGGCCAGCCGGAACGGCTTGGTCACATAGTCATCGGCACCGGCGTCCAGGCCGACCACCGTGTCCACCTCGTCCGCGCGGGCCGTGAGCACCAGCACCGGAAAGCCATGGCCCTCCGTACGGAGCCGACGACAGACCTCGAGCCCGTCCATCCCGGGCAGGCCGAGGTCGAGGACGATCAGATCGACGCCTCCCTGCAGACCGGCGTCGAGCGCGGTGGGTCCGTCCTCACGCACCTCGACCTCGTACCCCTCGCGGCGCAGGGCGCGGGCGAGCGGCTCCGAGATGGATGCGTCATCCTCGGCGAGCAGTACTCGGGTCATGGGGGTGATGGTAGTCCGCTGAGGTCGGAGCACGGGGCGCGTACGGCGCGACGGACGGAGCACGGAACGTCGCACACCCCGCCCGTGAGGTATCTCTCACCGTCTCCAAGAGTGTCGAGGACGTGTCGTATGGTGAAACAACGTCTGCAGCACTCCTCCGGGACCTTTGGTGGCGACGAGCACCCAAAGGTCTCTGTCATGTCCGGAGCGGGACGAGGTTGGCACGACCGGCCCGGCCCATATCCGGCGCTCAGTCGCTCAGCCATCTCCCCACAGGGCGCTGGCCGCCCGGCAGCGCTCCCTGAGCCCACAAGGAAACAACCATGGCGTCCAGCCTGACGAAGGGCGCCACCGCGCAGGGGACCCCTGCCGGCGGCAAGACCTTCTTCGGCCACCCCCGCGGCCTGGCCACTCTCTTCATGATCGAGATGTGGGAGCGGTTCAGCTTCTACGGCATGCGGGCCCTGCTCGTGGTCTATCTGATCTCCGGTGGCCCCGACGCCAAGGACGGCGGACAGGGCGGCGGACTCGGGATGACCGAGGGCAACGCGGTGGCCATCTACTCGGTGTACCTGGCCCTGGTCTATCTGCTGGCGATGCCCGGCGGCTGGTTCGGCGACCGGGTCTGGGGCCCGCGCAAGACGGTGGTGATCGCGTCCGGCGTCGTCATGGCCGGCCATCTGGCGCTCTCCGTCCCCGGTCAGGCGACCTTCTTCGTCGGTCTCGGCCTGGTGGCGCTCGGCTCCGGCCTGATCAAGGCCAATATCTCGACGATGGTGGGCCAGCTCTACGACGGTCCGCAGGACCCGCGCCGGGACGGCGGCTTCACCATCTTCTACATCGGCATCAACCTCGGTGCCTTCGCCGCTCCGCTGGTGATCGGCACGGTCGGCCAGTCGTACAACTGGCACCTCGGCTTCGCGCTCGCCGCACTCGGCATGGCGCTGGGGCTGGTCCAGTTCCTGATCGGCACCCGCCACCTGAGCGCGGAGAGCAGTGTCATCCCCACCCCGCTGGCGGCCGAGGAGCGCCGCTCCTGGCTGCGCAAGGCGATGATCTGGCTGATCGTGGCCGCGGTCTTCTACACCGGCGTGGTGCTCAGCGACAGCTGGACCCTCAACTGGGTGCTGGTCCCGATCACCATCCTGGGCCTGATCATCCCGACCGGGGTACTGATCCGGATCAAGCGCGACCGGGAGCTCTCGGCGGTCGAGCAGACCAAGGTGAGCGGCTACATCTGGTTCTTCGTGGCCGCCGCCGTGTTCTGGATGATCTACGACCAGGGCGGTTCGACGATGTCGGCGTTCGCCGACTCCAAGACCGCGGACACGATCTTCGGGCTGCACTTCCCGTCCTCGTGGTTCCAGTCCGTCAACCCACTGCTGATCATGGCGCTGGCGCCGGTCTTCGCCTGGCTGTGGCTGTGGCTGGCGCGGCGTGACCGGGAGCCGAACACCACGCTGAAGTTCGCGATGGCCCTGGTCCTGGTCGGCGCCTCGTTCTTCGTCTTCGTCGTGCCGATGGGGATGGCCGAGGACGGGACCAAGGTCAGCCCGCTGTGGCTGGTGTCGATCTACATGGTCCAGACGATGGGTGAGCTGTGCCTGTCACCGGTCGGCCTGTCGGTGACCACCAAGATGGCACCGGCGAAGTACGCCAGCCAGATGATGGGCGTGTGGTTCCTGGCCGTGACCGCGGGCGACTGCGTCACGGGCCTGCTGTCCATCGCCGGGGTCGACCTGAGCGGGGTCGGGGTGATCGGGCTGGAGGCGACAATGGCGGCGCTCGCGGGTTTCGCGGTCTTCATGTACCGGAAGAAGGTCGTGGCGTTGATGGCCGACGTCCACTGACGTCCTTAAGGACGTCACTGACATCCTTAAGAGGGTCACGAGGGGCCCGGCGCGGAGGAGTTCCGCGCCGGGCCCCTCGCCGTTCCGTACGGGGCTCTTACGGGTTCAGCGGGTGGTGCCGCGCAGCTTGCGCCACGGGGTGAGGGTGAAGATCGCGCCGCCGAGCAGCACGGTGGTACCGGCGATCAGGGCGAGCGCCTTCAGCCCGCCGTGGTCACTGGCACCGGTGTCGGCGAGCCCGCCACTGGTGGCCGTACCGCCGCCGCTGTCCGAACCGCCGCCGGAGGTGGCGCCCGCGGAGCCGCTGCCGCCCGTCGCGTCGCCGCCGGTGGTGCCGCCGGGCTGGCCGGTGGTGTCCAGCTCCAGCGAGACACCGGGGTCCTTGGACGGGGTGCAGGTGGTGGTCGTACCGAGCGCCTTGACCGTCAGCACGCCGGGGGTGAGCGTCGACGTGCCGCTCGCGCCCGGCTTGTAGGTGCCGGTGAGGTCGGGGATCTCGATCGGATCGCCGGACTTGATGGGCTCCTTGTTGGTCGGCCCCGCCACGGCCACGGTGCCCTTGTCCGCGCCGCCGACCTTGACGGCCATCGACGGCTTGACCGAATCGGCGGGAATGTCGGCCGGGCTGTCCATCACGGACTTGCCGAACTTCACGGTCAGCTCGAAGTTCCCGCCGCTCTTGGTGGCGTTGACGCGCACCGGGGAGGTCGCGTTCTTGTCGCCGATGGGGGTCTTGCAGGCGTAGGCGACCTGGACCTCCTTACCGGTGTACGCATCGCCACCGCCGCCACCGCCACCGGTGGTGCCGCCGGTGGTCCCGCTCGTGGTGCCACTCGTCGTCCCGCTCGTGGTGCCGCCCGTACCGCCGTCGCCGTCCGTCACCTTGATGGTCGCGGCGGCCTTGACGTCCTCCTTGGCCGAGCACTTGGTGTCCGTGGGCAGCGGCTTGCTGACGTTGATGTTGTAGCCGCCGGGCGTCAGCGTCACCTCTCCCGCCTTGGTGAGCTTCAGCTTCCCCTTCATGTCGGAGAGCTTCATCTCACCGCCCTTGGGGATCGCCGGGTTCTCCCGCGGCCCCTCCACGGCCAGTTCGCCGGTCTGCGCGCCGCCCACCGTGACGGTGCCGGTCGGCAGCACGGTGTCGGCCTCCAGATCGAGGATGGGCGGGTTCTTGGAGGCGGCCTGGACCGTCTTCCACACCACCTCGACCTCGTCCCCGACCTTCGCCGTCTCCGGTGCCGTCACGGCCACGGTCGTGGTGCCCTCCACCGGGGGCAGACCGGAGATGGGGGGCGGTAAGCACTCGGTCTTGTACGAGACCTCGGCGCCCGCCGCGCTGCCCGCGCCGAGCAGCACGCCCGCACCGCCGAGCAGCAGCGCGACGGCCGCCGCACTCACTCTTGGTCGCATCTCACGTGGTTCCTTTCGGGGTCGGTCGGATCTCCTCGGTCGGTGCGGACATCTGGTGGTGCGGCCGGGTCCCCGGCGCGGTGTCCGGGGTGAACCAGGGCAACGCCGGGGGCCCGCCGTCCGCCGCGGCCGGTCCGGACGGCGGCGGCGAAAGCGGGGGCGCGGGCGGAGGCGGTAGTGGTACGGCCCGGGCCGTACGGGGCCGCACCTTGTCCACGACGGCCATGCCGATACGGAAGACCGTCGCCGAGACCACCACGCACAGCAGCACCCAGAAGAGGGTGACGCCCCAGGGCCGTCCCACCGCCCACGGCTGTTCGACGAGCAGCTTGTGGCCGTAGCGCAGTGCGACCCGATAGTCGCCATGGGCTCCGGCGGACAGTTCGACGTCCAGTTTGACCTGCGCCTTCTTTCCCGGCTGTATCGTCCCCCGCCAGCGCTGCTCCTCCCAGGAGGGGGCGAAGACGCCGTGCGAGGTGCCCACCTCGAAGACCGGGTCGCGGGCCGGGGTCGAGCCGAGATTGCCGACGGTGACCACGAGCTGTCGCCTGGGCGGAGCGCCGAACCAGGTCAGCAGCCCGCTGGAACCGTCGAGCCGGGCCGAGAGCACGCTCAGCCGCTCACCCCCGGTCCGCTCCTTCGGCAGCGGCGCGACCGGGTGTCCGGCGACTTTGAACGTCACGTCCGCGGCGGCGGCTTCGCCGGTGACGGTCGCTATATGGATGACACAGGGACAGGGTTTGGGCGGTTCGGCCACCGGCAGCTCCTTGGTGAAGGTGCCGTCCGCGCCGACGGTGACCGCCCTCCCGTCGCCGTTGGCGCAGGAGTTGGTGCCGCCGATCATGTTCTGTCCACAGATGAGCAGGGTGAGCAGGGCACGCGGCCGCCAGTGGGCGCCGGTCACGGTGACCGTGCCGCCCGTGCCCGCCTCGGCCTCGGAGACCTTCGCGGTCGGGCCCTCGGCCGCCGTGGCGCCGACCGTAAGGGGCGCGCCGAGGGTGAGGAGGACCAGGGCGAGCACGGTGAGCACGGCGGAGGGCCGGGCCGGGGTGGCTGGGTGTCGACGTGCGTTCACGTGGTCGCTCCTGCCCCTGTGCGCCGCGGCTGCGGCTGCGGCTCCTGCTGCGGCTGCGGTTCCTGCTGCGGCTGCGGCTCCTGCTGCGGCTGCGGCTCCTGCTGCGGCTGCGGTTCCTGCTGTTGCGGTTCCGGCTGGTGCTGTGGCTGCGGTCGCGGGGTGCGGCGTCGGGGGCGGCGTACGCGCAGGAGCCAGACGCCTCCCCCGGCGCCCACTGAGGCCGTCGCCACGGATGCGAGCAGCCACCAGGGGACGGCCGTGTAACCGGCGGTCGCCGTGGCGTGCGCTCCCCCGCCCGCGGTGACGGTGAGCGTGAGGTCCACCGAGTCGAGTACGGGCGGGTCCGGCCAGCTCTCGGTGAGCCGGACCCGCTCGCCGGGCGGCAGCTCGACCGGCAGGGTGCGGGGAGCCCGGCGCAGCACCTGGCCGAAGAGCCCGTCGGCGCGTACGGCCAGCCGTGGGGTGAGCACGGTGTTGCCGCGGTTGACGAGGGCGTAGTGGATGGCCGCCCCGCCGCCGTGGTCCCGGACCGTCACGTCCTCGACGGAGAGGGCGGACAGCGTCGCGCCGCTGATCCGCAGCCGCAGCCGGACCGCCACCTCCCGGACTCCGGAGGAGACCATGACCGCGCCGGGGTGCTCACCGGGCACCGCGTCCGAGGGGACGGTGACGGTGAAGGGGACGTCGGCGCGGGTGCGGGGCGGCACCGTCACCCGCCGCTCGGCCAGCGCGATCCGGGCGCCGCCGTCGCCACCGCGCAGCTTGACGGTTCGGGGGTGCTCGCTGCGGTTGGTGACCGAGAGCCTGTCCTCGAGGACGGCACCGGGTTCGCCTTCGAGGTAGACGTACGGCCGGTCGCCCGCACCCGGTGTGCCGCCGCCCCCGGCGGCGGGCGCCGCCGACCAGTCGGGCCCGTCGGCAGCGGCCGCGGAGCCCCACGGCATGGGGCCCACCAGGGACACGGCCAGCAGGGCCGAGACACAGGCACGAACGGCTACCCGGGCGGCCGGGCGCAGGGCTACCGGTACGGCCGGGTGGATCGCGGCATGGACCGCTGCACGGATACGCGACGGCATCGGCGGCTCCTCGGCTGCCGTGCGCGTCAGGGCGTGGGACGCTGACGGCGGGTCAGCCAGAGCGCTCCGGCCACTCCGGCGAGCAGCACCGTGCCGCCGAGGGTGCCGAGCGCGACGGCGGAGTCCGTCGGTCCGGTCTGCGGCAGCTGGTCGTTGCCTGAGCCGCCCTGCGCACCGCCGGAGCCGTCCGAGCCGCCCGTGCCCGCGCCGCCCGTACCACCCGTTCCGCCGGTGGAGCCGGAGTCTCCGCCGCCGCCCGCGGCCTTGACGTCCAGCGTCAGCGAGGGCTTGGGATCGTTGCCTGGCGTACAGGTCGTGGTCGTACCCAGTGCCTTGATGGTGAGGGTGGAGGCGGTGAAGGTGACCTTTCCGCTCTTCTTGGGGGTGTAGGTGCCCGACAGGTCACTGATCTTGATCGGGCTGTTGGCGGGGATGGCCTTGGCGTTGGCGGGGCCCGACACCGATACCGTGCCGCTCTCCGCTCCGCCCAGTTTGATGAGCGCGCTGGGGTGCATGGCGCCCTTGCCGAGCTCGACGGGGCTGGAGGAGACGCCCTTCTGGAAGGACATCGTGAGCTTGTAGGAGCCGCCGCTCGCGACGCTCTTGATGTCGATGGGCGATACGGCGCTCTTGTCGCCGATCGGCGTCTTGCACTGGTAGTCGACGTCCACGGTGTCGGCGTGCGCGGCCGGGGCGGTGAGGAGTACCACGGAGCCGGCCAGGGCCGCCGCGAGCGTGAGGGCGCCGCCACGGCCGGCCGGGCGGCGTTGGTTGTGGGACACCACGAGATCCCCTCTCGTCAAGCGCCGCAGCCGGATGTAACTGACGGCACATCAGATTGGGCGCTGACGGTACGCCGGGGACCTTGTCAAGGGAAGACAAAGAGCACGCCGGATCGGCGTGGGGACGGAGGGAGGCCGGGGAGCAGTCGGGGAAAGGGTGAGGGAAAGCGGGGGGAAGGGTGCGGGAAAGCGGAATCGTGGCGCCGGAGCCGTGCTCTTCAGCCCGGCGCGGCCAGCTCGGCCCAGACCGTCTTGCCGGTCCCCTCCACGTTCCGCACGACCCCCCAGTCCAGGCAGAGCCGCTGGACGATAAACATGCCGTGGCCGCCGGGGCGTCCGGCGCGGTGCGGGGTGCGGGGAGCGGGCGTACCGGTGCCGAGGTCCACGACCTCGAGACGGAGCACTTTGGCGGTGCAGCTGACGCGCAGCTCCTCGGGGCCGTCGGCGTGCAGACAGGCGTTGGTGACGAGTTCGGAGACGACGAGCAGCACATCCTCGGCGGCGGCGCGGCGGTCGGCGGTCGCCGCCGGAAGCCACCCCCAGTCGCGCAGCGCCTCGCGTGTGAAGTCGCGGGCGCGCGGCACCGCACCGCTGGCACCGATCAGATGGAGCCTGCGGATCTGACGGAGGGGGCCGGCCGTCGGGGGCGCCGGTGGGGAGGCCGAAGCCGCGGGGCCGTCCGGGTCCGGGCCGCGGTCGCCCGGCGGGTACGGCCGGGTGGTGCTCATCAGCGCTTCACCTCACCGATTCACCGATTCAGGGACAAGGGATACCTGATCTCTTCAACAGTTTCAGCCTGTCTCCTGCCCGGCCATAGCGTGAGAACACCCACTACTTCCGCCCCACCGATGTGACGCGCGCAACGCATCGATGACCCATCGATGACACGCCGGAAACAGGAGTGATCTACATCACTCGACAAGGGCGGCGTGAAGAGAGTCATGCACGGTGAAGACGGCGTCCGCACCCGTGATCTCGAACACCCGGGCAACGATCGGCAGCATTCCGGCCAGGTGGACGCCGCCGCCTTCGGCCTCGGCCTTGAGCCGCGCGCCGAGGAGGACATTGAGCCCGGTGGAGTCGCAGAACTCCAGCTTCGAGCAGTCCACCACCAGCCGGGCACGTCCCCCCTCCACGCATTTCTCCAGCGGCTCGCGCAGCACCTCGGCCGTGTGGTGATCCAGCTCACCCACCGGCGTGACGACCGCACTCGCCCCGTGGTGCCGAACCTCGACCTGAAGCCGGCCCTTGCTGGCGCTGCCGACCATCCCGCGGTCCATCTGCGCACCTCTTCTGGCGTCTCGTTGCTTTCGATTGCGCGCATCGAACCCTACGCCTTCTACCCGCTGCCCCGGTAGCCGAACATTTCGCATAGTTCGGCAAATATGGACAACGTGGACTTGCCACTTGGTGGCCGATGCAGGTAGGCCTAGAGGGTCACACCCGCTTACGGCCCGGCTTTGGAGGCGCCGCTCACCGGAGCAGCACGTTATGGCACCGGCAGCCATATGCCGAAGAACGATGGAGGAGACTATGTCACCCCGCCTCGACGACACGCGGACCGAACCCTCGGGGAGTACTCGGACCACCGTTTCGTCGGCCCCCCTGCCCGAGCAGTTCACGCCCGACGTTGACGCCCCGGCGGCCGTTGGCCTTCTCTTTGATGAATTGCCGGAATTGTCCGATCTGCCGGAAATCCCGCCGTATGACACGGTAGCACCGGTGGACGCGAGGGCTCTGTCGAAGACCCTCTTCGAACGTCTCGAGGTGCTGGAGGAAGGCACCCACGAGTACGCCTATGTGCGTAACACCCTGGTCGAGCTCAACTTGGCGCTGGTCAAGTTCGCCGCCTCTCGGTTCCGCTCCCGCAGCGAGCCGATGGAGGACATCGTCCAGGTCGGCACCATCGGCCTGATCAAGGCGATCGACCGCTTCGAGCCGGGCCGGGGCGTGGAGTTCCCGACCTTCGCGATGCCGACGATCGTCGGTGAGATCAAGCGCTTCTTCCGCGACACCAGTTGGTCGGTGCGCGTGCCGCGGCGCCTCCAGGAGCTCCGTCTCGACCTGGCCAAGGCCGGGGACGAACTGGCCCAGAGGCTCGACCGCGCCCCCACCGTCGGCGAGTTGGCCGAGCGGCTGGACATCAGCCCGGGCGAGGTCATCGAGGGCATGGCCGCGAGCAACGCGTACACCGCGAGCTCGCTGGACGCCCAGCCGGAGGAGGACGACTCCGAGGGCGCGCTGGCGGACCGGATCGGATACGAGGACCACGGGCTCGAAGGCATCGAGTACGTCGAGTCCTTGAAGCCGCTGATCGCCGATCTGCCCGCCCGCGACCGGAAGATCCTCTCCCTGCGCTTCGTGGCCAATATGACGCAGTCGGAGATCGGTGAGGAGCTGGGCATCTCCCAGATGCATGTCTCGCGGCTGCTGTCGCGCACCCTCCGTCGGCTCCGTAAGGGTCTGATGATCGAGGAGTGACGCCTCCGCAGACGAATAAGGGCCCGCCCCCGGATCACCCGGGACGGGCCCTTATCCGTGCTTCCCGCCGTGCCGTGGCGCGGCGTGCCGTGCCGTGCCGTGCCGTGCCGTGCCGTGCCGTCAGATCAGGGTGCCCTCGTGCCAGACCGCCGAGACCAGGGGCACGCCGGGGCGGTAGGCGAGGTGCACATGGGACGGGGCGTCCAGCAGCGCCAGATCGGCGCGGGCGCCCGGGTTCACCCGGCCCACATCGGTACGGCGCAGGGCCCGCGCCCCACCGGCCGTGGCGGCCCACACCGCCTCGTCCGGCGTCATCCCCATCTCCCGTACGGCCAGGGCGACGCAGAACGGCATGGAGCTGGTGAAGGACGAGCCCGGGTTGCAGTCCGGGGACAGGGCGACCGTGACGCCCGCGTCGAGCAGCCGGCGCGCGTCCGGATAGGTCGAGCGGGTGGAGAACTCCGCCCCGGGGAGCAGGGTGGCCACCGTCTCGCCCTGGGCCAGCGCGTCGACGTCCTCCTCGGTCAGATGGGTGCAGTGGTCGGCGGAGGCGGCGCCCAGCTCCACCGCCAGCCGCACCCCGGGGCCGTAGGAGAGTTGGTTGGCGTGAACCCGCGGGATCAGCCCGCGCTCCTTGCCCGCGGTCAGGACTGCGCGGGCCTGGTCGCCGTCGAAGGCGCCCCGCTCGCAGAAGACATCGATCCAGCGGGCGTGGGGGGCGCAGGCGTCCAGCATCGGGCCGGTGACCAGATCCACGTACCCGGCCGGGTCGTCGGCGAACTCGGGGGCGACGATATGCGCCCCGAGGAAGGTCACCTCGTCGGTGTGGGCCCCGGCGATGGTCAGGGCGCGGGCCTCGTCCTGCGAGGTCAGCCCGTAGCCGGACTTGATCTCGACGGTGGTGGTGCCCTGGCGGCGCGCCTCGGCCACATAGCGGCCGACGTTGGCGTGCAGCACGTTGTTCGAGGCGGCGCGGGTGGCGGCCACGGTGGTGCGGATCCCGCCGGCGCTGTAGGGGCGGCCGGACATACGGGCGTTGAACTCCTCGGTCCGGTCGCCCGCGAAGACCAGATGGGAGTGGGAGTCCACAAAGCCCGGAATGGCGGCCCGGCCACCGGCGTCGACCCGATTGTCAGTGGCGGGTGCTTTGCTGGACTCACCGACCCAGGCGATGCGGTCGCCGTCGATGACGACGGCCGCGTCCTGGATCAGACCGAGGGGGCCTTCACCGAGGGAGGGGTCATTGGTGACCAGAGTGGCGATGCCGGTGATGGCCGTCGTCGTGGGCGGCGCGGTGGTCGCGTTCGTCGCGGTCGTCATCGTGGGGGTGCTCTCCTTGGTCGGCCGTGCCGGTAGCGGCCGGGTCACGGTCCGTGCAGGGCTTCGATGGCCTCGGCCAGCGCTTGGGGCACGCGCGGCACGAGCTGATGGGCGCCGTCCCGTACGACATGGCGGCCGCCGACCACGGTGTGCCGGACATCCGCGCTGGTCGCCGCGAATACGGCGGTCTCCGCGCCCAGCCGGGGCGGCGGCCCCGCGGTGCGCACCGAGTCCAGCGCGATCGTGGTGAGGTCAGCGAGCGCCCCCACCTCGATCCGGCCCGCCTCCGCGCCCCAGCCGAGCGCCGCATGACCGTCCGCGGTGGCGGCCCGCAGCAGCTGGGTCGCGGTCCAGTGGCCGCGGGCGCGGGTGCGCAGCCGTTCGTCGAGCTCCATGGCGCGGGCCTCCTCCAGGATGTCGATCACGGCATGGCTGTCGCTGCCCAGCGAGAGCGGTGAGCCCGCGCTCTGCAGCTCGGCGGCCGGGCCGATCCCGTCGGCGAGGTCACGTTCGGTGGTCGGGCACATACAGACGCCGGTGGCGGCGTGGCCCAGCAGCCGGATGTCGCCCGGGGTGAGATGGGTGGCGTGCACGGCGGTGGTGCGCGGGCCCAGCACCCCGTGGTCGGCGAGCAGCCGGGTGGGGGTGAAGCCGTGTGCCTCCACGCAGGCGTCGTTCTCGGCCGTCTGCTCGGAGAGGTGGACGTGCAGGGGCGCCGTGTGCTCGCCGGCCCAGCCGGACACGGTCGCCAGCTGGTCGACGGGGACGGCCCGCACCGAGTGGATCGCCGCGCCGATGCGGGTGTTGGCGTCGGGCTTCAGCCCGGAGACCCGCTCGGCCCAGGCTTCGGCCGTGCCGTCGCAGAAGCGCAGCTGGTGCCCGTTGGGCTCGGCCCCGAAACCGGAGGAGAGATAGCAGGTGTCGAGCAGGGTGATCCGGATCCCGGCCTCGGCCGCGGCCGCGATCAGGGCCTCCCCCATCGCGTTGGGGTTGCCGTAGCGGGCGCCGCCGGGCGCGTGGTGGAGGTAGTGGAACTCCCCGACGCAGGTGATCCCCGCCATGGCCATCTCGGCGTAGACGGCACGGGCCAGCTCGAAGTAGCTGTCCGGGGTCAGCCGGTCGGCGACCCCGTACATCACCTCGCGCCAGGTCCAGAAGGAGTCCGGTGCGCCGCGCTTGCGCTGCGGGGCGGTCCGGGCGCCGTTCGCCTCGGCCTCCGCCTCTGCTCCCGGCCCGGCTCCTGTTTCGGCTCCCGGCTCCGCTCCCGGCTCGCCGTCCGGGGCGCCGTTCGCTCTGCCGTCCGCCTGGACGATTCCGCGCAGGGCCCGGTGGAAGGCGTGGCTGTGGGCGTTGGCCAGGCCGGGCAGCGTCAGCCCGCGGAGGGTGACGGACCCGGCGGGCGGGCGCGGGCTCTCGGGCACCACCGCCGTGATCCGCCCATTGGCCGCGGCCACGATCACCACGTCCGGCCGTACGCTTCCGTTCACCCAGGCGTGCTCCGCCCAGTACGTCTGCGCCGTCAGTGACACGCCAGACCCTCCAGTACCTCCGCGAGTGCGGCCACACCGGCGAGGCAGTCGTCCTCGCCCGCCGTCTCCGCGGGTGAATGCGAGACGCCGGTGGGGTTCCTTACAAACAGCATGGCCGTCGGAACGGACGCGGACAAAATACCGGCGTCGTGCCCGGCCCCGGTGGGGAGGACCGGGACCCCGCCGAGCAGGCCCGAGAGCCGGTCACGCAGGCCGTGGGCGAACTCGACGACCGGGGTGAAGGACTCCCGGGTGACCCGGACGTCCACCCCGTCCCGCTGGCCGCGCTCGACCGCGGCGCGCTCGATCTCGCCGACCACGGAGGCCAGCGTCTCCTCGTCGGCCGCGCGCGAGTCCAGCCAGCCGCGAACCAGGCTCGCGATCGCGTTGACCCCGTTGGGCTCGACGCTGACCTTGCCGAAGGTCGCCAGTGCCCCCGCGAGCTTCGCCTTCTTACGGGCGGCGAGGACGGTGTTGGCGTAGGTGAGCATCGGATCGCGGCGGTCCTCGATCCGGGTCGTCCCGGCGTGGTTGGCCTCGCCGTGGAAGTCGAACCGCCAGCGGCCGTGCGGCCAGATCGCGGAGGCGACGCCCACGGGGTCGTCGGTGTCCGCGAGGGCGCGCCCCTGCTCGATGTGCAGCTCGACGAACGCGCCGATGCGGGCCAGCCGCTCCGGGTCGGGGCCGAGGACGTCCGGGTCGTAACCGGCACGCTCCATCGCCCGGGGGAGGCTCACCCCGTCCGCGTCGCGCAGCTCATGCGCCTGCGCGACGCTGAGCTGCCCGCTCGTCAGCCGGGAGCCGACGCAGGCCAGGCCGAAGCGGGCGCCCTCCTCGTCGCCGAAGTTGACGATGGCGAGCGGTTTGGCGGGGTGGGCGCCCCGTGCCCGTAGCTCGTCGAGGGCGGCGAAGGAGGAGACGACGCCCAGCGGGCCGTCGAAGGCGCCGCCGTCGGGGACGGAGTCGAGGTGGGAGCCGGTGACGACGGCGTCTCCTGCGGTGGGGTCGCCCAGCCAGGCCCATTGGTTGCCGTTGCGGTCCACGTCGTAGGTGAGGCCGCGGGTTTCTGTCTGTGCCTTGAACCAGGCTCGGCAGTCCGTGTCGGCTTCCGTCCAGGCGTAGCGGCGGTAGCCGTTCGTCGTTGTGTTGCGGCCGATGGGGGCCAGGTCGCGCCACATGTCGTGGAACGACGGGGTTTCGTTGGCGAGTGCCGCCCGGTGGGTGGGTTGTGCCCACCCGTCCCTCCCCCAGCTACCGCTGGGAGGTGCCCCCTCCGCGGAGCGATTGCCCACGCCGGTCACCTATCCGTCTCCCTCATGGGGATCCGCACGCCTCGGTCCTGCGCCACCTCGTCCGCTCGGTCGTAGCCCGCGTCTACGTGGCGGATGACGCCCATGCCGGGGTCGTTCGTCAGGACGCGGCGGATCTTCTCGCCCGCCAGCGCCGTGCCGTCGGCGACCGTGACCTGGCCCGCGTGGATCGAGCGGCCCATGCCGACGCCGCCGCCGTGGTGGATGGAGACCCAGGAGGCGCCCGAGGCGACGTTCACCATGGCGTTCAGCAGCGGCCAGTCGGCGATCGCGTCCGACCCGTCCAGCATGGCCTCGGTCTCGCGGTACGGGGAGGCCACCGAGCCGCAGTCCAGGTGGTCGCGGCCGATCGCCAGCGGTGCGGCGAGCGTGCCGTCGGCGACCATCTCGTTGAAGCGCTCGCCCGCCTTGTCGCGCTCGCCGTAGCCGAGCCAGCAGATGCGGGCGGGCAGCCCCTGGAAGTGGACCCGCTCCTCCGCCATCTTGATCCAGCGGGCCAGCGACTCGTTCTCCGGGAAGAGCTCCAGGATCGCCTTGTCCGTGGCTGCGATGTCCTTCGGGTCGCCGGACAGGGCCGCCCAGCGGAAGGGGCCCTTGCCCTCGCAGAAGAGCGGCCGGATGTAGGCGGGGACGAAGCCGGGGAAGGCGAAGGCGCGCTCGAAGCCCGCCAGCTTGGCCTCGCCGCGGATGGAGTTGCCGTAGTCGAAGACCTCGGCACCCGCGTCCATGAAGCCGACCATGGCCTCGACGTGCCGGGCCATCGACTCGCGCGCCCGCTGGGTGAAGTCGGCGGGCTTCTCGGCGGCGTACGAGGCCATCTCGTCGAAGTCCACGCCGACCGGCAGGTACGACAGCGGGTCGTGGGCGCTGGTCTGGTCGGTGACGATGTCGATCGGGGCGTTCATCGCGAGGAGCTGCGGGACCAGCTCGGCCGCGTTCCCCAGCACACCGATCGACAGGGGGCGCCGGGCGTCCCGGGCCTCGGTCGCGAGCTGGAGCGCATGGTCCAGGCTGTCGGCGCGGACGTCCAGATAGCGGTGGTCGATCCGGCGCTCGATGGCGCGCGGATCGCAGTCGACGCAGATCGCGACGCCGTCGTTCATCGTGACCGCCAGCGGCTGGGCGCCGCCCATGCCGCCGAGGCCCGCGGTGAGGGTGATCGTCCCGGCCAGGGTGCCGCCGAACTTCTTCGCGGCGACCGCGGCGAAGGTCTCGTATGTGCCCTGGAGGATGCCCTGGGTGCCGATGTAGATCCAGGAGCCCGCGGTCATCTGGCCGTACATGGTCAGACCCAGTGCCTCGAGGCGGCGGAACTCCTCCCAGTTGGCCCAGTCGCCGACCAGGTTGGAGTTGGCGATCAGCACCCGGGGTGCCCATTCGTGGGTCTGCATGACGCCCACCGGGCGGCCCGACTGGACCAGCATCGTCTCGTCCTGCTTCAGCGTGCGCAGGGTGCGGACCATGGCGTCGAACGAGCGCCAGTCGCGGGCCGCCTTACCGGTGCCGCCGTAGACGACGAGCTTGTCGGGGTGCTCGGCGACCTCCGGATCGAGGTTGTTCTGCAGCATCCGCAGGGCGGCTTCCTGCTGCCACCCCCGGGCGCTGAGCTCCGCACCACGTGGCGCCCGTACGGGTCGCGGTCCTGTCATGGGCCAAGCCTCCCTGTGCCATCGACTGGATCGAGTTATTCACATCTTGATGCTGATGAATATGACTAGTCAATACCGCGGGCCTTCGTATACGCCCAGGTGGTTCAGCGCTGCGGGCCCACCGTGCTGGTCACGGCCAACCCGCCGCCAGGCCCCGGGGTAGCGTCACCAGGTCGTGTACCCACGCCCGCCGAGGAGCCCTTCGTGTCCCTCCCCGTCCCCGCCACCCACCGCGAGGTCCGTCTGGCGGCCCTGCCCGATGGGGAGCTCACCCCCGGTCACTTCGAGGTCGTCACCGCTCCCGTCCCCACCCCCGGCCCCGGTCAGGTGCTGGTGCGCAACCGGCTGATGAGCGTCGCCGCCGTGATGCGCCCGCTCACGCTCGCCGACCCGGACGCCCTCGGCCTCCCCCAGCTGCTGCACAAGGCCGGTGAGGTGATGCGGGGCGCGGCCCTCGGCGAGGTGGTCCGGGCGCCGGGCACGGAGCTCGCCCCCGGGACCCTCGTCCGCCACCGCGCGGGCTGGCGCGAGTACGCGGTCCTGGACGCCCCCGAGGTCTCGCCCGTCGAGCCCGATGTGCTGCCGGACCCCGCCGCCCATCTCTCGCAGGGGTTCACCGCCTGGCTGGGGGTGGTGCGCGGGGCCGGGGTGCGGCGCGGCGACACGGTGTTCGTCACCGGCGCGGCGGGCGGTGTGGGCTCCCTCGCCGGGCAGTTCGCCCGGCTGCACGGCGCCGAGCGGGTCATCGGCTCCACCGGCTCCCGGCACAAGGCCGACCTGCTGACCCGGGAGCTGGGCTATGACGCGGTCGTCCTGCGGAGTGCCGGATCGGTCGAGGAGCAGCTGCGTACGGCCGCTCCCGACGGCATCGACGTCCTCTTCGACACCGTCGGCGGCGAACAGCTGCGGGCCGCCCTGGCGGTGGCCCGCCGCAACGCCCGGTTCGCCCTGGTCGGTGCCCTGGCCGCACAGCTCTCCGACGACGCGCTGGCCCCGACCGGGATCAGCACCCTGACCCTGATCACCCGGAGCGTCACGCTGCGCGGCATCAGCGCGGTGGACCACCAGGACGCCATGCCCGCGTATCTGAGCGAGTTCGGCCGGGCGCTGCGCGAGGGCGCGCTCAGCTACCCGTACACCCGGCTGACGGGGCTCGATCAGGCGCCGGGCGCACTGTGCGAGCTGGTGGAGGGCCGTCACCTCGGGGCGGTGCTGGTGGAGCTGTAGGGACGCCCCGCGCTCCCGCGACTACCCGGGCCCGCCCCCTGCGGAGCTGGCCCACGGCCGTTACGGATGATTGGCTGAAAGCATGACTTCGAAAGCGTTTGCGATGGCCGCGACGGCTGCGATGGCCACCACTCGGCGCGAGCTGGCCGTACGGGCGGCCGTGGAACAGCGGCTGCTGGGCCCGGACCAGCCCGTCGTCGGACTGCTGGACGTGGCCGGGATCCGTTCCGCGGCCGCCGGGCTGCGCGCGGCCTTCGAGGAGGTCATCGCGCCCGGCACCCCCGTCCTGCATGCCTTCGCGGTCAAGGCCGCCGCGCTCGTCCCCGTCCTGCGGCTGCTGGCCGACGAGGGCCTGGGCTGCGAGGTGGCCAGCCCCGGCGAGCTGGCGCTGGCCCGCGCCGCGGGAGTGACGCCCGACCGGATCGTCCTGGACTCCCCCGCCAAGACCGTGGCGGAGCTGCGCGAGGCCCTTGACCTGGGCATCGCCGTCAACGCCGACAACCCCCAGGAACTGGAGCGGCTCGACGCGCTGGTGGGGCACCGCGCGGCCCCGCCCTCGCCCGTCGGCCTGCGGGTCAACCCCCAGGTGGGCGGCGGCAGGATCGACGCGATGAGCACGGCCACGGCGACCTCCAAGTTCGGCGTCGCCCTCCAGGACCCGGGGGCGCGCGCCTGGGTCGTGCGCGCCTTCGTCGAGCGCCCCTGGCTGACCCGGCTGCACGCACACGTCGGCTCCCAGGGCTGTCCGCTGGAGCTGATGGCGGCGGGCATACGGGCGGCCTACGAACTGGCCGAGGAGATCAACGAGGCGGTCGGCCGACAGCAGATCGACGCCCTCGACATCGGCGGCGGCCTCCCGGTGAACTTCACCTCCGACGAGGTCACCCCCGGCTACCGGGAGTACGCCCAGCTGCTGCGGGCCGCCGTGCCGGGGCTCTTCGACGGGCGGTACAAGCTGGTGACCGAGTTCGGGCGGTCCCTGCTCGCCAAGTCCGGCCTGGTGCTGGCGCGGGTCGAATACGCCAAGTCCGCGGGCGGCCGCCCCATCGCGGTCACCCACGCGGGCGCCCAGCTCGCCACCCGTACGGTCTTCGCCCCGGAGGCCTGGCCGCTGCGCGTCCTGGCCTACGACGCGGAGGGCCGCCCCAAGGCCGAGACCGGCGACGGTCCGGTCCCCCAGGACATCGCCGGTCCCTGCTGCTTCGCGGGCGACCTGATCGCCCGCGACCGGCCCCTGCCGGAGCTGGCGGCGGGCGACCTGGTCGCCCTGCTGGACACCGGCGCGTACTACTTCTCCAACCACTTCGCGTACAACAGCCTCCCTCGCCCCGGCATCTACGGCTTCGACGCGACGAGCGCCGACGGCGAGGTGCGCTTCGCGACGGTACGGGAGCCGCAGACGATGGCCGAGATCGTGGCCGAGAGCGGCGCGAGGCACGCACTGAGCCTGAGCCGCCTGCGGTAGCGCTTCGCGCCTGGGCGCACTGAGTTGCGGCGCGGTGCGCCGCGTATCGCGGGGTGCCCCCAGGCCAGATGGGCTCGAGGTCCATCGCGCGGCTACGGCTTCGTCCAGCTTGGCGTCGTTTGAGCATCGGGGCAGGTGGGGGCGGGCGCGGGCCGCGTCGCCAACGATCGGCCCGGTGGGAGCGAAGCCCGGTGGCGGAACCTGTGCCCTGGAGTTGAGGACCGCAGCCTAACTGCGGGCGCAGGTCGCCGCGAAGGACCTACGTACTCCGGACCGCCCGACGTGCCGCTCGCGTGCCCGGCACCCCCTCCCAAAAAACGCTTGATCTGAAGCAACTAATTCATCAAACGTTTTCAAGGGGGTACCCCAAGCCCCCCGCAGTCCGGATCGGCGCGAAGCCCGGGCCGGAGGGGCGCCGCGACCGGCCCGCCCCCCACCGGCCGGCCGTCGGCGACGAGCCCCGGCCAGGGCACTCCCAGCCCCATGCTCAATTGCGCCGAAGGCGCGAAACGGCGCCGCACCCACCCACACGGCGCAACTCCACCCGGGGCACCGGGGCACCGAGTCACCGGGCCACCGGGGCACCGGGGCACCGGGGCAACCCCGCCGTAGGTGCCGCGCACCCCCGCCGCGGTGAGGCCAAGGAACCGGGGGCACGGGGGCCACCTCAGTGCGCGGTGGCCGCGGCCGTGCGGGGGCGGCGGGCGCCGCCTGGGGTTGCGTCGCCGGCCACGATGCCCGTCGTCTGGTAGGCGTCGACCGTCTTGCCCGCGGGCCGTCCCCGGGGGACCCGGTCCGTGCGGACCCACAGCAGTGCGTCGTGCGCGCGCTCCCAGCGGCCGAGCCACAGCGCCTTGGCCCACAGCCCGGCGCCGAGGCCCGCCAGCAGGAGCCCGCCCGCCGCCGGAACGGCGAAGGACGAGGCCATCGCGGCGAGGAAGGCCAGCAGCAGCCACCACCGCAGGGCGCGGCGCCGGGTCCGTACGGTCACCGCGCGGTCCTGGAGGAAGACCGCCTTGCCCGCGCGCGAGGCGTCGCGCGCCAGCTCCAGATACCGCCTCCGGCGCACCACGAACACCACGGCCGCCGCGATCAGGAAGAGCGCCGCCCCGGCGAGCAGCCCGATCCGGCGTCCCGTCAGCCCCGGTACCAGCGCCCCGATCCCCGCGGCCAGCACACCGGGCCACCACAGCCACCCCGCGGGAGCCCTCACGATCACCGCCACCCGTGCCAGCGCATATGCCCCGCGCCCCACGACCGACCTCCTCACCTCAAGTGAATCCCAGAAGAAATCCCTGTCGAATCGAGGAATCTAGCCAGGATGCCTGAGAATTCGGTGAGAGGGGCGGGGGTTGACACGCGGAATTGGCCCGGAAGCCCGGCTCACGCCACGGAAGCCCGGCTCACTCCGTGGAAGCCCGGCTCACTCCACGAACAGGCCTCGCTCCGCCGCCTTCGCGTCGAACTCCTCCAGCCGCGCCTGCGCGTCCGGCAGCGCGTCGCACATCGCCTCCAGCAGCACCCGCCCCAGCAGCATCGGCGCACACGCGGTGTCGAAGGCCAGGCCGGTGCCGACCGCCGCGGGCAGCAGCAGATCGCTGTGGCGGGCGACCGGTGCGAAGGCGCTGTCGGCGACGGTGACCACGGTCAGGCCCGCCTCCCTGGCGTACTCCAGGCCCTCCACGACCTCGCGCGGATGCCGCGGCAGCGCGAAGCACAGCAGCGCCGTCGCGCCCGCCCGCTTCGCCGCGTCCACGCGGTCGTCGAGCATCGTGCCGCCCTCGTCGAGCAGCCGGACGTCCGGATGGACCTTGCGCGCGAAGTAGCCGAAGCCGCGGGCCTGCGCGGAGGCGGCGCGCAGCCCGAGGACCGGCAGCGGACGGGACTCGGCGAGCAGCCGCCCGGCGCGGACGACGGGGGCGGGGTCGGCCAGCAGCGCCGCGAGGTGGCGCAGATTGTCGATCTCGGACTGCACGGCCTGCTGGTACTCGTTGTACGACCCCTCGTCCGCCTCCGGCTCGGCGGGGGCGACATCGCGCAGATGCTTGCGCAGCGCCGGGTAGCCGTCGAAGCCGAGCGCCACCGCGAAGCGGGTCACGGACGGCTGGCTGACGCCCGCGAGCTCGGCCAGCTCGACGCTGGAGAGGAACGGCGCGTCCGCGGCCCGCCGCACCATGCAGTGGGCGATCCGCCGCTGGGTCGGGGTCAGCCGGTGCCCCTCGAAGAGCGCCTGCAGCCGGGCGGCGGTCGAGGCGCCGGAAGCGGTCGAAGCGTCGGAAGCGGCCGGGACGCCGGAGCCGCCCGCCACGCCCCCCGGCGCCACCGCGGCGTCCCCGCCCACCGGCGCCATCCGCCCACCACCGACCCCGTGGTCCGTACTCATCACGTCCTCCTGACCCTCGTACCCTCGTAGCCTCGTCCCTCAGGCCCCCGCCAGCCGGTCGAGCAGGCTCGCGGCCACCGCCACATCCTCTGTCAACGGCCGGTCCTCCATCCGCGGATCGAGCACTTCCGACGCCAGGGCGAAGGCCGCACCGGCCGGGAGCTCCGGGTCCGGCTCAAGACCGCGCTGACGCAACGCCCGTATGGCGGCGACCAGTTCACAGCCCAGCACCAGCCGGTAGTGGTCGGCCACCCGGAGCGTCTGGCGGGCGCCGAGCGAGGCGAAACTGGCTTGTTCCTCCACCCCGCGCGAGAGCACGGCGTGCCCCAGCGAGGCGGGGTGGGAGACCGCGCGCATCTCGCCGAGGGCCGCCCCCGCCGCGTACTCGAGGATCATCACGCCCGAGCTCGCGGGCGCGGCGTCGCCGAGGAAGGGGCGCAGCCGGGTGAAGTCGGGTTCGCTGAGCGCGGCGAGCCGGGCCGTGGAGAGCCGGGCGGTCTGGAGCGCGGCGAGCCGGAAGTGGTCCAGGGCGAGGGCGGTGTGCGCGGCGTAGAAGTTGCCGTGGTGGTAGGCGGCCTCGTCGGTGGAGCTGATCAGCGGGTTCTCGGCGGCGGCGTTGAACTCGACGGTCAGCACCCGCTCCAGCGCGTCCGCCGCGTCCAGCGCCGGGCCGTGGATCTGCGGCAGACAGCGGAAGCCGTACGGGTCCTGGATGCGCCCGAGCGGCGGGGTGGGCCGGGGCGGGGCGCCGAGCAGGGCGCGCATCCTGGCCGCGGCGGCGATGGAGCCGGGGTGCGGCCGGGACGCGTGGACGGGTTCTGCGTACGCCTCGTACGACCCGCCGACCGCGATCAGCGAGAGCGCGGCGACGGCGAGCGAGGCGGACAGCAGCCGCTGCAGCTCGGCCAGGGCGAGCGCGGACTGGCCGAGGGTGAGGGCGTTGCTGCTGATGAGCGCCAGGGCGTCGTTGCTGTCGAGCGTGATGGGGTCGGGGGCGCGACGGCCCGGAGCGGCCCCGGTGAGGTCCCAGGGGTGCTCACCGACGAGCGCGAGACCGGTCTGGGCGAGCGCCGCGAGGTCCCCGGTGCCGACCGCGCCGTATTCGTTGATCACCGGGTGGGCGCCGCTGTCCAGGCCCTCGACGAGCGCGGTGACGACGGCTGGGCGCAGCCCGGCGCCACCCGCCAGCAGCTGATTGGCGCGTACGGCCATCATGGCGCGCACCTCGCGGCCGGGCAGCGGTGCGCCGATCGCCCCGGCGTGGCTGCGCAGCAGCCGCAGCCCGTGGTCGGAGTCGGCCGGGCCGACGTCCTCGGTGCGGTTGGCGCCCACACCGGTGCTGCGCCCGTAGACGCGGCCGGTGGCCGCGAGCCGGTCCGCGGTCTCCCAGGCGCGCTCGGCCAGGGCGAGCGCGGTGGGATCGGGCGCGGCGGGCCGGGTCAGACGGTCGGCCAGACGCGCGACATCCACGACGCGTAGGCTCCGGCCGTCCAGCGTGATCCGCGGGCCAGCGCCATCGGTGCCGTCGGCCGCCGCATGATCGTCATCCAGCATGTGAGACAACATCCAGGGCAACCCCTCTCGAACACGCCCCTTCTGGGCCAACCGCCCAGCATTCCGTCCACATCGCGAGCAGAAGTAACCGGTGATTAACGCAGACCTCTTGACTTCTATTCACTCGACTATGACTGTGCATGACTATATGCAGACAGGGCAAGGGGAAGCGGATGATCAGCTTCAAGGACGTCAGTAAGCACTACCCGAACGGCACCACAGCGGTGGATCGCCTCAGTCTCGAGCTCCCGGAAGGGGGCATCACCGTTCTTGTCGGCACCTCGGGCTGCGGCAAGACCACCACCCTCCGCATGGTCAACCGCATGGTCGAGCCGAGCAGCGGCACGGTGAGCGTGGGCGGGCGCGATGTCCTGCGGGCGGACGCCGCCGAGCTCCGGCGCGGAATCGGCTATGTGATCCAGCAGGCCGGGCTCTTCCCGCACCGCACCATCCTCGACAACATCGCCACCGTCCCGCTGCTGCTGGGCTGGGGCCGCCGCAAGGCGCGGGCCCGCGCCGCCGAGCTGCTGGAGCTGGTCGGGCTGCCCGCCGACTCCGGCAAGCGCTACCCGCACCAGCTCTCGGGGGGTCAGCAGCAGCGCGTCGGGGTCGCCCGCGCGCTGGCCGCCGACCCGCCGGTGCTGCTGATGGACGAGCCGTTCGGGGCGGTCGACCCGGTCGTACGGAACCAGCTCCAGAACGAGCTGCTGCGGCTCCAGAGCGAGCTGCGCAAGACGGTCGTCTTCGTCACCCACGACATCGACGAGGCGGTACGGCTCGGCGACCGCATCGCGATCTTCCGCACCGGCGGCCAGCTCGTCCAGTGCGCACCCCCCGCCGAGCTGCTGGCGAGCCCCGCCGACGACTTCGTGGCGGGCTTCCTGGGCGCCGAGCGCGGACTGAAGCTGCTGTCGCTGTCCACCCTGGCCGAGGTGGAACGGGAGCCCATACCCGCCGACGGGCAGCGCTGGCGGCTGGTCACCTCCGAGCGCGGTGAGCCGCTGGGCTGGCGCGACACCGAGGGGCCGGAGGGCGACCGGGCCCCGCTGCTGCCGGTGCGCCCGCTGCGGGACGGCGACTCGCTGCTCACCGCCCTGGACGAGTCGCTGGCCTCCCCCGCCGGTCTGGTGGCCCGCGTGGACGCCGACGGGGTGCTCACCGGGGTCACCGGGCGCGAGGCGATCCATGCGTACGCGGGCCAGCGCCACGCGGAGGCGGGCCGCGCGGCCGCGCTCAAGAAGGCCGACGGGGATTCCGGGTCCAACGGGCGCCCCGAGGCGAACGAGGACCCCGAGGCCGACGGGGCCTCCGCATCCAACGAGGACCCGAAGAGCTCCGACCCGAGCGAGGACCCGAAGAGCTCCGACCCGAGCGAGGACCCGAAGAGCTCCGACCCGAGCGTGACCGCATGACCATCGACTGGGGCTGGTTCCCCGACCATCGGTCCGACCTGGTCACGCTCACCCTCGACCACCTCTCCACCGCCGTCCCCGCCGTCCTCTTCGGCCTGCTGATCGCGCTGCCGCTGGCCGTGATCGCCCACCGGGTGCGCCGACTGCGCGGACTCCTGCTCGGGATCTCGAACATCCTGTTCACCATCCCCTCCATCGCGATCTTCGTGCTGCTGCTGCCGGTCACCGGCCTCACCCGCACCACCGCCATCACAGGTCTGACCATCTACACCCTGGTCGTCCTGCTCCGGAACACCGTCGAAGGCCTCGACAGCGTCCCCACCAAGGTCCGCGAGGCGTCCACCGCGATGGGCGCCCGCCCACTGCGCACCCTGCTCACCGTCGAGCTGCCGCTCGCCTTCCCGGTGATCATGGCGGGCGTACGGGTGGCCACGGTGATGGCGATATCGCTGGTCAGCGTGGCCAGC
Source organism: Streptomyces antioxidans (assembly GCF_000968685.2). Classification (GTDB taxonomy): domain Bacteria; phylum Actinomycetota; class Actinomycetes; order Streptomycetales; family Streptomycetaceae; genus Streptomyces; species Streptomyces antioxidans. The sequence goes on from NZ_LAKD02000054.1 coordinate 45,405, forward strand.
TACATCGGGTACGGCGGCCTCGGCCAGCTGTTCACCGACGGCTTCCAGCGCAACTACCCCACCCCCGTCGTGGCCGGGGTCCTCCTGTCCCTGCTGCTCGCGCTGGCCGCGGACGCCGTGCTGGTCACCATCCAGTGGCTGTGCACCCCGTGGCTGAGGAGGCGTGCCTGACATGCTCGAACTGCTCCAGAACCTCCTCCGCTGGCTGACCAGCGGCTCCCAGTGGTCCGGGCCCGACGGCATCGCCACCCGGCTGCTGGAGCACCTCCAGTACTCGCTGCTGGCCACCCTGGTCGCCGCCGCCATCGCGCTGCCGGTCGGGCTGCTCATCGGGCACACCGGGCGCGGCGCGTTCCTCGCCATCAACCTCTCCGGCTTCGGGCGGGCGCTGCCGACCGTCGGCCTGGTCACGCTGGTCTTCCTGGCCAGCGGGCTGAGCATGTGGCCGGTGTACGTCTCGCTGGTCGCCCTCGCGGTCCCGGTGATCGTCACCAATACGTACGCGGGCATGGCCGCCGTGGACCCCGAGGTCAGGGACGCGGCACGGGGCCAGGGGATGCGCTGGTACCAGGTGCTGTTCCAGGTCGAGCTGCCGCTCGCGCTGCCGCTGATCATGACCGGGCTGCGGCTGGCCTGCGTCCAGGTCGTGGCCACCGCGACCATCGCCGCGTACGTCAGCTTCGGCGGGCTCGGCCGCTATGTGTTCGACGGGCTCGCCCAGCGCGATCTGGTGCAGGTGCTGGGCGGGGCGGTGCTGGTCGCGGTGCTGGCCATCGCCCTGGACCTGGCGCTGGCCGGGGTGCAGCGGCTGCTGTTCCGCAACCGCCCGCCGCGCGCCCACGCGCACTGAGCGCCGCCCCAAGGCTCCACTCAGCGCACCACCGCCCCAGCACCCCACCAGCCCCACCGATCCAGCGACTTCACTCCGCTCCGAACTCCGATCCGAACTCCGATCCGAACTCCGATCCGAGGAGACGACGACCCCATGAACCGCAGGAAACTGCTCGGCGGCCTGCTCGCCAGCGCCTCCGTGCCCACGCTCGCCGCCTGCGGCGGCGGTATCACCTCGCTCAAGGGCGACGGCGGCAGTGGCGGCTCGGGCGGCGGCAGCAGCCTGGGCGGCCTGGTCATCGGCACCGCCAACTTCACCGAGAACCAGCTGCTGGGCTATCTCTACGCCGAGGCGCTGAAGGGCGCGGGCATCAAGACCAGCGTGCGGCCCAACCTCGGCTCCCGCGAGATCGTCATACCCGCCCTCCAGCAGGGTGATATCGATCTGCTCCCCGAGTACCAGGGCAATCTGCTGCTCCACTTCGACGACAAGGCGCCCCAGACCGAGGCCGGTGACCTCCAGAACGCCCTCACCGTGGCCCTCCCCAGCGGCCTGGAGGCCCTGTCGTACGCGGCCGCCGAGGACAAGGACGTCTTCTGCGTCACCCGCGAGGCCGCCCGGAAGTACGGGCTGCGCAGCTTCGCCGACCTCGCCAAGCAGAACGGCGAGCTGGTCTTCGGCGGCCCGGCCGAGGACAAGAACCGCGTGGTCGGCCTGGTCGGCCTCAAGGACCGCTACGGCGTGACCTTCAAGGAGTTCAAGGCCCTCGACGCCTCCGGGCCCCTGGTCAAGGGCGCGCTGAAGAAGGGCGATGTGGACGTCGCCAACCTCTTCTCCACCGACCCCGACATCGAGGCCAACGACTGGGTGGTCCTCGCCGACCCCAAGGCCCTCATCCCCGCCCAGCACATCGTGCCGGTGGTCCGCGCGGCCAAGGCCGACGCCAAGGTCCGCAAGGCCCTGGCCCGGCTGGGCGGCGCCCTCACCACCCGGGAACTGGCCCGGCTCAACAAGCTGGTGAGCAACGACAAGAAGGACCCGGACCGGGTCGCCGCCGACTGGGCCAAGGACCACGGCCTCACCAAGAAGTAGCGCCAGGAGCACCGCATGCCCAACTCCCCAGACCCCGCGCGGCCCGTGTCCCCAGACCCCGCGCGGCCCGTGGACTCCCTGGTCGAGAAGCGCTCGATCGACGTCGTCCCGGACGCGGAGCGCCATGGCACCGCGTTCAGCCAGTTCACCCTGTGGCTCGGCGCCAACCTCCAGATCACCGCCGTCGTGACCGGCGCCCTGGCCGTGGTCTTCGGCGCCGCCGCCCTCTGGGCGATCGTCGCCCTGCTGATCGGCAACCTGCTCGGGGGAGCCGTCATGGCGCTCCACTCCGCCCAGGGGCCGCGGCTCGGCCTGCCCCAGATGATCTCCTCCCGGGCCCAGTTCGGGGTCCGGGGCGCGATCGTCCCGCTGCTGCTGGTCATCGTCATGTACGTGGGCTTCTTCGCCAGCGGCAGCGTGCTCGCGGGGCAGGCGGTCGGCGAGCTCACCCATCTCGGCGACACCACCGGGATCGTCCTCTTCGCCCTCGTCACCGCCGTGGCGGCGGCCGTGGGCTACCGCCTGATCCACACCCTGGGCCGGATCGCGGGCGTCGTCTGCGCCCTGGCCTTCGTCTATCTGGGCATCCGGCTGCTGGACCGCACCGACCTGGCCACCCTCCTCCACGACCGGACCTTCGACTTCCCGCTCCTCCTCCTCGCGGTGTCGCTGTCCGCCTCCTGGCAGCTCGCCTTCGGCCCGTACGTCGCCGACTACTCCCGCTATCTGCCGCGCGCCACCTCCGCGAAGGCCACCTTCTCCTGGACCCTCGCCGGTACCGTCCTCGGCTCCCAGTGGTCCATGACCTTCGGCGCCCTCGCGGCCGCCGCGGCCGGGCACGCGTTCGTCGGCCACGAGGTCTCGTACATCGTCGGCCTCGGCGGCGGCACGGCCCTGATCACCTCGCTGCTCTACTTCGTCATCGCCCTCGGCAAGCTGACGATCAACGTCCTCAACACCTACGGCGGCTTTATGTCGATGGTGACCAGCGTCAGCGGGTTCCGCGGCCGGGCCACCCTCGCCCCGCGCGGCCGGGCCGCCTACATCGCCGGGATCATGGTCGCGGGCACGGCGGTCGCGCTGCTCGGCAAGGACAGCTTCCTGTCCTCCTTCAAGGACTTCCTGCTGTTCCTGCTGACCTTCTTCACCCCGTGGAGCGCGATCAACCTCGTCGACTACTACGCCATCGCCAAGGAGCGCTACGACATCCCCGCCCTCAGCGACCCGAACGGCCGCTACGGCGCCTGGCGCTGGAAGGCGCTGTCCACCTACGCCCTCGGCGTCCTCGCCCAACTCCCCTTCCTGTCCACCGCCTTCTACACCGGCCCCTTCGTCGCCCCGCTGGGCGGCGCGGACATCTCCTGGCTCGTCGGCCTGGCCGTCCCCGCCGCCGTCTACTGGCTCCTGGCCCACCGCGACACCGCCCACGTCCCCGACCGCATGATCCTCACCCCGGACCCACCACCGGAGGACCGCCGCTACATCACCGAGCCCGGGTGACCGGGGCCCACAAAGGCGTTGTCACGTCCGGTCGTTCGCGTGCGGATGGCCCTATCGCGCGAGGGCGGTGGTGATGCGTTCGCGCAGTTCGACTGCCCGGGGGTCGTCGTACGAGGCGAGCGCGCGAAGGGCCTCCGCCCAGTGCCGCCGCGCCTCCTCGGCCCGGCCCGCCTCGTCGGCCTCGTCCGCCTCGCGCAGCGCACCGGCGAGGCCGTCGAGGGAGAGCGCCGTATGCCACAGGTCGTCCAACTCCCGGTGGGCCGCCGCGGCGCGACGGTGGAAATCGGCCGCCTCGCCGGGCCGCCCGAGCCGCCGGTACGTCTCCCCCGCGCCGTCCCACGCCCGGGCCTCCCGCACCCGGTCGCCCAGGCGTCGCTGGAGGGAGGCGGCCCGCTGGAACGAGACCAGGGCGGCCTCGAACGCCCCGTTGGCCTGCTGCGCCCGGCCCAGCTCCAGCAGCCAGTACCCCTCCCACATGTGGTTGCGGTGGGTGAGGGCGATGTCCAGCGCGCCCTGTGCGGACCGCAGCGCCTCCTCCGGTTGCCCGCGGTCCCGCTGAATGGCGCTCAGGATGCGCAGCGCGTTGCCCTCACCGCCCTGGCTGCCCAGCTCCCGGTGCATCTCCAGGGCCCGCAGCACCAAGCCGGACGCCTCCTCCGGCCGGGCCAGCTCGTACGTCACCTCGGCGAGATTCGCCAGCACGACGGCTTCCCAGTGGGCGGCGGCCAGTTCCCGGAAGAGCGCCACCGCCTGCTCGAACCGGCCCTTCGCCGACTCCAGCCCGTGTCCCCGCAAGTGGATCAGCCCGATGTCGTTCAGCGACAGCGCCTCACCGAGCCGGTCGCCGGTCTCCCGGCGTGCCGCGAGGGCGCCCTGGTGGTACTCGGCACCCTCGGCGAGGCGATGGGACTGCGTACAGGCCATTCCAAGGCTCTCCAGAAGCTCGGCCTCGGCGGTGCGGTTGCCCAGCCCACGTGCGGCGCGCAGTCCGACACGGCCCATGGCGAGCCATTCCTCGAACGGGTTGAGGAGCATGTGCACGCTCCGCAGCACCGCGGGAAGCTGCCAGGCGATCACATCGAGACCGGCCTCCTCGGCCGCGCGGGTCGCCGCCAGCAGATTGCCGCGCTCCGTCTCGTACCACCGCATGGCCTCGTCGTAGTCCGCGAAGGACGCGGGGACGAGGCCGTCGCCAGGCGGATCGAGCGGGATGTGGGCCTCCTGGGGGTTGATCCAGGTCTGGGCCGCGTCCGCGGAGTGCAGATACCAGACCAGCACCCGGCGCAGCGCCGCGTCGCGTTCCTCCGGGGACTCCTCCTGCCGCGCCTGGTCGGCCGCGTAGGCGCGCAGCAGGTCGTGGAACTCATAGCGGTCGGGCCCGGTCTGCTCCAGCAGATGGGCGCCGACCAGCACGTCCAGCAGATGCCGGATGCGGCCGGTGCCCGTGCCCCCGTCGAGTGCGGCGGCGGCCCCGGTGCCGAACTCGGCGCCCGGATGCAGCCCGAGCAGTCGGAAGAGACGCGCCGCCGCCGCGGGCAGCGCCCGATAGGACCAAGCGAACACGGTACGCACCGCCTCGGCCTCCTCGTCGTCTCCCACGCTCAGGGCGTCCCACAGGGCTGACTCGTCGCGAAGGTCTCTTATCAGGTCGTCCAGCCCCATCCGCGGACGGCTGGCGGCCCGCTCCGCGGCGATACGCAGGGCCAGCGGAAGGCGGGCGCACAGCCGCGCCAACTCGGTCAGCAGGCCCGGGTCGTCCTGAGGGCGGTAAGGGGTCGTGACGACGCTGAGCAGCGCGACGGCCTCCGCCTCGTCCAGCGTCCCGAGGGTCAGCGTGTGCGCCCCGTCGCGGACTGCCAGACCGGACAGCCGGCTCCGGCTGGTCACCATGACCAGACAGCCCGCGGTGCCCGGAAGCAGCGGCCTGACCTGGCCCGCGGTGGCCGCGTTGTCGAGGATGACCAGCACCCTGCGCCCGGCCAGCAGCGACCGGTAAAGCGCCGCGCCCGCCTCCAGGTCCGCCGGAATCGCAGCCGCCGGTACGCCCAGGGCCGAGAGGAACCGGTGCAGCGCCTCCTGCGGGGTGACCGGCGCGCCCGGGTCATAGCCGCGCAGGTTCACATACAGCTGACCATCCGGGAAACGGTCCGGTACGCGGTGCGCCCAGCGCAGCGCCAGGGAGGTCTTGCCGACGCCCGCGGTTCCGGCGAGAACGCAGACCGGGACGGAAACGGATTCACCACCGCCGTCGGTCAAGATGGCGTCGAGCTGCCCCAGCTCCTGGCCTCGATTGACGAATCCCCGGACGTCCCCGGGAAGTTGCCGGGGCTTGAGACCCCTGGAGCGCCCGTCGCTGTGGAAGTGGATGCCTCCGCTGACGTCCCGGGCCTGCACCACGTCGCCCGCGGACCCGGATAATTCGGAATGCGTCCCGTGGTCCTCGTTGATCTGCTACTCCGGTCGTGGTGGCGGTAATTGCGCTACTTCACGGGCGAAATACGACGCCAGATCCTCACCAGCGTCGTAGAGATCCCTGGTGAGCGCGCGGCAGCGAGTGGTGATCCCGGTATCCGTGAACCGCACCGCACCGTCGAGAATGCCCTGGTCCGTGTAGCGGATCCGGTAGGTCGTGGAGTCGCCCAGGGTCAGAAGCTCCGGCAACGGTTCGGATCTCTCAAGGTCGGCGAGGTGTTCCGGGCCGACCACCCGGATCCGCTCCCCGCATTCGGCACGCAGCCGCAGCAGATGCAGCTCCCATTGCAGATACGGGGCGATGGGCTCCTCGACCACCCGGACCCGGTAGAGGGTGATCCGGTGGTCTTCGACCTCCTGCGAGAATTCCCGCAGATAGTCGCGCTCCTCCTCGATGAGACGCAGGGATTCGCCCCAGTCGCCCCGGGCGAACGCCTCCCAGCTGGCGAATCCCGGCTCCCTGAAGTGCTGCCCGCGCTCCAGCTTCCAGGAGTCCTGGCCGTCGATCGTCCACTGACGCTCGCGGAAGTCGCGACGGTAGGCGTCGAGAGGGAGCGTTTCGCCCTGGCTGGCGTCGAGGCGGGGGCCGTCAAGTCCGAGCATCGGGGATGTCCGGTTTCGCGGCGCTCAGGGTAGAGCCCGGGATGATGACGAGGCGCTCATCAGGGGCGATGCTGGCGTCGTCGGGGAGCTTCGCGCGGTAGGTGTCGGTGAGGTCGCGGCCGATGACCGCGATGTCGCCGTTGTCGAGCTGCCAGATGTCGGGGCACCCGTCACGTCCCCCGGTGGTTCCCAGCTCGCGCGCCGACTTTCCTAATCGACGCGCGAACGACGCGGACGGGTCGGCTTCCCATGCACGGGCCATCGCTCTCTCCACTCATCCGTCGTGGTTACCGAGTGTAGGAATGGCCTTCACGGATGGCAACGGCCGCCAGGGGGCCGTGGAGTGGAGCAACCCGGGGTCGGGCCGGGGGTCAGGCCCGGGGTCAGGCCGGGGGGAGGAGCTTCTTCTGGGGCTTGCCCATGGCGTTGCGGGGCAGCGCCTCCAGGAAGCGCACCTTGCGGGGGCGCTTGTGGACGGAGAGCTGGGCGGCGACGAAGTCGATCAGGTCCCGCTCGCCGATGCCGTCGGCCACGACATACGCGACGATCTCCTGGCCCAGGTCCTCGTGGGGGGCGCCGACGACGGCGGCCTCGCGGACGGCCGGGTGGTCCAGCAGGGCGTTCTCGACCTCGCCCGCTCCGATGCGGTAGCCACCGGACTTGATCATGTCCGTGGAGGCGCGGCCCACGATGCGGTGGAAGCCGTCCGGGTCGATGGCGGCGATGTCGCCCGTGCGGAACCAGCCGTCCCCGGTGTACGAACCCGCCGTGGCCTCGGGCCGGTTGAGGTAGCCGTCGAAGAGGGTCGGCCCGGTCAGCTGGAGCTCACCGATCTCGGCGCCCTCCTCGGCGGCGATCCGGGTGCGGATGCCCGAGAGCGGGGAGCCGACGTAGCCGGGGCGGCGTTCGCCGTCGGCGCGGGTGCTGAGGGTGATGAGGCTCTCGGTCATGCCGTAGCGCTCGATCGGGCGCTGGCCGGTGAGCCGTTCCAGCTCGCGGAAGACGGGGGCGGGCAGCGGGGCGCTGCCGGAGACCAGCAGCCGGGCGGAGGCCAGGGCGCGGGCGGAGTCCGGGTCCTGGACGACGCGGTTCCAGACGGTGGGGACGCCGAAGTAGAGGCTGCCGCCCGCCGCCGCGTACGCCGCCGGGGTCGGCTTGCCGGTGTGGACGAGGCGGCTGCCCGTCCGCAGCGGGCCCAGCACGCCCAGCACCAGCCCGTGCACATGGAACAGCGGCAGCCCGTGCACCAGGGTGTCCTCCGCGGTCCACGCCCAGGCCGCGGCGAGCCCGTCCAGGTCAGCGGCGACGGCCCGCCGGGAGATCAGCGCGCCCTTGGGCGCCCCCGTGGTGCCCGAGGTGTAGAGGATGAACGCCGTGGACTCCGGGTCCGGCTCCGGCTTCGTCCACGCCGCGCGCTCGGTCAGGTCCACCGGGACGGTCTCGACCGGGGCGTCCACGGCCTCGCCGGTGAGCAGCAGGGTGGCGCCCGAGTCCCGCAGTATGTGGTCGCGTTCGGCCGGGCCGGAGTCCGGCGGTACGGGCACCACCGGCACCCCGGCCAGCAGCGCGCCGACCACCGCGACCACCGTCTCCGGGGTCGCGGTCGCCCGGACCGCGACGACCGGCGCACCGGCGATACGGGCCGCCACCGCGCCCGCGGCACCGAGCAGTTCCTCGCGCGCGAGCGCGCGGCCGCCGACGCTCAGCGCGTCGGGGCGGTCGTCGCCGGGCGCGGCGAGGGACGTGAGGAGAGGTGCGGTCACGGAACTGACTCCTTCCACAGCGGGCCGGGGCACCAGGGGTACCTCCTGACCCGCTCGTCTTCCGGGGGCTAGCCCTACCGACAAAGCGTCCCCGCGACCGTACCGTCCTTAAGCATGGACGCCCGTGACCCGGATCTGAAAAAGGAACTCGACGCGGCCCTGCAGACCCGTAAGGAGCTGGGTGCGGAGTACGAGTCGGAGCTGGTCGACTCCTTCATGGAGAAGGTCGAGCAGCGCTTCAACGATACGGCGGACCGCCAGGTCCGCCGCCAGCTCGCCGAACAGCAGATGGCGACGGCACGCGGCAGCCGCCCGTACGCCATCGGCACGCCCGCGGACCAGGCCCACGGCCTGGGCGTCGGCGAGCGCTTCGCCTTCGTCGGGGTCTCCCTGCTGCTGGCGATCCCCCTGTCGGCCATCGGTGCCGTGAACGAGGGCCTGCCGGGCCTGCTGATCACCTGGGCCGGAATCTTCGGCGTCAACGCCGTCCACGCCGCGGGGGCCTTCTCCTGGCTCCGCCGCGGCCGTGACCGGGAGGAGAACAGGGACTGAGAGAAGTCTGCGCGGGGACCGCCGCACCCCGGTGCTTTCGCACCGAGGGCGGGACGACGGCGGTCCCCGCGGGGACGCGAGCCGGGTCAGGGCCGGGATCCCGCGTCCAGGCGACCATGGAGGTCCGGGAGCCGCTCCGGAGGTCCTGTCGCCTCATCTCGGGTGTCGGTGTCGTCCTTTCCGACGCCCACCAATCTGCCGGAGCCGTGTTAACCCTGTGCTGCGGGCGCGTGACACGTTCGTACCACTTGCCCGAAGGGCAGTTGGGAACGGTTGGGGCCCTTACGGATCCTTACGGGCCCTCACTTCGGGCCGCTGGCCAGGTACGCCAGCAGGTCCTGCCGGCTCACCACGCCCTTGGGCTTGCCCTCCACCAGCACGATCGCCGCGTCCGCCGCGCCCAGCACCGCCATCAGGTCCTCGACCGGCTCACCGGAGCCGACATGCGGCAGCGGCGGGCTCATGTGCTTCTCCAGCGGGTCGGTCAGCTCCGCGCGCCGCGCGAACAGGGCGTCCAGCAGCTCGCGTTCCACCACCGAGCCGATGACCTCGGCGGCCATCACATCGGGGTGACCGGCGCCCGGCTTGACGATCGGCATCTGCGAGACGCCGTACTCCCGCAGCACGTCGATGGCCTCGCCCACCGTCTCGTCCGGGTGCATATGGACCAGCGAGGGGAGCCCGCCCTCCTTGCCCTGGAGCACATCGCCGACCCGCACCGAGGGGCCGTCCTCCTCCAGGAAGCCGTAGTCGGCCATCCACTCATCGTTGAAGATCTTGGAGAGATAGCCGCGGCCGCTGTCGGGCAGCAGGACGACCACCACATCGTCCGGGCCGAGCCGTTCGGCGACCTTCAGCGCGCCCACCACGGCCATTCCGCAGGAGCCGCCGACCAGCAGCCCCTCCTCCTTGGCCAGCCGCCGGGTCATCTGGAAGGCGTCCTTGTCGGAGACGGCGACGATCTCGTCCGCGACGGTCTGGTCGTACGCGGTCGGCCAGAAGTCCTCGCCGACGCCCTCGATCAGATACGGGCGGCCGGAGCCACCGGAGTAGACCGAGCCCTCGGGGTCGGCGCCGATCACCTGGACCCGGCCCCCGCTGGCCTCCTTCAGATAGCGGCCGGTGCCGGAGATCGTGCCGCCCGTGCCGACGCCCGCCACAAAGTGGGTGATCTTGCCTTCGGTCTGCTCCCACAGCTCGGGGCCGGTGGTCTCGTAGTGGGAGAGCGGGTTGTTCGGGTTGCTGTACTGGTCGGGCTTCCAGGCGCCCGGCGTCTCACGGACCAGCCGGTCGGAGACGTTGTAGTACGAGTCGGGGTGCTCGGGGTCCACCGCGGTGGGGCAGACCACCACCTCGGCGCCGTAGGCCCGCAGCACATTGATCTTGTCCGTGGACACCTTGTCCGGGCAGACGAAGACGCACTTGTAGCCCTTGCGCTGGGCGACCATGGCGAGGCCCACACCGGTGTTGCCGGAGGTCGGCTCCACGATGGTGCCGCCCGGCTTCAGCTCCCCGGAGCGCTCGGCGGCCTCGATCATCCGGACCGCGATCCGGTCCTTCACCGAACCGCCGGGGTTGAAGTATTCGACCTTGGCCAGGACGGTCGCCCGGATGCCTTCGGTCACGGTGTTGAGCTTCACCAGCGGGGTGTTGCCGACCAGCTCAATCATCGATTCGTAGTACTGCACACCTGCTCCTGGTCCGGTTCCGCGGGGTCTCCGCGTCGGGGGGCGACCGCCGTCGCGGGGCCGCGTTGTCAGCTTATTGCGCACTGCCGCCCTCCGGCCGGCGCGTTGGGACGAAGCCTGCACGGGGCAACAAGCTGTTAGCAAGGCGTACAAAGGAGAGGGAAGCGCGTGCGCGTGCGGACGGAGGTGGGCTGGACCCATGTCGATGTCGAGGGCGAGGGTGGCGCGGCGGATCGCCGCCGCGGCGGCGTACGGGGGCGGCGGGATCGGGCTGCTGGGCGGGGTGACCGCCGTGCTGCTGCTCACCGAGGTGTCCCACGCGAAGCGGGTCGTGGGCGGATCGGACGATCCGCCTCCGCGCGCGGACGGCCGATATGGCTTCGCCTTCGCCCGCAGAACCGGCCAGCCACCACTGCGGCTGGCCTTTCTCGGCGACTCCACGGCCGCCGGGCAGGGCGTCCACCGCCCTAGTCAGACACCGGGCGCGCTGCTCGCCTCGGGCCTTGCGGCGGTCGCGGAGCGCCCGGTGGACCTGCGGAACGTGGCACTGCCGGGGGCGCAGTCCAGCGATCTGGAGCGCCAGGTCACGCTGGTGCTGGAGGATCCGGACCTGCTCCCCGACGTCTGCGTGATCATGATCGGCGCCAATGACGTCACCCGGCGGATGCCGCCCGCCAAGTCGGTGCGGCTGCTGTCGGACGCGGTGCGCAGACTGCGCGACAGCGGCTGCGAGGTGGTCGTGGGCACCTGTCCCGACCTCGGCACGATCGAGCCCGTCTATCAGCCGCTGCGCTGGATCGCGCGGCGGCTGAGCCGACAGCTGGCCGCCGCGCAGACGATCGGGGTGGTGGAGCAGGGCGGGCGCACGGTCTCGCTGGGCGATCTGCTGGGCCCGGAGTTCGCGGCGAATCCGCGGGAGCTGTTCGGCCCGGACAACTACCACCCCTCGGCGGAGGGGTACGCCACGGCCGCGATGGCCGTTCTGCCGACCCTGTGTGACTCGCTGGGCCTGTGGCCCGAGGAGGCGCCGGAGATGCTCGACGAGGGCATCCTGCCGGTCGCCACGGCGGCGGCCGAGGCGGCCGCGGAGGGCGGCACCGAGGTCACCGCGGCCCGCGGCCCCTGGGCACGGCTGCTGCGCCGCCAGGGCCGCACCACGAAGGAGCCCGCGACCGTATCCGGCTCCCCCGACACCTCGTCCCCGACGCCGCCCTCTCCGGGCCCGTGACCCCGGCCCGGCCGGGGACTACGGGCCCCTGCCCGGACCGAGGGGCCACGGCGCGGCGCGGCCGTATCCAGCACCCCCCGACACCCCATCCCCGACGCCGCCCCCACCCCTCCGGGCTCCTGACCCGAGCCGGGGGCCGGGCCTGGGGGGCTACAGACCCCCGCCCGTACCGCGCCGGAGGCCGGGCCGAGGGGCCACGGCGCGGCGCGGCCATATCCAGCACCCCGACGCCCCGTCCCGACGCTGCCCCCTTCGGGCCGCTGACCTTACGCGGACCCGCGCCCCGGGGCGGGGCCGACCGCTCACGCGGGCCCGGCCCGGAACGGCGCGCCCCCAGGAGCGCGGGCTGATGCACTCGGCCAGGTGCGGCTTCGTCTCGGCGCCTTCGGCGCGATTGAGCATGGGTCGGGAGGTGCCGGGCCGGGCTCTCGTCGCAGGCCGCCGGGCCGGTGGGAGCGGAGGCCGGTGACGGATTCCCGGCTGGGGCTGGGGCCGAAACCGGACAGCGGGAGGGCGGGGGTGCTTCCAGAATTCGCTTGATGTATTAGTTGCGCCAGATCAAGCGATTTTTCAAGGGGGTGCCCGAACCCCCGGCGCCCGTGGCCCGGAGCGGACCCCGGCCCCCGAGCACGGAAGCCGCCACCGGCGACCACCTCCACCGGCCGGCGCCCGGCGACGCATCCCGCGCCCCGGCGCCCCTGCCCCATGCTCAATCGCCGAAGGCGCGAGACGGCGCCGCGCCCGGCGGCGGTGCGGACCCCGACGGGCGCCCGCACCGCCCGCAATGCGGCGCCCCCGGGGGCTGGTCCTGGACGCCGGTCCCGGGCGAACCCCGGTCCGCTGAGCGTACGCTTGGAAAAAAGAGTTCCGCGTCACAGCCCGCACCCCGTGACCCTGCCGATACGTACGGGTAACTTCCCTCGAAGTACCGCCCCATCTCGCCCACCTCGCCCACCTCACCCCTCGCCCCCATGGAGCCGTGATGCCCGAAGCAGTGATCGTCTCTGCCGCCCGTTCCCCCATCGGCCGCGCCTTCAAGGGTTCGCTCAAGGATCTGCGGCCCGACGACCTCACCGCCGAGATCATCCAGACCGCGCTCGCCAAGGTCCCCGAGCTCGACCCCCGCGAGATCGACGACCTGATGCTCGGCTGTGGGCTCCCGGGCGGCGAGCAGGGGCACAACCTGGGGCGGATCGTGGCCGTACAGCTGGGGATGGACCACCTCCCCGGCTGTACGATCACCCGCTACTGCTCCTCCTCACTCCAGACCTCGCGGATGGCACTGCACGCCATCAAGGCGGGCGAGGGCGACGTCTTCATCTCGGCGGGCGTCGAGATGGTCTCGCGGTCGAAGAAGGGCACCTCGGACGGGCTGCCGGACACCCACAACCCGGTGTTCGCGGAGGCCGAGGCCCGTACGGCCGCACGCGCCGAGCAGGGCGGATCCGACTGGCACGACCCGCGCGAGGACGATTCGCTGCCCGATCCGTACATCGCGATGGGCCAGACCGCCGAGAACCTGGCCCGGCTCAAGGGGATCACCCGCGAGGAGATGGACGAGTTCGGCGTGCGGTCCCAGAACCTCGCCGAGGAGGCCATCAAGAAGGGCTTCTGGGAGCGCGAGATCACCCCGGTGACCACCCCCGACGGCACGGTCGTCAGCCAGGACGACGGCCCTCGCGCGGGCACCACCCTGGAGGGGGTGCAGGGCCTGAAGCCGGTCTTCCGCCCCGACGGCCGGATCACCGCGGGCAACTGCTGCCCGCTCAACGACGGCGCCGCGGCGCTGGTGATCATGTCCGACACCAAGGCGCGGGAGCTGGGCGTGACCCCGCTGGCGCGGATCGTGTCCACCGGTGTCACCGGCCTCTCCCCCGAGATCATGGGCTACGGCCCGGTCGAGGCGTCCAAGCAGGCGCTGGCCCGCGCCGGGATGTCGATCGGCGACATCGACCTGGTGGAGATCAACGAGGCGTTCGCCGCGCAGGTCATCCCGTCCTACCGCGATCTGGGCATCGACCTGGACCGACTCAATGTCAACGGCGGCGCGATCGCCGTGGGCCACCCCTTCGGCATGACCGGCGCCCGGATCACCGGCACGCTGATCAATTCGCTGCAGTTCCACGACAAGCAGTTCGGCCTGGAGACCATGTGCGTCGGTGGCGGCCAGGGCATGGCGATGGTCATCGAGCGCCTGAGCTAGGCGACGCGCCTGAGCTAGGCGGCGCCCGGGGTCCCCGTCGCCGGGGGCTCCGCCCCCTGGGCCCAGGGGGCCGCGGGCCTGCCCCGACCCGTCTGCGACACTGGTTCGATCCGGGCCGTGACCGAATCTCCCCCAGGATGTGACAAAAGTCCTGGGAGAGCGCCGTCTCCGCAGCTCAGCACCGGTGACCATAGGCCCGCCCGGTTCCGAATTCTGCCCATTTGGTGATGGTATGCGCTGACGTCGAGAGGCGATAAGCCTCAAGCTGAGGTAGGAATTCGGGGGATCTACAGCCAACCGGGAGTACGTCAGTGAGCCCCACGAGTCTTGTCCTCCTCCTGGCCGCGGTGACCGCCACGGCCGTAGGGGCCGCCGCCTTGCACACCGCACGCGGGGTGCGCCGGCAGATCAGTGAGCTGCACGCCGAGCTCGCGGCCACCGCGACCACCGTGGCCGCCGGTGCCCGGACGGGCGGCGGCGGAAGCACGGGCGGCGGCGGAGGGGACGGTGGCGAGGAGGGCGGCGCGACGGTGCCCGCACCCCGCGCCACCCCGGCCGCCGAGATACGCGCGGCCGTCGCCGACGCGCTGGCCGAGGAGCGGGAGCGCGAACTGGCCGAGGCGCGGGCGTTCTGGGCCGCCCAGGAGGCCCGGGACTCCGCCGGATCGGCCGACGCCCACTCGCTGCTGAACGGGCCGGGCGGGTTCGGCGAGGACGCCCCCCAGGACGCGCAGCTCTTCGTGCCCCGCCAGGCCGACCTGGCCGGGCTCGAACCGCTGCTCGGGCTGGACGCGCTGGGCCCCGAGGCCATGGACTCCGCCGGGGACCAGGAGCCCGAGGTCGAGTCCGGGGTGGAGCTGGAGCTCGGCGCCGGGGCCGAGCCCGCGGCCGAGCCCCGGGAGTCGGCGGAGCTGGCGGCGGCCCGCCGCCGCCATCCGTCCCACCCCGACTTCACCCCGTCGTCACCCGTCGCCGACCACGACCGTACGGTCACCCGGCTCACCGAGCTGGCCGACGCCCGCACCCCGCTGTCCGACGTGCGGCCCGGTCCCCTCGGCACCCTCGATGTCTACGTCTTCGCCGACGGCACCACGATCTGCATGACCCCGGGCCACCGGGAGACGGCGGAGCGGCTGGCGGACGCGCTGCGCGAGGGCGCCGCCCCTGTGCTGCTGGGCGGCTCGGGCGTCTCCGGTGCGTACGCGCTCACGTTCGGTTGCGGCGAGGAGAACGTGTACGTCCTCGCCGACCGCGTCATCGCCTCCCTGTAAGGGCACATCGCGCTGTAAGGGCCACACCGCCCTGTGAGGACCACACCGCCCCGCAGCCAGGGGCGCTCGGACGACGCACACGGCATGCACTCAGACGGCACATGCGCAAGCGGGCCCCCAAGCCCACGCCGCATGCGAGCCCTCAGACGCCGCAGCGCCCGGTCGCCCCGGCCACCAGCGCCACCGCCTCGGCGGCCCCCCGCGCCGCATCCCCGCCCCCGGCGCCGCCCGGCGCACGCTCCAGCGCGTGCACCAAGTCGTGTCCGGCCACCGCCACCTGGTCGGCGACCACGAACAGCCCCGCGTCCGGCATGATCCGCGGCGGGGTTCCCGGCTCCTCGAGCCGCTGTGCGCGCACCGACAATTCCCTAGCCAGGGCCAGTCCTTCGGCCGCCGCGCCCGCGCGCAGCCGGGACTGCGGAAGGATGCGCAACCGGTCGGCCAGCCGGTCGACGGCGGTCAGGAGGGGGGTGACATCATCCACGCTCCGAGCGTATGCGCCACTGAGGGACTGTTGCCAACGGGCGAACAGTCAGGCACGGTGAGCTGAAGGAAACCCGGGCCATGGCCCCGGGTCCGGCATGGAAGCGTCCGGAGGCGCCGATGTCCCAAATCTTCTCCGACGAGACTCACCGGAACCTACTCTCCCGCATCCCCCAGTGCACGGGCCGTGAAGTCGCCGACTGGCTGCGCACGGTCGACGAGGGCCCCGCTTTCTTCCGATTCGAGGAGAAGGTCAGCTGGCTGCGCGGCGAGCACCAGCTCGCCTACGGCCATGCGAAGGCCATCATCCATGAACACGACTTGAGGCGTGCGGCACGCAAGCTGCTGTAGCCGCTGCCCGGAGGCAGAAGCGTGTATGACAGACCCACCGAACGGAGCGGCTTAAGCCGCACAGGAAGAAGGGCCCGCGGAGGTCTTCCCCTCCGCGGGCCCTTCTACGTGCTCCCTACGTGCTACGCGACACTCCGTGCGTGCTGCGCGACACTCCGGGCCAGAACCGCTAGTCCCTGAAGATCGAGATCAGCCGGAGCAGCTCCAGGTAGATCCACACCAGCGAGAGCGTCAGCCCGAAGGCGGCCAGCCAGGACTCCTCACGCGGAGCGCCGTACCGGACACCGTCCTCGACCTGCTTGAAGTCCATCGCCAGGAACGCCGCGCCGAGCACGACGCCGATCAGCCCGAAGACGATGCCGAGGCCACCGCTGCGGAAGCCGAGGCCGTCCCCGCCACCGATGGCGGCGAACAGCAGGTTGACCGCCATCAGCAGGATGAAGCCGATCGCGGCGGCGAGCACAAAGCGCTGGAATCGCGCGTTCACCCGGATGAGACGGGTCTTGTACGCGACGAGCACACCGACGAACACGGCCATCGTGCCGAGCACGGCCTGCATCGGGATGCCGGACCAGCGATCGTTGTACACCTGGCTGATGACGCCGAGGAAGAGACCCTCGAAGAGGGCGTAACCCATGATCAGCGCGGGCGAGGCCGTGCGCTTGAACGACTGGACGAGGCCGAGCACCATCGCCACGAGCGCGGCGCCGATGCCCACGCCCACCGGAAGCTGCGCGATCCACGCGACCGCGGCGGCGACGATGACGGTACCGAGGGTCATACCGGTGCGCATGACGACGTCGTCCATCGTCATGCGACCGGTCTGCAGCGTGCCCGCCGGCGGCGCGCCGTACATCTGCTGCAGCTGTTCGGGGGTCAGATTCTGCTGGTCGCCCGCCGCGTAGGGGTTCGTGGGCGCCTGTGTCTGCGCGTGCGGGTTACCGCCCGCGTACGGGTTGGCCTGACCGGCGGCGGGACTCCCGGCCTGCGGCGCCGCGCCGAAACCGGCGTAGCCGCCGCTGCGGCTGAACCCCCGTCGCGAGAAGACCGGGTTGCTGCTCCTCATCTCACTCCTCCGTGGCCGCCGGGCGCGACCTTGACTCAAGAGTAATGGGTAAGCAAAGAATGCACCCTAGTGCCCAAGGAGGATCTTTTCATGCAGGAAGAAGCCGCGCGAGGCCCCCTACGGACCCCGCGCACGCACTTGGGGCGACCAACCACACACGCTGAGTGCGCCCACCGGATCTGACGGTGCCCGGAACCGGACTTGAACCGGTACGCCCGCGAGGGGCAGCGAGGTTTAAGCTCGCCGTGTCTGCATTCCACCATCCGGGCGGCGGTTCCCTCTGGGCCGTACGGTGCGCATACGGCCCTCCCCTGGAAGAGAGCAGCACGAGCCTATCCGGGGACATGCCCCCGCACAGTGAATCCTCGGCCCGAGGTTGTCTTATTTTATTGGCAACTGAGGGTGCATCAGCAGCGGGGCGGGGTACCCGAAGATGCCGACGGCCATTGGACCTGCCGATATGCCCTGAACCCCCGTTAACTGGGGATTGACGCAATCTCGACGCCCCGGACGGGGCGTCCCCTCCTCCTCAAGGAGGACTCCGCCACCACCATCTACATCGCGAGACCCCCACAAGAACGGGAGCACGGGTTGATCCCGTCCCCCTTCACAACCGGAACCATGGAGTGACGTCCCGCCACTCCCGCAGAGCACGACAGGAGCCATCCACCGTGACCACCACCCCCTTCGGCGTCGAAACCGCCACCCGCGCCACCGCGGCGGCCGCCCGGGCCACGGACCTGAGCAAGGTCTACGGCGAGGGCGAGACCCAGGTAATCGCCCTGGATTCGGTCTCCGTCGAGTTCCACCAGGCGGAGTTCACCGCGATCATGGGCCCCTCCGGCTCCGGCAAGTCCACGCTGATGCACTGCATGGCGGGCCTCGACACCATCTCCAGCGGCTCGGCCAGGATCGGCGACGTCGAACTGACCACGCTCAAGGACAAGAAGCTCACCCAGCTGCGCCGCGACAAGATCGGCTTCATCTTCCAGGCGTTCAACCTGCTGCCGACGCTGAACGCGCTGGAGAACATCACCCTTCCGATGGACATCGCGGGCCGCAAGGCCGACCAGGCGTGGCTGGACCAGGTGGTGGCCACGGTCGGTCTGGCCGGGCGGCTCAAGCACCGCCCCAACCAGCTCTCGGGCGGTCAGCAGCAGCGCGTCGCCGTGGCCCGCGCCCTGGCCGGCCAGCCGGAGATCATCTTCGCCGATGAGCCGACCGGCAACCTGGACTCCCGCTCCGGCGCCGAGGTCCTGGGGTTCCTCCGCAACTCGGTGCGGGAGCTGGGCCAGACGGTCGTGATGGTGACCCATGACCCGGTCGCCGCGGCCTACTCCGATCGGGTGGTCTTCCTCGCCGACGGCCGGATCGTGGACGAGCTGCGCAACCCCACCGCCGACTCGGTCCTGGACCGCATGAAGCGCTTCGACGCCAAGGGCCGTACGAGCTGACTCGGGGCGCGCGCCCATACCCGCACGCCGCCCCGCACTCCCCCACCCCACCCCTTCAGGACTGACACCTCATGCTCCGTACCGCCCTGCGCAATGTGCTTGCGCACAAGGCCCGGTTGCTGATGACCGTGCTCGCCGTGATGCTCGGCGTGGCCTTCGTCGCCGGCACCCTGGTCTTCACCAACACCATCTCCGACGCGTACCAGAAGAGCTCCCAGAAGGGCTTCAAGGGCGTCGACGTCGCCATCACCCCCGACAAGAAGGACGACGACGCCGCCCACCCCGGTGAGGCGCCCCGGCTGAGCCAGCGGCTGCTGGACCAGGCGGCCAAGTCGCCCGGCGCCGCCTCCGCCTACGGTGTGGTGAAGGGCTCCTCCTCCCTCGCCGACAAGAAGGGCGACCTGATCGGCGGCGGCTTCTCCAACCTCGGCGGCAACTACTACCCGGGCGCCAACGGCAAGGACCCCCGGTACAACATGGCCGAGGGCCGCGCCCCCAAGTCCGCGGGGGAGATCGCGCTCGACTCCAGGACCGCCGAGCGCGGCCACTACAAGGCCGGGGACTCCATCCGGGTCTCCGTCGACGGCCCGGTGCGCACCGAGAAGGTCGTCGGCGTCTTCACCACCGACGACGGCAATGTCGCCGCGGGCGGCACCCTCGCGCTGTACGACACGGTCACCGCCCAGAAGCTGTTCGGCAAGCCCGGGCAGTTCGACGAGATCGATGTGAAGGCCGCCGCGGGCACCTCGCAGTCCACCCTGAAGTCGTCGATCGACAAGATCCTTCCCGAGCAGGCCAAGGCCAACACCGCCAAGAAGCTCGCCAAGGACCAGGCCAAGGCGATCGAAGAGGGCATGAGCAGCATGCAGACCGCGATGCTGGTGTTCGCCGGGATCGCGCTCTTCGTCGGCATCTTCATCATCGTCAACACCTTCTCCATGCTGGTCGCCCAGCGCACCAGGGAGCTCGCCCTGATGCGCGCGGTGGGTGCGACCCGCCGTCAGGTCACCCGCTCGGTGCTGATCGAGGCCACCGTCGTGGGCGCCGTCGCGGCCGTGGTGGGCCTCGCCGCCGGTGTCGGCATCGGCGCCGTGCTGCGCTCGGTGCTCAACTCCACCGGGGCCACGGTCCCGGACGGCCCGCTGGCCGTCGCGCCGACCACGGTGCTGACCTCGGTGGTCGTGGGCGTCGTGGTGACCGTGCTCTCCGCCTGGCTGCCCGGCCGCCGCGCCGCCAAGATCCCGCCGGTCGCCGCGATGAACAGCGTGCACGCCGCGCCCACCACCCGCGGCCTGGTGGTGCGCAACACCATCGGCACGATCCTCGCCGCGGCCGGTGCCGCGCTGGTGGTGACCGGTGCGCGCATGGGCAGCGACGGCAAGGGCCCGATGGCGTTCGGCGCCGCCGTCCTGGTGATCGGCGTCTTCGTGCTCACCCCGCTGCTGTCCCGGCCGCTGATCGCGGCCGCCGCCCCGGTGCTGCGGATCTTCGGGATGCCCGGCAAGCTGGCCCGGCAGAACGCGGTGCGCAACCCGCGCCGCACGGCCGCCACCGCCTCCGCCCTGATGGTGGGTCTCACCCTGATCACCGGTATGACGGTGATCGCCGGGTCCATGCAGAAGGGGATCGACAAGATGGCGGCCGACGGACTGAGGTCCGACTACGTCGTCAGCATGGGTACGCCCGGCGGGCGGCCGCTGTCGCCCGAGGTGTCCAAGTCCCTGGCGAAGCTGCCCGAGGTCACCTCGATCAGCCCGCTGCGCTCCTCCCCGGCCCGGGTCGCCGGTGACTCCGCGTCCCTGATGGGCGTCGACCCCAAGGCGATCAAGGACCAGGTGGGGATGGACTTCACCGAGGGCTCGTTCGGGGCGCTCGGAGGCACCAAGGCCCTCGTCGACGACAAGATCGCCGACAAGAACCACTGGAAGGTCGGCTCGGTCATCCCGGTGACCTACGAGGACGGCCGCGGCGGCAAGCTGACCGTGGGCGGCATCTACGAGGGCAACCAGATGATCAACGGCGTCATGGTCGACAGCGCCACGGTCACCCCGCACATGGCCACCGTCGCGGACTTCCAGGTGATGCTGAAGACCAAGGGCGGCGCCACGGAACACAACAAGGACCTGCTGAAGAAGACGCTCGGCCAGAACCCGGCGATCAAGATCCAGAACAAGCAGGACATCTCCGACGAGATCGCCAGCGCCTTCACCCTGATGCTGAACATGCTCTACGGGCTGCTCGCCATGGCCGTGATCGTCGCCGTGCTCGGTGTCATCAACACCCTGGCGATGTCGGTCTTCGAGCGGTCCAAGGAGATCGGCATGCTGCGGGCGATCGGCCTGGACCGGGGCGGCATCAAGCGGATGGTCCGGCTGGAGTCGCTGGTCATCTCGCTCTTCGGCGGGGTGCTCGGCCTCAGCCTCGGTGTCTTCTTCGGCTGGGCGGCCGGTGAGCTGATCGCCACCGAGCTGCCGAGCTACGAACTGGTGCTTCCGTGGCCCAGGATGGGCCTGTTCCTGCTGATGGCCGCCCTCGTGGGCGTCATCGCGGCGCTGTGGCCCGCCCGACGGGCCGCCAAGCTCAACATGCTGGCCGCCATCAAGGCCGAGTAGCCGCGTAGCGGAGCACAGCGCACACGGGACGTCCCCGTCCGCCCCTCCCCGGGGCGGACGGGGACGTTCGCGCGTGCGGCCGCCTTCAGCCGCGCCAGTCGCGGGCGCGCAGCGGCACCCCCGAGGCCCCGTCCTCCGGGGTGCGGACGGCGAGGACCTGGTTGACCCCGATCCGGTTGCGCTCGAAGGAGACGGCGGAGGCCGCCATGTAGAGCCGCCAGACCCGGGCCCGGCCCGGGGAGGTCAGCCGCACGGCCCGGGCCCAGGACCGCTCCAGGTTGGCGACCCAGCGGCGCAGCGTGAGCGCGTAGTGCTCGCGGATGGCCTCCACGTCGCGCACCTCGAAGCCCGCCTCCTCCAGCTGGGACACGGTCCGGCCGACCGGGGCGAGCTCGCCGTCGGGGAAGACGTAGCGGTCGATGAACTCGTCCACGTGGTACGCCTCTTCGTCCGGCTGGGGGCGCCGGGCGATCTGGTGGTTGAGCAGCCGCCCGCCGGGCCGCAGCAGCCGGTGCAGGATGGCGGCGTACTCGGCGTAGCGCACGGCGCCCACGTGCTCGGCCATGCCGATCGAGGAGATGGCGTCGTAGGGCCCGTCCGGGACCTCGCGGTAGTCCTGGACCCGGATCTCCACCTGGTCGGTGAGCCCTTCATCCGCGATCCGCTTACGGGCGTACGCCGCCTGCTCCTCGGAGAGCGTGACGCCGACCGCGCGCACCCCGTACTCGCGCGCCGCGTGCAGCACCATCGAGCCCCAGCCGCACCCCACGTCCAGCAGCCGCTGGCCGGGCTTAAGGGCCAGCTTGCGGCAGACCAGGTCCAGCTTGGCGCGCTGGGCCTCCTCCAGCGTGGAGTCCGCCCCGTCCCAGTAGGCGCAGGAGTAGACCATCGAGGGGCCGAGCACCAGCTCGTAGAAGTCGTTGCCGACGTCGTAGTGGTGGCTGA
Source organism: Streptomyces antioxidans (assembly GCF_000968685.2). Lineage (GTDB taxonomy): Bacteria > Actinomycetota > Actinomycetes > Streptomycetales > Streptomycetaceae > Streptomyces > Streptomyces antioxidans. The sequence goes on from NZ_LAKD02000054.1 coordinate 67,520, forward strand.
TGGCCTTACGGTCGCGGCGCAGGGAGTGCAGCGGACCGAAGGTGGTCCGGGCCTCCTCGCGCGGCGGGGACGGCGGCAGCCCCGGCCCGGCGAGTGCGATCAACTCCCGGGCGGCGGCGCGCAGTGCGGGGTCGCGCAGCGCCTGGACGCCGGTGCGGAGCCGGGACCGCGGCGCGCTGGCGGGGCCGCGCTCCCACAGCAGCCCGGACAGGTGGTCCAGGGCTTCGTACAGATCGCCCTCGACATCGAGGTCCCCGGCGACCCAGGCGCGGGCCAGGCCCAGCTCGCCCGGCCGCCACAGGATCCTGCGCAGCGCCCGGCGGCGCCGGATGACCAGGGTGGGCGCGCCGGGCGGGCCGGTCTCACTGCGGTCCCAGGCGCGGACGCGGATCGGGAGGGGGGTTCCCAGCACCTCCTCGGCCAGGGTCGCGATCCGCCCAGCGGCGTCGGCCATTTCGCACCTCCGTGATGGCGACTCAGGAAGATTCACTCACCACGTAAACACCATGGAACCCGTTGTACAGTCCCGCCGACACGTCTGGAATCGGCAAAACAGCCTTAAAAGCGGGCCATCGGAGGGGCGGGGGCGTCCGGGGGCAGACGTAAGGGCGTCCGCACCACGGATGGCGGACGCCCTTGGCGTTCAGTTGTGCGGGCCGGGCCCGTACGGTCAGACCGGTCAGCCGCGTGGCCAGGCCGGTCGGGACCGTACGGTCAGGACGCCTTGGCCTTCTCGGCCGGGACCACGGCCTTGACCGCGGTCGCGGCGCTGACCGGCGCGGCGGCCTCGTAGAACTCCTCGCGGGGGTTCTCGATGGCGCCGAGCGAGACGACCTCGCGCTTGAGGAACATCCCCAGCGTCCAGTCGGCGAGCACCCGGATCTTGCGGTTGAAGGTCGGCATGGCCATGCCGTGGTAGCCACGGTGCATGTACCAGGCCAGGCGGCCCTTCAGCTTGATCTTCATCTTGCCGAAGACGATCATCGCGACGCCCTTGTGGAGGCCAAGCCCCGCGACGGCGCCCTTGTTGGCGTGCTTGTAGTCCTGCTGCGGGAAGCCCCGCATGCCGGAGATCACGTTGTCACCGAGGACCTTGGCCTGGCGCAGCGCGTGCTGGGCGTTCGGCGGGCACCAGGCGCCCTCGCCGGTGGCGAGGTCCGGGACCTGGGCGTTGTCACCGGCGGCCCAGATGTAGTCGCTGCCCTGGACCTGGAGGGTCGGGGCGGTGTCCACATGGCCGCGCGGGCCGAGCGGGAGGCCGAACCGGGCCAGCGCCGGGTTGGGCTTGACGCCCGCGGTCCACACGATGGTGTTGGAGTCGACCTCGAGGCCGTTCTTGAGGACGACATGGCCGTTGACGCAGGAGTTCATCGAGGTCTCGAGGTAGACCTCGATACCGCGCTTCTGGAGGTGCTCGAGACCCCACTTGCCCAGCTTCGGGCCGACCTCGGGGAGGATCTTGTCGGCGGCGTCGACGAGGACGAAGCGCATGTCCTCGCGCTTGACGCTGGGGTAGTACTTGGCCGCGTCGCGGGCCATGTCCTCGATCTCGCCGATGGTCTCCGCGCCGGCGAAGCCACCGCCGACGAAGACGAAGGTGAGCGCCTTGCGGCGGATCTCCCCGTCCGTGGTGGAGTCGGCCTTGTCGAGCTGTTCGAGGACGTGGTTGCGCAGGCCGATGGCCTCTTCGATGCCCTTCATACCGATGCCGTTCTCCGCGAGACCGGGGATCGGGAAGGTGCGGGAGACCGCGCCGAGGGCGACGACCAGGTAGTCGAAGGGCAGCTCGTACGTCTCGCCGACGAGCGGCTGGATGACGGCGACCTTGCGGTCCTGGTCGATGGTCGACACGCGGCCGGTGAGGACCTCCGCCTTGGGGAGCACGCGCCGCAGCGGAACCACGACGTGGCGCGGGGAGATGCTGCCGGCCGCAGCTTCGGGGAGGAAGGGCTGGTACGTCATGTACGAGCGAGGGTCGACGACCGTGACGGTCGCCTCGCCGTACCGCATCTTCTTCAGAATGCGGCGCGCCGCGTACAAACCAACGTACCCACCGCCTACAACGAGGATCCTGGGACGCTCCGTGGTGCTCATGATTCGAGTATCCAGCACCCCTTGGGGGGGACCTCGTGAGCCCCTTCACAAGCATGGTCTGAGTGTCTGCTACACTCCGCCGCCCCCGTGCTGGACGCCCTGTCCGCGGAGCGGAACCACTGACCGGATCGGCCCGTTCTCACCCCTCTGAACAGGGCTTGTGGTTGAACGCGGGAGTAGACCAGGCGGTCCGCGCGAGGCTACCTGACACCGCCCCCGCACCTCACCATCCGGTCAGTCGCGGGGCCCGGCCGCCGAAACCGCCCCCGAGCGCCGCATCGGGCGGCCACCAGGAGCCTATTTCATGTGAAGAGTTTCACGAACTTTCTCGGAGGCGGCTCGCGGAAGGCTCCCGAAGGGCGTTCCGCAGCCGCTCATACGTTATTCCACCCGCTCAGGCGATGCTCCAGGCGATCCCGTCGAGGATGTCATGCTCGCTCACCACGACCTCCTCGGCGCCGGTCCTTTCCATGATCGAAAGCAGGATGAGCGCCCCCGCGCCGATCACATCGACCCGCCCCGGGTGCATCACCGGGATCTCCGCCCGCTCCGCGTGGCTGGAGCCGAGCAGCCGGTCCGTGATCCCGCGGACCTGGCCGAGGGTGATCCGGGAGTGGTGGATCACGGAGGAGTCGTACTCCTCGAGGTCCAGCGCGATCCCGGCCACGGTGGTGACCGAACCGGCGAGACCGACCAGCGCGTGGCCGTCCGCGGGACGGCAGGCGCGGCTGAGCGGCACCGTGCGCTCGGCCAGGTCCAGCGCCCGCTCCACATCGGCCCTTATGGCGGCGATCTGATCCTCCGTCGGGGGATCGGTGATCCGCCCGTCCACCACCAGATGGCGCTCGGTCAGCCGTACGCAGCCGATGTCCACGCTGCGGGCCGCCCGCACCCCCGCGCCGCCCTCGACGAACTCCGTCGAACCGCCGCCGATGTCCACCACCAGATACGGCCCGGCGGCCTGGGGCCGGCCGGTGAGCTCCTTGGTGGCCCCGGTGAAGGAGAACTCCGCCTCCTGGTCCCCGGTGATCACCTCGGGCTCGACGCCCAGGATCTCCACGACCCCGCGCACGAACTCCGCGCGGTTCTCGGCGTCCCGGGAGGCGGAGGTGGCCACGAAGCGGACCCGCTCGGCGCCCAGCTCGCGGATGACCTCCGCGTACTCGCGGCAGGCGGCGAAGGTGCGCTCCAGCGCCTCGGGGGCCAGCCGGCCGGTGCGGTCCACGCCCTGGCCCAGCCGGACGATCTTCATCCGGCGGTCGAACTCGATCAGCTCCCCGGTGGCCGGATCGGCGTCCGCCACCAGGAGCCGGATCGAGTTGGTGCCGCAGTCCACGGCGGCGACGCGGGTCATGCGCTCTCCTCCCGGCTCGGGTCCTCGGTGCCGAGGGGGCTCACACACGGGCCCTTGCGCCACCACTCCGGCAGCATCGCGATCGCCTCGTCCCCCAGCGGATTGACCCCGGGGCCGGCCGCGAGGGAGTGGGCCACCAGGACGTGCAGGCACTTCACCCGGTCCGGCATCCCGCCCGCGCTGGGGAAGCCCCGGAGCACCTCGATGGCGTCGCGCCGCGCGATGTAGTCCTCGTGGGCGGCGCGGTAGGCGGCGGCCAGCTCGGGGTCGGTGCCCAGCCGGGCCGTCATCTCCTTCATCACGCCCCCGGCCTCCAGCGTGCCGATCGCGGACGCGGCACGCGGACAGGTCAGGTAGTAGAGGGTGGGGAAGGGCGTACCGTCCTCGAGCCGCGGCGCGGTCTCCACGACGTCCGGATTGCCGCAGGGGCAGCGGTGCGCGATCGCGCGCAGACCCCGGGGCACCCGGTTCAGCTGCTCCCGTACGGCGTGGATGTCCGCGTCGGTGGGCGCGGTGGGCTCCGTCTGGGGCGGGGGCGTATCCATGAGTGGGAAAGTTCTTCTTCTTCGTTTCGATTCGAACACCGGGTGCGGCCGGCGGCCGGGGCGCGGCGCCTCAGTGGCGCGCGCCGCCCGCCCCCGCCGCGTCCGCCGTGTCCACGGCGTCCCAGAGGTTGGTGTACCAGGGGCGGCCGGCCGCGCCCCGGTGGGAGGAGCGCTCGGTGGTGCCGCCGCCGTCCACCACGCTGTAGCCGGTCTCCCCCGGCATCAGGAAGTGCAGCCGCTCCCGGGCCTGCTGCTCGGTGTAGGCGGGGTCGCGCAGCCGGGCCTTCCGCTCCCGCAGCTCCTTCACGTCCTCGCGGGCGCGCTGGGCCTCGTGCCGCTGCTCGGCGATGTCGGAGCGCTGGGAGATGTACTGCCGCATCGGATACGCGAGCGCCACGACGAGGGAGCAGACGACCAGCGCGAGCAGGGCGGCCCGGCCGGTCAGCCGGCCGCGGCGGCGCTTGGTGCGCACGCGGTAGACCCGGGCGGCGGCGTGCTCGCCGAGCGCCTTGAGCCTGGTCGCGGTGGAGAACCGTTCCCGATCCGCCGGCACGTCGCCTCCCCGGTGATGGCTTCGCTTGGGTAACGCCGTCGAGCGGCGCCGTCCCCGGCCACGGTACGGGACCACGGCCGGGGACTAGCGTCAGACGTGTCCGCTCAGCCCTTGAAGCGCGGGAAGGCGGAACGGCCCGCGTACACGGCGGCGTCGTCGAGGATCTCCTCGATGCGCAGCAGCTGGTTGTACTTGGCCACCCGCTCGGAGCGGGCCGGGGCGCCGGTCTTGATCTGGCCGCAGTTGGTGGCGACGGCCAGGTCGGCGATGGTGACGTCCTCGGTCTCGCCGGAGCGGTGCGACATCACGCACTTGTAGCCGCTGCGCTGGGCCAGCTCGACCGCGTCGAGGGTCTCGGTCAGCGAGCCGATCTGGTTGACCTTGACCAACAGGGCATTGGCGGTGTCGCTGTCGATGCCGCGGGACAGCCGCTCGGGGTTGGTGACGAAGAGGTCGTCGCCGACCAGCTGGACCTTGTCACCGAGCTGCTCGGTGATGGTCTTCCAGCCCTCCCAGTCCTCCTCGTTCAGCGGGTCCTCGATGGAGACCAGCGGGTACGCGGCGACCAGCTCGGCGTAGTACGAGGACATCTCGGCGGCGGTGCGGGACTGGCCCTCGAACTGGTACGTGCCGTCCTTGTAGAACTCGGAGGCGGCGACGTCCAGCGCGAGCGCGATGTCCTGGCCCGGCTGGTAACCGGCCTTCTTGATCGCCTCGAGGATCAGGTCAAGCGCCTCGCGGTTGGAGCCGAGGTTGGGCGCGAAACCGCCCTCGTCGCCGAGGCCGGTGGACAGGCCGCGCTCCTTCAGCACGGACTTCAGCGTGTGGTAGACCTCGGCGCCCCAGCGCAGGGCCTCGGAGAAGGACTCCGCGCCCACGGGGGCGATCATGAATTCCTGGACGTCCACATTGGAGTCCGCGTGCGACCCGCCGTTGAGGATGTTCATCAGCGGTACCGGCAGCAGATGGGCGTTCGGGCCACCGAGGTAACGGAAGAGGGGGAGGTCGGACGCCTCGGAGGCGGCGTGCGCGACGGCGAGGGAGACGCCGAGGATCGCGTTGGCGCCGAGCGAGGACTTGTCCGGGGTGGCGTCCAGGTCGAACATCGCCTGGTCGATCAGCCGCTGCTCGGTGGCGTCATAGCCGACCAGCTCGGGGCCGATCTGCTCGATCACGGCGAGGACGGCCTTCTCCACGCCCTTGCCGTTGTAGCGGTTCTTGTCGCCGTCACGGAGCTCGAGGGCCTCGAAGGCGCCGGTGGAGGCGCCGGACGGGACGGCGGCACGGCCGGTGCTGCCGTCGTCGAGGCCAACCTCGACCTCGACCGTGGGGTTGCCTCGCGAGTCGAGGATCTCGCGAGCTACGACGACGTCGATGGACGGCACGAGGTTCTCCTTCGTATGGGTCTGCGGTAGCAGCACGAGCCTAACGGGCCGGGAGGGCTGCGCCCCGCGTTCGCCCGCCCCACGAGACGGGGGTGCGACGCAAAAAGCCAGATTCTGGATTAAAAATCCAGATTTCTTATGCATGGGGAGAGCCCCGGCGGGACGCGCCACAGGGGCGGCACGCCCCGGCCGGGGCTCGTTCTCGGGGACGCGGCCCCGGAAGAGGTCCCCGGGAAGGGTCCTCGGGCCGGGGCCGTGACCGTGGCTCAGCGGAGGTGCAGCCGCTGACCCGGGAAGATCAGATCGGCCTGCTTCACGATGTCCTTGTTCAGCTTGAAGAGCTTCTTCCAGCCGCCCTTGACGTCATGGTCCTTGGCGATCTTGCCGAGGGTGTCGCCGGACTTGACCTTGTACTCGCCGTCACCCTTCTTGATCGGGCCGCGGGTCTGGTGCCGCGCGGCGTGCTCGGGCGCGGTGTGCGGCTGCGCCTTCGGCTGGGCCTCCGGCTGAGCCGACTCGGTGGTCGCCGAGGACCGGTCCTGCGAACCGGAGGGCGCGGACGGGGCGGACGGGCTGCCGCCGGAGGTCAGACCCTTGCCGCAGACCGGCCAGGCGCCCTTGCCCTGGCTGCCCAGGACCTTCTCGGCGATCTGGATCTGCTGGGCCTTGCTGGCCTGGCTGGCGGTGGGGGCGTAGGCCGTGCCGCCGTAGGCGGCCCAGGTGGAGCTCGAGAACTGCAGACCGCCGTAGTAGCCGTTGCCGGTGTTGATCGACCAGTTGCCACCGGACTCGCACTGCGCGACCTGGTCCCACTGCGAGGTGGTGGCCGCGGAGGCGGAGGTCGCCCCGAGGAGCGGTGCCGCCACGGCGGCACCGGCGAGACCGGTGAGCGCGGCGATACGGGTGGCCTTGGAGGGGCGGCGGTGCTTCCCGTTGGACTTGAGCATTTTGGTTCGTTTCCTCACCGACGCCTACGAGGTGAGCTGTCGGGTTCGGACGTGAGTTGCCCGGCCGGTCGCGATGGTCGCTCCCGGCTTCACCCCTAGCCGACGAGCCCGTATCCACAGGCCACTCGGCACCTACCTTGGGTCCCCCGCTCCTGCCTTCGGCGCTGACGCGTCGGTTTCCCCCCGACCGCCGGCAGGATTGGGCGTGACGATCGAGGGTGCCCGCGGTAGCGAGCGAAAAGACGGTAAACACACCTCCCCAGAACGTTCAAACACCCCAAGCGAAGCGAATGGGTCTGTAATTGATCTCACCCGGTCTACATCGACGCAGGTGGGTCCGGGTGAGGAGGGATCGGACACGAGGTGCGCCCGGGAAGATGTGACGAGATGTATGTCTCACTGGGGCCAGACCGGGCAATTCTCCCCGAATCACTGCTCCCTGATGGTGAGGTCAAGTCGCTGACCAGGGATGATCAGATCCGGGTCGGCTCCGATGAGGTCCTCGTTGGTTTCGTAGAGCCCTTCCCAACCCCGGGCCACATTCTGGTGTTCGGCGATCCCTGACAGGTTGTCACCGGGGCGAACGGTGTAATCGTCGCCCGAGGAGCCGTCGTCGCGGTCCGAGGCGCCGCGCGAGGCATGGCGCCCGGAGGGCCGCCCGCCCCCCGCACCGCCGTCGTCGGCCCGCTCCCCGGCGTCCGGGGAGCCTCGGTGGCGGCCGGAGGACGACGGGTCGGCGGAGGGGTTCTTGGAGCCGTCCGACTCCGAGGGGTCATCCGGGTCCGAAGGGCCGTTCGAGGCCGGGTCGTCCGAGGCGGACCCGTCAAGACCGCCGGGGGACTCGGAGGTGTGGGGCGCCTGCGGCTCCTCGGCCGACCCGGACGCGTCCGGCGCGTCCTGCCCGTTCGGCCCATCCGACCCGTCCCGCCCGTCGGCGCCGCCGGACGCCCCCGAGCGGTCCGCGTCCGAGCCGCCCGAGTCCGAGCGGTCCGCGTCGGAGGAGGAGCCGTCCCGCCCCCGGTCGCCGGAGCCGTCCCCGCCGCGGCCCGTCCCCGGGTCCGGAGTGGCCGTGCCGCCGGGGTCCACATCGGGGGCGCCGCCGCCGTCGGTGAGCCCGGCGCCCAGCGCGCAGCTCGGCCAGGCGTCGGGGCCGCGGTCGTCCAGGATCGCCTCGGCGACGGATATCTGCTGGGAACGGCTGGCGAGGTCGGGGCGCGGGGCGTACGCCGTGCCGCCGTAGCTCTTCCACATGTCGAGGGTCAGCTGGAGCCCGCCGTAGAAGCCGTTGCCCTCGTTGGCGCTCCACATGCCGCCGCTCTCGCACTCGGCGACGTGATCCCATGTGGCGGTCTGGGCGGCCTGTGCGCCGGACGCCCCGAGGAGGGGCAGGGCGAGGCCCGCTCCCGTGACCCCCGCCGCGACGATGATGGCCGGGGCCTGACGGGGGCGACGGTGTCGACCATTACCGGAACGCATGCGATTGACCTCTCCTATGACGCTGTGCCGCCCTGGCGACAGGGTTCGCCGGTGAACATAGCGAGGGCGCTCGATCATCACAAGGCGATGTATCCCAGGTCACGCCAAGATCACGTGACTGATCGTTCGTCACCTATGTCCGGCCGTACGGGGCTTGGGGTGGCAGCCGCCCATTTCGCGGATTTCAGCCGTCCGCGGAATCCCAGGTCACCGGGAGCGTGCGCAGCCCGCGCATGATCAGCCCGCCGCGCCATCGCAGATCGTCCGGATCCAGCGCGAGCCGCAGCCCGGGCAGCCGCCGCAGCAGGGTGGCGATCGCGGTCTGGGCCTCCAGCCGGGCCAGCGGGGCGCCCAGACAGTAGTGGATGCCGTGGCCGTAGCCGAGGTGCTGGTTGTCCCGGCGGGCGAGATCGAGGACGTCGGGCTCCGCGAACCGCTCGGGGTCCCGGTCGGCCGCCGCGAGTACCACAAGCACCGGCTCCCCCTCGGCGATGTGCTGCCCGGCGAGGGTGAGCGGTTCGATGGCGAACCGCCAGGTGGCGATCTCCACGGGTCCGTCGTAGCGGAGCAGTTCCTCGACCCCGGCGGGGAGCAGCCGCTCGTCCCCCTCTTCCACGGCCCGCTGCATGAGGGCGCGCTGCTCCGGATGGCGCAGCAGCGCGTAGACGCCGTTACCGATGAGATTGACGGTCGTCTCAAAGCCGGCGAAGAGAAGGATGAAGGCCATGGCCGCGGCCTCGTTCTCGGTGAGGTGCTCACCGTGGTCGCTGGCCCGGATCAGCCCGGAGATCAGATCCTCCCCGTCCTCCTCCCCGCGCCCGGCGAGCTCCAGGCGCTTGCGGTGGATCAGCTCGCCCAGATACGCCCGGATCCTCTTCACGGCCCGGGCCACTCCGCCGCGCGGGCCCCCGCCGTGCCGGATCATCGCGCCCGCCCAGTCCCGGAAGTCGTCCTGGTCCTCGCGCGGCACCCCGAGCAGATCGCAGATGGCGTAGATGGGGAGGGGGAAGGCGAACTCATGGATGAGATCCGCCTCCCCCCGCTCCTCGAAGGCGTCGATGAGCTGATCGGTGAGGGTCCGCACCCGGGGGGCGAACGCGGCCACCCGGCGCGGGGTGAACGCCTTCGATACCAGCCGCCGCAGCCGGGTGTGGTCGGGAGGGTCGATATTGAGCAGATGTGTCATCAGCTCGGCGCGCCGCTCACCCGGGATGCCCACCTTCCCCTTGGCGTGGGCCGCCGCACTGTGCCGCTGGGGGTTCTTCGAGAGCCGGGGATCGGCCAGCGCCTTCCTGGCGTCGGCGTACCGGGTCACCAGCCAGGCGTCCACCCCGCTGGGCAGCGTGGTCCGGTGCACCGGGGCGTGTTCGCGTAGCCAGGCGTACGCGGGGTAGGGATCGCTGGCGAACTCCCAGGTGAAAAGGGTGGGAGCGGAGCTGTTGCGGGGCTGTTCCGACACCCCCCGACGATACCGGCGCGGGGCCGCCCTCCCCGGTCTGCCGTAAGTAACGGCAGACAAGAGGAATAAGGGAATAAGCAGTACAAAGAGAATAAGCGAGTCATGACCGGGATGAATGGCTAGCGGATTTCCCCATTCATCTCCACACACCCTTCACCACCTGTACACAGCCGGGGTTGAATGCCCGGATATCTGATGGCTGACACCGCCGTTCGGCCGATGTCCGCGCCGCCCCGTTACGAACCCCCGGGACACGCCCTGACGTCGGTCAACGCGGTTAACTTGCGGTGTGGCTGAAACAGCATCAGGTGCACGAATGGGACTGGGGCACATGCACGGGGCCCACGGATACCGGTGATACGATCACCGCGCTTGCCAGGCGAGCCAAGGGCGCGTAAGACACACGGCGATCCGGCGCATCACGCCGAGAGGATCCCCACTCTGAGGAGCATTATGCCGCCAGTCGGGCATACGGAGCCGTTCCGGCGCACCGACGCCTGTGCGCTGCCGTCGGCAAGACGAGTGCGATGTCCCCGGAACCCGCGGGCGCCGTACGGGCGCTGACTTACCGCCTGTCCGACCATTCCAGACGCATAACGCACCACACCTCCCTAAAGTCCCTGGCGGTCTAGTCGTTTTAAGAGAGTCTCAATGACGCAATATCTACAGGATCCAGCACTCTGGGCCCTGATCGCTGGTACGCCTCTCGCCGCAACCGCCATTATCCGCGGGCGAAGGGCGCGGGCGAATCTGCGCCAGGAGAAGGCGGATCTAGAGAAACGTGCGGCCGATCTCGAGAACAATTACGCCGAGGCGGTGCAGGACGCTCACAGCCGCGCCGAAGAGGCCACCAAGAGCGCACTGAAGTCCGCCATGAGAACCCTTCAGGGTCTCGCCAACGAGCAGCAGCTGGCCATTTCCAAGACGCAGGACAAGTACGGCGAGCACCAGCTTCTCCAGGACCTCCTGGAGATCGACCACATGAACTCGCAGTTCGGTCGGCGCGCCCAGTCCATCGCGGTGCTCTGTGACGGCTGGCTGGGCCGGCAGCGGGCCGTCGCCTCGGTGTACGACGTGGTGCGCAGCGCCAAGGGCCGCATCCGTCACTACACCCGGGTGGAAATCCGCTCGCAGAGCAATTTCGCCCTGGTCAGCCGGGCCGTGGAACCGGTCGCACTGGCGCTGGCCGAGCTGCTGGACAACGCGACCAGTTACTCCGCGCCCGACTCGCCCATCGACATCACCATCCGTACCGTCCCCAAGGGCGTCTGCGTCATCATCGACGACGCCGGTGTCGGTATGAACGAGGAGGAGAAGAACCGGGCGGACAAGCTGCTCGCGGCCACACACGCCACCGGTGTAACGGGACTGGGCAATCCGCCGCAGTTCGGTTTTGCGGTGATCGGTGTGCTCGCCGCGCGCTATGGCTTCACGGTGTCCGTCGATTCGGCCTCTCCGTACGGTGGTGTTCGCGCGGTCGTGCTTCTCCCCGAGGACCTTCTGACCAATATGCCCGAGCCGGAAGAGCAGCCGACGACCTACGACGCTCCCGAGGCGGCCGAGCAGCCGGAGCCGAGCGGTTCCACCTTGACCAGTTCCACCGTGGGCGGTTCCACCGCCGGGGGCCTGCCCAAGCGTCGCCGTAAGGGCGCGATCTCCATCGTCCCGCGAGCGGACGCCACCGCCGCGGCCCGGACGAGCGAGGAAAGCGCATCGATCATGGGCGCGTTCCAGCGCGGCACTCAGTCCGGCCGCTCAGCAGCAAACCCGAACAGGGAAGGGCATGATCCTCAGTGAACAACGACCTGTCATGGATGCTTGAGAGCGCCCTGGAAGTTCCAGGGGCTCGTCACGCGATCCTGGTTTCCGCCGACGGTCTGCTGATGGCCCGTTCTCAAGAGGTCAAAAAGGACGAGGCCGACACCGTCGCGGCGGCGATGAGCGGCATCCAGTCGCTGAGCCGCACCATGGCCGGCTTCTGCGGTGGCCCCCATATGACATGGCGCCAGACGCTGGTCGAGTTCGACGGTGGCTGGGTCTTCCTCATCTCCGCGGGTGAGGGCGCGTATCTGGCGGTCTCCTCCTCGCCGGATGTCGACATGGCCGACATCACCTTCCGGATGCAGCAGCTTGTCGGGCAGTTGGGCAAGGCGCTGACCACACCGCCTCGCGAAAACAGCGGAATTCAGGCATGAAGGCACCAGGCGAGCAGGAACCCGAATCCGCTCAATTAGTGCGACCGTACGTCATCACCAACGGTCGAGGGCTTCCGGAGAACGACCAGTTCAACCTGATCACGCTGGTCACCTCCGCCGAAGAGACACCCCCCAGCCATCTCGACCCGGAGAAGCGCGGGCTCTTGGAGCTGTGCGCGGGTGGTTATCTCTCGGTCGCGGAGATAGCCGGACACATGGGACTTCCGATCGGCATCGTGAAGGTCCTGCTGTCCGATCTCTCCACGGACGGATACCTCGTCACCCGTGCACCCGCGCCTCCCGCGCAGCTTGTCGATGTTTCGCTCCTTCAGGAGGTGCTGGATGGGCTCCAGGCCCGTTTCGGATGATGACGTCTATCTGAGCGAAGCGGTGCAGATCGCGGCCAAGATCTTGGTCGTGGGGCATTTCGCGGTCGGAAAGACGACGTTCATCGGCACCATGTCCGAGATTCCTCCGCTACGCACCGAGGAGCGGATGACTCAGGCCGGAGCCCATGTCGACGACCTCATGGGCACCCGGGGCAAGACCACGACCACCGTGGCCATGGACTTCGGCCGGCTCACGCTCAGCGACAGACTTGTCCTGTATCTCTTCGGCACACCCGGACAGGAGCGCTTCGTCCAGGTGTGGGAAGACATGAGCCGAGGCGCTCTCGGGGCGCTGATCCTGGTCGATCCCGAACGGCTCAAGGAGTCCTTCCCGGTAATCGATCTGGTGGAGCACTACGGACTGCCCTATGCGATTTCCGTCAACCACTTCGACGGCACGCCGGCACGCCCCGACAACGAATTGCGCGAGGCGCTCGACCTGCTGCCCGAGACCCCGATCGTCACCTGTGACGCACGTGACGAGAAGTCATCGGCCAACGCGCTGATAACGCTTGTCCGTTACCTACAGGAACGTACTCGCTAGGAGCACCTGATGAACATGCAATCGGATTTTTCGGCGGTGCCACCACCCGGCTGCCCCGCCCATGGCAGTGGCATGCGGGTGCCGCTGTACGGGACGGAGTTCGCCGCCGATCCGGGTGCCTACTACACCTATATGCGCTCGTACGGTCCGACCGCGCCGGTGGAGCTCTCCCCGGGTGTCGACGCCACGCTGGTCACGGACTACTCGGCGGCGCTCCAGCTGCTGCAGAACCCGGACACCTTCCGGAAGGACTCGCGCCGCTGGCGTGAATACAACGAGGGCAAGGTCACCCGGGACAATCCGGTCGTCCCCTTGCTGGAGTACCGGCCGAACTGCATGTTCACCGACGGAGCCGAGCATATGCGGCTGCGTCAGGCGGTGACCGACAGCCTGGCCCGGGTGGATGCGCATCGGCTGAGCCGCCATGTCGAGCGGGTCGCGGACTATCTGATGGACCAGTTCCTCGCCCGTGGCTCGGCCGATCTGCTCAACGATTACGCCAAGCTGCTGCCGTTGTTCGTTTTCAATGAGCTTTTCGGATGCCCGGCGGAAATCGGTGACCGCGTCATCTTCGGCATCTCCGGGATATTCGACGGAGTCAATGCGGAGAAGGCGAACGAGGTGCTCGGCCAGAGCGTGGCCGAACTCGTCGCATTGAAGCGCAAGCAGCCAGGAGATGATGTCACCTCCTGGCTTATGGAGCACCATGCCCAGTTGAACGACGGCGAAATGGTTCATCAGCTGGTGCTGCTCCTGGGCGCCGGTGCCGAGCCGCAGCGGAATCTCATCGCCAACGCACTGCTGCTGTTGCTCTCGGACGAGCGGTACACGGGGGCCGGGCTGCTGGTCGAGGACGCCCTCGACGATGTGCTGTGGAACAGCCCGCCCATGTCCAATTACGCTCCGCATTACCCGGTGACCGATGTGGACTTCGCCGGGACCCGGCTGCGGGCGGGCGACCTGGTGCTGGTCTCCATCGCGGCCGCGAATACCGACCCCGCGCTGTCCGCCTCCAGGCAGCAGCTCAGCAAGCGCGCTCACTTGGCATGGAGCGCCGGTCCGCACGCCTGCCCGGCCAAGGACACCGCTCAGCTCATCGGTGTGGTGGCCATCGAGAAACTGCTCAACAAGCTGCCGGACATTGAGCTCGCGGTGCCCGAGTCGAGCCTGACGTGGCGCCCCGGTCCGTTCAACCGCGGACTTACCGCACTGCCTGCCCGATTCACTCCGATACGTACGGACAAACAGCCCGTTGCGCAACAACAAATCCCCACGGGCGGCCATCGCACTCACGCCCAGAATAAGCAGGAGAAGGGCGGCTTGTGGAGTTCGTTCCTCTCGTGGTGGCGAACGTGATCTAGGTCACACCGGGGGCCCCATTTCATACCGCATGAATGTTCAACTGAACGGGTAGGCAGTGTTGCGCAATTTATGTTGGCCAAAATCTAAGAGGAGCTGTCGTGAGGTCTCCCGCCGACGACGACATAACTGTCGGTCGACGATCAGCGGTTTCACTCATACCTCGACCGCACCCCCACCCCTGCGGCCAATCGAACACCTACCCTAATTTCGCGGAAGCACACGCGATGGGACCCCAGATACCCGCCCCCCAGGGCGGGTATCTTCTCGTGGTCCCGGAACACCGGCCATCCCCCCCACCTAAACCAAAACAGCCGCACCTCTCGATTCGACGGGAGGCACGATGAGCGGTTTCAGTTCGGGTGAAGCACTGCTCGGCGACCTCACCACGGGCCAGCTGACCCGGCTGTGCCATGTGGCGGGGCTGAGTGAGGCCGACGCGGCCGCGTACACGGGAGTGCTGACGGAGAGTCTGGGAGCCACGGCCGGACGGCCGCTGGCGCTTCCGCCCCCGTCACACACCTTTCTCTCCGACGACCACAGCCCCGTGGAGTTCTCCCTGGCCTTCCTGCCGGGCCAGACCCCGGACCTGCGGGTGCTGGTGGAGCCGGGCTGCTCCAGCGGGGACGACCTGGCGGAGAACGGCCGGGCCGGTTTGCGGTCCATCCACGCCATGGCGGACCGCTGGGGGTTCTCGACCGATCAGCTCGACCGGCTCGAGGACCTGTTCTTCCCGCCGTCCCCCGAGGGCCCGCTGGCCCTGTGGTGCGCCCTGGAACTCCGCCCCGGCGGGGTCCCCGGGGTCAAGGTCTACCTCAATCCCTCGGCGAACGGCGCCGACCGGGCCGCCGAGACGGTCCGCGAGGCACTGGCGCGGCTGGGCCACCGACAGGCGTTCGACTCGCTGCCCCGGGCGGAGGGCTTCCCGTTCTTCGCCCTGGACCTCGGCGACTGGGACGCCCCGCGGGTGAAGGTCTACCTCAAGCACCCCGGGCTGTCCCCCGCCGAGGCGGGTTCGCTGTCCCGGATGACCCCCGCACCGGGCCGCGAGGGGCTGGAGGAGTTCTTCCGCACCGTCGGCGACCTCCCCGCCGGGGACTTCGCCGATGACGAGGGCGCCGACCGGCTCGCCGGGCGCCCCACCCTCACCTGCCACTCCTTCACGGAGACGGCGATCGGGCTGCCCAGCGGATACACCCTCCACGTACCCGTCCGCGACTACGTCCGGCACGACGGCGAGGCGCGGGAGCGGGCCGTGGCCGTGCTGCGCAGCAACGGCATGGACAGCGGGTCGCTCGACCGGGCGCTGGCCGCCGTGAGCCCCCGCCCCCTCGGCGACGGCGTGGGCCTGATCGCCTATCTGGCTCTGGTCCACCAGCGCGGCCGACCGCGGCGGGTGACCGTCTACGTTTCCTCCGAGGCGTACGAGACGCGGCCGCCCCGTGAGACGGTTCCCACCCGTGACCGGGTGCGGGTCCGGCTCTGAACCCCGCCAGGGTGCCGAACTCCGGGACATCGCACGCGAAGTACGCCGAGCACGCCGAAACACAGAACGACGAACAGACAGGAGCAGGGGCAGCGTGGAGCCGTACAGGATCAAGGTTGTCGAACCGATACCCGTCACCACACGGCAGCAGCGCGAAGCGGCGCTGCGGCGAGTCAACTACAACCTCTTCGACCTCCGTGCCGAAGAGGTGACCATCGATCTGCTCACCGACTCGGGCACCGGGGCGCTGTCCGCCGCCCAGCTCGCCGCGGGGATGGCGGGCGACGAGTCCTACTCGGGCTCCCGCTCGTTCTACCGCTTCCACGAGACGGTCACCGAGCTCACCGGCTACGGGCACATCCTCCCCGCCCACCAGGGGCGCGCCGCCGAGCGCGTGCTGTTCACCACCCTGCTGGAGCGCGGCGACCTCGTGCTGTCGAACACCCACTTCGACACCACCCGGGCCAATGTCGAGCTGAACGACGCCGAGGCGCGCGATCTGCCGTGCCCCGAGGCCAAGAACCTCGACAGCACCGACCCGTTCAAGGGCAACATCGACCTGGACGCGCTCGCCCGGACGCTGTCCGGGCCCGATGGCTCCCGGGTCGCCGTGGTCGTCATGACCATCACCAACAACGGCGGCGGCGGCCAGCCCGTCTCCATGGAGAACCTCAAGCGGACGGCCGCGCTGTGCCGTCAGCGCGGGGTGCCGCTCTTCCTGGACGCCGCCCGGTTCGCCGAGAACGCCTGGCTGGTCACCCGCCATGAGCACGGCTACCGCGACCGCACCCCCCGGCAGGTCGCGGAGGAGGCGTTCCGCCTGGCGGACGGCTGCATGATGAGCGCCAAGAAGGACGGCATCGTCCACATCGGCGGCTTCATCGGCACCAACGACCCGGAGCTCGCCCAGAAGTGCGAGCTGCTCCTCATCGCCACCGAGGGGTTCGCGACCTACGGCGGTCTGGCCGGGCGCGACCTCGACATGATGGCGCAGGGACTGACCGAGGTGACCGAGCCGAGCTACCTCGCCGAACGCGCCGAGATCGCCTCCCACCTCGCCCAGCGGGTCCGGGCCGCGGGCGTGGACATCGTCGAGCCGCCGGGCATGCACGCCCTCTACCTCAACGCCGGGCGACTGCTGCCGCACATCCCGCCGCACAACTACCCCGGCCACGCCCTGGCCTGCCAGCTCTACCTGGAGGGCGGCATCCGCTCGGCCGAGCTGGGGTCGCTCTACCTCGGTGAGGAGGACGAGCACGGCAACCCGGTCAAGAGCGCGCCGTACGAGCTGGTCAGGCTCGCCCTGCCGCGCCGGGTCTACACCCGCAGCCACTACGACCACGTGGGCGAGACGCTCGCGAGGATCGCCAAGAACGCGGACCAGGTGTACGGCTTCCGGATCACCGACCAGTCCCCGATCCTGCGCCACTTCCGCGCCACGCTGGAGCCGGTGCCCGTCGGGGGCTGACCAGCCGCACGCACGGCCGCGCGGGCCCGGCACCGGACATCACCGGTGCCGGGCCCGCGCCGTACGCAACCCTCACGGCTCCCGCCCCGTACGCCTCAGCCGTTGCCGAACGAGCCGCTGCCGCCCTCGCGCCACCTGGGCCGGTCCTCGGTGCCGCGCTTGCCGGTGTCCCGGGTCCCGGAGCCGCCCAGCTCGGACGGGGACCGGCGGCTGCGGTCCGGGCGCAGCTCATCGGGCTCGCGGTTCTGGGTCACATAGCCGACGCTGTCCCCGTCGTCCTGGTGTCCCGGGCCATGGCCCGCCGCCCGCGCCTCGTGGTCGGCCTCCTGGGCCTTCTGCCAGGAGCCGGCGCGGTGTTGCGGCCGCTGGGGCGGGACCGGCTCACGGGCCCGTAGCCGGATCCCCCACCACACGGCCCCGAAGCACAGGATCACGACCACCAGCCCGACGATGAACGGCCCCGTCCCGACCAGCAGGTCCCGGGTCACGGCGAGATCTTCGGCGTACGTATCCATGGCGGCCGGGTACCCGGACCCGCCCGGATATCACTCCGGCCGCCTCGGCGTCACACCCGGCGCCGCGTCACCGCGCCGGGGAGCCCTCCGCCGCCCGGATCGCGTCACGGTAGGCGCGGGCCGCCGCGCGCAGCGCCGCCTCCGGGTCCACGCCGTCCGCCTCGGCCCGCACCGCGAGCGCCAGCAGCTCATAGCCGATGCCCGCCCCCTCCGGCGGGGCCACGTCGAGCCCGGCCGTCCGGGCGCGGGAGGCCAGCTTGGCGGTCAGCGCGAGCGAGGGCTGACCGAGCGGCACCCCTTCGGTGACCGAATCGCGCCGCTTCTCGGCCGCCTTGGTCCGCAGCCAGTGGCGCCGGACGTCCTCCGGGGTCTCGGCGGCCTCATCGCCGAAGACATGGGGATGGCGGTGGATCAGCTTCTCCACGATGCCGCCCGCCACATCGTCGATCGAGAACGGGTGCTCGGGGTCGTCCTGGGCGATCCGGGCGTGGAAGACGACCTGGAGCAGCACATCGCCCAGCTCCTCGAGCAGCGCCTCGCGGTCGCCCTCCTCGATGGCCTCGACGAGTTCGTACGCCTCCTCGATGCCGTACTTCACCAGCTCCTCGTTGGTCCGGGTGCCGCTCCACGGGCATTCGGCGCGGATCCGGTCCATGACCTGCACCAGATCGAGCAGCCGCGCGCCCGGCAGATCGTAGGAACCGGGCAGCAGCTCCAGGTCCGGCACCGCCTCCCGGCCCGATCCGGCCAGCCGCGCCAGCCCGTCGGTCAGCTCGGACTCGCCCTCGGCCGAGGTGATCACGACGGCCGTACGGCCACCGTCCGCCACGCAGTAGTCGACCAGCTCGCGCGCGCCCGGAGCGCCCGGCTCCACCTCGACGCCCGCATCCCGCAGATATGGCAGCTGCGGATGGTCCGGGTCGCCCGAGAGCACCCGGTCGGCACCGTGCAGCGCCTGCCAGGCGGGCCAGGACAGCAGTCCGGGCGCCACCCGGTGGCTGGTGGTGAGGAGGACGATGCGCCCGGTGGGGGCGGCGACATCGGGTGAGTCAGGTGGGGTCACCCTTGCAACGTAACGTACGCCCGCCCGGGGCCCACGCCCGCTCTGGACTTACGCCCTGGGCCTATGCCCGCTCGGGGTCATCGCCGGAGGTGCGCAGCCATGCCTCCTTGGCCAGGACCGCGGTGCCCCGGGTGTTGTCCCACTTTCCGTAGCGGGGGTTCACCCGGATCTTGAGCGCCTTGGAGGTCTGGGCGAACACCTGATTGACCTCGGAGGTGCCGAGCTTGCGCAGCAGTGCGTTGCGCGTGAGGTCCATCCGGACCGCCTCGTCGATCCCGCCCGGCGCGATGCCCTGCTGGAGATACAGGGCGCGCAGGGCGGTGGCCCCGCCACTCTGCTTCTCGGCCGAGGTGCGGGCCCGCTGGACCTCACGGCGGGTGAGGTGCACCCCGTTGTCCTTACCGGCCCGCTCAATCACCCGGAACTGGATCATCCGGATCAGTGTGTCCTGGCTCAGCCGACCGCTGCCCGCGACCGTCTGGGCCGCCCTCGGGTCCTTGCCCTGGGCCTGGCGGACGGCCTTGACCTGCGCCTGGAGCTCGGACACGGTGATCCGGCCACCGTCCAGGACCGCCGCGGCACCGGGCCGCGGGGCATCGCCGCACGCGGTGATCAGCGGTGCGGAGAGCAGCAGCGCTGACGCGGCGGAGACGGTGAGCGCAGTACGGCGGCGGATCATTGAGCCTCCCGGCAGAGATCGTGCGGCGCGACAAACGATCTGGCGTTGATCGATGGTATGGAGTCGGCGCGGCCTAGGCCACTGCTTGGACAACGATTCACCACGGTCTTGGTCAGCCCCTTGGTCGCCACCGGCCGTGGCAGGCTAGCGCGCGGGCAGCCTCGTGCCGGGGCAGCCCCCCAACACCCGCCTCATCGCGCCCTTCTCGGCCCCGGTCACCCACAGTCCGTACGCCTTCTTCACCGCCACCTGGTGCGCCACGTAGTCACAGCGGTACGCCTTGTTGGGCGGCAGCCAGGTCGCCGCGTCGCCGTCGCCCTTGCGGCGGTTGGCGGAGGCGTCCACGGCGATCAGATTGAGCGGATCGTTGGCGAACTCCAGGCGCTTGTCCCGGTTCCACTTCTGGGCGCCCTTCTGCCAGGCGTCCGACAGCGCGACCACATGGTCGATGTCCACCTCGCTGTGGCCACGGACGAACCGGACATCGCGACCGGTGTACGGATCGTCGGTGAGCGTACCCGAGGCCACCAGACAGTGGCCGTCGCGGAACTCGACGTCCTTAAGGTCGCGCTTGAGGATGTCCTCGCGGGTCCCGCAGCCGTTGTCGTCGGTGTCCACCCACGCGCTGCCGAACTCGTCGCGTTCATAACCCGTCTTCGGCGCACGGCCCTTGACTGTGAGCGAGGACACAGCCGCCAGGGCCGAGCCGGACGCCGCGGGCCGACTCGGACCGCTCGCGCTGGCGCTCCCGCTCCCGCCCTCGTCAGCGCCCTTGCCGTCCTGGTCACCGACCTTGCAGCCGCCGACCGCCAGCAGCGCGGCCAGCACCGCCGCGGAGCTTCGCATCGGTATGCCAAACCGTCCCTGCAACCTTCCCACCCCCTTCGCGTATCTTTTCGCACAGACCGCCACACGATAAGGACCCTGGATGGACACGGCCGCAACCGCCCCGCCCGGCACCGGCGCCGAGGGGGCGACCGCCGTCGTCAGGGGGCGTACCCGGCTCCGCGTCAGGGCAGGCGTACTGCGGCGGCCGGGGGCCGATCCGTACTGGCTGGCCTTCGCGCTCTTCGCGGTCTTCACGGCGCTTTCGGTCTGCCGCTACCGCCGCATGGCCACCATGTCCTGGGACCTGGGCATCTTCGAGCAGGCGATACGGGCGTACGCGCACTTCCAGGCCCCCATAGCCGATCTCAAGGGCCCCGGCGCCAATATCCTCGGCGATCACTTCAGCCCCATAACGGCCCTGCTCGGCCCCGTCTACCGGCTCTTCCCCGGCCCGGTCACCCTGCTGGTCGCGCAGGCGGCGCTGTTCGCCCTCTCCGCCGTCCCCGTCACCCGCGTCGCCGCCCGGCTGCTGGGGCGCGGCCGGGGGCTCGCGATCGGCGTCGCCTACGGGGTGTCCTGGGGCCTCCAGCGCGCCGTGGACTTCGACTTCCACGAGATCTGCTTCGCCGTTCCGCTCATCGCCTTCTCCCTGGAGGCGGTGATCCGCCGGCGCTGGTACCCGGCGCTGCTGTGGGCCGTCCCGCTGGCCTTCGTCAAGGAGGACATGGGCGCCACGGTGGCCGCGATCGGCGCGGTCGTCTGGATCCGCGCCCGGCGCGACCCGGAGCGCGGCCCCCGCGCCGTCCCGCTCGCCGTCGCGCTGATGGGCTTCGGCATCGCGGTCTCGGCGCTCGCGCTCGGCGTGGTCATCCCCGGCCTCAACGGCGCCGGGTCGTACGACTATTGGGACAAGGTCGGCAGCGGCGGTGAGCAGACCGGCACGATCCCGTTCGGCACCGCGCTGCGCACCCTGCTGTGGATCCTGCTGCCGACCACCGGGCTGCTGGCGCTGCGCTCCCCGCTGCTGCTGGCCGCCGTGCCCACCCTGGGCTGGCGCTTCCTCTCCCACGACGACCACTACTGGGGCACGGACTGGCACTACAGCGCGGTGCTGATGCCGGTCGTCCTGCTGGCCCTGGTGGACGCCCTGGACCGGGTCCACGACACCCGCCGGCCCTGGCTCGCCTCGTACGCCCGTCAGCTGCCCGCCGCGGTGTGCGGCGGGGCGCTCGCGCTGTCGTCCTCCATGCCGCTGTACGGCCTCACCCAGGGCGCCACCTACGACAAGCCGCCACAGGCGCGGGCGGTGGAGCGGCTGCTGGACCGGATCCCGGACGGGGCGACGGTGGAGGCCAACGTCGGGCCGATAAGCAGGCTCACCAGCCGCTGCCGGGTGCTGTGGGTCGGCGCCACCCAGGACATACGGCCGGACTACATAGCGCTGCAGGAGCCGCCGGAGCGCACCGAGCGGCAGGTGATCGAGTACGCCGGGCAGCTCCACCCGGGCAGCTCGTACACGCCCCTGGGCTCCACCTCCGGCTACTTCGTCCTCAAGCGGGGCTAGACCCGGCCGTTCAGCCGCGGCTCAGCCCATGGGCTTCGGGGCGAGCAGGGCGAACGGCGCCCCCTGCGGGTCCTTCACCAGGGACATCCGGCCCGCGACCATGTCGTACGGCGGGCGCAGCACCGTCCCGCCCTCGGCGGACACCTTGGCCGAGAGGCGGTCGGTGTCCTCGACCGCGAAGTAGACCAGCCAGTGCGGGGGCACCTCCAGCGGTAGCCCCTCCCGCAGCGGCTGGAGCCCGCCGACCGTACGGCCGTCGACGGAGAGCGCGAAGTAACCCTCGGCGCCCTCGCCCTCCATGGGGATCGACTCCACGCCAAGCGCCTCCGCGTAGAAGGCCGAAGCCGCCTCCCGGTCGGTGGTGTTGAGCTCGTTCCAGATCAGCGTCCCCGGCTCGTTGACCAGGCCCGCGCCGGTGAAGCCGAGCGGCTGCCAGACGCCGAAGACGGTCCCCAGCGGGTCGGCCGCCACCAGCATCCGCCCGAGGTCCATCACGTCCATGACCGGCATCAGCACGGTGCCTCCGGCCCGGCTGACGGACTCCGAGGTGGCCTGGGCGTCGGCGGAGCAGAAGTAGGTGGTCCAGACGGTCGGCGGCGGGGTCTCCTCGCCCACCGACCGCGCGGACATCACCCCCGCGACGGGCTTGCCCCTCAGGGTCCAGGTCGCATAGCCGCCGGTCTCCGGAGGGCCGACCTCTCCCTCCCAGCCGAACAGCCCGGAGTAGAAGTCCAGGGCGGCCTGTTGGTCGGGGACCATCAGATCGATCCAGCAGGGTGTTCCGGGCTGGTAGGACGTGACTTCGGGCATGGGGGCCGCCTCCGTATCGCCATTTCCGGCCGTGCGCGGCCGGTGCGGGATGCCCCCATGGCCCATTCTCCTCCGGCCCGGGCGGCACGCCACTCGGCGCCGACCGCCACCGTGCGCACCGGTTCGCCGACGGTACGTGAACACGGCTTCCCCGCCGTGCACACGACCCGGCCGACGCACAGAGGCGGGCGGCGGCCGGCCAGAGGGCCGACCGCCGCCCGGCGGTGGTGAGCAGAGGGTGGGTCAGGCGCCGCCGACGGCGCTTCCGGCCACCCACTGGTTCCAGTCCATGTTCCATCCGTTGAGGCCGTTGTCCGGCTGGACGGTCTTGTCCTTGGAGTTCTTCACGATGACGACGTCACCGACCTGGGAGTTGTCGTAGAACCAGGCGCCGTCCGTCTTGGAGTCGCCCGCGCCCTTGGTGTCCGACAGACCGACACAGCCGTGGCTGGTGTTGACGCTGCCGAAGATGGACTTGGCGCCCCAGTAGTTGCCGTGGATGAAGGTGCCCGAGGTGGACAGCCGCATCGCGTGGGGCACGTCCTTGATGTCGTACTCGCCCTTGCCGTCGTCGTCCGTGAAGCCGACCGTCGCACCGTTCATCCGGGTCTCCTTGAACTTCTCGGAGATCACCATCTGACCGTTGTAGGTCGTGTTCTCGGGGCTACCGGCCGAGATCTTGATGGTCTTGAGCAGCTTGCCGTCGCGGACGACCTTCATCTCCTTGGACTCGGCGTCCACCGTGGAGACCTGGGAGCGGCCGATCGTGAAGTTGACCGTCTTCTCCTGGACGCCCTTGACACCGGGCGCCGCCTCGACGCCGTCCAGGTCCAGCTTCAGGGAGACGGTCGAGCCCGCCTTCCAGTAGTCCTTGGGGCGCAGATCGAGGCGGTCGCCGCCGAACCAGTGGCCGACCACCTGCTGGCCGCTGCTGGAGGTGACCTTGATGTGGGACTCGACGTCCTTCTTGTTGGTCACCGCCTTGTCGAACCGGATGGACACCGGCATGCCCACGCCGACCGTGGAGCCGTCCTCCGGCGTGAAGTTGCCGATGAAGCTGTTGGAGGGCGAGACGGTGGTGAAGGCCGAGTTCTCGGTCGCCTTACGGCCCTTGGAGTCCTCGGCGGACGCCCTGATCTTGTACTGGGTGGCCCGCTCCAGCTGCCCGCTCGGCTTCCAGGACGTCTTGTCCGGCGATATGGTCCCGGCCACGGTGCTGCCGGTCGCGACGGACGTCATCGTGACGGAGGTGAGCTTGCCCTCGCTCACCGTGACCTTGGTGTCACTGTTGATGCCCGCATTCGTCGCACCGGCCTTCGGCGTGATCTTGATGTGGGCGTCCGACGCGTCCTTGGCCGCCGCCTCGTCGACCTGCGACTGCGACCCGTGCCCATCGTTCTTGGCGTCGTCGTCGCCGCCGTCCCCACCGCACGCGCCGAGAGTGAGTACGCCGCCGAGCACGGCGGCCACGGCCACCAGCCCCTTACGGCGCTTGCCGTCCGTCATCACACGCTTCTCCATTTGACCTGGATCTTGCTCTGGATCCCAGAAACCCCGGACCTGGCCGGACCTGCCCGATAAGAACGCCTGTACCTTTTGGCCGGTTCCACGCACGGCGAAACTGTGCGCAAGACCACTTAGCAAAGACGCCAGTCAAGCGTAAGACCCGCCGACACCCGGACCGGCACGGCTCCGCCGTCTTCGTCGTCCGCTTCGCCGCCTTCGTCGCCCGGAATGCCGCTCTCCGGGCCCATATGCGGCTCTCCGGACTCAATCGTCCTCGTCCAAGTCGGCGAAGTCGCCGGACCACTCGACGGCGCGGGGATCGTAGTCGACGTGCTCGCTGCTCCAGGACGCCTGGGCCAGCTCGACCCCCGGCACCTCCTCCACCAGCTCGAACGGCTCGATCAGATAGGCCAGCGCCTCGGCCTCGTCCGACTCCACCATGCGGTGCGCGTGACCCCGCTCCTCCGCGGCCATGGACTCATCGCCGTCGATCCGCTCGTACGCCGCGCGCCGCAGCCGGTCGGCATCGGTGATCTCGACCACGAGCTCCACGCGAAGCCGGACAAACCGTGATGTCTCGCTACTCGTCATGCGACGGAGGTTAGGGTGCCGCCCCGTCTCGCTTCCGCACGACCCGCAGTTGTCACTACGATCGGCGCACGGGGCCAATTTGCCGCAGCCTCAAGGAGGATGCCGTTGTCCGCACGCCGACCGCTGCTGACCGCCGCCGCTGCCGGTTCACTGCTGTGCGCCCTGTGGTTCGTCCCGTCCGCCAACGCCACCGTGGAGGACCCGGGAGCGTCCTCGGCGTCCTCACGGACCTCCGAGACCCCGCCCGGGTCCGGCCCCAGGACCCAGACCGTGCCCGACGGGGACCTGGCCGACACCGGCAGCGTGGACGTCACCCCGTACCTCTTCGGCGGCACGGCCTTCCTGGGGCTGGGTGTGGCGATGGTGACCGCGTCCGTGCGGCGCACGCGTCCTCAGGCGTACTAGCGCCTTCGCTCGCCGCCTTCGCCGCTCGGGGGCGAATGGGGGGGCGCACCGCCTCCTTCGCCCGGCGGCGGACTGGGGGCGCACCCGCCCCGGGCCCCGGCCCGGTTCAGTCCAGGGGGCCCGTCACCGACTCCACGGCCTCGATCAGCTCTCCGGATCGTACGAACGCGTCCGCCGCCGCCAAGTCGGGCGCCAGATAGCGGTCTTCGCCCGGCCCCTCGACTCCCGCCCGGCGCACCGCCGCCAGCACCGCCCGGCTCGCGGGCGCGGGCCGCAGCCCCTGGCGCAGCTCGATGCCCCGGGTGGCGGCGACCAGCTCGACGGCCAGGACGCGGGCCAGACCGTCCACCGCCGTACGCAGCTTGCGCGCCGCCGACCAACCCATCGAGACATGGTCCTCCTGCATCGCGGAGGACGGGATGGAGTCGACGGAGGCGGGCACCGCGAGCCGCTTCATCTCGCTCACCAGCGCCGCCTGGGTGTACTGAGCGATCATCAGCCCCGAGTCCACGCCCGGGTCACCGGCCAGGAAGGGCGGCAGGCCGTGGGAGCGGTTCTTGTCCAGCAGCCGGTCGGTGCGGCGCTCGGCGATCGAGGCCAGGTCGGCGGCGGCGACGGCCAGGAAGTCCAGGACGTACGCGACGGGCGCGCCGTGGAAGTTGCCGTTGGACTCCACCCGCCCGTCGGGCAGCACCACGGGGTTGTCCACGGCGGAGGCCAGCTCGCGCTCGGCGACCAGCCGGGCGTGCCCGAGGGTGTCCCGGCCCGCGCCCGCGACCTGCGGGGCGCAGCGGATCGAGTACGCGTCCTGGACGCGCGGCGCGTCGTCCTGGTGGTGCCCGGTGAGCCCCGAACCGGCCAGCACCCGCAGCATGTTGGCGGCGCTGGCGGCCTGCCCCGGGTGGGGGCGGATGGCGTGCAGCTCGGGCGCGAGGACGCGGTCCGTGCCGAGCAGCGCCTCCAGCGAGAGGGCGGCGGTCACATCGGCGACGGTGAAGAGCCGGGCGAGGTCGGCACAGGCCATGATCAGCATGCCGAGCATGCCGTCCGTGCCGTTGAGCAGTGCGAGCCCCTCCTTCTCGCGGAGCTCGACCGGCCCGATGCCGTGCTCGGCCAGCAGCTCGGCGGCGGGCCGCACGGTCCCGTCGGGCCCCTCGGCCTCGCCCTCGCCCATGAGCGCCAGCGCGCAGTGGGAGAGCGGCGCCAGGTCGCCGGAGCAGCCCAGCGAGCCGTATTCGTGCACGACGGGGGTGATCCCGGCGTTCAGGAGCGCGGTCATCGTCTCGACCACGACGGGGCGGACGCCGGTGCGGCCGGACGCGAGCGTCTTGAGCCGCAGGAACATCAGCGCCCGCACCACCTCGCGCTCGACCCGCGGGCCCATGCCCGCGGCGTGCGAGCGCACGATGTTGCGCTGGAGCTGGGCGCGCAGCCCGGGGCTGATGTGGCGTACGGCGAGCGCGCCGAAGCCGGTGGAGACGCCGTAGACGGGCTCGGGCTTGGCCGCGAGGTCGTCGATCACCCGCCGCGCGGCGGAGACGGCGTCGAGGGCCGCCTTGGAGATCTCGATGCGCGCGGTGCCGCGGGACACGGCGATGACATCGTCGGCGGTCGTTCCGGACGTCCCCACCACCACAGTGTGCATATCCATATTCAGGCACCCTAGAGAGTGAATCCCCACCTGTCACCCCGTCGCCCGTGGTCTCCACCCCACCCCACCCCGCCCCTTCCCGAACCGGGGGCGGCCCCCGGCCCCCCTCGGGGCTCCGCCCCGAACCCCGCTCCTCAATCGCCGGAGGGGCTGAAACGGACTCCCACCCCCGGCGCCGCGCGGAGGCCAGCAATGGCCCGGGCCACAACCGCGACAGGACCTGGGGCGGAGGCCCGGGGCGAAGGCCCGTCCACGCCCGAAGCGCAATCCCATCCAGGCCCGAGGCGAAGGCCCGTCCACGCCCGAGGCGCAGGCCCGTCCACGCCCGAGGCAAAGCCCCATCCACGCCCGAGGCGCAACCCCATCCACGCCCAAGGCGAAGGCCCGTCCACGCCCAAGGCGCAACCCCGCCCAGGCCCGAGGCGAAGGCCCTGCAGGACGCGGGGCAGAGCCCCACACTCAAGCCCCTCCGGCGATTGAGGAGCGGGGCCGGGGCGGAGCCCCGGTGGGGGTTAGCGGCGGCCCCGGAAGCGGCGTCGTTCCGGCGGGTGGGCCGAAGACGTGTCGGCGAGGCGGATCACCGCATCCTCCGCGCCCCCGTCCCGCCCCGCCACCACCGGCTTCAGCGACCGCGCCGCCTTCGCCCGGTACTGCGCCGCGTCCGCCAAGCGGAAGAGACGCCGGGCCGACGGCACCGGCCCGATCGGATCGCCCGTGGAGGCGATCCCGCAGGCCACCCCCTCGCCCAGCTCCAGCTCCGCCGCCCGGCGGCACAGCTCATCGGCCACCCGGACCACCTCGTCCGCCGGGGGCCCGACCCCCACCAGGCAGAACTCATCACCGCCCAGCCGCGCCACCAGCGCCCCGGGCAGCATCGCACCGCATATGGACAGCAACGAGCCGAACCGTTCCAGCAAGCGGTCGCCGACCGCATGGCCGAGCGTGTCGTTCACCCGCTTGAGGCCGTTGAGGTCGCAGACCACCAGGCTCACCACCGTGCCGTCCGCGTGATACGCCTCCAGCGCCTCGTCCAGCCGTATGTCCACCGCCCGCCGGTTGCCGAGGCCCGTCAGCGGATCGGTGAAGGCGAGGCGGCGGGCCTCCTCCAGGCGCTCGGTCTGGGCCAGCCCGGCGGCGGTCACCGAGGCCAGCACGGTCGCGAAGTCGGCGTCTTCCCGGTCGAACACGGGCCGCCCGGCCGCCCGGGCCACATACAGCTCGCCCCACGCCCGCCCATGCAGCACGATCGGGGCCACCACACAGCTGCCACGGCCGCGCCGCCGCAGCGCGGCCACCCTCCCCCAGCTGCCGCTGGGCGCCACCGAGCCGACGCCGACGCCGGTGCCCAGCCCCTCGGCCGTCTCGACCCAGGCGTGCGGCTCCCCGCCCGCCGCCCAGTGCTCGTGCACGAATTCGGCGATCTCCGGGAAGTCGTGCACCGGATACGACTCGTCCTCCGGCAGCCGCTCCTCGCCCGCCATCAGCTCGCCCACGTTCACCAGGACCCGCAGCAGCCCCCGCTCGCGCTCCCACATCGAGATCGCCGCGAAGCTGCCGTCGAGGGCGCGGCGGGCCGCCTCCGCCGCCGCGCCCATCGACTCCTGCGGGGTGTGCGCCGCCGCCATCTCCTGGGCGAGCCGCACAACGGCCCGCAATCGCCCGTCGACCCCGCCGGGCCGCCCGCCGATCTCCCCGTTGTCCGTCACGACGGCCTCGCATTCCTCACGGCCATGCATCGTTCGCTCCGCTCTCCAGCGTAAGAACGTCGAGAACAATCCGCTGCGGGCCGTTCACCCCGGGTATCCGAGCGAACGGTCACCCCCGGTGGCCGCTTCGCTCCCCCCGGGCCGGGGCCGCTCCCCGGACCGGGTCAACTTCCCCGGTACGGGGCCGTCACTCCCCCGGCCAGTTCGCCGGACGCTTTTCGTTGAACGCGGCCACACCCTCCGCGCGGTCCCCCGAGAAGGCCACCGTCCGCCAGGCCGCGTCCTCGACCTCAAGACCGGCCCGCAGGTCCAGCCCCTGCCCCAGCCGCAGCGCCTTCTTGGCGGCCCGCACGCCGACCGGGGAGTTGGCGGCGATGCCCCGGGCCAGCTCCAGCGCCCCGGCCCGGTCCTCGCCCTCCGCCGTCAGCCGGTCCACCAGGCCCAGCGCATGGGCCTCCGCGGCGGCCACCCGGCGGGCGGAGAAGATCAGCTCGGCGGCGCGCGCGGCGCCCACCCGGCGCGGCAGCAGCTGGGTGCCGCCGCCGCCCGGGATCACCCCGACCGACACCTCGGGCAGCCCCACCACGGCGGTGGGGTCGGCCACGATCACATCGCACGACAGGGCCAGCTCGAAGCCGCCGCCCAGCGCATAGCCGTGCACCGCCGCGATGGCGGGCATCGGCAGCTCCAGCACCCCGGAGTAGGCGGCGCGGGAGACCGGCCGGTGCCGCAGCATCTCGGCGTCGGTGAGCGAGTTACGCTCCTTGAGGTCCGCGCCCACGCAGAAGGCCCGCTCATGGGTCGAGGTCAGCACCACGGCCCGGACGTCACGGTCCTCGGACAGCGCCGCGCAGGCCGCCGCGATGGAGCGCGCCATCTCCGACGAGACGGCGTTCATGGCCTTGGGCCGGTCCAGCACCAGCTCGGCCACGAAGCCGTCCCTGCGGACCGCGACCCACTCCCCGTACCGCTGCTCACTCATCACGCACCCTCCCGGTTAACGACCGTGAACCACTGCCCGCGATCATTCCAGCTCCCCGGGGCGTGCGGAACCTATGGCGCCCGGAGAGGCCCCACGGGGCCCAGGGTCCGTCGGTCCGGGCCATGCGCCGGCGCCGGGTGCTTCCCCTCTCCGCCCCTTCCCGGTTCCAGGGGCTCCGCCCCTGGAACCCCGGGAGCCCCGCGGGCCGGAGCAGAGCCCCATCGCGGCGGGGCACCACGCGGCAGGGCCCTAACCCTCGGCGTAACTCCACCGCGGGCGGGGCCCCTCCCCGCGGCGGGGGCGCATGAGGCCGCAGGGCGGGGGCGGTGGGCCGGTGTCGGGGGCGTGGTCTGTGGAGCGGCCCTAGCGGGCCTTCCGCCACCGGTTCAGGAAGCCCTGGAGGATCGACTGTTGCTTCTGTCCGTCGTCCGACTCCGGATAGTCCGGCTCCGGCCCCGACCCCATCAGCGGCTCAGCCGCGGACGCCGCGTCAGTGGCGAACGGCAGCGAGATCGGCGGGATGGGCGGCGGCGGAGGCGTCCCCGGCGGCATCTGCTGCTCAGAGCCCGCGCCCGGGCCCTGAGGACCCGACGGCCCCTGCTCCCCCGGGCGCGCGGCGGGTGCCGCGCCGCGCCGGCCCCCCAGCCCGGGAACGGGCGCGAACCGCACCGGCAGCGTGATCACCCCCCGTACGAAGATCCCGGACAGCCACTTCAGCTCGTCGATCTCCCCGGCGAGCGCCAGATCCGGGATCCGGTCCAGCAGCTTCTCCAGCGCGACGGAAGCGATCAGCCGGGCCGAGGACCGGCCCGGGCACGCGTGGGCGCCCGCGCCGAACGCCAGATGGGCCCGGTTGCCCTGCTTGTGCGAGGACCTCGTCAGGGCGTCCCGGTTGGTCGCCGCGAAACTGATCATCACGGCGTCGCCCGCCCGCAGCCGCTTCCCGGCGAGGTTGGTGTCGTGCACCGGGAAGTAGAGCCCCATATTGGCCAGCGGCGGGTCCGTCCACAGGACCTCGTCGAGCGCGTCCTCGACGAGCATGCTGCCGCCCATCAGCTCGCCCGAGAACCGCTCGTCGGTGAGCAGCACCCGCAGCGCGTTGCCGATCAGACCGGGCACCACCCCGGTCACCATCCCGATCAGCAGCAGTAGCTGCTCGGCCAGCTCCTCATCGCTCAGCCGCGCCGGATGGGCGATCAGCCAGGAGGTGATGTCGGCGCCCGGCTCGCGCCGCTTGAGGTCGATCAGCTCGCGCAGCGCCGCGCCCGCGGTCCGGTCTCCGCCCGCGGGGTCCGAGCCGTCGATGAACGTCGCCACACCCCGCAGCAGCGGGTCCATGACCCCCTGCGGGCAGCCGAAGAGCTGGCTGGTCACCATGATCGGGACCAGTGCGCAGTACGTGCCGATCAGCTCGGCCTCGCCCGCGTCGCAGAACTGGTCGATCAGCGAGTCGGCGATGCGCTCGACATAGTTCCGCAGCGCGCTGGAGTCGATCCGGCCGGTGGCGTCCTCGATGGCACCGCGCAGCCGCCGGTGCTCCTCGCCGTCCACGAAGTCGACCCGCGGCCGGGGCCCGATGATCCGCGGGGCGTAGCTGGACTCCGGCAGCAGGCCCTCGTTCCTGTCCCGCCAGTGGCGGGGGTCCTTGGAGAAGGTCTCGGGGCGCCGCATGATCTCCAGCGCCGTGTCGTACCCCAGGCACAACATGGCCGGTACGCCTCTGTCCAGCTCCACCGGCGCGAGCGGGCCGTGGGCCTCCCGCAGCCGCCGGTAGACCCCGAAGGGGTCCGCGCCGAACGCGGGCGCGTGGAGAGGTTCGGCACCGGTCTCCCCGTGGGCGGGACAGCCCGGCGGAGGTAAGGCGCCCGGACGCTGAGCACTCGAATCGTAAAGCTGGGTCACACGTGCTCCTGGACACCGCCGGGCCCACCCCGCGGGCGGACGCGGACGGTGTTACTTCGACGACAGGACCTGGTATCCACCGAGTGGATCTTGCGAACGTAGGCTAGCCCAACAGGCCCGGCGGCGCGCCCAGTTCGGGGAACCGGACGGAGCCATCGGAACGATCCGGACGCGGTCGCGGGAACGATCCGGACGGAGCCACCGGAATGATCCGGACGCGACCACTGGAACGATCCGGACGCGGCCACCGAAACCGTCCGGGTGCGGCGTCACCGAGACGATCCGGAAGCACCCGCGACCCACAACCCCCGACCCACGACCTCACGCGCGACGGCTCAGCAGCCACGGCTCCACGACCCCGAGACCACGCACCGGTCGCTGCCACATCGGCTGCAGCCCGAAGCGGTACGCGGGCGGTTCCTCGCCCTTCTTCTCCGCCGCGGCGGCGGCCTCCGCGGCCTCCGCCTCCGACACCGGGGCCTCCCCGGTGCGGCTCAGCTCCTCGGCGAACGCGCCGTCCACCAGGACCGCGTTCTTGGGGGCTATGGACGTCAGCCTGCTGGCCAGGTTCACCGTCGAGCCGAAGACATCGCCCATCCGCGTCGTGACCGTGCCGAACGCGATCCCGACCCGCAGCTCGGGCATCGTCTCGTCATGCGTCAGCGTCTCGATCAGGCGCAGCGCGATCTCGGCGGCGATGCCCGCGTCGTCGGCCGCGTAGAGCACCTCGTCGCCGAGGGTCTTGATCAGCCGTCCGCCGTGCGCCGCCACCAGGTCGGCCGCCGTGGTCTCGAACGCCTCGACCAGCTCGCCGAGCTCCTCCTCCTCAAGACGCCGGGTCAGCCGGGTGAAGCTCACCAGGTCCGCGAAGCCGACCGCCAGCCGCCGGTCCACCATCTCGACGTCGTCGGCCGCCTGCACCACCCGGCCGGTCGCGGCCGCGAGCTGGCGCCGGTAGACATAGACCAGGAACTCCTCCAGCTCCGGTAGCAACAGCTCGACCAGCGGATACGCGATCTCGGTCCGGGTCATCCCGGTCTCCTGGGGGTCGGTTAGCCCCTCCAGGAAGGAGTCGATCTGCCAGTCGGCCAGCCGGGCGGTGGTCTGGCCGGTGGACCGCGCCACCTGGATGGCCATCGGCTCGCTCAGCAGCCCGGCCTCCACCAGACCGGACAGCCGCCGCAGCGCCAGCACGTCGGCCTCGGTCAGCGCCTTGGCCTGGCCGATGTCGGCGAAGCCCATGGCCCGCCAGAAGCGGGTGGCCAGCTCGACCGAGACGCCAGCGCTGCGGGCGGCCTGGAAGGGGGTGTAGCGCCGCTCGGCGCCGAGGATCAGCTGCTCCAGCCGGAGCGCGATGGGGTCCGGCTGGTCCTCGTCGTCGGGGGTCTCCGCGGCGGCGCTCTCCCGCGCCCCGGTGTCCCGTACGGCCCCGTCGGGCGCGGCGGCGTCCAGCACCTCGCGCTCCTCGGCCGTGCCGGAACCCGCGTCGTCGGCGGTCACCGCCCGCCCCCTGTCCGATCCCTGCGCACTGCCCTTCCGTTCCCTCTTCCCGGCCTGGTCCCAAGCTCGCCCACAGCCGCCCCGAGCTGGAGCGACCGCGACCACGATACGTCAGGTGTGCCGTAGCTCACTCTGGTGCGGGAGGGTCATTCCTCCCTCGGTACGGAGCGTAGATGCACGATGTCCCCGGCGGAGACCGGCTCCTGGACCCCGCCTTCCGTGGCCAGAACCAGCCGCCCGTCGCCATCGATCGCGACCGCCTCGCCGATGCGCTCCCGGCCGCCCGGGAGCTCGGCCCGCACCTGGCGCCCGAGGGTCGCACAGCCCGCCGCGTACGCCTCCTGGAGGCCGCTGGCCCCGGGGTCGCCCGCGAAGCGGCGCCACTCCCCGTACCACTCCGCGATCGACCGCAGCACGGCCCGCAGCAGCGGATCGCGGTCGGAGGAGACGGCGTTCGCCAGGGCCAGCGACCCGGCGGTGGGAACGGGAAGTTCACCGGCGCGCAACGAGACGTTGAGACCCATGCCGATCACCACCGCGTCCCCGGCCCGCTCGGCGAGGATCCCGCCGAACTTCCGCTCCTCGTCCCCGACCGTCACCAGCAGGTCGTTCGGCCACTTCAGCGCGGTGTCCACGCCCGCCGTACGGCTGAGCGCCCCGGCCGCCGCGACCCCGGCAAGCAGCGGCAGCCAGCCCCAGCGCCCGGTGGGCACACCGGCCCCGCCGGGCCGTAGCAGGATGGAGAAGAAGAGCCCGGACCTGGCCGGGGCCGTCCAGGCGCGGTCGAGCCGGCCGCGCCCCGCGGTCTGCTCCTCGGCGATGAGCACCGCGCCCTCGGGGGCCCCGGCCCGCGCCCGGGTGACCAGATCCGTATTGGTCGAGCCGGTCGCCCGCACCACCTCGAGCTCGGTCCACAGCCCGCCGGGCCGCACCAGCCCCCGGCGCAGCGCGGCGGCGTTCAGTGGTGGCCGCTCCAGGTCGGACCAGCGTCCGCGCGCGTCACCTGGGCTCCCTGAGGTGTCAGAAGGCGTCATGGGGGCCAGCCTAGGGTCAGGAGGTGTGGCCAACGACGCAGTGCCACCGGACGGAGCCGCCGATACGCTACGTGCCGGTAGCCCAGCCAGCGCAAAGCCACCGAACGATCCAGATACCCCCGAAACCCGACAGGCCCCGAAGACCCCGCCGTATCCACCCCCAGGACGAGCAGGAGCCGCATCCCGATGTCCACCGAGCCGGAGACCGCCCCCGAGATTCCAGACCGCCACACCACCGCGGGGAAGCTCGCGGACCTGCAGCGCCGCATCGAAGAAGCGACCCACGCGGGGTCCGCGCGCGCGGTGGAGAAGCAGCACGCCAAGGGCAAGCTGACCGCGCGCGAACGCATCGACCTCCTCCTGGACGAGGGGTCCTTCACCGAGCTCGACGAGTTCGCCCGGCACCGCTCGACCAACTTCGGCATCGACCAGAACCGGCCCTACGGGGACGGGGTCGTGACCGGTTACGGCACGGTCGACGGCCGCCCGGTGGCCGTGTTCTCCCAGGACTTCACGGTCTTCGGCGGGGCGCTCGGGGAGGTGTTCGGCGAGAAGATCGTCAAGGTCATGGACTTCGCGCTGAAGACCGGCTGCCCGGTCGTCGGCATCAACGACTCCGGTGGCGCCCGGATCCAGGAGGGCGTGGTCTCCCTCGGCATGTACGGCGAGATCTTCCGCCGCAACACCCACGCCTCCGGGGTGATCCCGCAGATCAGCCTGGTCGTGGGCCCGTGCGCGGGCGGGGCCGTCTACTCCCCGGCGATCACCGACTTCACGGTGATGGTCGACCAGACCTCACACATGTTCATCACCGGGCCGGACGTGATCAAGACGGTCACCGGCGAGGACGTCGGCTTCGAGGCGCTGGGCGGCGCCCGGACCCACAACACCACCTCCGGTGTCGCGCACTACATGGCCGGGGACGAGAAGGACGGCATCGAGTACGTCAAGGGCCTGCTGTCCTACCTCCCCTCCAACAACCTCTCCGAGCCCCCGGCCTTCCCCGACGAGGCCGACCTGGAGGTCTCGGACGAGGACCGGGAGATGGACACCCTCATCCCGGACTCGGCGAACCAGCCGTACGACGTGCACAAGGCCATCGAGCACGTGCTGGACGACAACGAGTTCCTGGAGACCCAGGCGCTCTTCGCGCCCAACATCATCACCGGCTTCGGCCGGGTCGAGGGCCACCCGGTGGGCATCGTGGCCAACCAGCCGATGCAGCTCGCCGGCTGTCTGGACATCGACGCCTCCGAGAAGGCCGCACGCTTCGTGCGCACCTGCGACGCGTTCAACGTGCCCGTCCTGACCTTCGTGGACGTGCCCGGCTTCCTGCCCGGCA
This sequence comes from Streptomyces antioxidans, assembly GCF_000968685.2. Classification (GTDB taxonomy): domain Bacteria; phylum Actinomycetota; class Actinomycetes; order Streptomycetales; family Streptomycetaceae; genus Streptomyces; species Streptomyces antioxidans. The sequence goes on from NZ_LAKD02000054.1 coordinate 102,852, forward strand.
CCGACCAGGAGTACGACGGCATCATCCGGCGCGGCGCCAAGCTGATCTTCGCCTACGCGGAGGCCACCGTCCCGCTGATCACGGTCATCACCCGCAAGGCGTTCGGCGGCGCGTACGACGTGATGGGCTCCAAGCACCTGGGCGCGGACCTCAACCTGGCCTGGCCGACGGCGCAGATCGCGGTCATGGGCGCCCAGGGCGCGGTCAACATCCTCCACCGGCGCACCATCGCCTCCTCCGACGATCCGGAGGCCGCCCGCACCGAGCTGATCGCGGACTACGAGGACACCCTGCTGAATCCGTATATCGCGGCCGAGCGGGGGTATGTGGATGCTGTGATCATGCCCTCCGAGACGCGTCGCCACATCGTCCGCGGTCTGCGGACGCTGCGGAACAAGCGCGAAGCGCTGCCCCCGAAGAAGCACGGCAACATCCCCCTGTAGCTCCTGGCCCCCTAGCCCCCTAGCGAAGGGCTGTTCCCATGATCCGCATTGTCCGGGGCAACCCGACCCCCGAGGAGTTGGCCGCCACCCTGGCGGTGGTGCAAGCACGCGCGGCGGCCGTCACGGCCGCCGCGCGGACCGAGGACGATCCGGAGGAGTGGTCCGACCCGGCCCGCACCATCCCCAGCCACCGGGTGCCGCACCCCGGCCCCACGGCGTGGCGCACCACCTACTGGCCCGCCTGAGCCGCCGCGGCGGGCCCGCATGACGGCTTCGCGCCGGGGCGCCTGAGTACGCGTACTCAGGCGCCCCGGCGCCCGTGGCCCCAGGATCGGATTCATGCTGTGGTCCGAGCCGCCCGATGAGCCGCCCGAGGAACTGCGGCGGGCCGAGGCCATGCTCCGCCGCGCCCGCACCGTCCTGACCGTCTCCGTGCTGCTGGCGATGTGCCTCCTCGGCATGTGGCCCTAGGGGAGGTCCGGTGGAAGCCCCGGGCCGGGCCGTCCCGGGGGCCGCTTACCCTGGTGCGCATGACTGCGCAGCGCACTCTCGTCCTCGCGTCCGCCTCGCCCGCCCGGCTCGGGCTGCTGCGACAGGCCGGATTGGCGCCGAAGGTGATCGTCAGTGGGGTGGACGAGGACGCGCTCGACGCCGAGACCCCCGCCGAGCTGGCCCGGGTGCTGGCCGAGGCCAAGGCCACCGCCGTGGCCGGGCTCACCGAGACGGCCGGGTCCCTCGTCGTCGGCTGCGACTCGGTACTGGAGCTGGACGGTCAGGCGCTCGGCAAGCCCGCCGACGCCGAAGAGGCCACCGCCCGCTGGAAGTCGATGCGCGGCCGGGCCGGGGTGCTGCGCACCGGGCACTGCGTGATCGACACGGCCAGCGGCCGCCGCACCTCCGCCACCGCGTCCACCACCGTCCGCTTCGGCGAGCCGACGGACGAGGAGATCGCGGCCTACGTCGCCAGCGGCGAACCGCTACACGTGGCGGGCGCGTTCACGCTCGACGGCCGTTCGGCGCCGTTCATCGACGGCATCGAGGGCGACTCCGGAAACGTGATCGGGCTGTCCCTGCCGCTGCTCCGCCGGCTGCTCGCCGAACTGGACGTGCGGATCACGGACCTCTGGAACGACTGACGGCCAACGGCCAGACCAGCGGCCGACGACTAGGGAATTCCGGCTAGGCGTTTCCCCGGACTTCCCTTAGGTCTTTCCCTGGAACCTGCCCGGCTCCGGCCGGGTCTCTCCCCGGCTCAGGCCGGGCTCGGGGCGTCCTGGCCGCCCGGGGCCTCGGCGGCGGGCTCCGAGGACGGCTCCGCCTCGTACCCCAGCAGGCTCAGCACGATCAGCCCCAGCACCACCATCATGAACGCGAACGCCGCCCAGCCCACCAGGCCGACCGAGAACGCGCCCAACAGCCCGTGCACCACCGCACAGGTGATGAGCAGGATGCGGGCCAGGCGCCCGGGGGCGCGGTCACGCACGGCGGCGCGCAGCAGCACCACCCCGCACACCAGCAGATAGAGGCCGAAGAGGCCGCCCGCGACCCAGGTCCCGATCGACATCGCGTCGGTGTCCATGCCGCCGAGAGACATCTGCTGACGGTCCACGACCAGGCCGAGAATCCAGTTCAGCAGCGCTATGCCGACCGCCTCGACCATCAGCGTCACTGCCGCCACCGCGGCCACAGGTCTGCGCGCCACCGCGATCCCCTCCCACTCTGTCAGTGCCGAAGCACGCTACTAACGGGTATGCGCCGCCACAAGAGGCGTGCACGAGCTGAACCCCATGGCAAAGTTTCCGCCCGGCATTCGTAGGGTCTCCACAAAGAAACGGGAAGCGCCGCAGCACGGCGCGCCAGAGACCTTGCCCACATCGCGGACCGCAAGCCAGCCCCGAAAACCGGGCGTACCGTGGAGCGACGGGGGATTGGGACGTTCGTCCAGCACGAGGTTCACGCTCCGTGTGGTCAAGCTCACGCCCGGGGTCTTCTCGGCGCGAGGTGTTGCCTGTACCTAAACTCGGCTTGTTTCAAGGAGGGAGCCATCGTGCGCAAGGTGCTCATCGCCAATCGTGGCGAGATCGCTGTCCGTGTTGCCCGTGCCTGTCGGGATGCCGGGATCGCGAGCGTAGCCGTCTACGCCGATCCGGACCGGGACGCATGTCATGTGCGCGCGGCAGATGAAGCCTATGCGCTGGGTGGTGACACCCCGG
>NZ_LAKD02000055.1 GCF_000968685.2 Streptomyces antioxidans
ATGACCACTGAGGACATCAGACTCACTCATCTAGAGGGTGCCGGAGCGGCTGAAGACGCCGAAGGGGCTGGAAGGTGCGGCTCCAGCCGCCGCGGCGCCTCGAACTCCGGGAGCTGGAAGACGCCGGACAGGCTGGAGGGTGTCCCCAGGAGCTGGAAAGTACCAGGCAGGCAGGAGGCCCCAGGGCTGGAAGGTGCCAGACAGGCTAGAGACCTCGAGAGCTGGAAGGTGTCGGACAGGCAGGAGAGTGTCCCCAGGAGCTGGCCGCTCAAGTGCCGGACGGGCCCGCGGGCGGGGTCGGGGCGCTCCTCCCCTGGGCCAAGCGCTCGTAGTACCGCAGCAGTTCCACATCGTCCACCGAGCCCGGGTTGACCGCCTTGTCCAGGGACGTGCCCTGGAGGAGGCGTTTGACCGGGACCTCGATGCGTTTGCCGGTGAGCGTGTGGGGGACGCCGGGGACCTCGATGACTTCGTCGGGGACGTGGCGGGGGGAGAGTTGGGTGCGGATGGTGGTCTTGATGCGGGTGAGGAGTTCTTCGTTCAGGGTGGCGCCGGGGGCCAGGTGGACGAAGAGGGGCATCCAGTAGCCGCCGTCGGGTTGTTCGACGCCGATGACGAGGGATTCCCAGATCTCCGGGAGGCGTTCGACCGCCTCGTAGATGTCGGCGGAGCCCATGCGGACGCCCTGGCGGTTGAGGGTGGAGTCGGAGCGGCCGTGGATGATCACGGTGCCTCGGGAGGTGAGGGTGATCCAGTCGCCGTGGCGCCAGGCGCCGGGGAACATCTCGAAGTAGCTGTCGCGGTAGCGGCTGCCGTCGGGGTCGTTCCAGAAGCGGACGGGCATCGACGGCATGGGGCGGGCCACGATCAGCTCGCCTACCTCGTCGACCACCGATTCGCCCCGCGGGTCCCAGGCCTGGAGGTCGGTGCCGAGGCCGGGGGCCTGAAGCTCGCCGATGTAGACGGGAAGGGTGGGCACGGCGCCCGCGAAGCAGCTGCACACATCGGTGCCGCCGCTGACGGAGGCGATCCACATGTCCTCGGCCACCTCGTCGTGGATCCACCGGAAGCCGTCGGGCGGCAGGGGGGAGCCGGTGGTGGCGACGCACTTCACGGCGGAGAGGTCGAAGTCCCGGCCGGGGTGGACGTCCGCCTTGCGGCAGGCCATGACGTACGCGGCGGAGGTGCCGTAGAGGGTGGTGCCGGTGCGTTCGGCGACGCGCCACTGGGCGGCGGTGTCCGGGTAGCCGGGGCTGCCGTCGTAGAGGACGACGGTGGCGCCGACCAGGAGCCCGGAGACCAGAAAGTTCCACATCATCCAGCCGGTGGAGGTGTACCAGAAGAAGCGGTCGTCGGGGCCGAGGTCGCAGTGGAGCCCGAGCTGCTTGAGGTGTTCCAGCAGGATGCCGCCCTGGGACTGGACGATCGCCTTGGGGAGGCCGGTGGTGCCGGAGGAGTAGAGCACCCACAGGGGGTGGTCGAAGGGGAGCTGTTCGAAGACCGGCTCCACCGGCTCGCGGACGATGTCGTCCCATACCAGCGTGGACTCGGGGGCGGCCGTGCCCAGCAGCGGGATGTGGACGACGGCGCGCAGGCTGGGCAGCTCGGCGCGCAGCTCGGTCACGGTGGCGGTGCGGTCGTGGGTCTTTCCGCCGTAGCGGTAGCCGTCGACGGTGAAGAGCACCACCGGTTCGACCTGCTGGAAGCGGTCCAGGACGCTGCGGGCGCCGAAGTCGGGGGCGCAGGAGGTCCATACGGCGCCGACGGCGGCGGCGGCCAGGAGGGCCACGGTGGCCTGGGGGATGTTGGGGACGTAGCCGCTGACCCGGTCGCCCGGGCGGACGCCGAGGCGGCGCAGCTCCGCGGCGACCGCGCCGACCTGGCCGCGCAGCTCGGCCCAGCTGACCGGGCGCGGCTCCTGGACCTCGTCGACGTGGAGCAGCGCGGGGTCGTCGGCGCGGGCGGGGTCCTCGGCGGCGCGCAGGGCGTGCTCGGCGTAGTTGAGGGTGGCGCCGGGGAACCAGCGGGCGCCGGGCATGCTGGCGTCGGCGAGCACCCGCTCGTACGGGGTGGCGAAGCGCACCTCGAACCATTCGGCGACCGCCCGCCAGAACGTCTCCAGCTCCGCTACCGACCATGCGTGCAGCGCGGCGTAGTCCGCGGCCGGGTCGTCCGGGACGGGAGCGGGCGCGGGCGCGCCGTGCCGCTCGGCCGCCCAGGCGTGGAACGCGGTCAGCCGGGACCGGGCGATCCGGTCCGCGCCGGGTTGCCACAAGGGGTGCGGCCGGTGGTCGGAGTCGGAGTGGGCTGCGGTGGTCATGGGTGTCGGCTCCCGGGCTGTCCGCGTCGGATGTGTCTGTTGGGTCTGTCCGTTGCGTGTGTCCGTTGTGGCTGTCCGTCGTGTCTGTCCGTGGGTGGCACATCCGTCTCGTATGCGTCCGGTCAGGACGATGCCATGTGATCGACTCCCGCACCAGGGGCGCCACTCCACATCACAGGGCGGGATCATGTGCGGGGAGCACAGGTGAACGGCAGTTGAACCATGTCCCTGCCGGGCGTCGGCAATGGCAGGCTGATCAGTATGGATGCGCGTGACCTGGTGCGGTCGGAGAAGCTGGTGCGGTCGTTGAGGGTGCTCTGCACGGCGCAGGGGCTGCGGTCACTGCGTGCGGCGTGGCGGCGTCGGCGTTCCGACGCGGCCGGGCTGCCCCGCCGGGGCACCGAGCTGGCCCGGGTGCCGGGTGAGGTGCGGGGTGCCGATCCGGAGCCGGGGGGCGGGGTGGTGCGGTTCGCGCGGTCCTCGCTGCGGGTGCGGGTGACCACGGGCGGCGCGGTGTTCTGCGGCTGGGACGGGGCCGAGCCGGAGCCGTCGTACGCGCTGGACGGGCCCTGCCCGGAGGCGGACGAACGGGCGGAGCTGGAGCCGGACACGGGTGGCGGCTGGCGGGTGGTGTCGGAGCGGGTCACGGTCGCGGTGGGACGGACCGGCACGGTGGAGATACGCACCCCGGGCGGGGTGGTGCTGCGACGGGACCTCCCACCGAGGTGGTGGGAACCCGCCGCAGCCCAGGCCCCGGCGGGGTCGGGTGCGAAGTCGGGTGCGGAGTCGAGGCCCGGGTCGGGTGCGGCGTCAGGGCCCGGGGCAGGGTCCGGAGAACCGGGCCCGGGGGTTGGGTCTGCGGGGCGGGGGCTAGGAACGGGGTCAGCAGAGCCTGGGCTGGGGACGGGATCCGCCGCGCCCGTGGCGGACCCAAGGCTCGCGGAGCGGGGATCGGGGGCGGGATCCGCGGAGCCGGGGCTCAAGGCGGGGCGCGCGGACCCCGAGCTCGGGGCGGGGCCCGTGGGCCCGGGGCTAAGGGCGGCATCCGCAGAGCCGGGGCTCGGGGCGGTATCGACCGAGCCGGGCCTGGCGGCAGGACGCACGGACCCGGCGCTCGGAGCGGGCTCCGCAGACCCGGGGCTGGCGGTGGGGTCCGTAGGCCCGGGGCTCGGGGTGGGGTCCGCGGAGTCAGGGGCGGACCCGGGGCTCACGAAGCCGGGACCGGGGACAGGATCCGCAGACCCGGGGCTGAGGGCAGGGCTCGCGGAGCCGGGGCTCGGATCGGGCTCCACGGAACCAGGCATACGAGCCGGATCGCCCGAGCCGGGCCTGAGGGCAGGACGCACAGACCGGGTATCCGCAGACCCGGAGTTGGGGGTGGGGGCCGCGGAACCGGACCCAGGAGCGGGATCCGCGGAGCCGGGGCTCAGGGCGGGGCGCGCGGACCCCGAGCTCGGGGCGGGGCCCGTAGGCCCGGGGCTAAGGGCGGCATCCGCAGAGCCGGGGCTCGGGGCGGTATCGACCGAGCCGGGCCAGGCGGCAGGACGCACGGACCCGGCGCTCGGAGCGGGCTCCGCAGACCCGGGGCTGGCGGTGGGGTCCGTAGGCCCGGGGCTCGGGGCGGAGGCCGCCGCGCCGGAGTTGACGGCCGGGCTTACGGACCCGGAAATCGGGACGGGGTCCAGAGAGCCGATCCTGGGGGCGGAGTCCGCCACGCCGGGGCTCAGGGCTGGGCTCACAGTCCCGGAGCTCGGGACGGGAACCGCGGCCCCGGCGACGCACCCAAACCTCGCGGGCCCAGGGCTGGGGGCGGGATCCGCCGCGCCCGGTGCAGAGCCAAGGCTCGCGGAGCCGGGTGCCTGGGCGGAGGCCGGGTTCGCTGAGCCAGGGGTTGGAGCGGGGCTCGCAGGGACGGAGCCGGGGTTCGCGGAATCAGGGACGAGGCCCGCCGAGACGGGACCGAAGCCCGGACCCACGGAGGTGGAGCCGAGGCCCGGACCCGTGAAGCCTGCGGCGAAGCCCAGGGCCACGGAACCAGACCCTGGGCACCCTGCGCCAGGGGCGGAGCCCGGACCCGTGGAGCCCGAGCCGAGGACGAAGCCCGAACCCATGGGGCCAGGGGCGGGGGCGAAGCCTCAACCCGTGCCGCCTGCGGCGGAGCCCAGGGCCACGGAACCAGACCCTGGGCACCCTGCGCCAGGGGCGGAGCCCGGACCCGTGGAGCCCAGGGTCGGGGAGCCCAGGGTCGGGGGGCCCGGGATAGGTGGAGTGGGGGCTCGGTGGTTGCAGCGGTCCGAAGTGGCCGCGGACGCGCGCTTCTTCGGGCTCGGTGGGCGGGCCTCCGGGCCCCGGCTGCGGGACGGGGTGTACCGGCTGTGGAACACCGATCCGGGCGGCAGCTTCGAGCCGGGGGACGATCCGCTGTATCTGACCATGCCGGTGCAGCTCGTGGTGGCCGACGCGGGCACCCATCTGGTGTTCCACGACAACTCCTGGGACGGCACGGTCACCCTGCGGGAGGGCCAGGAGGGCGCGGGCTCCGGCCATGACCGGCCCGGCTACTGCCGGACGCGGATGGACGGCGGCCCGCTGCGCTACTGGGTGATCGTGGGCACCACCCCGGCCCGGGTGCTGCACGGCTGGGCGGCGCTGACCGGTGCCCCGGCGGTGCCGCCGCGGTGGGCGCTCGGCCATCACCACGCGCGCTGGGGGTTCCACGACGCGGAGGAGGTCCGGCGGGTGGTGGCGGGCTACCGGGAGCGGGACCTCCCACTGTCCGCGCTGCATCTGGACATCGACCACCTCAGCGGCCACCGGGTGTTCACGGTGGACGGCGCGCGCTTCCCCGATCTGCCGGGGCTCGCCGCCGAGCTGCTCGAGGACGGGGTGCGGCTGGTGTCGATCGTCGACCCCGCGGTGAAGGCGGAGCCGGGCAACGCGGTGTACGAGAGCGGGGCGGCGGACGACGTCTTCGTGCGCGACGCGCGGGGGCGTGAGGTGCGCGGGGAGGTGTGGGCGGGCGAGTCTGCGTACCCCGACTTCACCGATCCCCGGGTGCGCACATGGTGGGGCGGGCTGTACGCGGAGCGGCTGGCGCAGGGCTTCTCCGGGGTGTGGCACGACATGAACGAGCCGGTGTCGTTCGCCGCCTTCGGCGAGACCACGCTGCCGCGCTCGGCCCGGCACGCCCTGGAGGGCCGGGGCGGCGACCACCGCGAGGCGCACAACGTCTACGGGCTGGCGATGGCGCGGGCGGGCTACGAGGGGCTGTGCCAGCTGCGCCCCGACGAGCGGCCGTTCCTCTTCTCGCGCTCGGGGTGGGCGGGGCTGCAGCGGTACGGGGGCAGTTGGTCAGGCGATGTGGCCACGGGCTGGGCGGGGCTGCGGGCCTCGCTGTCGCTGGTGATCGGGCTGGGCCTGTCCGGGGTGCCGTATTCGGGGCCCGACATCGGCGGCTTCACCGGCTTCCCCTCGCCGGAGCTGTATCTGCGCTGGTTCCAGCTGGGCGCGTATCTGCCGCTGTTCCGCACCCACTCGGCGATCTCCGCGGGGCGGCGGGAGCCGTGGGAGTTCGGCTCGCGGGTGCTGGAGCACGCGGCTGCGGCGCTGCGCGAACGGCAGCGGCTGCTGCCGTACTTCACCACGCTGGCGCAGCTGGCGGCGCGCACCGGCGCCCCGTATGTGCGGCCCGTGTGGTGGCGGACGCCCAAGGACCGGGCGCTGCGCGACTGCGAGGACGCCTTTCTGCTGGGGGACGCGCTGCTGGTGGCGCCGGTGCTGGAGGAGGGTGCCCGCCGCCGCGCGGTCCGGCTGCCGCGCGGCCGCTGGTACGACACGGTGACCGGCCGGGCGTACGACGGCCCCGGCCAGGTGGTGCTGGACGCACCGCTGTCGGGCATCCCGGTGCTGGCCCGGGCCGGTTCGGTGGTGCCGGTGGCGGCGCCGGACGGCGGGGTGGAGCTGGAGGTGTGGACCCCGTACCAGGGCCGCAAGGGCGCGGGCACGGGCACGCTGGCCGTGGACACCGGCGACGGCTGGGAGAAGCCTGAACTGCTGCGCTTCACCACCCGGCTGCGGGACGGCGAGGTGACGGTCGAGCGCGAGGGCGGCGGCGAGGTGGGCTATCCGATACGGGTACGGGGCGAGGCCCCGCCCTCCGACGACCGCCGCGGCCCCCGTACGAGCTGACCGCGGCGCGCGGCCTGCCCAGTGTGCCCGAACGGCACACCGGGCGGCGGCTCGGCGGAAGCAGGCGAGGATCGAAGCGCGCGCCCCCGGCGGATCTCGCGTACTCGCTCGCGTGCCGCGCCACACCCACCGCGCCACCGTGGTCGACCAGGACCATACGGCGCCAGTCCCGGACCCGGAGGCGGTGGCGCGCGACGAATCGGCCACGGCCCCGGCGGAAACGCCCCGGGCCGAGCCGTCCGCCCCAACGGGCCCCGGACCACCGTGCGACGGTCGGCGGCGGGAGTCCCAACGGCTCGGCGAGGGGCCGCCGGCGGAAGCCCGGAGGATCGCGGCGGCCGCGGTAACCCGCGCCCGGACGCCCGGGCCGATCGCGGGGCGGCGGGCCAGGCCAACCCCCACGACAAGCCCACCGCCGCGCGGCACCCCGGCGGCAACGGCGCCAAGGGTTACCCCCCACCCCCGCGGACGCGGGGGCTCGCGGACGCGGGCTTGTTTTCGCTTCTCGGGCTGGGATAAGTGATGGGCATGCCAAGACTCTCCGTCGCGCTGCGTGCGCTCGTTCTGCCCGTTGCCGCCCTGCTGGCCGCCGCGCCGTACACCCCGGCGCAGGCGAAGGCGGAGCCCAAGGCTCCGAAGGAGTTCGTGGCTCTCCGGGACGTCGATCCGACGATTCGGCAGGAGATCCGCTACTTCACACCGCACAACTTCACCGGCGACCCGGTGGACGGCTATCGCCAGCCGATGTGCGTCCTGACCCGCCCGGCCGCCGAGGCGCTGCACCGGGCCCAGCGTCAACTCATGCGGCGTGGCTACACCTTGAAGGTGTACGACTGCTATCGGCCGCAGCGCGCGGTGAACGACTTCGTGGAGTGGGCCAAGGATCTGGGCGATCAGCGGATGAAGGGCGAGTTCTACCCGGAGGTCGACAAGACCCGGCTGTTCGAGGACGGCTACATCGCCGAGAAGTCGGGGCACAGCCGCGGCAGCACCGTGGACCTGACGATCGCTCGACTGCCCGGGCTGCCCACGCGCCCGTATGTGCCGGGCGAGAGGCTGGTGCCGTGCTACGCGGCCAAGAAGGACCGCTTCCCGGACAACTCGGTGGACATGGGGACCGGTTACGACTGCTTCGACACCCGCTCGCATACGCTCGATCCGCGGATCAAGGGTGTGCAGCGGGGCAACCGGCTGCTGCTCAAGGGCACGTTGGAGAGGCTCGGGTTCGTCAATCTGGCCGAGGAGTGGTGGCACTACACCTTCCAGCCGGAGCTGTTCCCCGACACCTACTTCGACTTCCCCGTCTCGCGCCGCTCGCTGACCGGCTGAGCGGGCCGCACCTCACAGCCGTCCGCCCGCCGTGTCCGAGGACAGCCGCTGGGCGATGTACACGGGCACCACGGACACCAGGACGAGCAGTGCGGCGACGACGTTGACGACGGGGGCCTGGTGGGGGCGGGCCAGGTTCTCGTAGATCCAGATGGGCAGGGTGCGGGTGCCGGGTCCGGCGGTGAAGGTCGTGACCACGATCTCGTCGAAGGAGAGCGCGAAGGCCAGCAGCCCGCCCGCGAAGAGCGCCGAGCGCATGGCCGGGAAGGTGACGTACCGGAAGGTCTGCCAGGAGCGCGCCCCGAGGTCGGCGGACGCCTCGGCCAGGGAGGGCGCGATACGGCGCAGCCGGGCGCCGATGTTGTTGAAGACGATGACGACGCAGAACGTGGCGTGCCCGACGACCACCGTGAACAGGCCGAAGCCGATGCCGATCGGGTCGAGGACGGTGCGGAAGGCGGCGTTGAGGGCGATACCGCTGACGATGCCGGGCAGCGCGATCGGCAGGACGAGCAGGAAGGACACGGTCCGCCGTCCGAAGAAGCGGTGGCGGTGGACGGCGTACGCGGCGAGGGTGCCCAGGCCCAGGGCGATCGCGGTGGCGGCGAGCCCGGCCTTGAGCGAGGTGAGCAGGGCCTCGCGGGCGCCGTCGCTGTGCAGGGCGGCCCGCCACCAGCGGCCGGTGAGGCCGCTGGGCGGCCAGCCGAAGGAGCGGTCGGCGTTGAAGGAGTTGAGCAGCACCAGCAGCAGCGGAACATAGACGATCGCGAGCCCGGCCGCGGTGACACAGCCGAGGATCACTCGGGCGGTGCGCGAGAGGCGCATGGCCCACCTCCTGGGGCGACGGGGCGACGGGGCGACGGGGCAACGGGCGACTGGGCAACGGGAGCGACGGATGGGGCAGTTGGAGCGGCTTGCGCGGCTAGAGCGAGTCCAGGGCCCCCGCACGGCGTACGGCGGCCAGGTAGCAGACGATGAGGACCACGGGTACGGCGGAGAGCGCGGCGGCCATCGGCAGGTCCAGGGTGACCTGTGAGGCGATGACATTGCCCAGCAGCTGGGTCTTGCCGCCGACGATCTGCACGGTGAGGTAGTCGCCCAGGCTGAGCGAGAAGGTGAAGACGGACCCGGCGAACACGGCGGGGCGCACGGCGGGCAGGACGACGGAGCGCAGGGTGCGCCAGGCTCCGGCGCCGAGGTCGGCCGAGGCCTCCAGCATCCGCTCGGGGAGCCGTTCGAGGGCCGCGTACACCGGCAGGATCATGTACGGCAGCCAGAGGTAGGCGAGCACGATGATGACGGCGGCGGTGCCGTAGCCGGGCCCGTGCAGCCCGAACGGGGCGAGGGCGGCGCCCACGACGCCGTCCTCGCCGAGCATCACCCGCCAGGCGTACGCCTTGACCAGGTACCCGGCCCACAGCGGGGTGAGCACGGCGACCAGCAGCGGCCGCCGCCACCGCCGCCCCGCGACCCGTGCCATGCAGAACGCCATGGGCAGGGCGAGGAGCGCGTCGATGACGGTGACGGCGACCGCGATGGACAGGGTGCGCAGGGCGATGGTGCGGTAGACGGGGGTGGTCAGCAGCTCGTGGAAGTTGTCGGTGTTCCAGGTGTGGACGACATCGGAGGTGAAGGAGTCGGTGGCCCAGAAGGCCGACAGCAGCAGGATGGCGAGCGAGCCCAGATAGGCCAGGGTCAGCCAGAGCAGGGGCGGGGCGAGGAGCGCGGTGAGGCGCAGCCGCGAGCCTGGGGTGGGCGCGGCGGGCATCTCAGCCCTTGACCTCCGTCCAGGCCCGGGTCCACTGGGCGTAGTCGGTGCAGGTGGTGTCCTTACGGCCGTCGAGGCATTCCTTGATGGGCGTGGTCCAGAAGTGGACCCGCTGGAAGTACTTCTCGTCGTCCGCGTGGAAGACCGCGCAGTGGTTGGGGTCGGAGGTCTCGGCGCACGCCTTACGGTTGGACGGAGCCTCGCCGAAGTACTCGGCGACCTGGGCGTTGACCTTGGGCGAAACGATCCAGTCCAGCCATTTGTAGGCGCAGTTGGGGTGCTCGGCCTTGGCGGACACCATCCAGGTGTCGGACCAGCCGGTGGCGCCCTCCTTGGGGAGCACCGCCTTGACCGGGGCCTTCTCGGCCTTGGTGAGGTTGGCGATGACCTGCCAGGTGGTGCCGATGACGCTGTCGCCGCCATTGAAGGCGGTGATCTCCTTCTGGTAGTCGCTCCAGTACTCCCCCACCGCCTTGTGCTGCTTCTTCAGCAGGTCCACGGCGGCGTCGAGCTGCTTCTGGTCCAGCGCGTAGGGGTTCTTGATGCCGAGCGAGGGCTTGGCCCGCATCAGGTAGAGGGCCGCGTCGGCGATGTAGATGGGCGAGTCATAGGCGGTGACATGGCCGCTGTGCGCGGCGGCGTCGTCGAAGACGGCGCGCCAGGAGTCGGGCGCGGGCTTGACCTTGTCGGTGCGGTACATGAGGAGGTTGGCGCCCCGGCCGTGCGGAATGCCGTACATCCGGCCGTCCCTGGAGTTGAACGGCTGCTGTTTGAGGGCCGGGAAGATGTCCTTGTAGTGGGGGACCAGCTTGGTGTTGACGGGGGCCGCGTCACCGGAGGCGATGAGGCGCAGGGTGGCGTCGCCGGAGGCGGAGACCGTGTCGTACTGCCCGGTCTTCATCAGCGAGACCATCTCGTCGGAGGTGCCGGCCGTCTTGGTGTTCACCTGGCAGCCGGTCTTCTTCTCGAACGGGTGGACCCAGTCCACCGTGGGGTCGTTGGAGCCGTCCTCGGCGTAACCGGCCCAGGCGATGATGTTGACCTTGCCCTCGCCCTTGCCGAGTCTGTCGGGTGCGTGGCCGCCCTTGTCGTCGTCACCGCCCGAGCCGCACCCGGCCGCGGTCAGCAGCAGCGCGCAGACGGCGGCCGCGGACCTCCACGCAGATGTCTTCCGTTTCCGCATCCGGTCCTCCTCGTCCCACTAGGCACTTGAGGCCCGGCCAGTATCGGGCTGGCGGTAGCCCCTGGCCAGGGTGCGGTCGGCAATGACAAGGTCAACTCGGGACCGGGAAGGCGTCCTTGTCGTCCCAGGACAGTCCGATCTCGCCGTCCGGGCGGGCGGATTGGGGGAGTCCGGTCAGGTTCTGGCGGAGCACGGTGAGCCGGTCGCCGTGCGGAAGCGCGATGGTGAAGCGGGTGTGCGCCCCGGCGTGCACGATGTCGGTGATGCGCCCCGTGACGGTCCGTCGGCCAGCGGAGGATGCGGCGGCCCCAGCGGGCGGCTCCGCGGGGTCGGTGAGCAGGATCCGTTCTGGCCGGATGGAGTACGTGCCGGGGCGGCCCACGACCCGCACCGCGGACTCGCCGCGCAGCAGGTTGGTGGTGCCGACGAAGCCCGCGACGAAGGCGGTGGCCGGGCGTTCGTACACCTCGACCGGCGGGCCGGTCTGCTCGATGCGGCCGTCGCGGACCACGGCGATGCGGTCGCTCATGGTCAGCGCCTCGTCCTGGTCGTGGGTGACCAGGAGGAAGGTGATGCCGGTGGTGCGCTGCAGCTCCTTCAGCTCGGTCTGCATCTCCTGGCGCAGCGCCAGGTCGAGCGCGCCGAGCGGTTCGTCGAGGAGCAGTACGGCGGGCCGGTCGACGAGGGCGCGGGCCAGGGCGACGCGCTGGCGCTGGCCGCCGGAGAGCTCGGCGGGGCGGCGGGTGGCGAAGCCGTCCAGCCGTACGGTGGTCAGCGCCTCATGGGCGCGGGCCAGCCGCTCGGCCTTGCGGACGCCGCGCACGGTCAGCGCGTAGGCCACGTTCTGCTCGACGCTCATGTGCGGGAAGAGCGCGTAGTCCTGGAAGACGGTGTGCGCGTCGCGGCGGTGGGGTGGCGTCGCGGTGACGTCGTCCCCGGCGAGTTCGATACGGCCCGCGGTGGGCTGTTCGAACCCCGCGACCAGCCGCAGCAGGGTGGTCTTCCCCGAGCCCGAGGGGCCGAGCAGGGTGAAGAACTCGCTCTCGCGGACGGTGAGATCGACGGCGTCCACCGCGCGCACCGTCCCGAAGTCCTTGGTGACGGCCTCGAGCCGGACGGCCGTACGCGTCGTCGTGGTCCCGGTCCGGGCCCTGGTCTCCGTCTCCGCCACCGACCGCTCCCCTCGCCCTTCGGCTGATCAGGCCCGTGATCGCGGCCCGTGATCGCGGTCACTGTACCGGGGTTACGCGCGCCGCGGTCCCCGTGCCACACTTCTGACGCAGCGTCAGTTACGAGGTGTCGGGAGGGGCCGTGTCCGCCACGCGTGTGCCCGTGGTCGACGGGTGGTTCACCGCCGAGGGCGGGGAGTTCCGGCTGCTGGGGACGTGCTGCCGGGACTGCGGGGCGGTGTACTTCCCCCGGGAGGACGCCTTCTGCCGTGCCCCGGGCTGTGCGGGCACCGAGCTGGCGGAGGTTCCGCTGTCCCGCCGCGGGCGGGTGTGGTCGTACACCGACGGCCGCTACCGGCCGCCCGCCCCCTACCCGTCCGACCCCGAGCGCGCGTGGCGGCCGTACACCCTGGTCGCCGTGGAGCTGGCCACCGAGCGGATGGTGGTGCTGGGGCAGGGCGCCCCCGGGGTGACCGTGGCCGATCTGGCCGTCGGCATGGAGGTCGAGGTGGTGCCGGGGGTGCTGGCCGAGGAGGACGGGCGCACCCTCACCACCTGGCACTGGCGGCCCGTTTCCGAGGAGCGGCCCGTTTCCGAGGAGCGGCCCGTTTCCGAGGAGGCGTCATGACCGGTGAGGTGGCGGTGCTCGGCGCCGGGATGCACCCCTGGGGGAAGTGGGGCCGCGGCTTCGTGGAGTACGGCACGAAGGCGGCGCGGGCCGCACTCGCGGACGCCGGGCTCGAGTGGTCCGCGATCCAGTCCGTGGTCGGCGCCAACACCGTGCGCTGCGGCTACCCCGGGCAGGTCGCGGGCGCGACCTTCGCCAAGGCGCTCGGCTGGCAGGGCGCCCGCGTCACCAGCGTCTACGCGGCCTGCGCGTCCGGTGCGCGGGCCATCGACACCGCCCGGGCCCAGATCCTTTCCGGGATGGCGGACACGGTTCTGGTGGTGGGCGCCGACGCGGCGCCCAAGGGGTTCTTCGCCCCCGCGGGCGGTGACCGGCCGGACGATCCGGACTGGCTGCGCTTCCGGGTGCTGGGCGCCACCAACCCCGCATATTTCGCGCTCTGGGCGCGCCGCCGGATGGCGCTCTACGGCGACACGGCCGAGGACTTCGCCCGGGTGAAGGTGAAGAACGCGGTCGGGGGCGCCGCCAATCCGTACGCCCGCTACCGCTCCCCCGTCACCGCCGAGGAGGTCGCCGCGTCCCCGGTCGTCGCCGATCCGCTGCGGCTGCTGGACATCTGCGCGACCTCCGACGGGGCGGCGGCGCTGGTGCTCGGCAGTGTGGAGACGGCGCGGCGGCTCGGGATGGCGCGCCCGGTCCGCATCCGCGCGGTCTCGTCGGTCTCCCCCACCCATCCGCGCACCGCGCTGGACCTGCCGGACATCGCCACCGACTCCGCCCCGCCGGACTCCTCCGTCCCCGATCCGTTCCGGCCCTCCATCGCACGGGCGGCGTACGAGGAGGCGGGGCTCGGACCGGAGGATCTGTCGCTGGCGGAGGTGTACGACCTGTCCACGGCGCTGGAGCTGGAGTGGTACGAGGACCTGGGGCTGTGCGCGCCCGGCGAGGGCGCGAAGCTGCTCCGCGAGGGGGCCACGGCGCCGGGCGGGCGGATTCCGGTCAATCCGAGCGGGGGTCTCGCGTCCTTCGGGGAGGCGGTTCCGGCGCAGGCCATCGCCCAGGTGTGTGAGCTGACCTGGCAGCTGCGCGGGCGGGCGGGCGGGCGGCAGGTGGACGGGGCGAGCGCCGGAATCACCGTCAACCAGGGGCTGTTCGGGCACGGCTCGTCGGTCGTCGTGGTCCGCTGAGCGGCGGCCGGGGTCCGCTGAGCGGCGCGCGGGCCACAAGCCCTGGCCGCAAGCCCAGGCCGCAAGCCCGGGCGGCGACTGTCCGGTGGCTGCCAGATGGCCGTTCGGTGACCGCTCGTGCCCAAGTGGCGGCCATATGAGGGCGATACAGGGGCGACATCCTTACGGTTGTCACGAACACCGTTGCCGTCCATCACCTTGACGCCCCCTGACCACCGGTGAACACTGCTGCGGTGTCAGTCGGCGTCGCCGCGCGCAGGCTCTCTCCACGGTCACCCCCCATGGGCGATTCCGATGCACCCGTACGCTCGAAACGACCCAGCACGGAGGACCGGGGCCATCCGCCCCGGGCGAGGTCCTAGGAGCCGCCATGAGCAATGGGGACATTTTCACCGGTGAGGTCATCGGCACCGCGATACTGATTCTCTTCGGGGCGGGCGTGTGCGCCGCCGTCACTCTGAACCATTCCAAGGCCAAGTCGGCCGGGTGGATCGTCGTCGCCTTCGGCTGGGGCTTCGGCGTCATGGCCGGCGCGTACACCGCGGCCCCGCTGTCCGGCGCACATCTCAACCCGGCGGTGACCGTCGGCGTCGCCGTGGACACCGGCGAGTGGGACAAGGTGCCGCTCTACATCCTCGCGCAGCTGATCGGCGCCGTCATCGGCGCGGTGCTGACCTGGGCGCTGTACTACGCGCAGTTCGCCGCCAACGCCGATGAGAAGACCGCCCTGCCCACGCTCGGGGTCTTCTCCACCGTCCCGGAGATCCGGAACCCGGTGGCCAACCTCGTGACCGAGATCATCGCGACCGCCGCGCTGGTGCTGCCGCTGCTCGCGTTCGGCCAGGTGGACGGCATCGGGATCGGCCCGGTCGCCGAGGGCGGCGGCACCGTGGTCCTCGGCTCGGGCATCTCCGTCCTGCTCGTCGCCTTCCTGGTGGTCGGCATCGGCCTCTCCCTGGGCGGGCCCACCGGCTACGCCATCAACCCGGCGCGCGACCTCGGGCCGCGCCTCGCCCACGCCGTGCTGCCCATCCCCAACAAGGGCACCTCGGACTGGGGTTACGCCTGGATACCGGTGGCGGGCCCGCTGATCGGGGCCGTGCTGGCGGGTCTCGTCTTCAACGCAGCCTTCTGACCGAAGGAGACGCCATGCCGCATCCGACGGGCACGTATGTCGCCGCGATCGACCAGGGCACCACCTCCAGCCGCTGCATCATCTTCGACCGGAACGGCGCGATCGTCGCCGTCGACCAGCGTGAGCACCGCCAGATCTTCCCCAAGCCCGGCTGGGTGGAGCACGACGCCACCGAGATCTGGTCCAAGGTGCAGGCCGTGGTGGCCGGTGCGCTGGCCAAGGCGGGGCTGCGGGCCGACGAGCTGACCGCGCTGGGCATCACCAACCAGCGGGAGACGACGGTCCTATGGGACCGCCGCACCGGCAAACCGGTGCACAACGCGATCGTCTGGCAGGACACCCGCACCTCCGGGCTGTGCGATGAACTCGGCGGCGAGGTGGGGCAGGACCGCTTCCGGGACACCACCGGGCTGCCGCTGGCCAGCTACTTCTCCGGCCCCAAGGCCGCCTGGCTGCTGGACCACGTACCCGGGCTGCGCCGCCGCGCGGAGACGGGCGAGATCGCCTTCGGCACCATCGACTCCTGGCTGATCTGGAACCTCACCGGCGGTACCGACGGCGGGGTGCACGTCACCGATGTGACCAACGCCGGACGCACCCTGCTGATGGATCTGCAAACCCTCCAGTGGGACACCTCGATCCTCTCCACGATGGGGCTGCCCGAGGCGATGCTGCCGGAGATCCGCTCCTCCGCCGAGGTGTACGGCACGGCGGTGGGACAGCTGGCCGGTGTGCCGGTGGCCTCCGCACTCGGCGATCAGCAGGCCGCCGTCTTCGGCCAGACCTGCTACGGCGTCGGCGAGGCCAAGAACACCTATGGCACCGGCAGCTTCCTGCTGCTGAACACCGGTGACCGCCCGGTGCCGTCCAAGAGCGGGCTGCTGACCACGATGGGCTACCGGCTCGGCGGTGAGCGGCCGGTCTACTGCCTCGAGGGCTCGATCGCGATCACCGGCGCGCTGGTGCAGTGGTTCCGCGATCAGCTGGGCATCATCCGCTCCGCCGACGAGATCGAACCGCTCGCCGCGAGCGTGGACGACAACGGCGGGGCGTATATCGTCCCGGCGTTCTCGGGGCTGTTCGCCCCGTACTGGCGCTCGGACGCCCGCGGTGTGATCACCGGCCTCACCCGCTACGTCACCAAGGCGCACCTGGCCCGTGCCGTCCTGGAGGCGACCAGCTGGCAGACCCGCGAGGTGGTCGACGCGATGTACCAGGACTCCGGGGTGCGGATCAGCACGCTCAAGGTCGACGGGGGGATGACCGCCAACGGGCTGCTGATGCAGCACCAGGCCGATGTGCTCGGCGTTCCGGTGATCCGTCCGGTGGTCGCGGAGACCACCTGTCTGGGCGCGGCGTACGCGGCCGGGCTCGCCACCGGCGTCTGGCAGGACCTGGACGAGCTGCGGGCCCACTGGAAGCGCGACGCCGAGTGGGCCCCGCGGATGACCGAGGAGGAGCGGACGCGCGAGTACGGCAACTGGCGCATGGCGGTGGAGCGCAGCTTCGGCTGGCACCGGGAAGGGCAGCGGGCCGGGGACTCCTGAGCCGCGCCCGGCACCGGCGGACGGCGGCCGGTACCGCCGAGGACGGACGGCGGCCCGTACCACCGTCGCGAACGGCGGCCCGTACCTCGGACGGCGGGGTGCGGGCCGCGCCGTTCAGCCCCGCGCGGAAGCCAGCATCGCGTGCTCCACCACCGAGATCAGCACATGCTTGGCCGACTCGCGCTCCCGGGCGTCGCAGAGGACGACCGGGGTGCCCGGGTCGAGGTCCAGGGCGTCCCGCACCGAGTCCTCCGGGTAGTGGTCGGCCCCCTCGAAGCAGTTGACGGCCACGGTGAAGGCGATGTCCCGCCGCTCGAAGTAGTCGATGGCGGCGAAGCAGTCCTCGAGACGGCGGGTGTCGGCCAGCACCACCGCGCCCAGCGCGCCGGTGGCCAGCTCGTCCCACAGGAACCAGAAGCGGTCCTGGCCCGGGGTGCCGAAGAGATAGAGCACCAGGTCCTCGCGGAGCGTGATGCGCCCGAAGTCCATGGCGACGGTGGTGGTCGTCTTGGACTCCACCCCCGCGATGTCGTCGACCGGCCGGCCCGCCTCGGTGAGCATCTCCTCGGTGCGCAGCGGTCTTATCTCGCTGACCGCGCCCACCAGGGTTGTCTTGCCCACCCCGAAGCCGCCGGCCACCAGGATCTTCAGCGTGACCGGTTCGACGATATGAGGACGGCCCGGGTCAGAGTGCCCGTAGACCATTGATCACCTCGCGCAGAATACTCTCGTCCGGCAGTTCCGCCGGAGGTACGGGCCTGGACACTCGGACGAGTGCGGCGTGGAGCAGATCGCCGATGAGCACGCGGATCACGCCGATCGGAAGGTCGAGCCCGGCCGCCAGCTCGGCGACGGACTGCGGGCTGTCCCGGCTCAGCTCGACGATGTCGATGTGCTCCGGGGACAGCGTCTGGTCGGCGACGGTCCGGTGGTCGGCGCTGTCCGCGACGACCACCGCGATCAGATCCAGCTTCTCCTCAGCGGCGCTGCGGGTGCGTCCCCGCGTCATGGCGTAGGGCCTGACCACCGGTCCCGCCGCGTCGTCGAACCACCGGGCGGCGCGCTCCGGGTCTCCGCTCATCTCCCCCGGCCTCCGTCACCCGGTGGAGCGCGGGGCCGAGCCCAGATGCACGCCCACCCGCTTGACCAGCAGCGTCATCTCGTACGCTATCTGGCCCACATCGGAGTCGGCGTCGGCCAGGACGGCGAGACAGCTGCCGTCGCCGGCCGCGGTGACGAACAGGAAGGCGTCGTCGAGCTCGACGATGGTCTGCCGGACCCGGCCGACGTCGAAGTGGCGGCCGACGCCCTTGGCGAGGCTGTGGAAGCCCGAGGCCACGGCGGCCAGGTGCTCACCGTCCTCCCGTGACAGATCGCGTGAGCCGCCGGTGAGGAGTCCGTCCCCGGAGAGCACCAGCGCCTTGCGGATGCTGCCCACTCTTCCGACCAGTTCGTCCAGCAGCCAGTTCAGCTCGCCCGACGCGTTGGGCGATCCGTTGGACGCTGCGGCGTTCGATGCGGTCATCGACCGTCCCCCTCATGTGTCGTTCCCGGGCTTGCGTCCGCGCCTCCCGATCCGGTGGCCGAGTGCCGCCGACCGCGCTGCCAACCCCGTTGGAGCGAGGCCATGGTGGCCCTCGCCTGCTCGGCTTCGCGCTCGGGATCGGTCTCGGCAGAGGTTCGGTCGTCGGTCGGGGGTGCGGGGTCGTTCTTCAACTGCGGGGCCAGACTGGCCTGGCGTACCCGCTTGGGGAGGCCGGAGGCCGCCCGCTTGGGCGCCGGGCCCTGCTCCGGACCCCGGCGCTCCGGCCCGGCGGCGCCGCGCCGCGGGCCCCTGTCACGGCCCTGGTCCCGGGCCTGGTCCCGGGCCTGGTCCTGGCCCTGGCGTTCGGAGCGCTCGGCCCGAGACGGCTGTCCCGGGCCCTGGACACGGCCGTGCCGGCCGCTCGACGTGCCCTCGACCGGCCGGCCGTGGTCGGCGACCAGGACCGGCGGGACACGGCGGGGCAGCGGCGCGGGGCCGCCGTCCGGTTCGGGCCCCGGGCCGTCCGGGGCCTGCTGGTGCTGCTCCACGGTGGACGGGACGGGTCCGGTGCGCCCGGAATGGCGCGCCTTGAGGCCGCGGGCGCGGAAGATGCCGCCCACTTCGTCGTCCTCGTCGGCGTCGTCCTGGTGGGTCTCCTGGCGCCTCAGGGCGGCGGCCAGGGAGGCGAGTTGGGAGGCCGTGTCGGCCTCGTCGGCGGGCCCGAGCCGGACGTCGCCCACGCCGCGCCGCGCGGTGTCGGTGTGACCGCCGCCGGTGTCACGGTCGTCGGTGTCGCGGTCATCGGTGTCACGGTCATCGGTGTCCGCCCACGTGCCGTCGTCGGTGAGCAGGTTGGAGGGGATGAGCACGATGGCCGTGGTGCCGCCGTACGGGGAGGGCTGGAGCGAGACCCGCGCCCCCTGCCGCTGGGCGAGCCGGCTGACGACGAACAGCCCGAGCCGGTCGGTGTCGGACAGCTCGAACTCGGGGGTCTCGGCCAGCCGGAGGTTGGCCTCCAGCAGCGCGTCGGGCGTCATGCCGAGACCGCGGTCGTGGATCTCCAGGGTGAAGCCCTTGGCGACCCGCTCGCCGTGCACCTGGACGGCGGTGTGCGGCGGCGAGAAGACGGTGGCGTTCTCCAGGAGTTCGGCGACGAGGTGGGTGAGGTCGCCGACGGCCGGGCCGACCACCGCGATCCGGGGCAGCCGCCGGACCTCGATCCGCTCGTAGTCCTCCACCTCGGCGACGGCGGCGCGCACGACGTCCATCAGCTGGATCGGCTTGCGCCACTGCCGGGAGGGGGCCGCGCCGGAGAGGATGACCAGGCCCTCGGCGTGCCGCCGCATGCGGGTGGTCATATGGTCCAGGCGGAACAGGTCGGACAGCTCGTCGGTGTCCTCGGTGCGCCGCTCCATGGTGTCCAGGAGGGTGAGCTGACGGTGCAGCAGCACCTGGCTGCGGCGGGCGAGGTTGACGAAGACCTCGGAGACGCCCTGGCGGAGTTCGGCCTGTTTGACGGCGGCCTCGACGGCGGCCCGCTGAAGGGTGTTGAGGGCCTGGCCGACCTGGCCCATCTCATCGGGGCCGTAGTCCAGCCGGGGCGCCTCGGTCTCCACGTCGATCTGCTCGCCCGCGCCGAGGCGGCGCATCACGCTCGGCAGCCGGACGCTGGCCACCTCCTGGGCGTCCCTGCGCAGCCGGGACAGATCGCGGACCAGGCTGCGGCCGATGCGGAACGAGACGAAGACGGAGACGATGAGGGCGACCAGGCCGAGGATGCCGGCGATGCCCGCCTTGAGCATCACGCTGTTGGCCACCGGGTCGATCCGCTGCTGGAGCCGGTCGGTGGCCTCCTCGCCCAGCCGGTCGTAGTCGTTGAGGACGGGCTGGGCCGCGGCCTCCCAGTGCTCCTGGTCCAGGGAGCTGATGGCGGTGGCGGGGTCCATCGAGGAGAGGACCTTGCCCTCGGCCACGCGCAGGGCGGCGGGGGCGGCGTTGGTGCGCCGGTAGTCGGCGAAGACCTTCTGCTCGGAGTCGGGGAGAATCGGCAGGTTGATCTCGTAGAGCAGGGTGCGCTCGGCGATGAGGTCGGACATCGCCTGGAGGTCGGCCAGCGTCATCTTGCGCGCCGTCAGCGCCGAGGCGTACAGCGCGTCCTCGCGGGAGAGCGCCTCCCGGGCGCGGATCATGGCGACCAGCGCACGGCCCTGCTTGTCGAGGTCGGTGTCGGGGACCGCGTGGAGGGAGCTGCGGAAGGTGTAGCAGAGGTCGACGAGCTTGTTGTAGTACTCATATGCCTGGGTCGAGGAGATGCCGTCATCCTCGACCTTGCGGCGCAGACTGTCCAGTCCGTCCGCGGCCTTGAGGATGTTGCCGAGCTGTTCCTCGGAGTCGTCGTTCATCTTGCCGTGCAAATCGTCGTCCGACTCGGCGGCCCGCAGCAGGTCGATCGCCTGGTCGGTCTTGCGCTGCAGGGAGTGGAGCACGGGCAGGGCGTCCGACTGCCGCGGATCAGCCAGCAGGATGAGCGTCTGCCGGCGCTCCTTCTGGACGGCGTGCACCGCGTCCTCGGCCGGCTGGCCCGCCTTGTCGATGATGTACGACGCGTCCAGCAGTTGCTTCGCCTCGCGACCGGTGATCAGCGTGGCGAAGGCCCATATCGCCGTCAGTGACACGAGCGGCACCAGCAACAGCGCCACGATCTTCCTGCGGATGGACTTACCGCGAAAGCGCATGGCCTCCCTAACGTCAACCCCGAATTCCTGGGGCGGGGTTCCGAGTTCCGACATCGAGCGGGCGCGAGCCTACTACTGCCGGTTGGACAGTTCGAAGGCATGTCCACTTGATGCAGGGAGTCCGTACAGTCGGTGATCAGGAGTTGTCGGGCGATTCCCGACTTACCCCCCGCCGCTCGACACCTCCTCCCCGGGCAGCCGCATACGGCCGTTCGGCGGCGCTTGGCTTGTTTTCCCCTCCCCAGGGGAACCCGTGGTCGGTGCCATTCGTGATCCAACGGGGCACACTGGGGGGGCATACGACCCAAGTCCCGCTATCTGACTCGGCCACACCGGGGCAGAGCATGGAAAGGGGTGGGAGCGTCATGGACGCGATGGACAAGGATCGCGACATCCCGGCGCACGGGGTCCGGCCGTTGTGGACCGAGGAGCCGGCGCGCAGGCGGCGGCTGCCCGATCCCGTCCGTGCAGCGGCGGTGCGCGCGGTCATCATCATCGCCGTGACCCTGGTGGAGGTGATGGTCGCCCTGCTGTGCACCCTGGCGGGCTCCTGGTCCGCCTTCCCCGTCGTGCTCGCCACGGTGGCGAGCACGGTGGTGGCCACCTGGGGGGTGCTGGATGTGTGGGTGACCCGGCAGGTCTGGCGCCAGCGCTACGGGGTGGTGTCCCGGCCCAGCAGCACGGCCCGCGAATTGCGCCGCCAGCGCCGCCGGGAGCGGGCCCGGGAGGCGGACCCTGCGGTCACCTCCCGGCCGGCTGCGGAGCGCGGGCCAGCTCGCGGCGCAGCCGCATGAAGGGCCGGGGCCGGTCCACGCCGAGGGCGGCGGTGGAGATGCCGTCCCGTTCGTAGACGGCGAGGAAGCCGCCGCCGTCGGCGGGATCCCCCTCCAGAATCCGGACCGTGTCCCCGGATTCGCGCCGCCCGGCGTACTGGATGCGCGCACCGTACTGGTCGGACCAGAAGTAGGGGAGCGCGTCGAAGGGTGCGACGGTGGACCCGGCGAGCAGATTGCGGGCGGCCACATCGCCCTGGAGCATGCCGCTGGTCCAGTGCTCCGCCCGGACGGTGCGCCCGGTGCCCGGCTGGGCCAGCCGGGCCACATCGCCGACGGCCACGACATTGGGCAGCGCGGTGACACAGCCCTCGTCACACCGCACCCCGTCGTCCAGGGCCAGACCCGAGCCTTCCAGCCATCCGGTGACGGGACGCACCCCGACGCCGACGACCACCACATCGGCGGGCAGCACCCGCCCGTCGGTGAGCTCCACCCCGGTGACCCGGCCGGTTCCGCGCAGACCGGCCACACCGGTGCCGCACAGCAGGGCGGCCCCGCCCCGGGCGTGCAGCCCGGCGCACACCTGGGCCATCTGCTTGCCCAGTTGGGGCACCAGTGGCAGCGGTGCGGCCTCCACGACGGTGACGTCGAGCCCGAGGGCGGCGCAGGAGGAGGCCACCTCGGCGCCGATGAAGCCCGCGCCGATCACCACCGCCCGCTCGGCGCCCGCGCGCAGCTCGGCGCGGAGCCGCAGCGCGTCATCGAGGGTGCGCAGGGTGTGCACCCCGTCCAGCGGCGGGAGGGGCAGGGTTCTGGGCGTGGCGCCGGTGGCGATGACGACGCCGTCGGTGCGCAGGGGGCGGCCGCCGGTGAGACGGATCTCACCGGCCGTGGTGTCCAGCGCCTCGGCCCGGACGCCGAGCAGCCACTCGGCGTCCAGCTCGGCCTCCTCCTCGGGGTCGGTGAGGGCGAGCGGGCCGAGGCCCCCGCCCGGGTCGCCGTCCCCGGTCAGGAACTCCTTGGACAGCGGCGGGCGGTCGTAGGGGCGGTGGTGCTCCTCGCCGACGACGACCAGCCGCCCGTCGTATCCCTGGGAGCGCAGGCCTCGCGCCGCGTGCAGACCCGCGAGCGAGGCCCCGACCACGGTGACCGTCCTGGCCGCCGTCATGCCACGGCTTCTTCCGGCGCCGCGTGCACGGGCTGGCCCGGAACGGTCTGCGTCGTGGGGTGGACATACAGCAATCCGTCCACGACCGTGACAGCGTGGGTCCGTACGGGCTTACGGGCGGGCAGGCAGGTCGGCTCGCCGGATCGCAGGTCGAACAGCGCGGCATGCAGCGGGCATTCCACGTAGCAGCCTTCCAGCCACCCGTCGGAGAGGGAGGCGTCCTGGTGGCTGCAGGTGTCATCGATGGCGTAGAACGCACCGTCGGTGTGGAACACCGCGATCGGCGCGGTGGCATGGCCGGCCTCGATGCGCACCGACTCGCCCTCCGGCAGGTCCTCGATACGGCAGACGGGAATCATTGGCCCCCCTCACGTTGATCGGTATCATGCGTTGTGGATAGTGCACTGAAAAGCGCGATGCGCAACAGAATCCAGATCGGGAAGGCAGCCGTCAAGAGTTCCCCGGCCCGAGGGGCCCCACGCAGAGCCGTCGGATGGTGAGATCAGAACCATGACGAACACGACCGAGGATCGGGCCGAGGAGAAGCGGGGGGCCGCCGGGGCAGTGCAGTCGGTGGACAGGGCGGTCAGCGTCCTGGAGATCCTTGCCAGACTCGGCGAGGCCGGAGTGACCGAGATCGCCGACGAGCTGGGGGTCCACAAATCGACCGCCTTCCGACTGCTGGGCGTCCTGGAGAACCGCGGACTCGTCGGGCAGGAGCGGGACCGGGGGAAGTACTACCTGGGCGCCGGGGTGCTCAGACTCGCGGGCGCCGCCGCCATCCGCCTGGACATCTCGCAGGAGGGCGCCCCGGTGTGCCGGGCACTGGCCGACGAGACCGGCGAGACGGCCAATATCGCCGTCCTGGACGCGGACGCGGCGGTCAACATCATGCAGGCGCGCGGCGCCGCCGCGGTGACCGCCTTCAACTGGCTGGGACGGCGCACCGCGCTGCACGCGACCGCGAGCGGCAAGGTGCTGCTGGCGCATCTGTCGGGCGAGCGCCGGGAGCGGCTGGTGACGCGGAAGCTGCCGCGGTTCACCGAGCACACCATCACCACCGCCGCCGAGCTGCGGCAGCAGCTGGAGACGGCGGCCGAGCGCGGGTTCGCCTACTCCTGCGAGGAGCTGGAGATCGGGCTGAACGCGGTGGCGGCGCCGGTGCGCGGCCACGACGGCGCGGTCATGGGGGCGATCGGCGTCTCCGGACCGGCGTACCGGATGGCCCAGAGCCGGTTGCCCGATCTGGCGGAGTACGCCGTGAAGACCGCCGAGGAGCTGTCCCGACGGATGGGATTCCCCGGCTGAACCACCCCGCCACCCCACCCACCCGACGAGGGGGCCGGATGACTCCGGCCCCCTCGTCGCGTCCGTGACCAGGGGTGCCGAACAGCGTGCGGGCGACGCGAATTCCCGCGTCAGGGCCAGTTCACAGACGGTTTACGCGCACCCCTTGACCGCACGGGGCGGCGACTTTCAGGATGTCTCCCATCGCGCAACACGCCGCGCTATACGCAACTGGGGGGTAACCGGCGGCCGTTGAACGGCCCCGGCATCACCCTCCTTCGAGGCAGTCATGCCAGCTCCCGTGCACCGGTCCCTGCGAGCGCAGGAGAACAGAGGAGTGAGCCATGCCGCAAGAAGCCCGCGCCGTCGTCGCGGTCAAGAGGGGTGCCCCGGTGGAGGTGGTGCCCGTTATCGTGCCCGAGCCCGGCCCCGGTGAGGTGCTGGTGGGAGTGCAGGCGTGCGGGGTGTGCCACACCGACCTGCACTACCGCGACGGCGCGATCGGTGACGAATTCCCGTATCTGCTCGGGCATGAGGCGGCCGGAGTGGTCGAGGCCGTGGGCCCCGGCGTCACCGGACTGGCCCCCGGTGACTATGTGGTGCTGGCCTGGCGGGCGCCGTGCGGCGGCTGCCGCTCCTGCCGCCGGGGCCGCCCGTGGTACTGCTTCGACAGCCGCAACGCCGCCCAGCCGATGACCCTCACCGATGGCACCCCGCTCAGCCCGGCGCTCGGCATCGGCGCCTTCGCCGAGAAGACGCTGGTCGCAGCCGGGCAGGCGGTGAAGATCGACCCCTCGGCGCGCCCGGAGGCGGCGGGCCTGATCGGCTGCGGGGTGATGGCCGGGTACGGCGCGGCCGTGCACACCGGCGGGGTGTCCAACGGCGACACGGTCGCGGTCATCGGCTGCGGCGGCGTGGGCAACGCGGCGATCGCCGGGGCCGCGCTGTCCGGGGCGCGCCGGGTGATCGCCGTGGACATCGACGACGCCAAGCTGGACTCGGCGACCCGCTTCGGCGCCACCGACACCGTCAACTCCCGTGGTACGGACCCGGTCGAGGCGGTGCGCGAGCTGACCGGGGGCTTCGGCGCGAATGTGGTCATCGACGCGGTGGGCCGCCCCGAGACCTATGCCCAGGGCTTCTATATGCGCGATCTGGCCGGGGTGCTGGTGCAGGTCGGGGTGCCGGACCCGGAGATGCGCATCGAT
This sequence comes from Streptomyces antioxidans, assembly GCF_000968685.2. Classification (GTDB taxonomy): domain Bacteria; phylum Actinomycetota; class Actinomycetes; order Streptomycetales; family Streptomycetaceae; genus Streptomyces; species Streptomyces antioxidans. The sequence continues at coordinate 25,154 of NZ_LAKD02000055.1, forward strand.
CTGCCGCTGATCGATCTGTTCTCGCGGGGCGGCGCGCTCAAATCGTCCTGGTACGGGGACTGTCTGCCCAGCCGGGACTTCCCGGTCCTGGTCGACCTCCACCTCAGCCGCAAGCTGGATCTGGAGGCGTTCGTCAGCGAGACGATCACGCTGGACGAGGTCGAGTCGGCGTTCGCGAAGATGCAGCGCGGCGAGGTGCTGCGATCGGTGGTGGTCCTGTGAACACCGATGCCCGAGTCGTGATCGTCGGGGCCGGGATCGTCGGCTGCTCGCTCGCCGATGAGCTGACCGCCCGTGGCTGGCGGGACGTCACCGTCCTGGAGCAGGGCCCGCTGCTGGCCCCCGGCGGCTCGACCTCCCACGCCCCCGGTCTGGTCTTCCAGACCAGCCCCTCCAAGGCCCTCACCGACTTCGCCCGGTACACCGTGGAGAAGTTCTCGTCCCTCGAGGTCGACGGGCTGCCCTGCTTCAATCCGGTGGGCGGTCTGGAGATCGCCACCAGCGAGGAGCGCTGGGCCGATCTGCACCGCAAGGCCGGTCTCGCGGCCTCCTGGGGCGTACGGGCCGAACTGCTCGGCCCGGCCCGGTGCGCCGAGCTGTGGCCGATGCTGGACCAGGAGCGGATCCTCGGCGGCCTCCACACCCCGGACGACGGGCTGGCCCGGGCGCTGCTCGCCTCCCGCGCCCAGGTGGAGCGGGCCACCGCGCACGGCGCCCGCTTCCTGGACCGGCACACCGTGACCGCCATCGAGCGGGAGGGCGGCCGGGTGACCGCCGTCGTCACCGACCGGGGCACCTTCCCGGCCGACGTCGTGGTCTCCGCCGCGGGGTTCTGGGGCCCGCTGATCGGGGAGATGGCCGGGGTCCCCGTACCCCTGCAGCCGCTGGCCCACCAGTACGCCAAGACCGGGCCGCTGCCCGAGCTCGCGGGGGTCAACGACCCCCGTACGGAGGCGAGCAAGCCGATCCTGCGGTTCCAGGACCGCGACCTGTACTACCGCGAGCACACCGACCGCATCGGCATCGGCAGCTACGCCCACCGCCCGCTGCCCGTGGACCCGGCGCGGCTGCCCGCGTACGACGACGCCCCGGTGATGCCGTCCTCGCTGCCGTTCACCCCGGAGGACTTCGCCGCCAGCTGGGAGGACAGCGTCCAGCTGCTCCCCGCGCTCGGGGCGAGCCGGGTCGAGGAGGGCTTCAACGGCGTCTTCTCCTTCACCCCGGACGGGATGCCGGTGATCGGCGAGTCCCGCGAGGTGCGCGGCTTCTGGCTGGCCGAGGCGGTGTGGGTGACCCACTCCGCGGGCGTCGCCCGGGCGGTGGCCGAGTGGATGACGGACGGGCGGCCGGGCATGGACGTCCACGAATGCGATCTGTACCGCTTCGAGGACGCCCAGCGCTCCCCCGACTACGTCACCGAGCGGGGTCAGCAGAGCTTCGTCGAGGTCTATGACGTCATCCATCCGCTGCAGCCGATGGAACAGCCGCGTCCGCTGCGGGTCAGCCCCTTCCACGTCCGCCAGCGCGAGCTGGGCGGATACTTCCTGGAGGCGGCGGGCTGGGAGCGTCCGCACTGGTACGAGGCGAACGCCCCGCTCGCCGAGTCCGTCGAGCTGCCCCCGCGCGACGCCTGGTCGGCCCGCTACTGGTCGCCCATCGCCGCCGCCGAGGCCAGGGTCACCCGGGAACGGGTCGCGCTGTACGACATGACCCCGCTCAAGCGGCTGGCGGTCAGCGGGCCCGGGGCGCTGGACTTCCTCCAGCGCATGACCACCAATCAGCTGGCGAAGAAGCCCGGCGCGGTCACCTACACCCTGCTGCTGGACGAGGCCGGGGGCATCCGCAGCGACCTCACCGTCGCCCGGCTCTCCGAGCACCACTTCCAGGTGGGCGCCAACGGCGGGCTGGACCTGGACTGGCTGCTGCGCCACGCACCGGATGACGTCCACATCGCGGACATCACCCCGGGCACCTGCTGCGTCGGGGTGTGGGGGCCGCTCGCCCGGGAGCTGGTCCAGCCGCTGACCCGCGATGACTTCTCGCACGGGGCGTTCGGCTACTTCAAGGCCCGGCAGACCTTTATCGGCCATGTCCCGGTGACCGCGATGCGGCTGAGCTACGTCGGCGAGCTCGGCTGGGAGCTGTACACCACCGCCGACATGGGCCTGCGGCTGTGGGACACCCTGTGGGAGGCCGGACAGCGCCACGGGGTGATCGCCGCCGGGCGCTCGGCGTTCAACAGTCTGCGGCTGGAGAAGGGCTACCGCGCCTGGGGCCATGACATGACCACCGAGCACGATCCCTACGAGGCCGGGGTCGGCTTCGCGGTCCGGATGAACAAGGGCGACTTCCTCGGCCGCGCGGCGCTCGAGGGCCGCTCCGAGGAGACGGCGGCGCGCAGGCTGACCTGTCTCACCCTGGACGACCCGGCCGCGGTGGTCATGGGCAAGGAGCCGGTGTACGCCGACGGCGTCCCGGCGGGCTATGTGACCAGCGCGTCCTACGGCTACACCATCGGCCGGACGGTCGCCTACGCGTGGCTGCCCGCAGCGGCCGCGGTGCCCGGCACCGCCGTCCACATCGAGTACTTCGGCGAGAAGGTCCCCGCGACCGTCGCCGCCGAGCCCCTCTTCGACCCGCGCATGGAGCGCATCCGCCGTTGACACCGCGTGGAGCGCATCCGCCGCTGGCACCACGGTAAGACCGCCCACCCCATCGAGCTCTTCGCCCCCCGTCGGCCGACCGCCGCGACCGCCTGAGGAGAACCCATGACTGTGGCTCCCGAGTCCCCCGCCGTCACGCCCCCCAGTCTGCTGGCCACTCTCCCCGGCCACTGGTACACCGCTCCCGGTATCTTCCGCCGGGAGCAGGAGCACCTGTTGGAGGCCATGTGGTTCTGCGCGGTGCGCGGGGCCGATCTGGACCGGCCGGGCGCCTTCCGCACCGTGCAGATCGGCCGGGAGAGCGTACTGATCACCCGCAACCGGCGGGGTGAGCCACGGGCGTTCCTCAACATCTGCCGCCACCGCGGCGCCCGGCTGTGCACCGAGGAGTCCGGTACGGTGCGGCGCTCGCTGCAGTGCCCGTACCACGCCTGGACCTACGATCTGGACGGCCGGCTCACCGCCGCGCCCAACCTCCAGCGGATGCCCGACATCGACCGGGTCGAGCGCGGACTGGTACCGGTACGGCTTCGCGAATGGCTCGGCTATGTCTGGGTCTGCCTGGCCGAGGAGCCGCCGTCGTTCGAGGAGACGGTCATCGGGGCGGTGGCCGAGCGGCTGGGCGACGCGGACTCCGTGGAGCGCTACGGCGTGGCGGGGCTGGCGCTGGGCCGCCGGATCTCCTATGACGTCAAGGCCAACTGGAAGCTGATCGTCGAGAACTTCATGGAGTGCTACCACTGCGCGACGATCCACCCCGAACTCACCGAGGTGCTGCCGGAGTTCGCCGACGGCCTGGCGGCCCAGTACTTCGTCGGACACGGCGCGGAGTTCGCCGAGGAGGCCCAGGGGTTCACGGTGGACGGCAGCGAGGGGTTCGACCGGTTCACGGGGATCGCCGACGAGCAGGACCGCCGCTACTACGCGATCACCGTACGGCCGCAGGTCTTCCTCAATCTGGTCCCCGACCACGTGATCATGCACCGGATGTTCCCGCTCGCTCCCGATCGCACACTGGTCGAATGCGATTGGCTCTACGCTCCCGACGTGGTGGCGTCCGACCGGGACCTGTCGAAGTCGGTGGAGCTGTTCCACCGGGTCAACACCCAGGACTTCGACGCCTGTGAGCGCACCCAGCCCGCCATGGACTCCCGCGCCTACCGCGAGGGCGGGGTGCTCGTCCCCAGCGAACACCACATCGGCGCCTTCCACCGATGGGTGACCGACCATGTCCCGACCCCGGAAGCGGAGGAATGCCCGTGACGGACCTCTTCATCGGTGGCCAGTGGACCGGCGCGATCGACGAGCGCACCCGGGAGATACGCTGCCCGGCCGACGGATCGCTGGTGGCGGTCGTCGACGAGGGCGGCGGCAAGGACGCGGCCGAGGCGGTGGCCGCCGCCCGGCTGGCGTTCGACCAGGGGCCGTGGCCCCGTACCCCGGTCGGGGCGCGCGGCGATCTGCTGCTGCGGGTCGCCGCCCTGGTGGAGCGCGACAAGGCGGCGCTCGCCCGCGCCGAGTCCCTGGACACCGGGAAACGACTGGCCGAGAGCGACGACGACATCGACGGTGTGGCGGCGTGCTTCCGCTACTACGGGCAGCTGGTGCGCACCGAGGCGGACCGGGTCGTGGACACCGGCAGCGAACACGCCGTCAGCCGGGTGGTCTATGAACCGGTCGGGGTCTGTGCGCTGATCACCCCGTGGAACTATCCGCTGCTGCAGACCGCGTGGAAGGTGGCGCCCGCGCTCGCCGCGGGCAACACCTTCGTACTGAAGCCCAGTGAGCTCACCCCCAGCACCGCGATCGCCCTGATGCGGCTGCTGGCGGAGGCCGGGCTGCCGGACGGGGTGGCCAATCTGGTGCTCGGCCCGGGCGCCGAGGCCGGGGCCCCGCTCACCGACAACCCCGATGTGGACATGGTGTCCTTCACCGGGGGCCTGCGGACCGGGCGCCGCATCATGGCCGCGGCCTCGGGCACGGTCAAGCGGACCTCGCTGGAGCTGGGCGGCAAGAACCCCAATGTGGTCTTCGCCGACGCGGACTTCGACACGGCCGTGGACTACGCGCTCACCGCGGTCTTCCTCCACTCCGGACAGGTCTGCTCGGCCGGGGCCCGGCTGCTGGTGGAGGATCCGGTGCACGACGCCTTCGTGGAGGAGGTGGTGCGGCGCGCCCGCGGGATCCGGCTCGGCGGTCCTTTCGACGAGCGGGCCCAGACCGGCCCGCTGATCTCGGCCGCGCACCGGGCCAAGGTCGAGGCGTATGTGGCGGCGGGGCTCGCGGAGGGTGCCCGGCTGCGGTGCGGGGGCACCCGCCCCGACGATCCGGCCCTGGACGACGGCTACTACTTTCTGCCGACCGTCCTCGATCGCTGCCACAGCGGGATGTCGGTGCTGGCCGATGAGTCCTTTGGACCGGTGCTCACGGTGGAACGTTTCACCGGTGAGGATGAGGCGGTGCGGCTGGCCAACGACACGGTGTACGGGCTCGCCGGGGCCGTATGGTCCGACGACGAGGAGCGGGCGCAGCGGGTGGCCTCGCGGCTGCGGCTGGGCACCGTCTGGATCAACGACTACCACCCCTGTCTCCCGCAGGCGGAGTGGGGCGGGTTCAAGCAGTCCGGGACCGGGCGGGAGCTGGGGCCCAGCGGGCTCGCGGAATACCGGGAGGCCAAGCACATCTGGCGCAATACGCGTCCGCGTCCGCAGGGCTGGTTCGCCTAACCGCCACGGGGCCGGTCCGTACGACTGGTTCACCTGACCCCCGCGGAGCCGGTTCGTACGGCTGGTTCGCGCAGCCTCCGCGGCGAGCCCCGGTCAGGGGTGGCCCGCCGGGCTCATGGGCGGTCCGCCGCCTCGGCGGGCGCCTCCACGTCCGCCTCGGGGCGGCGGTACATCCGGGTGGCGGTGATCTGGCCGTGCACCTGCTGCTCCTCCTCCGGCTCCCGGACCGGCAGGCCCGGCCGCAGATGCTCCTCGACGCTGATGTACTTCAGCCCGGCCCGCAGGTCCGCGTCATTGCGCAACCGGATCACCAGCGGGAACTCGGCCAGCGCCGTGGTGTCGAACAGGCCCGTCGTATAGAGCAGCTGCACCCCCAGCGCGTCCGCCACCGCCCGCTGGAGCTCCAGCAGATAGGTGGCGTTGGCGCGGCCGATGGGGTTGTCGAGGAAGAGCGTGCCCGCGTGGCGGTGCTTGTCGCGGCCCCGGTCGTTGCTGCGCAGGGCCGCCATCGTGCAGTACAGCGCGATGGCGGCGGTCAGCAGCTGGCCGCCGGAGAACACATCGCCCATCTGCCCCACCGGCACCCGCTCGGCGCGCAGCACCGCGTCCGGCTTGAGGATCTCCACGGCCACCCCGCGCGGCTGGAGCGCGGCATGGACCCCGCGCAGCAGCAGCGACATGCCGTCCCGGCGCAGATCGGAGTTCTTCCGCACGGCGGAGCGGGTGGCCTCGTCGATGACCTCGCCAAGCCGCTCGGTGAGCGAGGCCTGGTCGGGGTCCTCGAAGCGGATCCGCAGGAACTCCTGGCCCGACCACTCGCCCAGCCCCTCCGGGAGCCGGGAGAGCCGCTGTGCCGAACGCAGCGTGGCCAGGCAGGACTCGACGAGGCCGCGCAGCCGGTCCACGATCGAGTCGCGGTTGCGCTCCAGCTGCTCCAGCTCGTCGGTGAGCACGCGCAGCCGGGGCGCGAACGCCTCGGCCCAGGCGGCGGCGTGCTCGGGCAGCGCGGCCGCGGGGAGCTCCCGGATCTGCTGGCGGGCGGGGGTGCGCACCTGCTCGTAGCGGGTGGAGTTGGCGTGCCGTACCAGGACGTCGCTCGCCTCCCGCACCGAGGACTCGGCCGCCGACAGGTCGGCGGCGCAGCCGCGCAGTGAGCGGCGGGTCTCGGCGGCGGCCTGACGGGCCTCGGCGAGATCCCCGGCGTACGGCTCGGGCCGCTCACCGTCGTCCTCCGCACCGGGGCCGTCCCGCAGCAGATCCCGCAGCAGGGCGGCGGTCTCGTCGAAGCCGCCCGCCGCGTCCTCGGCGGCGCGGTGGGCGCGCACCAGGTCGGCGTGGGCGGTGCGGGCGGTGTCCAGGGCGTCCGTACGGGCGGCCAGTTCGCCGTTGGCGGTGCGCAGCAGCTTCTTCGCCTGCTCGGCGTCGGCCGGGGCCAGCTCCTCCGGCAGCTCGGTGTGGGCGTCGCCGTCCGCGGGGGCTAGCCGCTCGGCCTCGCCGCGCAGCCGTCCCAGCTGCTCGCTCGCCGCCGAGGCACGGCTCTCCAGCATCTGGACCAGCGATTCCGCGCGGGCGGCGGCGGCCTGGCGGGAAGGGCCGTCGGCCCCGTCGGTGCCCTCCAAGAGCTGGGCGGCACGGGTGCGGACCTTGTTGGTGAGCCGGTCGAGGGTGGCGAGGGCCGCGCTCTCGTCGCTTTCGGCGCGGGCCTGTTCGGCGCGGAGGTCGGCGCCGACGCCGACCTTCTCGTAGACCTGGGAGGCGGCGCGGTACGCCTCGCGGAGCGCGGGCAGCGAGACGGTGGGCGGCTCGGTGTCCTCACCGAGGTCGTCGGGAGCGCCCGCGATCTCCGCGCGCTCGGCGCGCAGTGCGCGGGCGGTACGGCGCGCGTCGTCGGCCGCGCGCTGGGCGGCGCGCCGGTCCTCGTCGGCGGCGCGGGCCCGGTCCACACAGCCCGCGGCGCGCTCCTCGTACTCGGCGGCCTCCTCGGCCAGTTCGCGCAGCCGGGTCTGCCAGGTGGCGCGCTCCCGCAGCCGGTACGCCAGACCGGCCAGCGCGTCCGCCACCCGGCGGGCCCGCTGCGCCGCCTCCTGGCGCTCGTCCCGGACCCGGGCGGCCTCGGTGGCGGCCTCGTCGGCCTCGGCCCTCGCCGTACGCGCCTCCACGAGGTCGCCCTGCGCGGTGTCGGCGGACTCCCGGGCGGTCTCGGCCGCCGCCGCGAGCTCCGCGAGCCGCCCGGACGGGCAGCCGGTGCGCCAGGAGGCGAGGCGCGCGGACAGCGCCCGGTCCCCGGCCAGCCGGGCGGCCAGCGCCCTGATCTCCTCGTCCCGCGCGGTGGCACGGGCCCGCAGCTCGCGCCGCTCGTCGTCGGCCGCGCGCTCGTCGTGCATGGCCGGGTTCGGCGGCACGAGGAAGACCCCGCTGTCCGCGGCGCCGGGCGCGGGCGTCGGCGCGAGCAGCGCGGCCGACGTCCCGACGGCCACGGCGGACCGCGGCAGCAGCGACGCCTGGCCCAGCACCTCGCGGGCGCGGGCGTGGGTGCCGGGGTCGGTGATGACGACGCCGTCCACCAGCTCGGGCCGGGCCGCGAGCACGGCGGCGTGGTCGGCGGGGTCCACGGCCTGGGCGAGATAACGCCAGCCGGGGAGCGCGGGGATGCCGTGCTCGCCCAGGAACTCGACGGCCACCAGCACATCGGCGCTGGGCGGCAACAGCCCGCCGTCCCCGAGCGCCCCCAGGATCCGCGCGTCCTCGGCGGCAGCGGTCCGCAACTCGAACAACTGCCGCTCGGCGGAGCCCACGCTCTCTTCCAGCAGCTCCCGCAACGCCTCGGCGCTCCGGTCCAACTCCTCGGCGGTGAGCGGCCCTTCGATGAGGGGCTTGGGGGCGGGCCGAGCGGCGGCCCGTGGCTGGCGACCACGGTCGGGGCCCGGGCCGGGGGTGCGGTCACGGTCGGGTCCGGCTTGGGCTTCGGGTTCACCGCCGAGTTCGGGGCTCCAGCAGTCGGAGTCGTCGGGAGCGGTGTCGGCGGCGTCGGCGGTCGCGGCGGAGGTGACGACGTCGGTAGGGGCGACAGTCGCGGAGTCGGTGTCGGCGGCGGCGGAGACGTCAGAGTCAGCGTCGGCGGAGACGTCGAGGGCGGCAACGGTGACGACGTCGGTGGGGGTGACGGTGTCGGCGGAGGAACCGGGGGCAGTGGCGGAGTCGGGGGCGGTCGCGGAGCCGGAGTCGGGGGCGGTGCCGTCGGTCGCAGAGTCGGCGGAGGAGCCGGTCGCGGCGTCGGCAGGAGTGCCGCTGCCGGGCCGGGTGCCAGTGGCGGTGACCTGCCCATCGGGCTTGGCGTCCGTAGCGGCGGCCTCCCCCTCGGCCTGGCCGTCGTCACCGTCCCCGACCCGGGCCGACACCTCTCCGGACGGCCGGGACTCGGCCGCCGCGACCCGGGCGCCGCCGTGCGGGGCCGCGTGGCTGACGTCGGCGGAAGCCGCCGTGGCGGCCTCCGGCCCGGCGTGACGGCCGTCACCGTGGGAATCGGCCGCGGCGTTCGGGGCACCACCACGGCGGCCCTCCGGGCGCGGGCCGCCACCGCCCGACGTATCGTCGTCGGCCTCATCGATCCGTACCGTCACCCGCCCCGCGGGCCGCGACTCCGCCGCGAGCGGACGCCGCCGGGAAGCCTCTGCCGAGCCCACCTCCCCGTCCTCGCCACCGCCCGCCCCATGCCAACCGGCCCACCGGTCACCCACCGAGGCGGCGTCGCCCTCGTTGGGCTCACCGGGGCCCGCCTCGCCCACCGGGCCCGTAACCGAGCCCGTGGGAGCGGGGCCATCCGCCAGCCGGGCCGCCGAGCTGCTGGCTGCGTGCACATCCGGGGCTGCGCCCAACTCGCCCGTAGGGCTTGCGGATTCGGCGCTCGCAGGGCCGGTGGCCGCGGGCCCGGCGACCGTGGGGGCTAGGGCGGGCGCGCCCGTGTCCTGACCCGCCTCGTGCAGCGGGCCGCCGTGTGGCCGTACGTCCTCGACGTGGGCGGCATCCGTCAACCGGGGCGCCGGGCCGGGCGTCGCGGGGCCGTTTTCCGGGGCGGCGGGCGGCGCGGCGCAGTTCTCTTCCGCGAGGCGTTCGAGGGTGTCGGTGGGGCGCTGTTCGGGGGCGTAGGCGTGGTCGCCGTCCAGGGGGTTGCTCAGGGCGGAGGGGGCCGCGCGGAAGGCGGCGGGGAGTTGGGAGAGGCCGATGTCGTCCGCGTCCTCCTCGTCCACGTGGACCGTGATCCACCCGGTCCGGTCGGAGTCGGTCGGCAGGGCGCGGGTGCCTCGGCGGCCCGCGGCGTCCGCGTCCGGCAGGCGCACGGTGACGCCGCGCGCCGCGCGCGCCTCCGCCGGGGACGGGCGGGTGGCAGCGGCGCGCGGGGCGGGGACGGCGGCGGGGAGCTGTGGCAGGCCGAGCAGTTCGACCAGGCGCCGCTCCGCGCCCAGCGCCTCCGCTACGCGCCGCTCCGCGTCGTACGCGGACTCCGCGGCCCGCGCCGCGTCCACCGCTCGCGCCGCGGCCAGTTCGGCGCGGGCCTCCTCGGCCGCGGCCGACTTCGCGTGGTCTGCGGTGCGCCGGGCGGTCTCGCGGGCCTCGTCGAACGCGGCGACCGTGGTCTTCTCGGCGTCGCTCGCGGCGAGCGCGGCGCGGGCCGGGTCGGCGTCGGGGGCGGAGTCGTCGAGCCATCCGGCGCGGACGGCCTCGGCGGTCTCCTGCTCGACCTCGGTGAGCCGCTGGCGCAGATGCTCGGCGTCGCTGCGGGCACGCTGGGCCGCCGTGGCGGCGGAGGTGGCGTCGCGGTGGGCGGCCTCACCGGCCTCCTGGAGGCCCGCGGAGCGCTCCTCCTCCTCGTTGGCGACCCGTTCACCGTCCTCCGCCGCCGCGTGGAGGGCACGGACGAGGTCGGCGGCGGCCTTGGCGCGGGCGGCGAGCGCGGGCGCCGCGTCCCGCTCGGCCTCGAGGATGGCGGCGGCCACCCGCGCGGAGCGGTCGGCGGCGGCGCGGTGCCGCAGCACGGTCTCTGCGGCCTGCCAGGCGGAGTGCAGGGTGCGGGCGTCGTTGAGCTCGCGGCGCTGCGCGGCGGCGCCCTTCTCGGCGGCGGTGAGCGCCAAGGAGGCGTGCCGGTAGGCGATTTCGGCGGCGACGAGGTCGCTGCGCCCGCGCGCCCCCTCGGCGGCGGTGACGGCCTCGGCGGCGGAGGCGACCCGCTCGGCGAGCCCGGCGGCGCGGGCCCGCTCCTCCGCGCCGCGCGCGGACAGCCGCCGGGCCAGCGTACGGGTGCGGCGCTCGGCGCCCGCGTGCACACCGCGCGCCTGCTCACGCCGCTCCGCGGCGTCCGCGATGCGCTGGAGCAGATCGAGCGAACCGGCGGTGAACTCACGCTCGGCGGTCAGCTCGGCACGGCGCCCCAGCTTGTGGGCGAAGCCGTGGACGAGGTCGGCGAGCCCGTCCGTGTCGCGGGTGTCGGTGACGGCGCGCAGCAGGAGGTCGGTGAAGTCCGAGTCGTTCTTGACCGCGAAGAGCCCGGCGGCCTCACCCTCGTCGGCGTTCATCTCCCGCTGGTAGCGGAAGAGTTCGGGGTCGAGGCCGAGCTCGCCGAGGTGTTCGTTCCAGCGTTCGTGGATCTCCACCCAGACCACGTCCAGATGCGGGTACGCCTTGACGGCCTCCGTAAGGGCATCACGGAAGCCCTTCATGGTGCGGCGGCGGCCGCGGGCGGTGGAGGCGCCCTCGACGGCGGGCCGCACCGCCGCGGACTCGGCGACCGGCAGCGAGTCCAGGCTCATCCCGGGGCCGGGCCGGAAGGAGTACCACGCCTCGGCGAACTTCCGAGGGTCGTTGGAGACCTGACGGCCGCGCCATTCGCTGACCTTGCCGACGACGACGGTCTCCCCGGTGACGGTGTGCTGCCACTCCAGCGCCACATGCCCGCAGTCGTCGGCGAGCAGGAACTTGCGCAGCACCCCGGAGCTGGCCCCGCCCAGGGTGTTGCGGTGGCCGGGCAGCATCACCGAGAAGATCAGCTTGAGCAGGACGGACTTACCGCCGCCGTTCTCCAGGAAGAGCACCCCGGCGGGGGCGGGGCGGCGCGGCGGGCCGACCGGCTCCTCCTCGAAGAACTCCGCCTGGGTGGGCGCGGGGCTGGGCACCGGATCGCCGACCCCGCGCAGGTCCAGCACGGTGTCGGCGTACCGCGCACCGGCCGGGCCGATGGAGTAGAGGCGGATCCGGGACAGCTCGTACATGGCGGCGGACTCTCGTTGTCGGAAGCTGGGTTGTCGGAAGCTGGGGCTGGGCGTCGGGGTTCAGGAGTGGAAGGGGAGACCGGCGTCGGCCACCAGGTCCAGGTCGTCCCCCTGGTCGGGGGGCAGCAGGGTGGCGCCGCCGTCGCTGACGGGGACGACGCCGAGCTCCAGCAGCTCGGCCATGGCGGCGGAGGCCGCCATGTCGCGCACCTGGAGCTGGTAGCGGGCGGTCGTGCGGTAGGTGCCGCCGGATTCGTCGCCGGTGCGCTGGAGGAAGCCGGAGTCGACCAGGAAGGCGACGGCCTTGCCGACGATGCCGGTGGTGGAACCGGCGAGCCTGCGCGCGTCCTTGGTGGCGCCGGTCGCACTGCGCCGGGCGTAGACCCGCCAGGCGGACTCCAGCCCGGGCGCACCGGTGGCGGGGTCGGTGTTCTCCCCCTGCTCCTCGGCGCGCTCCTCCAGCCGTCGGCACGCCTGGCGGACGAAGGCGTCCACACCGTTGACGGTGACACGGCCGATATAGCCGTCGTCGGCAAGGTCCTCGGGGCGGGGAAACGCCAGGGCGGCGACGGCGAGATGGGCGAGGCCGTGCAGGAAGCGGTCGGCGGAGTCGGTGGCGGCGCGGCGGGCGTAGTCGCCCATGCGGACCGCGAAGACGGAGTCCTCGGCGGCGGTCACGGCCATTCCGGCGCGGGTCGACACCTCCAGCACGATGAGCCCGAGCCCGGCGGCGATGGCGTCGGTGAGGCGCGCGAAGGCCGGTTCGTCGCGGTGGCGGCGCAGCAGCTCGGCGTATTCGACGTCCCGCGCGGGCAGCAGCTTGGGCTGGAGCCCGAAGGCCACCAGCCGCGCGGCGTCTGCCGCGTCGGCGGGCGACAGCCCGGCCGCCGCCGGGGCGGGAGCCGCGTCCGGCGGTGTCATCGCCATCGCGTCGATGTCGTACTCGGTCACGGCTGAACCTCCTCGCACCGGGCGTGCTCACACGGGGCGTCCTGATGGGTCACGGCCATCACGCCACCCCGGCGCACGGGGGCGTGCTCATGGGCCGCGGCCATCACGCCACCTCCGCGCGGTCGGCCGCCATACCGGCCGCGTCCAGCAGGGCGGTGCCCACTATGAGGTCGGCGCCGCCGAATTCGGGGTCGTCCAGCTCGGTGCCGTCGTCCACGGCGAACAGCAGCCGCTGCTCGCCCTGGCGGTAGGCGGTGCCGACCGGGGGGCTGGCGGCGTGGACGGCGAGGAGGGCGATCAGATAGGGCAGCTCGGCGTCGCGGCGGCGGGCGTCGGCGAGCAGCCCGGACAGCCGTCGCGGGGCGTCCGCGGGCAGTTCGAGCAGTTCCATGGCCACCGCCAGCTGCTCCTCGCTGAAGCGGCTGTCGTCGGGGGTGGCGATGAGATCGGGATCGGGCATCTCGGCGCCCAGGTGCTCCCGCTCGACCGGCGGGGTGAGCAGCATCTCGACGAGGTCGCTCATCCGCACCGAGGTCGGGGTGCGCAGCCCCGTGCCACGGGCGAAGAACGCGTCGGTGACCCGGCCCGCGCGCTCCAGGGGCAGCGGGAGGACGGGGGCCAGCAGCTGTCCGTACAGGTCGTATCCGGAGCGCGGGGCGGGCGGCGCGAAGGCCTGGCGGTCCTGCTCGGCGCGGAACAGCGGACCGGCCTCCAGCAGCCGGGACTGCAGCTGGGTGTGGCGCCGGATGCAGTCCTTGACGATGTCGACGAGCTCGGCGGCGCGCCGCTTGTGCTCGGCGCTCTCGGCCTCGTCGCGCGCCTTGCGGATGTTGGTGAGGATCGCGTTCTCATGGCGGTAGCGGTCGGCGACGTGGTCGAGCGCCTCGCTGATCAGCTCGGGGACGGTGCTCAGCCAGTCGACCGCGCGGACGTTGCGCCGGGTGGCGTCGAGGGTGCGGCGCAGCGTCTCCGAGTACTGCACGGTGCGGTAGCGGGCCTGCTCGGCGGCGAGTTGGGCGTCGGCGAGGCGGCCCCGGCTGATCAGGACCTCCAGCTTGACCTCGGCGGCGATCTGGGCGCTGGTGACATCCGTGTCGAGGGCGCCGACCAGGACGTTGACCGCCTCGTCGGTGGTGCGCAGATAGACGCTGCCGCCGGGGCCCGGCACCTCCTCGATCAGCTTGAAGTCGTAGTCCCTGCGGACATATACCCCGTCGGGCCCGAACGTGCCGTAGACGGCGCGGAAGCCGCGGTCCACACTGCCGACGTTGATCAGGTTCTCCAGCACCCAGCGGGCGACCCGGTCGTGCTCGGCGGCGGGGCGGCGGGGGGCCTGGGCCGCCACCCGGGGCAGCAGCCTGGCCACTATCTGCTCGTGGTCGGCGCCGGTGTCGAAGTCCATGTGGAGGGTGACGAGGTCGATGGCGGCGAGGGCGACCTCCGCCATCGCGTACACCCCGTACTCCCCCGCGAGGTTGGCCTTGCGCGCGTCCAGGTCGTGCAGCGGCGCGGTGCAGGCGAGCGCGCGCAGCCGCCGGGCCAGGCCCTCGTCCGCGGCCGGGCCGGGGGCCGGGCGGGCGGCCCCTTCAGCGGTGTTGAGCTGGGGCGCGGCGGCCCCCGGGGGTGGAGATGTCACGTCGCACAGAGTAGGCGGTCGCACCGACAACGTACGAAACGGCACGGAGATCCCGCTATGACGCACCAGGTCCCCCACCCGCGTACGCGCGTACACCGGCGCGTCCCCCGCACCTCACCGATCCGTCAGTCTACGGCTCACCGGCCGGTGGTCCGTCCAGGGCGAGCGCCGCGAAGGTGGCGAGCCAGTGGTCGCCGGTGAAGTCCCCGGAGACGGTGGCCGGGAGCCCGGCGGCCAGATGGTCGCGGGCCGCCGTGCGCAGCACGTCCGCCCGTGGATCGCCGTACGGCAGGGCGGCGGCCAGGCGGCGGAGCGCGGCGGCCCGGCTGAGGATGAGTCCGAGCAGATGGCCGATCTGCGGATCGCCGGGGTCGGAGACGATGGGCGGGGTGAGCACGGTGACGGGCGCGCCCCATTCGACGCCGGGGAGGAAGCGTTCCAGCCAGCGTGCGAACTCCTCCTCCGGCAGCACCCGGCAGACCGTCTCGGCCTCGGTGAGCGCGGGCGAGAGGAAGTCCTGCCCGGAGGGCTCCCAGTGGACGGGGGCGTCGTGGTCGTCGGCGAACCAGTCGAGCACGGCCTCGGTGACCGGTTCGACGATCCCCTTGGCGCCCGCGGCGGCGGCGCTGTCCAGGACCAGCCCGAGGGCGAAGGCGCTGTTGGTGTGGACGCCGTGCCGCACCGGGTAGGTGGCGCGTTCCAGCCATCCGGCCAGCAGTGCGCGGACGGCGTCGGCGGCCGGTTCCAGGGCCTCGGCCCAGCGCTCGCCCGCGGGCCCCGGCAGGCTCCGGCACTCGGCGGTCAGCGCCAGCAGCCAGGCCCAGCCGTAAGGGCGCTCGAAGGAGGGATGGGCGCGCAGATAGTCCGCCTCGGCGGCGATGGCGCCGACCGTAAGGTGCTCATCCAGTACGGCGGTGACCTCGTCGGCGCGGACGCGGTCGGGGCAGCGGCGCAGCAGCCGGACCAGCAGCCAGTGCATATGGACCGCGGAGTGCCAGTCGTAGGAGCCGTAGAAGGCGGGGTGGTGCCGGCGCGGCTCGACCAGGTCCTCGGGTCCGCGCAGCAGATGGGCGGGGGCGTTGGGGTAGGCGCGGGTGACGTTGGCGGTGGCGAGGGCGGCGAACCGGGCCGCGTAGGGGCCGAGTTCGCGCCCCGTCCCGTCCGGCTCGTGCACCTCGTCCAGCTCGTACGAAGGGTCCGGCTCGTACGAGGGGTCCGGCTCGTACGCGGTCAATGCGTCGCCCCCTCGGCGACGCGCAGATCGGCCCGGGTGCTCATGGCCGCCCCGATGACCGCCCGCAGCGCGTCGGCGGCCATGGCGGCGGGCAGTGCGGGTTCGGCGCCGTCCACGACCTGTTCGGGCGCGTACGGGAGGTGGACGAAGCCGCCGCGCAGGGCGGGCCGCTCGGTGGCGATGAGATGGGCCAGACCGTAGAAGACGTGGTTGCACACAAACGTTCCGGCGGTCTGTGAGACGGCGGCCGGAATCCCCGCCCCGCGGACGGCCGCGACACACGCCTTGACGGGCAGGGACGCGAAGTAGGCGGCGGGGCCGCCCTCGACCACGGGTTCGTCGATGGGCTGCCGTCCGGCGTTGTCGGGTATCCGGGCGTCGTCCACGTTGATCGCCACCCGCTCGACGGTGACACCGGGACGGCCGCCCGCCTGGCCCACGCACAGCACCAGGTCGGGATCGGCCTCCGCCACGGCGGCGGACAGCTCCTCGATGGCGGCGCCGAAGGCGCAGGTGAGCCGTACGGCCGTGACCTCGGCGCCGGGCGGCGGATCGGCGGCCACCAGGGAGACGGCCTGCCACGACGGGTTGACGGCCGAGCCCCCGAAGGGTTCGAAGCCGGTGAGTAGCACGCGGGTCACAGCAGCGGCCCCCTTCAGAACGCGAACAGCGAGATGATGGCGATGTTGCAGACCAACAGCGCCCCGGCGGTGGGGATCTGCGCCTTGATGGGCCCGTACTGGTCCTTGAGTTCCAGCAGGGCGGCGGGCACCAGGTTGAAGTTGGCGGCCATGGGCGTCACGAGCGTCCCGCAGAACCCGGCCAGCATGCCGACGGCGAGGACGGCGGGCGCGTCCCCGTGCATCTGCTCGATGAGCACGGGCCAGCCGATGGCGGCGGTCATCACGGGGAACGCGGCGAAGGCGTTGCCCATGATGACGGTGAACAGGGCCATTCCCACGCAGTAGACGGCCACGGCCACGTACTTCTGGCCCTCCGGCAGCACCTGTTCGGTGATCTTGCCGACCTGGGTGCCGACCCCTGCCTCCTGGAAGATGGAGCCGAGCACGGCGAGCAGCTGGGGCAGCAGCAGCGCCCAGCCCATGGACTCCAGCAGGCTCCGGCCGGCGTGCAGGGGCACCGCGGCCCGCCGCTCGCGCACCACGGCCATGGCGACGAGCAGCCCGACGATCGCACCGAAGCCGAGGCCGAGGATGGTCTCGCTGCCGGCCTCCAGGACCGGTTCGCCCCCGATGTGCCAGTGCTTGACGGCCGAGGCACAGACGACGGCCACCAGCGGGATGCTGAGCGCCGGGACGAACAGCCTGCTGCCGAGCCGGGCGGCGGACGCGGCGCGCTGCTCGGGGGTGGTGGTGCGCGGCACACCGCGCCCGGTGAGCTGGAAGCCGCCCAGGCAGACCATGGCGAGGACGGCGACGCCCAGCGGTTCGGCCGGGGCCTTCTTCTCCACCACCCAGCCGCTGTAGAAGAAGCAGCCGCCGAGCAGCCCCCAGAAGGCGGCCGAGCCCAGGCGCTTGGGGTTGGTGCGGTCGACGGCCATCTGGGCGGCCATGGCGACGAAGACGGCGCCGACGAGCCAGTAGAACCACTCCGCCTTGATCACTTGGCTTCCTCCGCGGTGCGGCTGCCCTCGGCAGCGGATCGGCCGCCGGGGGCGGCGAGGTCGTGGTCCAGCGAGCGGTCCAGGCGCAGCAGCCGGAAGCCGTGGATGAGGAAGGCGCAGACGGCGGTGGGGATGGCCCACAGCGCCAGCTGAAGCGGCTCCAGATGGGTGTGGTACGTGGTGTTGACGAACCCGGTGATCAGCAGGATCGAGCCGATGGCCAGGAAGCAGTCCTCGCCGAAGAACAGCCCGACCGTGTCGGCGCTGGCGGAGTACGAGCGGACGCGCTCGCGGACCCGTTCGGGCAGCGGGCCGTGGCGGCGCTCGGCGGCGCCCTCGGCCATCGGCGCGACCATGGGCCGGACGCTCTGGGCCGGGCCGCCGATGCTGGTGAGGCCGAGGGCGGCGGTGAGCTGGCGCAGCAACAGGTAGAGGGCGAGGAACCGGCCGGTGGTGAGCTTGCCGAGCCGTCCGATGAGGATACGGGCCTGTTCCTGGAGGCCGTGGCGCTCCAGGAGGCCGATCACGGGCAGGGTGATGACGAAGATCGTCACCGAGCGGCTGGAGGCGAAGCCGTTGCCGAAGGCCGCCAGGATCTCCTGGGGCGAGAGCTTGGCCAGCAGTCCGGTGGCGATGCCGGCGACCCCCACCACCAGCAACGGGTTGCGTCGTGTGGCGAATCCGAGGATCACCACGAGGACGCCAAGGAGAACGATCATGCGTCCCGCCTTCCGCGCACAAGGACCTCACGGGGGCGTGAGGAGGGTGCACCGGAGGCTAGGCGTTCGTTCAACGATCCGACAAGAGCCTGAAACAAACTTGTTTCTGCTCCGCCGGATCGTTTACCGCCGGGAAACCTCTATCGCCGGGACATCTTCCGCCCGTAGGCATCGGCCAACTGTCCCTGGGAATCGTCCAGATAGGAGGCGAGCAGCCGCTCGGCCTCCACCGCGTCACCGCCCTGCAGCACCTCCAGGATCTGGCGGTTGCGCACCAGATAGGGGGCGTGGAAGCGGCGGGGGTCGGCCATGACGTGGAAGACCAGCCGGAGCTCGGCCAGCACCGCGCGCATCAGTTCATCGGCCCGGGGACTTCCGGCGAGGGAGACGATCGCCTGATGGAAGCGGATATTGGCGGTGGACAGGTCCTGCCAGGCCCGGTCCCGGGCGGCGCGCTCGCCCGCCAGGACCGCCGCCTCGACCGCGCGCACCTCGTACGGCGGCTCGCCCAGGCCGCGCACCGCCGCGCATTCGACGAGCCGGCGCACCCGGTAGATGTCATTGAGGTCATCGACCGTGACGACGCGGACGAAGACGCCGCGGTTCAGCTCGTGCACCAGCAGCCGCTCATGGGTCAGCAGGCGGAACGCCTCCCGGAGGGTGTTGCGCGAGACCCCGAGGGCGCCGCCCACGCTGTCCTCGGACAGCCGGGTGCCGGGCGGGAAGAACCCCTCGGCGATGCGGTCGCGCAGGATGTCCGCGACGCGCTCCGCCGTGCTGGTGCGCCCCAGCAGCGCCCGGTCGGCCTCGAGTCCGGCGGCGAGACCGGAGGCCGGGGCGTATCCGTCCGGCTCCACCGGCTCCGCGGCCTCCGCCGCTCCCGGCGGCTCCGGCATCTCCGGCGACGCGTCCGAAGGTTCGCCGGAGCGGCGGTTTGCACCCTTTGCCCCGTTCGCCACATCAACCCCTGTTCGATGTCTCGTTCGTCCCGTATAGCGAGAAGTCAAGCCCAGAAACCGTCACCGGACAACAACCATCTTGTCGGATCGTTCAACGATCGCTTACCTTGTGGTGCCATCCGCAACCCCTCATGTATCCCCCCACGCCCGAACGGACGGATATGACCGCACCCTTGGCGAACCTGTCCATCGATCTCAACGCCGACCTCGGCGAGGGGTTCGGCCGCTGGCAGCTCACCGACGACGAGGCCCTGCTGTCCATCGTCACCAGCGCCAATGTCGCCTGCGGCTTCCACGCGGGGGACCCCTCGACCATGCGCCGGGTGTGCGAGCTGGCCGCCGAGCGCGGAGTGCGCGTCGGGGCCCAGGTCTCCTATCGGGACCTGGCCGGTTTCGGGCGGCGCAGCATGGACGTACCGGCCCGGGAGCTGGCCGATGAGATCGCGTATCAGATCGGCGCGTTGGAGATCTTCGCCCGGGCCGCCGGTACCCGGGTGCGCTACGTCAAGCCCCACGGCGCGCTCTACAACCGCTGTGTGCACGACGAGGCGCAGGCCGACGCCGTGGTCGAGGGCGTCAGGCTGGCCACCGGTGGTCCGCTGCCGGTGCTGGGACTGCCCGGCTCCCGGCTCCACGAGGCGGCCCGCGCGGCCGGACTGCCGGTGATCGCCGAGGCGTTCGCCGACCGCGCCTACACCGCCGCCGGGACGCTTGTGCCGCGCGGCGAGCCCCACGCCGTGGTCCACGATCCGGACACGGTGGTCAAGCGCGCCCTCGGCTTCGCCCGCGACCGCGCGGTGACCTCGGTCGACGGACGGCGCGTCGAGGTGGACGTGCGCTCGCTGTGCGTCCACGGCGACACCCCCGGCGCCGCCGACCTCGCCCACCGGGTGCGGTCCGAACTGGCCGCCGCGGGGGTGCGCGTGGCGGCGTTCACATGACGGTGCGGACCCTGCCCGTCGGTGAACACGGGCTGCTCATCGAGGTCGACAGCGGCGAGGCGGCCGAGGCGCTCCACGCCGAGCTGCTGCGCCGCGCCGCCACGCGGCGGCTGCCCGCCGTGCGCGAGATCGTGCCCGCCGCCCGGACCGTGTTCCTCGACGGGCTCGCCGACCCCGGGCGGCTCGCCGCCGAGCTGCCCGGCTGGCGGATACCGCCACTCGACCGCGGCGACAGCGAGATCGTCGAGGTACCCGTGCGCTACGACGGACCCGATCTTGACCAGGTCGCACAGCGGTGGGGGGTGACACCCGAGGAGGCCGTGAGGATCCATTCCGGCGCCGAGTTCCGGGTGGCCTTCTGCGGCTTCGCGCCCGGTTTCGGCTATCTGACGGGGCTGCCCGAGCGGTTCCACGTGCCGCGCCACGCGACGCCCAGGACCCGGGTGCCGGTCGGCTCGGTGGCCCTCGCGGGCGGGTACACGGGCGTCTATCCGCGCTCCTCCCCCGGCGGCTGGCAGCTCATCGGCACCACGGACACCGTGCTGTGGGACACCGCGCGGGAACCCGCCGCGCTCTTCACGCCCGGCACTCGCGTCCGCTTCATCCCGGTATTGGTACCGGTATCGGACAGCGCGGCCCTGGAAGGGGCGGCATCGGGTGACGCGGACCCGGAAGGGGCGGCGCCATGACCGACAGCGCCTTCGTCGTCGTACGGCCGGGAGCCCTGACCACCGTCCAGGATCTCGGCCGCGTCGGCCATGCCCATCTCGGGGTGCCCCGCTCGGGGGCGCTCGACCAGCCCGCCCACCGGCTCGCCAACCGCCTGGTGGGCAACGCCGAAGGGGCCGCGACCCTGGAGACCACGCTCACCGGCTGTGCGGTGCGGCTGCGCCGCCCGGCGACGGTCGCGGTCACCGGCGCGCCCTGCACGGTCACGGTCGACGGCCGCCCCGTCGCCTGGGGCGCGGCCGTACGGGTGCCGTCGGACGCGCTTCTGGAGGCCGGGGCCGCCGCCCATGGGGTGCGCAGCTATGTGGCGTTCGACGGCGGTGTCGAGGCCGAGCCGGTGCTGGGCAGCCGGGCCACGGATGTGCTCTCCGGTCTCGGCCCGGCGCCGCTCGCGGACGGCGCGGTGCTGCGGCTCGGCCGGCCGCGCGGGCCGGTGCCCGCCGTGGACGGGGTGCCGCACCGGGGCGTCGCGCCCGAGCTGGTGCTCCCCGTGGTGCCCGGCCCGCGCCACGACTGGTTCACCCCCGCTGGGCTGCGCACCCTCTCCACCGGGGACTTCCGCGTGTCGGCCGCGAGCAACCGGATCGGGCTGCGGACCGAGGGCCCCTCGCTGGAGCGGGCGCGGGACGGGGAGCTGGCCAGTGAGGGCATGGCACTCGGCGCGCTCCAAGTCCCGCCGGACGGACGGCCGGTGCTCTTCCTCGCCGACCATCCGACGACCGGCGGCTACCCGGTCGTGGGCGTCGTACCGGAGCGGTATCTGGCCGCGGCGGCGCAGGCCGTCCCCGGCACTCCGGTGCGGTTCACCCCGTTCGGGCCCCGGCCCCGGACGACGGGAGCGAGGTGAGGACGGGAGCGGTGTCCGGTCAGCCCAGGGTGACGACGGTGCGGACTCCCTCACCGCGAGCCATCCGGTCGAACCCCGCGTTGATGTCCGTAAGGGGTGCGCGGTGGGTGATCTGGGAATCGATGTCCAGAACGCCCTCGACGTAGAGGTCGACGAACCTGCCGATGCCGCTGCGCCCCTTCACCCCGCCGAAGTAACTGCCTTTGATCGTACGGCCGTAGCGTGCGCGGACCGGGGGGAACGACAGCTCCGAGCCGGTGGGCTCGACCCCCAGCAGTACGCAGGTCCCCCAGCCCACCGTGCAGCTGTCCACGGCCTGGCGCATCACCGGCACGATCCCCGTGCACTCGAACGCGACGTCGGCCCCGCCGCCGGAGAGGTCGCGCACGGCGTCCACCACGTCCTCCACCGCTGAGGCGTCGACGAAGTCGGTCATCCCGAACCGCTCGGCGAGCGGGCGCTTGGCCGCGACCGTGTCGACGCCGATGATCCGCTTCGCTCCGGCGATGCGGGCGCCCTGGACGACATTGGTGCCGATCCCGCCGAGCCCGAACACCACGGCCGTATCTCCCTCGCGCACATCGTCCAGTGCCGCGCCCACTCCGGTCGTGACGCCGCATCCGAGCAGGCAGACGGATTCCAGCGGGGCATCCGGCCGGATGCGGGCGAGCGCGATCTCGGGGACGACGGTGTACCGCGAAAAGGTGGAAGTGCCCATGAAGTGGTACACGGTCTCGCCGCCCAGGCGGAAGCGCGAGGTGCCGTCGGGCATCACACCGCGGTCGCGGGTGGCCTTGATCGTCCAGCAGAGGTTGGTCCGTCCGCTGCGGCACATCCCGCAGGTACCGCACTCGGGACCGTACAGCGGGATCACATGGTCCCCGGGCCGCAGCGCGGCCACCTCGGGACCGACCTCGACGACGCGGCCGGCGCCCTCGTGGCCGAGCACGGCGGGGTAGCGGCAGGACGGGTTGTCGCCGTCGAAGGTCGTGGTGTCGGTGTGGCAGAGCCCGCTCGCGACGATCTCGACAAGCGCCTCACCCACGGCGGGCGGGGCGACCTCGATGGTCTCGACGCGCAAGGGCTCGCCGGGCCGGTGCAGGACGGCGGCGTGGGAGCGAATCACCGCATCACCGTATGAGGGCGACTCGAGGGCGTCGAATACAAAGCTTCGATCCGCCGCATTGACCGGTGCTATCCGTGCGGTTGACCGAGCTCGCCGAGAGCCGCGGTCACGACGTCCCAGTCGGGAGAGCCGACGTGGATCGCTCCAGTATGGGGACCGGTCGCCGCCAGCAGGCGCGCATCGTCCCCGGCCGCCACCGCGGCCGTGACGTAACGCTCGGACTGGGAGAACGGAACGCGTTCGTCGGCGCGGCTGTGGACGCACCGGACCGGGACGCCGGTGGGAAGCCGCAGCGTGGGGTCCGCGTCCGCGTAGCGTGCGGGAACCGCGTCGGGGGGACCGCCGAGGAACTGGGCGACCGCGCTGTCACCGGTCCCGGCCCGAGCGCCGGCGACGAGGTCGAGTACACCGCCCGCGGTCACCACGCCCCTGATCCGAACAGCGGGCGGTGGGTGCCCCGCGCGTTCCGCCACGGCGGCCCGGCCCGCGCACCAGGCGGCGAGATGGCCGCCCGCGGAGTGGCCGAGCAGGAACACCCGGCCCGGGTCGAGTCCGTGGCTCTCCGCCAGCGCCGCGACATGGTCGACGGCGGCGGCGCAGTCGGCCAGGGTGTCCTCCCAGGTGCCCTGGCCGGCCCGCCGGTATTCGACGTTCCAGGTGTCCCATCCCCGACGGGTCAACTCGGCCGCGGCGGGGGCGGTCATCTCGAGTGTGCGGTGCGCCCGCCAGAAGCCGCCGTGCAGGACGACGACCACCCCGCGGGACGGACCGTCCGGGCGCAGCAGTTCGCCGACCTGATGCGCACCGGGGCCGTAGCGCAGCCGACGGGTTCCGAATCCGAGTGAGGCCATCCGGCGATGCTAAGCGCTCATCCGCCGTCCCCGACGCCGGATTACCCCTCCCGGCCGGGGCACGTGAATCATTCATACATTTCCTCAATGACCCGCATTGAAAAACAGTTTCTTGACTCCACGGGAATACTCGGCCAGATTCGGCTCAGTTCATCGATGGTATTCGGGCCGTCTCGCTCCATGGGCTTTCCCGCTTTTCGTTCCGAATCCGCATTGCATCAGGAGGTGGACGATGAAGTCCACAGTGTCCAGGGGCGTGGCGGTCGCCACCGCCGTCGTCCTGCTCTCCGCCGGGCTCTCCGCCTGTGGCGCCGACAGCGGCGGCGACATCGTGAGGCTGGGCGCCATCCTGCCCATGACCGGTGCGAACGCTACCTACGGGAAGCCCCTTCGGCAGGCGGCGGAACTCGCCGTCAACCGCGTCAACGCGGCCGGCGGGATCACCGTCGACGGCAGGGCCCGCAAGGTCGAGCTCGCGGTCTACGACGATGGAACCGCCTATGCGAAGAACATTCCGCAGGTTTTTCCGCAGGCGGTCCTGCGGGATCACGTGCCCTTCCTGATGACCGCGTGGAGCACCTACAACGTGGCTCCGCTGCTCAAGGCGAACCCGGTGCCCACGGTCGATGTGCTCGCCGCGACATGGCAGCCGCCGGTCACCGATCTCGACGACCACGTCTTTCTTCTGCGCCCCTTCACCCCGGATATCATCCCGGGCGTTCCGACCTACATGAAAAAGAAGTACAAAGCCCGCCGCATCGCCTACATCGGGCCGGATGAGGCGTTCGCCAACGGTCAACTCGCCTCTCTGAAGGAGGCAGCGGCCAAGTCCGGCAGCCGGGTCGTGTCCGAGGTCCGGTACCCGGCGGACTCGACCGACCTGTCGTCATCCGTCCGCAAGGCGCTCGCCTCCCACCCCGAGGCGATCCACGTGGGCGGCTCGACCCAGGCCGTCGCGCCGCTGCTGACCCAGCTGTACCAGGCGGGGAGCAAGATCCCGGTCTCGATGTACACCGGGATGACGCCGGACCAGGCCCGCGATCTCATCGGGCCGGGCCTCTACGGCCGCGTCATGGCCCATGTGCACGAGTTCGAGGGGGTGACCCCGCAGACCAACCCGTCACGCGCCGCCCAGCAGTTCGGCAAGGACTTCAAGCAGCGCTACCGCAGCTACGGCATCGACCTCACCCAGTGGTCCTACGACGCGGTGTGGATCGCCAAGGCGGCGATGGAGAAGGCGGACACCGTCACCGACAAGGAGGCGATCAGCGACGCGCTGCGGGACCTGACCGTACCGTCCGCCACCGTCACCGGCTGGCGCAAGCGGGGCGGCGAGCGGCTGTTCAACAAGCAGCGCCAGGCGACCTCCCTGTCGGTCGCGATGTCCTGGGACACCGCGCACAACACCTGGGCGCCGTCGTACTACTACACGGCGGGTCTCCCGGGGCAGACCGTGCGGCGCGCCGATGTGACCGCCCCCGACACCTCCGCGACGAAGGGCTGAGCCATGGGTGTTGTCATCGACGCGGTGACCCTCGGGTCGCTCTACGCCCTGCTCGCGGTCGGGCTCTCGCTGGTCTACGGGGTGGTCGGCATCCCGCACTTCGCACAGGCCGGAGTCGTCGCCACCGCCGCGCTCCTGATGGTGTACCTCGGTTCGCACGAGGTCCCGTTCCTGGCCATGGTGTTGCTGGGCATGCTCGCCGCGGGTGTCCTCGCGGTCCTGATCGAGCGCTTCGCCTACGCGCCGACCCTGCGGAGCGGCCGTGGGGCAGCGGCCGGGCCGGCGGTGGCGCTGGGCATCCTGATGGTGCTCGACAGCGGAAACCTGCTCGTCTGGGGCGCGCAGCGGCGGGCGGTGCCGGTGCCCTACAGCGGCGAGACCATGGCACTGGCCGACGAGCGGATCTCGGCGGTACGCGTCGTGGTCGTCGCGCTCGCGGTGGTGTCGATCGGGGCGCTGCAACTGTTCCTGCGGCGCACCCGGACCGGCCGCTCGATCGTCGGGGTGTCCCAGGACCGGATCGCCGCCCGGCTGATGGGCGTTCAGGTGCGCCGAACCTCGATCGTGGCGTTCTTCGTCTCCGGTCTGCTGGCGGGGGCCGCGGCGCTCGCGTACGGCACCCTCACCCCCGCCTATCCGTATATGGCCGACTCGGTCATCCTCAGCGCGTTCGTCGTGATCATCATCGGGGGCCTGGGCAGCGTTCCCGGTGCCATCGTCGGCGGCTTCCTCGTCGGGGCCGTCGAGGTCGCGGGCACCACGCTGATCTCCGGTGCCTACGCACCGGTCTATGCCTTCGTCGTGCTGCTCATCGTCCTCGTGGTGAAACCGAACGGGCTGTTCGGAAGGAAGGTGCGGTCGGCGTGAGACCCAATCTGTCACTCCTCGTCCCCTCGGCGGTCCTCCTCGCGCTCGCCGTGTACGCCCTGACCGGAGCGGACCCCTACCTGCTCTCGGTACTGAGCACGGTGCTGATCTACGCCGTGGCGACCAGCGGTCTGAACCTGCTGGCCGGCTTCGGCGGCTATCCCAACCTCTCGCAGGCCACGTTCATGGGGGTCGGCGCCTACGCCGGCGCGTACGCCGTGAACACCCTCCACTGGGGGTTCTGGGCGGTGATGGTCGTCGGGCCGCTCGCGGCGGCCGCGGTGGGCGCGGTCGTCGCCGTCCCTCTGCTGCGGCTCCAGGGCCAGTACTTCGCCATCGCGACACTGCTGCTCGGGGTCGTGTTCACCACGGTGATGCAGAACGAGGAATCCCTCGGCGGTTCGCTCGGCATCGGCGGATTCACCCGGCCGTTCACCGACAGCACCGGATGGTTCCTCTTCCTGCTCGCGATCCAGGCGGTGCTCACCGGGCTGACCGCGTGGATCGCGGGCCGACCGCTGGGCCGGCACCTCGACGCCCTGCGCCAGGACGAGAGCCTCAGCGAGTCCATCGGGATCCCGGTGCGCCGGCGCAAGTTCGAGGCGTTCGTGCTCGGTTCCGCCGTGGGCGGCCTGGCGGGGGTGCTGCTCGCCAACAACTCCTTCTACGTCGCACCCGACCTGTTCAACTTCTTCGAGTCGTTCCTGGTGTTCGTGGCGCTGATCGTCGGCGGTCCGGGCACCGTCGCCGGTCCGTTGCTCGGAGCGGCATTCCTCATCGGGCTGCCGGAGGCGTTCCGGTTCGCCCAGGAGGCGCGCTATCTGTTCATGGGGGTCGCGTTCGTCCTGGTCATGGGCCTGGCCCCGGACGGGATCGTCGGCGCCGCGTCCCGCCTCACCCAGCGGAGCCGTCGGCGGAGCCCACGGCCCGCCACGATACGGGAGCCGTCACGGGAAGCCGTGGCGGTCGGACCGGGACAGGGGGATGACCATGCTTGAGGCTGACGGGCTGCGCAGGCACTTCGGCGGTGTCAAGGCAGTCGACGGAGTGTCCTTCACGGTCGGTGAACGGGAGATCGTCGGAGTGATCGGACCCAACGGCTCGGGCAAGAGCACCCTGGTCTCGCTGCTCATGGGCAACAACAGGGCGAGCGGCGGCAGCGTCCGCTTCGCCGGGCGGGACGTCACCCGGGTCGCCCCGCACCGCAGGGTGCACCTCGGGATGGCACGGACCTTCCAGGAGACCCGGCTCTTCGGCGATGTGGACGCGACGTCGAACGTCACGCTCGCCGGGACCGAGGCCGGGCGGGGGACGGATGCCGGCCAACTCGCCACCGACTGCCTCGCCTTCGTCGGGCTCGACGGCATCGAGGGGGCCGCGGTCGACGATCTCACCCATCTCCAGCAGAGGCTGCTGATGATCGCCGTCGCGCTGGCGTCGCGGCCCAGCCTGGTGCTGCTTGACGAGCCCGCCGTCGGCACGGCGGGCGAGGAACTGTCGCGCATGATCGATGTGATCCGCCGGATCCCGGCCGAACGCGACTGCTCGGTGCTGCTGATCGACCACAACATGCGACTGGTCATGGGCGTGTGCGAACGCCTGGTGGTTCTCGACTTCGGGAAGGTCATCGCCAGCGGCCCGCCGGCCGAGGTCCGTGAGGACCCCCGCGTCATCGAGGCGTACTTCGGAGCGGAGGCGGTATGAACGGCACGGACACCCCAGCACTCCGGATCGGCGGACTGCGGGCCGGGTACGGCCACGGCGACGTCCTGTGCGGGGTCGACATCGTCGCGCGGACCGGCACGATCACCGCCGTGGTGGGCCCCAACGGCGCGGGCAAGTCGACTCTGATGAAGGTCCTCGCCGGCATCCACGACCGCCCGGTGCGGGGCACCGTGGAGGTCTTCGGCGTGGACCGGACCAGGGACTCGGCGCGGGATCGCCTGGCGGCCGGGCTCTCGCTCTGCCCGGAGCGCCGCCGGGTGTTCCCGGCCATGTCGATCGAGGAGAACCTGCTCATGGGCGCGGTGACGCTGAGCCCGTCGCTGGCCCGTCGCCGGGTGAGGGAGACGTACGAGCGCGTTCCGTGGCTCGCGGAGCGCCGCCGCACGATGGCCGGCAACTTGTCGGGGGGCCAGCAGCAGCTGCTGGCGATCTGCCGGGCGATCATGACCGACCCGCCGCTCCTCCTGCTCGACGAGCCCTCGCTGGGACTCTCGCCGAAGGTCGTCGGTGAGGTCGCGGACCTCATCCGCACGCTCGGCGAGGAGGGGCGCAGCGTGCTGATCGTCGAGCAGAACGTTGCGCTCGGCCTCCGGCTGGCGAGCGAGGTCTATGTGCTGAACCAGGGAGTGGTCGTGGAGCACGGCCCGGCGTCGGCTCTCGCCGACGACGACCGGCTGATGGCCACCTATCTGGGTTGAGGGCGGTGGCGATGCGTCCCGCGGGTGGCGTCCGGGTCCCGACACCACCCGCCGCGCCCTCAGCGAGCCGACTTGAGCAGCTGCTTCACCGTCACCGCGGGATCGGCGAGCAGCGCGGCGTCCAGCACCGTACCGCTACGGATCAGCTCCATCGCCGGCCGGACGTCCCGGCCGCGGTTCACCGCGGTGATCCCGGTGAGGACGCCCCCGCGGTGGTGCAGCACCGAGAACGAAAGGGCGTCCGGGTCTCCGCGCCAGGACCGCGCGTCGCCCGGGTCCGGATGCCCGGCGAGCTGGATGTTCAGGTCGTACTGGTCGGACCAGAACCACGGGACGGCCGCCACCGCGGCCGTGCCCGTCCCGAGCACCGAACGCGCCAGTGCGGCGCCCTGGTCCCTGGCGTTCTGCCAGTGCTCCACGCGGCGGCGGGTGCCGTCCGCGGCGGCCCGGGCGGCGACGTCCCCGGCCGCCCATACCGACGGGTTCGAGGTACGTCCCCGGGCGTCCACGTGCACGCCGTCGTGGACCGCGATCCCGGCGCCGGTGGCCAGCCGGGTCTCCGGCGCCATCCCGACACCGACGACGACCAGGTCGGCCGGCAGCGCGGACCCGTCGTCGAGCAGGACCTCCCGGACCTGGCCCTCGCCCGCGAAGCCCCGTACGCCCACGCCCGTGCGCACCGTCACCCCGCGCCCACGGTGGGCCTCGGTCAGCCTGGCCGCCACGTCCGCCCCCAGAGCCCGCAGCATGGGCAGCTCCGCCGCCTCTATGACGGTGGTCGGACAGCCCCGCGCCGATGCCGCGGCGGCGACCTCGGTGCCGATGAATCCACCGCCGACCACCACCACCGGACCACCCCGCTCCAGGTACCCCCTGATGCGTGCGGCGTCCTCGGCGGTCCGCAAGGTGCACACGCCTTCGAGAGCGCTGCCCGGGACGTCGAGCGCCCGCGGCGTGCCGCCGGTGCACAGCAGCACGGCGTCGGCGGCGATGATCGCGCCATCGGCGAGCTCCACGGCTCCTTCGGACGGGAGCAGCCGGGTGGCCGGCACTCCGAGCCGCAGCGTCACCTCGCGGTCGGTGTAGAACGGCTCGGGGCGCAGCTGCTCTTCGGGCGGGCGGGGATCGTCCAGCAGGGCCGCTTTGGACAGCGGTGGCCGGTCGTAGGGCAGACGGTCCTCCGCCCCGATCAGGGTGATGGTCCCGCTGTGCCCCTGGTCGCGCAGGGCGTCGGCGGCGCTCACACCGGCCAGCCCGGCCCCCACCACCACGACGCGGTCATAGCGCTCCATATTCTCCCCTTCGACGATTTCCAGCAAGCCCTCGGGAAGAGGAGGATGCATCTTTTCATTCGACAAGTCAACGAATTGCCGGTCGATGACATTTACCGTTATCGACCTGCAGATATAGATCCACTCAATACCTTTGTTGTGTTTTTTGGATTCGACTTTCCCAGCCGGACGGCCGACAGTTTGAAAGACATCAGGGAAATGACGAAGGGAAAGAGCGAGCGATGAGGCCGATGCTGACCCCCGATGATGTCGATCCGTGGGCGAAACCCCCGAAACCCCCGCTGCCGCGCAAGGAGCTCAAGGCTCTTCAGCGCCGGCGCAACGCGCCCGCACTGCGCTACGTCGTCGGCCACCTGTTGATCGCGGCGGTCACCGCCACGCTGATCGCGCTGAGCTGGGGCACGTGGTGGATGCTGCCGACGATGTTCGCCCACGGCATCACCCTGGTGTTCCTGTTCGCTCCGATGCATGAGTGCACGCATGGCACCGCGTTCCGCACCCGCTGGATGAACTCCACGTTCGCGACGTTCTGCGGGGCTGTGCTGATGCGCCCCGCGCTCTACTTCCGGTACCGGCACGCGGCGCACCACAGTTACACCCAGGATCCGGAGCGCGACCCCGACCAGGTGGCGATGCCGGAGGGCCTGGCGGAATACCTGGGTGAGGTCTTCGGCATGGAATTCTGGCCGAAGATGATCGGCACGCTCTACCGCGGTGTCACCGGCCGCTTCAACGAGCGCGAGAAGACCTTCCTCCCGGAGTCGGAGCGGTCCCGGATCATCTGGGAGGCGCGGCTGATGGTCGGGTTCTACGCGGCGCTCGCGGCGGCGTCGGTCGTTTTCTCCTTCTGGATCGGAGTGCTGGCCTTCTGGATCGTCCCGCGGATCATCGCCGAGCCGACGCTGCGGCTGGTCAGGATGGCCGAGCACACCGGCATGGAGGAGGGCGCCGACCCGCTCACCAACACCCGGACGACGCTGAGCAACCCGGTGGTCCGCTTCCTCTACTGGCAGATGCCCTACCACGCCGAGCACCACATGGCGCCGTCGGTGCCGTTCCACAACCTGCGGGCACTGCACCAGGCCCTGCCGGGCAAGCCGGAGGAGCGCGAGTACGTGATCAGCAAGGGCTATGTGCGCGCGCACCGCGACATCGTCGCCAATCTCGGCAATGGCGCCGGATCGACCGTCCCCACCACTACCGCCCTGGCCGCCACGGCCGGACGGTGAACGCCGCCCCGGTCCATGGTGCGGTTCCCCCCGAACCGTCGCCGTGGACCCCGGCCCGAACGATGCAAAGGAGCATCCGTGCCCGGACAGCTGACGCTCGGTGTCGACATCGGCACCACGAATGTCAAGGCGTGTGTCCTCGACACCAGCACCGCCACCGTCGTCGCCACCGCGGCGGCCGAGCATCCTCTGCACCATCCGCATCCCGGCTGGGCCGAGCAGCACGCCGACGAGTACTGGGACGCGGTGTCGGCCTGTATCCGCGGCTGTATGAGCCAGCTGCCGGGGGACTCCGGTGACGTCGTCGCCGTGTCCGTCTCGGGGCTCGTCGGGGTGACGCTCGCGGTCGACGCTTCGGGCCGTCCGCTGCGGCCGGCGATGATCTGGATGGACTCGCGCTCCCACGCCGAGTGCGAGCAGATCCGCGAACGCGTCGGCGAGGAGCGGATCAACGCCGTCAACGGCAACCGGATCGCGTCCTGGTTCATCGAACCGAAGCTGCTCTGGATGCGCGCCCACGAGCCCGAGGCGTTCCGGCGGATCCACAAGATCCTCTCGCCCACCGGATACTGCAACCTGCGGCTCACCGGCGCCCACACGATCAACCCCGGCGACGCGGGGCTGTTCTACCCCTATGAGCACAAGACCGGGAGGTGGGACCACTCGCTGACCGCCGATCTCGGCCTCGACCCGGCGATCTACCCGGACATCAAGGCATCGCAGCAGGTCATCGGCGAGGTCACCGCCGAGGCAGCCGCCGAGACCGGGCTGAGGGCCGGCACCGCCGTCGTCGCCGGAGGGACGGACATCAGCGCCGCGGCCCTGGGAGCCGGGGTCACGGAGGCGGGCCAGGCGTACTACTCGATGGGCACCGGCTCCAACCTCGGCATCGTCGTGCCGCGCGAACAGGACATACCTGAGTACCGCATCCTCAAGTGGCCGCACGTCATCGACGGACTGACCCTGTTCGACGCTCCGATGGCTTTCACCGGCGCCTCGCTGAAGTGGTTCCGCGACAAGTTCGCCGATCCCGAGGTCGTCATGGCCGAGCGCATGGGGAGCAATGTCTTCGACCTGGTCACAGAGCAGGCCGCGCGGATCGCACCCGGCGCCGACGGGCTGCTCTACCTGCCCTACCTCGGTAACTCACTGGCGCCGCGCTGGGACCTCAACGCGTGCGGGGTGTTCTTCGGCGTGCAGCCGTTCAGCACCCGGGCGCACTTCATCCGGGCGCTCATCGAGGGTGTCGCCTTCGATGTGTACTCCAACGTCCGGATCGCGCAGGACGCCGGTGTCGAGTTCGACGAGATCATCCTGAACGGCGGCCCGACGAAGAGCGCGCTGTGGAATCAGATCACCGCCGACGTCACCGGCCATCGGCTCGTCGTCCCGGACGTGGACGAGGCCGCCCCGCTGGGAGACGCCATCGTCGCGGCGACCGGGGCCGGGCTGTACCGCGACATGCGCGAGCCGGTGAAGTCCCTCGCCCCCCTCAAGCACACCGTGGAACCCGACGCGGGACGGCACAGGATGTACGGCGAGTTCTTCGGACTCTGGCACCAGATCTACCTCGACCTCAAGGGCAGCATGAACCGCCACAACCGGCTTGTCGCGCAGTACGGCCGGCCCGGCCCCAGCGAGATCGTCGGCGCGGGCGGCAACCGGTAGCGGCCCGTCGGGCCCCGGAACGGAGAGGAACGATGTGAACGAGGCACTGGAAGGCTGGCACGCCGTGGCGGCGTCGGACGAGGTCGAGGAGGACGACGTCGTCTGCGTCCAGGCGTGCGGCCGGACTCTCGCCGTCTTCCACCTGGAAGACGGCGGCTACCACGTGACCGACGACTGCTGCACCCACCAGGAGGCGTCCCTGTCCGAGGGCTACCTCCAGGGCGACACCATCGAGTGCCCACGGCACCAAGGAGTGTTCCACGTGCCGACCGGCAAGCCGATGGGCCCACCCGTCGTCGACACCCTTCACGTCTATCCGACCAAGGTTGAAGATGGACACGTCTGGGTGCGGATCCCGGGGTGAGCGTGAACGTGAGGTGACGGCGATGGCAGCGGGCGGAGCCGCGAGGCTGCGGCGCGTCATGGCGGAGCCCCCCAGGCCCCGTGAGAGCGGGGCCTCGGCCGGTCTCCCCTACGTCAGCTTCAACCAGCTCCGCTCGTTCCACGCCGTCGGAGTGGCGGGAAGCGTCACCGGCGCGGCCGCGCTGCTGCACGTCAGTCAGCCCACGGTGACGATCCAGCTGCGCCAACTCGAGTCCCACTACGGCATCGAGCTGGTACGGCGCACACCCCGCGGGATGGTGCTGTCGCCGCTCGGGGAACAGCTCTTCGAGCTGACCGAGCAGGTCTTCGATCTGCACGGCCGGATCGTCGATCTGCTCGGCTCATCGGCGACCGCGGTGCGCGGCGAGCTGCGGGTCGGCGGAGTGGCCCCCTACTACGTCATGCGGGTGCTCGCGGCCTTCACCGAGGCGTATCCCGGGGTGACGGTTTCGCTGCAGCTGGCCAATTCCGCCACGGTCATCGAGCAGCTCGCCGAACAGCGGATCGACGTCGGCATCGTCGGTCAGGCCACCCTCGACACCCAGCTGATGGCACTGCCGTCGAGCAAACAGCGGGTGGTGCTGTTCTGCCGGGACGACCATCCATGGGCCGGGCGGGACGGTATCGACCTCATGGAGCTGGCGGACGCACCCCTGGTCATGCGCGAGCAGGGGTCCACCAGCCGGCTCGTGCTCGAGCGTGCCCTCGACGACCGGGGAATCACCCCGCAGGTGACCCTTGAGGTCGACCGCGAGGGCGTACGGGAGGCGGTCCTCGCCGGGTTCGGCGTCGGCATCAGCACCGAGGTCGAGTACGTCAACGAACCCCGGACCTGGATGCTCCCCATTCTCGACGCCGACGTCTTCACCGAGGCATTCGCCGTATGTCTGCGAAGCCGCCGCCACGCGCCCGAGGTGCGCGCCTTCATGGCCATCGCGGAGAAGCTTTTCGACGCGGCCGAGATACCGAACCCGTCCTGAGGCGGACGGCGCCATCAAGGCCACCGGCTCCTCTGGCGCACGCCGGCCGGCTCACCTGCTCGCGGCGTGGGAGGTGGACCGCTCCTGCTCGCGCCCGCCGCCGCGCGACTGACGCCGCTGACGTTGCGTCCGGCGGCGCAGCGCACGGCGCTCCTCCTCACCGGTGCCGCCCCAGACCCCGTGGGTCATTCCGCTCTCCAGCGCGTAGTCCAGGCATTCCTGGATCACCGGACAGCGCCGGCAGACCTCCTTGGCCAGCGTCTCCTGCCGCCGGGCCGCCGGGCCCGCCACCCCCACGGGGAAGAACAGCTCCGGATCCTCGTGCGTGCATTCGGCGTTGTGCCACCAGGCCATGGCTGCCCCTTCCGTGAACGACATTACTCAAAGCACCCGCCGCAGCCTCACGCACGGGGTGCGCGGGGCGGGCGCCCGTGGGTCATGCGGGCGCGTCCGGGCGGACTTTGACAGGGTTCGGGTTTCCGATCGTGGCGGCGGCAAACGGATCCGAACACGCCATGCCTCGTTCGGGCGACCTGGGTGAGCCCCGGGGTTGTATCACCTGCTTAGTCCCGCAGCCGCTCGGGCAGCAGGATGACACTGCTGCCCGGACGGCCGATCCACCGCGGACCGCCGTCGACCGCGACCCCCGTGACCGCGGCGGCCATCGCCAGCGCCCGCGCCGTCCAGTTGGACGGATGCCCGCTGTCCCCGAAGCGGTAGCGCCACGCCTCCGCCGGGTCGCCCTGGTCCGGATCGAGCATGACCTCCTGGCAGGAGCACATCACCCCGTCACGGGCTATGGAGGGGTGGATGTACGCGTCGGGGTGGTCGAAGACCGAGACGGCCACGGCGCCCCGGGAGAGCGGTGCCAGCACCTCCTCGTCGTGGATGGCGATGCCGTCGAACTGCTGGAGCACCACACCGCCGGGCGCGGCGCCGACCAGCACTCGCCCCCTCCTCCAGCAGGACATCCGCGTAGTCGGCCTCGCCGTCCTCCTCGCCGTTCCCGTTCCCGTTCCCGTGCTCGTGCTCGTGCTCGTGCTCGTGCTCGTGCTCGTGCTCGTGCTCGTGCTCGCCGATGGTGGCGACGATGTCTCCGCCCAGCGCGGCCACGACCTCCGGCACGCTCCGCCCGGCCACGAACGCCACACAGCCCCAGTCCTGATAGTCCCCGCCCTCGCCGTCGAAGGCGGCGATCAGCTCATCGGCCGCCCGCTGCTCGGCCCGCTCCTCGGGGGACGGCTCCCGGGCGCCCGGCACATCGGCCACCAGGTCGGCCAGCGGCGTCCACCACGCCAGCGCGCCCGGGCACCGCCCGTCGGCCTCGCGGGGCCGCCAGGGGTCGGCCCCGGCCGCGATGAGCGCCGACGCCTTCTCCCGGTCCCAGTCGCGCACCGCGTGCCACAGCGGGGTGCGGCCCGCCCCGTCCGGCTGGTCCACCTCCCGTGCCACCGTGAGCAGTTCGGCCAGCACCTCGGCGCTTCCCGAACAGGCCGCGGAGTGCAGCGGCGCCGTATGACCGCCGAGGACGCGGTCGGGGTCGGACCCCGCTGCGAGCACGGCGCGCACGGCCCTCAGATTCGTCCAGTCGTGGATGTCCTGCCAGTCGGTCATGCGTCCAATCTGACATCCGGCACCGACAATCCGTCCCCGGCCTACCCAGCCGCGTCCGGCGGGCCGTAACCACCGCCGCCCGGCGTGTGGACGACCAGGACGTCGCCCCACCCGACGTCCGCCGCGTCACGGCCGTCCAGGCGCTCCACCGAACCGTCGGCGCGCTCGATCAGGTTCGCGCCCAGCGCGCCCGGTTCGCCGCCCGCCATGCCGTACGGGGCGACCCGGCGGTGGCCGGTGAGGAGGGCGACGGTCATCGGCTCCAGGAAGCGGATGCGGCGGGTGACGCCCTGGCCGCCGCGCCATCGGCCGCGGCCACCGCTGCCCCGGCGGATCGCGAAGCGCTCCACCCGCACCGGATAGCGCCACTCCAGCACCTCGGGGTCGGTCAGCCGGGAGTTGGTCATATGGGTCTGTACGGCGTCGGCGCCGTCGAAGCCGTCCCCCGCCCCGGAGCCGCTGGCGACCGTCTCGTAGTACTGGACGCGGTCATTGCCGAAGGTGACGTTGTTCATCGTGCCGGAGCCCTCGGCCTGGACGCCCAGGGCCGCGTACAGGGCGCCCGTGACCGCCTGGGAGGTCTCGACGTTCCCGGCGACCGTGGCGGCGGGGAAGACGGGCGCCAGCATGCAGCCCTCGGGGATGCGGACCTCCAGGGGCTTCAGACAGCCGCTGTTGAGCGGGATGTCCTCGGCCACCAGCGTGCGGAAGACATAGAGCACGGCCGCCATCACCACCGAGCTGGGCGCGTTGTCGTTGCCCGGCCGCTGGGGCGAGGTGCCGGTGAAGTCCAGGACGGCGCCGCGCGCGTCGCGGTCCACCGTGAGGCTGACGCGGATGACCGCCCCGCCGTCGGTCTCGTAGCGGTACGAAC
Organism: Streptomyces antioxidans; assembly: GCF_000968685.2. Classification (GTDB taxonomy): domain Bacteria; phylum Actinomycetota; class Actinomycetes; order Streptomycetales; family Streptomycetaceae; genus Streptomyces; species Streptomyces antioxidans. The sequence goes on from NZ_LAKD02000055.1 coordinate 61,258, forward strand.
CGTCGCGCAGCCCGGCGACGATGCGACGCACCGACTCCTCGGCGTTGTCCTGGACGTGCCCCATGTAGGCGTGCACGACATCGAGGCCGAACTGGACGATCATCCGGCGCAGTTCCTGGACGCCCTTCTCGTTGGCGGCGATCTGGGCGCGCAGATCGGCGAGGTTGGCGTCCGGGGCGCGGGACGGATACGGCCCGCCGGTCAGCAGTTCGCGGGTCTCCCGCTCGCGCAGCGCCCCGTCCCGTACCAGCAGCCAGTTGTCGAAGAGGACGCCCTCCTCCTGGATGGTGCGGCTGAAGGCGGGCATGGAGCCGGGAGTGATGCCGCCGATCTCGGCGTGGTGGCCGCGCGAGGCGACCAGGAAGAGCAGTTCCTCCCCCGGCTCGTCGAAGACCGGGCTGACCACGGTGACATCCGGCAGATGGGTGCCTCCGTGGTACGGGTCGTTGATCGCGTACACATCGCCCGGTCGCATCGTGCCCCCGTTGCGCCGCAGCACCTCCTTGATGGACTCGCCCATGGAGCCCAGGTGCACCGGGATGTGCGGGGCGTTGGCGATGAGGTTGCCCTCGGCGTCGAAGAGGGCGCAGGAGAAGTCGAGCCGCTCCTTGATGTTGACGGAGTGGGCGGTGTGCTCCAGGCGCACGCCCATCTGTTCGGCGATGGCCATGAAGAGGCTGTTGAAGACCTCAAGCATCACGGGGTCCACCTCGGTGCCGACCGCGGTGGTGCTCGGGCGCGGCCGGACCCGGGTGAGCAGCAGATGGCCGCGCTCTCCCATGGTGGCCTGCCAACCGGGGTCGACCACGGTGGTGGCGTCGTCCTCGGCGACGACCGCGGGCCCGGTGACCCGGTCCGAGGGGCGCATACGGTCGCGTTCGTAGAGCTCCGTCCGCTGCCAGCGCCCTTCCGAGAACATCCTTACGGTCGTCACGGGCGCCAGTTCGCCCTCCCTGGGCGGCCGTTGCACGACATGGCCGCCGGTGGGCCCGGACGCGCCGACCGCCTCGACCGACACCGCCTCGACGACCAGCGGCTTGTCCATGGTGAAGGCGTAGCGGGTGCGGTGTGCCCGGACGAAGTCCTCGGTCATCGCGGGGCCGGAGCCGAGCGGGACGGGGATGGCGGAGTCGGTGCCCGCGTACCGCAGATGGACCCGGGCGACGGTGTCCAGGGTGTCCTCCGGGACCCCGTCCGCGAGCAGTTCGCCACGGGTCTGGTCGGCCAGCCGCGCGCACAGCTCGCGCACCCGCCGCAGCGTCTCCCCGTCCTCCTGGCCCTCCTCGCTCTCCTCGCCCAGCTCCGCCTCGACGGCCTGCTCGCGCATGGCGGTGGCGTCGGCCACGCCGATGCCGTACGCGGAGAGCACCCCCGCGAGCGGCGGCACGATCACCGTGCCGATGCCGAGCGCGTCGGCGACCGCGCAGGCGTGCTGGCCGCCCGCGCCGCCGAAGCTGGTGAGCGCGTAACGGGTGACGTCACGGCCGCGCTGTACGGAGATCTTCTTGACCGCGTTGGCCATGTTGAGCACCGCGATGTCCAGGAAGCCCGCCGCGACCTCCTCCGGGCCGCGCCGGTCGCCGGTGGCCTCCGCGATCTCCTCGGCGAGCGCGGCGAAGCGCTCCCGCACGGTCGCCGCGTCCAGCGGCCGGTCGGCGCGCGGACCGAAGACCGCGGGGAAGTGGTCCGGCTGGATCCGGCCCAGCATCACATTGGCGTCGGTCACGGTCAGCGGGCCGCCGCGCCGGTAGCAGGCGGGGCCGGGGACGGCCCCGGCCGAGTCCGGCCCCACGCGGTAGCGCCGCCCGTCGAAGTGGAGCACCGAACCGCCGCCCGCCGCCACGGTGTGGATGTTCATCATCGGGGCGCGCATCCGCACCCCGGCGACCTCGGTGCCGAAGATCCGCTCCAACTCCCCCGCATAGTGCGAGACATCGGTCGAGGTGCCGCCCATGTCGAAGCCGATGACGCGGTCGTGTCCGGCCTCGCCGGAGGAGCGCGCCATGCCCACCACGCCGCCCGCGGGCCCGGACAGCACCGCGTCCTTGCCCCGGAAGTGCGCGGCCTCCCGCAGCCCTCCGTTGGACTGCATGAACATCAGCCGGATACCGCGCAGTTCGGCGGCCACGTCCTCCACATAGCGGCGCAGGATGGGCGAGAGGTAGGCGTCGACCACGGTGGTGTCACCGCGGGACACCAGCTTCATCAGCGGGCTGACCTCGTGGGAGCAGCTCACCTGCGGGAAGCCGAGGTCGCGTGCCACCGCGGCGACCGCCTGTTCGTGCGCGGCGTGCCGGTAGCCGTGCAGCAGGACGACCGCGGCGCTGCGGAAGCCGTCGCGGTGGGCGGTGCGCAGCGCCTCGGCGGCGGCGTCGAGGTCCAGGGGGCGGACGACCCCGCCATGGGCGTCCACCCGCTCGGGGATCTCCACCACCCGGTCGTACAGCGCCCCGGGGAGCAGGATCCGGCGGTCGAAGAGGCGGGGGCGGTTCTGGTACGCGATGCGCAGCGCGTCCCGGAACCCTTCGGTGACGACGAGGACGGTCGGCTCGCCCGTGCGCTCCAGGAGGGCGTTGGTGGCGACCGTGGTGCCCATCTTGACGACGTCGATCCGGTCGGCCGGGACCGGATCGTCGGGGCCGAGCCCCAGCGTCTGCCGGATCCCGGCGACGGCGGCGTCCGTATAGCGCTCGGGATGGTGGGACAGCAGCTTGCGGGTGACCAGGCGGCCGTCCGGACGCTTGCCGACGACGTCCGTGAAGGTTCCGCCCCGGTCGATCCAGAATTCCCAGCGACCCGTCACCCCGCCATTGTCGCAGCGGACGGCGGTGTGTCGGCAATGAGCGGACCGGCGGACGGGTGAGGTACGGGGTCGGCGGACGAGGACGGCTGGACGCGCGGGTCGGCGGGCGGGCGCGCGGATCGCGGGGCGAGCCCGGACGCGGGAGCGGACGGCTGGACGCGCGGGTCGGCGGGCGCGAGGGCCGTCCCCGGGAGGATGGCCTCCGTATGGGCAGCCTCCACGACAACGGCCCCACGGGCAGCGTCCGTGCGGGTGGCCCTCGCAATGACAGCCCCCGTAAGGGCAGCCTCCGCGGCGACGGCCCCCGTAAGGGCAGCGTCCGCACAGGCAGCCCCCGCGACAACGGCCCCCGTACGGGCGGCGTCCGCGGCGACGACCTCCGTAGGGACGGCCTCCTTGCGGGGCGGTTCCGTGCCAGTGCGGTCCCCGGGTGAGCGGCGGCTGCGCTCACCGCACACCGCCGACGGCCCGGGGCGCGGCGGCCGCCGGAGCGGCCGGGAGGGTGGGGCGCGGGAGCCGACCGCCGTCGGCGCACCGGACGCCCTCGGTGGACGCGTCATGGGCGGCCAGGAAGGAGGCGACCGCCACGGGCCAGCCGTAGCGCTCGGCCCGCGCCCGGGCCGCGGCCCGGCGCAGGGGCTCCGAGCGGCCGAGGACGCGCTCGACGGCGTCCGCGAAGGCCGTTCCGCTGTCCGCGGCGGTCTCGCCCGCCGCGCCGACGATGTCCGGCAGCGCGGAGAGCGCGCTGACGACGACGGGCGAACCGCAGGCCAACGCCTCCAGTGCGGCGAGTCCGAAGGTCTCCGCCGGGCCCGGTGCCAGCACGACATCGGCGCTCGCCTGGAGCGCGGCGAGCCCCGCCCGCTCCGCCACATGGCCGAGGAAGACGGCCGGAAGCCCCTCGGCGCGGGCGCGGGCCTCCAGACGCGCCCGGAGCGGCCCGTCCCCGGCGACCACGAGCGCCGCGGAGACGCCCCGCCGACGCAGCTCGGCGAGCGCGTCGAGGGCCCGGCCCGGCCGCTTCTCGGGCGACAGCCGCGAACACATGGCGAGGAGCACGGCCGCCCCACCACGGTGGTGGTCCCGCAGCGCCGCGTCGTAGTGGCAGGGGTGGAAGTGGCCGAGATCCACGCCCAGCGGGGCGCGTACGACATTCCGCGCGCCGATCCGTACGAATTCGCGCGCCGCCCATTCGGTGGTGCAGACGATCCGCGAGTACGCCCGCGCGGTACGGAGGTTGAGCCGGTCCGCGGCTCCCCCGGCGAACGCGTCCGGCACACCCCAGGTGCGCAGCACGGCGTCCGCGCTCTCGTGGGAGACCATCACGGCCGGTACGCGGGCGCGCCGCGCCCACTCCCCCGTCCAGCGGAGGGACGTGCGGTCCGACACCTCCAACCGGTCCGGTGCGAGGCCGTCGAGCAGCCGGGCCAGCCGCCGCCGGTCGGTCAGTACGCGGTAGCCGCCGGTGCCCGGGACGGTCGGCCCGGGCAGCGTGATCACCCGTCCCTGCCGGGTGTGCTCGTCCGAGACCCGCTCGCCCGGCACCACCAGGACGGCCTCGTGCCCGGCCGCCTGGTACCCGGCTCCGAGCTCACGCAGCGCGGTGCGCAGGCCGCCGGAGGCGGGGGTGACGAAGTTGGCCAGCCGGACGATGCGCAGCCCCTTGCCGTCGTTCATGGCCCGCTCTCCTCCCACGGCGCTCATGCGGCGACCGCCGTACGGGCCGCCAGGACCTCGGTGTAGTGGTCGATGAGCTGGTCACCGATCGCCTCCCAGGTGCGGCGCTCGACCGCCACCCGCCCGGCGCGCCCCAGCGCCGCCCGCAGCCTCGCGTCGGCCGCGAGCAGCGAGACGGCGTCGCTCACCTCGGTCGCGTCCCCGGGCGGCACCAGCAGTCCGGTGCGCCCGTGGTCGATCAGGTCGAGCGGGCCGCCCGCCGCGGGCGCGATCACCGGGACGCCGCTGGCCTGGGCCTCCTGCACGGTCTGGCAGAAGGTCTCCTGGGGCCCGGTGTGGGCGAAGACGTCCAGCGAGGCGAAGACACGGGCCAGGTCATCGCCGGTGCGGCGGCCGAGGAAGCGGGCCCTCGGCATGGCCGCCCGCAGCGCGGGTTCACTCGGCCCGTCCCCGACCACGACCACCTGGACGCCGGGGCGCCCGCTCAGCGGCGCGAGCAGTTCGACGTTCTTCTCCGGGGCGAGGCGGCCGATGTAGCCGACGATCGGCTCACCGCCGGGGGCGAGCGAGCGGCACAGCTCCGGGTCGCGGCGCGAGGGGTGGAAGCGCTCGGTGTCGACCCCGCGCGGCCACAGCCGGATCCGCGGCACGCCGTGCTCGTCCAGGTCACGAGCGGCGGCGGTGGAGGGGGCGAGGGTGCGGTCGGCGGCGGTGTGCACGGCGCGGATGCGCCGCCAGGCCGCGTTCTCGCCCGCGCCGAGGTAGGTGCGGGCGTAGGAGCCCAGGTCGGTCTGGTACACGGCCACCGCGGGTATCCGCAGCCGCAGCGCGGCGGTCATCCCGCGCGCGCCCAGGACGAAGGGGCTGGCGAGGTGGACGACATCGCTGCCGTGGGAGGTGATCGCGGCCGCGAGCTTCCGGCTGGGCAGCGCGACCCGGACCTGCGGATAGCCGGGCAGGGGCAGGGACGGGATGCGGACGACGGGGTACGGATGCGACCGGTCCACCTCCCCCTGGCTCTCGGGCGGGCCACCGGCCGTGGCGGGCGGTGGCCCTCCGGGGGGACCCGCCGGTGCGATGACCAAGGGGTGATGACCACGGCGGTGGAGGTGGTCCGCGGTCTGCAGCGTGCAGTGAGCGACGCCGTTGATGTCGGGTGGGAAGGATTCAGTCACGATGGCGACACGCATACCGGTGTTGTCGGCGTACGAAGGGTGGCCCCGGCATCGTGAACGTTTCGCGCCGTGGAACGTCCCATGAGCGTTGGCCCTCGCACCCCGGGGGGCCCGCTCAGGGCCCCGGAGGGATCACGGCAAACCCGGATGAAACCACTGGAATCGGCGGCCAGTCACTCGGCGTGAATGTTTCGCCGCGAACGCCCTGTTCGGGGCGGAGCGGTGATGCGGAGGGTGAGGAGCCTTTCACCCGCCCCCGGAAGGAGGCGCCGGACGCTTAGGGGTTGCCTGCACGCGACGCCTTGGACGGGCCTGCGTCCGGCACCTTGGGCGCGCCCGCGTCCGACTGCCTTGATGGGCCTGTGCCCGACGCCTTGGGGGGTGCCTGCGCCCGGATCTTGGAGGGGCCTGCGCCCGACGCCTGGGGGTCTACGCCCGACGGCCTCGGAGGAGCCCGCGTCCGACGCCCCCGGGGGTTGCCCGTCCGCGGATCTTGGGGCACCTGCCCCGGGACCCCGGGGGGAGTACGTCGGGGCCCGTACGTCGCGGGCGGCCGGGGTCAGAAGCCCGGGGTCTCGGGCCCGATGCGGCTGCGGACCGCCGTCTGGACCTCGGCCTCCTCCGCCGGGTCGGCGGCCAGCCGACGGAGTTGTTCGACGACGCGGGCGTCGGCGGTGGCGGCGTGGCGGGCGGCGACTTCGCGGGTGCTCTCCTCGCAGTCCCAGAGGCATTCGACCGCGAAGCCCGCCGCGAAGGACGGATCGGTGGCGGCCAGTGCGCGGGCGGCGCGGCCGCGGAGGTGGGAGGAGGCCGTCTCCCGGTAGATATGGCGCAGGACGGGCGCGGCGCAGGAGATCGTCAGGCGCCCGGCGCCGTCGACGAGGGTCCACAGGGTCTGGGCGTCCGGGCCCTCGGCCCGGACCGTGCGGCGGAGGGCGGCGAGCACGAGCTGGGTGTCGTACTGGCCGCCGCGGCAGGCGAGCATCGCCGCCGCCGCGTCCCCGAGGGCGTCGGGGCGGTGGGCCCAGACCCGGGCCCGGTCGAGGGCGGCGATACTGCGCATGCGTTCGAAGGCGGAGAGGGCCGCCTGGGAGACCAGCTGGGAGGCGTCCGGCTCGGTCACGGCGGTCTCGATCAGGTCGAGCACCTCGGGGTCGCCGATCTCCGCGAGGTGCCGCAGCGCCGCGGCGCGGGCGGCGTCGGGGGCCGACGCGGCGGCGGCGAGGAGTTCGGGCCGGTCCTCGGGACCGGCGACGGCGGCCAGACAGCGGGCGGCCGCGTCGGGGCGGCGGGCGTCCGGCTTCAGATCGTGCTCCCGCTGGGCCCACAGCAGGATGTCGTGGACGCTCCAGCCGGGGCGCGGTCCAGAGGGCCGCAGCTGGCGCTGCCACCGGTCGAAGGCGCCGCGCTCGGCCGCCGTGCGCACCCGCGGCCCGTGGTCCGGATCGTCGGCCCACAGCCGCCAGGGCCGGGGTTCGTAGGCGCCGCGCACCACGGCGGCCAGCTCGGCGTCGCCGTCGGGGGTGCGGGGGAAGTGGGCGAGGATCGCGGGGGCGAGGCCGCGCAGCCCGGTGTCGTCGTCGCGCAGGGCCAGCTCGTCGAGGGCCCATTCCCAGTTGCTGCCGGCCGCGGCGTAGCGGCGCAGCAGCCGCAGCGCGTCGGACCTGCCGTAGGCGGCGAGGTGGCCGAGGACGGAGAGGGCGAGCCCGGTGCGCTCCTCGTCGTCGCTGACCAGGTCGTCGGGGTGGAACAGATGCTGTTCGATCTCGTCGAGCCCGGCGTCGAGGTCCAGGCAGAGCCTGGCGTAATAGAGCGAGCGGTTCTCGACCTGCCAGTCACGGCGGGGGTCGCGCAGCACACAGTGGTGCAGTGCCGCGAGCGCCTCGGCCCGCGGCGCGGCGAGGGCATGCAGGGTCCCGTCGCCGCGGCCTCGCTGCAGGAGGCCGAGCAGGGTGCCGCTGGGCGCTATGTCTGGATCGAACATGAGGTCAGCATCCGGTGCGGGAGGTTCGCTGGCAACGGGATTTCCGTCGATCGGCATTCTTGCCGATGTCCTGCCGCCGTATGCGTGATGAACGGTGCGGGACTAAGGGACTCCCGAGCGCCGCAGCCTACCCGGAATCGCGGCCTCCGCCGATTCCCGCCCGATATGCACCCGGAAGGCCATCGGCATATGCCTCAAGCACCACCGGATCGGGTATTGCCAAACCGCTTACGGGATGTCGCAGCCTGTGCAAGAGTCGTTACCGGTCCCTCCCTCAAGACCCGGCCGCGCCGCGCCCGTATCGGAGAACGTCATGCCGTCCCCCCGCTCCGCGGACCATCCCGCCGTACCGCCTCCCCAGCGTGACACGGTGGACGCCCTCATCTCCCAGACCCAGCTGCTCCGCGGCGGGCTCGACGCCGTCCGCCGCGACACCGTCGCGGACCTGGGCGGCACGGATGACGCGCAGGTGCGCTGGCAGCGCGCGCTGTGCGAGCTCGCCGCCCACCAGCTGGACGATCTGGGCCGCCATCTGGGCGAGCTGCGCGAGGGACTGCCCGCCGATGCCCCCGAGACGGCCGGTCCCGCCAGGCCGGTCGACCCCACCGGGACCGCCGGTCCCATCGAAACCATCGGCCCCGCCGCGACCATCGGTTCCGCCGAGACATTCGATTCCGTCGAGCCCATCGATTCCGTCGAGGCCATCGGTCTCCCCGGGCCGGAGGGCGACGCGGCGGGCGGGGCCCCGGCCCGGAGCGAGGCCGCGGATCACGCCCCCACCGGCGGCGGTTCGCTGCTGAGCCGGGTCGGCAGCGCCGAGTGGAACCTCCTCACCGACGAGGTGATCTGGTCCGACGAGCTCTGCCGGATCTTCGGCCGCGACCCCGGGGACGGCGGACTCACCCTCGACGAGCTGCCCTCCTGGGTCTTCTCCGAGGACCAGCCGATCCTGACCGCGATGGTCACGGACTGTCTGGTGGACGGAAAGCCGATCGACGGCGAGTTCCGTGTGGTGCGCGAGGACGAGGTGGTGCGCACCGTCCATATGGCGGGCGAGCCGGTGCTGGACACCGACGGCAGCACCGCCTCCATGTGGGCCGTGCTCCGGGACGTGAGCGAGCTGCGCCGCAGCGAGCGGGCGGTGCGCGAGAGCCGGGACACACTGCGCCACCAGCGGCGGATCGCCCGCACCGAGCGCCGGTTGGCGGTGGAGGTGCAGGAGGCCGTGCTGCCGCCGTGGCGCGGTTCGCTCCGGCTCCCGGCCCGTGACGGCTTCCCTGGTGCCGGTCCGGCGGCCGACGGCGCCGCCCTGGACCTCGCCGCCCACTACCTGCCCTCCGAGTCCAGCGCCCAGATCGGCGGCGACTGGTACGACGCACTCGAACTCCCCGGCGGCCACACCCTGCTGAGCGTCGGCGGCCTCACCGGCCACGGTGTGACCGCCACCTGCGGCATGGCCATGCTGCTGGGCGCCGTGCGCGGCATGGCGGTGGCCGGGATCGAGCCCGGCGCGCTGATGGGGCGGCTCAACCAGCTGCTGGCCGTCTCCTCCCAGCCCGCGCTGGTCGGCGCCGTATGCGCGCAGTACGACCCGGGCACCCGCACCCTGGCGTGGGCGCAGGCCGGACACCCCGCCCCGCTGCTGTTCCGCGACGGGACGGGGCGCCCGCTGCGCTCCCCCGACGGCGTGCTGCTCGGCGCCACCGCGGGCGCCGCGTACACCCAGTGCGCGGAGCGGCTGGAGCCGGGCGATCTGCTGGTGCTGCACACCGGACGGCTCGCCAGGGACGCCGAGGGCGCCACCGAGCGGCTGCTCGCGCTCGCGCCACGGCTGACCGCCGCCCACGGCGCACAGGAGTGCGTACGGACGGTGGCCGAGGCGTTCGGCGACGAGCCGCGCGAGAACGACGCCTGTGTGCTGATCGCCAGGGTCACCGGCGCCCGCGCATGACGCGGCGCCCCGCGTCGGCGTGACGTGATGAACGGCCCTTCATGAAGCGTCGGCCCCGCGTACTGCCCTTCAGGCGGTGGCCCCGCGTGTCGCCCTCCGTCGTGCCCTTCGTCATGCCCTCCGTACGGCGTGGTCCGCTCGCTAGACGGCCGCGCTCCTGGCGATGGAGCCGTACCCTTTCAGCCCAGCGCCGCCCTTCCCCGCGCCTCCCTTCGGCATCACCTGCTGGATCTCCGCACGCAGCTCCCGGACGGCCGGTGATGTGCCGTACGGCGCGGTGAGCCGGTACATCTCGCGCAGCCGGTCCCAGGTGCGGTGCGAGGAGTTCTGCTCGATCGTCAGCAGCGCCATCCGGGCATAGCGGTCGGCCTGCTCGGGATCGTCCCCGAGGAAGCAGGCCGAGGCGATGGAGATGTGGTCGAAGATCTGGGACCGCTGGCGCCCGCCCTCCCGCATCCGCAGCCCCTTCTTGGCATGGGTCCTGGCGATCCCCGCCGCCCCCGGCTCGTGCTCCGCCAGCGTGCGGTAGACCAGCCCCTGCATCCCGTGCAGATCGGCCTCGTTGAACAGCTGCATCCAGCTCGGCGCCGGGCCGTCGTCCCGGTCCGAGACGAACAGCTCCTCCGCCTCGCCCAGGGCCCGCCGGACCGCCTGGCCCTGGCCCTTGGACGCCAGCGCCCATGCCTCGATGGTGCAGAACATGGACCGGGTCAGCGGCAGCGCCGCCTCGCCCGCCCCGGACTTGGCGAGCCCCATCAGCTCCAGGGCGTCGTCCGGACGGCCGAGGTGCACCATCTGCCGCGCGGCCCGGGAGAGCGCCTCGCCCGCCCGGGGCCGGTCACCGCCCTCGCGGGCCGCGTGGGCGGCGATGACGAAGTACTTCTGGGCGGTGGGCTCCAGGCCGACGTCATGGGACATCCAGCCGGCGAGGACGGCCAGGTCGGCCGCCACCCCCCACAGTCTGCGCTGCAGGTGCTCGGGGTGGCGATAGGCGAGCATGCCGCCCACCTCGTTGAGCTGGCCCACCACGGCCTTCCGCTGGAGCCCGCCGCCGCGGGCCGCGTCCCAGGCGCGGAAGACCTCGACCGAGGACTCCAGGGCGTCGATCTCCTGGGAGCCCACGGGGGCGGCCTCGTAGCGGTCGAAGCCCACGGGCTCGACGGAGAGGGGGTTGTCGGTACGGGGCGCGTCGGTGGCGAGGGAGGGGTCGGAGAGCAGAAAGTCGCTCATGGCACCGGTGATGGCGGATCCCGCGGCGAGCGCGGCACCCGCGCCCACCAAGCCGCGTCGGTTGAACATAAGGTCCATTCCCGTGAATTCGGTGAGGACCGCGGCCGTGGACTCGGGCGGCCAGAGCAGTCCGTCGCCGGACTGCCCCTTTCCCGCGCGCCCCCCGCGTCCGAACCCGAGATCCTCAATGGTCACGACTCGACCGAGGCGCTCGGTGAACAGGGCGGCCAGCACCTTGGGCACGGGATCGCGCGGCGTCTCGCCGGTGTCGATCCAACGCCGCACCCGCGAGGTGTCGGTCGCCAGCTGCGGATGGCCCATGGCCGCCGCCTTCCGGTTCACGAGCCTCGCGAGCTCCCCCTTGGACCAGCCGGCGAGGCCGAACAGGTCCGCAAGACGGGTGTTGGGTTCCCTCGTCACGTCAAGCCCCCAGGTTCCTCGGCTGACTTGACAGTAACGGGCCCGTCACGGGCCGTGCGACTATTCGCCAGGGTTCGCCAGGGTGCGCCAGATGGTGTGCCACCCGTACAGGGGTGTGGTGTAGGAGTGCGTTACCCGGCCCGGTGGCGGCTCGAGTTCGCTCGAACCGCATTCCCCAGGGTGCGGCCCCGCTCCGGGGCCGGGTGCGTACGCAATTCGTCGGCACACGAAGGGATCTGTCTCGCCCATGTACGCAGCATCGTCCTCCGTGTCCGTCCCGCCCCGGCCGTACCGGCGGCAGCTGCCCGGCAATGGGCCGTACCTCGATCCCGCCCCCGGCGGCCGGGCCCGGCGGACCGCCGCCCTCGGCCCCGTGCCGCCCCGCGGGAGACTCGACTTGTCCGGTCCCCAGGGTGCGCAGCTGCGCACCGCGATCACCTCGGTCCACCGCATCTGTCCGGAGTTCAACCCGGTGCAGGTGCTGCGGCGCAGCGGGCGGTCCGTGCTCCTGATCGGGGCGACCGGGCGCAGCACCGCGGTGGCCAAGTGCCTGGTGGACCACTCCCCCGCGTGGGCCGAGCGGTTCCGCCGGGAAATAGCGATGTACCGGGCGTTCGTCCGCCAGCGCCCGCCGGTGCGGGTGCCCCGGCTGATCGCCGCGGACCCGGACAACTGCGCTCTGGTCATCGAGCGGATGCCCGGGCGGATCGCTGCCGCGCAGCGCCACCCCACCGAGCCCCCGCCGCGTGCCGATCTGGGCGCGGTGCTGGGTGCCGTCCATCGGGTCAACCAGTGGCGGCCGCCGGCCGATCTGTTCGACGCCCCCATCGACTACGCCGCCCGGCTGACCCGCTATCACGAGCTCGGGTTGCTCACCGACCGCGACATGGGCGATCTGCAGAAGCTGCTGCACGGCGTCTCACAGGCCTGCGGGCGGCAGACCCCGGCCCAGTTCTGCCATGGCGACGCCCTGTTGAACAACGTACTGCTGTCCCCCGCGGGCCCGGTGTTCCTGGACTGGGACCACGCGGGCTGGTATCTGCCCGGCTATGACCTGGCCACGCTGTGGACGGTATTGGGCGACGCCCCCGTCACCCGGCGCCAGATCAGCCAGCTGGCGCAGGCCGCGGGCCCGGCCACGCGGGACTCCTTCCTGGTGAACCTGATGCTGGTGCTGACGCGGGAGATCCGGCGGTACGAGACCGCGGTGCAGCGCACCATGCATGACCCCGCTCCCGTGGTGCCGGGCGCGGTGTCCGCCGGTGAGGAGCAGCGGCTGCTGCTGCGCCGGCTGCATGACGACTGCGGACTGGCCCGGCGTGCGGTGCGGGCGGCGGTCGGCACCCGCTGAGCGGAGGCGGGTGGCGGCAGCCCGGCGCGTCACCGGTCCAGACCGGTGACGCGCCGCAGTCGGGTGGATAGACGAACGTCCGTACGGGTGACGGCGATTGACGCCACGCCTGGCAGCGCATATCTCTAAGTGGCTCGGCTTGGCCCGGCCCGCTTGAGGAGGCTGCAATGCCAGAATCCGCACAGGACAGCGCCCACGACGGGCGGAGAATCCCGTCCCGCCCCACCCGGAGAACCACCCTGCGGACCGCGGGAGCCGCGGCGTCCGCCGCCCTTCTGCTCCCGCTGGTGTCCGCCACCCCCGCCGCCCATGCCGACCAGCGGCGGGGCGGCGATGGACCCGACGCCGGGGGCGGCGCCCTGCAGCGCGCCTTCGCTGCTGCCGCCGCCGAGTACGGCGTTCCGCTGAGCGTGCTCCTGGGCGTGTCGTATCTGCAGTCGCGCTGGGACGGCCACGGTGGCGCGCCCAGCGTCACCGGTGGCTACGGCCCCATGCACCTCACCGACGCCCACACCGCCCTGCTCGCCGCCCCGCACCACAGCCAGGGCACCGAGGACGCGCGCGGCGATCTCGCCCGGCCGCTGAGCGTACCCAAGGCCTCCGTGCCCCAGCCCCGGCAGCTGCCCGCCCGGCTGCGCACCCTCGGCCGCGCCGCGGAGCTCACCGGGCTGTCCGCGGAGGCGCTGCGCGGCGACGAGAGCGCCAATGTGCGCGGTGGCGCGGCCCTGCTGGCCGCCGCGCAGAAGCGGCTGGGGCTGCCGCCGAGCGGGGACCCCGCCGACTGGTACGCGGCGGTGGCGGCCTACTCCGGTGCCGATGACGCCGCGGCCGCGGCCTTCTTCGCCGATGAGGTCTACGGGGTGATCCGCGGCGGGGCCGCGCGGACGACCGCCGACGGGGAGCGGGTCTCCCTCGGCGCGGCGCCCGATGTCGCCCCGGACACCCGGCAGTTGCGGACGCTCGGCCTGCCGTCCCCGGCGCGTGATCCGCGGGTCGAGGCCCCCAAGGACGTGTCCTGCGAGTGGATCCCGGCGCCCTACGAGGAGTTCGGGGACGGCGACTACGGCAACCACGACCTGGGCGACCGCCCCTCCTCGCAGTCCGTCGACTACATCGTCATCCATGACACCGAGGGCCCCTGGGACACCACCATCAAGCTGGTCCAGGACCCCACCTATGTGTCCTGGCAGTACACCCTGCGCTCCTCCGACGGGCATATCGCCCAGCATGTGCCGCTCAAGGACGTCGCCTGGCACGCGGGCAACTGGTACGTCAACGCCAAGTCCATCGGGCTGGAGCACGAGGGGTTCCTGACCGCCCCGGACGCCTGGTACACGGAGGCGATGTACCGCTCCTCGGCGCGGCTGGTGCGCTATCTCGCCAAGCGGTTCGACATCCCGCTGGACCGCCAGCACATCCTGGGCCATGACAATGTGCCGGGCACCACCACCTCCACCATCGCCGGTATGCACACCGACCCGGGCCCCTACTGGGACTGGGCGCACTACTTCACCCTGCTCGGCGCGCCCTTCCGGAGCACCGCGGGCTCCTCCGGCGGCCTGGTCACCATCCGCCCCGACTACGCCACCAACCGGCCCGTCTACACCGACTGCGAGACGGCGGGCCAGCCCTGCGCCCCGCACGGCTCGTCCGCGGTGCGGCTGCACACCGCGCCGAGCGCGGACGCCCCGCTGGTCAAGGACGTCGGGCTGCGCCCGGACGGCTCGGACTCGACGACCGGGGTGAATGACACCGGCGCCCGCGCCACCACCGGACAGCAGTTCGCGGTCGCGGGGCACGAGGGCGACTGGACGGCGATCTGGTACCTCGGCCAGCGGGCCTGGTTCCAGAACCCCAAGCGGCGGCCGACGGCGGTGAGCGCCAAGGGGCTCGTGGTGACGCCCAAGGCGGGGGCGAAGGAGGTTCCGGTGTACGGCCGCGCCTATCCGGAGCAGGAGGCGTATCCGGAGGGGGTGCCGGTGCAGGCGGTCTCGCCGCTGCCGTACAAGCTGCTCGCCGGGCAGTCCTATCCGCTGGGGCTCCGGACGCGGGGCGAGTACCTGTGGGCGACCACCTTCGATCCGGCCGGTCATAAGGTGGTGCGCGGCCAGGATGTGTACTACCAGATCCAGTTCGGGCACCGGGTGGCGTTCGTCCGGGCCGCCGATGTGACGGTCCGGGGCTCGGGGAAGTGAGCCTGACGGCCCGTCAGCCCGCCGGATGACGGACGGCCGGGGGCCGTGAGCGACCGTACGGGCGCCTCACGGCCCCGGGCGAAGATCCCTCTCAGCGCTGCTGGAACATCTCCGCGGGCAGCGGCTTGAGCAGCCGGTACAGATCGTCGGTGATCGGCCGGTCCCAGCTGGCGATGGTGACGAGCACCCCGTCGCTGCGGTCGAACTGGGCGCAGGAGATCCGGCCCTCGGAGAGCTTGATCCGGCGGACGATGAGCAGGTTGTCCTCGTGCATCACCGGGTTGTCCTCGGTGTCCACCACCTGAACCGGCTCGTCGTTCCCCAGCGCCGCCAGCAGCTGGGTCACCTCGAACGGCGGCTGGCCCTCGGCCACCTCGCGGGCCGGTGAGCCCTCGGGCAGATTGCCGATGATCATCGCCGGGCCGCGGCCGCCGAACAGGTCGTAGCGCAGGAAGACGCCCTGGCAGCTGCCGTCCGGAGCGGGCAGCAGCCCCGCCCCGAGGTCGCCGGGCCAGTCTCCCGGGTCCATGGCGAGGACGTCGAAGTCCGGCCCGGTGGGCGTGGCGGCGCTGCGGCGGCGGAGGAAGGACATGCGGACATGGTACGTGGCCACGCGCCGGTCGCCGTTCCGGGGAGCGGCCGGGCCGCATCCCTCATCCGGGGTCGGAAGCCGGGCGCTGGGGAAGGCCGACCCTGGGGGTGATGAGCCGCTTGGCCAGCCCGGCCCGGTCGGTGCCGACCTTACGGTAGACATCGGACAGCAGCCGGGCGACCTCGCGCTCATCCAGCGCCGTGGCCTCCCCGATCCGGGCGTCCGACCAGCCCTCGGCGGCCCGCTCGGCGATGGCCTGCTCCTGGGAGGTCAGCGGGCTGGTGTGATCGACCCGCAGTTGCATGGGGCGCAGTCCGGCCGCGGACAGCTCGTCGCGGGCCCGGGCCGCGAGCGCGTCGGCACCGCAGCGCACCGCTCCCTCCAGACCGCGGTAGAGCCGGTCGCCCGCCTCCTGGGGCAGGCCGATGCGGCGCAGCGCGGCACCGTGGTCGACCAGCGCCACCGCCAGGTCGTACGCGGCCGGTGAGCGCATCAGATGGCTGACGGCCTCGGCCAGCAGCTTGATCCGGTCCGGCCCCTGGGTGACGGTGGCGGCGGTGTGCAGCGCCTTGCCGATGGCGGAGTGGGCGCCGAACTGACGGGCGCGGCGCACCGCGTCGTCGGCGACCTCGGCGGCCTGCCGCGGATCGGTCAGTGCGAGAGCCTGGGCGAGGTGGGGCTGCCAGGGGCACCAGGCGGGGTTGCGCATACCGCGTCCGTCCATGCGGCGGCCGACCTCGGTGAGCTGGCTCCGGGCCTCGCGGTGGAGATTGGCCGCCAGCAGCAGCTCGCCGCGCACCGCCGGGACATCGGGGCAGAGCGTGGCCTGTGGCAGGGTCTCGCCGCCGTGGCGGGCGGCGAACTCCTGGGCCTCCCGGATCCGGCCCCGGCAGATCAGCGTTCCGATGAGGGTGCCGACCGCGGTCCAGTGGGCGGGTGTCGAGGAGCCCACCAGGTCGGCGATCCGCATCCCCTCACGGGCCAGCTCCTCCGCCTCGCCGAGGGCGCCGCGACGCAGCCGGGCGTACCCGAGGAGGGTGAAGCCGAACGCCAGGTGGGAGCCGCGCCAGCCCTTGCGCTCGCATTCGGCGATGCCCTTGTCGAACAGCCCCTCGGCACGTCCTGGCTGGTCACAGTGGAGGAAGACCAGGGCGACCAGGATGGGCACCTCGAAGCCCCAGTCGTCATCGGTCCAGCTGAGGCCGTCGCCCAGGGCCTCTTCCGCGTAGTGCAGGGCGGTCGCGACGGGCTCTCCGCGCGTCATCGCGTCCCAGGCACGCAGCCCCATCAGATAGCGCTCGGCCATGCCGCGGCCTGTGAGGCGGTCCGCGAGCCGGGCGAGCCGCCGGGAGCGGGCGGGCGACTCCTTCTCGTCGGCGCGGAACATGTTCCACATCAGCTGCTCGGTCTGCATCCGCAGCCGGGTGCGGGCGCTGGTGGCCCGCCCGACCTCGTCGGCGAAGACCTGGGCGGCCTCCTCCATCCGGCCGCTGTGGCCGTACGCCTGGGCGAGCCGGTAGGTGATCGCCTCGCGCAGTTCGGGACCGAGCGCGGGCTCCTCGAGCGCGGCCCGCAGATGGTTGACGGTGACGTCGGGCTCGGTGAGCTGGGCGGCGCAGCCCAGCTCGTACAGCACGGCGGCGCGCTCCTCCAGGACGGGTGGTTCGCGCAGGGCGCGGGCCAGACAGCGGCGCCCGGCGTCGGGTGCTCCGGCGCGCAGATACTCCCGGGCGGCCTCCCGCAGATGGCGCACCACCCAGGGGTCGCCCTCGGGGTGCATCTCCAGCAGATGCCGGCCGGCGGCCGCGGAGCCCAGGCCCGCGCCGAGCACCACGGTGGCGGCCTGGCCGTGCATGGCGACCCGCAGGGCGCCGGGGATGGCCTGGTAGACGGCGGTGGCGATGAGCGGGTGGAGGTACTCCAGGGGCCGGGTGCCGTTCCCGGGGCGCGGCGGGGCCAGGATCCGCGCCTCGACGAGCCGGGCCACCATGTCGGCGGCCTCGGTCTCGCCGAGCCCGGCGACATTGGCGGTCAGCGCCGGGGTGGCCTCGATGCCGAGGACGGCGACGGCCCAGGCGAGGCGGACGGCGGCGGTGCCGAGGCGGGTCAGCCGGTCGTTGAGCCCGCTGTCCTTGGCCGAGGAGACCAGCTCGCGCAGCGCGGGCAGGTTCTCCGACTGCGGTTTCAGCCGTCTGTCGCGGATCTTGGCGGTGAGCTCGGTGACCTCCCAGGGGTTACCGCCGGTCATCGCCCAGCACTCGCGGCAGAACGCCTCGTCGGCGTGGTCCCCAAGGACCTCACGGACGACCCTGCCGACTCCGCCCGGGGTGAGCGGCGCCAGCACATGGGGCCGTGATCCCTGGCGCTCGACCAGGCTCCGTATCGCGGCGACGTCGGCGGTCAGGTCCTCGGGGCGGTAGCCGACGGCGAGCAGCAGGGGCAGGTCGGCGGTGCGCGAGGCGAACCGGGTCAGCCAGTCCAGGGATTCGGGGTCGGCCCAGTGGACATCGTCGAGGATCATGACGACCGGGGCGTGCTCCACGGCGAAGCGGGTCACCAGCCAGTCCAGGCCGTCGCGGACGCCCTGCGGATCGGGTGCGCCGCCGTGGCCCGAGACCACCAGGCCGACCGCGGGCGCGACGATCTCGTACCAGCCGCCGAGGATCCTGCGGTGCTCGTCCTCGCCGGTCGCCGCGAGCACCGGCTGGAAGAGCTGGCGCACCACGTGGAAGGCCGCGCCCTGTTCGCGCTCACCGCCGCGGGCCCGGAGCACGGTGCAGCCGCGGGCGGCGGCCCGCCGGCGCGCCTCGCCGAGCAGCGCGGTCTTGCCGACGCCGCCGGGCCCCTCGAAGGCGATCACTCCGCCGCCGCGGGTCTCGGTCCGGTCGGCGGGATCCGTGCCGCACAGTTCGGTCAGCGCGGCGTCCACCGCGCGCAACTCCCGCTCCCGTTCCAGCAGTGTTCGACGCGTCCGGTTCTGTTGGCTCATGTGCTCCGCCACGTTGCTTCCCCTCCGGCAGGTGACGCCGAGCGTAGCGCGGATGGCACGCTGCGTAGCTCCCTCACGGAGGGATTTCCGCCGGGCATTGCCAGTGGCACGCGCCAATTCACCGTCTCCTCTATCGATGCCACGTTCCACACGCGAGGATGACCGGATTCAACGGGTTGGTCAGATACCGCTTTCGCCTGTGGTATATGCGGGCTCGGGCCGCCCGAACGACGAAGGGGGCGGACACCACTCATGCACACGCACGCTGCGCGACCACAGGACCGGCGGACCGCACTGCTGCGCCGGGCGGCCCTGTTCGAATTTCCGGCCTCGGCCGACCTCAGTCCCGGCACCGAGGCGGCCAGGCACCACACCATCCAATGGCTCTCGCGGTTCGGCGTCTTCGAGGACCGCGCGTCCGTCGCGGAGTACGACGCGCTCCGCTTCGATGTGCTGGCGGGCCTGTTCTACCCCCGGGCGGCCGGTGCCGATCTGAACCTGGGCAGTGACCTCGTGGGCTGGTACTTCGTCTTCGACGACCAGTTCGACGGGGAGCTGGGCTGCCGCCCGGAGGCGGTGGCACGGCTGGTGGCGGACGTCATACGGATCAGCGAAGAGGACCTGGCGCACGGCGGGGCGGAGGACGGCGACGGGCCGCTCCTGGAGAGCTTCCGCGACCTGTGGCGCCGGATCAACTCCGGGCGGCCCCAGGTGTGGCGGGACCGCTTCCGCCACCACTGGCTGGAATATCTGCACTCCTACCACCGCGAGGCCCTGGAGCGTACCGGCGCACTGCCCGCGGCCGGCGGCGCGGACGCGCCGCGCTCGGTGGAGGACGTGCTGGCGCTGCGGCGCCATTCGATAGGCGTACAGCCCTGTCTCGATCTGAACGAGCCGTTCGGCGGCTACACCCTGCCGCCCGCGCTGCACGGCGGCTTCCCGCTGGAACGGATGCGGGAGGCCACGGACGACGTGGTGGTCTTCACCAATGACATCGCCTCCCTGGACAAGGAGCTGGCGGTCGGCGACGTCCACAACAGTGTCATCGTCCAGCGGGAGCGCACGGGTGGCGAACTGGAGGACGCGGTACGTCATATCGCCGACCTGGCCAACACCCGCTACCGCTGGTTCGAGGAGACCGCGGCCGAGCTGCCCGGGCTGCTCGCCGAGGCGGGGGCCGACCCGGACACCCACCGCGCAGTGGCGCGCTATGTGGACGGCATGCGGCATGTGATGGCGGGCAACCTGGGCTGGTCGCTGCGTACGGCCCGGTACGACGAGCAGGGCACCGAGGCGGTCAGCGGGGGACGGCAGCGGCCCTGGGCCCAGCTGACCGGCGCCCAGTAGGCCGGTCCCCCGCCCAGCTGCCGTTCCACCGCACCCCAACCCAACTACCGGGTAGCGCCGCTCAACTGCCCTGGCGCCGCTCGATCGCTCAGCTCGCGTACAGCTGCTCGATCTGCGCGGCGCAGAGCTTGTACACCGCGTCGCGCCGCGTCTTGAGCGAGGCCGTCAACGTCCCGTCCGCCACGGTGAATTCATTCGGGAGGATGCGGAAGGCCCGGATCGACTCCGCCCTGGACACCGAGAGGTTCGCCGTGGAGACCGCCTGCTGGATCTCCGCGTGCAGCGCCTTGTTCGCCGACGCGTGCTCCCGGCCGACCGGGAGCCGCGTGCCGACCGCCTGGTGCCAGCGCCTGAGCATCTCGGCGTCCAGGGTGATCAGCGCCCCGATGAAGGGGCGGTTGTCGCCCACCAGCACGCACTGCGAGATCAGAGGATGCGCCCGCAGCCGCTCCTCCAGCGGCAGCGGGGAGACGCTCTTGCCGCCGCTGGTGATGATGATGTCCTTCTTACGGCCGGTGATGGTCAGATAGCCCTCGCCATCGAGGTGTCCGACGTCTCCGGTGCGCAGCCAGCCGTCGCGCAGCGCGGTCGCGGTGGCCTTGGGATCGTCCACATAGCCCGCGAAGACGGTGCCGCCGCGCACCCAGATCTCGCCGTCCGGCGCGATGCGCACCGCCGTGCCCGGCATCGGGCGGCCCACGGTGCCGTGCCGGGGGCGGCCGGGCGGCTGCGAGGTGACGGCGGCGGTGGTCTCGGTGAGACCGTAGCCGTTGTAGATGGTGATCCCGGCGCCCGCGAACATCAGCCCCAGCTCCCGGCTGAACGGTGAGCCGCCGGTGACCGCGTAGCGCACCCGGCCGCCCAGGACGGCTCTCAGCCGCCGGTAGACCACGTGGTCGAAGGCGGCGTGGGCGGCCCTGAGCCCGGGGCCCGGCCCCTTGCCCGCGCCCTGGCTGTGCTGCTCGACCGCCGCCGCGTAGCGCACCGCCGTGTCCATGGCCCGCTCGAAGAGCGAGCCCTTGCCCGCGTCCTGGGCAGCGGTCCGTGCGGCCCCGAGGATCCGCTCGAAGATGTAGGGCACCGCGAAGACGCAGGTGGGGTGGAAGGACTGGAAGGACGGCAGCAGGGACGACGGGCTGAGCTCGGGCTCGTGCCCCATGAGGATGCCGCTGCGCACACAGAGCACTTGGACCATCAGTCCGTAGATGTGTGCCAGGGGGAGGAAGGCGAGGATGGCGGGCTGCTGCCCGGCCTCGGCGAACAGCCCTCTCCAGCCGGCGAACACGGTGTCGCACTCGGCGGCGAGATTGGCGTGGGTGATCATGCATCCCAGGGGCCGCCCCGTGGTGCCGGAGGTGTAGCAGATGACCGCCGTACTGCGCGGTTCGGCGAGCCAGCGCCGCTCGGTGACCAGTTCGTCCTGGACCCCGGCGCCGCGCCGCCACAGCTCCGTGACGCACTCCTGGTCCATCTGCCATATGGAGCGCAGCACGGGAAGGGTGTCGCAGACGGCGCCGACCGTCATGGCGTCGTCCTCGCCCTCCACCACCACGGCCACGGCCCGTGTCTGCTCCAGGATCCAGCGCACCTGCTCCGCCGAGGAGGTGGGGTAGACGGTCACCACCTGGGCGCCGACGGACCACACGGCATAGCTGAACAGCGTCCACTCGTAGCGCGTCCTGGCCATCAGGGCCACCCGGTCGCCGAACCGCACTCCCTCGGCCAGCAGGCCCTTCGCCAGTGCCAGGACCTCGTCCCGGAAGGCGGCGGCGGTCACCGGGGTCCACCGGCCGCGGTCGGCGGCGTCGCGCCGGGCGAACTGGATCCGGTCAGGTTCGCGGTCCGCCGTCTCGTACACCGAGTCCGCGAGCCCGCCCGCGCGCAGCGGTTCCACCATATGAGGGAGACTGAATTCGCGCACAACACTCCCTTTTCAGCCGACTTTCCACCCCGCGCAACGGGGAGGTGGGAGGGAAAACTACCGCCCGGGGCCGGGGCTGCATAGAGCGGCGGACGATTCCGTTCCCACCCGTGGAGACCCGGCACGACCTGCCCGTGTTACCGTGAGTCACGCTCATGTTTCGGTGCGGGTCGCGAAGGATGAGTGAAGCCGCGATGAACTCATGGGAAACCAACTCGGCGGCCATCGCGGCGGTATGAGGCGCCATCGGGCTTCCGTCATGTTCTGATCCTGGCCGATAACGCGCCGCGGGGCGGGCCATCCGATCCGGCCGGACCCGCCGCCCCGATCGCCCTCCCCGGTTCAGGTGAGGTCGAACTCCCCCTCACGCGCGCCCAGGACGAAGGCGCGCCACTCGGCCGGGGTGAAGATCAGCACCGGGCCCTCGGGACGGCGGCCGTGCCGCATCGCGATGAACCCCTCGACGAAGGCGATCTCCACATCGCCCACGCCCTGGCTGCTCGACCGCCATTGGGCGTCCGAGAGGTCGAGTTCGGGCTTCTCGCCGCTTCCTGTCAGTGGCTGTTCGGTGGTGGTGGTATCGGCCACGTCAGCTCATCCTCCCGGATCGTCGTCCGCGCCCCACCCTAGCGATCGTGGCCGGTGCCGCACAGGCCACGAAAGGAGGAGTGAGCAGGAGCCTCAACCGGCGGGTGGCGTGTCCGCGACCACCCACATCGAGAAGAACTGCGAGCCTCCGCCATAGGCGTGGCCGAGCGCCTTGCGGGCGCCGTCCACCTGGTGTTCGCCCGCCCGTCCGCGCACCTGGAGCGCGGCCTCGGCGAACCGCAGCATGCCGGACGCCCCGATGGGGTTGGTGGACAGCACTCCGCCCGAGGGGTTGACCGGAAGGTCGCCGCCGAGCTCGGTCACCCCCGACTCGGTGAGCTTCCAGCCCTCCCCCTCGTCCGCGAAGCCCAGGTTCTCCAGCCACATGGGCTCGTACCAGCTGAAGGGCACGTACATCTCCACCGCGTCGATCTCCCGGCGCGGGTCGGTGATCCCGGCCTGGCGGTAGACATCGGCCGCGCAGTCCCGGCCGGCCCTCGGCGAGACGAAGTCCTTCCCCGCGAAGAGCGTCGGCTCGCTGCGCATGGCGCCGCCGTGCATCCAGGCGGGCGGATACGGGGCGCGGTCCGCGCCCGCGCGGTCGGTGAGCACCATGGCGCAGGCGCCGTCCGACGAGGGGCAGGTCTCGGAGTAGCGGATGGGGTCCCACAGCATCGGGGAGGACCGCACCTGGTCCAGCGTCAGATCGTGTTCGTGGAGATGCGCGTAGGGGTTGCGCAGGGCGTTGCGGCGGTCCTTGTAGGCCACGAGGGCGCCGACGCCGGAGGGCGCGCCGGTGCGCCGCATATACGCCCGGACATGGGGTGCGAAGAAGCCGCCCGCCCCGGCCAGCAGCGGCTGCTGGAAGGGGATCGGCAGGGACAGCCCCCACATGGCGTTCGACTCCGACTGCTTCTCGAAGGCGAGGGTGAGGACGGTCCGGTGGACACGGGCGGCGACCAGGCCCGCGGCCACCAGCGCGGTGGAGCCGCCGACCGAGCCCGCGGTGTGCACCCGCAGCATCGGCTTGCCGACCGCGCCGAGCGCGTCGGCGAGGTACAGCTCCGGCATCATCACGCCCTCGAAGAAGTCGGGGGCCTTGCCGATGACCACGGCGTCGATGTCCGGCCAGGTCAACTGGGCGTCCTCGAGGGCCCGTACCGCGGCCTCACGGACCAGCCCGGCGATGGAGACGTCGCGGCGCGCGGCGGTGTGCTTGGTCTGGCCGATCCCGACGACGGCCACCGGCTCCTTCGTCACGAGGCATCCCCTTCCAGGACGGCCACCAGGTTCTGCTGGAGACAGGGGCCCGAGGTGGCGTGGGCGAGGGCCCGGTCGGCGGCGCCGCGGTGGATGGCGGCGGCGGCCTCGCCGAGCCGGATCAGCCCGGCGGCCATCATGGGGTTGGCGGCCAGCGCCCCGCCGGACGGATTGACCCGTACGTCCTCTCCCAGCCGCAGCGCACGGCGGAGGATCAGCTCCTGCGAGGTGAACGGCGCGTGCAGCTCGGCGAGGTCGACGGGGGCCTCGAAGGCGCCCGCGCGCTCGGCGGCGAGCCGGGTGGACGGGGAGCGGGTGAGGTCGCGTACGCCGAGGCCGTGGGCCTCCGTCCGGTGGTCCATGCCGCGGATCCAGGCGGGGCGGCGGCAGAGCCGGCGCGCGGTGTCCCCGGCGGCGAGCACGACGGCGGCCGCGCCGTCGCCGACCGGCGGGCAGTCGTGGCGGCGCAGCGGCCGCACCAGATACGGCTCGTCCAGCAGGGCCTCGGGCGGCGGTGAACCGGCCAGCTGGGCATGGGGGTTGTCCTCGGCGGCGGTCCGGCTGCGCACCGCGACCCCGGCCAGCGCCCGCTGGTCCGTATCCCCCTCGTCCAGCAGCGCCTGGGCCTGGAGTGCGGCGAGGGCGACCGAGTCCGGCCACAGGGGCGCCACGTAGTACGGGTCGAGCTGGCGGGTGAGGACCTCCCGCAGATCGCCGGGCGAGGACTTGCCGTAGGAGTAGACGAGCGCGGTCTCGGCCTCGCCCGTCAGCAGCCGCGTCCACGCCTCGTACAGCGCCCAGGCGCCGTCCATCTCCACGTGGGACTCCGCGATGGGCGGCCAGGCGCCGACGCCGTCGAGGGTCATGGTGAAGGAGAAGGCGCGGCCCGCCAGGTAGTCGCAGGAGCCGGAGCAGGTGAAGTCGATCTCGCCCGCGCGGAGTCCGGTGGCGTCGAGCACCTGGTGGAGGACGGGCATCACCATCTCGACCTCGGAGGTCTCCGCGGTGTCGCGTCGGTGGTCGCTCTGGCCGAAGGCGACGATGGCCACCTCTCGCATCTACAACAGCTCCTTGTAGGTGTCGTAGTCGGCGTCGGGTTCGCCGGTGGGGCGGTAGTGGTCGGGGTAGCGGCCGTCCTCGCTCCATACGGGCTCCACCCGCAGCCCCATGCGCACCTCGTCGTAGGGGATGCCGCCGATGCGCGCGTGCAGGGCCAGATCGGCGCCGTCCAGGGCGATGTGGGCGTAGACGTACGGCACGTCGATGTCGAGGTTGCGGGCCTTGATGTTGACGATGCAGAAGGTGGTGACCGTGCCGCGGGGGCCGACCTCCACCTGCTCGTCGGGGGCGATGCCGCAGGTGGGGCAGGCCCCCCGGGGCGGGACGTACACCTTGCGACAGGACGGGCAGCGCTCCCCGTAGGTGGTGCGATCGGCGAGGGCCCTCAGATAGCGCGACTGGGCGCGGCCGGGCGCGTAGGTGTAGTCGAGGCGGGCGGGGGCCACGATGCCGGTGACGGGATCGGCGAACTCCCCGCTGTGCGGTACGGCTTCGCCGCCCTCGGGGCCCTCGTACGGTTCGAAGCAGGCGATGTCGGTGATGGCGCCCCCGCGCTCCCCGGCCCAGCGGATCCGCACCCGCATCCCGGTGCGCACGGCCTCGGGGCCGGGTGCGTCGAGGGCGTGGAGGAGGGCGGTGTGCGCGCCGTCCAGCCGCACCAGCACCCAGGCGAAGGGGGTGCTCAGGGGCTGGCCGCGGCGCGGCGAGGGGTTCCAGGCCCAGGTGGTGACGGTGCCGGTGGGGGCGACCTCGACGAGTTCGGACAGTTCGCCGGCGGTGACCGGGTCGTATTCGACGGGCGGCACCAGCACCCGGCCGTCGGTGGTGCGCACCCCGAGCACGGTCCGTGTCCGCAGTCCGGTGAGGAAGGCGCTCTGCACCGGGCCGAGGGAGCGGGTGAACGGGAACTCGACGACCAGGGGCGCCTGGAGTGCCTGGGGTGAGGGGGCCGGGGTCATGGGGGTGGGTCTCCTTCCGCGCGGCCGGTGGGTGGGCGGCGGGCCGAGGTCTGGGGGTCACGCCCGGCGGTAGACCGGCGGCCGTTTCTCCGCGAAGGCCCTCGAGCCCTCCTTGGCGTCGGCGGTGTCGAAGATGGGCCAGCCGCGCTCGAGTTCGGACCTCAGGCCGTCGGTCTCGGTCATCTCCGCGGTCTCGTAGACGGACGCCTTGACCGCCTCGACGGCCAGCGGGCCGTTGGCGTTGATGAGTTCGGCGAGCTCCAGGGCCTTCTCGAGCGCCGTGCCGTCCGGGACGACATGGCCGATCAGCCCGATCCGCGCCGCCTCCTCGGCCGGGTAGGGGCGCCCGGTGAGCAGCATCTCCAGGGCGTGGGTGCGGGGCAGTTGGCGGGCCAGGCGTACGGTGGAGCCGCCGATGGGGAACAGCCCGCGCCGCACCTCGAAGAGTCCGAAGGTGGCACCGCGGCCCGCGACCCGGATGTCGGTGCCCTGGAGGATCTCGGTGCCGCCCGCGACACAGGGGCCCTCGACGGCGGCGATCACCGGCTTGCGCGGCCGGTGGTGGCGGAGCATCGCCTTCCAGTGCAGATCGGGATCGGCCGCGAGGCGGTCGCGTACGTGCTCCCGGTCCATCCGGCCGCCGCCCGCAAGCGCCTTGAGGTCCATTCCCGCGCAGAAGGCCCCACCGGCGCCGGTGAGCACCACGGAGCGCACGGCGTCGTCCTCGTCGGCCTCGGTCCAGCCGTCGTACAGCCCGACCAGCATCGGCAGTGAGAGCGCGTTCCTGGCCTCGGGCCGGTTCAGGGTGAGCACCAGGGTCGCGCCGACGCGCTCGGCGATGAGGTGTTCGGTCCCGCTTGTCACGGCGTCCTCCCGTCTCGAGACCTAGAACAGGTTGCAGCAGCCGGGGACCGACTTCAAGAGAAATCTGATGCCCAGTCAGATTTCTTGTTCCACGGGCCTTCCCACCTCATCCCGGCGCGGCTCTAATGAGCGCCGAGCCGCCGGATCGAGGGGTCAGGAGGAGTCATGGAGTACAACCTTGCCGACCTGTTCGAGTCGATCGTCGACACGGTGCCCGGCAGAGAGGCGCTGGTGTACCTCGACCACCCCGGCACCGGGGCCGAGCGGCGGCTCAGCTACGCCCAGCTGGACGCGGTCGCCAACCGGCTAGGCCACCACCTGGCGGACAGCGGCATCGCCCCGGGCGAGCACGTCGGACTGCACTTGTGCAACGGCGTGGAGTACCTCCAGACCGCGCTGGCCTGCCTGAAGATCCGGGCGGTGCCGGTGAACGTCAACTACCGCTACGTCGAGGATGAGTTGGTCTACCTCTACCGGGACGCGGAGCTGGCCGCGCTGGTCTACGACGCCGAGTTCGGCGAGCGGGTGGCCGCCGCGCTGCCCCACACCGGCACCCTTCGCCATCTGGTGCGGGTCGGCGCCGGGGAGGGCCCCGGTGGGTCCGTGGCGTTCACCGACGCCGAGGCGTCCGGCTCGCCCGAGCGCGGCTTCCCGGCGCGGTCCGCCGATGACCGCTTCATCATCTACACCGGCGGCACCACCGGGATGCCCAAGGGCGTGGTGTGGCGTCAGGAGGACCTCTTCTTCTCCGGTCTCGGCGGCGGCGCCCCGACCGGTCAGCCGGTCGAGCGCCCGGAGGAGCTGGCCGAGCGGGTGGCCGCGGGCGGCGAGGGGCTGGTCTTCTTCCCCACCCCGCCGCTGATGCACGGAACCTCCACCCTTACGGCCTTCATCGCCTTCAACTTCGGCCAGAAGGTGGTGCTGCACCGGAAGTTCTCACCGGAGGCGGTGCTGAGGACGGTCGAGGAGGAGAAGGTGTCGGCGGTCTCGCTGGTCGGCGACGCGATGCTGCGGCCCCTGGTGGACGCCCTGACCGGCCCCGTCAAGGGCGCCGATCTCTCCTCGCTGCTCAGCGTCAGCAGCTCGGGCGCGATCCTCTCGGAGACCGTACGCGCCCAGTTCGCCGAGCTCTCCCCGCACACGGTGCTGCTGAACAACTTCGGCTCCTCCGAGTCCGGTTTCAACGGCACGGCCACCGCCGACTCCGGCCCCGAGAAGGGCTTCCGGCTGCGCGTCAACGCCCGGACGACGGTGGTGGACCCGACGACCCTCGCCCCGGTGGCGCCCGGTGAGCCCGGTCGGATCGCCCAGCACGGCCATGTGCCGCTCGGCTACTACAACGACCCGGGGAAGACCGCCGAGACGTTCTTCGAGGCGGACGGGGAGCGCTGGGTGCTGCTCGGCGACATGGCGACCGTCGACGAGAACGGTGTGATCACCGTCCTGGGGCGCGGCTCCCAGTGCATCAACACCGGGGGCGAGAAGGTCTACCCGGAGGAGGTCGAAGAGGCCCTTAAGGCCCATCCGGAGGTGTACGACGCGCTGGTGGCGGGCGTTCCGGACACCCGCTGGGGCCATCGCGTCGCGGCCGTCGTCCAGCCCCGTACGGAGGCGTCCGGGCTCACCGCCGACGCGGTACGCGACCACTGCCGGGAACGGCTCGCGGGCTACAAGATCCCGCGCACGGTCGTCTTCACCGACCGCGTGCAGCGCTCGCCCAGCGGCAAGGCGGACTACCGCTGGGCGCGGGCGGTCGCGGAGGGAGCGGAGGGAGCGGACGGGACCAGCGCACGGCCCGGCGGATGACCCGCGGGCGGCCCGGCGGATGACCCGCCCCGCGGTCCGGCCCGCACGCAGCTCGGCGGATGCCCCGCAGGCGGCCCGGGCCGCACGCCTTACGGGGCACCCCGCTCGCACACCGAGGGCAGCGAGCGGCCCAGCGCCACCGTGTGCAGCGGGTCCAGACGCCGCCCGTGGACCACGGCGGCGGCCCCGGCCGTGAGGTGTCCCACGCAGTCGGGGGACTCGCGCACGGCCGCCGAGTCCGCGATGGCGCGTACGAGTTCGCCGTTGATCCGGTTGATCTCCAGCCGGACCCGGCCCAGGTCGGGGCGCTCGGTGGGCGCCTGTGAGGGATCGGCGTCCCAGCGGCCGTACAGGCCGCGCTGGACGACCTTGCTGGCCTCGATCTGGTCGCGGAAGATCGCCTTCGTCGCCACGGGATCGGCGCCCAGCTCCTCGGCCTGCCGCGCCACCGCCTCCAGCACCTCACGCTCCCGCGCCGGGTCGTCGATCGGGCTGTCCGTGCCCCACTTCGCGGCGGCGACCTCATCGGCCACCAGCACCCGCTGCGCGGACAGTTCGGCCAGTGGCCGCAGGCTGCCGTGCTCGACACGGGCCGCACCGGCCGCACCGGCCGGTGCGGCGACGGCGGCGGTGGCCCCGGCGGCCAGTGCGGCGACGGCCAGCACGGCGATGAGCGCATGGCGGGGGGATGGACGCGGTCGCATGGGCGAGGTTCCTCTCTCGGCGGTACGGGCGGCCCGCGCCATCGTCCGGGCGGGCGGGGCGCGGGCGGCCGGTCGCGGGTCGCGGGTCGCGGGTCTTGGAACGATAGGCCGCCGCACCGCGAGCACGCCACGGGGCCGGTCCCGCGGGAAGCGGAACCGGCCCCATGGGCGCGTTGGCCGGATCAGGCGGGCTGTCGCGGCCGGACCAGCTCGGCCTGGCCGAACAGCAGGGCGTAGCCCTCGGGGAGCTGGCCGAGGATGGAGCGCAGCAGCTCCGGGCCCGCCAGCCGCCCGACGATTCCCAGTACCGATCCGGCGTCCCAGCGGGCGGTCGCCCGGGTGGACCCGGGGACGTGTGCGGCGATGTCCTTGACGAATCCCCAGCCGGTCAGCCGCTCGGGGCCGGGGATCTCGGCGGCGAGCACCCGCGCCGCCCTCCGGGGCAGTGCCGCGGCGAGGGCGACCCGCTCCTCGCCGGTGAGCTGACGGCCCAGGGCGGCCAGCACGGTACGGGTGATCTCCTCGGCCCGTTCCCTGGTGGGGTAGAGCCCTTCGTACCGCACCGCTTCGATCAGCTCGTCGTACGTCATGCCGGGCTCCTGCCGTCCCGGGCGACGCTGCTGGAACATGGGTGTGGGGGCGCCTTTCTCGTGAAGGGGGGTGGGGTGTGGGTCAGGCGGTCAGCTGGCGGGGGGCGCCACCGCTGTCGCCGATCTTGATCTTGCGGGGCCTGGCCTTCTCCGAGACCGGCAGGCGCAGGGTGAGGACGCCCGCGTCATAGGAGGCGTCGATCCGCTCGGTGTCGAGGGTGTCCCCGAGGATGAGCTGACGGGTGTGGAGGCCGGAGGGGCGCTCCGAGGCGATCATCTCGGCGCCCTCGGGTGCCGGGGAGCGGCGCTCGGCGCGGACGGTCAGCACATTGCGCTCGACATCGAGGTCGATGGTGTCCGGATCGATGCCCGGGAGGTCGAAGTGGACGACGAACTCGTCGCCCGCCCGATAGGCGTCCATCGGCACGGCTGCCGGCCGTACGGCGGTGCCGAGCAGCTGCTGGGACAGTCGGTCGAGCTCCCGGAAGGCGTCGGTGCGCATGAGCATCACGGATCACTCCTTTTCGTATCGCTGCGTGCGATGCCCTATGCCTTTTTATATAGCGCGACCGGCATTAAGTTGACAAGCCCACGCTCAATGTGGCGTCTGACCTGCGCCTCCCGCGCCCTCCCAGTACGGCTCGCGCAGCCGCCGCTTATAGAGCTTGCCATTGGGGTCGCGTGGCATCTCGGCTATGAAATCGACCGACTTAGGGCATTTGTACCCGGCGAGCCGGGTGGTGCAGTGGGCCAGGATCCCCTCGGCGAGACCGGGTCCCGGCGCATGCCCCTCGGCGGGCTCCACGACCGCGATGACCTGCTCGCCCCAGTCCTCGTGGGGGATCCCGAAGGCGGCGGCGTCGGCCACGGCCGGATGGGTGAGCAGCGCGGCCTCGACCTCGGCGGGGTAGATGTTGACCCCGCCGGAGATGATCAGGTCGATCTTGCGGTCGCGGAGGTAGAGATAGCCGTCCTCGTCCAGGAGGCCGAGGTCGCCGACGGTGAAGAAGTCGCCGATGCGGTTCTTCTCGGTCTTGGACCTGTCCTTGTGGTAGGCGAAGCCTCCGGTGCTCATCTTCATGTAGACGGTGCCGAGTTCACCGGCCGGGAGCCGGGTGCCCTCGTCGTCGAAGATGGCGATCTCGCTGATGGGCCAGGGGCGGCCGACGGTCCCCGGCTTCTTCAGCCAGTCCTCGGCGGTGGCGAAAGCGCCGCCGCCCTCGCTGGCCGCGTAGTACTCCTCGACACAGCCGCCCCACCAGTCGATCATTCC
This sequence comes from Streptomyces antioxidans, assembly GCF_000968685.2. Lineage (GTDB taxonomy): Bacteria > Actinomycetota > Actinomycetes > Streptomycetales > Streptomycetaceae > Streptomyces > Streptomyces antioxidans. The sequence goes on from NZ_LAKD02000055.1 coordinate 91,996, forward strand.
GCGTTTGACGTGGTCGGGGCAGGGTGCGGCGCCATGGATGGCGTGGCGCATCGACGAGACGTCATAGGACCCCTTGACCTCGTCGGGGAGCGCGAGCAGCCGGTGGAACTGGGTCGGCACCATATGGGTGTGGGTACAGCGGTGGGTGTCGATCAGGCGCAGCATCTCCTGGGGCGTCCACCTGTCCATGAGCACCAGGGGATGGCCGATGTGCAGCGACGAGCTCGCGAACTGCAGAACGGCGGTGTGGTAGAGCGGTGAGCACACCAGATGGACGTGGTCGGGCTCCTCCTCGCGCGGGGTGATGCCGAAGAACCGCAGGAAGCCGCCGAGGTGGCCCTCCTCGGGGAGGTTGCCGGTCAGCGCCCGGCGGATTCCGCGCGGACGGCCGGTGGTGCCGGAGGTGTAGTTCATCACCCAGCCCAGCTCGCGGTCGGCGGGCGGCTCCTCAGACTGCCCCTCGAGGAGTTGGGCGTACGGGCGGAAGCCGTCGATGGCACCGACGGCGTAGCGGTGGGTCGCGGGCAGCCCGGCCTCGTCGGCGGCCGCGGCCGCCTGCCCGCCGTAGCGCTCATGGGCGATCAGCACCTTGGACCCGGAGTCGGAGACGATCCAGGCGATCTCGGGGCCGACCAGATGGTGGTTGACCGGCACCAGATAGAACCCGGCCTGGGTGGCGGCGAGCGCGGCGACGAAGAACTCCACCCCGTTGGGCAGCACGACCGCCAGGGCGTCGCCGCGGCGCAGCCCGGCGGCACGCAGTCCGCCGACGAGCCGGTTGCACGCGGCGTGCAGCCGCCCGGCGGTCCACTCCTCGCCGTCCGGGGCGATGAGGACGGTACGGTCGGGCTCGAGCGCGGCCTGGGCCCAGAAGCCGTTGGGTGTAGGGGACATGGCGGTCCGGTCCTCCTTCTGACGGCAGGTCAGGGAATGTGGAGCGGGGGTGTGGTGTGCGGGGCGGCCAGAGGTGTGCGGCGCAGCCAGCGGGACGGGGGGACGGACGCGGTCAGGCGCGTCCCGCGATGCGGTTGACGCGGTCGATGGCGCGCTCGAAGCCGCGGGTCAGCTCGTCGAAGACGGCCTGGACCGGGCGTACGGAGTCCATCCGGCCGACGATCTGGCCGACCGGCGTCCCGAGCAGCGGTTCCACCTCGTACTTCTGGATCCGCGAGACGGCCTCGGCCACCAGCAGCCCCTGCAGCGGCATGGGCAGCGGGCCCGGTCCGGCCGGGTCCTCCCAGGCGTCGGTCCACTCGGTGCGCAGCTGGCGGGCGGGTTTGCCGGTGAGGGCGCGGGAGCGCACGGTGTCCCCGGACCCGGCCGCCAGCAGCTTGCGGATGAGGGCCGCCGAAGGGAGTCCGGCCTCCTCGGTGGTGAGCCAGAGGGAGCCGATCCACACGCCCTGGGCGCCCAGCGCCAGCCCGGCGGCGATCTGCTCACCGCTGCCGATGCCGCCCGCGGCGAGCACCGGCAGCGGGTCGACGGCCCGTACCACCTCGGGGGTGAGCACCATGGAGGCGATCTCGCCGGTGTGGCCGCCCGCCTCATAGCCCTGGGCGACGATGACGTCCAGCCCGGCCTCCTTGTGGTGGAGGGCGTGGCGGGCGCTGCCTGCGAGGGCGGCCACGAGGATGCCGTGGTCATGGGCGCGGGCGACGACATCGGACGGGGGTGAGCCCAGGGCGTTGGCCAGGAGTTTCACGGGGTAGTCGAAGGCCACGTCGAGCTGGTCGCGGGCCACCTGCTCGAGCCAGCCGGTGATCCGCCAGCCGGATGCCTCGCCCTCGGCCAGCTCGGGGACGCCGTGCTTGGCGAGGGTGTCCCGGACGAAGGCGCGGTGCCCCTCGGGGATCATCGCCTCGATATCGGCCTCGGTGACCCCCTCCACCTTCTTCGCGGGCATCACGACGTCCAGGCCGTACGGTCTGCCGTCGGCGTGTGCCTCCAACCAGTCGAGGTCGCGGGCCAGCTCCTCGCCCGCGCCGTAGCGCACCGCGCCGAGCACACCGAGGCCGCCGGCCCGGCTGATCGCCGCGGCCACGGCGGGGAACGGCGTGAAGCCGAAGACGGCGTGCTCGACACCCAGCCTTGTGCTCAGCTCCGTCTGCATGGGCGGCAGGATGCCGCAGGGTGCCGGACGAAGGAAGAGTTTTTCTGACGCTACGTCAGATTGGTGGCGGGAAAACCGCGCCCCGGGCCGTCCGGAGGGACCCTGGAGGCTCAGGCGCCCGTCGGAGAGGGCCCGGAGCCCCGGGAGACCCGGGCCCCCGGGGTCACGTCTCCAGCACCGCCATGGCCGCGTTGTGCCCAGGGATCCCGCTCACCCCGCCACCGCGCACCGCGCCCGCGCCGCACAGCAGCACATTGGCGTGGCGCGTCTCCACGCCCCAGCGGCCGGTGCCCTCCTGGGTGTACGGGAAGGCCAGGTCCCGGTGGAAGATGTTGCCGCCGGGCAGCCGCAGGTCGGCGTCCAGGTCCAGCGGCGTCCTGGCCTCGATGCACGGACGCCCGTCGGCGTCCCGGGCCAGACAGTCGGCGATCGGCTCGGCCAGATGGGCGTCGAGCTCCGCGAGGGTGGCGCGCAGCAGCGCGCCGCGCGCCGCGTCGTTGTCCTCGGTGAACAGCCGGGCGGGGGTGTGCAGTCCGAACAGGGTCAGGGTCTGATAGCCCTCGCGGGCGAGCTCCGGGCCGAGGATCGACGGATCGGTCAGCGAGTGGCAGTAGATCTCCGAAGGCGGCCGGTGCGGCAGCTCCCCCGCCACCGCCTGGCGGTACGCCTCCTCCAGCGCGCCGTACCCCTCGGCGATGTGGAACGTCCCGGAGAACGCCTCGCGCGGGTCCACCTCGCGGTCGCGCAGCGCGGGCAGCCTGCGCAGCAGCATGTTCACCTTGAGCTGCGCACCCTCGGCGGGCGGTGCGGGCGGCTCCTCGCCCAGCAGCCGGGCCAGTTCGCGCGGTGCCGCCCCGACGAGCACATACCGGGCGGCCGTGGTGGACTCCCCCGCCTCGCCCTCGTACCGCACCTCCGCCGAGGTGCCGTCGGTGGCGATCGAGGTGACCTCCCGGTCAGTCGCGATCCGCGCGCCCGCCGCGCGGGCGGCGTCGGCGAGGGCGTCGGTGAGCGCGCCCATGCCGCCGACGGGGACGTCCCAGTCGCCGGTGCCGCCGCCGATCACGTGGTAGAGGAAGCAGCGGTTCTGGCGCAGCGACGGGTCATGGGCCCGGGCGAAGGTGCCGATGAGCGCGTCGGTGAGGACCACGCCCCGGACGAGGTCGTCGTGGAACGCCGCCTCGATCGCCTCCCCCAGCGGCCGTTCGAACAGCGCCTGCCACGCCGCGTCGTCCCCGATCCGCGCCCGCAGGTCCTCCCGGGTGGGCAGCGGCTCGGTCAGCGTGGGGAAGACCCGCTCGGCGACGCGCTGGGTCATGCCGTAGAACCGCTCCCAGGCCGCGTACTCCCTATCCGACCCGGTCAGCCGCTCGAACGCGGCGCGCGTCCTGCCGGTGGCGGCGGTGTCCACCAGCAGCCCGGTGGGGCGCCCGTCCCGGACGTCGGGGGTGTACGAGGACACCGCGCGCTTGCGCACCGCGAAGCGCAGCCCGAGGTCGTCGACGATCCGCCGCGGCAACAGGCTGACCAGATAGGAGTAGCGGGACAGCCGTGCGTCCACCCCGGGAAAGGGCCGCGTGGACACGGCCGCGCCACCGGTGTGGCCAAGGCGCTCGAGCACCAGCACGCTCCGCCCGGCGCGGGCGAGGTACGCGGCGGCGACCAGACCGTTGTGACCACCGCCGACGATGACGACGTCGTACGCATCGCTGTGAGACATGCCCTCTGGTTAGCACGCGGTGATCGCCGGGGCCAGGCCGCCCGGGGACGCCACGGCCTCGGAGGTCACCTCTGCCGCGCCCGCAACACCCGCACCCCCGCCGCATCCGCGCTGTTCAGCGTGGCCGCGTTTCTGCGCATTTTGTAGGGCGAGGGGCGGCTGCCCGGGCCGAGCCGTTCGACCGCCCGCATGATGTGCTTCGGCGGCAGCTGCCAGCGGACCGCGGGCGGGATGCAGCGCAGCGCCCCGCCCATCGCCCGCAGCCTGCGGGTGACCACCCGCGGCGGGGGCGCGGGACGCCCGTACAGCGCCTGGGCGTACGGGGGCAGGGTCCCGTAAGCGAGCGAGGCGAAGCGCCCCCAGATCACCTCGCGCGCCGGGACGAGCAGGGCATGGACCGGGGGCCGCCGCAGAAAGGCGTCCACCTCGCGGGCCTCGGGGGTGGCGGCGAGTTTCGGGCGCACCGTCGCGAAGTACGCGGCGAGGGCCGTCGTATCGGCCGGTACGCCGGCGGGGTCGAGGCCCACCAGCCGGGCGGACACCACGTTCTCGGCGACATAGGCGTCCGCCTGGGCGTCGGTGAGCGGATAGCCGGAGCGGCGCAGCACATGGAGGTAGGAGTCGATCTCGGCGCAGTGCACCCACAGCAGCAGCTCGGGCTCGTCGACGCCGTGCCGGACCCCGGTGACCGGGTCGGTCAGGGAGAGCCTGCGGTGGATGCCCCGGACCTTGGCTCCCGCCCGCTCGGCCGCCTCGGTGGTGCCGTAGGTGAGGGTGGCGACGAACCGCGCGGTGCGCAGCAGCCGTCCCCAGGCGTCCTCGCGGAAGTCGGAGTTCTGGGTGATGCCGCGCACCGCGAGCGGATGCAGGGCCTGGAGGTACAGGGCGCGCACTCCCGCGATCCACATCACCGGGTCGCCGTGCAGCTGCCAGGTGACCGACCGGGGGCCGTAGAGCCCCGGGTCGCCGTCCGATCCGCCCCGCCGTATGGCCGCCACCATGGCCACCACCTCCCGGCGGCCAGCCTAGGGCGTGGTTCGAAAGTCCCACCTGCCCCGCGACGACTGGCCCGGGGCCGGGCCGCCCGGGGCTCACTTCTTGAGCGGCTGGGTGAAGCGCAGCAGATTGCCGGAGGGGTCGCGGAAGGCGCAGTCGCGGACGCCGTAGGGCTGGTCCATGGGCTCCTGAAGCACTTCGCCGCCCGCGGCGCTGATGCGCTCGAAAGTGGCGTCGCAGTCGTCCGTGGCGAAGAGGACGCCGCGCAGCAGGCCCTTGGCCAACAGCTCCGCCATGGTCTGTCTGTCGTCCGGTGAGGCGTTCGGGTCGGCGAGCGGCGGCTCCAGGACGATGCTCACGTCCGGCTGCGCGGGCGATCCGACCGTCACCCAGCGCATGCCCTCGAACCCGACGTCATTGCGCACCTCGAGGCCGAGCACATCACGGTAGAAGGGGATCGCCTTGTCGTGGTCGTCAACGGCGATGAAGCAGGTGGAAAGGGTGATGTCCATGCCGCTCACGCTACGGCCGGGCGGCGGGGCCCGCTTCTCCGTTTCTGACCGGACGGGTGTGGATCTTGGCCATGCACGCCGGGATGGCGGCGCCGTGGTCATGGCCGCGGGCCCGGTAGCCGCTCGGGCTCTCGCCGACCAGCTGTGTGAAGCGCGAGCTGAACGACCCCAGCGAGGTACAGCCCACCGCCATGCAGACCTCGGTCACCGTAAGGTCGCCGCGCCGCAGCAGCGCCTTGGCCCGCTCGATGCGGCGGGTCATCAGATAGCTGTACGGGGTCTCCCCGAAGGCGGCACGGAAGCTGCGGGAGAAATGGCCCGGCGACATCAGGGCACCGCGCGCCAGCGCCGGGACGTCAAGCGGCTCGGCGTAGTCCCGGTCCATCCGGTCGCGGGCCCGCCGCAGCCGGACGAGGTCATCGAGGTCCTGCCGTTTCACCGGCCCAGTTTCCCACAGCGCAGAACGGTCGAAAAGGAAACCGGTCAGGAATGAAGAAGCCCCGGTCACGGGGGCGTGGCTAACGTCTGCGGCAGCGACCGCGGCTGTGCGGGCAAGATGGTACGCACCAGACAGATGGAGACACCATGAGCAGGGCCACGGACACGGACCCGCGGTCGCCCGGACCCCACGCCGCCGACAGCCACGATCTGATCCGGGTGCACGGCGCGCGCGAGAACAACCTCAAGGACGTCAGCATCGAGATCCCGAAGCGCCGGCTGACGGTGTTCACCGGCGTCTCGGGCTCGGGCAAGAGCTCGCTGGTGTTCGACACCATCGCCGCGGAGTCACAGCGGCTGATCAACGAGACGTACAGCGCCTTCCTCCAGGGCTTTATGCCGAACCTGGCGCGCCCCGAGGTCGATGTGCTCGACGGGCTGACCACCGCCATCACCGTGGACCAGCAGCGGATGGGCTCCGACCCCCGGTCCACCGTGGGCACCGCCACCGACGCCAGCGCGATGCTGCGCATCCTCTTCAGCCGCCTCGGCACACCGCACATCGGCCCGCCCGCCGCGTACTCCTTCAATGTGGCCTCGGTCTCGGCGTCCGGTGGCTTCACGGTCGACCGGGGCGCCGAGAAGACGAAGACCGAGAAGGTGAGCTTCAGCCGCACCGGTGGCATGTGCACCCACTGCGAGGGCCGGGGCGCGGTCTCCGACATCGACCTGACCGAGCTGTACGACGACTCCAAGTCGCTCTCCGAGGACCCGTTCAGCATTCCCACCTACACCGGGGACGGCTGGGTGGTGCGGGTCATCTCCGAGTCGGGCTTCTTCGACAAGGGCAAGCCGATCCGCGAGTACACCAAGAGGGAGCGGCACGACTTCCTCTACCGCGAGCCGACCAAGGTGAAGATCAACGGGGTCAACCTCACCTACGAGGGGCTGATCCCGAAGCTCCAGAAGACCTTCCTGTCCAAGGACCGGGAGTCGATGCAGCCGCATATCCGGGCCTTCGTGGACCGGGCGGTCACCTTCGCCGAGTGCCCCGAGTGCGACGGCACCCGGCTCAGTGAGCTGGCCCGCTCCTCCACGATCGGCAAGGTCAGCATCGCCGACGCGTGTGCGAGGGAGATCAGGGACCTGGCGGAGTGGGTGCGCGCGCTGGAGGAGCCCTCCGTGGCGCCGCTGCTCACCAAGCTCCAGCACACCCTGGACTCGTTCGTGGAGATCGGCCTCGGCTATCTCTCACTCGACCGGGCCTCGGGCACGCTCTCCGGCGGCGAGGCGCAGCGCATCAAGATGATCCGCCACCTCGGCTCCTCGCTCACCGATGTCACCTACGTCTTCGACGAGCCCACGATCGGTCTGCACCCACACGACATCCAGCGGATGAACGACCTGCTGCTGCGGCTGCGGGACAAGGGCAACACGGTGCTCGTGGTGGAGCACAAGCCGGAGACGATCGCCATCGCCGACCATGTCGTGGACCTCGGCCCCGGTGCCGGGACGGCGGGCGGCACCGTGTGCTTCGAGGGCACCGTCGAGGGGCTGCGGGCGAGCGGCGGCGTCACCGGCCGCCATCTCGATGACCGGGCCAGGCTCAAGGAGACGGTCCGCAAGGCCACCGGGCGACTGGAGATCCGGGGCGCGTCCGCGAACAATCTGCGGGACGTCGACGTCGACATCCCGCTCGGGGTGCTCTGCGTCGTCACCGGCGTCGCGGGCTCGGGCAAGAGCTCGCTCGTCCATGGCTCCGTCCCGGCCCCGGAGGGCGTGGTCTCGGTGGACCAGACCCCGATCCGCGGCTCGCGCCGGAGCAACCCGGCCACGTACACCGGGCTGCTTGACCCGGTCCGCAAGGCGTTCGCGAAGGCCAACGGCGTCAAACCGGCCCTGTTCAGCGCCAACTCCGAGGGCGCCTGCCCCACCTGCAACGGCGCCGGTGTCATCTACACTGATCTGGCGATCATGCAGAGCGTGGCCACCCCCTGCGAGGACTGCGAGGGCAAGCGGTTCAGCGCCTCGGTGCTGGAGTACCGCCTCGGCGGCCGTGACATCAGCGAGGTGCTGGCGATGCCGGTGACCGAGGCCGAGGAGTTCTTCGGCAGTGGCGGGGCGCACACCCCGGCGGCCCACAGGATCCTCCAGCGGATGGCGGACGTCGGGCTCGGCTACCTCACCCTCGGCCAGCCGCTCACCACGCTGTCCGGTGGCGAGCGGCAGCGGCTCAAGCTGGCCGTCCACATGGCCGACAAGGGCGGGGTCTACGTCCTGGACGAGCCGACCACCGGGCTGCACCTCGCCGATGTCGAGCAGCTGCTGGGGCTGCTGGACCGACTCGTGGACTCCGGCAAGTCGGTCATCGTCATCGAGCACCACCAGGCCGTCATGGCGCACGCCGACTGGATCGTCGACCTCGGCCCCGGCGCCGGCCACGACGGTGGCCGCGTGGTCTTCGAGGGCACCCCGGCCGACCTCGTGGCCGCCCGGTCCACCCTCACCGGTGAGCATCTGGCGGCGTACGTCGGCGGCTGACCCGGGCGGTCTCACCGGCACCGTCGCCCCCGCGGGAAGCGCCGCCGGGCGGCGGCTCAGCGGCGCACCCGTGGCATCCCCAGCCCGATCCAGGAGATGATCTCCCGCTGGACCTCGTTGTTGCCGCCGCCGAAGGTGAAGACGACGCTGCTGCGGTAGCCGCGCTCCAGCTCGCCGTGGAGGACCTCGCCCGCCGAGCCCTCCTTGAGCGGACCGGCGGCGCCGACGATCTCCATCAGCCAGGCGTAGGCATCGCGGCGCGCCTCGGAGCCGTACACCTTGACGGCGGAGGCGTCCTGCGGGGTCAGGGCCTCCCGCTCAAGGGCCTCCACCATCTGCCAGTTGAGCAGCTTCATGGCGTCCAGCCGGGCGTGGGTACGGGCCAGCCGGGCGCGTACCCAGCCCAGGTCGATCACCCGGCGGCCGTCGGGGAGCTTGGTGTCGGCGGCCCACTGGCGGACGCCGCGCAGTGCGCGGATGGCCATGGTGCCGTGGGCGGCGAGGGTGACCCGCTCGTAGTTGAGCTGGGTGGTGATCATCCGCCAGCCCTCGTTCTCGGCGCCGACGCGGCGGGTGGCCGGGACGCGGATGTCCTCGTAGTAGCTGGCGGTGGTGTCGTGGGAGGCGAGGGTCTTGATGACGGTGGCGGAGTAGCCCGGGTGGTCGGTCGGCACCAGCAGGATGCTGATGCCCTTGTGGGGCTTGGCGTCGGGGTCGGTGCGGACCGCGAGCCACACCCAGTCGGCGGTGTCGCCGTTGGTGGTCCAGGTCTTCTGGCCACTGACGAGATAGTCGTCGCCGTCGCGCACCGCGCGGGTCTTGAGGGAGGCGAGGTCCGTACCGGCGTCGGGCTCGCTGTAGCCGATCGCGAAGTCGATCTCGCCGGAGAGGACCCTGGGCAGGAAGTACGCCTTCTGCTCCTCGGTGCCGAACCGCATGATGGTGGGCCCGACCGTGTTGAGCGCCATCAGCGGCAGCGGCACCCCGGCCTGGGCAGCCTCGTCGAAGAAGATGAACTGCTCGACCGGGCCGAGCCCGCGCCCGCCGTACTCCTCGGGCCAGCCCACCCCCAGCCAGCCGTCGGTGCCGAGCCGGCGGATGGTCTCGCGGTAGAACCGCTTCTGCCCGGCGGAGTCGGCGTAGCGCGCATAGGCGTCATCGGGGACCAGCTCGGCGAAGTACGCGCGCAGCTCATCGCGTAACCGCCGCTGATCAGGGGTGTATTCAAGGTCCACGGCCCCTCCTGGAGTCTCGCGTGCGCCATGACGGCGGGCTGGGAGCGTCCTGGGATCGAGGGGCACGGTAGAACGTGTTTCAGCAATAGGGAAGGGCCGTGGACCGGGCCGGTCGGCCCGGTCCACGGCCCGGGTCTCAGCTGTCCGCCCGGGGCTGGGGGTCGTCGCCCCGCGGCCGCAGGGCCCGTACCGGCTGGCCCGGGTGCCAGGTGCGCAGCACCAACCGCCCGTCCTCCAGGGCGGTGTGCACGACCTCGGTGAGCTCGGCGCGGAAGAGGTGGAAGGGCTCGGGCGGCCGGAACTCCTCGGCGAAGCGGGCCACGGTCCCGGGGTCGGTCACCTCGACCGCCCGGCCGCTCACCCGGAGGTCGCCCCCGGCCGGGTCCTCGTCCGTGCCGGGGTTGGCCTGCACCGAGAACCGGGGGTCGCGGCGCAGGTCCAGCGCCTTGCGCGACTCCGGCATCATGCCCAGCCACAACTCGCCGGAGAGGAAGTTCACTTCGAGCGGGGTCACCCGCGGGGAGCCGTCCTCGCGCAGGGTGGCCAGCACATGGTGGCGGTAGCGCCCGAAGCGGTTCTGGGCGTAGTCGGCGAGGGCGGGCTCGGCCGCCGCGAATCCGGCCCAGCTGGTGGTCGGGTAGGTCATCGTCATGGCCCCCATGCTCGGACCGTTTCCGGACGTCTGCTGTCGGGATTTCCTGGCTTCCGACTCCCGTGCCTGGTCCGGAGGCAGATACGCGTTCCACTCGGTGCCCGGCAGCGGATAGGCGACCCAGGTGCGGGCGTAGGCCGGGGGGCGGGCCTGGCCGCGGCGCAGCAGCAGCGCGGTCGGTTCACGAGCGGCGCGGCGCAGCAGCGAGGGCAGGGTGGTGGACCGGTTGTTCCCGCTGGTCTGGGCCGAGGAGCAGCCCGCGTGGTACGCGACGGGCAGGGCGCGGTCGCCGGTCACCAGGCAGGGCGCCCGCAGTCCCAGCCGCTGCAGCCCCTGCGCGGCGGTGCGATAGCGGCCGGTGGTGGCGTCGGACTGCTTGGCGGTGTGGTGGAGGATGACGAACTGGCTCGCCAGGTGGAGCGTGATGATCACCCCGAGGGCGACCGCCAGGTGCTGCGGTGAGCGCGCGGCCCGTACGGCGCGGAACACAAGACCGGCGATCGGCAGCGCCAGCAGCGCGTAGGAGGGCATCAGGAAACGGGGTGCGGAGTAGCCGATGAGCAGCAGATAGGGCACGGCGAGGGCGGCCGCGCAGACGATGGGCAGCAGGGTCAGCGGCACGGCCGGGAGCCGGAGGGCCGGACGGCCGAGCCCGACCCGCACCCGGCGCAGCTCCTGGCGATCGCGCAGGGCGGTGTGCACGGCGAGGAGGGTCAGCACGGGCAGCGCCAGCCACCACACGGCCAGCTCGGGGTGGCGCAGCGGCACCTCGCAGGGGCGGCACAGCTGGGGTCCGTTGAGGCTGCGCAGCGCGGCGCCGACGCTGAAGTGGAGGCCCATGCCGCCCTCGACGTCGCTGGAGACGTTCAGCCGCCCCCCGATGCCGCCGAAGCGGTCGTACGCCTCGCCGATCCACTGGGCGGCGCCGAGCAGCGGCCCGCAGAGCAGCGGAAGCACGGCGGGCCGCCAGGGGCGCACCCCGATCGCGCCGATCAGCAGCGGCAGGGTGAGCCATCCCCCGTCGGGGGTGCGCACCAGGGTGACGCCCGCGAGGACGGCGGCCAGCCACCAGCGGGCGTTCGGTTCGTCCGGCACCCGGAGGAACCAGCCGACGGCGGCCACGGCGCCGAGCGCCACCCAGAGGTTCGGCATCACCGCGGGTCCGCTGATCTGGGTGATCCACAGCCCGGAGAACAGCAGCGCGGCCAGGGCCACCTGGGGTGCGGGCAGCAGCCGGGTCCAGACCCGGAAGGCGCCGTAGAGCGCGCCCGCGGACAGCAGCATCAGCACGATCCGCAGCGCCGGAATGGAGTCGGTGGCGGACACCAGGGGCGCGACCAGGAGACTGACGCCGCGCGAGCGGGGTGCGCTGAAGTACGCGGGCGGGGTGCGCGGATCGACCTGGGAGACATACACGGACTCGTCCCAGCCCAGCGCGTGGCCGGTGTGCGGAATCACCATGGCGAGTTGGACCACGGCGTATCCGATGGCGACCAGGCCGAGCCAGGGGGCCGGACGGCGGTACCGCCGCGGCGGGCGGGACCGGGGGCGCGGGGGCAAGACGGCGGCCGCCGGTGCGGCAGTATTCTCCATGCGCGCACCATATGATGACTATGTACCTTTTTCGTCCTATTAGGCCATTCGGCTCAGTGTCCAAGGGGTGCCATGGGCGCGGCGGATCCGTACGCTGTTGCAGCGGTGCACACCCCCATCCGGCGGAGGACGGACACATCCATGAAAATGCTCATCAACGTCCCCGAGACCGTGGTCGCCGACGCGCTGCGCGGACTGGCCGCCTGTCACCCCGAACTGACCGTGGACGTCGACAACCGGGTGATCGTCCGGCGGGACGCGCCGGTCGAGGGCAAGGTGGGTCTGGTCTCCGGCGGCGGCTCGGGGCACGAACCGCTGCACGGCGGCTTCGTGGGCCCCGGCATGCTCGACGCCGCCTGCCCCGGCGAGGTGTTCACCTCCCCCGTACCGGATCAGATGGTGCGCGCCGCGGCGGCGGTGGACAGCGGCCAGGGCGTGCTGTTCATCGTCAAGAACTACACGGGCGACGTGCTCAACTTCGACATGGCCGCCGAGCTCGCCGAGGACGAGGGCGTCCAGATCGCCAAGGTCCTGGTCAACGATGACGTGGCGGTCACCGACAGCCTCTACACGGCGGGCCGGCGCGGCACCGGCGCCACCCTGTTCGTGGAGAAGCTCGCGGGCGCGGCGGCCGACGAGGGCGCGCCGCTGGAGCGGGTGGAGTCGGTCGCCCGGCGGGTGAACGAGCTCTCGCGGAGCTTCGGCGTAGCGCTCAGCGCCTGTTCCACCCCGGCCAAGGGCGGCCCCACCTTCGAGCTGCCCGCCGGGGAGCTGGAGTTGGGCGTGGGCATCCACGGCGAGCCGGGGCGTGAGCGGCGGGCCATGATGACCTCCCGCGAGATCGCCGACTACGCGGTGGAGGTGGTGGTCGAGGACCTGCGCCCGGACAGCCCGGTGCTGCTGCTCGTGAACGGCATGGGGGCGACCCCGCAGCTGGAGCTGTACGGCTTCGCCGCCGAGGTGCACCGGGCGCTCGGCGAGCGCCGGGTGACGGTCGCGCGTACGCTCGTCGGCAACTACGTCACATCACTCGACATGGCGGGCGCCTCGATCACGCTGTGCCAGGTCGACGAGGACCTCCTGCGGCTGTGGGACGCACCCGTGCGGACCGCCGGGCTGCGCTGGGGCGCCTGAGGCCGGCCGGCCCCGATACGTACGCTGTCGCCGTTGGCTACACCCCGAGGAGGCGTCTGTGTCCAGCAGTGAACCCGCCGTCGACGATGTGCTCGACACCCCTTTCTTCCTCCGATGGCTCACGGCCGCGGCCGCGGCCGTGAGCCGTGAGGCGGCCCGTCTCACCGACCTGGACTCCGCGATCGGCGACGCCGATCACGGCACCAATATGCAGCGCGGCTTCGCCGCCGTGGCCGAGGCGCTGGAGAAGGAGCCGCCGGGCTCGCCCGGGGCCACGCTCATCCTTGCCGGGCGTCAGCTGATCTCCAAGGTGGGCGGGGCCTCAGGACCGCTGTACGGGACGCTGCTGCGGCGCGCGGGGAAGGCGCTCGGCGACGCCGAGCAGATCACCCCGCAGCAGTTGGCGGACGCGCTGCGGGCCGGGGTGGACGCGGTGGCGCAGCTGGGCGGCGCCGCACCCGGCGACAAGACGATGCTGGACGCGCTGCTCCCCGCCGTGGAGGCGCTGGGCGGGGACGCCGGGTCGTTCGCGGCCGCCAGCGAGGCCGCCGAGAAGGGGGCGCTGGCCACCGTGCCGATGCTGGCCCGCAAGGGCAGGGCCAGCTATCTGGGTGAGCGCAGCGTCGGCCACCAGGACCCGGGCGCCACCTCCTCGGCGCTGATCATCGGCGCGCTGACGGAGGCGGCCCGATGACCGACGAGAGCGGGAAGGTCGGCATAGTCCTGGTGTCGCACAGCGCGGCGGTGGCCGACTCCGTCGCCGAGCTGGCGAAGGCGCTGTCCGGCGGCGGCACGGCGCCGGTCCGCGCCGCGGGCGGCACCCCGGACGGCGGCTTCGGCACCAGCCCGGAGCTGATAGCGGAGGCGGCCCAGGCGGTCGACCGGGGCGCCGGAGTGGCGGTCCTGGTGGACCTGGGCAGCGCGGTCCTGGCCGTCAAGGCGCTGCTGGCCGAGGGCGACGAACTGCCGGACGGCACCCGGCTGGTGGACGCGCCGCTCGTGGAGGGCGCGGTCGCGGCGCTCGTCACGGCCTCCACGGGGGCGGATGTGGGGGCGGTGCTCCAGGCGGCCTCTGAGGCGTACGACTACCGCAAGGTCTGATACCGCCGCGCGCTATCGAACGGGGCTCCGCCGGTGACGGCGGAGCCCCGTTCCCCTTGGATCCTGTTCGATCCGGGCCCCGTTCATTTTTCAACGAACTCTCCGGGTCCATTTTGCGCCACCGCTTATTCCACTGATACTCGGCGCGTACGGGGCGAGTTGCCCGGTTTCGGACCGCTCCGGGCGCGGTGCCAGCATCCCGCCCGCCTCCGTGGTCAAGTGATAGGCGCGATACCAGAACGGGCTTCCGAATCCGTCGATCTTGCGTCTAGACTGCTCGTGTCCGAGTGGGGGGACCGGCGGTACTCATGGGGGAATAAAATGGGCCTAATTGAGCGTGCCCGCGCGCACCCGGCATCCATCGAAGCGATGATGCCGACGCGGCCGCCGCACCGGCTGGGGCCCCTTTGCGGCCCGGCCCGGATTCCATGCGCGGAAATGACCCACCCGCGCCGACCGCACGATTCCCTGGGCGCCTGATCTGCGCGCCCGTCGCGGGCGTTCGAGATACCGACCACCGGGCGGGCGACCGTCGTATCACACGCCTGCCTTCACGGCGCCGTACAGAGCACGGGCGGCAACCATCTTTTCCCTGACAAAGCAAGGGTTTCCGCGTGCCTGTCTTCTTCTCCTTAACTAACGGATTTCGACATTTCGACGTGGAGGAGTCAGTCGCATGACCACACCCACGCTCAGTCCCGGCAGCTTGGACGCGGATACCGTCCGCAAGTCGGTGGACGTCGTACTCGAGGATTTCCTGGCGGCCAAGGCCCGCACCACTCCGCAACACCATCTGCCGTATCTCTCCGGACTGCTGAGGGATTTCCTGTCCGGCGGAAAGCGCATACGGCCACTGCTGTGTGTCACCGGGTGGCAGGCCGTCGGCGGCGGCGAGGACACCGAGCCGGTATTCCGGGTGGCCGCCTGCCTGGAGATGTTCCACGCCTTCGCGCTGATCCACGACGACGTCATGGACGACAGCGACACCCGCCGCGGCCGGCCGACCATCCACCGCATCCTGGCGTCCCTGTGCGCCACCGACCGCCGACCGGATCAGATCGAGCGGTTCGGGGTCAGCGGGGCGGTGCTGCTCGGCGACCTCGCCCTCACCTGGTCCGATGAGCTCCTGCACGCAGCCGGTCTGACGCCCGTTCAGTTCGACGCCGTGCTGCCGCTGCTGTCGGAGATGCGCACCGAGGTGATGCTGGGCCAGTACCTCGATCTGCAGGCCACCGGGGAGCTGACGGACGACGTCGAGGCCACCCTCACGGTCAACCGGTACAAGACCGCCAAGTACACCATCGAGCGTCCGCTGCACGTCGGAGCCGCCATCGCGGGCGCCGACCGGGAGGCCATGGAGGCGTTCACCGCCTACGCCCTGCCGCTCGGCGAGGCGTTCCAGCTCCGCGACGATCTGCTGGGCGTGTACGGCGATCCGGAGTCGACCGGCAAGTCCCAGCTGGACGATCTCCGGGCCGGGAAGAACACCACCCTGATCGCGCTCGCGCTGCGCGGCGCCGACAGCGCCCAGGCGGCGCGGCTGCGCAGCCTCATCGGCAATCCGCTGCTGGACGAGCGGGACGCCGCGACCATTCAGGAGATCTTCGCCGCCACCACCGCCCGCGAGGCCGTGGAGCAGATGATCGACGACCGCCGGACACAGGCCCTGCGGGCCCTGGACGACGCCCCATTCACCGCGGACGCGGTCAACGCACTGAAGCAGATCGCCCGCCTGGCCACTGTGAGGAACTCATGACCGGACTTTCCGCGACCGGGGCCCATGACACCGGCCGGAACAGCGTCCGCCGGTACCTGGAGGAGTGCACCGGCCGCTTCCAGGAGATGTTCGACCGTTATGTCGTCACCCGGCCCACCAAGGTCGAATTGACCGAGGCCGAACTGCGCGAGGTCATCGACGACTGCAACACGGCGGTGGCCCCGCTCGGCAAATCGGTTTCCGATGAGCGCTGGATCTCCTATGTGGGGGTGGTGCTGTGGTCCCAGAGCCCCCGCCATATCAAGGACATGGAGGCGTTCAAGGCCGTCTGCGTCCTGAACTGCGTGACGTTCGTGTGGGACGACATGGATCCCGCACTCCACGACTTCGGACTCTTCCTGCCCCAGCTGCGCAAGATCTGCGAGAAGTACTACAGCCCCGAGGACGCGGAGGTCGCGTACGAGGCGGCACGCGCCTTCGTCACCAGCGACCATATGTTCCGCGACTCGCCCATCAAGGCGGCGCTGTGCACCACATCGCCGGAGCAGTATTTCCGTTTCCGGGTCACCGACATCGGGGTCGACTTCTGGATGAAGATGTCGTATCCGATCTACCGGCATCCGGAGTTCACCGAACACGCCAAGACGAGCCTGGCCGCGCGGATGACCACCCGCGGACTCACCATCGTCAACGACTTCTACTCCTATGACCGCGAGGTCTCCCTGGGCCAGATCACCAACTGTTTCCGGCTCTGCGATGTGAGCGATGAGACGGCGTTCAAGGAGTTCTTCCAGGCCCGGCTCGACGACATGGTCGAGGACATCGAGTGCATCAAGGCGTTCGACCAGCTGACGCAGGACGTCTTCCTCGATCTGATCTACGGCAACTTCGTCTGGACCACCAGCAACAAGCGGTACAAGACAGCCGTCAACGACGTCAACTCCCGCATCCAGTGAGGGAACGGCGACCTGTGACTCCCGCGAAGAGCTCCGCACGGCCGGAGCGCTCCTGGACCACCGGCACGGCACCCGGCTCGGTGCCGCTGCTGGGGCACACCCTCGCGCTCTGGCGCCGTCCGCTCCAGTTCTTGGCTTCCCTGCCCGCCCACGGTGATCTGGTGGAGGTCAGGCTGGGGCCCAGCCGCGCCTATCTGGCCTGCCACCCCGACCTGGTCCGTCAAGTGCTGCTCAACCCCCGGGTGTTCGACAAGGGCGGGGTCTTCGACAAGGCGCGGCAGCTGCTCGGGAACAGCCTCTCGGTCTCCCGGGGCGAGGACCACCGCTATCAGCGGCGGATGATCCAGCCCGCGTTCCACACCCCGAGGATCGCCGCCTACACCGCCGCGGTCGCCGATGACACCCGCGCCGCGATCGGCTCCTGGGAGCCGGGGCGCACCCTGGACATCAGCGACACCATGCACGCCCTGCTGATGCGGGTGGCCGCGCGGACGCTGTTCTCCACCGGGATCGACGAGGCGACGATCGAGGAGGCGCGCCACTGTCTGCGCATCGTCTCCGACGGCATCTACAAGCGCACGATGGCACCTCTGGGGATCATGGAAAAGCTCCCCACCCCGGGCAACCGGCGCTATGACCGGGCCAATGCCCGGCTGCGGCAGATCGTGGACGAGATGATCCGCGAGCGCCGGAACTCCGGCGCCGACCACGGCGATCTGCTCTCCACGCTGCTGCGCGCCGAACACCCGGAGACCGGGAAGGGACTCGACGACGGCGAGGTCCTCGACCAGGTGGTCACCTTCCTGGTGGCCGGGAGCGAGACCACCGCCTCGACCCTCGCCTTCGTCTTCCACCTCCTGGGCGCCCACCCGGAGGTGGAGAAGCGGGTGCACGCCGAGATCGACGAGGTCCTGGAGGGGCGCGACCCCAGCTTCGATGACCTGCCGTCCCTGGAGTACACCCGCGGGGTCATCACCGAGTCGCTGCGGCTGTATCCGCCGTCCTGGATGGCGATGCGGGTCACCGCGGACGAGACCGAACTCGGCGGCCGGACCGTCCCGGCGGGCACGATGATCCTCTACAGCGCCCAGGCGCTGCACCACAATCCCGAACTCTTCTCCGACCCCGAGCGGTTCGACCCCGAGCGCTGGCTCGGCGACCGCGCCAAGGAGGTGGAGCGCGGGGCGCTGCTCCCGTTCGGCGCGGGCAGCCACAAGTGCATCGGGGACGTCCTGGCGCTGACCGAGACCGCCCTCATCGTGGCGACGATCGCGAGCCGGTGGCGGCTCCGCCCGGTGCCCGGGACGGCGTTGCGCCCCGAGCCGAAGGCGACGCTCGAACCCGGCCCGCTGCCCATGGTGTGCGAGCCGCGCTGACGACGTCCGGTCCGGGATCCGCCCGGGCCTGACGACGTCCGGTCCGGGGCCCCGGGCCGGGCGCCCCACACCTTCCGTACCCCACCTCGCGAGTGAAGGACGTCTTCCGCATGAGGACCGCGCAGCAACCGGCGACGCGCCACTGGCGGCACGCCGTCGCCCCCGGCGGACTTCCGCTGGCCGGCCATGCCCTGCACATGGGCCGCAAGCCGCTTCAGTTCCTGGCCTCCCTGCCCGCCCACGGCGATCTGGTCGAGCTCCGGCTGGGGCCCCGGCCCGTCTATCTGCCCTGTCATCCGGAGCTGATCCAGCAGGTGCTGGTGAACGCGCGGGTCTATGACACCGGCGGGCCGGTCAAGGAGAAGGCCAAGCCCATCCTGGGCAACGGACTGATCACCTCCGACTGGGCGGACCACCGGCGGCAGCGCCGACTGGTCCAGCCCGCGTTCCACACCGCCCGGATCGCCACGTACGCCGAGGTGATGGAGCGGGAGTGCGAGGCCGAGTCCACGGCGTGGACGGCGCGCCGCCCCATCGACGTCAGCCATGAGATGCTCGCGCTCACCGCGCGGGTGACGGCCCGTGCGCTCTTCTCGACCGATATGGCGCCGCATGCCGTGGCCGAGATCCAGCACTGTCTGCCCATCGTCGTGGAGGGCGCCTACCGGCAGGCGATCGACCCCACCGGACTGCTGGCCAGGCTGCCGCTCGCGGCGAACCGGCGCTTCGACGACGCGCTCACCCGGCTCAACCAGCTCATCGACCGCATGATCGACGACTACAAGGGATCGGACGACGGCGACCGCGGCGATGTGCTGTCCGCGCTCTTCGCGGCGCAGGACGACGAGACCGGCGGCACGATGTCGGACCAGGAGATCCACGACCAGGTGATGACGCTGCTGCTGGCCGGGATCGAGACCACGGCCTCCGCGCTGACCTGGGCCTGGTTCCTGCTCGGCCGTAACCCCAAGGCCGAGGCCGCGCTGCACGCCGAGGTGGACGGGGTGCTGGGTGGGCGCGCCCCGCGCTACGCCGACATCCCCCGGCTCGCGTACACCCAGCGGGTGTTCAGCGAGGCACTGCGGCTCTTCCCACCCGCGTGGCTGTACACCCGGACCACCACCGAGACCACCGAGCTCGGCGGGCGGCGGCTGCCCCCGGCGTCGGACGTGCTGATCAGCCCGTATGTGCTGCACCGCGATCCGTCGCTCTTCCCCCGCCCGGAGTCCTTCGACCCCGACCGCTGGCTGCCGGAGCGGGCCAAGGAGGTGGCGCGCGGTTCATATCTGCCGTTCGGCGGTGGCAGCCGGAAGTGCATCGGCGATGTCTTCGGCATGACGGAGGCGACGCTCGCCCTGGCCGCGATCGCGGGCCGCTGGCGGATGCGCCCGATGCCGGGGACGAAGATCCGGCCGAGGGCGCAGATGAGCCTCACGGCCGGTCCGCTGCGGATGATCCCGGAACCACGCTGAACACCGTGTCGTACCGGCTCGGCGGACCGCGGTGGATGGCCACCGCGGCCCGCCGGGTGCGGCCGTCCGGGGCAGCCCGTTCGGCCTGGCGTTCCAGGGCGGTCCGTCGCGCCTGGCCGTCTGGAGCGGTCCGTTCTGCCCGGCGTTCCAGGGCGGTCCGTCGAGTGCTTCCGGCCGCGGCGGGTCTCGCCGCGGCCGGGGGCTCAGGCGTCCGGAGCCGAGGTGAAACGTATCGGCAGTCGGTGCAGCCCGCGCAGCATCAGGCTGGGCCGCCAGCTGAGCTCGTCCGGGTCGGCGTCCAGGACCAGATCGGGGCAGCGCTCCAGCAGCGTCCGGAAGGCGATGGCCCCCTCGAGCCGGGCCAGCGGGGCGCCCAGGCAGTGGTGGACGCCGTGTCCGAAGGCGAGGTGGCCGCGCGGGGCGCGCCGGATGTCGAAGCGGTCCGGCTCGGCGAAGCGCCGGGGGTCGCGCGACCCCGCGGCCAGCACGACCGCCACCGGCTCCCCGGCCGGAATGGTCGTGCCCCCGATCCCCACCGGCTCCTTGGTGAAGCGGAACGCGGCGCTCTCCACCGGGCCGTCGTAACGCAGCATCTCCTCGATCGCGCCGTCCAGCAGCGACCAGTCGGCGCGCAGCGCGGCCAGCTGCTCGGGGTGGCGGAGCAGCGCGAGGGTGCCGCTGGAGATCAGGTTCGCGGAGGTCTCGTAGCCCGCGACCAGCAGCACGAACGTCATGCCGAGCATCTCCTCGTCGGAGAGCGCGTCCCCGTCCCCGCCCCCGTCCATGGTGCGGACCAGGGCGCTGAGCAGATCGCCGCCGGGGCTGCGGCGCTTGGCGTCGATGAGCTCCGCGAAGTAGCCCGTCAGAGCCTGGACGGCGGCACCGGCGGCCTCCGGGCGGGTCATGTCGGTGCTCTCGAGGTACCAGTCGTGGAACGCCTTGCGATCGGTCTCCGGCACGCCAAGCAGCTCGCAGATGACGGCCAGGGGCAGCGGCAGCGCGTAGTCCTCGACGAGATCGGCCCGGCCCAGCGGGGCCATCGCGTCCAGGAGTTCATCCGCGATCTGCTGGATGCGGGGGCGCAGGGCCTCGATCCGGGCCGGAGTGAAGGCGCGGGCCACCAGCCCGCGCAGCCGGGTGTGATGCGGCGGGTCGGTCTGCACCATGTTCCGCCCGATGGCATTGCCGCCATCGTCCTGCCACGCGGCCGAGTGACGGACGTCATTGCTCAGCCGGGGGTCGGTCAGCGCGGCGCGGGCCTCCTCGTGGCCGACGACGAGCCAGAACTCACCGGAGGCGTCGGTGCGCACCCGGTGGACCGGGCCGCCCTCCCGCAGACGTGCGTAGACCGGATATGGGTTGACGACGAAATCCGCGCCGAGCACGGACAGATCCTGGGGCATGCGATCCCCTCAGTCGATTGGCGACTTCTTCCCCCGAAGCCAGAACTGGGGTTCGTTCCCCGCTCTAGGGATGATCTTAACACCTAACCGGAGAGATTCCCCCGGTTAGTGTTAGGGTTGCGGGCCATGGGCAGCCGAGTGGAGAAAGAGACACCGTTGCGCCGCGACGCACGGCGCAACCGCGAGATGCTGATAGCTGCCGCCCGGGAGATCTACACGGATCAGGGTGTGGACGCCCCGCTCGACGACATCGCCCGTCGGGCCGGAGTCGGCAGTGCCACCCTCTACCGGCGGTTCGCCGGCCGGGCGGAACTCATCGAGGCGGTGTTCGGCGATTCCCTTCGGGACATCCTGCGGGCCGCCGAGGAGGCCCGCTCCGCGACCGACGCCTGGGCCGGGCTCACAGCCTACCTGGAGCGCATATTCGGGCTGCTCGCCGCCGACCGGGGCACCAACGACCTGATGACCACCGGCATCCAGGGCGTCCCCTCGCTCGATGCGCTCCGTAAGGAGAACCACAAGACTCTCGACGTCCTCCTGGGCCGCGCCCAGACACAGGGCGAGGTCCGTACGGACGTCACCGCGGAGGACCTGCAGTTCATGCTGGCCGCGCTCGGCCGCGCGGTCCCCGCCTCGTCCATGGCCGCGCCGCTGGCCTGGCGCCGTTATCTGGCCCTGCTGCTCGACGGGCTGCGCCCCGAGGGATCCCGTCCGCTCCCGGCCCCCTCGCTCACCCAGGATCAGCTCAACGCCGCCATGCTCCAGCTCGGCAAGCCACGGCGCCCGCGCACGGGACGCGCCGACTAGGGGGCTCCGCGGCGGGCGCGTGTCACCGCCGTGGCAGAGCGTGTCACCACAGTGGCGGGCGGGGCGGGTCACCACAGTGGCCGGGTGAAGTATGTCGCCCGCCTACATATCCGAGCCGAACCGCGCATTTCTACGGTGTGGCAACACAAAGCCGTCCCCGCACCCCGCTCGGAAGTGGTGACCCATGCCCACCCCGGATTCTCCGGCCTCCGCTCCCCCGACCCCGCCCGGGTCGCTGCGCCGTATCGTCGCCGCGAGCCTCATCGGCACCACCATCGAGTGGTACGACTTCTTCCTCTACGGCTCGGCCGCCGCGCTCGTCTTCAACAAGCTCTTCTTCCCGGACTCCGACCCGCTCGTCGGCACGCTGCTGTCGTTCCTGACCTACGCGGTCGGCTTCGCCGCCCGGCCGGTCGGCGCCCTGGTCTTCGGCCACTACGGCGACCGGCTCGGCCGTAAGAAGCTGCTGATCCTGAGTCTGCTGATGATGGGCGGCGCGACGTGCGCCATCGGGCTGCTGCCCACCCACGCCACGGTCGGCTCCGCGGCGCCCATCCTGCTCACCGCGCTGCGTCTGCTCCAGGGGTTCGCGCTGGGCGGCGAATGGGGCGGGGCGGTACTGCTGGTCTCGGAGCACGGGGACGCGCGGCGGCGCGGGTTCTGGGCGTCCTGGCCACAGACCGGCGCCCCCGCGGGGCAACTGCTGGCGACCGGGGTGCTCTCCGCGCTGACGGCCACGCTCTCCGACGACGCCTTCGAGTCATGGGGGTGGCGGGTGCCGTTCCTGCTCTCCGGGGTGCTGGTGCTGGTCGGCTTGTGGATTCGTCTCTCTGTCGATGAATCGCCGGTCTTCAAAGCCGCGCTGGCCCGGGCCGAGGCCCGTAAGGCGGCCGCGGGCGGGGCCGAGGACACCGCCGAGAAGATGCCGCTGGTGGCGGTCCTGCGCGACCACTGGCGGGATGTGCTGATCGCCATGGGCGCGCGGATGGCCGAGAACATCAGCTACTACGTCATCACCGCCTTCGTCCTCGTCTACGCGACCTCCGACCATGTGGGCCTCGGCAAGCAGACCGCGCTCAACGCCGTACTGATCGCCTCGGCCGTCCACTTCGCGGTGATCCCGGCATGGGGCGCGCTGTCGGACCGGATCGGACGCCGCCCGGTGTACCTCCTGGGCGCGGTGGGCGTGGGCGCGTGGGCCTTCCCGTTCTTCCTCCTCATCGACACCGAGGACTTCGCGGCCCTGCTGCTCGCCGTGACGGTCGGGCTGGTCTTCCACGGGGCGATGTACGCGCCCCAGGCGGCCTTCTTCTCCGAGATGTTCGCGACCCGGATGCGGTATTCGGGGGCGTCGATCGGCGCGCAGTTCTCGTCCGTCGCGGCCGGTGCGCCCGCTCCGCTGATCGCCACCGCACTGCTGGCCGACTACGACAGCGCCACGCCGATCGCCCTCTATGTGATCGCGGCGGCCCTGCTCACCCTGGTGGCCGTGGGCGCCGCCAAGGAGACCCGGGACCGCGATCTGGCCGCCGTAGGACCGACCTCGGCCCGCTCCCCCGGGGCGGCGACGGAATCGGCGAAACGCACCGCCCGTTCGGCCTCGCCTCGGTAACCATGGCGGTAGCCCATGGCAGTAGCCCATGGCGGTAGGCCATGGCCGGGGCTCGATGGCTCAATGGTCCATCCACTGCCTAGGCTCAGTGGCTCAGTGGCTCAGCCATCCACGGCCGAGGTCAGGCGGTGCAGCCGCAGGGCGAGCTGGATCTCCAGGGAGCGGGCGGGCGACTGCCAGTCGGGGCCGAGCAGCCGTCCGATCCGCTCCAGCCGCTGCGCCACCGTGTTGACGTGCACGTGGAGGGCGTCCTTCGTACGGGCCGGGCTCATTCCACCGGCGAAGTACGCGTCGAGCGTGCGGATCAGTTCGGTGCCGCGCCGCTCGTCGTAGTCGATGACCGCGCCCACGGTGCGGTGCACGAAGTCCTGGACGCCGGTGCCGTCCGGGGCGCCCTCGCGGGTCCCGGCCAGCAGCAGGCCGAGGAAGCCGAAGTCCTCCGCGGCGGCGCCCTGTCCGGCCCGGCCCAGCACCCGCAGGGCGGCGACACAGCGCCGCGCCTCGGCGTAGCCCGCGGCGACCTCCCCGGGCCGCGCGGCGGGCGCGGGAATGGGCGCGGAGGCGCCCACGGTGACCGCGGCGTGCGCGGCGGTGCCCAGCTGCCGGGCGGTGCGGCGGGCGAGGGCGTCGGCGGTGTCGCCGTCGGCGAGGGGCAGCAGCAAGACGGTGCCGCCGTCGCGGGCGACGGCCAGACCGTGCCGGGTGGCCGCCAGATGGGATGCGGCGGACCACAGCCGCCGACGGCCCGCGGCGTCCTCGGCGGGCGCGCCGCCCGTGCTGGACGTCCTGGAGGTGCTGGAGGTGCAGGACGTGCTTCCGGGACCGCCGCCGTGCGTGGCGCCGTTCGCGGTGGCGGGGCCGGTGGCGGGTGTGCCGGGGCCCGGGGCCTCGATGCCCGCCGCGAGCACCACATGGGGCGTGTCCAGGTCCGCCTGGAGCCGCGCGGCGCGCTCGCGCAGCAGCCGGGGCTCGCGGTCGGGGGCGTCGAGGAGGTCGTCCAGGAGCTCGCCGCGCACCCGCTGTTCGGCCTCGCCCGCGGAGCGGCGGGCGAGCTGGAGCAGCGAGGTGACCATCGCGGCGCGCTCCAGGGTGCGCTGGTCCACGGGGTCGAGCCGGGGGTGGCCGCGCAGTACGAGCGCGCCGAGCAGTTCGCCGCCCGCTGAGACCGCGGCGACCCAGTCCTCCTCGCCGTCGCGCACCGCGTGGCCGTCGGCCCGGGAGCGGTCGACGGCCCCCGCGGGCGCCTCGTCGGCCTCGAGGAACTCCACGGAGCCGCTGAGCACCTCGGCCACGGCGTTGGCCACGTCCTGGACCCCGCCACCGCGCAGCACCAGCTCGGTGAGCCGGTCGTGGACGTCGGAGGCACGCTCGATGACCCGGCTGCGGTCCCGGATGATCTCGTTGGCGGCCTCCAGCTCGGCGAGCGCCGTACGGGTCTCGGCGAGCAGATGGGCGGTGTCGATGGCCACGGCCGCGTGGGCGGCGAACGAGCTGACCAGCGCGATCTGCTCGCGTTCGAACACCCTGGCCCGGCGGTCGGCCGCGAACAGCACGCCGATGACACCGCTGCCGAGCAGCAGCGGTACCCCGAGGATGGCGACGAGACCCTCGTCCCTGACGGCCGCGTCGATGGCATGGGTGTGCTGGAACCGGGGGTCGTGGAAGTAGCTCTCGGTCACGTAAGGGCGGGCGGTCTGGGCCACCAGACCGCCAAGCCCCTCCCCCATGCCGAGCCGCAGCTGCTGGAAGCGGGCCGAGACCGAACCGTCTGTGACCCTCATATAGGTGTCACCGGCGGTCGGGTCGTTGAGCGTCAGATAGGCCACCTCGGTGCCCAGCAGGGAGCGGGCGCGCTGCACGATGGCCTGGAGCACCGCGTCCAGGTCGCGCAGACCCGCCAGGTCGTGGGCGGTCTCGAAGAGCGCGGACAGCTCGGCCTCACGGCGCCTTCGCCCCTCCAGCTCACCGCGCACCCGCAGGGCGAGCAGCTTGGCGCGCTCCAGGGCCGCCAGCCGGTCGGCCGGGGCCTTGTCGGCGCGGGCGCGCAGCATCGGGCGCTCGTACGCCTCGGCGGGCGCGCCTCGTGCGAGCAGTTCCAGGTAGGGGTTCTCCGGCCGGTCGTCGGGCATGAACACAGGCATACTCCGGCCGGTCGTGACGGCGCCAGCCGTAAGGCGTCCCGGTGCCTCGTCGGCGGGGCGGCCGGGCAGTAGGCGGTCCGGTGGCTGAGCCAATGAGCCACTATCCGTCGATGGCCGATCCAATCGCCCACCGTCTGGAGATGGCTCAGCCAATGAGCCGCCGTCCGGAGGTGGCTCAGCCAATCGACCACCGTCCCCCAATGGCTCAGCCAATCGACCATTGTCCCCCGATGGCTCAGCCAATCCGCCTTCATCGTCCCGTGGCTGAGCCAATCGGCAACCAAGGGCCGGTGGCCGATCCGGTGGCCGATCCGATGGGCCGCTCAGTGGGCGGTCCATCCGCCGTCCATGCTGAGCGAGGTCCCGGTGATGAAGGACGCGTGCGGACCGCAGAGGTACGCCATGGCCTCGGCGACCTCCTCGGGCTCGACCAGCCGCTTGACCGCCGCGTCGGCCAGCAGCACCTCGGCGACCACCCGCTCCGGTGAGATCCGGTGAGCCTCGGCCTGGTCGGCGATCTGCCGCTCGACGAGCGGGGTGCGCACATAGCCGGGGTTGACGCAGTTGGACGTCACCCCGTGCTCCGCGCCCTCTAGCGCGGCGACCTTGGAGAGTCCTTCCAGACCGTGCTTGGCGGCCACATAGGCCGACTTGTACGGGGAGGCGCGCAGGCCGTGTACCGAGGAGATGTTCACGATCCGGCCCCAGCCCTGGGCGTACATGTGCGGCAGCGCGCCGCGCACCAGCCGGAAGGGGGCCTCGAGCATCACGGTGAGCACCCGGGAGAAGACCTCGGGCGGAAAGTCCTCGATGGGCCGGACGAGTTGGAGCCCGGCGTTGTTGACCAGGATGTCGGTGCCCGCGGCGGCCCGCTCGGCGGCGTCGAGGTCGGTGAGGTCCAGGGGGTGGGCCTCGACCGGGCCGGGCAGCCCGGAGGCCGCGGCGACGAGGCCGGTGAGGCCGTCGGCGTCCAGATCGACGGCCCGCACCCGCGCCCCGGCGGTGGCCAGCCGCAGCGTGCAGGCCCGGCCGATGCCCCCGGCTGCGCCCGTGACGAGTGCGGTACGGCCGGAGAGATCGAGGCCGCCGGACGGCCGTGGGTCCGGGCCCGGTGTGGTGGACGCGCTCATGAGGGGCACATTAGGCGGCCGTCGGCCCCGGACCGATGTGGGGGCGGCACATACCTCACTCCTCGACGATGGGCTCGAACCATGTCGGCCCGTCCTCGATGGCCTGCTTGATCCGGGAGAGGGAGAAGTCCTCCATCTCGGGCAGCGCGTCGAGCGGGAACCAGCCGACGTCCAGCGACTCGTCGTCGTTCACCCGCGCCTCGCCACCGACCGCGCGGCAGCGGAAGCAGACGTCCACGAACTGGCACTTGTCGTGGTTGGGGTAGGTGACCGGCGCCAGGGTCCGCACGAGCACGATGCGTTCGGGGACGCAGCGCACCGCGGTCTCCTCCTCGACCTCGCGGACCACCGCCGTGGCCGGCTGCTCACCGGGTTCGGGGATGCCGCAGATGATGGTCCACCGGCCGTTGTCGGCCCGGCGGCCCAGCAGCACCCGGTCCTGGTCGTCGAAGACCACGGCGCTCACGCCGGGCAGATAGAGCAGTTCATGACCGATGGAGGCCCTGAGGTCACGGATGAAGTCGGGGGTCGCCATGGGCCGAGGGTATCGGGCGGTGACGGGGGCGTGCGCGGCGGCCGTACGGCGCCCCGCACGGCGGGCGTTTCACCACCGACTCAACGTTTCTGCGCACCATATACACATTCCTTATGACAAGCGCTACGATTTCGGGTGTCATGGCTCGCGCGACGGCCGTAAGGGCGTCGACGCGGTGCCCGTCACGACGGGGGGTCGGCGGGATGACGTCATCAGTGGTGGAGCCTGTCGTGCGGGACCACGGCAGACCGGCCGACGGCTGGGCCAGCGCGTCCGATATCGCGGGGGTTCTGATCCTGGCCGGTTGCGCCGTCTGGGCGCTGATCGCGGCCATGGGGCGACCGGCCCGCCCCGAGGGAGTCCTGCTGGCGGTGTTAGCGGTGGCCGCCGGGTACGCCTGCGGCCGGATCGCCGGATCGCTGCTGCCGGTCGCCGGGGCGGCGGCGGCCGGGCTCGCGGGGTTCGGCCTGGCCTGCACCTCGCCGTACGGCCTCACCGGCCATGCGGGGCCGGGCGCGGCTCAGCTCACCCTGGCCACGGGCGCGGTCTGCTGCGCGGCCTGGGCCGCCCCGCGGGTCCTCCGCGCGACCCGGCCCGCCCCGTGGATCCTCCGCCCGGCGCTATGGCTGCTGGCCGCGGCGATCACGCTGACGGCGGCGCTGGGAGGCTCGGCGGTCGGCTCGGTGGCGAGCGGCGCCGTCCTGGTGTGCTCGCTCCTCGCCGCCCGGCCACGGCGGCGGCTGCCCGCGCTCGCCGCGTGTGCGCTGATCGCGGCGGTCGCGGTCGGCGGCACCTGGGCGGTGGCCAAGGGCTCGGTCCCGGGCGGGCTGTCGCCCGCCCTGAGCGTCCACCTCACCGAGCACCGGATCCGGCTGTGGCAGGACGCCGCCCGTATCGAGGAGACGGATCCGCTGCGCGGTGCCGGCCCGGACCGCTTCGGCGAGCTGAGCCCCGCGGTGGCCCAGCCGCTCGGCCCTGAGGCCAAGCCGCATTCGGCGCCGCTGCAGCAGGCCGCCGGTCAGGGGCTGCCGGGGGTGGCCCTGCTGGGTGCGGCCTTCGGCTGGATGCTCCACGCCCTGTGGCGCTCCCCGCGCGCCACTCCCGTCGTCCTTACGGCTGCCGTGACCCTCACGGCCCTGGCCGTCGAGTCCTGTCTGGGCAACGCCCTCAGCTTCGCCCAGATCACCGCGGGAGCGGGCCTCCTCGCCGGGCTGGCGACAGCCCGCCGCCTGGACGACGGCCCCGGAGCGGCGCCATGAGCGGGCGCCGGAGGCACCGAAAGGGAACGCATCCCCCGAAAGAGGGGAACGGGCGTCGGCTAGACCTGGGAGGTGCGGGCCGCGATCAGCCGCAGCCGGTAGCGGATGACCCTGACCGCCGCCTCCGCGTCGTCCACCGTGACCGTGAAGACGCGGCCGTCCCCGAGGCGGACCACCACGCCCTCGCCCCGGCGCACCACCACCGCCGTGCCCTTCTCGGGGCGCCAGCGGTAGCCCCAGCCGCCCCACTGGCAGGGGGTGACCTTACGGGCCACATCGGCGTGGACCACGTCGCTGAGCGGGATGCGGCGGCGTGGGAGCCCCATATGGCCGCATCGGATCTCCAGCACCTCGTCGTCGACGCGTACCGCCACATGGACGAAGGCGAGGGTGCCGAAGAGCATCAGCAGCCCGGCGGCGACACAGCCGATGACGGCCATCAGCAGCGGGGCGATGCCCGAGCCCCAGGGCGAGTCGACGGCGAGGTCGACACCGAGCGCCAGGCACGCGGCGCCCGCCGCGGCCAGCAGCCACTGCACACGATTGTGGGCGCGTCCGGTCCAGACCGCGGGCGGCTGCCCGTGGGGCTCTCCGTGGTCGTGGTGCCTCATGGTTGGCAGCGTACTCACCTTCCGGCACCACGGCAGCGGGGCGGGTGAATCCGCTGGTGAGGAGCGTTTTGGTCAGCTCGCCGCACGAGCCACCGCTGTCAAGCGCGCGTCGGGCACCCCCGTCAGGCTCGGGTCGAACGCCCCTGTCAGGCGCGCGTCGGGGCGACGGGTGCCAGCAGCACGCCTTCGGCGTAGGTCAGGGCGACCTCGGGTAGGGCGGCCTCGCGCCCGCCGAGGATGACGGTCAGAGCGCCCGGGGTGACCGGGCCGTCCGGCGGGAACGGGTCGGCGCCGATGCGGCGCAGGGCCTGGGCGGCGACGGCCCCGGCCGAGCCGTGGAGGACGATCGGCGGCGCGTCCGGCTGCTGTACGGCGGCCCGGATGCGGTCGGCGACGAGTTCGTAATGGGTGCAGCCCAGGACGACGGTCGTGACATCGCGCGGGGTGCGGGCCGCCGCGGCGGCCACCGCGGCGTCGATCCCCTCGTCGTCGGCGTGCTGCACCGCGTCCGCGAGCCCGGGGCACGGCACCTCGGTCACCTCGACGCCGTCCGCGAAGTCATGGATCAGTCCGCGCTGGTACGGGCTGCCGGTGGTGGCCGGGGTGGCCCAGATCGCGATCGGCCCGCCTCCGGCCGCCGCGGGCTTGATGGCGGGCACGGTGCCGATGACCGGCAGCGCGGGCTCCAGCTCGGCGCGCAGCGCGGGCAGGGCGTGGACGGAGGCGGTGTTGCAGGCGACGATCAGCGCGGCGGGGCGGTGCGCGGCGGCGGCCCGGGCGCAGCCCAGGGCCAGCTCGGTGACGCCCTCGGGGGTGCGCGGTCCCCACGGCATGGTGGTGGGGTCGGAGGAGAGGACGAGATCGGCGTCCGGTCGGAGTCGGCGCATCGCGGCGGCGGCGGGCAACAGCCCGATTCCGGAGTCCATCAGCGCGATCTTCACCCGGTCACTTTAATGGATCGGTCGGTTGCGCCCGACGACCGGGCGCGCCTTCGGGCAGACTTCGGCGGGTGAGCGCGCTGATGTGGATCGCCGCCGGGTCGTTGGCCGCATGGCTGTGGCTGCTGCTGGGCCAGGGCTTCTTCTGGCGTACGGACGTGACGCTGCCCAGGACCGGCCCGGGTGGCTCGGGGCCGCCGGAGCCGGACGGGTTCGGGCCGCCGGAGCCCGCGGGGTGGCCCTCGGTGGCCGTCGTGGTGCCCGCGCGGGACGAGTCCGCGGTCCTTCCGGCCAGCCTGCCCTCGCTGCTCGCCCAGGACTATCCGGGCCCGGCGGAGATCTTCCTGATCGACGACGGCAGCTCGGACGGCACCGGAAAGCTGGCCCGTGAACTGGCCGACGAGCACGGCGGGCTGCCGCTGACCATCGACTCCCCCGGCGAACCCGGCCCCGGCTGGACCGGCAAGCTGTGGGCGGTGCGGCACGGCATGGCGCTCGCCACGACCCGCCTCGCGGCGGACCGTGGGGACACCGGCGGTGCGGACCGTAAGGACGCGGACGGCCGGGACGCGGACCGTAGGGAGGACAGCCGGGACGCGGACCGTAAGGACGACGGCAAGGAAGCGGAAACGGACCCTGCGGACCGTAAGGACGACGGCGGCGTGGACTATCTGCTACTGACGGACGCGGACATCGCCCATGAGCCGGACTCCCTGCGGGAGTTGGTGCGCGCGGCCGAGGCGAACGGGCTGGATCTGGTCTCCCAGATGGCGAGGCTGCGGGTGGTGACCTACTGGGAGCGGCTGATCGTGCCCGCCTTTGTCTACTTCTTCGCGCAGCTGTACCCCTTCCGCTGGGTCAACCGGCCCCGGGGGCGCACCGCGGCGGCCGCGGGCGGCTGTGTGCTGCTGCGCCGGGAGGCCGCCGAGCGGGCCGGGGTCCCGGAGGCGATCCGGCAGGCGGTCATCGACGACGTGGCGCTGGCCCGCACGGTGAAACGGTCCGGCGGACGGATCTGGCTGGGGCTTGCCGACCGGGTCGACAGCGTGCGGCCGTATCCGCGGCTGGGCGAGCTGTGGCGGATGGTCTCGCGCAGCGCGTACACCCAGCTGCGGCACAATCCGCTGCTGTTGCTGATGACGGTCGCGGGGCTGGTGGCGGTGTATCTCGTGCCGCCCGCGGCCGTGGTCGCCGGGGTGGTGACGGGGCGTCCCGCGCCGCTGGCGACGGGCGCCGCCGCCTGGGCGCTGATGGCGGGCAGCTACATCCCGATGCTTCGCTACTACCGGCAGACGCTGTGGCTGGCGCCGCTGCTGCCCCTGACGGCCCTTCTCTACCTCCTGATGACCGTGGACTCGGCGGTGCGGCACCACTTCGGGCAGGGCGCGGCCTGGAAGGGGCGCACCTACGCCCGCCCCAGCGCCGCGCCCTGACGGCCGCGCCCCGTGCACCGGGGTTTCACTTGCGGCCGGGGGTCCAGTTCATGCCCCAGCCGTAGGCGTGGTCGAGGGTGCGCTGCGGGCTGGTGCCGCGCTGCGGCACCAGGTAGCGGGCCTCGCGCTGTACGACGAGCTCGCCGCCGGTGTTGGTGATGAGCGCGAGCGCGCAGACCGGGGACGGGACGGTGCACTCGTCGAGCGAGAAGTCGATCGGGGCGCCGAACTGCGGCTGCAGGGTGACCGTGGCGTGGAGGTTGGCGAAGCTGCGGGCGCCCTCGTAGATGGTCACGAAGACCAGGATCCGGCGGAACAGCTTCTGGTGGTCGAGGTTGATGGTGAGGTTCTCACCATCCGCCCGAGCACCGGTCCGGTCGTCGGCGTCGAGGTGGATGAAGGGCGGCTGGTGCAGCGAGCCGAAGGAGTTGCCGAGCGCCTGGACCACGCCCTTGCTGCCGTCGGCGAGTTCGAACAGCGCCCCCAGGTCGAGATCGAGGTCGCTGTGCGTGGCCATGGCCCGGCCCAGCTTGGAGGCCCACCCGGAGAACTGCTTGTGCACCTGCCAGTTGAGGTTGATCCGCATGGTGCCGGAGGTGCCGCCCTGCTTGGTGAGCGAGACCGAGGGCGCCTCCTTCGTCAGGGTGACCTTGCTGAGGCTCACCGGCGCCTGGGCGGGCGCGGGGACTGGGGCGGCCGGTGCGGTGGGCGGTGGCGGCGGCAGGGGCGTGGAGACGGCGGTGGGCGTCGGGGGCGGGTACGCCCCGGCGGGCGGGCCGGACGGCGGTGCGGGGGCGACGGGCGGCGCGGGGGCCGCGTAGGGGTTCTGCGCCGCGTACGGGTTCTGCCCGGGGTTCGGCGGAGCCGCGGGGGCGGGGGCCGGGGCGGCGGGCCGAGCGGGCGTCTGCTGGGGTTCGTCGACCGAGATGCCGAAGTCCGTGGCGAGCCCTGCGAGACCGCTCTGGTACCCCTGCCCCACCGCGCGGAACTTCCAGGCGCCCTGTCTGCGGTACAACTCGCCGAGAACGAAGGCGGTCTCGACCGTGGCGTCCTCGCTGTCGAAGCGGGCGATCTCCGCGCCACCGGCCGCGTTCAGCACCCGGATGTGCAGACCGGGGACCCGGCCGAACGTTCCGCCGTCGGCCGAGGCCGCGAGGACCACGGTCTCGACGGCGGGCTCGACCCGGTCGAGGTCCACCGACAGGGTGTCGACCACGGTGTCGCCCGCGGTCCGCTTCCCCTCGTGGCGCACCGCGCCGGAGGAGTGCACCGCCTGGTTGTAGAACACGAAGTCCCCGTCGGACCTGACCTTTCCGGACACCAGCAGCAGCGCCGAGGCGTCCACGTCCGGCACTCCCGGTCCGGCGCGCCAGCCGACCTCGATCCGTACCGCGTCAGCCGGTACTGGCGTGTTACCGCCCTTGCGCATCGCCATTTCCGTCCCCCTGCCTTTCTGTTCGCTCGGATCGGACCGCTCGCTCGTCGCGCGGCGCGGACGACGGGTGATTACCCGTTGAAAACGCGCTCTTTACACGATCTCAACGTACCCTGACGACCGATTTTCCCGGGTTCGCTCGGATTGGGGATCCACGGCCACTCCGAACACTGAAAACAACCCTCCTACCGGACTCCCCAATCAGCACATGGTGGGCTTAACTTATGGTCTATGACCTCCCCCCGCAGCACTTACGGTGGCGGCTACTACTCCTCGCCGTCCTTCCCGGACACCCCCATCTACGACAGTCTTGTCGCCGAGCGGGGGACACCGCAGATCGCACCCATCAGGGTGCCGTCCGCCTATGACACCGGAAGCAATCTTCCGGCGCTGCCCTCCGCGCTCCCCGCGCTGCCGGCCGCCCCCTCCCCGCAGCCCATGCACCAGGGGGGCTACCAGCAGCACACGCCGCAGCCCACCGGTCTGCAGCAGGCGCACTCGCCCTACATCCCGGCGCAGCCGACGGGGCCGCGGGGCTACCCGGGCGCCCAGCAGCCGCAGATGCAGCGTCCCGCCCCGGCCTCGCCGATGGGGTACGAAGCGATGCGTCCGGCCATGACGCGTCCGGTCGCGCCCCGCCCGGCTGCGCCCGCGCCCTCTCCGTACGAGGACCCTTACGGGCGTCAGCAGTACCCGGGCGGCCGGCCGCCGCAGCCGGGAGGCGGCTACTGACACACGTCGGGAGGTGATGCGACCGGGCCGTGCCGGTCGCGGGAAGGTCCGGGCCGGATGGGGTGTCCCCGTCCGGCCCCTGATTTGTCGTGAGGGCGGCCCGCTGGCTCGCTGTGAGGGGTCTTCGGCCGTGTTGTGAGGAGCCGTCCGCCGCGCAGTGGAGGGGAGCCCGCCGTGTGTGTGGGGCGTCCGCCGCGTGGGGGGGGCGTCCGCGCCCGATTTATGAGGGCCGTTCGGCCCCTACCCGGCGGCGGGGCGCACCGCGAAGCTGGAGCGAGCAGTTCCGCGAGCCATCTCCGCCACCGGGGGTGGGCCGGGCTCTCACTCCGCTGCGGTGATGAGCATGTCGAACGGTCCCGCCCCGTCCGGTGTGGGGCGCGGGGCCGGAAGGGGACCGGTCCCGCGCTCCACGCGAAACCCACACGGCGACCGCGGCGACCACCGTAAGGACGCGCGCGGCCACCGTAAGGGTGTCATCCGGCACCCTCACCGGGCATCGCCCACGGGCTCACTGGCCCGCTTCGCGCTCCTTGATCCGCTCGGCGATCACCGCGGCCTGGATGCGCCGCCCGACGCCCAGCTTGGACAGGATCGAGGAGATGCGGTTCTTGACGGTCTTCTCGGCCAGGAACAGCCGCTCGGCGATCTGCCGGTTGGTCAGTCCGTCGCCGATGAGCTGGAGGATCTCCCGCTCCCTCGGGGACAGCTTCTCCAGTTCCACGGGCCCGCTCGGCGCCGGGCCGCGCAGCCGGGCCATCACCCGGGAGGTGGCGCCGGGGTCGAGCATGGAGCGGCCTTCGGCCACGGTGCGCACCGCCGACACCAGGTCGGACCCGTTGATCTGCTTGAGCACATAGCCCGCGGCCCCGGCCATGATGGCGTCGAACAGCGCCTCGTCGTCGTCGAAGGACGTCAGCATCAGACAGGCGAGGTCAGGGAGCCTGGCCCGCAACTCCCGGCAGACCTCGATCCCTTCGTGGTCCCCGCCCTCGCCCGAGGAGCCGAGCCGTACGTCGAGCACCGCGACCCGTGGCCTTACGGCGGGGGCGCGGGCGATGGCCTCGCGGGCGTTGGCCGCCTCGCCGACCACCTTCAGATCGGATTCGGCGTCGAGCAGATCACGCAGTCCGCGCCGCACCACCTCGTGGTCGTCGAGCAGGAAGACCCCGATGGGGCCGTCGGGGTCGGCTGTCTGGGGCACTGCCTCTCCTCCATGGCGCGCGGGTCGCCGGTCGCGATCCGGCTGCCCAGCTTCGCGTTCCGGCGCGGGGACACGTAAGGGGCCGTTCGGCCCCGGGCCGCCGGCCGCGCCGTCCGGCCCGGTGGTCATGGCGAGATTCCGCCCGCGTAGGGCCCGTACAGATCCAGCAGCCGGGTACGGGCGCTCTGCAGCCGGCGCCCGATCACCTGGGCGCAGGCCAGCGCGAGGGCGTAGCCGAGCTCCGGGTCCTCGTCACACAGCCGGCGCACCGCCTCGGCGTTGAACTCGTGTGCGCGTACCGGGCTGAGCGCCTCCGCGCCCAGGTGCCAGGTGTCCGGCGGGAAGAGCCAGGACCAGCCGATGAGCTCTCCGGGGCCGAGGGTTTCGATCACCGCGGCCCGCCGCCCGGGGACACGCAGATCGAGGGTGACCGCGCCGGTGCGGATGATCCAGAAACGGTCGGCCTTACGGCCCTCCTCGAAGATGCGGCCGCCCGAGGGGAACGACACATCGTGGGCGAGTGCCATCAGCCGCTCACGGTGTTCGGTCTTCAGCGCGCTCAGCAGTCCCATCATGACCTCACTCTGCCGTCTCCTCTCCCCCCTCGCCCCTCGGCCGTCACTGTGCGTACGAGCCGCGCCTACGAGCCGTACGCACGAGCTGTACGTACACACTGTGCGTACGAGAGGCAGCCGATCCAAAGCGATATGCCGTCGATCGGGTATCGCTTCACCCTTACCCATTTTCGGTCACGTTTCCGATATGACATGTCATTCGTGGTCGTCGTGACCAATCAGGCTCCGCTCCCCGTACCCTCGGCTGCTTTACCGACCCTGTGTCGTCGCTCGTAATCGTCACCAAACGGGAGGCACTGGTGCTAGCCGACCCTCGTCGTCGGTCCGCCGACCGAGCCGGAGAACACCTGCTCCACCGTCATTTCACCGCCGATGAGCTGCCCCGGCTGCGGGTGCAGGTCGAGGAGTGCGCGGCCTGGGCCGGGCTCAGCGAGGCCCGCCGCGGGG
The DNA here is from genome assembly GCF_000968685.2 of Streptomyces antioxidans. Classification (GTDB taxonomy): domain Bacteria; phylum Actinomycetota; class Actinomycetes; order Streptomycetales; family Streptomycetaceae; genus Streptomyces; species Streptomyces antioxidans. The sequence goes on from NZ_LAKD02000055.1 coordinate 127,808, forward strand.
ACTTCGTGCTGGCCGTGGACGAGATCGCCAACAACGCCATCGAGCACGCGGGCGGCACCGGATCCCTGTTGCTGCGGCGGATCGGCGACGAGCTGGAGTGCCGGATCAGCGACTCCGGCCCCGGCTTCTCCGAGGACGTCATCCCGCGGGTCCTGCCCGGGCTGGACGGCGCGACCAGCGGGCGGGGGCTGTGGCTGACCCAACTGGTCACCGACCGGCTGGCGATCAGCGCGGAGGCGGTCGGCGCCGTGGTGACGCTGGCCATGCGGCTGCGCTGAGTGAGCCGCCGGACTCCCTCGGCGACCGCTTCGGCGGGACAATGGGAAGCAACATTTCCGGGTGCCGACAGGAGAGGCGGTGGGCACGGTGGAGCTTCCCGTGGTCGTCGGGGTCGATGGTTCGGACGCCGCCTCGGACGCTCTGGACTGGGCGGCGGAGCTGGCCGGGCGCCGTGGGCTGCCGCTGCGCGTGGTCCACGCCTCGCTGTGGGAGCGGTACGAGGGCTACATCCCCCGCACGGCCGCCGACCGCCCCGCCGAGCGGCTTCACAGCGAGGCGGTCCTGGCCACCGCGGCCGAGCGGGCCGGGCGGCGGGTACCGGCCCTGAAGGTGATGACCGATCTGGCGGCTGACGACGCGGTGACCGCGCTGCTGCGCGCCGGGAAGAGCGCCGAGGCGCTGGTGGTCGGCTCGCGCGGCCGCGGCGAGTTCGCCTCGCTGCTGCTCGGCTCGGTCGGCCTTGGCATCGCGGCCCGCGCCCAGTGCCCGGTGGTCGTGGTGCGCGGCCGCCCGGAGAACGTGGGCGGCGGGATGAACCGGGTGGTGGTGGGAATCGCCGAGCGGGAGCGCCCGGGCGAACGGGAGCCCGCGCCGCCCTCCCCCGCCGTCGCGTTCGCCCTCCGCGAGGCGCGGCTGCGCGGCGGTGTGCTGGAGGCGGTGCACGCCTGGCGTTGTGCGGGCCCCGAGGACCACGGCGGGCCCGGGGACCGCGGCAGGCCCGGGGGCCGCGGCGGGCGGGGGAACCACGGCGGGCCCAGCGACCGCAGCGCGCACAAGGAGCAGGGAGCGCGTCAGACACAGGGGACGCGTGAAGCGCGGGAAATACATGAGACGCCCAGGGCACATAAGACGCACAGGACGCACAGGACACACGAGATGCCCAGAGCTCACGAGACGCACCCGGCACCCGAGGCCCAAAGCGCGCATGAGGCGCATGAGCGGCGCGCCGCCGAGCTCCTGGACGAGGCGCTGGGCGGCGCCACCGCGGCCGGGCTGCCGCCGGTGCCGGTGGCCCACCGCCCGGTCGAGGGCTCGGCGCGCAAGGCGCTGCTGGACGCCTCCGCGCACGCTGATCTGCTGGTGGTGGGGGCCCGGCGGCGGCAGGGGCACTTCGGCCTGCAGCTGGGCCTCGTCAATCACGCCGTGCTGCATCATGCCAAGTGCCCGGTCGCCGTGGTGCCGGTCTCCTAGGCACCGGTCCACCAGCGGCCCCGGCTCCGGCCGAGCCCCTTCGGCTGTCCCTGACCCCGGCCGAGCTCCCCCGGCGGCCCCCAACCCTGGCCGAGTTCCTTCCATCCCCGCCACCACCGGCCCCCGCCCCGGCTACTCTGCCGGTGAGCGGGTCATGGGGGGGGATGGAGGCCAGGTGTCGGGCAGTGCGGACCAGGGGCGCCATCCGGCCCTCCCCCAACTCCGGCTCGACCAGCTCCTCGACGAGCTCCAGGCGCGGCTGGACGCGGCCAGGTCCACCCAGGACCGGATGCACAGCCTCCTGGAGGCCGTGCTCAGCGTGGGCCGCGAGCTGGACCTGGAGCAGGTGCTGCGCCGGATCGTGGAGTCAGCGGTGGTGCTGGCCGACGCCGAGTACGGCGCGCTGGGCGTGGTGGACCGGCATCGGCTCTCGCAGTTCCTGCCGGTGGGCATGTCGGAGGAACAGGCGCACCGCATCGGCCCGTTGCCCAGTGGCCATGGGCTGCTCGGCGAGCTGATCCGCCATCCCCAGCCGCTGCGGCTCACCGATCTGTCGGAGCATCCGGCCAGCTATGGCTTCCCCGAGCACCATCCGCCGATGCGCTCGTTCCTGGGCGTGCCGATCCGGGTCCGTGACGAGGTCTTCGGGAATCTCTATCTGACCGAGAAGCGCGGCCGCGCCCAGTTCGACGCCGATGACGAGGCGGTGCTGACCACCTTGTCGGTCGCCGCCGGGGTGGCCATCGACAACGCCCGGCTGTACCACGAGAGCCGCCGCCGCGAACAGTGGCTGGAAGCGCTCGGCGTCATCACCCGTACGCTGCTCGCGGGCACCTCGGCGGGCGAGGTGCTGAGCCTGATCGCCCGGCTCGCCCTCCAGGTGGCACTCGCCGACTCGGCGGCGATCCTGCTGCCCGCCGCCGGCACGGACTCGCTGATGGTCGAGGTGGCCGAGGGGCATGACGCCGAACTCATCGGCGGCCTGGTGGTGCCGTCCGACGGCTCGCTGGCCGGGCTCGCGGCCCGCACCGGGCGCCCCGTCGCCGCCTCGGACGTACGGATGGACTCGCGGGCCCGGTCCTGGCCGCTGCCCGCTCCGGAGAGCGAGTTCGGCCCGGTGGTGGCCGTACCGCTGGTCGCGGGCGAGCGGGCCTCCGGTGCGCTGCGGCTGTGCCGGCTGGCCGGGCGGCAGCCGTTCGACGACCATGAGGTGGAGCTGCTCTCGGGGTTCGCGGCGCAGGCGGCCCTGGCCCTGGAACTGGCCAGGCACCGCGCCGAGTCCGAGCACATGGCGCTGCTCCAGGACCGGGACCGGATCGCCCGGGACCTCCACGATCTGGCCATTCAGCGGCTCTTCGCGACCGGGCTCACCCTGCAGAGCGCGGGCCGGCTGATCGAGCGCCCGGAGGCGGCCGAAAGGGTGGGGCGGGCCGTCGACGACCTGGACGAGACCATCAAGATCATCCGCTCCACGATCTTCGCCCTGCGCACGGTCGGGGACGACGGCGGTGAACCCGCCACGCTGCGGCGCCGGCTGGTCAAGGCCGTCCGCTCGGCGTCGGACACCCTGGGCTTCGCCCCGTCGCTGCTGATGGACGGCCCGGTGGACACCGATGTGCCGGACGAGACCGCCGACCATGTGCTGGCGGTGCTGGCCGAGGCGCTCAGCAACACCGTGCGGCACGCCCACGCCCAGCGGGTGGAGGTGCGGCTGACCGTCGGCGCCGACATCACCCTGGAGGTCACGGACAACGGAGTGGGCACCGGCGGCGCCGCCCCCAGCGGAGGACTGGTCAACATGCGGTCCCGGGCCGAACTCCTGGGCGGCACCTTGGACATCGCGGCGCCCGAGGCGGGCGGCACCCGGCTGGTCTGGCGTGTCCCCCTGCACCGCCGACGGCCCGCCGGAACGGCGAAGGGGCTGGCCCCGTGATATTGCTCTCTCTCCACCGAATACGCGCATATCCGGCCCGCCGTGCGGTACCCACGAATGGGGAAGGGGGTATGTGATCCATGCGAATGATCTGGGGGCTGTGGCGCTGGCGGCGCAACCCGCTGCGCCGTAGGACGGACGTGATGGAGGCGTGTGCGGCGCTGATCACCGCGGCGCTCATCCTGCTCGCCGCCCCCGCCGTCGGCTGGGCATCGGGATCCCTGGCGCACGGGGCGCTGGTGAAGGCCGCGCAGAAGCAGCGCGCCGAGCGTCATCTGATCTCGGCCACCGTCGTGAAGGTGCTGCCGCATCCGCCCATCGACTCCGATCCGGAGACCGCTTCCGCGAGGGACGCCCATCGCCGGGTCCTCGCCCGCTGGACGGGGCCGGACGGCAGCAGACACCAGGGCACGCTGGGCGCTCACCCCGGCGCGGATCCCGGTGAGCGGTTCCGGATCTGGACGGACGACCACGGCCGCCCGGTGGGACGCCCACTGGACACCGCGACGGCCGCCACCCACGCGGTGCTGGCCGGGATCGGCGCGGCCGGGGTGACGGCGGTCCTGGTGGACGGTGCCCGGCGGCTGGTCGTTTGGCGACTCATGCGCAGGCGTTACACACAGTGGGACACCGCCTGGGCGCGGGCCGGTCAGGACTGGGGACGGGCGGACGCCGACAGCTGATCCGTGCGAGCGGCCATGCCCGGCCGGGAGTTGCCACCGGCCGGGAGTTGTCATACGAACACACAACTCCCCCCGTGCTCCACAGCCACGTCAACTCATGGCGCCCCGCGCACGCTACGGTGGGGCATTCCATATGCGCAGCGGCGGTCAGCAGCCGCGGTCAGGCGCGCACACCGGCAACGCACGAGGTGGGGGCACAGCAGCACCATGGCACAGGGCTCGGTCGTCCAGGTGACGCACAGCGGAACGTCGCGGTGGCGGCGCCGCACCGGAGAGTACGCCTCCCTCACCGCGGCCCTGGAGGCCGCCGGGGACGGTGATGTGCTGTCCATCTCGCCCGGCACCTATCGCGAGAATCTGACGGTGGGCCGGGCCGTCACCCTGCGCGGGCCCGAGGGCTCCGCGCGCGGCTCGGTGCGGATCGCGCCGGTGGACGGCGTCGCGCTGACGATACGGGCCTCCGCCGTGGTCCAGGATCTGCATGTCGAGGGCCAGGACTCGGCCGCCCCCGCGCTGCTGATCGAGGACGGCACCCCGGAGCTGACCGACGTACGGGTGGCCACGCGCTCGGCGGTCGGCATCGAGGTGCGCGGCGGCGCCCGCCCGACCGTGCGGCGCTGCACCATGGACAACCCCGCGGGCGTCGGCCTCAGCGTGCTGGACGGCGCGGGCGGGGTGTTCGAGGAGTGCGAGGTGGTGGCCGCCGGGCAGTCGGGGGTGGCGGTGCGCGGCGGCGCCCGTCCGCGCCTGGACCGCTGCCGGGTGCACCACGCGTCCGGGGCCGGGTTCTCGCTGACCGGCGACGGCTCCTCGCTCGAGGCCATCGGCTGTGAGGTGTATGAGATCCGGGGCGCCGGGGTGCAGGTCTCCGGGCGCGCGACCGGGAACCTGACCGACTGCCGGGTGCACCGTACGACGGCCGACGGGATCAATCTGGACACGGACGCGGTGCTCACGCTCGCCGACTGCGAGATCCATGACATCCCGGAGAACGCGATCGACCTGAGGTCGCGTTCGGTGCTGACGCTGACCCGCTCCACGGTGCGCCGGTTCGGGCGCAACGGCCTGTCGGTGTGGGACCCGGGCACCCGGGTGGACGCCAACCAGTGCGAGCTGCACGAGAGCACCGGAGACTATCCGGCGGTGTGGGTGAGCGACGGGGCGACCGCAGTGCTCGACTCGTGCCGGGTGCGCGAGGTGCCGGACGCGCTGTTCGTCCTGGACCGGGGGTCGCGGGTCGATGTGGTCGACAGCGATCTGTCCCAGGTGCGCTCCACCGCGGTCTCGGTCAGCGACGGGGCCATCGTCCAGCTCGACGACTGCCGCATCCGGGAGGCGGCCACCGGGGCGTGGTTCCGTGACCACGGCAGCGGCGGCACGCTCGCCAACTGCACCATAGACGGCGCGGCCACCGGAGTGATCGTCACCAAGGGCGCCGATCCGACGGTCGAGCGCACCACGGTCTCCGGACCGGCGGAGGCCGGGTTCTATGTCTCCGCCGAGGGCCGCGGCACCTTCACCGGCTGCCGGGTGACCGGCAGCGGGGGCTATGGCTTCCACATCATCGACGGCTGCCGCACCACCCTGACCCGGTGCCGCACGGAGCGGTGTGCGCGCGGGGGTTACGAGTTCTCCGAGGCGGGGCCGATCGTCGAGGACTGCACCAGCGACGAGAGCGCCACCACGGCGCTGGACCCCCCGGGCGCGCCCGCCCAGCCCCAGATCACCGCCCCCGCCGTGGAGACCGCCTCGGCCGGGCTGCTGGGCGGCGTCCCGGCGCAGCGGGCGGCCCAGACCTCCGCGCCCGCCGCCGAGCCCCCGGTCGACGTCCGCCCGTCCACGGCGGTGCTGGGCGAGCTGGACGCGCTGGTCGGGCTGGAGAGCGTCAAGCGCGAGGTGCGGGCCCTCACCGACATGATCGAGGTGGGCCGGCGGCGGCAGGAGGCCGGGCTCAAGGCCGCCTCCGTCCGCCGCCATCTGGTCTTCACCGGCTCCCCCGGTACGGGTAAGACGACGGTCGCCCGGCTCTACGGGGAGATCCTGGCCTCCCTCGGGGTGCTGGAGCGCGGCCATCTGGTGGAGGTCTCCCGGGTGGACCTGGTCGGTGAGCACATCGGCTCGACGGCGATCCGCACCCAGGAGGCGTTCGACCGGGCGCGGGGCGGGGTGCTGTTCATCGACGAGGCGTACGCCCTCTCCCCGGAGGACTCCGGCAGGGACTTCGGCAGGGAGGCCATAGACACGCTGGTGAAGCTGATGGAGGACCACCGGGAAGCGGTCGTGGTCATCGTCGCGGGGTATACGGCGGAGATGGAGCGCTTCCTGTCCGTCAACCCCGGTGTGGCCTCCCGTTTCTCGCGCACCATCACCTTCGGCGACTACGCCCCGGAGGAGCTGCTGCGGATCGTGGAGCAGCAGGCCGAGGAGCATGAGTACCGGATCGGCGAGGGGGCCTCTGAGGGGCTGCTGAAGTACTTCACGGCGCTCCCCAAGGGCCCGGCGTTCGGCAACGGCCGCACCGCCCGGCAGACCTTCGAGGCGATGGTGGAGCGGCACGCGGGCCGGGTCGCCCAGCTGAGCGACCCGACCACGGACGACCTCACCCTGCTCTACCCCGAGGACCTGCCGGAGCTCATCTGACCGGCGGCCTCCGCCGCCGCCGGTGGCGGCTTCTGCTCCGGGAGCCGGGCCAGCAGCCCGGCCCGCTCCCGGTCGAAGACGGGGTCGGCCTGGTAATCGCTGTGCCCCAGGATCGGCGCGGGCAGCGGGTGTTCGGTCGTACGGCCGTAGGCCAGCGGGTCCTTGAGCGCGTCGCAGTCCACCTCGGACCCGCTGCCTTCGGGCAGCTTGACGGGGCCGCCGATCGGGTCGGTGTAGCGCCACAGATTGCGCCAGTAGCGCACCTCGCCGTGGAGCGAGCGCAGCTGGGTGGGCCCGAAGTAGGCGGGGAACCACCGCCCGTAGAGCCGCTCCAGCGGTGAGCCGTAGGTGAGCAGCGCGACCTGGCCGCGGGTGCGGCGGTCCACCTGCCAGACCGCCGCGGCGGCCAGCACACTGCCCTGGGAGTGGCCGGAGATGACCAGCCGGCCGCCGTGCCTGCGGGTCCAGGTCTCCATCCGCCAGGTGAGGTCGGGCACCGCCCGCTCGGCGTAACAGGGGGGCGCGAAGGGGTGGGCGGCGCGCGGCCAGAAGGTGCCCACGTCCCACAGGATGCCGATGGTGCGGCGGGCGGAGGGGCTGCGGTAGGCGCGGCGGGCCCAGGTGACCAGCATCAGGAAGGCCAGCCCCATCAGCCAGGAGCCCAGCGCCTGCGCGGTCTGGGCGGCGGCGTCCACGGCCCCGGGCGCGCCGTCGGCGGCCCTTCCCGGCACCTCATGGGTGACCCAGGCCGCGGTGACGGCCAGGGCGCCGAACAGCAGGGTGAGCAGCGCCACCGGGCCGACGATCCAGGGGGCGGAGTCGGTGAGGCCCGCGCGGGCGATGGTGCTCGCGATCCGCCGGGTGCGCACGGCGTCGGGCCGCTCCCCCGGATAGCCGTCCATGATGGTCGGCAGCAGCCGGTTGCGCACCCGCCACACCCTTACGGTGAAGATCAGCAGCAGCACGACCAGAACCAGCAGCAGTGCCGGAATGGCCGTGGCCAGCCAGGTCAGCAGCACCGGCGGTGCGGTCCCCGGGCCCTCGCCCGGGGTGCCGCCGCCGTCCAGCCAGTCGGCGAAGCGCTGGGCGACGCCGCCCGCGAGCACCGCGCCGAGCCCGCAGGCGAGCACGGCGACGGCGGGCCCGGCGAGCCCGTACAGCGGGGTGCGGCCGGGCGCGGCCCGGTGGAGGACCAGGGCGCACACCACCATGGTCACGATCAGCGCGCCCTCCCCGATGGCGATGGCGCAGAACGCCTCGTTGCCCGGCAGCTGGCCGGTGGAGGCCCAGCCGGGGCGGGACCAGCCGGCGTACAGGACGGAGAGCGCCAGCACCGCGAGGGCGGCACCGGGCAGCGCGGTGATGATGAGGCGGTCCAGCTGCCCGTCGACCCTGGACTCGCTGCGACCGCGGTGGCACACCACGGCCACCACCGTGACCGCGCCCGCGCAGAGCAGCGTCAGCAGTACCCAGCCCGCGGTGTCCTGCGGCCCGCTGCCGCCCGGCTGGCGGTCGTAGGCGGCGGTGGGCAGGGTCAGGCCCGCCGCGATGGTGAGGAAGCCCGCGGCGGTGTGCGCGGCGCGCAGCCGGGCGACGATCCTGCGGCCGTACCAGAAGCCGGGCAGGCACAGCGCGGGACGGTTGCCCGCCTCGGGCGCGGACTCGTCGACGGGGCGCTCCAGCGGCGGGGAGGACTCGTACGCGCTCCAGGTGCGGTTGGACAGGTACCACAGCAGTCCGGTGAGCACGCCGGGCAGCACCGCGGCCAGCGCGAGCCTGCGGCCGGGCTGGCTCCACCAGCCGTGGTTCTCCGGGGACAGGAAGCCGAGCCAGGACTTGCCCCCGGCGCAGTCGGCCGAACCGGCGCACTGCCAGGCGACCAGGTCCAGGGCCACCTCGCAGGCCCCGGCGATCAGCAGGACGGTCAGGGTGAGCGCCACGAGCCGGACGAGCAGGCCATAGGTGCGCACGGTCCGCTCGCGCCGGTCGGCCGGGGGCCGCATCCAGTGGGCGAGGTTGGCGACCATGAACGGCAGTAAAAGCAGCCACAGGGCGCGGGAGCTGTTGCCCGAGGTGAGGTTGCACCAGACGTACGCCTCGCGGATCGGGCCGTCGCGGTCCGGGCCCTCGCGGTCCTCCGGCGGGCGCTGCTCGGCGTCGATGTCCTCCGCCCTGCGGTAGACCGCCGCGGTCTCGTCGCCGGTGACCAGGCTGGTGCGCGGATCGCCCAGCATCTCCTCGGGGGTGGTGCCGCCCACTCCGTGGACGAGGAGTTCGAGATCGGGCGGTGGCGCCCCGCCCTTGCGGTCCGTCCCCGCCCGTTCCCTCGCGTCGGCCGGTGTGTCCGTACGCATGGTCGATGCCACCGTGTCCCCCGATCCCGGTGTGGTGCGGTCGTTCCGGCTCCAGGATTGTGCCCATAGGCCACCTCTGCCGACCCCGACACGGCGGGCGTGGCGAAATCGTGACCCTGGGTGCACCGGCGCCCGGCTGTCCTCGCCCCATGCGAAGATGAACGCGCGGGCGACGGGGGCCGACCGGAGGGAGACGTGGCAGGGTGAGCGACAACCAGAACCTGCTCGCGGAGCAGCGGCGTGCCCTGATCCTCGATGAGGTCAGGCGGCGCGGCGGGGTGCGGGTCAACGAGCTGACGCGCAAGCTCAATGTCTCGGACATGACGGTTCGTCGCGATCTGGACGCGCTGGCCAGGCTGGGCGTCGTGGAGAAGGTGCACGGCGGGGCCGTGCCGGTGGCCGAGGCGAGCACGTACGAGCCCGGGTTCGAGGCCAAGTCGGGCCTGGAGCTGAGCGCCAAGGAGGACATCGCCAGGGCGGCGGCCGCGATGGCCACGCCGGGCACCGCGATCGCCTTGGCCGGGGGCACCACGGCCTTCGCACTGGCCCAGCAGCTGCTGGAGGTGCCCGATCTGACAGTGGTGACGAACTCGGTCCGGGTGGCCGATGTGTTCTACAACGCCCAGCGGTCGGCGGCGCTCGGCGGGGTGGGCCCGCGCCCCGGCGCGGCCACCGTCGTGCTCACCGGCGGGGTGCGGACGCCGTCGGACACGCTGGTGGGGCCGGTCGCGGACGCGGCGGTGCGCTCGCTCCACTTCGATGTGCTGTTCCTCGGGGTGCACGGAATATCGGTGGAGGCGGGTCTGTCGACGCCGAACCTCGCGGAGGCGGAGACCAACCGCCACTTCGTCAGGGCCGCGCGGCGGGTGGTGGTGGTCGCGGACCACACCAAGTGGGGCACGGTGGGGCTGAGTTCCTTCGCCTCGCTGGACCAGGTGAACGCGCTGGTGACGGACCCGGGGCTGCCGGAGGACGCGCGGGCGGAGATCTCCGAGTATCTGCCGGAGCTGGTGGTGGCGGGCGAGCCGGCCCGCACCGCAGACATCTGACACCCCGGCAGTTATCGTGTGTCCATGACACACCGGTTGCGTTCCGTCGGGCTGGACTACGCCGAGACCGCCCCGGTGCGGCTCGTCTTCGTCGCCGAGGTCTCGGCCGCTCCGGAGGCGGTGTACGAGGCGTTCGCCGATGTCGAGGGCTGGCCGCGGTGGTACCGGCAGGTGAAGGACGCCCGGGCCACGGACGGCGGCAAGGGCAGGGAGATCCGCCTCATCGGCGGCACCCTCTTCCGCGAGACGGTCATGGCGGCGGATCCGCACGAGCGCTACGCCTACCGCGTCGACGAGGCCAACGCACCGGGGCTGCGGGCGCTGCTGGAAGAGTGGACCCTGCGGCCCTCTCACGGCGGCGGGACGGTGGTGCGCTATGTCTTCGCGGTGGACGGCACGGCGGTGCTGCGGGGTGTCGTACGGGCGATGCGGCCGGTTCTGCGGCGCGCGTTCCACCAGGCGGTGCGGAACCTGGACCGGATGGTGGCGGCGGCCTGACGACGGCCGTAAGGACAACGTGGCGGCCGTAAGGACAACGCGGCGGCCGTAAGGGCGACGCCAGTGAGCGTAAAGGCGAGGTCAGTTCGTCCAGTTGCCGGTGGTGAGGAAGATGTCGAGCGTCTTCGCATACGGCTCGATGTCCAGCCCCTGCTCCTCGAGCCAGGCATCCGCGTAGTACTTGTCCAGATACCGCTCCCCCGGGTCGCACAGCAGCGTCACCACGCTCCCGGTCCGCCCCGCGGCGACCATCTCCGCGACGATCCGCAGCGCGCTCCACAGCCCGGTCCCGGTGGAGCCGCCCGCCTTACGGCCGGTGGCCCGCTCCAGGGCGCGCACGGCGGCGACGCTCGCCGCGTCCGGGACCTTCATCATCCGGTCGATCGCGCCCGGTACGAAGCTGGGCTCCATCCGGGGGCGGCCGATGCCCTCGATGCGTGAGCCGTGGTCGCTGGAGGCGTGGGCGTCGTGGTGGACCCAGCCGTCGAAGAAGCAGGAGTTCTCCGGGTCGGCGACGCACACCCGGGTGTCGTACTGCATGTAGTGGACATAGCGCGCGATGGTCGCCGAGGTGCCACCGGTGCCCGCCGTGGCGACGACCCACGCCGGTTCGGGATAGCGCTCCAGACGCAGCTGCTGATAGATCGACTCGGCGATGTTGTTGTTGCCGCGCCAGTCCGTGGCCCGCTCGGCGTAGGTGAACTGGTCCATGTAGTGACCCCCGGATTCCGCCGCGAGGGCGGCGGACTCCTCGTACATCGTCCGCGGGTCGTCCACGAAATGGCACTGGCCGCCATGGAATTCGATCAGGCGGCACTTCTCCCGGCTGGTCGTGCGGGGCATCACCGCGATGAAGGGGACGCCGATCAGCTTGGCGAAGTACGCCTCGGATACGGCGGTCGAGCCGCTGGACGCCTCGATCACGGGCTTGCCGGGCCGGATCCAGCCGTTGCACAGCCCATAGAGGAACAGCGAGCGTGCCAGGCGGTGCTTGAGACTTCCCGTGGGGTGGGTGGACTCGTCCTTGAGGTAGAGGTCGATCCCCCAGCGCTCGGGCAGCGGGAAGCTCAGCAGATGGGTGTCCGCGGACCGCTGGGCGTCGGCCTGCACCTTACGGACGGCTTCCTTCAGCCACTCGCGGTAGCCGTGGTCGCTGCGATCCACGTCGACCGTCCCGATGCTCCCGTGCGCCGTGCCGTCCAACGCCCACTCCTCCTGCTTGTGCCTCATGCCGAGCCCAGGTGGCATACTCATGCCGATTCGATCCTCATTGTCCCCCAGTGCGCCCTGGTGCCCGGGCCCGGTCACGGGCACACTGCGCAACAGGGAAAATGAGAGGCGGCGGCACAGTGCCAGTCGGAGCCATCGGGGAGGCGGTTGTGATGGCCGATACGGAGTTCAATGCCAGGGGAGTGCGAATCGAGCGGTTCCTGCGCTCGGTCACCCGCGCCGGACAGGTCATGATCAAGGACGGCAGGCTGCAGTTGCTGACCAGCTACGGCAGCGAAATCGACAGCGCGCCCGTGCAGTCGGTGCGCGCGAGCAAGCCCTGGTTCGTGGACGGAGACCAGGCCATGGCCACCGTGAACGGCACCCGTTACCGTCTCACCCTCGGCTCGCAGGACACCAAGTCCACCTCGGCCAAGTCCGGCTCGGGCGCCGCCGGCCGCTTCCTCGACGCCGTCCGGTCCGCCCGGGGGCGTGGCTCGAAGAGGTGAGGCGGCCGAGTTGCGCATGCGCGCGGTGGGACCGACCCTGGACGAGTATCAGTATCACTGAGGGTCAACAAGCGGTGACGCTGAGAACCGTCCCACCGGTCGCGCCCAGCAGCCACCACTGCTGAACGTGTTCGTCGCCCGCATCTGAATCAGGCTAGCCCCACGTCTTCAGGGAGTCGCAGCCGTGATCAGTCGTCCTAGCAGGCATTGCACGGTGGAGCTGCAGGCCCTGCCGTCGCGGATCGGACAGGTCCGCAGAATCGTGTCGGCGCAGTTGCGCTACTGGCATCTGGATCCGCTCATCGACCCGGCGGCGCTCGGGGTCACCGAACTGCTCACCAATGTCCATCGGCACGCCGAGCCGGACAAGCAGTGCACGGTGGAGATCGCCCTCATGCTGGACCGGCTGACCGTTTCGGTCCGCGACCAGGATCCGCGGCTGCCTCGCGTCCAGGCGTGCGATCCCTTCGCCACCCATGGCCGGGGGCTCGCGCTGGTCGCGGCCGTCAGCCAGAGCTGGGGGATGCACGCGCGGGACGACGGCAGCGGGAAGGTCGTCTGGTTCACACTGGCCGTGCCGCGGCCCGCCGCCGCCGCCAAGCAGCCCTTCGCCTCGCATGGAACGGGCCGCACCGCGCCGCCCCTCCGCACGGACGCCTCCCGTCCGGCGCCGGTGCCCACCACACCCCTCACCGGCCCCGCGCCCGCAGCCGAGCCCGTCGCCACCCCGGCGCCGAAGCCGGTGCCCGTCACCCCGGCGCCCGCGCCCGTAGCACCCGCGCCCCTCACCCCCGAGCCCGTCGCCGCGGCACCGGCCCCCGCCGCCGCCCCTGCTGCCGCCGCGGCCCCGGCCGCTGCCGCCGCTCCGGCACCCCCGGTGCTCGAACGGGCCCCCGCCGCCGCCCGGTCGGCAGCCTCCCACTGAGCCATGCGAGCGTCCCGCCTCGGGCGAGGCGGGACGGCCCGGATGCGCCCGGCGGCCCGTACCGCCCCGCCCTCCGCCGTCAGAGGGCCCCGCCCTTCGCCGCATGGCGGCCGAACTGCTCGTCCAGGACGGACAGTCGGCGCCAGTACTCGTCCTCGTCGATCTCACCGGCCGCGAAGCGACGGCCCAGCACCGCGATCGGCGATCGCTCGCCGAAGTCCACGGGGCCGGGGCCGTGCCGCCAGGGGGCGCGTCCGCGCCGTCCGGCGCGCCGCAGCGCGAAGACCGCACCGCCGACGACCAGCGCCCACATCAGCGGGACGAGCAGAATCCACGGGCCGGGGCCATCGCCGCCGGCGAAGCCGTGCGCCAGGGTGTTCATGGTGATCGCGCTCCTTGGGAGTGGGTTTCTCATGGCCCTCGTCTTGTGGCCACTCCCGAGGATCACTCCCTTACGGTGCCCGGGTCGTCGTACGGCCGACGACAGTTCCGGTACCTCCCGGGGAGTACGTGCACCGGCCCCACCTCGCTCTGTACCTACTAGTGTGTACGATCACAGGAACCGAGAACGAACACCCACCCGCGCGCATGCACGCCCTACCGCGAACGCACGGCCCACTGACAGGAGTTCACCGATGCTCGCCATGCAGTACCGGATCACCCTGCCCGCCGACTACGACATGAAGATCATCCGGCGCCGGGTGGAGACGAAGGGGCCACTGCTCGACGACTTCCCAGGGCTGGGCCTCAAGGTGTACGGGATCCGGGAGCTCGGGGTGGACGGCTCGCCGGTCCATCAGTACGCGCCGTTCTATCTGTGGACCGCGCCCGAGGCCATGAACCGCTTTCTGTGGGGCCCCGGATTCCAGGGCATCGTCCGGGACTTCGGCAGGCCCCCGGTCGAGCACTGGCAGGGGCTCGGCCTCGAGCGGGGCCCCGCCGCGGGCGCCGTGCCGCGCGCGGCCACCCGCCACGCCGAGCCGGTCCCGGCCGCCGACGATCCCGCCCCCGCCGTCGAGGGCGCGCTGGCGCGGCTGGCCGAGCGCGCCCGTAAGGACGGCGTCCACACCACGGCCCTCGGCATCGACCCACGCGGCTGGGAGCTGATCCACTTCACGCTCTGGGAGGAGTCGGCACCGCCCTCGGAGCCCGGCGACCGCTACCAGGTGCTCCATCTGTCCACGCCGGACCTGGACGTGCTGCCCCGGGGGCGGCACTGGTGACCGCTGGGCGGATCAGCCCGCGCCCAGGGCCGCCAAGGGGTCGTCCAGCACCGGCTGCCACGCCAACTCCGCCGCCCCGACCAGGCTGTTGTGGTCCAGCGTGCACGGCAGGATCGGTACGCCCCCGCTCCGGCCCCACAGGCTGCGCTCCGCCACCACCGCGCGCAGCCGCTCCGGGTCGGCCTCCAGGAGCTCGCGGTGCAGCCCGCCGAGGATGATGCGGTCCGGGTTGAGGATGTTGACCAGACCGGCGAGTCCGAGGCCCAGGCGGTCGATGAGCTGCCCGGTGGCCGCCCTTACGGATGGCGCCGTGGCGTACTCCTCGCGCAGCAGATCGCGGGCCTGTTGCAGTAGGGACACCTCAGGGCCCGGTTCGCGCCCGGCCGCCGTGAGGAAGGCGAGCGGATCGGTCTCGATGTCCAGACAGCCGCGGCTGCCGCAGTGGCAGGGCGGGCCCTCGGGGTTGACGGTCAGATGGCCCACCTCGAGGGCGAGCCCGGCGCTGCCCGTGTGCAGCCGTCCGTCGAGCACCAGCGCGCCACCGACGCCCCGGTGCCCGGTGGCGACGCAGAGCAGATGCTGGGCGCCGCCGCCCGCGCCATGGCGGTGTTCGGCGAGCGCGGCCAGGTTGACGTCATTGCCCGCGAAGCCGGTGACCGGCTCGCCGTCGTCGCCGCGGATTCCGGCCGCCGCCAGGCTGGCGTTGAACAGCTCGCGCACCGGAGTGCCCGCGGGCCAGGCGATGTGCAGCGGGTTCAGGGCGGTGCCCTCCGGTTCGGCGACCGCGGAGGGCACGGCGAGCCCCGCGCCGACACAGCGGCGGCCGGTCTCCCGCAGCAGCCCGGCACCGGCCTCGACGACCGCGTCGAGGACATGCGCCGGGTCGGCGGGCACGGTCATGCAGCCGGGGGCGGTGGCCACGGTCTGCCCGCCGAGTCCGACCAGCGCCGCCCGGAAGCCGTCGGCGTGCACCTGGGCGGCGAGCGCGACCGGCCCGTGAGGCGCGACCGACAGCCGGTGGGAGGGGCGGCCCTGCGCCCCGGCGGCCCCGAGCGGTCGCGAGTCGACCTGGATCAGGCCGAGCGCCTCCAACTCGGCGGCGACCGCGCCCGCGGTCGCGCGGGTCACCCCGAGTTCGGCGGTGAGCACGGCGCGGGTGGGGGCGCGGCCGGTGTGGACGAGTGCCAGTGCCGGGCCAAGAGCGCTTCGGCCGCGCTCGAGCCTTGTCCGTGTCTGCGTCACGCCTCTATTCTCACTTTGTGCCGACTCCAAACAAAACACGGACGGCCACTCCGGGCGCATGCCGCTCCGTATCCTCGCATCACGACCTCGCCCGACTCCGCGCCGCCATCACCGCGTTCTTCTTCCTCGACGGTTTCGTGTTCGCCGGATGGGTCGCCCGGATCCCCGCGGTCAAGGACCAGACGGGCGCCTCGGAGGGCGCGCTGGGACTGGCGCTGCTCGGCGTGTCGGCGGGCGGCGCGGCCACGATGATGGCCGCCGGACGCCTGTGCCGCCGCTTCGGCAGCCATCCGACGACGGTGGCCGCCGCCGCGCTGCTCGCGGGCTCGGTCGCGCTGCCGCCGCTGACCCACTCCGCGCTCGCCCTCGGGCTGGTGCTGCTGGTCTTCGGCACCGGGTTCGGCGCGCTCAACGTGGCCATGAACAGCGCGGCCGTCGACCTCATAGCCGCCCTGCGGCGCCCGGTCATGCCCGGTTTCCACGCCGCGTTCAGCCTGGGCGGGATGGCCGGGGCCGGGCTGGGCGGGCTGATCGCCGGCCATCTCTCCCCCACCCGCCATCTGTCGCTGCTCGCGGTCTTCGGGCTGCTGCTCACGGCCGTCGCGGGCCGGACGCTGATCTCACTGCCGGTGCCCGCGCCCCGGGGCGGCACGGGGCCCACGCCCGGGTCCGGGCAGGCCGCCGACCTCGCGTCGCCGCCCGGCGTACGGCGGCCGGGGCGCGCCCGGTGGCTCGTCGCCGTGTTCGGCCTGATCGCGCTCTGCACGGCGTACGGCGAGGGGGCGATGGCCGACTGGGCCGCGCTCCATCTGCGCCAGGACCTCGGCGTGTCCGCCGGGCTCGCCGCCGCGGGCTACGCCGTCTTCGCCCTGATGATGGCCGTCGGGCGGCTGAGCGGCACCGCGCTGCTCGAACGGCTCGGCCAGACCAGGGCGTTGGTCGCGGGCGGCGCCACGGCCGCGGCCGGGATGCTGCTGGGCGCGCTCGCGCCCACGATCTGGCTCGCGCTCCTCGGCTTCGCGGTCACCGGGCTGGGGCTGGCCAACCTCTTCCCCGTCGCCATCGCCCGGGCGGGCGCGCTGACCGGGCCGGGCGGAGTCGCCGCGGCCTCCACGCTCGGCTACGGCGGCATGCTGCTGGGCCCACCCACGATCGGCTTCCTCGCCGACTGGTACTCGCTGCCGGTCGCGCTCACCACGGTCGCGGCGCTCGCCGCCGTGGCCGCCGTCGTCGCGTACGGCACGCGGAATGCCGCGCGCACGGCCGGAAGTTGACATTCCGCCCGGCCCGGCAGGGCGTTGTCAGAGGCGGCTGGCATGATGCCGCCATGGAGACTGCCGAGTTGATCCAAGCCGTGGACCGCGAGGGCCTGTCGCTGGCCGACGCCGCGGCCGAAGCCGGGCTTGACGCCCCCGTGCCCACCTGCCCCGACTGGCGCGTCCGCGATCTGCTGTCCCACCTCGGCCGGGTGCACGGCTGGGCCGCCCGGTTCGTCGCCGAGGGCCTGACCAAGCCGGTCCGGCCGCCGGCCGAGGGGGCGCCGGCCGACGCCGAGCTGGTGGCGTGGTACCGCGAGGTCCATGGCCGGCTGGTCGACGTCCTCACCCATGCCGACCCCGAGGTGAAGTGCTTCACCTTCCTGCCCGCGGACTCCCCGCTCGCGTTCTGGGCCAGGCGCCAGGCCCATGAGACGGCCATCCACCGGATCGACGCGGAGTCGGCGCGCGGCGGGGACTTCTCCCCGTTCACCCCGGAGTTCGCGGCCGACGGGGTCGATGAGCTGCTGGCCGGTTTCCACAGCAGGGACCGGTCCCAGGTGCGCACGGACACTCCGCGCACGCTCCGGGTGAGGGCCACGGACCAGGCCGCGGCCTGGACGATACGGCTGTCCCAGGACGCCCTGCGCGTCGAGCGCCATGGTGAGGGGGCGGCCGACTGCGAGCTCAGCGGCCCGGCCCACGACCTCTATCTCGCGCTCTGGAACCGGCTGCCGATCAGCGCGCTGACCACGGAGGGGGACGAGAAGCTGGCCGAGCTGTGGCGGGAGCACTCGAAGATCTGACCTCCCGACCGCCCGGGCGGCCCGACCATACGGGTTACCAGTGAGTAATAACCCGTGTTAGCTTCCTGCCATGTCACGTCGATCGATGTCGCCGCGCGGACTGCGCCGCGCGATGAACTGGTGGCCGCCCTATCTCTTCGCCGGAGTGCGGGTGGTCCACATCGCGGAGGACTGGAGCAGCGCCCGCGTGAGGCTGCGGCTGCACCGCTTCAACTCCAACTACGTGGGGACCCATTTCGGCGGCTCGCTGTTCTCGATGAGCGACCCGTTCTGGATGCTGCTGGTGATGCGAGGGCTCGGCCGGGACTACATCGTCTGGGACAAGTCCGGCGAGATCGACTTCGTCTCACCCGGCCGCGGCGATGTGTTCGCCGACTTCACGGTGACCGAGGAGCGGCTGGAGGAGATCCGCGGGGCCACGGCGGACGGCGGCAAGACGCTGCCGTGGTTCGAGAGCGAGGTGGTCGCCGCGGACGGTACGGTCGTGGCACGCGTGCGGAAGCAGCTGTACGTACGCCGGAAGCGCGATGATGGGCAGCGCGGGCCGGAGCCGGAGCGGACCGAACCGGCGGAGGCCACCGGACACCAGACGAAGGGCTGAGAGCAGATGACCGGACCCCGTACCCAGGACGAACGTGACGCGCTCACTGTCGAGATAGTGTTCGCCCTGGTCACGGCCGGTCTGCTGGCGGCCGTGCTCTATGTGGTGGTCGACAGCCCCGCCCTCTTCGGCGACCTGGGCCGGGCCCAGGAGCGGGCCTGGCAGGGCGCCGCCTTCGCGGTGGCCACCGTCGGCTTCGCCGTCCGCCTGGTGCGGGCGCTCTGGCTCTTCTCCCGGCACCGGCGCTGATGCCCCGGGGCCAGAGCCGGGCCCGGAGCCGGAGCCAGGACCCGCGGTCCGCACGGTGGCAGTGCGCCGGGGCGCGCTGGGGCCGCGGCGGGCCCGCGCTGGTCTGGCGCCATCCGGCCCAGGGGGAACGGCTCTCCCCGCTCACGCCGGACCGCCCGCTCTCCTTCACCACCGGGCCGCGGCGCGCCTGCGTCGGCGTCCGCAGGAGCGCCCGGCACACCCCGTGTCCGGCCGGGGCCGAGGTCCCGGCCTCCGCCGTATCGGCGCAGTGCCCGGACTGCGCCCGGCTGGACCGCTCGTACTCCGTGGCCGCCGACACCCGTACGGACGATCCGCGCCCTTACGACGTCTATCTCGCGTGGTTCGGCGCGGAGTTGGTCAAGGTCGGGATCACCGCGGCCGAGCGGGAGGGGGTCCGGCTGCTGGAACAGGCCGCGCTCTCGTACTGTCTGCTGGGCCGTGGCCCGCTGATGGCCGCGCGCCGCGCCGAGGCCGTGCTGGGCACCGCGCTCGGCGTCCCTGACCGCTTCCCCTACGCCGCCAAGCGCACCGCCCGCGAGAGCCCGCCGCCGCCTGAGCGGCGGGCCGCCGACCTCGCCGCGCTCCACCAGCGGGCGCGCGCCCTGGGCGGTCTGCCGGAGTCGCTGGCCCTGGTCCCGTGCGAGCCGGTGCACCACGATGTGGCGTTCCACCTGGATCGGGTGCGCCCGGCGCCGGGGCTGGTCCAGTTCGTCCCCGAGGCCACCGTGAGCGGCCGGATCGACGCCGTGGCGGGCCCGGACATCCATCTGACCTCGACGGACGGCCGGGCGCTGCTGCTGGACGCCCGGCAGCTGGCGGGCTGGCCACTGACGGCGGCGGAGGCGGACGCCCCGACGACGGCGCCGGTGGCGCGGCGGGAGCGGGCGGCGGAGGCCCCGGAAGGGCTGTTCTGAGCGGCCGTTGTCGTGAAGGGTCCGTGGTGGGCGGAGGGCCGCTTGGGCGGAGGGCCGTGGTGGGCGGAGGGCCGTGGTGGGTGGAGGGCTGCGCTGGGAGCAGGGCGGGGCTGGGCAAGGCCCGGAGCACAGATCCCCGGAAGCCCGGTCCGCCCGCGGGAGCCCCGCTCAGCCGAGCCAGCCCGGCCGGACCAGGCCCGACTCATAGGCGAGCACGACGAGTTGGGCGCGGTCCCGGGCGCCCAGTTTGACCATCGTGCGGCTCACATGGGTCTTGGCGGTGAGCGGGCTGACCACGAGCCGCCGGGCGATCTCCTGGTTCGACAGCCCCATCCCGACCAGCGCCATCACCTCCCGCTCCCGCTCGGTCAGCTCCGCCAGCGCCGCCGCGGGCGCGGGTTCCCTGGAGCGGGCCGCGAACTCGGCGATGAGGCGGCGGGTCACCCCGGGCGACAGCAGCGCGTCGCCGCCGACGACGGCGCGCACCGCCCGCAGCAGCTCATCCGGTTCGGTGTCCTTGACCAGGAAGCCGGAGGCGCCGGAGCGGATCGCCTCGAAGACGTACTCATCGAGTTCGAAGGTGGTCAGCATGACCACCTTCACCTCCCCGAGGGCCGGGTCGCCGGTGATCCCGCGGGTGGCGGCGAGGCCGTCGAGCACCGGCATGCGGATGTCCATGAGGACGACATCGGGGCGCCGCTCCCGTACGAGCGCCAGCGCCTGCTCCCCGTCGGCCGCCTCGCCGACCACCTCGATGTCCGGCTGCGCGGCCAGCAGGGCGCGGAATCCGGCGCGGACGAGGAGCTGGTCATCGGCGAGCGCGACACGGATCACGGTCTCTGGCCCGTCCTCATCCCTCATGGGTCTCCCTCCCGTCCTTGTCCCGCGGGGGCTCTTCCAGAGGCTCTTCCTCGCCCTTGGACGGGATCCGGGCCCGGTTGAACGGGATCCGGGCCCGCACGCGGAAGCCGCCGTCCGGGCGCGGGCCCGCCTCCACCGTGCCGCCGAGTGCGGCGGCCCGCTCGTGCATGCCGACCAGGCCGTTGCCGCCGCCCGTCGCCCCGTCCCCGGCCGCGGGGCCGTCGTCGTCCACCCGTAGCTCCAGCTCACCGGGGCCGTAGCGCAGCAGCACACGGGCGTTACGGGAGCCGGAGTGGCGGACGATGTTGGTCAGGGCCTCCTGCACGATGCGGAACGCCGCGAGATCGGCGCCGGGCGGCAGGGCCGTCCGTACGCCGTCCACCTCCACCCGCACCGCGAGCCCCGCGTCCGCCGCCTGCGCGGTCAGCTCCTCCAGCCGGTCCAGGCCGGGCGCGGGTGAGCGCGGCGCGGCGCCTGGCGCGCCGGAGCCGGAGGTCCGCAGGGTGTCGAGGACCTGGCGGACCTCGCCCAGCGCCTCCTTGCTGGCCGCTTTGATGGTGGTCAGCGCGGTGCGGGCCTGCTCGGGGTCCTGGTCGAGCAGGGCGAGCCCGACGCCCGCCTGGACGTTGATGACCGAGATGCTGTGGGCGAGGACGTCATGCAGTTCGCGGGCGATCCTCAGCCGTTCCTCGTCCGCCCTGCGCCGGGCCGCCGCCTCCCGTTCGGCCCGCTCCCGGGCCCGCTGTTCGCGCCGTACGCGGACGAGTTCGGAGGCGGCCACGATCGCCATCGCCCAGGCGGTGACCGCCAGCTCCTGCCCCCATCCGACGGGCCCGTCGCCATCCGGCGGCAGCCAGCGGTAGAGCCAGTGGCCGGTGAGCAGATGGCTCCCCCACAGCAGCCCGAGCGCGCTCCACGCGGCGATCCGCCGCCCGGCCGCGACGGCCGCCACACAGGCGACGACGACGCTGAGGAAGACGGGCCCGTACGGATATCCGGCGGCGAGGTAGACGGCGGTCACGGCCGCCGTGCCGACCACGACCGCCCCGGGACGGCGATGGCGCATGAGCAGCAGCGCGGGCCCGGCGAGCAGCAGCGCGGCGCTCCCGGGCCCGAGGCCCGCCCGGACGGGCTGATCCTGCGCGGCGAACCCGGTGCCCACCATCTGGATGACGGCGATGGCGAGCGAGGAGCGCCAGGGCACGGCCGAACGCGAGGGGTCGAAGGGCGCCCGCGATGGGCCGAAGGGCGCCCCGCGCCGCCATCCGCCCGGCCGCTGCCCCAGGCCGTGCTCCCCCGTGAATCCGTGCATACGGGTAACGCTAAACCGGCCGGGCGCCCCCGGCGTCCCCCCTGCGCGGTGCCCGCGCCTACTCCCGGCGGAGTAGGCGCCCATGCCCTGCCGGGCAGATCGCGGGGCGGGGCCGGGCCGAGCCCGGCTCCCTACCACGGCGCGGCGGACGCGGGCGGCTCCCTGGGGCGTATTTCGAAAGTCCCGCCTGCCCCGCCCTCCGGGCGGACGGCGCCACCTTCGAAACACGCCCTAGCCCCGGTCCATCGCCCCCAGGGCCCGGCGGGCAGCCGGGTGGGTGCGGACGAGGTCGCCCAGCGTGGTCGTCCCGCGGGTGATCTTCGTGAAGGCGCGCCAGGCCGGGCGGAAGCCGGTGATCGCCGCGTGGAACATCCCGGGTCGGCGGGCGAAGACCGTGTGCAGTCGGCGGCCGACGCCCATCTCCACGCCGAGCCCCGCCTTGATCGCGAAGGCGTAGTTCAGGGCCTGGCGGCGGGCGTCCACCGCGTCGTGCGCCTCGGCGACGCGCACCGCCCACTCCCCCGCGAGCCGCCCAGAGCGCAGCGCGTAGGAGATGCCCTCGCGGGTCCAGGGCTCCAGCAGCCCGGCCGCGTCGCCGCACACCAGGACCCGGCCGCGGGACAGCGGCGAGTCGTCGGAGCGGCAGCGGGTCAGATGGCCGGAGGAGATGCTGGGCTCGAATCCGGCGAGGCCGAGCCGGGCGATGAAGTCCTCCAGGTAGCGCTTGGTCCCGGCGCCCTCGCCGCGCGCCGAGATGACGCCGACCGTAAGGGTGTCGCCCTTGGGGAAGACCCAGCCGTAACTCCCCGGCATCGGGCCCCAGTCGATGAGCACCCGGCCCGCCCAGTCCTCCGCGACGGTATCCGGAACGGGGATTTCCGCCTCCAGGCCGAGATCCACCTGGTCCAGTTTCACCCCGACGTGCGCGCCTATGCGGCTCGCGCTGCCGTCCGCCCCGACCACGGCCCGCGCCAGCACCGTCTCGCCGTCGGAGAGCACCACGGCGACCGTGCGCCGGTCGGGCACGGCCGGGCCGTGCTGCTCGACACGGGTGACCGTGACGCCCGTACGGACCTCGGCGCCCGCGTCCCTGGCGGCGTCGACCAGGGCCGCGTCGAACTCCGGCCGGTTGATCAGCCCGAAGAGCGGGTGCTTGGAGCGGCGGGTGCGGGACAGCTTGCCGTTCAGCGAGAAGGTCACCGCGTGCACCCGCTCCCGCAGGGGCAGTTCGAAACCCGGCGGGAGGGCGTCGCGCGAGGGGCCGATGATGCCGCCGCCGCACGTCTTGTAGCGGGGCAGTTCGGCCTTCTCCAACAACAGCGCCCGGCGCCCGGCGCAGGCGGCGGCATGGGCCGCGGAGGCACCCGCGGGGCCCGCCCCCACCACGACGACGTCCCATACCGTCTCATTGTCCGGGGCTGCGTTGTCGCTGCTCACGTGTGGATCCGCTCCCAATCGACCGACCTGATGCGCCTACCCGGCATCCTACGGCTCCCCGGTGGATGACCCCGCTGTGGGATGATCGGCCGCGCGGCATCAAGCCGTACATACGTGCCCATCGCCGCGCATCCCGCCGCCGGCCGTCGCACCCCCAGGAGGGTCCCCATGGACAAGGCGCCTCTCGCCGCCACCGTCGCCGCCCTGCAGCCGCGCGCCAGGGCCGAGCTGGCCGAGCTGGTGGCCTTCAAGTCGGTGGCGGACCCGGCCCAGTTCCCGCCCGGCGAATGCGAGGCCGCCGCCCGCTGGGTCGCCGACGCGCTGCGCGCCGAGGGGTTCGAGGACGTGGCGCTGCTGGACACGCCCGACGGCACCCAGTCCGTCTACGGCTCGCTGCCCGGTCCGGCCGGTGCCCCGACCGTGCTGCTCTACGCGCACTACGATGTGCAGCCCCCGCTGGACGAGGACGCCTGGCACACCCCGCCCTTCGAGCTGACCGAGCGCGACGGCCGCTGGTACGGGCGGGGCGCCGCGGACTGCAAGGGCGGCGTGATCATGCATCTGACCGCGCTGCGCGCACTCAAGGCGAACGGCGGGGTCCCGGTCAACGTCAAGGTCATCGTGGAGGGTTCGGAGGAGCAGGGCACCGGCGGTCTGGAGCGCTATGCCGAGGCCCATCCCGAACTGCTGGCCGCCGACGCCATCGTGATCGGCGACGCGGGCAACTTCCGGGTCGGGCTGCCGACGGTCACGGCCACGCTGCGCGGGATGACGCTGCTGCGGGTCTCGGTGGAGACCCTGGCGGGCAATCTGCACTCCGGCCAGTTCGGCGGGGCGGCCCCGGACGCGCTCGCCGCGCTGATCCGCGTCCTGGACTCGCTGCGCGCCGAGGACGGTTCGACCACCGTCAAGGGCCTCGACGCCGATGCGGAGTGGGACGGACTGCCGTACCAGGACGAGGAGTTCCGCAAGGACGCCAGGGTGCTCGACGGGGTCGGGCTGATCGGCTCCGGTACGGTCGCCGACCGCATCTGGGCGCGGCCGGCGGTCACCGTGCTCGGCATCGACTGCCCGCCGGTGGTCGGCGCCACCCCGTCCGTCCAGGCGGGCGCGCGGGCGCTGATCAGCCTGCGGGTGCCGCCGGGCGTGGACGCGGCCGAGGCCAACCGGCTGCTCGCCGAGCACCTGCGGTCCTCGGTGCCGTGGGGCGCCCGGCTTTCTGTGGAGCAGATCGGCCAGGGCCAGCCCTTCCGCGCGGACACCACGAGCCCGGCGTACGCGGCGATGGGGGAGGCGATGCGCCTGGCGTACGACGGCCAGGAGATGGCGATCGCCGGGCAGGGCGGCTCAATCCCGCTGTGCAACACGCTGGCCTCGCTCTACCCGGAGGCGGAGATCCTGCTGATCGGGCTGAGCGAGCCGGAGGCGCAGATCCACGCGGTCAACGAGAGCGTCTCGCCGGAGGAGTTGGAGAAGCTCTCGCTCACCGAGGCGCTGTTCCTGGGGAGGTACGCGGCGGGCAAGGGCTGAGGCCCCCGCGCCTCGCACCGGTCGGCGGCCCACGGGCCGGGCCCGCGTGGTCAGCCCGTGGGGACGCCCGCTTCGAGATAGAGCGGGCGGCCCTGCTCACGGGCGCGCAGTGCCCAGCGCAGCCGGCTCAGCCGCACCGGTGGTAGCAGCGCCGCGGCCTCGCTCTCGGTGACGAAGCGCCAGTCGCGCAGTTCGGAGCCGGGAAGCAGCACCTCACGGGCGGCCGCGCCGGAGAGCTTGCCGCCGTCGAAGAGCAGCCGCAGCCCCCCGTAGCCGGGCGGCTGGGGGCGTTCCCAGTCGGCCACCAGCAGCCGCAGCGGTTCGTCCAGCCGCAGCCCCAGCTCCTCGGTGACCTCGCGCACCCCTGCGCACATCGGAGGTTCGCCCGGCTCCACGACGCCGCCGGGGAACTCCCAGCCGGGCTTGTAGGTGGGGTCGACGAGCAGCACCCGGTCCTCCTCGTCGAAGAGCAGGACCCCGGCGGCCAGGGTCTCCGCCCTCGGCTCCGGGGTCTGCACGATGTCACAGATCCCGGCGCCCTCGCGGACCGCGTCGGCGATGTGCTGGGCGGTCTGGCGCGGGGTGAGCCCGGTGGTGTCCACGACGTGGGCATCGGTGGTCAGCCAGGTCAGGGCCGCCCGGTAGGGCGCGAGATGGTCCAGGCACCACTGGCGTACGGACGCGCTGGCGTCCGCGTCCCCGGATATCTCCTGGCGCTCGGCTATCCGCTCGCGAAGGATCGTTTCATCGGTGTGCAGCAGAACGTGCCGTACGGGGATGCGACGGGCCGCGAAGCCACCGAAGATCTCATCCCGGTAGT
The DNA here is from genome assembly GCF_000968685.2 of Streptomyces antioxidans. GTDB lineage: Bacteria > Actinomycetota > Actinomycetes > Streptomycetales > Streptomycetaceae > Streptomyces > Streptomyces antioxidans. The sequence goes on from NZ_LAKD02000055.1 coordinate 153,350, forward strand.
CCTGTCTGAGGACCGTCATCGGGACCACGAGCGGGCCGCCGACCTCCGCGATCAGCGCCGCTCCGGTGTCCACCACCAGCCGCCGCCAGGAGGGCAGGTCCTGGTAGTCGGACACCTGCTCAAGACGTTTCCGCGGGAGCATCCTCCGCAGACCGCTGCCGACCAGCTCCGGGTCGTAGAACGTACTGCCGGGCATGAAGTCCACCAATTCGCGGGCCGCGGAGGTCTTACCCGCACCGAACGCGCCGTTCAGCCAGACGATCACATTTCCCCCTATTCCATCGCCTCCTGACAGTTGCCCGCATCACCCTGTCACGGAAACGCGCGAAGACGACCGAGTGACGGATCGCGTCGCTCCGGGCGGGTTGGGCGGGGGCGCGGGGCGGGGCGGCGGTGCGTGAGCGGGGATCAGCGGGCCCTCGTGCCAGAGGGTTCACCGTGGCC
>NZ_LAKD02000056.1 GCF_000968685.2 Streptomyces antioxidans
CTCGTACGGCGGTTGGTGCATGGGCGGTGCCTGTCGTTCGGGGACGGTGCGGGGGGTGGGCGGGGTCTGGGGGCGGTAGGACGGCACCACAGCCAGCACCAGCCGGTCCGTGTGCGCGCTCACGGCGGCGAGCAGCCCGTCGGGGGCGTGCAGCGCGGGGGTGTCGGCGGTCGAGTCGACGACGGCGACGACGGCGTCGAAGCGGCGGCCGGGGTCGGCGCCGGGCGCCACGTTGTACGCGTAGCGGGGGGCGGGGCCGTCGTCGGGGTCGTCGGCGGGGTCGTCGTGCGCGGGGAAGGTCAGCCGGGTCCTGATGGCGTACCCGGGGTCGTCGACGGCGAGCACGGGCGAGCGGGTGGTCGTCGAGTACCGCACCTCGACGCCGTCCAGCAGCTCGTCCAGCGCCTCCGCGATCCGCAGCGGCGCGTACATCAGCTCCTCGAACCCGAGGACGAGGACGCGACGGAGCGGGCGGGGTGCGGCGGTGGCCCCCGGCGACGCCCCCAGGGCGGCCGCGAGACGGGTCGCCATGGCGGGGAGGGCCGCCTCGAGGCGGATGCGGTGGGCGGGGGCGAAGCCGTGCCGCCCGCCGTCCGGAAGCCCGGCGGGCCAGCCGAGGTCCACACGGACGGCGCCAGGGGCGGTGGCGGTGGCGTCCTTACGGTCGTCGGTGACGGCCTTACGGTTCGCGGCGGCGGCGTAGGGGATCGCAGCGGCGGCCTTACGGTCGTCGGCCGCTGAATCGTGCGCGGCCACCAGTTCCGCGCCGCGCTCCAGGACGTCGTCGGGCAGGTGCACCGCTCCGGCCGCGGCGGCGACCACGTCGACGCGGGCGCCGAGGTCGGCCGCGAAGGCGTCCAGGCGGGCGCGGTCCTCCGGTGAGCGCATGTCCACCAGGGCGACCACCACATAGTGGTCGCGGGGAAAGCGGCGGTGGAGGGCGGCGATGGTGTTGAGGACCGTACGGCCGGTGGAGAACTCGTCGTCCACGAGGACCAGCGGGCCCTGGCCCGTCGCGGCCAGGAACCCGGGGTCCTCGGGGAGCAGCAGATGGGAGGTGGCGTGACTGTGCTCCTCCTCGAAGCCGCCCACCGTGGCGACGCCCGGGACCGGGCGCCGGGTGGAGTGGAGGTACGGGGCGACGGCGAGCCCGTCGGCCACGCTGTGGCCGAGGCCGGTGGCGGTCTCCGCGTACCCGAGCACCACCGCGCGCGCCGCCACCTCGTCGCCCAGCAGCTCCCGCACCCGGCGGCCGAGCCGGACGCCCGCGCCGTGAACGGTGGCGGGGCGCTGCGGGACATGCTTCCCGAGCACGTTGGAGACCAGCAGATGCGCCCGCTTGGGGTTGCGCCGCAGGGCCAGCCCCAGCAGCTCCCGCAGCTCCGCGCCGCCGTCGGCGCCATCGCCGTCCGCGCCGACGCCCCCGGCCCCGGCCCCGGCCAGCCGTATTCCCAGCCGGTCCACGACCCACTGTCCCGACCACACGTTGTCCACGCTCACGCCGCCCTGCGCCTCATTTCCCTCGTCCCTCATCCCACGTCCCTCGTCACCGGGCCCTGCCGGGCTCTGCCGGGCCCTTCGCCGGGCCCGTTGCGCTCTACGTCTGCTACGTCCGCAGGCTCGCCGACAGCAGCTCCACGAAGCTCACACCCTCCCGGGCCACCCCGAAGACCTCCGCGCGCCGCAGGGTCCGCTCGGCCCAGGCCCGGTGCGGCTTCACCTCGTTCATCTTGTTGGTGTACGAGGAGCGCAGCACACCGCCCCCGCAGCGCTGCGGCTCGAGGATGTCCACCGCGTCGCTGAACTCCTCGTGGCTGACGACGGAGAGCGCGTGCACCGGGGCCACATGGCTGGGGTGGATGCAGGTCTTGCCCTGGAGGCCGTTGGCCCGGTCCAGCTCGATCTCGCGCAGCAGCCCGTCCATGTGGTGCTCGATCAGCGCGGTGCGCAGCGACTCGGCGCGCCCGCTGCTGAAGGGGCTGATCCGCAGCTGCGGCTTGAACATCCGCTCATGCGGTTTGAAGTACTCCCACACCGGCCCGGTGATCGTGAAGCCCGTGCCATCGGCCCGGCCCAGCATGTTCACCACGTCCGCGATCACGGACGCGACCAGCTGGACGTCGTAGGCGGTCATGTCGGGGGCCCGGCGCAGTCCGTACGCCGAGCACAGATCGGTGACCCCGAGGCGCAGCGCCAGCACCCGCTCCCGGTATTTGTCGACGATCCGGCTGATGCCGCCGAGGCTGTCGGTGCGGGTTTCGCGGTGCATCAGCTCGACCGATTCGAGGACCGGCATCGCGAACAGCCGCCGTCCGCCCAACACCTCGGTCACCTGGGTGGTTTCGGCCGACATCAGGGCCTCGAGAAAGGCCCCGCCACGCTCTTCGGTGAATTTCGGCAGTACGAATCCGGACAGCAGCCGCACCCCCGCTCCGAGCCGGGAGACAAGATCGACGATCTGCTCGGGGGTGCGGACCCGGATGAAGAGCAGCGGCAGCGAGGCGCCGGGGTCGCGCCCGGAGAGCTCTTCGAGCTGCCGTACGAGGTTCTCCTCGGCGCCCGCCACCTCGGCGTCATCTATGGAGTCCTCCAGGCACAGCACCATGGAGACCACGCCATGACCTGCCTGTTTGACGATGTCCTCGGCGAGCCGGGGCCTGGTCGCCGGGCAGTACAGGGTGGCGCCGAGGGCGACGGCCAGCGTCCTGGCGGGCGAGTCCGGGCTGAATTCACCGGGCTCCCGGTGGAAGAGGTTCGCTCGCACCTCGACAGGCAGATGTTCGAAATGCCGCATACAACTCCCCGCACTGCCGGTACGCCGCCTCGGTCCCGCTGACCCGCGGTTGGCCGATAATCGTACGTGCGGCCATGGGTCAAAAGTTCCCCAAGGGCGTGAAAATCACGTAACCCATATGCGTCCGCGTGGTGTCCGGCATGCCCGCCCTGCCACCCCGTACCACCCCCGCGCTGCCGCCCGCCGCGTACCCTGCGTTGTCCCCGCACCCACCGGGAAGGCAGGATTGCCGCCATGACGCAGGCGATGCTGAAGGGATCGAACATCCCGCTGGAGGCCACGGCCATACGCGCGGTGCTGCGCTGGACCCCCGGCACGGACGTACCCGACGTGGACGCCTCGGCGCTGCTGCTGGGGCCGGACGACCGGGTGCGCTCGGACGAGGACTTCGTCTTCTACAACCAGCCCCAGCACCCCTCGGGCCTGGTCCGGCACCTGCCCAAGACGCCGCACCAGGACGCGCTGACGGACACCGTCGAGGCCGAGCTGATCGGGCTGGAGCCGGAGGTGCGCCGGGTGGTGATCGCCGCCTCCGCGGACGGCGGCACCTTCGGGCAGGTACGGGATCTGAGCCTGCTGCTGTACGACGCCTCGCCCGGTGCGCCGGACGCGGCGGACTCCGAGCCGGTCGCGATCTTCGCGGTGCTGCCGGACACCGGCAAGGAGACCGCGCTGATCTGCGGCGAGGTCTACCGGCGCGGCGACGGCTGGAAGTTCCGGGCCCTGGGGCAGGGCTATGAGTCGGGGCTGGTCGGGCTGGCCACGGAGTACGGGATCTCGGTGGAGGACGGCGAGGGCGGCCCGGAGGGCGACGCCACGGCCGGGCCGGATGCCATCGCCGCTCCCGAACCCGCCGCCGTTCCCGAAGCCCCGGCCGCCGCCCCTGAGCCCCCGGCCGCCACGACGCCCGCGTCCCCCTCGACGCCCGGCAGTCCGCCCTGGCCGCCGTCCGACGCGACGACCCAGGCCCACCCCCCGGCGTACGGCTATCCGCACCCGGTGTCGGACCCCTGGGACCCGCACCGCACCCAGCCCATGCACCCCGCCGCCGCGCAGGGCGACAGCGGCTACGCCTATGTGCCGCCGCAGGGGCCGCCCCCGCCCCCGCAGGCCCCGGGCACGGGGTATCCACAGCCGCCCGCCCAGGCCCCGGCGCAGCCGGGCTACGGCTACCCTCAGCCGCAGCCCCAGCAGCCCCAGCCGGGATACGGCTATCCGCAGCCCCCCGTGTACGGCTATCCGCAGCAGGTGCAGCCGACGGGGCCGGTGCCGCCGCCCCCGCCGCCGATCCCCGCCCAGGTGCCGGACCCGCATTTCGTGCTGCCGCCGCAGGGCCCGCAGTTCCAGAACAGGTAGCGGCAGACGGGGCCGGAGGGCGGGCCGGGGGTCACACCTTGGACTTGTAGCCCCGGCCCCACTGCAGGCCCCAGCCGTACAGCCGGTCCAGCTCCGCCTGGAAGCCGTAGACGTACTTCACCTCGCGGCGGACCACCATCTCGCCCTTGACGTTCTCGATCAGCACGACGGCACAGGAGCGCGCCTGCGGGGCGCGCTCGTCGAGTGCGATCTCCACCCGCGGCCCGTTGCTCGGATAGAGCGTGACCAGGCCGTGGGTGCGGTCGAAGGCGGGGGTGCCGTCGTAGATGTAGACGAAGACGAGCAGTCGCTTGATGTCGTCCTTGTGGTCCATGTTGACGTAGACCGTCTCACCGGACCCGGAGCCGAACCTGTCGTCGCCGCTGAGCTTGATGTACGGCGCCTCGTTGAGATTGCCGAAGAACTCGCCCAGCGGCTGCACCACGCCCTTGGCACCGCTCTTCAGCTCGTACATCACCGCGAGGTCGAGGTCGACATTGACCAGCGCGGGCCCCTGGGCCTGCACCGGCTCGGGCTTGAACATCTGCAGCGGATGGCGCAGCGAGCCGCGCCGCGACCTGCTGTTGAAGTCCGAGGTGCGCATCTGCCAGGAGAGGTTGATGCGCAGATTGCCGGTGGCGGCCCCCTGCTTGGTCAGCGAGATCGACGCGTGCCGCCTGGTCAGCTCGACCACGCCGGACGCGTCACCGCTGTCGAACTGACGCCATGCGGACCGTCCCCAGTTGTTCCAGAACGCCATGGTGCGCACCCCCACCCTTCGTCACTCGCCGCGTAGAAGCTGGCAGAAGGCTGCCCGCGAAACAGCCCCCCAAGCCGCCCCCAAGCCGCCTTCCGGCCGCCCGTCCGGCCGCTCAACCGCCGCGGGGCGGCCGGGAGGTCGGAAGACCTCGGCCGCCCCGCTCAGAGCGTTCCTCAAACACCGCCGTGTCACACTCCCGGCGGTCAGACTCCGGAGGTGACTTCCGTCTTGGCCTCCGTGTCCTCCCCGGCGGCCGCCTCCCGGCGGTTGCGCCGGACCGAGGACCAGTACGAGGCGGCGATCAGCACCACGCCCACCAGCCCCGTGATGACCTCGTTGATCTCGTACTTGATCGTGACCAGCAGGATCAGGGCCAGCGCGCCGATCGCGTAGTGCGCGCCGTGCTCCAGATAGACGTAGTCATCCAGGGTGCCCCTGCGGACCAGGAAGACGGTCAGCGACCTGATGTACATGGCGCCGATGCCCAGGCCCAGCGCCATCTCGAAGATGTCGTTGGTGATCGCGAAGGCGCCGATGACCCCGTCGAAGGAGAAGGACGCGTCGATGACCTCGAGGTAGAGGAAGAGGAAGAACGCGGCCTTACCGGCCAGGCCGACCACGGAGGCGCCGCTGGAGCCACGGCCGCCGCTTCCGTTGAGCTGGGCGACCGGGGCGGCCTTCGCGTCCTCGTCGCCCCCGCCACCGGCCTCACCGGCCTCGTCGTCCTCGTCTTCGTCCTCCTCCTCTTCGAGCTTGTCCTCGAAGTAGCCGGAGATGCCGCCGACGATCAGATAGGTGAGCAGACCGGCGACGCCGGACAACAGGACGGTGGCGCTCTTGTCACCGCCACCGTGGGCCACGTCGGTGGCCACGGTGGTGGCGGCGATCAGCAGCCCGACCAGGGCGACCACGATCGAGAACGTGTCCAGCTTGCCCAGCTTGGCGAGCGGCTTCTCCAGCCACCCCAGCCACCTGATGTCCCGCTCCTCGAAGATGAAGTCAAGGAAGATCATCAGCAGGAACATCCCACCGAAGGCCGCGATCGCCGGATGCGCCGCCGTGACGAGGTGTTCGTACTGGCTCTTGTCGTTGATCGCGAGATCGACGGCCTCGATGGGGCTCATCTTGGCCGTGACGGCGACGATGATCACCGGGAAGACCAGCCGCATGCCGAAGACGGCGATCAGGATGCCGACGGTCAGGAAGATCTTCTGCCAGAAGGCGTTCATCTTGCGCAGAATGCCCGCGTTGATGACCGCGTTGTCGAATGAGAGCGAGATCTCCAGGATCGAGAGGATCCCGACGATGGCGAGCCCCTGCCACCCCCAGAGGACGCCGGCCAGGGCCAGACCGATCACCGTGATGGCGAACGACCAACCAAAGGTTTTGAGGAGCACTGCCAACCCAATCCTTCGTCGTAAGGTCTCCCCCGCGCGCTATACGCGGCTTTACGAAACGTTGACTCCGAAGTCTAGAGCGATGCCTCGCAGACCCGACGCGTACCCCTGCCCCACGGCCCTGAACTTCCATTCGCCGCCGTAGCGATAGACCTCGCCGAAGATCATCGCGGTCTCGCCCGAGGCGTCCTCGGAGAGGTCGTAGCGGGCGAGCTCCTGGCCGTCCGCCTGGTTGACCACCCGAATGAACGCGTTGCTGACCTGCCCGAACGTCTGGCGCCTGGCCTCGGCCTCATGAATGGACACCGGGAAGACGATCTTGTCGACCTCGGCCGGGACCTTGCCCAGATCGATCAGCAGGGACTCGTCGTCGCCCTCGCCCTCACCGGTGAGGTTGTCGCCGGTGTGCTCCACGGAGCCCTCGGGGCTCTTGAGGTTGTTGTAGAAGATGAAGTACTCATCGCCGAGCACCCGCCCCGACTGGCACAGCAGGGCGCTGGCGTCGAGGTCGAACGGCGCTCCGGTGGTGGAGCGCGCGTCCCAGCCCAGACCGACGAGCACCTGTGTGAGGTTCGGAGCGGCTTTGGAGAGGGAGACATTGCCCCCCTTGGCGAGTGTGACGCCCATGATGCTGTTTCCTCCCCGGCTGTTGCATGGGTGATACGCGTCCGGCGCCGCACCCCTGGCCCTGGGGCGCGGGGGGTGCGGCGCCGGAAGGATTGCCCCGTCGACGGCCTTCGCATGGCCTTCGACGGCCTTGGGCTCGGTCTCCGACGGCCTTGGCCCCGTTTTCGGGGGCCCCGGCGGTCTTCGACGGCCCGCTCGGACGTCGCTCAGACGTTGACGCCGAAGTCCTGCGCGATGCCGCGCAGACCCGAGGCGTACCCCTGGCCGATGGCGCGGAACTTCCACTCCGCGCCGTTCCGGTACAGCTCGCCGAAGACCATGGCGGTCTCGGTCGAGGCGTCCTCGGAGAGGTCGTAGCGGGCGAGCTCCTGGCCGTCGGCCTGGTTCACCACGCGGATGAACGCGTTGCGCACCTGGCCGAAGCTCTGCTGGCGGGTCTCGGCGTCGTAGATCGACACCGGGAATACGATCTTGGTGACATCGGCGGGGACGCCCGCCAGGTTCACCTTGATCTGCTCGTCGTCGCCCTCGCCCTCACCGGTGATGTTGTCACCGGTGTGCTCCACGGAGCCGTCGGGGCTCTTGAGGTTGTTGAAGAAGACGAAGTTCTGGTCGCTGCCGACCTTGCCCTCGGCGTTGGTCAGCAGGGCGCTGGCGTCGAGGTCGAAGTCCGTGCCCGTGGTGGTGCGGGCGTCCCAGCCGAGACCGACGACGACCGCGGTCAGGTTCGGGGCTTCCTTGGACAGCGAGACGTTGCCGCCCTTGCTGAGGCTGACTCCCACGAGTCCTCCCAAAAAAGGTTCGTCAGGAGCACTGCGTGCCCCTTCATCAAAGGTTTCCCATCAGGATCAACGCATCGATCCTAGTGAGCGGTTCCCGGCCGCTACAGGGTTTCGCGGCCTTGGCTACAGGGTTTCCAGGGCCTTGACGTAGTCGTTCAGGTCGCGGGCGTCGGGCAGGCCGTTGACGACCGTCCAGCGCACCACGCCCTCCTTGTCGATCACGAAGGTGCCGCGCACCGCGCAGCCCTTGTCCTCGTCGAAGACGCCGTAGCCGCGGCTGGTCTCGCCGTGCGGCCAGAAGTCCGACAGCAGGGGGTACTCCAGACCCTCCTGCTCGGCGAAGACCCGCAGGCTGAAGGGCGAGTCATTGGAGACCGCCAGCAGCTGGACGTCGTCGTTGACGAACTTCGGCAGCTCGTCGCGGAGCGCGCACAGCTCGCCGGTGCACACGCCGGTGAAGGCGAACGGGTAGAAGAGCAGTACGACGTTCTTCTCGCCCCGGAAGTCGGAGAGCCTGACCGACTCGCCGTGCTGGTTCTTCAGCTGGAAGTCGGGGGCCTTCGCGCCGACCTCTATCGCCATGGGAGCCATCCCTTCGGTCACATTCGGAAGATCATGTTCGACATTTGAATTGATCATGCGGTGCGCGGCCCAGCCTACGCTCAGAGCCCCCCTCCGTAAGGGAACGGAGGGGGGCTCTGGGGTGTGGGTCCACCGGCCTCGGCGCTTGTCGCCGGCCTCAGCGCTTGCCGCTGCGCGCGGCCTTGGGCGTGACCAGGCGGCTGCCCGTCCAGTCCTTCCCCGCGTTGAAGCTCTTGGTCTGGGACAGGCCGGCAGTGGTCGCCGCCTCATTGATGTCGCTCGGCTCGACATAGCCGTCACGGCCGGTCTTGGGCGTCAGCAGCCAGACCGGTGCGCCGTCGTCGATCATCTGGATGGCGTCCACCAGCGCGTCCGTCAGGTCGCCGTCGTCCTCCCGGAACCACAGCACAACGGCGTCGGCCACATCGTCGTACTCCTCGTCGACGAGCTCCTGGCCGGTGATCTCCTCGATGGACTCGCGGAGCTCCTGGTCGACATCGTCGTCGTAGCCGATCTCCTGGACCACCTGTTCGGGCTGGAAACCCAGCCTCGCGGCAGGGTTGGTCCGCTCCTCCGCGTGGTCCGCGGTCGCGCTCACGGATTGCCTCCTGTCATCTTGCATTCACTCTTCGAGTCTGTGCGCCCCGCGCGCGTACGCGAGGGCTTGGGCGTAGTCCACACGGGCCGGGCGGATCGCGCAAGTACCCGGCCAGCGATCCCGCCCAAACGTTGACGTGTCGCCGCAACTCCCATCATGGAGGAACCGTACGCGACGGCGCGCGGCCGACCGGATTGCCCGAGGATGTCCGGCTTACGTGTGTGTCTAGCCACCCTACGCCGCTCCCGTGCCGAACGGTCGTACGCAGCCGACCCCGGTCGTGGGCGTAAGGTTGCGATTCGGCCGTCGCACGTGAGACGGCCGCCGCGGCGCCCGTCTCACCCGGTGATGGTTACCACTGGGTAGAGGTGACGCATCCCGTACCCGAGGTACACGATGGAGAGCGGCGCGACAGCAGCAGAGCACGAATCCATGTCCGTGCACCGCACGACCGAAAAGCGAAGGAATAGCGTGGCTTCCGGATCCGATCGCAACCCGATCATCATTGGCGGCCTTCCCAGCCAGGTCCCGGACTTCGATCCCGAAGAGACCCAGGAATGGCTCGACTCGCTCGACGCAGCCGTCGATGAGCGAGGCCGGGAACGTGCCCGCTACCTGATGCTTCGCCTGATCGAGCGCGCCCGCGCGAAGCGTGTCGCGGTGCCCGAGATGCGCAGCACGGACTACGTCAACACCATCGCCACCAAGGACGAGCCGTTCTTCCCCGGCAACGAGGAGATCGAGCGCAAGGTCCTCAACGCGACCCGCTGGAACGCGGCGGTGATGGTCTCCCGGGCGCAGCGCCCGGGCATCGGGGTCGGTGGCCACATCGCCACCTTCGCCTCCTCCGCCTCGCTGTACGACGTGGGCTTCAACCACTTCTTCCGCGGCAAGGACCACGACAGCGGCGACCAGATCTTCTTCCAGGGCCATGCCTCCCCCGGCATCTACGCCCGTGCCTTTCTGCTCGACCGGCTGAGCGAGGCCCATCTGGACGGATTCCGTCAGGAGAAGTCCAAGCTCGGTCACGCGCTGTCCAGCTACCCGCACCCGCGGTCAATGCCGGACTTCTGGGAGTTCCCCACGGTCTCCATGGGCCTGGGCCCGCTCGGCGCGATCTTCCAGGCGCGGATGAACCGCTATATGGAGGCGCGCGGCGTGGCCGACACCTCCAGCTCCCACGTCTGGGCGTTCCTGGGCGACGGCGAGATGGACGAGCCGGAGTCGCTGGGCCAACTCTCGCTGGCCGCCCGTGAGGGCCTGGACAACCTGACCTTCGTGGTCAACTGCAACCTCCAGCGGCTGGACGGGCCGGTGCGGGGCAACGGCAAGATCATCCAGGAGCTCGAGTCGCAGTTCCGCGGCGCCGGGTGGAACGTGATCAAGCTGGTCTGGGACCGCACCTGGGACCCGCTGCTGGCGCAGGACCGCGACGGCATCCTGGTCAACCGGCTGAACACGACGCCGGACGGTCAGTTCCAGACGTACGCGACCGAGACCGGCGCCTATATCCGCGACCACTTCTTCGGAGATGACCAGCGGCTGCGCAAGATGGTCGAGGGCATGACCGACGACCAGATCCTGCACCTGGGCCGCGGCGGTCACGACCACAAGAAGATCTACGCGGCGTACTCGGCGGCCAAGGCCCACAAGGGCCAGCCGACGGTGATCCTCGCGCAGACCGTCAAGGGCTGGACGCTCGGTCCGAACTTCGAGGGCCGCAACGCGACCCACCAGATGAAGAAGCTGACGGTCGACGACCTCAAGCGCTTCCGCGACCGGCTGCACCTTCCGATCCCGGACAAGGAGCTGGAGTCCGGCCTGCCGCCGTACTACCACCCGGGCCGGGACTCGGAGGAGATCCAGTACATGCACGACCGCCGCAAGGCGCTGGGCGGCTACGCGCCGACCCGTGTCGTGCGGGCCAAGCCGCTTCAGCTGCCGGGTGACAAGACCTACGCCACGCTGAAGAAGGGCACCGGTCAGCAGCAGATCGCCACCACGATGGCGTTCGTCCGGCTGCTGAAGGACCTGATGCGGGACAAGGAGATCGGCAAGCGGTTCGTGCCGATCGCGCCCGATGAGTACCGGACCTTCGGCATGGACTCGCTCTTCCCCTCGGCGAAGATCTACTCGCCGCTGGGCCAGATGTATGAGTCGGTCGACCGTGAGCTGCTGCTCGCCTACAAGGAGTCGCCGACCGGCCAGATGCTGCACGACGGCATCTCCGAGGCGGGCTGTACGGCCTCGCTGATCGCGGCGGGCTCGGCGTACGCCACCCATGGCGAGCCGCTGATCCCGGTCTATGTCTTCTACTCGATGTTCGGCTTCCAGCGCACCGGTGACCAGTTCTGGCAGATGGCCGACCAACTGGCGCGCGGCTTCGTACTGGGCGCGACCGCTGGTCGTACGACCCTGACCGGTGAGGGTCTGCAGCACGCGGACGGCCACTCCCAGCTGCTGGCCTCGACCAACCCGGCGGTCGTCGCGTACGACCCTGCGTTCGGCTTTGAGATCGCCCATATCGTCCAGGACGGTCTGCGCCGGATGTACGGCGAGAACAGTGAGGACGTCTTCTACTACCTCACCGTCTACAACGAGCCGATCCAGCACCCGGCCGAGCCCGAGAACGTGGACCGCGAGGGCATCCTCAAGGGCCTCTACCGCTACCGGCAGGGCGAGAAGGGCTCCGTACCGGCGCAGATCCTCGCCTCCGGGGTCGCGGTGCCGTGGGCGCTTGAGGCCCAGCGCATCCTGGCCGAGGACTGGAACGTCAAGGCGGACGTCTGGTCGGCCACGTCCTGGAACGAGCTGCGCCGGGACGCGGTCGAGGTGGAGGAGCACAATCTGCTCCACCCGGAGGAGGAGCAGCGCGTTCCGTACGTCACCCGGAAGCTCTCGGACGCCGAGGGCCCGAAGGTGGCCGTCTCCGACTGGATGCGTGCGGTTCCCGACCAGATCGCGCGCTGGGTGCCCGGCACGTACCAGTCGCTGGGCGCGGACGGCTTCGGCTTCGCCGACACCCGCGGTGCGGCGCGGCGCTTCTTCCACATCGACGCCGAGTCGATCGTGCTCGGCGTGCTGACGGAGCTCGCCCGCGACGGCAAGATCGACCGCCCGGCCCTCAAGCAGGCGATCGACCGCTACCAGCTCCTGGACGTAACCGCCGCCGACCCCGGCCCGGCGGGCGGCGACGCGTAGCCGTCTACGACGACAGCAACCCGTGACGCGGGGCGGACTGGAAAACCTCCAGTCCGCCCCGCGTCGTCATACACCCGAAGCGCGCCGGGCTCCAGGGGCGGAGCCCCTGGTCCGGGAAGGGGTGAGGTGGGGTGGGGTGGGGTGGGGTGAGGTGGGAAAAACTCTCCCCGGTGACCGGTCAGCGTTCCCAGATTTTGAAGGCCCGGACCTGGTACGGGGCTTCGGGCACCCACGTGCCGCTGGGGTAGGTGTGGAACTCCGCCGTCTCGGCGCATTCGCCGCTCTGATACGCCGTCACCGGACGGCCCGTACGGTTCGCCAGGGACGCGGCCGTGGCGCCGGACGCCAGGGGGACACAGCTTTCGATGTCCACATCGGCCAGTTCACGGGTCTGGCGCGCCCCCGTGAAGCCGCCGCTCCGCCACAGGCACAGCTGACCGGTGGCGCAGTTCCCCAGCCTCGGTGGAGCCGCGGACCGAGCCGCCGCGGCGGCCGGGGCGAGGGTGGCGGTGAGGGCCAGAGCCGAGACGACGGCCGTAATGATCTTGCGCATGATGCTTCGCTCCCCGTGTGACAAGAGTGAAAAGAAGAGAACGGGAGCCAGCCTGTCGGCCAGCTCCCGTTCGCCACCATCGGCTCGATCAAGGCCCACCCTGATAGGGGGTTGACCGCGCGGGTCAGCTGAGAAGCGCGCGGGGCAGATGAGAGGGGTCAGATGTGGACCGCGCCCCCGGACGCGTCCGCGTTCTCACCGCGCTTGGTGAACGCCGCGACCACGGCCGCGACCACCGCGACCACGGCCGCCACCGTGAAGGACAGACCCATCCCTGACACGAACGTGTCATGCGCGGCGGCCGTGATCTTGCCCGCGACCTCCGGCGGAGTGCCCTTCGGGACGGGCGCGATGCCGACCTCGATGGCGTCCGACGCCTTGGACGCCGCGCCCTCGGGCATCGGCGGCAGCCCGGCGTCGGCCCACTTCTCCGGCAGCGCGCTGTCCACCCGGCCCGCCATGACCGCGCCCAGGACGGCCGTACCGAGGCTGCCGCCGACCTGCATCGCGGCCTGCTGGAGGCCGCCCGCGACCCCGGCGTGCTGGATCGGGGCATTGCCGACGATGACCTCGGTGGCACCGACCATGACCGGACCGAGACCGAGGCCCAGCAGCGCGAACCACACGGCCATCTCGGGGCCGCCGCTGTCCGCGTCCAGCCGGGAGAGGCCGAACATCGCGACCGCGGTGATCAGCATGGCCGCGACCAGCGGCGTCCGCGGCCCGAACTTGGTGATCAGCAGACCGGCCAGCGGCGAGGCGACGATCATCATCGCGGTGAGCGGCAGCAGCCGCAGCCCGCTGTCGACCGGGCTCATCCCGTGCACGTTCTGGAGGTAGAAGGTGACGAAGAAGATCCCGCCCATGAAGCCGAAGGCCATCAGCACCATCAGTACGGTGCCCGCGCTCAGCGGCACCGAGCGGAACATACTCAGCGGCAGCAGCGGCTCCGCGCTACGGCTCTCCCAGAAGATGAAGATGGCGAAGCAGACCGCCGACGCGCCCAGGAAGAGCAGCGTGCGCTGATCGCCCCAGTGCCAGTCGGCGGCGTTGATCAGCGCCCAGATCAGGCAGAACATCGCTCCGGACAGCAGCACGATGCCGGGGATGTCAAAGGACCGCGGGGCCTTCTCCGCGCGGTGGTCCACCAGCAGCAGCAGCCCGAGGACCAGCGCCAGGGCACCGACGGGGGCGTTGATGAAGAAGACCGACTGCCAGTTGACGTGCTCGACGAGCAGTCCGCCGACGATGGGCCCGGCCGCGGTGGAGGCGCCGATCGCCGCGCCCCAGATGCCGATGGCCATGTTGAGCTTCTCGGCGGGGAAGGTGGCGCGCAGCAGCCCGAGCGCCGCGGGCATCAGCAGCGCGCCGCACAGGCCCTGCAGCACCCGGAACGCCACGACGAGCGACACCTCGCTGGAGAAGCCGATGGCGGCGGAGGAGACGGCGAAGCCGACGACGCCGATGAGGAAGGTCTGGCGGTGACCGAAGCGGTCACCCAGCTTGCCCGCCGTGATCAGCGCGACGGCGAGGGCCAGCAGATAGCCATTGGTGATCCACTGCACATCGGCGAGCGAGGCGCCGAGGTCCTTCTGGATGGCCGGGTTGGCGATGGCGACGATCGTGCCGTCGAGGGCGACCATCGTCACGCCGAGGGCGACCGTGAGAAGCGTCAGCCATGGATGACCCCGAAGCCCCTTCGGGGCATCGGCTATGGGAGGTTCCGACGCCGAATCGGCGACTGTGGTCGAAGAGGTCATGACCGGAGGCTAATGTCAGCGTCTGACAATTGACAAACTGGTTCATCCGCCGGTAGCTGACTCTTTGGTCACAGATATTCCGAGCGGCCGCGACGCGGCCCCAGACCGATACCCCACACCGGTAGAAGGCGAGCCGATAGGTGACGACGGACGAGGCAGTGGCGGACGCGACGACGCCGCCACGCGCCGGGCTGCGCGAGCGCAAGAAGCAGCGGACGCGGAGCGCCCTGGTGCGCGCCGCGCTGGAGTTGTTCACCCGTCAGGGATACGAGCGGACGACGGTCGACGAGATCGCCGAGGCGGTCGAGGTCTCCCAGCGCACCTTCTTCCGGTACTTCGCCAACAAGGAGGAGGTCGCCTTCGCGACCCAGGAGTCGGCCGAGTGCCACTTCTTCACCGCCCTGTGCGGGCGCCCGGCGGGCGAGGCGCCGCTGGCCGCGCTGCGCGGCGCGGTCCTCGACGCCTGGGGGAACATCGGGGAGGCCATCGAGCAGCTGGTGCCGCCCGAGCTCCATATGCGGATGTACCGGGTGATCGAGTCCACGCCGAGCCTGCTCGCCGTCCATCTGCGCCGCACCGCGGAGATGGAGGAGCGGCTGGCCCGCGAGATCGCCCGCCGCGAGGGGCTGGACGTCGACGCCGATCCGCGGCCACGGCTGCTGGTCGCGATGTTCGGCGGAGTGATCCGGGTGGCCGGGAAGCTGTGGACCGAGGGCGAGGAGGACAGCGTCGTCACATTGCGAGACCTCACCGCGTTCCATCTTGATTACGTAGGTCCCACCCTGGCCGAGAAATGGGATAAATAGCATCAATTCCGGCATAGCTCCCGTGGATTCCCACTGTCAAACGTGATATGAATCACGGGGTTTGGCATGCGGCGCCACCCTTCTCCTAGGGTGTCCCGCGGTGACTTCCTTCTCGGAGCTCGGCTCCCCCTCCCCCGGTTCCGCCGCCTGGCGCGCCCTGCTCGCGCTGGCGGTGGTCTTCGTCCTCCTCGCCACCACCGGCTGGACGGCCGTACGGAGCCACAGAGGAGCCCCGGACGCACTCTCCGCGTCCTTGGACGCCTGGCGCCACGGATCGCTCGGCGGACGCGCGCTGCCCGATCCGTACGGCTCGCCGCGCGTCCTCGGCCGCTGGTTCGACTCGCTCACCAGGACCCAGACCGACCGCGTGGTGCGGCGCTATCCGCTGGCCGTGGGCAATCTCAACGGCGCGCCGGTGGCCCTGCGCTACCGCGCCAACCGCGCCGCACTATTCAAGGCGCGCGCCGAAGAGCGCAAGCGGATCCACGACCCGCGGCTCACCCCGCTGGGCCGCTCGGACGCGACCCGCCGGATGCACCGCTACGAGGATCTGCTGGGCGCCGGGCGGCAGATCCTCTCCTTCGACCCCTCGGGCGCGGGCCGGGCCGCCGAGGTCTTCGGCGACCTCGCCCACGCCAACCGGGTCTCGATCGTGGTGCCGGGCGTGGACACCGACATGCTGACGTTCCAGAAGACCGAGCGCCCGTACACCGCCACGGTCGGGATGGCCCGGGCGCTCTACGACAACGAGCGGTCCGACGCCCCGGACACCAAGACCGCCGTCATCGCCTGGGCCGACTACACCAGCCCGGCCGGGATCGGCATGGACGCGGCCACCGGCAAGCTGGCCGCTGAGGGTGCGGTGCGGCTGCGCGCGCTGGTCGACGCGCTGCCCGCGCTCTCCCGGGTCTCGCTGATGTGCCACAGCTACGGCTCGGTGGTGTGCGGGGTCGCCGCCCGCGATCTGCCGCCCAAGGTCACCGATATCGCGGTGGCCGGCAGCCCCGGGATGCGCGCCGGCCATGTCTCCGATCTGGGCACCAGCGCCCGGGTGTGGGCGATGCGTGACTCCGGCGACTGGATCGAGGACATTCCGCATCTGGAATTCGGCGGGCTCGGCCATGGCGCGGACCCGGTCTCCTCCGGCTTCGGCGCCCGGGTGCTGGCCGCGGACGGCGCGGATGGACACGCCGGATATTTCGAACCGGGCACGACCAGCCTGGACAACTTCGCGCGGGTGGGAATCGGTGCTGTCCAGTCCGTGAGCTGCGGCGACGGCGACGACTGCACCGCGGGGCTACGCTGACGCCCGGCATAAACACCGGAAACTCTAGTGACGCGCGTAGTCTCAAAGGGGGACGGGCGGGCCACCGCCGCATACGATGAGCCACATGGGTGATGTGCTGGCCGGTTTTCAGACCGTCTGGGAGTTTGACACCGACTCCATACTCATCCGCTTCGAACGGGGGATCCGCACGCCGAAGCTGCTCCAGGCGCTCGGCGAACGCCGCATCCCGTTCGAGGCGCTGGCCGGGGTGGAGCTGGGCGTGGGCAAACGGGGAACGGTGGTGCTGCGCGCCGTGCCCAGACCGGGCGCCGACCCGTTGATGGACGCCGCCGCCGGGCAGCTCAAGGAGGCGTACGACCCGTACCGCCTGGTGCTGCCCGCCGAGCGGGAGACCCTGGCCGACTACTACGCCGAGCTGATACGCGAGTCCCTGTTGCCCGACGCGGACACCGCGGCCGAGGCGCATCTGGTGGCCGCGCCCGCGCCGCCGCTGTCCTTCAAGGCGTACGACGGCAAGGCGTCCTTCGACGGCAAGGACATCTCCTTCCGCTGGTTCTGGACCGGCGCCTCCTCGGAGAAGTGGAAGGTCGGGGACCAGCGCTTCCGCATCGACGAACTCACCGGTGTGGAGTGGCGTTCGCCGGAGAGCCGCGGCTCGGCGGGCACCGTCCCCAAGGAGGGCTCCGCGAAGGACGGTGCCGCCAACGGGGGTGCCGCCAAGATCGGCACGGCCAGGAACGGCACCGGCAAGGTCTCCCCCAAGGGCGGTGGCCACGGCTATCTGCGGCTGCTGCGGCGCGCCGCCGAGGACCAGCCCGCCGAGCGCCCCGACCGGGACCCGGCGGCCGTCGTCTTCGGGATGGGCTACGGCCTCGTCCACCAGTCGCTGCCGTTCGCCGCGGCCGTCCTCGAGGCCATACGGGCCTCCTCCCCCGTGCCGTGCGCCGAGGGCGCCCCCGCCCCGAACCGGGCCGCCGCCCCGCGCCGCGACCCGGCCGACATCGCCGAGCGCATCCGTCATCTGGGCGAGCTGCACACCGCCGGGCTGCTGACCGACGACGAGTTCAGCGCGAAGAAGGCCGAGTTGCTGGCGGAGCTGTAGGTGTCCGGTCCCTCCTCCGCACCGGCCGGCGAGGCCGCCGACGCCTCTTCGACCGCCGCCGCCTGATCGCCGACTTCGCCCGCCAGCGCCCCGCCCCGCGCCGCGACGGCCCGGCCCTGCGGCGCAGCGGGCTGACACCGCGGGAGACCGAGGTGCTTGAGCTGATCGCGCGGGGCCTGTCCAACCAGGAGATCGCCGAGTCGCTGGTGCTCGCGGAGCAGACGGTGAAGACGCATATCGGCCGGGTGCTGGCCAAGCTGGGGCTGCGCGACCGGGCCCAGGCGGTGGTCTTCGCCTATGAGTCGGGCCTGGTGACGCCGGGTCAGTGAGGCCTTGACGCCCGGTCAGTGCCCCGGGGCTGGGCAGCCGCCCAATACTGGGGTATGACACCGCACTTGGCACCGGGGAGTGACGTACCGCCACCCGACACCTCTCTACCTTTCCCTCCGCCACGAACGGAACCACGAACGGAACCACGAACGGAAGAGGGAAAGACACCGCCATGTCCCAGACGCTACGCACCAGGCACTACGCACGACGCCTGATCACCGCGGCGCTCACCATCACCGTCATGGCGGGGACGGCCGGTTGGACCGTGGCCCACGAGGAGCAGGCCATCACCGGGCCGCCCCCGGGGACCGCCGCGTGGCTGGCGGACCATTCGCTGGGCGGGGCCGGGCGCGAGCTGCCCGATCCGGCCACCGTCTCGCCCGCCGGGATCGCCCGGTTCTTCGACCGGCTCACCGGAGTCCAGCGGAAGGCGCTGGTCATCCGGCACCCCGAGGTGGTGGGCAATCTGGACGGGGCACCGCTGGGCCTGCGGTACGAGGCCAACGCCCGGGCGATCAGGGCCGCCTGGCACAAGGAGCGGAAGGCCGATCCGCAGAGCCCGCTCGCCGAGCGGTACGCGGCGCTGCTGCGGCCCGGCCGCCAGATCCTCGCCTTCGATCCGCGCGGGCGCGGCCAGGTGGCGGAGGTGTACGGGGACCTGGCGGCGGCCCGCCGCACGGCCGTGATCGTGCCCGGCTCGGACATCGACCTGGACCATTTCGACCGTACGGACGACCCGTACGGCACCCCGGCCGGGATGGCCCGGTCGCTGCGGGCGCGGATGGCCGAGGACGCGCTCGCGACGCCGAGCGCCGCCATCGCCTGGGTCGGCTATACGACGCCGGTCGGGCTGGGCCCGGACGTCGCCACCAGCCGGCTGGCCAGGGCGGGCGCGCCCCGTCTCGACCGGTTTCTGGCCGGGCTCGCCATGACCACCGCGGCCACCGCCGACGCCCCGCCCGCCGTCTTCTGCCACAGCTACGGCTCGGTGGTCTGCGGTCTCGCCGCCTCGGCGATGGACCGCGCCCTCGTCTCCGACCTGGTGGTGCTGGGCAGCCCGGGGATGCGCGCGGACAGCGCCGAGGCCCTGCGCACCGGGGCCCGGGTCTGGGCGGCACGGGACCGCACCGACTGGATCCGCCGGGTGACCGGCTATGACTTCCTGGGCCTGGGCCACGGCGACGACCCGACGGACCGGTCCTTCGGCGCCCGGGTGGTCTCCTCCGAGAGCGCCCACGGGCACACCGGCTACTTCGCGCCGGGGACGGATTCGCTGCGCAACTTCTCGCGGATCGCGTTGGGGAAGTTCGCCGAGGTGCGGTGCGCGGAGGCGGACGGCGGCGGTACGGGCACAGATCCGGCACCGGACTGCCGAGCGGGCCTCGCCTGACCGCCCGGAACCCACACGCACCGTCCGCGCGGAGCCCACACGCCCTCGGCCCCAGCCCGCCCATGTTGCCCCCGCCAAGGCAACACCCGAACCCCACGGCCCCACCACCTCAACCCACCCGCGCAGCCGGGCCCCAGACAACCCCGCCGGACCACCACCGGACCACTGCCGGGCCGCCGGCGGGCCGCCGGCGCTGGTCGTCGCGCGGAGCGTGGCGACCGCGGCGGCATTCGCTGAACAGCGCCGACAGGCGCTATGCGCGGCCTGCGCTCGTCGCGCTCATATCGGCGTAGCGGGCGCCCGCCACCTGGCCCGCGATCGGCTCAAGCGCGGCCAGTTCGTCCGCGCTCAGCTCGATCCGGGTCGCGCCGGTGTTCTGCTCGATCCGGGCGCGGGTGCGGGTGCCGGGGATCGGTACCACGGCGAGCCCGTGCACCTGGGCCTGCTGCTGCACCCAGGCCAGCGCGATCTGGGCGAGCGTCGCCCCGCGCGCCTCGGCGATCTTCCGTAGCGGCTCCAGCAGCGCGGCGTTCGCGGTCGCGTTGTCGCCGGTGAAACGGGGCTGCTGGCGGCGGAAGTCGTCCTCGCCCAGCTCCTGCTCGGCCTGGACGAAGGAGCCGGTCAGGAAGCCGCGGCCGAGTGGCGAGTACGGCACGAGGCCGACGCCCAGCTCGCGGGCGGCCCCGACCACGCTCTCCTCGATGTCGCGGCTGAACAGCGACCACTCCGACTGCACCGCCGCGATGGGGTGCACCGCGTGCGCCGCGCGCAGCTCGTTCGCCGTGACCTCGCTCAGCCCGAGGTGCTTGACCTTCCCCTCGGCCACCAGCTCGGCCATGGCGCCGACGCTCTCCTCAAGCGGCACCTCGGGGTTGCGCCGGTGCATGTAGTACAGGTCGATGTGGTCCACCCCGAGGCGGCGCAGGCTGCCCTCGATGGCCTGGCGGATGTACGGGCGGTCGTTGCGTATCCGCTGCGGGCCGAACGGGTCGCTCTCGTCGCGGTCGATGGCGAACTTGGTGGCCAGGGTGATCCGGTCCCGGTTGGCCCGGACGAAGGGGGCGATGAACTCCTCGTTCCGCCCGAAGCCGTAGATATCGGCGGTGTCGAAGAGCGTGACGCCCAGCTCCAGGGCCCGCTCCAGCGTGGCCCGCGCCTCCGCCTCGTCGTGGGTCGGTCCGTAGGCCCAGCTCATGCCCATGCAGCCCAGGCCCTGGACGCCGACCTCGGGTCCGCCGGTCCCCAGGCCGACGGTCGCGATGATCTCGTTGGTGCTGTCACTCATACGGGGTCAAACCTCTCCGACGCCCTCCGGGCGTCAGCGTAGACATTGATCTTGAAGTCGAGGACTTCGAGCGTGCTCTGGAGCTCGGCGATGCGCTCCCGCACGTTCTCGCGGTGCGTGGTCAGCAGCTCCTCGCGCTCGGCGAAGGTCTGCTCGCCCTGCCGCACCAGCTCTGCGTAGCGGACCATGTCCGCGACCGGCATCCCGGTCAGCCGTAGCTTGCCGACGAGGTCGAGCCAGTCCAGGTCGCGGTTGGTGAAGCGGCGCTGGCCGGTGTGCGTACGGTCCACATGGGGCATCAGCCCGATCCGCTCGTACCAGCGCAGGGTGTGCGCCGTCAGCCCGGTGTGGGCGACGACCTCGCTGATCGAGTAGCGGTCCTGCCCGGTGGGGCGGGGGTGGCCGACGCTCCCCGCGCAGTGCTTCCGCGCCTTCACCGGGGCGCTCTCCATCACGGTCATGCCGATTCACCTCTCGCAGGTCGCGGGTCCGCACGCCTCATCGACGTCTTCAACGCTATTTGCTTGGAGTGCACTCCAAGCAAGCGGAGATTTGGGGGAACCTTGGCCGCCTGCGGCGCGCCGCTCCCCTCCCCGCCCCTTCCCGAAACTGGGGCCCCGCCCCAGCCCCCGCGGCCGGGCAACCCGACTCCGCGCAGGCGCCCGCCCGGCATCCGCCCCGCCGGTCGCGGGCAGCGACCGCCCCGGGCCGGGGCGACGGGCAGCCCACCGCTCCCCGCGCCCTGCAGGCGAAGCGGAACCGGGGCTCCACCCCAGCCCCCAGCCGGGCAACCCGACTCCGCACGAACACCCACCCGGCCGTCTGCCCGCGTCAGCGTGGCGCAGTGGCGATGGGAGGTCCGTCGCTGCTCGGGGTCCAGGGGCGGGGCCCATGGTTGTGGGAAGGGGCGGGGAGGGGAAAGAGGCCCCACAGGGCACCCCGTAGGCTCATGGGCATGGAGAGCCTGCGGATGATCGAGAACTGGCCGGTTCCAACGGCGGCAGCCGCCGTCGTACGCGCGGACGGCACCCTGGCCGGATCGTACGGCCCGACCAGGCACCGGTTCCCCCTCGCCTCGGTCACCAAGCCGCTCGCCGCCTACGCCGTGCTGGTCGCCGTCGAGGAGGGCGCGGTGGAGCTGGACGAACCGGCGGGGCCCGCGGGCTCCACGGTGCGCCATCTGCTGGCGCACACCTCCGGGCTCGCCTTCGACGAGCACCGCTCGGTCGCCGCGCCCGGCAACCGCCGCCTCTACTCCAACGCCGGGTTTGAGGTGCTGGGCGACCACATCGCCAAGGCCACGGACATCTCGTTCCCCGAGTATCTGCGCCAGGCGGTGCTGCAGCCGCTCGGCATGGTCACCACCGATCTGCCAGGCTCCCCCGCCAAGGACGGCGTCTCCACCGTGGACGACCTGGTCCGCTTCGCGGCGGAGCTGCAGGCCCCACGGCTGCTGGCGGCCGAGACGCTGGCCGGGGCCACCTCCGTGGTCCACCCGGGGCTCACGGGGGTGCTGCCCGGCTACGGACATCAGCGGCCCAACGACTGGGGGCTCGGCTTCGAGATACGCGACGGCAAGTCGCCGCACTGGACCGGGGCCTCCTCCTCGCCCCGCACCTTCGGGCATTTCGGCCAGTCCGGGACGTTCCTATGGGTAGATCCGGACGCTGGCGCCGCCTGCGTGGCCCTCACCGACCGGGCCTTCGGCCCGTGGGCGATCGCGGCCTGGCCCACGTTCACCGACGCGGTCCTGGCGGAGCTGGGCTAGGGGGCTGGGGGCTAGGGGCGGCTGGGGGCTCCGGCCGATCTTGAGGCCTGCGGTGGGCTGTTCCCCTCCCCGCCCCTTCCCTCAGCTAGAG
>NZ_LAKD02000057.1 GCF_000968685.2 Streptomyces antioxidans
CCACCGCCCCCACCGCCCCTGGTGGGCGCACCCTCGCGAGTCCGCAGGGCACTTGGGGCGTGGCGTACGGCAGGCGCAGCTCGCCGTCCCTCGTCCAGAGGCCCGCGCCCGGGAGCCAGCCCTCCGGGGCCGGGAACTCGCACAAGCGCCGCTCCGACGGGCGCCATACGCCCACCCACGGCCGCCCGGCCCCGGCCCCGGAGCCGCCCCGTCCGTCGATGCGGAAGGCCACCGCGCACACCTCGGGCGTCAGCACCTGCCCCGGCTGTACGGCGAACGGCGTGGCCTCCGACCACCCCGCGGGACGCAGACAGTCCGGGAACCGCACCGGGCGGGTGCTGCCCAGCACGCCCCAGCCCAGCCGCTGCTCACCGGGCGCGTCGGAGCGTACGAGCAGCAGACCGCTGTCCGGGTCGGCGAGCAGCAGCCGGTCGTCGCTGCGCTCGGTGATCTGGAGCAGCGGGCTGGTCTCGCCGCCCCGCCGCAGGTCGACCACCACGGTCTTGGTGCGGCCGTCGAGTTCGCGGTCGAGGGCCAGCAGTCGGCCCGTACGGTCCAGCCAACTGCCGCCCGTACAGCGGCCGGGCACCTCGGCCAGGTGCTGGGGGGCGAGGACGCCGCCGCCGAACAGCAGCCAGATGGAGGTGGACCGCGGCCCGCGCCCCAGCGCGAAAGCGCACAGCCCGCCTGGCGCGGGCGGCAGCAGCGAGACCTCGGCGCGGTCGATGCCGCCGAGCGGGCGCTCGCCGGTGCCGGGGCCGGTCGGGTAGAGCAGCGAGAAGGCGTGGTGGCCCGCCACCTGGCGGTGGATGAGCACCTGCCCGTCGGCCAGCGGCAGCAACTCGCTGTCCGGCTCCTCGGGCTGGGCGGCGGGCAGCGGTACGGCGTAGGGCTCCGGGCCGTCCAGCGTCCAGCGCTCGGGGTACCAGCAGCCCGCCTCCCCGCTGAGCGCGAGCCGCGCGCCGTACGAGCGGTCCGAGGCGATGGTGAAATCCCCTCGTGGCCGGTCGCCGACGCCCTCGGTGAGGGCGGTGTCGAAGGCACAGGCAGTCATCGTTCAGTCACCTCCGCCCACTGAACGTAGTTTTCGCCCTTCCTGTCGACGGCCATAATGGGTGCGCTCCACCCGTAAGTGTGGCCGTGTCCGATTTACCTGAGAGGTCGGGGGTGAGTGTGCTGTGAGCGACACGGATGGTTGAGGAATCAAGCTTTGCGGTTAAAGTAAGGCACACCTAAGTGCGATCGGCGCGCTCGTGAGAACGGGCGCGCCCGGCTATCCCTGGAGCCCCGTCATGTCCCTGCCCCCGCGCGCCCGCGGCAGCGCCGCCCTCGCCCTCGCCCTGGCCGGGGCGCTCTCCCTCACCGCCTGTGGATCGTCGGACGGCGGCGCGGGCGGCGGCGAGCGCAACGGCGGGGGCGGGAAGTCCGTTGCCCAGGGCGGGAAGGACTTCGGCAAGGCGGCCGAGGAGACCGCGAAGCTGGGCACGGCCGCGAAGCCCGGCGCGTTCCCCCGCACCATCACCCACGCGATGGGCAGGACCGAGCTCAAGAGCAGGCCGAAGCGGGTCGTGGTGCTCGACGTCGGCGAGCTCGACAACGTGGTCTCGCTGGGGCTGAAGCCGGTCGGCTACGCCCCCTCCGAGGGCGACCAGGCCATACCCGGCTACCTCAAGAAGGACGCCGGGAACCCGAAGAACGTCGGCACCATCAACAACCTCAACCTCGAGGCCATCAACGCCCTCCACCCCGATCTGATCCTCGGCAGCAAGCTGCGCGCCGAACCGCTCTACGACGAGCTGAAGCAGATCGCCCCGACCGTCTTCTCCATCCGCCCCGGCTTCACCTGGAAGGAGAACTACCGCCTCAACGCCGCGGCCCTGGACCGCACCGCCGAGGCCGAGCGCTCCCTCGACGCGTACGAGAAGAAGGCCGAGAAGCTGGGCGAGGACATCGGCGCCGAGAAGCCGACGATCACCATGCTCCGCTTTATGCCGCAGGCCACCCGGCTCTACGCCAAGGCGTCCTTCATCGGCACCATCCTCCGCGACGTCGGTCTGCCGCGCCCCGAGAACCAGCGGATCAACGATCTCGCCGCGGAGATCAGCCCGGAGCGGATCGACGAGGCCGACGCCGACTGGATCTTCACCGGTGTCTACGGCGACCCCAAGGCCACCAAGCGCGACCAGGCGCGGTCCAATCCGCTGTGGAAGAAGCTGAGGGCGGTCAAGGCGGGCCGGGCACGAAACGTCGACGAGGAGACCTGGTACCTGGGCCTCGGCGTCACCGCCGCCGACCGGGTCCTGGACGACCTCCGCGGCTACCTCGTCCACTGAGGCCCCTTGGGACGCCGAGCCCGCCCCTTGGGACGCCGAGCCCGCCCCTTGGGACGCCGAGCCCGCCCCTCCGGGCCGTCGCGCTGGGTGAAGGCCGGGGCAGGGCTCGGCCGTGATCCGGGAGGTAGCCTTGCCCCGTGCCCGCACTCAACGACGTCCTCGCCGCACTCGACGCCCTCTGGCCGCCCGAGCGGGCGGAGCAGTGGGACGCCGTCGGCACGGTGTGCGGTGACCCCGACGCCGAGGTCACCCGCGTGCTGTTCGCCGTCGACCCGGTCCAGGAAGTGGCCGACGAGGCGGTGGAGCTCGGCGCCGATCTGCTGATCACCCACCATCCGCTCTATCTGCGGGGGACGACCACGGTCGCCGCCTCCACCTTCAAGGGCCGGGTGGTGCACACCCTGATCAGAGGCGGCATCGCCCTGCATGTCGCGCACACCAACGCCGACACCGCCGACCCCGGTGTCTCCGACGCCCTCGCCGGCGCGCTCGACCTGCGGATCGTCGGTCCGCTCGTGCCGGACGCCACCGACCCCGAGGGCCGTCGCGGACTGGGCCGGATCTGCGAGCTCGACCATCCCGAGACGGTGCGGGAGTTCGCCGAGCGCGCCGCCGCCCGGCTGCCCGCCACCGCGCAGGGGATCCGCGCCGCGGGCGACCCGGACCGTACCGTCCGCCGGGTGGCCGTCAGCGGCGGCTCCGGCGACGGCCTCTTCGACGCGGTGCGCGCGGCCGGGGTCGACGCGTTCCTCACCGCCGATCTGCGCCACCACCCGTCCTCGGAGGCGCGGGAGCGCAGCGATCTCGCCCTGCTGGACGCCGCGCACTGGGCCACCGAATGGCCCTGGACGGAGCAGGCCGCGGCCCAGCTGGACGCGATCTCCGACCGCCATGGGTGGGGTCTGCGGACGCATGTCTCCCGTATCGTGACCGACCCCTGGACGGCCCACGCCGCGGCCCCCGCCGCCCCTCGCCCGACCCCCTGACCTCGACCTCGACTTCGTTTCCGTGTTCCGTATCCGTGTTTCCGTCCCACTCGACTCCCCTGGAGCCCCACGCTGAATGCCGCGCCCGCCGATCAGATCCGCCTCCTCGACGTCCAGGCGCTCGACGTCCGGCAGTCGCAGCTCGCGCACAAGCGCAGGACGCTGCCCGAGCACGCCGAGATCGAGACGCTGAACGCCGATCACACCCAGCTGCGCGACCTGCTGATCGCCGCGCAGACCGAGGAGAGCGACACCGCCCGCGAGCAGACCAAGGCGGAGCAGGACGTGGAGCAGGTGCGCCAGCGCGCCGCCCGCGACCAGAAGCGCCTGGACTCCGGCGCCGTCACCTCGTCGAAGGACCTGGAGAACCTCCAGCACGAGATCGCCTCCCTCGCCAAGCGCCAGGGCGCTCTGGAGGACGTCGTCCTGGAGGTCATGGAGCGCCGGGAGTCCATCCAGGAGCGGATCGCCGAGCTGACCGAGCGGGTGCAATCCCTCCAGTCGAAGATCGGCGACGCCACCGCGCGCCGGGACGCGGCGGCCGAGGGGATCGACGCCGAGATCGCGACCGTCACCAAGGAGCGCGAAGTGGTCGCCGGGACCGTCCCCGCCGATCTGCTGACCCTCTACGACAAGCTGCGCGAGCAGCAGGGCGGCGTCGGCGCGGCCCGGCTCTACCAGCGCAGCTGCGACGGCTGCCGCCAGGAGCTCGCCATCACCGAGCTCAACGAGGTGCGCTCGGCGGCCCCCGACGCGGTGCTGCGCTGCGAGAACTGCCGCCGGATCCTGGTCCGTACGCCCGAGTCGGGGCTGTAGGCCGATGGCGCGGCGCTTCATCGTCGAGGCGGACGGCGGGTCCCGGGGCAACCCCGGACCGGCCGGCTACGGCGCCCTGGTGCGCGACGCCGAGACCGGTGAGACGCTCGCCGAGGTGGCCGAGTACCTGGGCACCGTGACCAACAACGTGGCCGAGTACAAGGGCCTGATCGCCGGGTTGCGGGCGGCGTACGCCCTGGACCCGGCGGCCGAGGTCCGGGTGCGGATGGACTCCAAGCTGGTCATCGAGCAGATGTCGGGCCGCTGGAAGATCAAGCACCCCGATATGCGGCCGCTCGCCGCCGAGGCCGGGGCGATCCTCCCGCCCGGCCGGACGGCGTACGAATGGATCCCGCGCGAGCACAACAAGCACGCCGACCGGCTCGCCAACGAGGCGATGGACGCGGGCAAGCGGGGCGAGGAGTGGCGGCCGAAGGTGCCGCCCGGCGGCACGCTGGCGGCGGGCGCGCTGGAGGCCGCCGCGCCCGCCGATGACGCCCTCGCCGAGCCCGCCGCCACGGGGGCCACGGCCGCCACGGGGGCCACGGCCGCCCCCGCGGTGGGCTGGGGCGCGGCGGATCTGGGCACCCCCGCCACGTTCGTGCTGCTCCGGCACGGGGAGACCCCGCTCACCCCCGAGAAGCGCTTCTCCGGCAGCGGCGGCACCGACCCCGGACTCTCCGATGTGGGCCGCCACCAGGCCGAGCGGGTGGCGGCGGCCCTCGCCGCACGCGGCACCATCCAGGCCGTCGTCGCCTCACCGCTGCGGCGCTGCCGGGAGACCGCCGAGGTGGTGGCCCGGCGCCTGGGCCTGGACGTCCGCGTCGAAGAGGGGTTGCGCGAGACGGACTTCGGCGCCTGGGAGGGCCTGACCTTCGCGGAGGCCAAGGAGCGCTACCCGGACGACCTGGACGCCTGGCTGGCCTCCACGGAGGTGGCCCCCACCGGGGGCGGCGAGAGCTTCGCTGCGGTCACGCACCGGGTCGCACTGGCCCGCGACAAGCTGATCGCCCGCTACACCGGCCGTACGGTGCTGCTCGTCACCCACGTCACCCCGATCAAAACCCTGGTCCGCCTGGCCCTGGGCGCCCCGCCGGAGTCCCTGTTCCGCATGGAGCTCTCGGCGGCCTCACTGACGGCGGTGGCGTACTACGGTGACGGGAACGCCTCCTTGAGGCTGCTGAACGAGACGGCACATCTGCGGTAGGGCCGACGCGGTAGGGCCGGCCGCGGTGGCATTCGCCGTGCCGATCGCGGTAGCGGTCACGGTCACGGTGCTGGGGCGTCGCTCGCGCCCGCCGTCACCGCCGCAGGGCCGCCGCCTCCCGGGCCAGGGACTCGACCCGGGCCCAGTCGCCCGTCTCCAGCGCGTCCGGCGGCAGCATCCACGTGCCGCCCACGCAGCCGACGTTGGGGAGGGACAGATACCCGAGGGCGTTCGAGGCGTGGACCCCGCCGGTCGGGCAGAAGCGGGCCCGGGGGAGCGGTGAGGCGAGCGCCTTGAGATACGCGGTGCCCCCGGCCGCCTCCGCCGGGAAGAACTTCATCTCCTCGACCCCGCGCTCCAGCAGCGCCACGACCTCCGAGGTGGTCGAGACGCCCGGCAGATACGGCAGCCCGGACCCGTCCAGCGCCCCCAGCAGCCGGTCCGTCCAGCCGGGCGTGACCAGGAAGCGCGACCCGGCGGCGACGGCCGTCTCCACCTGCTCGGGGGTCAGGACCGTACCGGCGCCGACGACCGCGTCCGGGACCTCCTCGGCGATCGCCCGGATCGCGTCCGCGGCGGCGGGCGTCCGGAAGGTCACCTCGATCGCGAGCAGCCCGCCCGCCACCAGCGCACGGGCCATCGGAACCGCGTCGGCCACGTCATGGACGATCACCACGGGGATGACGGGGGCGAGGTCGAGCAGCGAGGAGTCCGGGGAACCGGGGGAGGGCGCGGTGCTAGTCACGGCACCCATCCTGCCCGTGCCGCGGCGCACCGCGCAATGAGGGTTGCGCACCCCGCAACGAGCCCGTGCGCGATGGTCACCGCGGACCCGGCCGCGCAGGGCCCGGCGTCCCTCCTACAAGTCGGTCACCACCACATCTAAGCCCCACGCCCGGCCCGCCCGCTCCGGCGGTGTCGCTTCCACCGCGTACCCCAGCCCGCGCAGTGCGTCCACCAGTTCGGCGGGGCCGTCCGGGTCGGTGCCCGCGGTCAGCAGGTCCCGTACGATCCGGCCCTTTGTCGCCTTGTTGAAGTGGCTGACGACGGACCGTTTTTCGACCCCGTTCACGATCTTCGACTGGAGCACCCGCACCGTCGCCGTCCGCTCGGCCACCGCCCCCTTGGGCTTCCACGCCGCCGCGTACGCCGCCGAGCGCAGGTCCAGCACCGGCCCGTTCCCGGCGGCCTCCGGAAGCACCTCGGCCATCGGGGTCCGGGTCCGCCAGTAGGTGCCGAGCGCGCCGAGTCCCGGGAGCCTCACGCCCATCGAGCAGCGGTAGGAGGGGATGCGGTCGTCGATCCGTACGGCGCCCCACAGTCCGGAGAAGACCAGCAGCGAACGTTCCGCCCGGCGGCGCGCGGCACCCGGCAGCGTGGCCAGCCCGAGCGCGTCGTACAGCACACCGGTGTAGATCTCCCCGGCGGGCCGCGCCGCGGCCTCCCGCAGCGCCGCGTTCTTCGCGATCTCGCCGCGCAGCCCCTCGCTGAGCCCCAGCGCCTCCGCGGCCTTCCCCTCGTCGCCCGAACACAGCGACACCAGCTCGTCCAGCACCTCCGCCCGCGCCTCGCCCAGGCCCGGCAACGACAGCGATCCCGGATCCAGCGGGGACCCGGAGCCACCTGTGGCCTTTCCCTCGGACGGGGGCAGCAGCACGAGCACGGTCTCTCCTCGGAGGTCGAATGGTCGGGGGCGGCGGGGCGCGGATGGTCGTGGACGGCGGGCAGAGCGCGGGGCCGCCCGGAAAACCGGCCCGCCCCGCCCCGCAGCCTACGGTCTACGGCTCACCGGGCGTCCGCCGCCCGCACCCCGGGGCCCGGGGCGGCGCCCCCCACGCGGCGGAGCCGCACATCTTCAGGTGTCGGGAAGGGCCGGGGCGGGGCGCAGCCCGCCGCAGGCGTCAGGATCCACCGCCGTAGGTCTTACGACCCGTCAGGAGCCCCTACCGCAGCCACACCGTCGTCCACGCCCCCACCAATCCCCCATCGAGCGGACCGCTGGCCAGCACCACCTCCAGCCCCTCCGGCAGCGGCACCGGAACCGCCGACAGATTGCTGAGGCCGTGCCACCCCGTGGAGCGCCGGAAGTGCAGCACCCCGGCGCTCAGCTCCTCCACCGAGCCGACCCACTCCACGCCCTCGTCGCCGCCCAGCGCACGGCGCAGCCGCAGCGCCTCCCGGTACAGCTCCAGCGTGGAGCCCGCCACCCCCGCCTGCGCCTCGGCCGACAGCTCGCCGAAGTACTCCGGCTGCGGCAGCCAGGAGCCCCCCTCGCCGAAGCCGAACGACGGCCCGGACCGCGTCCACGGCAGCGGCACCCGGCAGCCGTCACGGCCCTTGATCCGCCCGCCGCTGCGCTCCCAGGTCGGGTCCTGGAGCGAATCCCTCGGCAGCTCGGCCACCTCCGGAAGCCCCAACTCCTCGCCCTGGTAGAGGTACGACGACCCCGGCAGCGCGAGCATCAGCAGGGTCGCGGCCCGGGCCCGGCGCAGCCCCAGCCCCGCATCGGCCTCAGGCTCCCGGCCGTCGGCCAGCAGCCACTCCTCACGCCCCGCCCGGCCCAGCTCGTCGGGCAGCGCCAGCCGGGTGGCGTGCCGGATCACATCGTGGTTGGAGAGCACCCAGGTGGCCGAGGCACCGGCCGTACGGGCATCGTGCAGCGCGCTGTCGATGGCGGTGTGCAGCGCGGGCGCGGACAGCGGGGCGTAGAGGAAGTCGAAGTTGAACGCCTGGCCCAGCTCATCGGGGCTGGCGTACGGCGTGCGGCGGGAGTTGCGTACCCACGCCTCGGCCACGGCGATCCGCGGCGGGTCGTACCCGTTCATCACCTCGCGCCACTCGCGGAAGATGCCGTGCACCTCATCGCGGTCCCACAGCGGATGGCTGCCGTCCTCGGGCAGTTCGTCCGGGTCGTAGCCCCGTATGTCCCCGAGGTCGCGCAGCGGTTCGGCCAGGTCCTTGGCCAGGCCGTGGGCCACGTCGACGCGGAAGCCCGCCACCCCGCGGTCGGACCAGAAGCGCAGCGTGGTGAGGAAGTCGGCGCGCACCTCCGGGTGGTCCCAGTTCAGATCCGGCTGCTCGGGCGCGAAAAGGTGGAGGTACCACTGTCCGTCGGGCAGCCGGGTCCACGCCGGGCCGCCGAAGCAGGATATCCAGTCGGTGGGCGGGAGCGAGCCGTCGGGACCGCGCCCGTCGCGGAACACATACCGCGCGCGGGCGGTGGAGCCGGGAGCCGAACGCAGCGCCTCCCGGAACCACGCGTGGTCGCTCGAGGTGTGGTTGGGCACGATGTCGACCATGACCTTCAGCCCGAGCCGGTCGGCCTCGGCGACCATCCGGTCGAAGTCGTCCAGGGTGCCGAGCCGCGGGTCGACATCGCGGTAGTCGGCCACGTCGTAGCCGCCGTCGGCGAGCGCGGACGGATAGAACGGGCTCAGCCAGACGCAGTCCACGCCGAGGTCGGCGAGGTACGGCAGCCGTGAGGTGACACCGGGCAGGTCGCCGATGCCGTCCGCGTCCGAGTCGGCGAAGCTGCGCGGGTAGATCTGGTAGAAGACGGCCTGCCGCCACCAGTTGGGGTCCGAGGGCTGAAGAGTCACGAGATCCTCGCGGTGATGGGTACGGGTGGGGATACGGATACGGAACGGGGTGCGAATGCGGCCGGGTGCCGCAGGCGCCGTCAGCTCATGGCGGTGTCACGGCGTCACGGCGTCACCCCTTCACCGCCCCCGATGTCATCCTGGAGATCACCGACCGCCGGAAGATCAGGACGAGGACGGCGATGGGCACGGTGGCCGCCATCGCACCGGCCTAGATCGTGCCGTAGGGGACGGTGTACTGGCTGGTGAACAGGGTCATCCCGCCCTGCACCGTACGGAAGGCGTCCTCGCTGTTGAAGGTGAGGGCCAGCAGGAACTCCGCCCAGGTGGCAGTGAAGGTGAACAGCCCCGGCCGTGAACAGCCCCGGCCGCGCCAGCGGGAGGATGACCGAGACCACCGTGCGCAGCGGACTCGCGCCGGCGCATCGCCTTCCTCCAGTCCAGCGACGACACCGGCTTCTACTGGAGCTCCAAGGAACGGCTCATCGGCTACCGCCAGACACTGGAGGAGGCCGGGCTGCCGTACGACGAGGAGCTGGTCCTCTACCCCGTCGCCCGGTACCGCCGCGGCATCCGCGAGGCCGTCGGCCAACTGCTGAGCCTGCGCAACCCGCCCACCGCCGTCTTCGCCGAGCCCGACGAGGTGCTGATCGAGGTGGCGATCGAGGTGATGGGGGGTCCTGCGCTCCTCCGGCGTCGACATCCCGGGCCGGATGTCCGTACTGGGCTTCGACGACCACCGCCTCGCCGAATGGCTCGACCTCACGACCGTCGCCCAGCCGGTCGAGGACATCGGCCGCGCCGCCGCGGAACTGGCCCGCTCGATCATCGACGACCCGGAGGCCGACCCCGCCCGCCAGGTGGTCTTCCCCACCCGGGTCATCCCCCGGGGCAGTACGGCCCCACCGCCCCCGCGTACGGCGGGAGACCAGCCACCCCCAGGAACCGAATGCCCCCAAGCCCCCAAGCCCTCCGGCCCGATCTCGGCCCGCCCGCCCGCCGGGTATCATGGTCAACACGGCGGACGAGCCGGCCGGGCGGTCGCGTCGGGGCTTCAGGGCCTCGCCGAGGAACGTCCGGGCTCCACAGGGCAGGGTGGTGGGTAACGCCCACCCGGGGTGACCCGCGGGACAGTGCCACAGAAAACAGACCGCCGGACGCCGCGAGGCGACCGGTAAGGGTGAAACGGTGGTGTAAGAGACCACCAGCGTCCGAGGTGACTCGGACGGCTCGGTAAACCCCACCCGGAGCAAGGTCAAGAGGAGCCGCCACCCGGCGGCTCTGCGCGGACGACCGAGGGCTGCCCGCCCGAGTCCGCGGGTAGACCGCACGAGACCGGCGGCAACGCCGGTCCTAGATGGATGGCCGCCTCCCCGAGGGCCGCGAGGCCCCCGGGAGACAGAACCCGGCGTACAGGCCGACTCGTCCGCCATTAGCTCTCTGACCAGGGCCTATGCCCTGTTCGGGACGCTCGGCCGGATCGCCGCACTTTGCTCTTCTACCTGGGAGTTCCCGGTAGTTCCCGCGCGAGTGTGCATTGGTTGTGCATTGGGGCCGTGGGGCGGGGCGGGCTGATGGCAGGCGAGAGGTCGAGACGCGTCAGCAGTCGGGCGGGGGCTTCTTTCGAGCGGGCGGTCACGCTTCGGGCGGTGACGCTGATCACGGCCGCGGTGGTGGGGCTGACGTTTTTGTTCGGCTTCGGCAATGTACGGACGCTGGCGCTGCGGTTGGGCGTCCCGCCGTGGGTGGCGCGCCCTTGGTGGCCCCGGCGCTGGACCTTTCTGCGCTGGGCTCGCTGCTGGGCACCCGGTACCTGGCCCTGAAGGGCGAGAGTCGGTAACAGCTCCGGCCAGCCCGTCGGCTGCTGGTCTTCTCCGGTCTGATGACGTTGGCGCTGAACGCGATGGATCTGTTGCTGGCTGCTGAGAACGGTAAAGCTGCCTTCGATGCGGTGGGACACGCTGCGGTGATGATCGAGCAGAAGAGCGTCGAAGTTGACCAGCCGCATGTCCTGGCCCGATCGGAAGATGATCAGCGTAGTCAGCTTGGAGCTGACGAAGATGACCTTCTGGAGCGTGCCTTGGCGGAAGACGCGTGGCATTGGGAGACGTATCAGCGGTCGATTTCGGCTGAGACGCTACGAAAGCGACTGCATGTTGGCGCGGCCAGGTCCCGGACGTTGGTGTCCATGGTGCGCTAGATGAGGGCTGGGGGAGGCGACGAGGGGGGGCATCGTCTGGCGAGGGTGGTCCTTCACCTTCTCTGCCTTGTGGTCAGGCCGCGGCGCGGGCGAGGAAGGCCCGAGGTGAGCCCCTCTATAGTGCCCCTCGATGCGGCGGCATCCATAAGTGGCGGTATGGCGGGGAAGCGGTAGGAGGCTGTGCTGACGACCGTTCATGTTCGGGAAGATGGTATGAACTGCGTGGAAGCGTGCGCCGTGGACCACGCATTGCATATGCCTGGAATGCCGGATTTGGTGAAAGTGCTCTTCCGGGAACCGACTCCCAGATAAACGTGCAGGTCACGGAGTCTGCTCCCCGCGCCCGCGGGGATGGTCCCGAGACGCAGTACAAGGAGATGCGGCAGCAGGACTGCTCCCCGCGCCCGCGGGGATGGTCCCGCGCGGCGGGTGCGCGGGACGTAGGTGGGCTCCTGCTCCCCGCGCCCGCGGGGATGGTCCCGACCGGCGCGAGCGATGCCGCGACTGTGGCGTCTGCTCCCCGCGCCCGCGGGGATGGTCCCAGCAAGACGAGGACACGCGCGTCACCGCGGCTCTGCTCCCCGCGCCCGCGGGGATGGTCCCAACATCTCGCGCATCTGGGAGACCGACCCTGGCTGCTCCCCGCGCCCGCGGGGATGGTCCCACCCGCCTGCGCCGCACGATCCAAGACTTGGACTGCTCCCCGCGCCCGCGGGGATGGTCCCCACCTCGCCTACATGGGAATCACCGCCGTGCTCTGCTCCCCGCGCCCGCGGGGATGGTCCCCCGGCAAGCCCCGACGGCGCCGCCCCAACGAACTGCTCCCCGCGCCCGCGGGGATGGTCCCGTCATTATGGCTGGTCAGAGCGCTGTAGCCCTCTGCTCCCCGCGCCCGCGGGGATGGTCCCCCGATCCTTGTGACCGTGAGGGATGGATGCGGCTGCTCCCCGCGCCCGCGGGGATGGTCCCGATGAGCTGATGGCCGGGCACAAGCGGTGGTGCTGCTCCCCGCACCCGCGGGGATGGTCCCTACGAGAAGGCGTACGAGAAGCGGCTGGAGAGCTGCTCCCCGCGCCTGCGGGGATGGCCCCAAGGCCATGGGCCTGATCCTCCAGGCGCTCATCTGTTCCCCGAACACGGGGGGCTGGTCCTCGTCCCAGCTACCGCCTCACTGCGGTGGACTGCTGCTCCCCGCGTCTGCGGGGTCGGCCCGGGCCCGCCTCTGGCGGATCGGATCATGCCGTTGGCGCGGGCTCCATATAGCGCACGACGGATGCGGCGCCTGGGAAATACTCCGCTGGTCGCAGGGCCAGCCGCCTCTCAGGTTGACGCCGGCCTGCGGGTAAGCGTTGTACCGAGGGCGGGCGCGGGCCTCACCCGAGCTCACCCCCGGTGATCCCCGCGCTCGCGGGGCCAACCCGCTGTGAAGACGTAGGAACGGAACATCCCCGACCCGCGATGGTGCGTTGGCGAGTAAGACTGGGGCAGGTGGATTCTGGCATTCATCATGCGGAGCCGTGGGCTGGTGTGCAAGGCTGACGCCACGTCGTTAGACGGAGGAAATTGGGAGGGGAGCCCAATTTTGTTCAGTTTGCTGGATGAGCCGTGGCTGTCTGCGAGGACTGTCGGCACAATTGCAGGAGGAGAGCCGCAGGGCGGGCTTGGTCCGGTCGAGAAGGCTGGCGTTCGGCGTCTCCTTCTGAACGCAGATCAGTTCCAGGACATCGTGGTCGACCTGCCCACGCAGAAGCCCGCGATCTTCCGCCAGTTGCTATTGCCGATCGTCGTTGACGCTCTCGGTCCGCCTGCGGATGCCGCCGAGTGGTTGGATATGTTCCGTGCGGGGGCCTTCTCGCCTCAGCAGAGTGCAATCTTGACCGCTTACCTGGATAAACACCGCCAGTCCTTCGATCTGCTCGATGCCGTCCATCCCTTCGCTCAAGTGGCGGGGTTGCACACGGCGAAGGGTGAGACCAAGGGATCAAGCCTGCTGATCGCCACAGCCGCTACGGGTAATAACGTGCCGTTGTTCTCCTCCCGCACTGAGGGAGATCCGCTGCCGCTCACCCCGGCGCAGGCAGCCCGCTGGCTGGTCCATACGCACTGCTGGGACACGGCCGCCATCAAAACCGGTGTCGTCGGTGACCCGCAGGTCAAGACAGGCAAGACGACCGGTAACCCAGTCGGGCCCCTGGGGCAGTTGGGCGTCGTCATGCCGGTGGGGCGCACCATCTTTGAAACTCTCCTGTTGAACATCCCCTTCGGTCAGGCTCCGCTTTCGGATGACCGGCCGCAATGGCGGCGTCGCGCCGTCGAGGGCAGGGTCGAGGACACGCTGTCGTGTGCCATGCCTGCTTGGCAGATCCGCCCGTCCCGTGGGCTGCTGGATGTGTGGACGTGGCAGGCACGGCGTATCCGGCTTGTCCCTGAGGAAACTCAGGCGGAAGTGCGGGTCCAGCGAGTCATTGTCGCAGCTGGTGACCGGCTCGATACCGCGCCCGATCACGAACCGCACACCTCGTGGATTGTCGAGAGCGCAAAAGCCCGGAAGAAGCAGGCCGGAAAGCCTGGGGCGGCATCCGCTGTACGCCCTCGTCGGCATCAGCCAGGCAGGGCAGCCTGGCGTGGTCTGGAGGCCCTGCTCGCCGTCAGCCGTGTCAGCGAACAGCGAGAGGCGACGGACACTCGGACTGGTTTCCATACCAGCGTCCTGCTTGATCAGCTCAGTGTGGTGCGGGAAGGATTGCCTCTGGGGTATCCGCTGCGGCTGGAGCTGACCGGCATGGTCTACGGCATTCAATCATCGGTTATTGAAGATGTGTTCTTCGATGAGATCCCGTTGCCAGTGGCCGCGTTGAACCCGGACGGCATCATCTTCGGCTGCGTGCTGGAGGCTGTGGCGCAGGCGGAGAAGCTTGCCGGTGCGGTGAATAATCTCTCCTCCGACCTGCGGCGGGCCGCCGGCAGTGAGCCGATTCCCTGGGACAAGGGACAGCGCCCGGGTGAGACCCTGCTGCACGCTCTCGATCCGTTGATGCGACGCCTGCTGGTCGGGCTGCGTGAGGTCGGTGAGGATTTCGACCGGTCCGAGCAAGGGCTCGAGGCGTGGGAGGAGAAAGCGGGGCGGGAGGCGTGGAAGGTAGCCGAGCAGGTTTTCTCCACCGCGGCTCCCAGTCTCTTCAGCGGCCGGATCGTGGCCAAAGACGGCAAGGAACGTGCGTATCGGCTCAGCACTGCCGAGCGCGGATTCCGAGACCGGATGGACGCGATCCTCACCCGCCGGGCTGCTCGACGTAAGGCCGCCTGAGCGCTGGCCGCGGACAATCGGCGTAGGACACCACCACCATCGAGATCTCCGCAGGAAGGGTGCACGCTGTGCCCACCGCCCCTGACCCCACTAGCACCTCGACGACCTCCATCACCCGCTATTGGGCCCAGTACGTCCGAACCGACGGAACCTGGCGCATGGATCCCAGGAGCAAGGCACCAATGGAGCCCCCTGGGGAAGACCTGGCCGCCTTGCGGTCGGGGCTAGGCCACACCGCGGCTACCGTCCCCGCGCTCTGGCCCTTCTACACCAGTTCTACCGACGGACAGGTCACCCCGGAACTCGAGGCCGAGCACGCGGCCCTGTCGCTCTACGGCCTCCATCAGCAAAGCCAGCGCCGCCCCATGCACAAGCCCAGAGCGAGTGTGGGGGAGGCCCTGCGCGCCTTGCGCCGCAGCGACCGCTTCAGCGAGGAGGCCGTTGACCGCCGGGTCGCGGCCGCGGTGAACGCCACTTCTGTGCCCACCCTGGTGTACCGGCTGCGCGGACTGGTCACACAACTGCGTACCATCGGCCAGCCATTGGACTACGACCGACTGCTGCGTGACATCAAGGACTGGCATTACCCCGAATCGCGCCGGCGTGTCCGCCGCAGCTGGGGACTCGCGTACCACACATGGGGCTCGCGGCCTGACACGGAAGCTCCCGTGAACGCCTCCTAGAGCTCACCGGCAGACCTCTGGGTGCTCGCCTGCTCACGCCGACGCCACACCGCCACCATCCTGGGCGACCTCGCCGTGATCGAAGCATGCAAAGGCCGCACCCGCTGCACTTCACCGACCGCTTCACCGGAGGACCTCATGGCACTTCCCCTGCCTCGTACGTACGTCGATGTCCATATCCTGCAGACCGTGCCCCCGGCCAACCTCAACCGCGACGACCAGGGCAATCCCAAAGAGGCGTACTACGGCGGCGTCCGCCGATCCCGGGTCTCCTCCCAAGCGTGGAAGCGTGCCACCCGCGTCCACTTCACCGAGCGGGTAACCGAGCAGGACCTGGCTACCCGCACCCGGCGTATCAACGGGGCCCTCGCCGACAGGATTGCCGATCGGACTGGGCTGGACACCGAGGCATCGACCCGCTTGGCGGGCGCACTGCTGGCACCGCTGAAGATCAGTGCCGGCAAGAAGGAGGGCGACACCGCCTATCTGTTCTTCTACGGCCATCGCCAGCTCGACGACGTGGCCGCGCTCATCCACGACCGGGCTGCTGAACTCGCCGCTCTCGACGACACGGAGCTGGCCGCCGAGATCAAGCAGCTGCCGGTCCAGGAAAAATTCAGCACTGGTCACCCCATGGACGTCGCCTTGTTCGGCCGCATGGTCGCCGACATCCCGGCCTTGAACGTCGACGCGGCCACACAGGTGGCTCATGCGCTGTCCACCCATGCTGTCGAGCTGGAATTCGACTACTTCACAGCGGTCGACGACGAGACGAAGAAGGGGGAGGAGACCGGTGCGGGCATGATCGGGACCATCGGCTTCAACTCCGCCACCCTCTACCGCTACGCGTCGGTCGGCTTGCACCAGCTCTTGCGCAACCTCACGGATCA
This sequence comes from Streptomyces antioxidans, assembly GCF_000968685.2. GTDB lineage: Bacteria > Actinomycetota > Actinomycetes > Streptomycetales > Streptomycetaceae > Streptomyces > Streptomyces antioxidans. Next base: position 16,022 of record NZ_LAKD02000057.1, read on the forward strand.
GGAGGCGGCCGTCACCGCGGTCGAGGAGTTCGTCACTTCCTTCGCTCGCTCCATGCCCACCGGCTACGGCAATTCCTTCGCCCACCGGACTCTGCCCAGCCTGGTCGCGGTCGTGGTGCGCGACGACCAGCCGGTGAATCTCGTCTCCGCCTTCGAAGAGCCGGTCGCGACCTCCTCCGGTATCGCAGCGGCCTCCGCCCGCCGCCTCGCACGCGAGTACGCAACGGCCACCCGGGCCTGGGGAGACGCGCCGGCTTTCACTTCCCTGTGCCACACCTTCACCGACAGCGGACAGACCACGGAGCTGCTCTCGGACACCTTCGGTGAGGCTGTCACCTTCCCCCAGCTCCTGGCCGGTCTGCGCACCTACCTCACCGACACCGTCAAGCAGGCCGCCTGATGACACCACGTTCCACCAGCTCACAAGGAGCGCAAAGCAATAGCCAGGCGGTGTTGCTGCTCCGGCTGGCCGGGCCGCTCCAGGCGTGGGGCTCACGCAGTGCCTTCAACCGGCGTGAGACTAACGCAGAACCCACTAAATCCGGCGTGATCGGCCTGCTGGCAGCGGCAGCCGGACGTGCCCGCGAGGAACCTCTCGACGAGTTGCTTCCACTGCGCCTGGGCATCCGCGTCGACCAGCCCGGGACGCTGCTGCGTGATTACCACACTGTCAGCGACTACCGGGGCCGGGCGCTGCCCCAGGCCGGCGTCTCGGCCAAGGGCCTCCAGAGGCCGACCTCACCGCCCAAACACACTCATGTGACAACCCGCTACTACCTCCAGGACGCGGTCTTCCTGGCCGCCGTCGGTGGTTCTCGCGAGCTGATGAAGACGCTGGACCACGCCGTCCGTGCCCCCGCGTTCCCACTCGCACTCGGGCGCCGCTCCTGCCCGCCCACCCAGCCGGTATCCCTCGGGCTCCGTGAGGGAAGCCTCGAGGATGTGCTGGGGGACGAGCCGTGGCAGGCATCTCGGCGAGCCCGCGAACAGTACGCCGCTCAGTGCGGTCGCGAGCGTGAGCTCGACCGTCCCCTGTATCCAGCGCGCATTGACCGCTCGGTCACCATCGAGGACCCCGAGGGCGACGATGTCCTCCATGACTCCCCAGTGTCCTTCGACCCCTACGCCCGCAGCTTCACCAGCCGGCGCGTGCGCCACGGCTGGCTGAGCATCCCCACCGGCTTTCCACAGCCCGACACCAACGTCACCGACGGCCAGGACGAGGCCGCCGGACATGACCCCTTCGCCCTGCTGGGCTGGTGACCGCCATGACCTACCTCTCCCGGATCCGTATCAATCCACTCCGCGCCGAGAGCCGCGTACTGCTGGCCAATCCCCGCGCGATGCACGCCGCCGTCGTGGGCGGCATCCCCGGAAGCCCGGACAGAGAGCGCCTTCTGTGGCGACTTGACGCTGACAATCCCCACCGGCCATACCTGTTCGTCCTCACGCGGTCCAAGCCCGACTGGACCCACATCGTTGAGAAGGCCGGATGGCCCGACGCCGAGGGGGAACACGCAGCCGTCCGCGACTACACCACCCTCCTCGACCAGATCGCCACAGGACGGGAGTTCGCGTTCCGTCTGACCGCCAACCCGGTCCAGAACACTCAGAATCCGACTAGGCCCACGTCTGCCCAGGCAGCTCGCATTGCTGACGACTCAGAGGGTAAGCGCAGGAGGGGCTTCAGGATGGCCCATCGCACCGCACCCGCACAGCTCGACTGGTTTCTCACCCGCGCTGAACGGTGGGGTTTCGAGATTCCCGTATCCCGCACCGATGCTCCTGCCCCCGGTCTGGCCCAAGCGACGGCCGACAGCGACTCCGGGGCTGAGAAGAGGGCCTGGGATCCGAACCCGGCGCGTGAGATACGTATCACCGCCCACCGTCGCCACTCATTCACGAAGAACGGCAAAGGCCCCCGTGTCACCTTCCACAGCGTCACCTTCGAAGGCCGCCTGCGTGTCACCAACCCTGCCGCGTTCACCACCCGGCTCCTGGAAGGAATCGGCCCAGCCAAGGCCTATGGCTGCGGTCTGCTCACCCTCGCCCCACTCCGAGGTCAACAGGGCTGACGGGCGGAAACGATGGCCTCCAGGTGCTTCTTTGCAACGCCACGTTAAAGACGCCGCGTTCCCTTCCACCGCCCCTCAGACAACGGGGCCGTCGTCCATGAGCCCGAGAACGGTGTCGAAGCGTAGCCGCCGACCGGCAAGGACAGAGGTTCCATCGGCCTCGAGAACCAAAGCGCGGCTACGGCCAAGCCAAGGGTGCTTGTCCCAGCCAGGCGGGACATGTAGGGCTTCGGCCACCCCGCGGCCGCAACTCGCGGGGAGTCTCACCGCGCCTGCGAGAACGTCGTTGACTGATTCTTCATCCGGGAGGGCGCCGTCCTCCGCCAGAACACTTCCCGAAAGTGTCCGGTATCTCCTGCCATCTCGCACCAGGAGGACGGCCTCCACGCCCGGATCCCCGTCTCGTACCAAGGCGGTCAAACCACCGTCACCACTGCTGGGAGGAACGGCGACGTAATGGAGACCGGCCAGCGTCGGCCCTTCTTTGTCACCGCGCCTTGTCAGTAGATGATGTGAGGCATTCTGTGCCTGTTTGCGCTGTTCATCTTCCCAACGCCATCGGGCTGACTGCGCTGCGTCCCGCCACGGTTGCGGAACCTCATCCTCGCTGCCGTATCCGGCCGCCACGAGCGCAGGAATGTCCCCCGGGATGCTCCATGCGCCCTGGTGCCGGGCAGCCCTGAACACCAAAGCCGCCGTGCGCAGCAGCAGATGGCGGTCGTAGAGGGATTCGGTACACGCAAGGAACCGTGGGATGCCTAGGCCCCCCGGAGGCGGGTCGATGTCGTCTGCACCAGGGGTGGTGTCCCCGGAGGCGTATCCCGTAACGATCACGCGTGGCGAGGTAAGCCGAACAGGGCGGAGCAGTTTGTCACCGCGGTGCAGACGGCCGATTCTCTGCAGCAGCAGATCGATCGGGGCCATGTCTGTGATCAGAAGGTCCACGTCGACATCAAATGCCTGTTCAGCCACCTGGGTGGCGACCACGACGAATCGGGTGGGCCGCTCCCGTCCCGGGCCATCTTGTTGCGGGGCTAGCTGGTGCAGGCAGTGCGCTGTGCGATCGGCGCGTGTTCCGAGGGTGAGCTGCTCGTGCAGCAGCACCACTTCGTCACCGAAGCGCTCACGCAACGCGGTGCAGAGTGTCTGGGCCCGCGCCACGCTGTTGCGGATGACCAGGGCGCATCCGCCGTGTGCCAGTTCCTCCTCGAGCCGATCGGCGACAGCAGTGTCGGCGGCGTCCTGTGCCATCCGACGCAGAGCAGGATCGGTATGTGGCTGCGGGACCGGCTCCGGCATGAGTTCGACCGTGAAGGATAGGTCCGCACGCCGGCTCACACAGGATGGTGCGGTGGAACGGTGTCCGGTGCCCTCCGGCGCTCTCCAGGCCGCAGTGATGGAAGGGTAGCCCCCAGGGTGGCTGAGATCGTCAGCCGTGTACTCCTCACGTCCTGCGGCCCCCGCGAGATAGGCGTACACCAGAGCCTGACGCTGCGCGGCCGGCAGCGTCGCGGACAGCAGTACCACAGGTACGCCTGCCTGGCCGAACCAGCGCAAGCCCTCCAGCAGGAACTGCGAAGAGTAGACGTCGGTGGCGTGGACCTCGTCGAGCACGACGACTTTGCCCATCAGTCCGGCCATACGGAGCATCACGAACTTGGTGCGGGTCGTGGCGTACAGCAGCTGGTCAAGAGGCGCGACGACGAAGGGGCACAGAAGCCCGCGCCCGTACCCGAAGAACCACTCGGCAGGTACCTGCGATCCCGATGGTTCAGCGTGTGCCTGCCCACTGCCTCCGGGTACGCACCGACCGCCCTCCGCGGGCTCTCCGCATTCGCCGACTGCGCCAAGCCGAGCCTCGGGTGGTTCGCTCAGCAGCGCGCTCCAGTCCTTGTTGAGGATACGTTTTCCGTGCAGCAGGGAGACGCGCGCGGCCAAGTTCGAGTCAATGCGGCTCACCCACTGTCTGACCTGCCTGAACATGGGGTCATGAGTCGCCCATTCCGGCATACCGACAAACACGCCGTCCGCGCCGAATTTCGCGGCCAGAACTTCCGCCGCCATCAGCCCGGCCCAGGTCTTGCCGTCTCCCATAGGAGCCTCGACGATCAATAGCCCCGGAGTCTCTATCTGCCGTGCCGTCTCCACGGCCAGCACCTGCGATGGACGCGGCTCGCACCCGAACCGCCGTACGAAAGCGTCGGATTCGGGCTCGGGCAATTCCCCCCAGCCACCCCGCAGGCCGATCTTGGCCCATGCCTTGCCGGCACGATCCCTCGCGCGGGCGAAGCTCACCTCACCCAGAGAGTCGACACCGGGGAACTGCTTGGAACCGCTGGCGATCCAGTCCGCCATCACGACAAACCCGCTCAGGTGCAGCTGGGCAGCCCGTGTCGGCACCAGCACAGGCGCGAGGTCCGCAAACGAGCCCAGCTCCAGCTCCTCGGTGAGGCGCTGAACGAGGGCCCGCTGCACTGTCGTCCAGCGCCCGTCGCCCTCCAGCTGGCCACGCGCTCTGGGGTCCGGCCTCAGGGCACTTGCGACGGGGAAGAAGCCATGATGGCCTGCCACAATCGGCCATACCCAAGCGATCTGCTCGTCCGGCCATTCAGCATCCCTGAGCAGCCATTGCAGCAGGTGTCCTCCGGCGCGCCCGTGATGCCAATCGAACCGCTGGGCGGTCGGCTCATGCCATCGCAGCCCAGCTGCCCGTACCGCCGCAGCCTCGGTCTGCCATCTCCTCTGGAAGGCTGGAGTGGCTTTCCCGCAGTCGTGCACTCCGCAGAGCCACACGAACAACCCGCGCCCCCTGTCCGTACCTCCGGCGATCTCGTCAAGCAGTCGCCGGGTGGACGGAGCCAAAAACCGCTCCCACATGACGTCGGCGACGGCCGCGGTGTCCAGCATGTGCGACAGCAGCAGATTCATCGTCCCGTCGGCATGGCTGGGCGTCTTTCCTACCAAGACACCCAGCGCCGCGAGGACGTCCAGCCCGTCCTGCGGCGTCGAACCGTTGGCCATGTTCCCCCCTCTGCGCCTCGCAGTCCCTCTGGCGATACCACATGGGCAATTGCCTGCGGGGTGACATCATGCCGCTGTGAGAGGCGACGCCACCCCGCCGAACAGGGCGATCAGCATGGGTTTCAGCCACGACCTGATGACGGATTGGATCCCCGACGCTCTCGGCGCCGCCGACGTCACCCGGGCGCTGGCCGACGGAACCCTGTCTGCGCCGCCTCAGCTCGACATCGGGTGGCTTCGGGTCCCACTCGCCCGGCGCACGGAAGACATACCCGTCGTGGACTCGACCGTACGCGCCCACATGCACCTCCTGGTCGAACGATCCTTACACCGCCACCGACCACACCCTGAGGTACTCAGCTACCGCTCAACAGACTGGGACTACCGCCGCGCCTACCGCGCGAGACGGGACCGAATGCACGCGCTCGGACGCCAGACGGAGCTACCGCTCGTACTGAAACTCGACATCCACCGATTCGGGGAGTCGCTTCCTCTGCACGTGCTGCTCGATGCGCCCTGGATGACCGACACGCTCGCCCAGCAGCTGACGGAACTGCACCACAAGACCGGCCGCTCGCTGTTTCCTGGGCATCGCTGGGCCAACCGGCTCGGCACAGCAGCCTTACACCCGATCGACGCGCGACTCACCGCGATGGCGCCGGATCGGTGGATCCGCTGGGGCGACGACTGGCATGTCTTCGTTCACGACACCGCCGAAGCTGAGCATGTCCGTGCCGCAGTAAAAGCCGGACTCGAAGCCCTCGGGCTTCGCCTGTCAGCGGAGAAGAGCACCACCGAATCGGTGGCCACCGTATTCGCCGGGCCAGCACGCGATGTCGCAGGGAACCCGCCAGAGGTGTGGCGCCGCGGCATACAGAACAACGACGTGCGCGCCCTCAGATACGCCCTGCCCCGCATAGACCCCGAAGCGGAGGTGTCCCGGCGCATCCCCGGAATCGTGCGCGCGCAGCCGACACTGCTGCCGCGTGCCGTCTACTACCTCGACCGCGCCGTGAACACACCGGCAGGCCATGAGGCCGTGCGGGAACTGTTGGAAGCAGCCCATCCGGATCTGTTTGCGGTCGCCCGACTACTCGCTCTCGCCGGTCGGCACCAAGAAGTAGCCTCGTATGTCCCCGACAGCTTGCTGGCCCTGGCTGCCGACTGCGGGATCGCCGCCCTGCGGGAACTGGCAGCGCGCGTCGCTGTCTGTACCGGACGCCGGGATGTGTTGCCTGAATCATCTCAACGCCTGCACCAGTGGATCGCCCAGGGAGCGGATATCCGGCACCATCCGCCCTGTGTGGCTACCCTCCTGTGACGCTGGCGCTCTGCCGAGGCGGGTGCGGACACATAACCAAGGAGGCATCGAGTGGACGGTCGACCTGCACGATGGGATGGGGCGGGCAAAGACGCGCTTCCCACAAGTGACCGCCAACTGATCCAATCCGTTGCAGCGGTCCTCTCGAGTATCGATCAACTACTGCCACCGGATGTCTGGCATCTCAAGGGGTCAGCGGCGATCCTGGGCTGGATAGGCCCCACGGCACGCCTGCCGAACGATGTGGACCTGGCCATGTCGGCGAGCGCAGGGGAGTTGCTGTTGTCCACCTCCGAACTGCCGCCCGGCCCGAAGGGGGAGCGACTTCAGCTACTGCGCTCGGAGCCTGTTGTGTTCAGCTCACCTGACAAAGCCACGGTGTACCGCGCGTTGGTGAGAATACGGTCGGAGGAGGACCACGAGCAGGTACTGCTCAACGTCCTGCTGGTACCGGACTCCGAAGTCGCCGGCGACACACGCACCGCACTGCTGGACTTTCCTGCATGGCCTTCCCCGGTCACGGTGCCGACGGCGACCCTCAGCCGGTGCCTGGCCCAGAAGCTGTTGCGCTACACACGACAGCGTGGCGGGGGCAAAATCAACACGCGCTGGACCGACCTCATCGACTTCCTGCTGGCTGCCGAAAGCCCAAGCGCTCCCCAGCTGCTCCTTGAGGAAGTCCGCAGTGATGTCGCCCTGGAGTTCACGGCCATGGGGCGCCAATGGCCGACACACCTCCCACCACCGCCGACGGAATGGCTGGATTTCTGGGACACGGCAACCTTCCGCCATGGGCTGGCATTCGGCCGCCTGCCCGAGGCGGTAGACCAGCTGGCCCACTTCTGGAGCCCAGTACTGCAGACACCTGTAGCCCCGTACGGTCCAGTAACCGCCCAGGCAGCGGAGGACGTGCCACTGTGGTCATGCACCAGATGGCAGTGGGCAACCCCATGACCTGCCCGTTACGGGTCTGCCGCACTCTTGTCGTGCCCGGAGTCGAAGATCAGGGCAAGCCGAGCATGTGCACTGGACGGCAGATGCATTTGCCACCAGCCGCGCCACCGCAGGGCATGCGCCAGATGGTGGAAGCCCGGCGTTCCGGGCCCCGCTTTCCAAAGACCGGAGAGGAATTCGACGACCGAGTCGCCAGCATCGATACTGAGGGGTTCACCGAACACATGCAGGATGCGCTCTCGGTGCGCTGTGCCTTTGAGGGTCTTGGTCACATGCAGGCTGAAGTGTGCGTGGCGGCGGGCAGTGCCGAGTCCTGCTTCGCCCAGCCGCGCCAGACCGGCTCCACTGTGCATCTGGCCGGCGGTCCAATCGTTAGCTGTGGTCACTGCCGTCCTCAGCAGCGCCGCATCCGAGACGATGCCGGACAGACCATCGCCCAGAGTCGCGAAGAGCGTGCCTCCGGCAGCGGCCGCGTCGCTCATCGTCCGAAGGTGTCCCAGCAGCAACGACTCCCGGTGAACGCGTAGCTGGTAGGCCCGGCGCAGCACATCCGCCAGCGGCAGGGATCCGTTCAGCCACATCGTGGCCAGGGGAAGCATCTGATGCGCGTTGCCTTCCGTAAGACGCGCGCCCCACCGCCGACGGCAGGGGGTGCCCCATTCGATGTCGTGGACATCGCTCACCACGTAGATACCCCGTTGCGGGGGTGCCGCTGAGAAGGCTTCCCAGGCGTCTGCCGACTGCAGTCCAGGAAAACGTGGATCTTCTTCCGGCCCAGCCCCTAAGCCCGTCTCCCGGCTGCCCAGTGGACGGACGAGTACACCTGCCAGCAGCGAGGCACCCTGCCTTACGGAGAGGAGCCTCGGGACTTGCCCCAGCACGTCGTCGGCTCGGAACGGTTGCAGGTCCGGCCAATCCCGGCGCATCCGCGCGGCCATCGATATGCCGTAACAGGCACGCAGTAACCTCTCGCGCCGCGCATCACTGTCCCCGGCAAGCGATATGTGGTCCAATGCCCAGCCGTGCCGGACACCACCACCCGCAGGCCCGGATCCCAGCAAATCCTCGAAGACGCCTACCGGAGGGGAATGCTTCCCAGCCCGGACCAGGACCAGATCCTTGCCGTAATACGAAGGATTCCACTCGGCGCCGAAGTTTCGACCGATGGTGTTCAAGCTGTGACGCACCCGCTCAAGGCCCGCCTCGTGGTCCCCGCTGTCCTCCACACTGGCTCGCAAGGCGCTCGTGACAACAACCACAGTCGCCTGCCGGCGATCAGCCTGGGCGAAGTGGGCCAGCACATCGCCGGTGTCCACACACCCGGACGGGTACCCGGGAGCATGCCGCGGTGGCCACGAGAACGCAGGCATCATCTCCGCCTCCGCCGTCTGCGGCGGAAAAGGTCCACAAACAGCCTGCGCAGCCCCGGGAAGAACGTCACAAGGACCACCGTGGCCACCATAGTGACGGATAAGGTCCGCCACAGCAGCGACGCTCCCGCTTGGGGCAGTCCTTGCCAGACAGCAAGCCCCGTGGTCAGCGGCAACCCTACGGCCGCGAGAAGTCCCAGGATGGCGTTGGTCGTCTCCGTCTCTGCGGATTGCACCTGGCGGGACAGCTCGCCTAGGTCGTTGATCAGGCTCTGCAGTGACTGCTGCAAGCCGGCACTCTGTTGCCAAGCACGCATCATGGCGTCAACGGTGCCTTGCCGACCGAAGTCAGCTGTCCAGTAGCTGCGGCGGAAGACAAGCAGATCCCTCTCCAGCTGCGCCACTTTCCGCCGCCGGGGTTCGTGCTCTCCGATCCGCGCCACTTCGTGGCCGAATGCGTCCAACACGATCTGCTGCAATCGGGCCAGAGCCAAGGCATCCGCATACAGCGTCGTCAGGTGATAGCTCGTGCCGTCGTAGTAGTTGAGCGGAACGTCGCGACCCGGGTCCCGCTCGGTGCCCACCAGCGTCAGCCCACGGACTCCCAGCACACCACGCACCTTGGTAGGAAGTGGCAGGCGCATACCCTGGAGCTGCTCAAGAGCCTCAGGACCCGGTGGATAAAGCGTCGCGTGGTGCATGTGCCACAGCCACTGGTCGATGGAGTTCCAACCCTGCTGCAAACGCCCCGGATGCAGCCGCAGATGACCGCTGCGAGGAGTGACGAGTGTGCAGTGCACCGCCTCACGCTCAGTGACTGCGATCCGGCATCCCGGCGGTAATTGTTGTGCCACCCAAGCACGATGGACACCCTGCCCATGATGCTCATCGACATCGGCGCACTCCTGTAGCGTTTTCGGGAGTCGCGCGGGCGCATCTGGAGGCAGAGCGCCGTGTAGCAGTGCCACGCCGTTCGCCTCCGCCGGTGAATCCATCTCCTTCAAAGCGCCGAGTGTCGCATCGTTGAGGCGAACCAACTCAACCGCCGATAGCTGGAATCGGGCGGGTGACTCTGCCGTATCGGGCAATTCCCGATGCCAGCGCACCTGCGGACCCCACAGGAGTGGGCCGAGACGGCGCTGCGTATACGCCGCACGGCGGGAGGCGCTGGACACCACCTCGTCAGGTCGGCCAACACGCCAGCGCCTTTCCAACGGCCCCGGACGGAAGGGAGCAGCCGGAGGCTCTGAGATGTGGACAGCCACGATCAGGACCGTATCTCTGCGGATCAGCGCGAGCGGATCGTCACCCCCAGCCAAGCTTCGATGACGCACCCGGCTCACGCGAAGCAGTCCAACGCATCGCGAAGATAGCCAAGCCGCTCAGCCTGACTCACATGCCGCCACCGCTGCCGTTCCTCGGGAACGTCGCCCTGTGTCAGGACCCGCGCGTACCGTTTCAACGGTGCACCCCTGGCGACAAGGGTCATCGTCCCGGGCACCGCCCTCGCCTGATGAAACGTGAACGCTGACATTCCATAGCGCTCTCCAGCCGTCACCACTCTCGTGGGCCGAACCGCCACGTCCACCCGACCCTCATTGCGCGCGTCGAAGCGGAAACCTCCCTCGTGGGGTTGGTAACGGACCACCCGATGGATCGAAGACTGCGGCGCCGCTGCCGCCTGCCCGCCGTCCGCCTGTGCGACGTCCAGCACGGTGTTGTATAAGGCTCCGCGCAACACGGTGGACGAGAAGTCCCAACGATGATCGTGAGCCTGTGTGTCCTCAATACCCGTTAACCAGACATGCAGAAACAACCGTCCCTCACTGTGAGTAACCACCCCCAAGGGCAGCTTCACAAACCCGTTCGGGTGCGCCACAGCCTGCCTCATCGCAGGAGCCCGGAACGTGGCGTCGTAGGAGTCGTTCAGTGCGGCTAGGAGCGCGGCCCGGCCCACCTCCCGGCAGACGATCGCCTTGCCAGCTTCGCGGTGATGGGGTGCCAATTCTGTTCGAGAAAAGCAGATTTGGTTTGGCCGCACAGCGCTCCTCATCTCACAGAAATCACTACCGACATCACCTGATGCGTGGCAAGGTTGGCTGCGCCCCAAGCGAGAACAGTCACTTGCCCGCTTCGTCCGAGTAGATAGTGTATGGCCGTTGGGCGGCGAACAGGTCTGCGGTAGTGATTACCCCTCTACGGCGGAGCGGCGGTCCGAGCGATCCGTATCCTTCCGGCGTTGGCGGTTGTCGATCAAGGGGGTGCCCTTGTCGTGGGGGCATATATTCTGTCGAATGCTGTAGAAGCGTGCAGGGTCGCCGATCCGGACACGGATCGTGTCGTTCTCCACAACGACGGCGGACGCCGGGTGTCCGCCGGGCGCAACTACGCCGAACACGAAGGCCCGGACATCGAGGAAGCGCTCTGGTGGCCGTCATCGTCCTGACCAACTGTCCGCCAAGTCTTCGAGGCTACCTCACCCGCTGGCTGGCGAACCGCACTCATCATGGGGGACTGGAATTGCTCCCCGCGCTCGCGGGGATGGTCCCCCGGACACGGTCATCGTCGGGCAGCGGGTGTGCTGCTCCCCGCACCCGCGGGGATGGTCCCGACCAGGGATTCTGACCATGGGAGAGCCCCCTCTGCTCCCCACGCCCGCGGGGATGGTCCCTCGTCGGCCATCATCAGGGCCGGGATACTGTCCTGCTCCCCGCGCCTGCGGGGATGATCCCGTTCTACGCTGGCAGGAAGGTCGCTCGGCGTTCTGCTCCCCGTGCCCGCGGGGATGGTCCCGCCAGGCCATGTACATGCAGATGCAGCGGATGCTGCTCCCCGCACTGGCGGGGATGGTCCCGGTCCGGGCACCGCGCCGAGATCGATCGGCTGCTGCTCCCCGCGCCCGCGGGGATGGTCCCACGGCCAGCCACCCGAGTAAGCGGGCGATAGTCTGCTCCCCGCCGACGCGGGGGTGTTCCGCTCGCGCCGGTCACCTTCGCGAGCGTCTTCTCGTGCTCCCCACCGACGTGGGGTGCTCCGCTGCCATCCGGATGGCCCGAGCGGAGAAGACCGTCCTCCCCGCCGACGCGGGGATGGTCCCCCTCTCTACGGAGCGGCAACGGTCATCACCTTCTGATCCCCACACCCGCGGGGGTGGTCCCTGGGGCGGTGGGCTTCGTCATGCCTGGGTGCACTGCTCCCTGCACCCGCGGGATGGTCCCGTCTGAATTCAGCGCACACCGAAATCGGAAGGCTGTTCCCCGCACCCGCGGGGATGGTCCCGAGACGCTGCTGCGTCCCGGTCAGGTGGAGGCGCTGCTCCCCGCACCTGCGGGGATGGTCCAGCGGCCAGCGGCCGGGTACGGTGGCGGGCCTGCTGTTCCCCGCACCCGTGGGGATGGTCCCTCGGTGACGCCGCGGCCGGCGAGCATGTCGTCCTGCTCCCCGCACCCGCGGGGATGGTCCCGGGCCTCAGTTCCGGGGGTGCCACGGCCGCGTCTGCTCCCCGCGCCCGCGGGGATGGTCCCGACAGGATGCGGACGAGGGCCGGTGCTAGAAGCTGCTCCCCGCGCCCGCGGGGATGGTCCCGCCATGGCGCGCACACGGTGCCTAGGCGGCCTGCTCCCCGCGCCCGCGGGGGTGGTCCCAACAAGGGCGGGGCCAAGAGGTCCGCCCCGGTGAGAACGGCGGGGACTTCCTGCGTGACCAACCCCTCAGCTACGCGGCCGAGTCCCGCCGTCATGCCCTGCGCCCCGTGGTCACCGAGACCGTGGAAGTACCCCACCCCGACGTCCAGGCCGCCGCGATGGCCACGATGCGCGTGCCTGAGCACGACCCTCTCGCCGCTCTGGAGGAGAGCAACTGATGTACCTGTCCCGCTTCCGGTTCAACACCGCGCGCCCAGAGGGCCGGCGTCTGCTCTCCTCCCCGCAATCGCTGCACGCGGCGGTAATGTCCTCGTTCCCCCATCTGCTGCCCACCGGCACAGGCACCGGCACCGGTAGCGGCGCAGCCGACGGGGCGCGGGTGCTGTGGAGGCTGGATCGCAACGCGACCGCCGAGGTCCTGCTATATGTCGTCAGCCCCGACCGGCCCGACATGACCCACCTCGTGGAACAGGCCGGCTGGCCAGCGGCAGCCACTGCCGAGACCCCCGGCTGGCAGAGCCGCCCGTACGCCCCGTTCCTCGACCGGCTGACGAAGGGAAGCGTGTGGGCGTTCCGCCTCACGGCCAACCCCGTCCACCAGATCCGCAGGAAGGAAGGCGAGCCGACCAAGCGGACCGCGCACCTGACCCCGATCCACCAGATGGACTGGCTACTGAACCCACGACGCCAGGAGCGCGGCGGATTCCTCATCTGCGAGAAGCCTGCGGACAAACGCCTCCTGCCCGGCGGCACTACCCACCACAAGCAGCCCCACCACGGCGACCGGTATGAACTGATGGTCCGCGACCAGCGCAACTTGTCCTTCCCGAAACAGGGACGGGACAACACCTCAAAACGACACCGCGTCACCCTGGTCACCGTCACCTACGACGGCCGACTCACCGTCACCGACCCCGACCGGCTCCGCGCCACCCTCACCCAGGGCCTCGGCAAGGCCAAGGCATACGGCTGCGGCTTGATGACCCTCGTACCCCTCCCCACGACAGTCAGGTGAGCCGGTGACCACCGTCGGCCGACGCCCCGCGCTCACCCCCAGGCACCTGACCCGCACCGGCGAACGCCTCTCCTTCGTCTACCTGGAACGGTGCCTCGTCCACCGCGACGCCAACGCCATCACCGCCGAAGATGCGGACGGCACGACCCACATCCCCTCCGCCACCATCGGCACCCTGCTCCTCGGTCCCGGCACCCGCATCACCCACCAGGCGATGAGCGTCCTCGGCGACACCGGAGCAGCCGTCGCCTGGGTCGGCGAGCACGGCGTGCGCTACTACGCCGGTGGTCGCGCCCTGACCCGCTCCGCCGCCCTCGCCGAAGCCCAGGCCGCCAAGTGGGCCAACCCCCGTACCCGGCTTGCCGTCGCACGCGCGATGTACCAACTGCGCTTCCCCAACGAGGACCCCACCGGCCTCACCCGGCAGGAACTCCTCGGCCGCGAGGGCCGCAGAGTGAAGGACTGCTACCGCGAGCACGCCGCCCGCACCGGTGTCCCCTGGCGCGGACGCCGATACACCCCGGGCGACTTCACCAGCGGCGACGCCGTCAACCAGGCCATCACAGCAGCTGCACAATGCATGTACGGCATCGCCCACGCCGTCGTGGCCTCCCTCGCCTGCATCCCGGCACTGGGCTTCGTCCACTCCGGACACGAACTGTCCTTCGTCCTGGACATCGCCGACCTGTACAAGACCGAGATCGGCATCCCCGTCGCCTTCGACGTCGCCGCCGAGGACGACCAGGACGTCGGCGCCCGTACGCGCCGCGCTCTGCGGGACCGGATCAACCAGACGTCCCTGCTGGACCGCTGCGTTGACGACATCAAAGCCCTGCTCCTGCCGAATGCCGCGGACGGGAGAACGGCCGTCGACCCCGACACGGACCGTGTTGTTCTCCATAGTGACGGCGGACGCCAGGTGCACGCTGGCCGAAACTACGCCGAGGGCGACGGCCCGGACAGCGACAAGGTGTTCTGGTGACCGTCATCGTCTTGACCAACTGCCCGCCCGGCCTTCGCGGCTTCCTCACCCGCTGGCTCCTGGAAATCTCCGCTGGGGTCTTCATCGGCAACCCCTCGGCCCGCGTCCGCGACGCCCTCTGGGACGAGGTTCGCCAATACGCGGGCCAGGGCCGTTCGCTACTCGCCCACACCATCAACAACGAGCAAGGTTTCACCTTCCGCACCCATGACCACGCGTGGCGCCCCATCGATCACGAGGGCCTGCCCCTCATCCGACGCCCCCACTCCAAAGCACAGCAGACCACCGGCGTACCGAAACCGGGCTGGAGTAAGGCATCCCAACGCCGGCGCTTTGGCAGGCGGGCCCAATGATGAGCCAAATGACCGAACTGTCGGAATCAGTAAAAGTATGGGAAACGGGCCTCCCCCCGCGTTGAACCCGCAGGTCACGCAGTCTGCTCCCCGCACCCGCGGGGATGGTCCCGCCCGCGGCTCGGGGAGACACCCGCACGCCACCTGCTCCCCGCACCCGCGGGGATGGTCCCGCTGCTGGCCCTCGGCCTTACGACGCAGGTCACTGCTCCCCGCACCCGCGGGGATGGTCCCGGTGATCGCGCTCGGCGTCTCGATCTACATCACTGCTCCCCGCACCCGCGGGGATGGTCCCAGGGCCTGAGACCGGACCTACCTGCGGAAATACTGCTCCCCGCACCCGCGGGGATGGTCCCATGATCCATAACGCGCGAAAGCCCCATCCGGTCTGCTCCCCGCACCCGCGGGGATGGTCCCCACGCCCGCGTGGCGGCCGACGCAGCCGCGCGCTGCTCCCCGCACCCGCGGGGATGGTCCCGAGCCGTCAACCCACTGGGCAGCCAGCAGGCCCTGCTCCCCGCACCCGCGGGGATGGTCCCCGGTTCCTCCTGGTCGTGATCGACGAGGGTGCCTGCTCCCCGCACCCGCGGGGATGGTCCCGGCCCGAGCCGTCCGGCCCGGCGACCCTCCTTCTGCTCCCCGCACCCGCGGGGATGGTCCCGACGTCGCCCCCGCCCACGCCGCGGACCACGACTGCTCCCCGCACCCGCGGGGATGGTCCCTCGACCTCGCTCAACGGCAGGGTGGGGTGCAGCTGCTCCCCGCACCCGCGGGGATGGTCCCTTTGGCTACGTGACCAGTCTCGGACTGAGAGACTGCTCCCCGCACCCGCGGGGATGGTCCCTCGCCACGGCGGTAAAGAATCTGGCCGCCCGACTGCTCCCCGCACCCGCGGGGATGGTCCCCAGTTGGTTCGCACGCGGGCCCTTGGTGGGTGCTGCTCCCCGCACCCGCGGGGATGGTCCCGGCACCCGCGCTGAGGTGGGAAGGCAGACCGCCTGCTCCCCGCACCCGCGGGGATGGTCCCACGCCGCCGCCATCCCAGGTCATCCCCAGTGCCTGCTCCCCGCACCCGCGGGGATGGTCCCTGGTACTGGGGGCCGTTTCGAATCGTACTGCCCTGCTCCCCGCACCCGCAGGTTTGATCGCCGTGTTCCATAGCCAGACCTGCTCCCCGCTGCGTGGGCACACCGTGTCTCCGCTGCTCCCCGCACCCGCGGGGATGGTCCCGTGGGCACGTCGACCTCGGCGAGCCGGGTGTCCTGCTCCCCGCACCCGCGGGGATGGTCCCGTGGGCACGTCGACCTCGGCGAGCCGGGTGTCCTGCTCCCCGCACCCGCGGGGATGGTCCCACCGCCAGCTCAAGAGGCAGGGAGTCCACGTCCTGCTCCCCGCACCCGCGGGGATGGTCCCGGGTAGAGGCCCGCGACCTGGCTGGTGTCCGCCTGGTCCCCGCACCCGCGGGGATGGTCCCGACAGGGACTCGGGGAAATCCCTTCGTCGCCGTCGGCGAACTCCAGCACGAGCTGACCTATGACGGGACGCGCGCCCGCCGAGGCCAAGGGCGACAAGAGTGGCTGCTCCGCCGTCCTGGTCGGCGTCAGCGGGGATGGTCCCCAGATCGCGCAGGCCTTGCCCGCTTGGTATGGGCTGTCCGGCCAGGTCTCTCAAGCGGATCGCGGACCATGGTCGCGAACACCGAGGAGTTCGAGAAGGGCTGCTGCTTGCTGATGTCCTGGTATCCCCAGGACTCGTATGCCGCCTTCAGCCGTCCGTCGGAGCGAGTGGGATCGACCAAGAGCGTCGCCCGCTTCTCTGCGCGCTCGGCTAGAAGCTTCTCGTGCAGTATGCGGGAGGTGCCTGCCCCCGCTGGGCCCCGCCACCGCTTGCGGACGAGGATCTCGTTGACGGCGAATGTGCGGCTGCCCGTCTCCCGGATGAAGTCCTCTGGTAACGGCTGCCGCATGCTGGACCACCACACCGAGTCAGGGCCGAGTGGCACGCCGAAGACGTAGCCGACCGGCCCCTTTCCGTCGTAGCCGATGACGGCCTCCCATCCGTCTCGGGAGGCGTATCTGGTCAGGCGTTCATCAAACAGGTCCACAGCGTTGAAGGGATCTTCCATGAGGCCCACCTCCGTGCGGACCTCCACGTGGATGTCGAGAAAGAGTTGCCGATACCTCTCGACCTCGCTGGTACGCACGAGTGTCAGCGCGGCAGCTTCAGTCATGCGGCCACCGTTCGGTAGTGGGCCTGCCAGTCGCGGGCCTCGGAATTATGGGGATCGAGAGTGGTGACCTGCTGGGCGAAGCGGTCCAGGAGTTTGCGGACACGTGCGTGCCTCACCATTTCTTTGGAGGTGCCCCGCGTGGTGGCGACAGCCTGTTCGAGTTCGTTCTGGCCGAGTTGCGCGACGGCGAGGTGCGCGCTCACCAGGGCGCTATTGCGTTTTACCCGTTGGCGCGTTGATCCGGAGGACTGCGCGGTCCTCAACAGTTTCGAGAACCTGCGCCTGACCGTGCTGGTCACCCACTCCGGTATCGAGCACGAAGCCATCGAACCGGTGGACTCCCAGATCGCCGCGGAGAGCCTGCGCACCCTCCACGAGCACGCCGAGCGGTACCGCACCATCCTGTACTGGCAGCCGATCGTGCCCGGTCTCAACGGCTCCGACGCCCACTTGGAGCGCGCTCGGGAGCTGTCCCGGCACGCGCACGCCACTGTCTTCACCGGCCTGTTCTTCCGCCAGGAGATCGCCGCCTACTACCAGGCGCACGGGCTCTCCACGCCGTATGAGGACACCGCCCGGCGCAAGATCCTTCCCGAGGTGGCCGAGCGGCGGGTGGTCGATGCCTTCGGCACCCTTGAAGACGCCTCCGCCCCGTGGGGAGCGTTGTTCCGCAAGACGAGCTGCGGCGTGGCCTACGCCCACGGAGAGGCCGACTACAACGGCCACTACGGCGTCCGCGAGCTGTGCGACATCTGCCCGGAAAAGCAGCTCGCTCTGTGCCACGCGGCCTGGGTCAAGCCCGATCTCGCGGACGTCACCGCAAGCGTCCGAGCCCTTGGCGCGACCGGGGCCGTTGAGATCACTGACCGGGCCATCATCGTGGAGGGCCTGGACGAGCCGCCGCGCTACTACCTCCAGCACGGCTACGGCTACCAGTGCCACGATCGCGAGAAGCCTCACCACTACCGCCAGCACGGCCGTGCCCCCATCGGCTGGCCGACGGAGAACGGAACACCCGCACCGTGAACTTCGCCACCTGGCCCGCACTGCTCGTCGTGGACGTCGAAGGCAACGGCGCCAATCCGCCCGACTTGGTTGAGGTGGCCGCCCTACCCGTTCGCGACGGCGGGGCGGATACCAGCACGGCCGGGGCGTGGCTCATCCGCCCGCCCCGGCCCGTCACTTCCCGCGCTGCCAGCATCCACGGTCTGACCAACGGAGTTCTGGCGCGGTCCCCCCGATGGGGGCAGATCGCTGAGCAGGTCCACGCGCTCCTGGGCACGGTGTGGATCTGTGCCCACAACGCGCACACGGACTACCGAGTCCTCAAGGCGCACCTGCCGACGTGGGAACCGGCTGGCGTCCTCGACACCCTCCGCCTGGCCAAGGCCACGTTCAGGGACGTGCCCGGCTACAGCCTCGACGCCCTGATCAAGCACACCGCGCCGGACCTCACGGCCGCTCCCGCCCAGCGGCACCGTGCCACCTACGACGCCTATGCCACGGCACAGCTCCTCATCACCATGGCCAGTCACTATGACACCTGGGACCAGCTCGTCGCGGCGGCTGTGCCGCCCGGCCTGCCGGGCGCCCCCGAGCCAGAAGAGGACCCCACCCTGTGGTGACCCAGCAGACACCCATCCGCATCGGGGTGTTCGGCACCCACTCCACCGGCAAGACGACACTGCTCAAGCGGATCCAGATGGAACTGCGCGGCCACGGGCTCACCGTGGCCCGCACCGGCCGACTCGGCAAACGCGCCGCGGCCATCGGCCTGCCGAAAACGCAACACCACACCGCGGCTCCTACCGAGTGGATCATCACGCAGGGCATCGCCGACGACATCGCCGCAGCAGCACAAGGTGCCGACATCGTCCTCGTCGACCGTGACGCCTGCGGCTCCTTGCTTCGACGCAGGCGCCGAACTACGACCTTCTTCTCGCGACCGTGCTGGACCCGGACGAGCCCGTCGATCAGAGCCACGACTACGACCACCGCTACCGCCTCCTGGTGGACCGCCACGTCCACGGTCTTCTGGCCGACGACGGGATCCCGCACCAGCGCGTCACCAGCGACCGGGGAAGTCAGACCCGCATCGAACGCGCCCTTCAGCTCTGCCTCCAGGAGGCCGCCGTATGACCATCACGCTGCCCGCGGGCACCATCGCCATCGCCGGGAAGGCCGTGTCCCGGCTCGGCTTCGGCACGATGCGCCTGACCGGCCCGGCATCTGGGGCGACCCCGCCACCGCGCTCCGCCAAGCCGTCCACACCTACGGCATCACCCACATCGACACCGCGGACGCCTACGGTCCCCACACCGTCGAACACCTCATCCACGATGCCTTACACCCCTACCCCGAGCACGTACTGATCGCGACCAAAGTGGGCCTGGCCCGTCCCGCCCCGGACACCATGGGTCCCGCATGGCCACCCCGTCTGCCCGCGCGCATGCGTCGAGGCGAGCCTACGGCGGCTGGGCATGGACCGGCTGGAACTCTGTTACCTCCACCGCATCGACCCCCAAGTGCCCCTCGGCGAGCAGATCGGCACGCTCCAAGCCCTGAAAGACGAGGGCAAAATCGGTCACATCGGCCTCTCGAAAGTCACACCCGAGCAGATCCGCACAGTCACCAACGACATCACCGTCGCCGCCGTGCAAAACGTCCTCAACATGGGCGCGGACCGACACGACACCGCACGCGAACTCTGCCGCGACCTCTTCATCCCCTATGTTCCATACCGGCCCCTCGACGCCGGCACTCTCGCACAGCAGGGGCATATCGACGCAGCCCTCAACTGGCTGCTCCACCTCGGGAACCACGTCGCACCCATCCCCAGCACCAGCTCACCGGAACACCTCCGCCAACTTGTCGCCGTCGTGACGGGCACGCGGATATGAGGCGAACACTCAGGCCGACCGCGGTTCCCATCACTCGTCAGCACCACACAGGGAAATCAGCGCCCTGGTCGAGGGACCCGCTCGCCATCGGCGAGGGCTGGCGGAAACGTGCCCGTATGGGAGGGCTTACCTACCCGTCAACCGGCTGCGTGACGGCACCGTTCACGGCTGGTGAGAGGCGTTTCAGGGCGGCGGGGTACGTGTCCTCGGCGGTAGGCGCCGTGGTGTCATGCGACCCCGGCAGGGCGTACGCCCAGGCCGGGACGGTTAGAGAGGCGGACGGTCCCGTCTGTGCCGCCGATGCCCGTCCACGGATCGGCCTTGAGCAGGAGGTGCCCGTCAAGGTCGACCCACCGGGCACGGTCGACGAGGTGTACCGCCGGAGCGATGCCCAGGGTGCTGCCCGCCAGACAGCCCAGCATCAGGTGCGTTCCCGAACCGGCCAGGGCCTCGCTGATCCGCACGGCGGTGCGGATGCCTCCGCACTTGGCCAGTTTGACGTTCACGCCCTGGACCTTTCCCGCCAGCCGCAGGGCGTCGTCATATCCCAGGACGTCTTCGTCAGCGATGACCGGGAGCGGAGAGCGTTCGGCGAGCCAGCACAGGTCGTTCCCGCTGCCGGGGGGCGTGGGCTGCTCCACGGCCTCGGCTCCGGCCTCGGCGTAGTACCCGAGTTCGCTGAGCGCCCGCTCCCGCGTCCAGCCCCCGTTGGCGTCCAGCAGGAGGCGGGCCCGGGGGGCGCGTTCGCGCACGGCGGCGACGCGGTGGCGGTCCTCGGCCGGGTCAGCCGCGCCGACCTTGACCTTCAGCACGGAGAAGCCGGCAGCCGTGTACTCCTGGGCCCGGTCGGCGGCCTCGTCGGGAGAGACGATTCCTATCGTCCGCGCGGTGGGAGCGGACGGCGGCCGCGCAGTCCCCAGCAGCGTGTGCACGCTGACGCCGGCCCGCTGCCCGACCAGGTCGAACAGCGCGCTCTCCACTCCGGCCGCGACGGCGGGGGCCAGCTCTCCGGGATCCCAGGCTTCCAGAGCGGTTTCCGGGTCCGGGTAGCGGGCGAGCCGCGGTCCCACCGGCCCCAGCATCCGCAGGATGCGTTCTTTGGTCAGCTCCATATAGCGGCTGGTCACGGTCTCACCGCAGCCGCGCATCCCCTGGTGTTCGATGGTTACCGTCACCGCGTCACGGCCCCGCATCACGGAGCGGGAGATGGGAATCTCCTCCCGCAGTGCCAGGAAGGTGCTGCTCAAGCTGGTCTTCACAGCGCTTGTGTCCTCTCGTGCAGCGTGGCCGGGGTGTGCGAGTCCGTCAGTCGCTGCCAGAGCCTGGCCACCTCCGGCGGTAGGGAGGGCTGCTCGTCTTCCGGGGAGTGGCGCGGCCGTATCGCGGTGAGGTACGCGCCCAGTTCCATCTGGAGGAAGGCCTCGAGTCGCTGGGTCTCCTCGCCCCGGCAGAGCGCGTCGTAGCGGATGACGCGATAGGTGTCCCGGGGGAGAGTGCGGGCGAAGGCGAGCCACTGGGTGTTCCAGTGCGCCCACTTGGCCAGCGCCGCCCGGGTGGACCGCGGGTTCCAGGGGCGGTCGCCGGACCATCGGAGCATGGAGCGTGCCACCTGGTCCGGGCTCCGGATCAGGACCAGGTAGCGGGCCTCGGGAACCGTGCGTACGAGGTAGTCCAGGCTCAGCAGGTACTCGTTGTACTTCTCCCCCCACCGGGCATATCCCCCGTACGCGTCGGAGAGGATGTCGCGCGAGAGGGCCACCGGGTCGGTGACGGCGCCTTCGGCCGCGCGTGCGGACGCGTTGCGAAGCGCCGTCTCGGCGCGGGCGAGCCATTCCTCGCTGCCGGGTCCTTGGGGCAGCCTGCGGCGCAGGCCGTGAAGGATCTCATCGGCGCGTACGTGCCGTGCGGCCAGATCCGCGGAGGTGATCCAGCGTTCCAGCAGGTACAGGAGCTTTCCATTGACGGTGAAGAGCCCGCCGGCATCGCGGAAGGCGTTACCGAGGCTGTGTGCCAGCGCGGTCGTGCCGGAACGCTGGGCACCGAGGAGGAACACCGGGGCCGTCATGAAGACACCATTTCGCTGAGTCGTCGCATGCATTCCACGCTGGCTTCGAAACCGTCGGCGGAAAAGTCGCGGCCCCAGGGGACGTCCCGCTGTTCCGGGGACAGGACACGGCCGATGCGCCAGTGGGTCTCCAGGCTCACCCAGCCGCGGTAGCCGTCCGCGCGCAGTTGGCCGAGGATGTCGGGCCAGGGCACGTCCCCGTCGCCGAGGCGGACGTACTCCTGCTGGCCACGCGGGTCCTTGACATGGATGTGCCGGATGAACGGACGCCCGGCCGCGTATTCCGCCGGGTAGGGGGCCTTCGCCCAGCCGCTGAACACGCTGTTCCCGGGGTCCCAGAGGATGCCCACGCGCGGGTCGCCCAGGGTTTCCAGGAACTGAAGGGTGTGGTCGATCGTGGGTGTGTTCGTGCGGGTGCCGGTCTCGACCAGGAGGTCGACGCCGGCGGTGTCGATGCCGCTGAGCAGTTCGGCGACCCTCGGTGCCGCGGCCCTGGGGGCGGGCGCTCCGTCGCGGTAGAACGTGAAGATCCGCATGTGCGGCGCGCCGAGGGCGGCCGCCGTTCGCAGGGAGTCCTCCAGGACCGTCCTGGCCGCCCGCAGGTCGGCGTCGCTCACGGGGACGGGGCATTTGAAGACCGGCGGGCAGAGACCGGCCACGCTCAGCCCGTACCGTGCTGCCAGGCCGCGGACCTTGGTGAGCTGGACATCGGTGAGTTGGTGCGGCGGAGTGTCGTCCAGGGAACGGATCTCCACTCCGTCGAAGCCGAGCTGCCGGACAGCCGGGAAGACGGTTTCCGGGTCCTGGCCGAGTTCGTCGGTGATGATCGCTAGGCGCATGCGGCCTCCTTGCCGGTTACGGGCGCCACCAGGTGTTGATCAGGATCAGGTCTTCCGCGTGGCTGCCGGCGTGTGTCTCCACGGTCACCCGGGCGAGCCGCGGGAGCGCGGCCAGCAGTGTCCGCGTGGGGCCGGCGTACTGAGCCAGGGGCAGGTGCCGGGTGTCCCGGGGGGATTTCCAGTCGAATCCCTTGACCTGCGCGGCCGGGACAAGGGCGCTCAGTTCCCCGGCCGCGTCCAGGGGGTCGGGGGTGATCCGGGCCAGTCCCAGGGTGTCCAGCACGAGCCGTACGCCCATTTCGGTGTGCAACGCGGCCAGGGTCTGCGGTGACGCGCCGCCGTCATGGGTCTCCACCAGTACGTTCTCCACGCCGCCCACCCGGTCGGCCAGGGCGCGGACCTGATGCCGCGTCACCTCCAGCCGATCCGGTGCCATGCAGTGGGGGGCCGCGAATACCTTCACCGGCACACCCGCCCGGAGCGGTGCGTCCCGTGCCGGGTCGAGGGCGTCGTCCGCAAGGTCTCCGAGGACCACGCCCACCCCGATGAAGGCGATGTCCACCCCGGCGTCGGCGAACGGGGCCAGGCCGTCCGTTTCCCACCGGTGTCCCTTGCCGCATCGCAGGTCCACCGTGCGGCCGCCGTGCCGCCGGACCAGCGCCGCGAGTTCGGCGCCCGGCAGTTGGGGGGCGCTGGCCGAGGACAGCCCGGTCAGCACGGTGTCTCCTGAGTGCGGCACGGCGCCTCCTCGGTCCGGTGGGCGAGTGCCTCGGTCAGCCAGGTGACGCCGCGAGCCCGTACCAGTGAACAGGCCACGGGCGCTGAGCCGTTCTCGATCGCGTGCGCCATCTCCTCGTACACCCGGCGGCGCAGGGTCGGAGTGGGTTCGACGGGGGATGTCCTCGGTCCGGTCTCCGTGGTGAGGGTCACCTGTCCGTCCTCGATGACCAGGCGTCTGTCGGGTCCGTAGACAGCGAGGCGCTCCCCGCGGACCGAGGACTCCGCCGAGACCGTCATCGACAGTACGGCGCCGCTCTCGAACCGGACGAGGGCTGCGATTCTGCTGTCGATGCCCGGCAGCCGCTCCCGCCGACCGGTCTCCCGTACCTCCACGGGCGAACCCAGTATCTGGCAGGCGAGGTCCAGGTAGTGGATCCCCAGGTGCGCGAGGATGCCTCCCAGCGCCTCCCGCGGGCGCCCGCGCCATCCGCGCTGGTGGTAGTGGACGACGGGGCGGTAGCGGGAGACCTCGAGCGCCGCTGTGACCTGGGGGGACCGGAACAGCCCCGTTTCGGTCTCATCGGTCAGCCGCATCCGGTGCTGAAGCATCACCCCCGTGGGCAGCCCCCGGTCGGTCCCGAGTGAGACGATGGAGTCCAGCTCGTCGACGGTCATCGCGGGCGGCTTTTCGACAAGCAGCGCCCGGCCGGCACGGAGGACATCGCGCGCCGCTTCCGCGCGGCCCCCAGGCGGAAGGCACAGGGACACCAGACCCACGCGGGGGTCCTGGAGGAGCCCGGAGAGCGATGCGTACCGCGGCAGCGCCGCCGTATCCGCCGCCGGGTCGGTGTCCACGACGCCCACTAGGCGCAGGCCGGAGGCCGCCTCCACCGCCGCGGCGTGCTGCCGCCCGGCGGCCCCGTAACCCACCACTCCTACGCCGACAGCCATCCGGCCCGTCCCCCTTCCGGGGTCCGGGCGGTTCCCTGGCAGTGGGCCGCGTCGGCCGGCAGGGAACCGCCCGCTGCGTCCACCCAGCGCTCGGCGAGCGGCATATCGCTTTCCGGGCGGCCGTGTTCCACGATGACGAGTGTCGTGACCCGGCGCCGTGGCAGGGCGCCGACCGGGGCCGCTCGGTCGTGCGAAGCGCCCGTGCGGTCGGTGCCGGGCGTCCGGCGCCGGCGCGCATCGACGACGCATACGGCCGTGCCGGGCGGAGGGGCCATTCCCGGAGGGCGGAGACAGAGCCCTCTGGGCACCGTCGGCCGCACGGGGGCGGTTCGCCCGACGCGGCCCTGCACGGCGATCCATCCGTAGCGCGCCCTGAGACGGCGGCCGAAGACGAGGAGCAGCGCGGAAGCCGCCGCTCGGGGGGCGCTGAGCGCGACGGTTTCCCCTTCCTCCAGGGTCAGATTGAGCCCGGGGATCAGAATCCGCTCCGTTCCTTTTCGGCCCACGGCGACAATGAGGTCGCGGATGATGAGGCCCGCTGACCCATGTGCGGCATGCGCATCCATCGCTTCTCCCGTCGAACTGGCGACGTGCCTCAACTCTGTTGGATGATGGGCCCGTTGCGAGCAGACACCAAGGAGGTACCCATGACGGAACGAGCCGGTGATTCTTTTAATTTCGCACGGCTGCATCACGTACAACTCGCCATTCCTCCGGGCACCGAGGACAAATGCCGCAGGTTCTGGGGCGACATTTTGGGAATGACGGAGCTGGAGAAGCCGGCTGTGCTCGCGGCGCGCGGGGGCTGTTGGTTCCGCGGCGGGGGCCTGGAGGTCCATCTGGGGGTGGAAAAGGATTTCACTCCCGCGCGTAAAGCCCACCCGGGTATTCTGGTGGAAAATCTCCGCTCACTGGCCGCTCGGCTGGAATCGGCCGAAATGCAGGTGATCTGGGACGGAGAGTTCCCCGGACACGAGCGTTTCTACTCATACGACCTCCTGGGGAATCGACTCGAGTTCATGGAGCCGCACGGTCGTCAGGAGTGAGGGGAGAGTGCCCGGCGGGAGGCGCGGTGTGCGCCTCCCGTGAGCCCCGTGAGCGCGCGGCCTGCTCGGGCGCTGCCTCGGCCGGGCCCGCTGCGTCGGCCGGACCGGACTCCAGCGGGCGTGCGAGCCGGGTGCTCTGCGCCCACCTCGCCGCCGGCGGTGAGGCGAGCGCGCATGCGCTGAAGGCGAGGGCGAGGATGCCCCATCCGGGCCCCTCCCAGCCGACAACGGCGGTGGCCACGACCGGTCCGAGCACATCACGCCCGACGTTGGTCAGGCTGAAGAATGCCTGGTAGTCGGGAAGCCGCCCCTCAGGCGGGAGGGCGTAGGACACCCCCCAGGCCCCGGCCGCCTGCCATACCTCCCCGAGCGTGTGTATCACGACTCCGCACAGCAGCAGGACAGAGGCCGTCACAGCGCCTCCGGCCGCTCCCGCCCAGTAGGCCAGGCAGCCCGCCGCCAGCGCGTAGCCGCTCCTGCGCAGGGCCCGGGCGCCACCGTGCAGGTCACCGGTCCCCCGGCTGGCCCATACCTGGAGGAGTACACACATCACGGTGTTGACCAGGATCAGCACCGCCACCAGCGAACGCGGCGCCGCGGTGTGCTGTGCGACCCAGAGCGGCAGTCCGACGAAGAGCAGTGCGTCGCGCATGCACAACACCAGGGTCAGCGCCGTAACGACGATGAACGGCAGGTCCCGGAGCACGCTCGAACGGCGGCCGTCCCTCGTGCGTTCCGTGAACTTCTGGTCCAGTCGCCGGGGAAGCCGGGCGGCGGCCAGTGCCGTCGCCACGTACGACAGCGCGTTTCCCGCGATCAGGATGAGGAAGGGCGTCAGGGCGGACAGGTGCATCAGCAGGCCGGAGAACGTCACGCCTACGGAGAAGCCGCCGTTGTTCGCGCTGCGCGTGAACGCCTGGAGACGCGCCGTCTCCTCGCCCGAAGCGGCCGCGGCGGCCAGCACGTTGCGGCAGACCTGCCCCGAACGTCCGGCGAAGATCGCCAGGATGACCAGCGGCAGGTAGAGCGCGAAGGTGGTGACGAAACTGTAGGAGATGACCACGGCCGTTTGCAGGACGCTGAAGGCGATCAGTGTCCGGCGCGCGCCATATCGCCGTATGACACGGCCGATCACCGAGCTGCCGAAGAGCCCGATGATGCCGGCCGTGGACATCCCCAGGGCGAGCTGCGCCGTTGGGATGCCCACTTCCTGGCTGAAGTACAGGATGTTGGCCGGCATCCACAGGCCGGTGCCGACGGAGTTGACGAACGAGCCGAACACCAGCAGCCGGCCAGGGCCGGACGGAAGCCCTTGCCAGGAGAAGCGGGAGCCGTGACTCGTCCTCACCATGCGACGGTTTCCCCCACCGCATGGCGGCCGATGGCCTGCTGGGTGGCCAGGAGCTGGAAGTGGGGCGCCTTTCCCGTCCGGGTCGCCAGCTCCTCCAGAGCCACGGCACGGACCCGCACATCACAGCGGTGCATCGCCGCCGACAGCTCCTTGACCAGCCGCTCCTCCAGGTCCGCCGCCTGCCGCGGATCACGCGGAGCGATGAGTGCCTCCAGCCGGCCCGGCTCCTCCTGCCGCACCTGCCAGCGGTCCAGCGGCTGCCGCTCCAGCACCAGGCGGAGTGGTTTGACCCCGACCAGCGCCCCGCCGGCATCGACGACCAGGCCGCGCTGCCGCCCCTCAAGGCCCGTGATCCGCGCATGCGCCCGGCCGCACGGACAGCCGTCGCGCAGCACCTCGCCACAGTCACCGGGCCGGTAGCGAAGCAGGCTCATCGCCCGGTTGACAAGAGAGCTGATGAGTAACTGGGAGTGTTCATCCGTACCGATGTCCACGCGTTCCTCATCGAAGTGGTACGTGCCCGGCTGCTCGGGGCACTCCCACGCGACCCGGCCGAACTCCTGCAACCCGTAGACATCCCGGTGCGGGCAGTCGAAGCCGGCGGAGATGGCCTCGCGGGTGCTCCGGTCCAGAGTGTCACCGTGCGTCAGCACCATGCGCGGGGTGGGCAGATGGAGCAGTCCCTCGCGCTGCCGGATCAGGGCCAGCAGCACCTCCAGAGGCTGGCCCCACACCATGTGCGGGCGGAAGTCGGCGCAGAGCCGGTCCACGAAGGCGGTGTCGGACGGGCCCATGGTCGCCACGTTGATCCGCAGGACGGTCGCGGCACCGAAGTGCGGCAGCGTCTCGAAGGCTGTGGGGGAATGCCGGGTATCGGCAGTCAGCCGCAGCACCCGGAGTCCCGGTTCCAGGCCGTACGCACTGAGCATGCGCAGGTTCGAGGCGGTCGCCTCAGCCAGGAGCGAGGCGTCGTGGGCGATGGCCACCGGCTCGCCGGTGGTGCCGGAGGTGCGCACGCGCAGCTCGTCCCACTCGTCCACCAATCCGGTGCGCAGCGATTCCGGTGCCTCGCGCAGTGTCGTCTTCTCCAGTACGGGCAGTTCGCCGAGTACCGTTTCGGCCGTATCCGGGGAGAGGTCCCGGCCGGTGAGCAACGGCGCGAAGTGGTCCGTCGACACGGCCCTGGCCAGGGAATCCGTGAGCCGGTCCCGGCGGAATCCGTCCAGGAGGGGCCGGTCCCGCGGAGTGACGTCGTACAGCTCCTGAAACAGCTGCCACCCTTCGGCGACACCAATAGTCGTACGGAGGCTCTGGTTGTGCCACCACTTGTGCCCGGACATTCCTGAACCCTTTCCCGGTAACTGCGAGGGTGCCCGGGGGCAGCGCACGAAGATGTCGCGCCGCCCCCGGTGTCTCGCGCTGGATTCTCAGCCTCAGAAGGTGGCCTCAGCGGTCTCGAACGACATTTTGATACACCTCCTCCCGATGATCGGTGAAGGAACTCGAGCGATTCCGAATAGCGTGGAATCCGAGGAATAAACCAGGCCGTTGACCTCAGTCTGGTTTCACCCGCGGGCCGTACCAACTTGCTTGTCCAGTAGGCCAGTTGGGCGCCTCGAGCAGAGGATGCTACAGCGCCGCCATGGCCCGCACAATACCGTGGAACTTCTCGGGTGAACTGAGGAAAGTTTGACCGCATGTCGTTTTTTGGCCTATATGCCCCGGGCTTCGGTAGTCGGTGCGGAATTACGCTCTTACCGTGACTCGCAGGTCAGGATAGTTTTGCTCATAAAGCCAATTGCGGAGCCGGTGAAATGGCGCACCGGGATTGATGGACAGTCCGCGTGCTGGTTACAGTCTGACTTGGCGACTCCGCCGCAATATCAAGATCCTTTGCTCTTCGCCCCATCACATCGGATCCGTACGCCTGTCGTGCCCGCCTACGTGAGGAGCAGGAAATGCAGGACGTGCTCTACTTCCATACGGAAGAACTCCATAAAAGAGCCCGGGAAGCACTTGAGACGGCGGGAGCGCCGCCCGATATCTCTGACTTGGTGGCGAAGGTGCTCGTGGACGCGGACGTGCGCGGGCACCCCTCCCATGGCGTCGCGCTGCTCCCCCTCTACCTCACGCGCATGCGGAAGGGCGGGATCAAGGCACGGGCCCGGCCCTCCTGGACGCAGCTGTCCGAGACCGCGGCGCTCGTGGAGGGGCGCGGCGGATTCGGCCAGCTGGCGGCGGACGCCGCCGCCCGGAACTGTGCGCGCTCCGCCGCCCGGCAGGGACTCGCCGCCGTCGGTATCCGCGGCAACAACCACATCGGCATGCTGGCCGCATACCGGCAGCACTTCATCGCACCGGACATCATCGGGCTCCTGATGAACATCTCCGGACCGAGCGTCTCGGCCCCCGGCGCTCAGCGTGCGACCCTCGGCAACAACGCCGTCTGTCTGATCGTGCCCCGCCGGCGGCAGAACCCCTTCATCGTCGACTTCGCCACCGGCACCGTGGCATGCGGCAAGATACGCACCGCCGCACTCCACGGCGAACCGGTGCCCCCCGAGTGGCTGCTGGACAACAAGGGGCAGCCCAGCACCGACCCCGAGGACCTCGACCGGGGAGGCTCAGTACCGGTCTTCGGCGGTCACAAGGGCCTGGGCCTCTCCTTGATGATCGAAGTACTGGCCGGGATCCTCGTGGCCGGGACCGTAAGCCCGCTCGTGCACAGGCAGCGTCACAAGCCCAGCCACACCATGGGCTGCTCCCAGCTCTTCCTCGGCTTCCGCTCGGACCTGTTCGGGCAGGAGGGCCGGCACGAGCTTCTCGATGTCCTGTCCACCACCGTCCGGGACGGCTACGACACCACCGTTTCCGAACCCTACTTCCCCGAACAGCGGGAACAGACATCCATGAAAGCCGCTGAGGAGACCGGAGTGCCCGTCCCCTCGGCGGTGGCTGCCGAACTCGGCTGGGCAGCACACCTCTGACAGCGCACCGGCCAGGTGGCCGACCGCGTGTCGACCACCAACCGAACCGGCCGGCCACCACGAGAAAGCGAAAAGCCGCATGGCTGAACCTCGGCCCCTGCCGCAATTAGCGGTGCTGGGCATCGGCTACGTGGGACTGCCTCTAGCGGTCACGGCCGCCGCAACCGGCTACCGTACCTGGGGCGTCGACACGGACATACGCGTTGTAGCGCAGGTCAACGACGGTATCTCGCCCGTCGACACGGTCGGGGACGGAGAACTGGCGGTGGTGGGGGACCGCCTGACCGCGACCACCGACCCCGGCTGTCTCTCCCAGTGCTCGGTCATCGTCATCTGCGTGCCCACTCCCCTGGACACCGCGGGCCGGCCCGACCTGACCGCCCTCACCCAAGCGGTCACCTCGGTGCGCGACGCCCTCCAACCCGGTCAACTCATCATCCTCGAGTCCACCACCTACCCGGGCACCACAGACGGGCATGTCCGCCGCCTCCTGGAAGAAAGTGGCCTGCGCGCCGGCGCCGACTTCAACCTCGCCTATTCCCCGGAACGTGTCGACCCGGGCAACCCGGTCTACCGGCTCGGCAACACACCCAAACTCGTCGGCGGCCTCACACCCGCCTGCAGGGACCGCGCCTCCGCCTTCTACAGCAGGTTCATCCAGCATCTGCACCCCACTCCCGGCATCAGGGAAGCAGAGGCGGCCAAGATCTTCGAAAACACCTACCGGCAGGTGAACATCGCCCTCACCAATGAGTTCGCCCGCCTGTGTCACGCCTTCGACATCGACGTGTGGGAAACCCTGCGCGCCGTGGAGACAAAACCCTTCGGCTTCAGCGGATTCCACCCGTCAGCCGGAGTGGGCGGACACTGCATCCCCGTGGACCCGCTCTACCTCGTACACCGGGCCCGTGAACTAGGCCTCCCCTTCCGCATGGCAGAAGCGGCCCAGAGCGTCAACGCCGCCATGCCCGCCTGGGTCGCCGAACGAGTCGTCGCCCAACTCACCGCGGACGGCACACCACCCCACGACGCGCGCGTCCTGCTCCTCGGCGCCACCTACAAACGCGACGTCGCCGACACCAGAAACGCACCCTGCGTGGAACTGGCCTCCCGCCTGAGGATTATGGGCACAGACGTGGCCTTCCACGACCCCTACATCCCCACCCTGGTCGTCAACGGCACCACGGTGCACCGCACACCCGCCGTGGACGAAGCCGTCAGCCTCGCCGACCTCGTGGTCGTCGTCCAGCACCACAAAGAGTATGGCGACGACCTCCTCGGCCGGGCACGCCGCATCTTCTACACCTCGGAGCCCGCCGCGCTGCCCAACGGAGTATCCCTGTGACGACCACCGTGCCCGGCACGCCCCCCGAACACCAGCCACTGACCGGACCGGCACCCGGCTGGCCCCTGGTCGTCTACTTCCACCATGTCCACCCCAAGATCTCCCACTACACCGCGCTCTCCGAAGCCGCCTTCGAACAGGGACTACAACTCCTCCTCCAGCACTTCGCCCCCTACCCGGCAGCCGACCTGGTCACCGGAGGACCACTCACCCAGCCATCCCGGCCCACCGTCCTCATCACCTTCGACGACGGATACCGCGACTGCTTCGACCACGCCCGGCCCCTGCTCAGACGCCACTCCCTCACAGCCGTCTTCTTCGTCATCACCGACCGGATCGGAACCCACTCGCCCGACCCCCGGCAGTCCTTCCTGACCTGGGAAGAGTGCGACACCCTCCATGAAGAGGGCCACATCATCGCCGCACACACCCGCACCCACCCCCGGCTCGACCTCCTCACGCCCGCAGCAGCACATGAGGAAGTCACTCCCTCGCTCCGCACCATCCAGTCCCGCTACGGCCACACACGAGGACTCTTCGCCTACCCCTACGGCGCCGTCCCCCGGACCGACCTGATCCCACCCGGCATCCTCCCCTTCGGCACCGTCCGCTCCCGCCCAACAGCCTGGCCCGCGGCAACCGGACCCCACCCCATCCGACGGACATACCTCCCCACCGGACACCAGAACATCTGGCCGGCCCTGATCACCGCATGGCGCCAGCAGTGGGACGACGCGCCAGCCCCCCATCAGGAGAATCACCCATGACCGCGAAAATCACCGTCATCATCGCCACCAGGAACAGACCGCACGACATCCCCCCACTGCTCACGGCCCTGGAACAAACCCAGATCAACGACACCATCCACGAAATACTCTTGGTGGACGACGCTTCCACCGTGCCCCTGACCCGCTCGCCCCCGCGCTCGGCCGCCTTCCCCGTCCACATCCTCCGCAACCCCCGCAGACTCGGCGCTTCCACCAGCCGCAACACCGCCGCGGCACACGCCCGCGGGAACATACTCGCCTTCCTGGACGACGACGCCCGGCCTCTTCCCGACTGGTGCCAAGCCCTCCTCGACGCACTCACCCCGCAACGCGCCGCCATCACCGGCCGCGTTCTCCCCCTCGACAAAGGCGTGGTCTCACGAGCCCGCCAATACCGCTACGAACAGCGCTACGCCGCCCACCAGCCACTGGCACAGGTCAGCTTCTTCGCCGGCGGCAACTCCGCTATCTGGACCACACACTTCCGCCACGCCGGAGGATTCCCCGAAACCGGCACGGGAAGCGACAACGGGCTGGTCACCGCACTCAACAAAAAGGGAAACGCCGTACACTTCGCCCCGGACATGCGAGTCGCGCACCGCAATGGCAAAGGCCTCACAACAGCAGCACAAGAATCCTGGTATGCCGGCCGCAACGCGACCAAGACCACCAGCACCCGTGCAACCCTCAGTCAAGAACTCGGCCACACCGCCGCCACCATGCGACGCCAACCCTGGCGAACGGACATCACCGCGGCCACGGTCAACACCTTCCTCCAGGCCATCCACTCCACAGCACGCTGCACACCCCCCAAGGGGCTTCTTTCGAGCGGGCGGTCACGCTTCGGGCGGTGACGCTGATCATGGCCGCGGTGGTGGCCAGCCCCGCTGGTGCGGGCCGCCGAGCAGCCCGTGTGGTGAAACCCCCTCGACCTGGTTGCCTCCTCGGAGAGATCTTTAGGGCATGGAGTTCCTGTTCTTGTAACGGGTGTACCGAATGGTCCCCAGGCCAGGTTCGTACGGCCGGGATGACCGCCGCGCTGTTCACCGGAGTCCCGGCCGGGGCCCGGCGGGCAGGTGCGCTGACCCTGCTTCCCTCAGCCCCCACCCGCCACCACGACGCCCGCGTCGCTCCGGCACCGGAGCGAGCGGACGCGTGACCGAAGCGCTGGCACACCGGGAAGACGGCTTTGGCCAGCAGCCGGTTCAGGCGACGAAGCGCTCGCCCGGAGCTGCGTGGACTGTCCTCGTAGGGCCGCAAGGTGAGCTACCTCATCGGGCGGTGGTGGCGTAAGCACTGGAACACAACGGTTTGACATCGGTACGCATGGCTAGAAGAGTCAGTGACCGAGGTGCTTCGGAAAGCAGGCACACCCGCGGGAGCCGCGCATGACGCGCTGTGAGCCCCAGATGTGCCGGGCTGGGCTTCCGCGCTGCTGGACAGCAACGAGCAGGGAGCAGAGATGACACCGACGATCGCCGCGCCCGCAACCGCAACTGCGACCACGCCCGCGTCCGCACCCCCGCGTGCCCGCCGCTCTCATGACGACGCCCCCGACACCACGGCCGACTTCGAGCGGCTGGCCACCGCCTCCGATGGGCCCGAGCGTGAGGCGCTGGTGGAGGAACTGGTGGCGGCCTGGCTGCCGATGGCCCACCGGCTCGCCCACCGCTACCGCAACCGGGGGGAGAACCTGGAGGACCTGCAACAGGTCGCGGCGATGGGCCTGGTCAAGGCCGTCGACCGCTACGACCCGCGGCGCGGGGGCGCGTTCGAGCCGTACGCCATCCCCACGATCGTCGGGGAGCTCAAGCGGTACTTCCGCGACTGCAGTTGGGATCTGCACGTTCCCCGGCGGGTGCAGGAGCTGCGCAACAAGGTCCGTACCACCGTCCAGGAGATGGCCACCACCGAAGGCGCCGACCGCTCCCCGACCGTGGCGCGGATCGCCGAAGCCGCGGGCATGAGTGAGGAGGACGTGCTCACCGGCGTGGAAGCCCTCGGCAGTTACCGCTCGCTGTCCCTGGACGCCGAGATGACCGGCGCGGACGACGGCTACTCCCTGGCCGACACCCTCGGCCGGCCCGAGGGCCGCTATGAGACGGTCATCGCCCGCGAAGCGGTCAAGCCCTGCCTGCACCGGCTTCCGGAGCGGGAGCAGCACATCCTGTACTTGCGTTTCTTCCGCGATATGACCCAAGCCCGCATCGCCGATGAGCTGGGCATCTCCCAGATGCACGTCTCGCGACTCATCTCCCGCAGCTGCCAGGACATCCGCGAACAGGTCGAGAGCGGGCCACGGCCCCAGCCGGTCCCGGCCGCCGCCTGACGCCTGGACGGCACCGACCCGACCCCCACTCGAGGTGATTCGCTGACCCACCGTGCCGCTAAGGTGGGTCGGCGCATGTCGGCTTGGTGAAGGTCCTGTGAGAGGGGGCGGGTTGGGCAGCGATGTCGACCTCGCGCCGCCGTCACCGTCCGCGGACCGCGACGGCGGTGGGGTGGCGTCGTCCTCGTCGTCCTCGTCGTCCTCGTCATCCTCGTCGTCCTCGTCATCCTCGTCGTCCTCGTCGTCCTCCGCCGGGGCCGACGGGATGCGTACCGCGGCACGCATCACCTCTCATGCGCTGATCGCCGGCGCCCCGGTGGTGCTGCTCGGCGGTCTCGCCCTGGCGTTCGGGCCCGAGATCACCGCCGCGCTCGACGATCGGGCGGTGGCGGCGTGGCGCACGGTGTTCACCGCGATCGTCATCCAGGGCGTGCCGTTTCTGCTGTTGGGCACGGTGGTGTCGGCCGCCATCAGCGCGTTCGTACCGGCGTGGGTGTTCACCCGGGTGCTTCCGCGCAGCCCGGCGCTCGCCGTACCGGTGGCCGGTGCCGCCGGGGCGGTGCTGCCGGGGTGTGAGTGTGCTTCGGTGCCGGTGGCCAGCAGTCTGATGCGGCGCGGGGTGGCCCCGGCGGCGGCATTGGCGTTCCTGCTGTCGGCCCCGGCCATCAACCCGATCGTGCTGGTCGCGACCTATGTGGCCTTCCCCAACAGCCCCTGGATGGTTGTCGCACGGCTGGTCGCCTCGCTGCTGACCTCGGTCGTCATGGGCTGGCTGTGGATCCGGGCGGGCCGCGAGGAGTGGCTGCGGCTGCCGAAGGGACCGGCCGGGCACACCCCCGGCGCGAGCCGCGCGGAGGAGTTCCGGCTCTCGCTCCAGCATGACTTCCTGCACGCCGGGGGCTTCCTCGTGGTCGGCGCGGCGGCCGCCGCCACGTTCAACGTCGCGGTGCCGCACTCCGTACTGCGGCTCTTCTCCGACTCCCCGTGGCTCGCGCTGCCCATGCTGGGGGTGCTCGCGGTGGTCCTCGCGGTCTGCTCGGAGGCCGACGCGTTCGTCGCCGCGTCGCTCAGCGGGTTCTCGCCCACCGCCCGGCTCGCCTTCATGGTGGTCGGCCCGATGGTGGACCTGAAGCTCATCGCCCTGCAGTCCGGCACCTTCGGGCGCGCCTTCGCGGTGCGCTTCTCGTCGGCCACCTGGGTGGTGGCGGTGGTGTGCAGCGGGCTGGTGGGGTGGTGGCTGCTGTGAAGCGCAACATCCAGGTGCTGCTGCTCCTCTTCCTCGGGGTCGGTCTGCTGCACATCTCCCTGCTGACCGATCTGTATCTGCGCTATGTGCGCCCGGGGCTGCGGCCCGCGCTCATCGCCTCCGGAGTGCTGCTGATCGTCCTGGGTGCGGTGAGCGCCGCCCGCGACGGCTTCCCGTTCAACCGCCCCCGAACGGACGGCGACGGCCACGGCCACGGCCATGGGGACGGGGACGGACACGGCCACGGCCACGCGGGCGGTCCCAAGGTCGCCTGGCTGCTGTACGTACCGGCCCTGACCATCCTCTTCCTGGCGCCGCCCGCACTCGGCTCGTACACCGCCTCCCGCGACGAGGCGAAGGCCCCCCGGGCGCCCTCCTCCCCGGGCGACAGCGGCGACAGCCTCTTCCCGGCCCTGCCGGACACCCGGGTGGTGCCGATGACGCTGAACGACTTCAGCGCCCGTGCGGTCTGGGACACCGATGGCACCCTCGAGGGCCATATCGTCCGGCTCACCGGCTTCGTCACCCCCGGACGCCATGGCACCTGGTACGTCAGCCGCCTCGTCATCAGCTGCTGCGCCGCCGACGCCCAGGTGCGCAAGGTGCGGGTGCACGGCGCCCCGGCGCCGCCCGCCGACGCCTGGGTGACCGTCACCGGTACCTGGCACCCCACCGGAAAGGTCGGCACGGACGGCGCGAGTCCGGCCCTGGACACGACCGCGGTACGGCGCGTCCCGGCTCCGAAGGACCCGTACCACGATGTGGTGGTCCGGCCCTGACGGCGCTCATCGCCGTACGTCCCCGGCGCGGGGCCACCATCGCGCGATCGCGGCCCCGCGCCACGGGTGCGGTCAGTGGTCGTCCCAGTGGCCTTCGTGAGCGGCGTGGCGGTGACCGTCGTGGATGTAGTCCACATGGCCGCCGTGCGGGACGGCGACATGGCCACAGCCGTCCCGGTGCTGGTGGTCGTGGCCTTCATGGACGGTGTGGCCCGCGGGTTCGCACTCGTCGACGTGGTCGTCGTGGGTGCGGTGCAGATGGCCGTCGTGGACGTAGTCGGTGTGGTCCTGATGTGGCACGGCGACGTGTCCGCACTGGCTGCCGTGCTCGTGGGCGTGGTCGGTGTGGGGGGTGTGCGTGGAGCTGGTCACGAGGGTCCCTCTTTCTCCCCCCTCTCCCTATTTTTCCCCTCGCATTCTGCAGCCGGACCCGTGCCCATGCCATTCTCCGGACACCTGGGCCTGGTCAGGTCGGCGTGCCGCCCAATGGAGGGGCGTGATGGGTCGGGGGCTGGGTAGGCGCGCCGCGATCATCGCTTGAGATGCCGAGGCAATCGGTACACATAGGGCGAAAGGCATTGCTGGAAAGGAGGCGACATGTCGTCGAAGCGACGTCGTAAGAAGAAGGCCCGTCGTAAGAACGGGGCCAATCACGGTAGCCGTCCCCAGTCCTGACCTGGGGCTTCCGTCGAGTGACGGCGACCGGCTCCCCGGGCGCGTGGCGCGTGACCGCGCCCGGGCGCGGGGAGCCGGTGTGACCGGCCGCGGGGAGCCCCGTGTGACCGGCCGCGGCTGTTCCGCCGCGGACACCCGATGCACCTAGTGGTGGCGTTCGCAGAGGGCCGTCTGGACGGCGGCCTTCATGTCGGCGTCCTGGGCGTCCGTGCCGCCCGGGTTGAGGTTCACCATGACCGTCGCCTGGCTGCCGTCGGCCGTGGCGCCGCCCACCGTTCCGTATCCGAGGATGTCGCCGCCGTGGCCCCAGTAGAGGCCGCCGCAGGGCAGCGGCCTGCTCTCCAGGCCGAGGCCGTACGCCCGGCCGTCGGGATTGCCCGTGGGGCGGGTCGTCATCAGCTGCCGCTGCTGGGCCGGGCGCAGCAGCTCGCCGCCTACGAGTGCGCCCAGGAAGCGGTTGAGGTCGGTGCCGCTGGAGATCATGCTGCCGCCCGCGCCCGCGACCGAGGGGTTGACCGCGGTGATGTCCACGAGCGGCGCGCCCCCGCCCGGCCGGGCGTAGCCGCGCGGGTGCGGGCCGGGGATCGTCGGGGTGTCGCCCGGTACGCGGGTCTCGCACAGGCCGAGCGGCGCGATGACGCGCCGGTGGATCTCCTCGCCGTAGGTGCGGCCGGTGACCCTTTCGATGACCAGGCCGACCAGCAGGTAGTCGGTGTTGGAGTAGCGCCAGCCGGTGCCGGGCTCGAAGGCCGGGGGGTGGGCGAGTGCGATGTTCACCAGGTCGCGGGGGTCGTGGTGGGCGAGGGGATCCTTGAGGACATCCCGCGGGGTGAGGTACGCGAGGTAGTCGGGGACGCCGCTGGTGTGCTGCAGCAGCTGGCGGACGGTGGTGGTCCGCCCGTCGTTGCCGTGTCCGCGGATGACACCGGGCAGATAGCGCTCCACCGGCGCGTCGAGGGCGATGCGACGCTCGCCCACCAGCTGGAGCACGACCGTCGCCACGAAGGGCTTGGTCATGCTGCCGATCCGGAACCTGCTGTCGCGGCGCATCGGCGCGTGGCTCTTCACATTGGCGACGCCGCTGGTCAGGACCGTGCCGCTGCCGTGCCGGTGCCACACCTCCACGAGCGCTCCGGGCGCGCCGTCGGCCGTGGTCAGCCGGTGCAGGATGGCACGCAGGCGGGAGGTGCGGTCGGCGGCGCCTTTCGGCGCCGTCGCCGTGGTGCTTCTCGGTGCCGCTGTCGCGGCGCTCTTCGGTGCCGCCGCGGCGGCACCCGCCGCCACCGCCAGGGTGAGTCCGCCGCTCAGCACCCGCCTGCGCTTGACCCCGTCCATGTGATCCCCCTCCGGGCTCGAGCCCCATTGCGACCGAATGGTCACGTTAGAGACCGCCGGGCCCGGAATCGATCCGGCCAGCCACCCCTATCGCCCTGGGGACAACCCCACTGTCATCGGAGCAGTTCGAGCAGCGCGTCGGTGAACTCCTCCGTGGTGGCCGTGCCGCCCAGGTCCGGGGTGCGTACGGGGGTCTTCGCCAGGACGGCCACGATGGCGTCGGTGACGCGGGTGGCCGCCTCGGGGTGGCCGAGGTGGTCGAGCATCATGGCCGCGGACCAGATCGCGCCGAGCGGGTTGGCGACACCGCGTCCGGCGATGTCGGGCGCGGAGCCGTGGACGGGCTCGAACATGGACGGGAAGTCGCGCTCGGGGTTGAGGTTGGCCGCGGGGGCGATGCCGATGCTGCCCGCGACCGCGGCGCCGAGATCGCTCAGGATGTCGCCGAAGAGGTTGGAGGCCACGACGACGTCGAAGCGCCGCGGGTCGAGGACGAACTTCGCGGCGAGGGCGTCGATGTGCTCCTGGCCCCACGCCACCTCCGGGTGCGCGGCGGCGCGTTCGGCCACCAGCTCGTCCCAGAAGGGCATGGTGTGGATGATGCCGTTGGACTTGGTGGCCGAGGTGAGGCGGCCGCCGCGCCGTTCGGCGAGGGAGAAGGCGTAGTCCAGGACGCGGGTGACGCCCCTGCGGGTGAACACCGCTTCCTGGACGGCCATTTCCTCCGGGAGCCCGCGCCCGAGACGGCCGCCGATCTCGCCGTACTCGCCCTCGACGTTCTCCCGGACGACGACGAGGTCCACATCGCCGGGGCCCGCGTCGCGCAGCGGGCTGGGCACGCCCTCGAAGACCCGGATGGGGCGCAGGTTGACGTACTGCTGGAAGCCCCGGCGAATGGGGATCAGCAGCCCCCACAGCGAGACGTGGTCGGGGACGCCGGGGTAGCCGACCGCGCCGAGCAGGATCGCGTCATGGCCGCGCAGCCGGTCGAGACCGTCGTCGGGCATCATCGCGCCGAGGCGCGCATGGCGCTCGCAGGACCAGTCGAACGTCTCGTAGCTGAAGCCGAGGCCGTGCCGGGCGGCGACGGTGTCCAGCACCCGGCGGGCGGCCGGGATGACCTCGTTGCCGATGCCGTCGCCGGGGATCAGGGCGATGCGGTGGGTGGTGGTCGTGCGGGGGTTCGTCATGGAGGGGATTGCAGCAGGGGAGCGACGTCCGCGTCCAAGACGCGGATCGCATCTGTCTTATAGGCCCGCCCTATGGGATTCCCCCGCGGTGCTGACGAACGCCTCCGCCGCAGGGGTCAGCGGGGCCCGCCGGCTGACCAGGGCGATGCGCAGGCTGGTGCTCGGCTCCAGGTCCAGCACCAGCGCCCCCGCCCGCTCCGCGAGGCCGCGCCAGGCGTCGGCCACCACGGCGAGGCCCACGCCCCTCAGCACCAGCGGCAGGATCGACACCCGGTGCTCGGTCTCGACCACGACGGTCAGCGCCACGCCCCCGGCCACCAGATCGTCGACGTAGCGGCGCATCCCGGTGCCCTTCTGGCCCACGATCAGCCGGTGTCCGGACAGCTGCTCATGGCGCACCGGCACCCCGGGGCGGAACGGCCCGTCCGGGGGCGTCAGCAGCACGAAGCGCTGCTCGGACAGCGGGTAGGTGCGCACATCGCCCTGCGGTACGGGGTCGGGGGAGGCCAGCAGCCCCAGCTCGCACACGCCGGTGCGCACCATCTCCGTCACATCGCGCGGGGTGAACGCGGCCTGTACGCGCACGGACACCTCGGGATGGGCCCGGGCGAAGCGGTCGATCATGCCCGTCAGCGGCTCGACGGCCTGGGAGGGCGGGGCCGCGATGTCCACCCGGCCGCCGCGCAGCCCGTGCACCGACTCCACACTGGCCCGCGCGAGCTGGAGGCTGCGCACCGCCTCCCGGGCCGGGCCGATCAGCGCCGTACCCGCGTCGGTGAGGACCGCCCGGCGGCCGATGCGGTGGAAGAGGTCGCTGCCCAGGTCGCGCTCCAGGGCGCGGACGGCCTGGGAGAGGGACGGCTGGGACAGATACAGCGCGGCGGCGGCCCGGTTGAATCCGCCGTGGTCCACCACGGCCAGGAAGTACTCCAGTTGCCGCACATCCACCGCGCGCCGCCTCCCCGCGTCCGGCCACCCTGACCGCTCCATAGGTGTCGCTTATAAGGATTGTCGTCAACGGGTCTTGGACGCGCACCGCGGGCGGCTGCTGGGATCGGGGCATGAGCGATCAGCTGCTGGGCGACTTCGACCGCCGCACCGTCCACGTCGAGGGTGTGGGAATCAATGTGCGCACCGCCGGGGACGGGCCGCCGGTCCTCCTGCTGCACGGCTATCCGCAGACCCATGTCATCTGGCACCACATCGCGCCGGCGCTCGCGGCCACCCACCGCGTGGTCCTGGCCGATCTGCGCGGCTACGGCGACAGCGACAAGCCCGTTTCCGACGCCGGGCACACCCCGTACTCCAAGCGGGCCCTGGCGCGCGACCAGCTGCTGGTGATGCGGGAGCTGGGCTTCGACCGGTTCGCGGTGGTCGGCCACGACCGGGGCGGCCGGGTCGGCCACCGGATGGCCCTCGACCATCCGCGCGCGGTCTCCGCGCTCGCGGTGCTGGACATCGTGCCCACGCGGTACGTGTTCCAGCACGCCGACAAGGACTTCGGCCTCGGCTACTTCCACTGGTTCTTCCTGGCGGCTGGCCACGGCATCCCGGAACACCTCATCGGCCAGGACCCCGCGTTCTGGATCCGCACCCGGATGGGGGCGCGCCACCGGGGCGGAACCCCGTTCGACGA
Source organism: Streptomyces antioxidans (assembly GCF_000968685.2). Taxonomy (GTDB): domain Bacteria; phylum Actinomycetota; class Actinomycetes; order Streptomycetales; family Streptomycetaceae; genus Streptomyces; species Streptomyces antioxidans. The sequence goes on from NZ_LAKD02000057.1 coordinate 57,148, forward strand.
GGCGGCCCTGGCCGAGTACGTCCGCTGCTTCTCGGACCCCGCGGCCATCCACGCCAGCTGCGAGGACTACCGCGCCGCCGCCTCCGTCGACCTGGTCCACGACGACGCGGACGCCGCCGCGGGCCGCAGGGTCACCGCACCGCTGCTGGCCCTGTGGGGCGCGCACGGTTTCGTCGGCCGCCACTACGACGTACCGGAGGTCTGGCGCGGCTACGCGGACGATGTGCGCGGGCAGGCCCTGCCGTGCGACCACTACCTGCCCGAGGAGGCGCCGGACGAGACGCTGCGCCAGCTGCGGGCGTTCCTCGGCGGGGCTACGCCGGAATGACGGCGACCAGGTCGGCGGGCATCCGGCCGCGGAGGTCATCCCACTCGGCCTCGTCCACCGTCAGCCGGTCCCCTGCGGCGGCGCGGGGGGCCGCCGCAGGGGGGGAGCCTCAGAAGCCTCCCGGCTGTTGCGGCCGTTGTTGCTCTTGCTGAGGCTGCTGTTGTCGCTGGGGCTCCTGCTGCCGTCGGCCCTCGCCCTGGACGCTCTCGCCCTGGACGCTCTCGGTGATCTCTATGTGGCGGGGCTTGGCGGTCTCCGCCTTGGGCACGGTGATCGTGAGGATGCCCTCGGACATCACCGCCTTGACGCCCTCGGTGTTCACCTCGCTCGGGAGCAGCATCCGGTACTCGAAACGACCCGTACGGCGCCCGCCGCGGCGCAGGACGCCCGTGCGCTCCCGCTCCTTGATCTCCCCGGTGACGGTCAGCTCCTGGCCGTTGACCTCGATGTCGATCTCCTGGCGCCGCACACCAGGGAGTTCGAGTTCGACGTGGTACGCCTCGTCCCCCTCGGTCACGTCGGCGGCGGGTGCCCACGCCGTGAGACCGGGCGTCGCGGCCCCGCCGACCGCGGATTCGAGCAGCCCGCCCATCTGGCTGAGCAGGTCGTCGAACTCCGCCAGCGGATTGCGCGCCCATACCCTCGGGCGGTCCATCGCGCCTTGGCGCTGCGGTTGGTGTCGTCGTGCGGGTGTGCTCATCGCCGTTCACCTCCGGTCGTGGGGAGTGGATGCGCTTGGGTGGCCGCGGGTCAGGCCATGGCCTCGTGGGCGTAGCACCACCGCCAGGTCTCGCCCTGCTCCATGGGCTCGACGATGGGGTGTTGCTCCGCGTACGCGTGGGCCCGGGCGTGCTTGAGCGGTGAGGAGTCGCAGCACCCCACGTGCCCGCAGGTCAGACAGAGCCGCAGATGGACCCAGGGGGACCCGACGCGCAGGCACTCCTCGCACCCCTCGGGGCTGTGCGGGGTGACCTGGCGCACCATCGACAGGTGCGGATCGGGCTCGATGGCCATGGCGTTCACCCTTTCTCGTTTCCAGGATGAGCAGGGACGGGGCGGCCCGCACGTCGAACCGCGGCACCGTGCTCACGCGGCCTTTCCGAGTCCGGCGACCTCCGGCCGCCGTTCGTAGCTGACCAGCAACTCGCCGTTCCGGCCGTCCACCTTGACGGTGGCGCCCTCCTCGACATCGCCGCGCAGCAGCGCGCGGCCGATGAGGGTTTCCACCTCGTGCGAGATGTAGCGGCGCAGCGGGCGGGCCCCGTACACCGGGTCATAGCCCTCGTGGGCGATCATCTGGCGCCCGGCCGGGGTCAGTTCGACGGCGATCAGGCGTTCGGCCAGCCGCTTGCGCAACTCATTGAACTGGAGCTCCACGATCCGCTCGATCTGGGCCTCGCCGAGCGGCTTGAACAGCACGATGTCATCGACCCTGTTGAGGAACTCTGGGCGGAAGTGGCCGCGCAGCTCGCTCAGCACCAGGCCCCGGGCGTCCGGCTTGAGCTCGCCGTCGGAGGTGACCCCGTCCAGCAGGTGCACCGAGCCGATGTTGGAGGTCATGATGATCACGGTGTTGCGGAAGTCCACCAGCCGCCCCTGGGCGTCGGTGATCCGGCCGTCGTCCAGGACCTGGAGCAGGGTGTTGAAGACATCGGCGTGCGCCTTCTCGATCTCGTCGAGGAGCACCACCGAGTACGGCTTGCGCCGCACCGCCTCGGTGAGCTGCCCGCCCTCCTCGTAGCCGACGTACCCCGGCGGGGCGCCGACCAGCCTGCTGACCGTGTGCCGCTCCTGGTACTCGCTCATGTCCAGCCGGACCATGTTCTCCTCGGTGTCGAAGAGCGCGGCCGCCAGCGCCTTGGCCAGCTCGGTCTTACCCACGCCGGTCGGGCCGAGGAAGATGAACGAGCCGATCGGGCGGCGCGGGTCCCGGATGCCCGAGCGGGCCCGGATGATGGCGTCGGAGACCAGCTTGACCGCCTCGTCCTGGCCGACGACCCGCTCCTGGAGGATCTGGTCCAGGCGCAGCAGCTTCTCCCGCTCGCCCTCCTGGAGGCGGGAGACCGGGATCCCGGTCCAGGCGGAGACGATGTCGGCGATCTCCTCCTCGGTGACCACCTCGCGCAGCAGCCGGTGCGCGCCCTGCTTGGCGGCCAGCTGCTCCTCCTCGGCGGCCAGCTTGCGCTCCAGCTCCTGGAGCCTGCCGTAGCGCAGTTCGGCCGCTCGGCCCAGGTCGTAGGCGCGCTCGGCCTCGTCGGCCTCGCGGCGCACCTCCTCAAGGTCCCGGCGCAGGTCCTGCACCCGGCGGATGGACTGCCGCTCGGCCTCCCACTGGGCGTGCCTGGCGTCGGCCTCGGCGCGCAGATCGGCCAGCTCCCGGCGCAGCTCCTCCAGCCGCTGGAGGCTGGCCTGGTCGGTCTCCTCGGAGAGCGCGGCCTCCTCGATCTCCAGCCGGGTGACCCGGCGGGTGATCCCGTCCAGTTCGGCGGGCATGGAGTCGATCTCGGTACGCAGCCGGGCACATGCCTCGTCCACCAGGTCGATGGCCTTGTCCGGCAGGAACCGGTCGCTGATGTAGCGGTGGCTGAGGGTGGCGGCGGAGACCAGCGCGGTGTCCTGGATCTTGACGCCGTGGAAGACCTCAAGACGCTCGCGCAGACCCCGCAGGATGGAGATGGTGTCCTCCACGTTCGGCTCGTCCACCAGCACCATCTGGAAGCGGCGCTCCAGCGCGGCGTCCTTCTCGATGTGCTTGCGGTACTCGTCCAGGGTGGTGGCGCCGATCATGTGCAGCTCACCGCGGGACAGCATCGGCTTGAGCATGTTCCCGGCGTCCATGGCGCCCTCGGCGGCCCCCGCCCCGACCACGGTGTGCAGCTCGTCCACGAACAGCAGGATCCGCCCCTGGGCCGAGGTGACCTCGGTGAGCACGGCCTTGAGCCGTTCCTCGAACTCCCCGCGGTACTTCGCACCGGCCACCAGGGACCCCATGTCCAGGGCGAAGATCGTCTTGTCGCGTAGCCCCTCGGGGACGTCGCCGCGGACGATCCGCTGGGCCAGGCCCTCGACGATGGCGGTCTTGCCGACGCCGGGGTCACCGATCAGCACGGGGTTGTTCTTCGTCTTGCGGCTGAGGATCTGGGTCACCCGGCGGATCTCGGCGTCCCGGCCGATCACCGGGTCCAGCTTGCCCGAGCGGGCCTCGAGGACCAGGTCCCGGCCGTACTTCTCCAGTGCCTCGTACGCCTCCTCGGGGTTGGCGGAGGTGATCCGCTGGCTGCCGCGCACCTGGGTGAGGGCGTTCAGGAACGCCTCCTTGGTGACGCCGTGCTCCTTGAGCACCCGCCCCGCCGCGGTGGCGGACCCCTCCTCGGCGAGCGCGAGCACCAGGTGTTCCACCGAGACGTACTCGTCCTTCAGCCGCTTCGCCTCCCGCTCGGCGGTGTCCAGCAGGTGGGCCAGCCGCTGGGTGGCGAAGATCTGCCCCGGTGTGGCCCCGGGGCCGGTGACCCTGGGCTTGCGGGCCACCTGCGCCTCCAGCATGGCGCGCACCGCTTCGGGGTCGGCGCCCAGCCGCTCGATCAGCCGGGGCGCCAGCCCGTCGGGCTGTTCGAGGAGGGCCAGCAGCAGATGCTCGCCGTCGATCTCGGTGTGGCCGTAACCCTGGGCCCTGCTCTGGGCGTCCTGGAGGGCTTCGCTCGACTTCTGGGTGAGGCGGTTCATGTCCATGGTGGTTCTTCACTCCTCGCGCCTGTTGTCACTCCTCGCGCCCGCTGCGGCGCAGTGCGGCTTCGAGCCGGTTGATGCGGTCGAGCAGGTCCAGCACCAGACCGATGGAGGCGTAGTTGAGGCAGAGCCCGGTGTGCAGCCGCTCGACGCGGGCCAGCGCCGCCGGGGCGTCGGGGGCGAACACCAGCTGCCCGGAGGCGTCGCGCTCGGCGTCGATCAGGCCGAGGGTGACGAACCGCCGGATCAGCTCGGGGTGGAGCCCGGTGCGGTCGGCCACGGTCTCCAGGGAGAGCCTGCGCGCGGGCACCAGCTCGTAGTGGACGGACGTCACGGGCAGGTGCCGGGTGGCCCTGACGGTTCCGGGTACGTGCGTGCTCATCGCTCCCTCCGGGGGTCGAAGGAGGAGGTACGGCCCAGCTCCTCGAACAGCTCCCGCTCCCGTTCGCCGAGGCGGGGCGGCACCATGACGCGGATCTCGGCGTACAGATCGCCGTCCGGGCCGCGCGGGTCCGGCATGCCCTCGCCGCGCAGCCGCAGCCGCCGGCCGCCGGATGAGCCGGGCGGAACGGTCACCTTGGCGGTGCCGCCGGGCGTGGACACCGGGACGGTCGCGCCGAGCGCCGCCTCCCAGGGGCTCACGGGGAGCGTCACATGGATGTTCCGGCCGTCCAGCCGGAACCGCGGATGGGGCTGGATCCGCACCCGTAGGTACAGGTCCCCGGCCGGTGCGTCACCGGTGCCCCGGCCGCCCTGCCCGGCCAGCCGGATGCGCTGCCCGTCGATGACGCCCGGCGGGACGTTCACCTCGAAGGTGCGCTGGCCCGTCGGACCGGCCAGGGTGACGCCGCGGCGCCCGCCGTGGAAGGCGTCCTCGACGGTGAGCGGCAGCTCCGCCTCCTGGTCGGCCCCGGGGATGGTGACGCGGCCCGCGCCGCCGGGCCCCGCGCCCCCCGGCCCCGGGCCGCCACCGCCGAAGAACGCGCCGAACAGGTCCTCGAAGTCCACCCCCTCGCCCCCGGCGTCCTCGCCGAAGCCACGGGTGAACCGCACCCGGCCGCCGTCGCCGGATGTCGTCCAGCCGCGGAAGCCACCGCCGCCGCCTCCGGCACCGGCCCCGACCCGCTCCTCCCAGTCCTCGGGGATCTTGCGGAAGTCCTCGCCGAACCGGTCGTAGCGGGCCCGGGTCCTCGGGTCGGAGAGCACGCTGTACGCGTCGTTGAGCTCCTTGAACCGCTCCTCGGCGTTCGGGTCCTTGTTCACGTCGGGGTGGTGGCGGCGGGCCTGGGTGCGGAACGCCTGCTGGATCTCGTCCTGGCTCGCGCCCCGGGAGACCCCGAGCACGTCGTAGTAGTCCCGTGCCATGGCCTTCTCACTCCCGCTTGGCCACGGCCACGGTCACCGGCCGGAGCTGGTGGCCGGGCTCTCCGTAGCCGGGGCGCAGCACCTGGACCACGGTGCCCGGCTCGGCCTCGGGGTCCTCGACCACACCGACCACCTCGTGCCGGGCCGGGTCGAACGGCACCCCCGTCTCGCCCTGCCGCTCGTAGCCGAGCCGGGCCAGGGCGGCCACGGCCTGGTCGTGGATGGCCTGGACGCCCTCGACGATCGAGCCGGGGTCGGCCTCGGCGTGGGAGAGGGCCAGTTCGAGGTTGTCGACCACGGGCAGCAGGGCCGCCGCCGTACGGGCCCGCTCGGCGGCCCGCTCCCGGTCGAGCTCCTTGGCGTGGCGCTTGCGCAGGTTCTCCAGGTCGGCCAGGGCCCGGCGCCAGCGGTCGTCGAGCTCGGCGAGGGCGGCGGCCTGCTCGTTGGCTTGTTCGTCGGCTTGTTCGTCGGCTTGTTCGTCGGTCTGCTCGGCGGCTGCGCCGATGGTGGGGCCGCGGGCCGCGTCCGGGCCGGGGACCTCGGGGACCTCCCCGCCCGCGCCGCGCGCCTCCGCGGCGCCCGGGGCGGGCAGGTCCTGTTCCCGCTCCGGCTCCGGCTCCGTCACGGCGCCCTCCGGCACCGGGTCGGGCTGCTGCGGTTGAGTGGACATGGCGGCCTCTCAGTGAGCCTTTTCAATGAGCCTTTGTCGGATCGGCCTGCGGATGGGCCTTCTCGGCCTGCGGATGGCCTTCGTGGACGGGCTGCGGTTCAGCCCTTGTCGAACTCGGCGTCGATGACGTCCTCGTCGCCTCCGCCCCCGCGCCCGGTCCCGGTGTCCTGGGCGCCGCCCGCGCCGGGCCCACCGGCCGCCCCGGGTTCACCGGTCGCGCCGCCCGGGCCCGCACCAGCGCCCGCACCGGCCGTCTCATGGGCGGCCAGGCCCGCGTACACCTGCTGGAGCTCGGAGGCCAGCGGCCTGGTCCGGTCGATCCCGGCCTCGTTCCTGACCGCCTGGCGGGCGTCGTTCACCAGCATCTCGGCGCGCGACCTCTCGTGGGAGGGCACCGCGTCGCCCAGCTCGGAGAGGCGCTTCTCGACCTGGTAGGCGCCGGTGTCCAGTTCGTTGCGCGCGTCCACGGCCTCGCGCAGCGCCTGGTCCTCGCCGCGGTTGCGCTCGGCCTCCTGGACCATCCGCTCGACCTCGCCGCGGTCGAGGTTGCCGGTCTCGCTGATCTGGATGGACTGCTCCTTGCCGGTGTCCCGGTCGCGGGCGGTGACGTTGAGGATGCCGTTGGCGTCGATGTCGCAGGTGACCTCGACCTGTGGTTCGCCGCGTGGCGCCGGGCGGATGCCGGTGAGCTGGAAGCGGCCGAGCACCCGGTTGTCGGCGGCGCGCTCGCGCTCGCCCTGGAGGATCACGATGTCCACGGCCTGCTGGTGGTCCTCGGCCGTGGAGAAGGTCTCGGTGCGGCGCACCGGGATGGTGGTGTTCCGCTCGATGATCTTCGTCATGACGCCGCCGCGGGTCTCGACGCCCAGCGACAGCGGGGTGATGTCGAGCAGCAGGACGTCCTTGACCTCGCCCTTGAGCACCCCGGCCTGGATCGCGGCGCCCAGGGCCACGACCTCGTCGGGGTTGACGCTCATATTGGGCTCCTTGCCGCCGGTCAGCCGGCGGACCAGGGCCTGTACGGCGGGCATCCGGGTCGAGCCGCCGACCAGGATCACCTCGTCGATGTCGCTCTCGCCGACCTTGGCGTCGGCCATCGCCTGCCGCACCGGGCCCAGACAGCGCTCCACCAGGTCGCCGGTGATCTGCTCGAAGGTGGACCGCATCACGGTCTCGGTCAGATGCTTGGGGCCGGAGGCGTCCGCGGTGATGAACGGCAGGTTGAGCTGGGTCTGGGTCACCGAGCTCAGCTCGGTCTTGGCCTTCTCCGCGGCCTCGAAGAGCCGCTGCAGCGCCTGTGGGTCCTGGCGCAGATCGATGCCGTTCTCCTGCTGGAACGCATCGGCGAGGTGGTCGACCAGCCGCCGGTCGAAGTCGTCGCCGCCGAGGTGGCTGTCGCCCGCGGTGGAGCGGACCTCCACCACCCCGTCCCCGACGTCGAGGATGGACACGTCGAAGGTGCCGCCGCCGAGGTCGAAGACGAGGACGGTCTCGTGGCCCTTCTTGTCCAGGCCGTACGCGAGGGCGGCAGCGGTCGGCTCGTTGATGATCCGCAGTACGGTCAGACCGGCGATCTCACCGGCGTCCTTGGTGGCGCTGCGCTGGGCGTCGTTGAAGTACGCGGGCACCGTGATGACCGCCTCGGTGACCCGCTCGCCCAGCTGCTTCGCGGCGTCGTCGGCCAGTTTGCGCAGCACCTGGGCGCTGATCTCCTCCGGTGAGTACAGCTTCTCGCGCACCTTGAAGCGGGCGAGGCCGCTCTCGTCCGGGACGACGTCGTAGGCGACCGCCTTGGCCTCGGCGGAGACCTCGTCGTAGTGGCGGCCGATGAACCGCTTGGCCGAGTAGATGGTGCCCTTGGGGTTGAGGATCGCCTGGCGCCGGGCCAGCTGCCCCACCAGCCGTTCACCGGTGTCGGTGAAGGCCACCACCGAGGGTGTGGTGCGGCTTCCCTCGGAGTTCGGGACGACCGAGGACTCACCGCCCTCCCACGCGGCGATCACCGAGTTGGTGGTGCCCAGGTCGATGCCGACTGCCTTGGCCATGGCAACTCCTTCCGGGGCGGCCCCGGGCCGCATGCATCGCCCGGTCGGCCGCGGAAAGCGGATCGGGAACGTGGCCTCTTCCTCCAGGGTGACAAATCGGACAGGAAGGGGGCCCTGGGCTCTGGGGTCGAATATCGGTGGCCGGAATGCGCCTGTGGGACGGGGCACAGGGGCGGGGGTGTCTAGGGGGCGGGGTGTTCCCGTGGGACGGTGCCTGCTGGGTGGCCCTGGGCGGCTCGCCCCTCCGGCGGTGGCTCAGCGGTCCCGGCCGAGGGGGTTCACGGAGGCGTGGGCACCGGCTGCCGGGGGACGGCGGTGGGATCGTGCGGGGGCCCGCCGGGAGCATGGGCATCTCGTGCGGCGGCTTGGCGTACGACGGTCTCCGGGGCGGCCGCCGCGCACGCTCAGCCCGAGGCGCTGCTGGAGGACTGGGGCGTGTGTACGGCGGGCTCTCGTACGGCTACTGCGGCATCGCGTACCAGGGGTTCCGGGACAACGGGTTTCCGCGCAAGGGGTTCCCGTACCACGGATTCCCCCACCACGGATTCCCGTACGACCACGGTGTCCCCGCGGCCGCGCACCCCGGCCCCCGAACGTGGAGCCCGGGAGAGCAGGACCACCCCGCGGGCGGCCGCCGCCGCGCCCACGGCGGCCAGGGCCCAGCCGCCCGGGCCGCCCCGGAACCGCTCGTCCAGCAGGACGATCCCGATGGCGGCCGCCGCCACCGGGTTGGCCAGGGTCAGGGTGGCCAGGGGCGCGCCGAGGCCGCTGCCGTACGCGCTCTGGGACAGCAGCAGACCGCTCACCGCGAAGGCCGCGACCAGTACGGCCACGACCGCGGTCCGCCAGGAGACCAGGGCCGCCCCGGGGGCGCGGGAGTCGGCGAGCGCGACCGTGAGGGTCTGGGTGAGCGCCGAGGCGACACCGGAGGCGGCCCCGGACGCGGTGGCGAACCGCAGGCCACGGCCCGGCGCGCCGCGACCCCTGCGCCCCGGCCGGACGCACAGCCCGATGAACCCCAGCACGACGGCCGCGAGCGCGACCGCCTCCGGCAGGCTCAGCGTCTCGCGCGGGGTCTCCCCGGCGGTGACCGGCAGCAGGGCGCCGAGGCCGAGCAGGGCGAGGACCACGCCCCGCCACTCGTCCCTGACCACCCGCCGTCCCGCGAGGCGCGCGCCCAGCGGGACGGCGGCCACCAGGGTCAGCGCGCCGAGCGGCTGGACCAGGGTGAGCGGTCCGTACCGCAGCGCGGCCACGTGCAGCAGGGCACCGGTGGAGTTGAGGCCGACCGCTCCCCACCAGGCGCCGCGCAGCAGCAGCCGCGGCATGCGGCCCGGTCGGCGGCCCGTGGCCAGCCGCTCCTGGGCCACGGCCGCGGTCGCGTAGGCGACGGCCGAGGCGAGCGCGAGCGCGACGGCTATGACGGTCGGGTTCATCCGCCGTGCCTTCCTCTGGGCACTGTCTGTCTGCCGCGAGTGGCGCCATCGGCACACAGGTGTATCGATACGAGAGTGTACCGGTGCGGAGGCGTATCGGTACAAGGGTGTATCGGTACGCGGATGTGTCGGTACACTGCGGGGTCGGGAGGGGAACCGGAGTCCGGTGGACCGAGGAGGAGGGCCCGATGGCGACGCAGAGCCCGGAGACGGCCGCGCCGCAGCGCCGTTCCAAGATCACCCCCGAGCGGGAGCAGGAGTTCTACCAGGCGGTCCTCGATCTGCTCCAGGAGGGCGGCTACGAAGCGCTCACCATCGAGGCGGTCGCCGCCCGCACCCGCGCCAGCCGCTCCACCCTCTACCGGCAGTGGTGCACCAAGCCCCAGCTCGTCGTCGCCGCGCTGCGCTCGTGCAAGCGGCCCTTCGCGCTGGAGGGCATCGACACCGGCTCCCTCGCGGGGGATCTGCGCGCCGTCGCGGAGGCGGTGGGCGAGGCGGGGGAGGCGTGCGGCGGCGACACCGCGCTGGTGTACGCCCTCGGGCACGCGGCGCTGCAGAACCCGGATCTGCTCCAGGCGCTGCGCGCAGCGCTGATCGAGCACGAGGTGAAGACGATTCAGGCGATGATCCGGCGGGGCGTGGAGCGCGGTGAAGTGGCCGCGGACAACCCCGCCTCCGAGTTCGTGCCCGCCCAGCTGATCGGTGCGATGCGGGTGCGGCCCCTGATCGAGGGGCGGCCAGCGGACCGCCCGTATCTGACCCGCTTCCTCGTGGCGTCGGTCTTCCCGGCCCTGGGACTGACCCCTTAGACGCCACGGAACGCCCGCGGCGCCCTATTCCCCACCCCACCCCACCCCTCCCCGAACCCGGGCCTCCGCCCCGGCCCTCGGGGCCAGAAGTGGAGACCCCGCCACCCGCCAGGGGCGGGGCCCTGGCGGGTGGCGGGGCCGCATGTCGGGGGCCGTCAGATGATGGGTGGGCGGCCCAGTTTGGTCATGTGCCAGACCGTGCGCCAGCGCATGGGGCGGCGTCGGCCGCAGCTGGTGCGCAGGCCCTCCAGGAAGCCGCCTGCCCAGGCGCGCAGGCCGGGCAGGGAGCGGGTGCGGGCGAGGGTGAGGAGGGTCCAGGTGGTCAGGTAGAGCGGGGCCAGGGGCAGGGGCAGGTGGCGGCGGGCCAGCCAGACCCGGTTGCGGGCGGTCATGCGGTAGTAGACGGCGTGCCGGGCGGGGGAGGTCCGGGGGTGCTGGAGCAGCAGTTCGGGGGCGTAGACGATCTTCCAGCGCGCGTCGAGCGCCCGCCATGCCAGGTCGGTCTCCTCGTGGGTGAAGAAGAACTCGTCCGGCCAGCCGCCGATCTGCTCCAGCATCGCCATCGACAGGGCGTGGCCGCCGCCGAGGAACGTGGTCACCTCGCCGCCGCGCATCGGGTCGGACGAACGCAGCCGGGGCACGTGGCGGCGCTGGGTCTCGCCCGTCTCGTCGGCGATGCGGAAGCTCACGATGCCCAGGCGCGGGTCGTCGGCGTACAGATCGCGGATCCGGCGGAAGACATCGGCGTCCACCAGCAGCCCGTCGTCGTCGAGGTCGACGACCACGTCCACGTCGCCGAACTCGCGCAGCCGCCGCCAGGCGACGTTACGGCCGCCCGAGACCCCGAGGTTCTCCTCGAGCTCGACCGCGGTCACCTCGGCGGGGAACTCCGGGAGCGGGGAGCCGTTGCCGACGACCACGACGCGGGCCGGGGGCACATCCTGCTTGGCGACCGACTCCAGCAGGGCGGCCACCTCTCTGGGCCGGTTGCCCATGGTCAGGACGGCGATACCCAGGCGTGGTTCGGGGGCGGCGGACACGGTGGGACTCCAGAGCTCGGTTGCGGTGTCCGCGATCGTAACCGTTCACTCAGAACCACACTTCCGTATGGCTGATGTTCATCGAGGGCTGAGGAACGAGCCTCGATGAGCGAGCGAGACGATCAGTCGTCGAGTGCGGCCAGCGCCTTCTTGGCCGCTCCGATGGCGCCCTTGCGGATCTCATCGGAGTCGGCGGCCTTATGGCTCTCGAAGTCGCCGCCGTTGTAGGTCACGGTGACCGTGGCGTTGTCCTGGTGGACCGTCACCACGGCCTCGCGTATGCCCTGGTCGTCGTCCTTGGTGGTCTTCTCGGCCACCGAGGCGTCGTCGCCGAGGCCGGGCACCGCGCTGCCGCCGTCGCCCTGCTGCTTCCCCTGCTCGCCCTGCTTCCCCGCGACGCTCTTGACGTTGTAGGCGATGTCCAGCCAGCGGTACTCGAAGTCGTCCAGGGCGTGCCAGGAGCAGCCCGTGCGGCGGTTGAGGTCGCTGGACTTCAGTTCGTTCCCGGCCGGTTTGGCGCCCGGCACCAGGTCCTTGATCATCGACTCCGGCAGGACCGCGCACGCCTCCCCGGGCGGCTTGGTGTAGCGCGGCGCGGCGGCGTTGGAGGCCGGAGCCGAGGTCTGCGGGGAGGGGCCCGACGGGGTGGCGCTCGTGTCCGAGTCGTCCGACGTGGTCATGGCCACCCCCGCGGCGGCGAGGACGGCGACGGGCAGCAGACGGGCGATCAGGGTGAGCGGCAGAGAACGCACGGCGGTCTCTCTTCGTTCGGATGCCGGTGTGGGGCGGGGGCGGAACAGCGGTGGGGCGGGGGCGGAACGGCGGTGGTG
>NZ_LAKD02000058.1 GCF_000968685.2 Streptomyces antioxidans
CGTCGATACACCACTCCAGCGGACGTGACCCGGGGCCGCGGGCCAGCGTTCCGCTTCAGGGCTGCCGGGGACGCCCCCGGAGCCCCGGGCCCGGGGCTCCGGGCTGTGGTTCGGTTCGGGCCCAGAGCTCGGGGCTTTGCTCCCAGGCCCCGGCCGGGGGCTTTGCTCCCGGGCTCCGGGGTGGGGTTCGCGCTGGGTCCGGGCTCTGGGGCCCTTTCTGCGTGTATCGATAGGTGCGGCTTCGCCGTGGGGTGGGGTTCTGCCCTGGGGCCAGGGTCCAGGGGCGGGCCCCTGGTATCGGGAAGGGGCGGGGCGGGGGCAGATCCGGTGGGCGCCCCGAAGCCGTGCTGGCGAGAAACCATTAGGTGAGGGAGGATCGCCGGGCGATACTCGGGCGGGTGTTCTTGACGATATCCACCACCGGCACGGCCGAGCGCCCCGCGACCGATCTCGGGTTTCTGCTGCACAAGCATCCCGACAAGGCGCAGCGGTTCTCCACCTCCTACGGCACCGCACACGTCCTCTACCCCGAGGCCACCGCCGAACGCTGCACCGTCGCGCTGCTGTTGGAAGTGGACCCCGTGGCGCTGGTGCGGCGGGGCCGCGGCAAGGGCCGGGGCGGCGCCCCGGACTCCGCGCTCGCGCAGTATGTGAACGACCGCCCGTATGCCGCCTCCTCCCTGCTCGCGGTCGCGCTGAGCTCGGTCTTCTCCAGCGCTCTGCGGGGCCAGTGCAAGGCACGGCCCGAGCTGCCGGAGCGGGCGCTGCCGCTGCGGATCGAGGTGCCCGCGCTGCCCGCGCGCGGTGGTGCGGCCCTGGTCGAGCGGCTCTTCGCGCCGCTGGGCTGGGCGGTGACGGCCGAGCCGGTGGCGCTGGACGAGGAGTTCCCGGAATGGGGCGACTCGCGGTACGTACGTCTGGTGCTGGAAGGCGACTTGCGGCTGGCCGACGCCCTGCGCCAGCTGTATGTGCTGCTGCCCGTGCTCGACGACGCCAAGCACTACTGGGTCGCCCCGGACGAGGTCGACAAGTTGCTGCGCTCCGGTGAGGGCTGGCTGGAGGGCCACCCCGAGCAGCGGCTGATCACCAACCGCTATCTGGTCCGGCGCTGGTCGCTGACGCGCAGCGCGCTGGAGCGGCTGGAGCTGGCGCGGCTCGCCGAGGCCGATGACACCGCGGCGGAGGAGATCGACAACGCCGTCGGGGAACCGTCGGCGGCCGAGCTGGTGGGCGAGGACGAGAACGAGGCCGGGACCGGGGCCGAGGAGCCGTCCGTGCCGCTGGCGGTCCGGCGGCGGGAGGCGATACTCGACGCCCTGCGCGGCGCCGGGGCGGCCCGGGTGCTCGATCTGGGTTGCGGGCAGGGCCAGTTGCTGGGCGAGCTGCTGAAGGAGGCGCGGTTCACCGAGATCGTGGGCGTCGATGTGTCGATGCGCGCGCTCAACGAGGCGGCGCGGAGACTGCGGCTGGACCGCCCCGGCTTCGACACGGGCGCGGCCGAGCGGCAGTCGGCGCGGCTGAGGCTGACCCAGGGCGCGCTCACCTACACCGACTCCCGGCTCGCCGGATATGACGCGGCGGTGCTCAGCGAGGTGATCGAGCATGTGGATCCGCCCCGGCTGCCCGCACTTGAGCATGTGGTGTTCGGTGCCGCACGGCCCAAGGCCGTCGTGGTGACCACGCCCAACGCGGAGTACAACGTGCGCTGGGAGACGCTGCCCGCCGGGCGGATGCGCCACGGCGACCACCGCTTCGAGTGGACCCGCGAGGAGTTCCGGGCCTGGGCGGAGCAGGTCGCGGAACGGCACGGCTACGCGGTGGAGTTCCGCCCCGTGGGCCCCGAGGACCCCGAGGTCGGCCCGCCCACCCAGCTGGCGCTCTTCCGCGGCGCCGCCGAGGGCGGCGACGACGGCACCGACAGCCGGAGCGGAGACCGCGCCGCCACGACTGCCGTGGCCACCGCGGGCACTGCGGCTGATACGGCCACCGCGGCCACCGCGACCACCGCGAAGGAGGCGGCAGCATGACCGAGGAGAAGCGCACCATCGGCGTGCCCGACCTGTCCCTCGTGGTGCTCGTCGGCACCACCGGCGCCGGCAAGTCCACCTTCGCCCGGCGCCACTTCCTGCCCACCCAGGTCGTCTCCTCCGACGTCTGCCGCGGGCTGGTCGCCGACGACGAGAACGACCAGAGCGCCACCCCCGACGCCTTCGACCTGCTCCACTACATCGCGGGCAAGCGGCTGGCGGCCGGACGGCTGACCGTCGTCGACGCCACCAACGTCCGCAGCGAATCCCGCCGCAGCCTGATCGCGCTCGCACGCGAGCACGACGTCCTGCCCGTGGCCATCGTCCTCGACGTCCCCGAGGGCGAGTGCGCCCGGCGCAACGCCCAGCGCCCCGACCGCGCCGAAATGCCCGGCCATGTCATTCCCCGCCAGCGCCGTGAGCTGCGCCGCTCGCTGAAGTCCCTGGAGCGCGAGGGGTTCCGCAAGGTGCACGTCCTGCGGGGCGCCGATGAGGTCGAGGCCGCGGAGGTCGCCACCGAGCGCCGCTACAACGATCTGCGCCACCTCACCGGCCCGTTCGACATCATCGGCGACATCCACGGCTGCCGCTCCGAGCTGGAGACCCTGCTGGGCAAGCTGGGCTATGCCCTGCGCCGCGACGAGCTCGGCCGCCCGGTCGACGCCGCCCACCCCGAGGGCCGTACCGCGGTCTTCGTCGGCGACCTCGTCGACCGCGGCCCCGACAGCCCCGGGGTGCTGCGCCTGGTGATGGGCATGGTCGCCTCCGGCGCGGCCCTGTGCGTGCCCGGCAACCACGAGAACAAGCTCGGCCGCTATCTGAAGGGCCGCAAGGTCCAGGTCACCCATGGCCTCGCCGAGACCGTGGAGCAGCTGGACCGGGAGCACCAGGCGGACCCGGCCTTCGCCGACCGGGTGCGGGACTTCATCGAGTCGCTGGTCAGCCACTACGTACTGGACGGCGGGGGGCTGGTGGTGTGTCACGCCGGGCTGCCCGAGAAGTACCACGGCCGCACCTCGGGCCGGGTCCGCTCGCACGCCCTGTACGGGGAGACGACCGGCGAGACCGATGAGTTCGGCCTCCCCGTGCGCTACCCATGGGCCGAGGACTACCGTGGCCGCGCCGCCGTGGTCTACGGCCACACCCCCACCCCCCGCGCCTCCTGGCTCAACAACACCATCTGCCTGGACACCGGCTGTGTCTTCGGCGGCCGGATGACCGCGCTGCGCTGGCCGGAGCGCGAGCTGGTGGACGTTCCGGCCCAGCAGGTCTGGTACGAACCGGTCAAGCCGCTCACCACCGAGGCCCCCGGAGGCGCCGACGGGCGTCCGCTGGACCTGGGCGATGTGCGGGGCCGCCGGATCGTCGAGACCCGCCACACGGGCCGGATCGCGGTCAAGGAGGAGAACGCGGCGGCGGCGCTCGAGGTCATGAGCCGGTTCGCGGTCGACCCCCGGCTGCTCGGCTATCTCCCGCCCACCATGGCGCCGACCGCCACCTCCAAGGAGCCGGCCGCCGCCTCCGAGGAGGGCACCGGCGGAGCCGCCGACGGCGGCTTCCTCGAGCACCCGGCGGAGGCGTTCGCCGCCTACCGCGCGGACGGGGTGCGCCAGGTGATCTGCGAGGAGAAGCACATGGGCTCGCGCGCGGTGGCGCTCGTCTGCCGTGACGCGGACATCGCGCGAGAGCGCTTCAGCACGCCGGACGGCGTCTCCGGGGCGCTCCACACCCGCACCGGACGGCCGTTCTTCGACGACGCGAAGCTCACCGAGACGGTGCTGGGCGGGCTGAGCGGCTGCCTCGAGCGGGCCGGGCTGTGGCAGGAGCTGGACACCGACTGGGTGCTGCTGGACGCCGAGCTGCTGCCGTGGTCGCTCAAGGCCGAGGGGCTGCTGCGCCACCAGTACGCGGCGGTGGGCGCCGCCTCGCGCGCCGTCTTCCCCGGCGTCCTCGCGGCGCTGGAGGGCGCGGAGGCGCGCGGTGTCGAGGTGTCCGCACTGCTCGGCAAGCAGCGCGAACGGGCGTCGGACGCGGCCGCGTTCACCGCTGCCTACCGGCGCTACTGCTGGCCGGTCGACGGGCTGGACGGCCTCCGTATGGCGCCGTTCCAGATCTTGGCCGTCCAGGGCCGCAACCTCGCCACCGCGCTTCCGCACGACCAGCAACTCGCCCTGATCGACCGGATGATCGAGGCGGAGAAGCCCGCCGCCGACGGCACCCGGCTGCTGGCCCCCACCCGCAGGCTGATCGTCGACACCGAGGACGAGGCGTCGGTCGCCGAGGGCGTGCGCTGGTGGCTGGACCTGACGGCCGCGGGCGGCGAGGGCATGGTGGTCAAGCCGCTCCAGGGCTTCGTCCGCAAGGGCGACGGCCGACTGGTCCAGCCGGGCGTGAAGTGCCGGGGCCGCGAGTATCTGCGCATCATTTACGGCCCGGAGTACACCCGCCCGGACAACCTGGCCCGGTTGCGCGAGCGTCACCTGGGCCACAAGCGCTCACTCGCCCTGCGCGAGTACGCGCTCGGCCTGGAGGCGCTTGACCGGCTGGCGGAGGGCGAGCCCCTGTGGCGCGTCCACGAGGCGGTCTTCGCGGTGCTCGCCCTGGAGTCGGAGCCGGTGGACCCGCGGTTGTAGGGACGACGGTTCGGAGTCTCCGGGGGGGCGTGACGCCTGCGGCGGGCTGTTCCCCTCCCCTTCCCGAAACTGGGGCTCCGCCCCAGACCCCTGGGCCCCGGGCCCTGCGGTGGAGCCCCTGCCCTGCGGCGGAGCCGCGTGGAGCCGCCGCGTGGTCCGCCGGACACCCGCGCCTCGGGCCCGGCCGTGGCCGGGCCCGAGGCGTCAAGCGGCCGGGGGCCGGGGGCCGGGGCCTTCCCGGGCCAGCAGCTGGCGTCCGCGCCGCAGGCGTCCGGGCGGCCCAGCCCTCGAGCGGGCCGAGGGCCGACCGGGACGGCGTTCCTGGGCCCGGGGGCCCGGGCCGTCTGGGGTCAGACGGCCGACGGGGTTCGCGCTTCGCGGGAGCGGAAGGCGCGGCGGTAGTCGTGTGGGGGGACCCCGACCGCTCGGGCGAAGTGGCGGCGCAGGTTGGCCGCCGTGCCCAGTCCGCACAGTTCCGCGATCCGGTCCACCGGCAGCTCGCCGCCCTCCAGCAGCTCGCGGGCGCGCGCGATCCGCTGGCCCTGCAGCCAGCGCAGCGGCGTCGTGCCCGTGGCGGCGTGGAAGCGGCGGGCCAGGGTGCGCGGGCTGGTGTGGGCGCGGCGGGCGAGGTCGGCCACGGTCAGCGGCTCGTGCAGCCGCTCGGCGGCCCAGTGCAGCAGCGGGCCGAGCGAGTCATCGGTGCGCTCCGGCAACGGCGCCTCGATGTACTGGGCCTGGCCGCCCGGCCGGTGGGCGGGCGCGACGAGCTGCCGGGCCAGGGTGTTCGCCGCCTCGGTGCCGTAGTCCTCGCGCACCAGATGCAGACAGACGTCGATGCACGCCGTGGACCCCGCCCCCGTCAGTACGTCGCCGTGGTCGACGTAGAGCACGGACGGATCGAGCCGTACGGCCGGATAGCGCTCGGCGAACAGCGCGGCGTACATCCAGTGGGTGGCCGCCGTACGGCCGTCGAGCAGTCCGGTCGCGGCGAGGGTGAACGCGCCCGAGCACAGCGACACGATGCGGGCGCCGCGCCGATGGGCCTCGCGCAGCGCGTCGATCAGCTCCTGGGGCGGATCGCCGCGCACATCGGCCGAGGCCGGGACGATCACGGTGTCCGCCGTGATCAGCTCCTCGGTGCCGTACGGGGTGTGGGTGGCGAACCACGAGCGGGCGGCGACCGGTGCACCGGCCCCCTCACCGCCCGGCCCGACGGCACAGACCCGCAGCTCATACCAGGGGTCGGGGAGTTCGGGGCGATCGGAGCCGAAGACATGGCAGGGCACCGCCAGATCGAAGATCGGCATGCCCGGGGTGACGGCGAGGGCTATGGACCGCATGGCAGAAATGTAGCGCATGCTGTCACTCCTGCCACTCGTTCCGCCGGGTCCCGGGAACGATGCTGGACGGGCATGACGACCCCTTCCGCGAAGGGCCGGGGGAGCGGTGTGTCCGCACCCGCCACGGCCTCCGCCCCTGATACGGCCCCTGGCAGCGATACGGTCCCCGCCGCTGCCCCCGACCAGACCGACCCAGCCCCCGGCCGCCGCCGCTGGCTGATCCTCGCCGTCGCGTCGGCGGCCCAGTTCCTCGCCGTGCTCGACATGATCGCGGTCAATATCGCCTTCCCCGCGATCGGCGCGGACTTCAGCTCGGCGTCCACCGCCGACCTGTCCTGGGTGCTCAACGCCTACACCATCGTGCTCGCGGCGCTGCTGGTCCCGGCCGGGCGGTTGGCCGACGCGATCGGCGGGCGGCGCTCGTTCCTGACCGGTATCGCGCTCTTCGGGCTCGCCTCCCTCGCCTGCGGGGCCGCCCCCGGGCTCGGCACGCTGATCGCGGCGCGCGTGGTGCAGGGCGTGGCGGCGGCCGTCCTGGTGCCCACCTCCCTCTCGCTCGCGCTGCCCGCCTTCCCGGCGCGCGAACGGGCCACGGCGGTCGGCGTCTGGACGGCGGTGAGCGCGGTCGCGGCGAGTTCGGGGCCGGTGGCGGGCGGTCTGCTCGCCGCCACCGACTGGCGCCTGATCTTCCTCGTCAACCCGCCCGTGGTGCTGGCGGCCTGGGTGGCCGGGCTGCGGCTGCTGCCGCGCACCGGGCCCGTACGCGGTCAGCGCCGCCGCCTCGATCCGCTGGGCACGCTGCTGGTGCTCCTGGCCACCGGATCCCTCACCACCTCCTGCGTCGAGGCCGCCGACTGGGGCTACGGCGCCCCGGCCACCCTCGGCTTCCTCGCGGCGGGCCTGGTCCTGGGCGCGCTGGCCGTGGCACACGTACGCCGCCACCCGGATCCGGTGGTGGACCCGGCACTGTTCAGGACCCGTGCCTTCACCGCCGCCGCGCTCGGGCTGCTGAGCTACTTCCTCGCCTACGCCTCTCTGCTGCTCGCCGCGACGCTGCTGTTCACCGGGGCGTGGGGCTGGTCCACGGTCAGCGCGGGGCTGGCCGTCACGCCCTGGCCGCTCACCGTCCTGGTGGTGTCGATGCTGTCGGGGCGGATCGTACGGGTGCTGGGGGAGCGCACCGCGGCGATCACCGGCGGGCTGTGCTTCGTCGCGGGGCCGATGTGGTGGCTGCTCCTCGCGGGCGGCGACGGTACCCACTACGCCGTGGAGCTCATGCCCGGCCTGGTGCTCGCCGGGCTGGGGGCGGGGCTCTACCAGCCGGTGATGTTCGCGGCAGCCGGACTGCTTCCGGCCCGTCAGCTCTCGCTGGGCTCCGGGGTGTTGATGATGTCCCGGCAGGGCGGCTCGGCCCTGGGCGTCGCGGCCCTTGTCATGATCACCGGGGGCGCCGCACGGCCGGGGCTTGACGCGCTGCGCGCCGGGTGGGTCTTCACGGCCGTGACCGCCGCGCTCGCGGCCGTCGCGGGCACCGCCTTGCGCACCCGCGTTCGCACCGAGCCCGGGGAGGTGCGTACCGCGGAGGTCGGGGAGGCCACTGCCGAGGTCGGGGAGGCGCGTACCGGCCAGGGCGAGGAGACGCGTACCGGCCAGGGCGGGGGCAATGGATCCGGCGCGGCCCCGATACGGCGCTGTGGAACGGACCCGATACGGCACCATTGACGTGCCCGTGCCACCTGCCTAGCGTGCTGAGCGGTCCTTGGATTCTCCGCAGGCCATGACGACGACGAGCTGAGCGGGGAGGGCGGATGAGTCTCTTCGAGGACGGGCGGCCCTTTCTCCACGCGCTCCCCGCCGAGGACCGCCGCGCCCTGCTCGCCCTCGGCACTCCCCGCTCCTACGCCCCCGGCGAGGTCGTGTTGCGCGAGCACGACCGCACGACCTTCGTCGTGGCGATCACCTCCGGCTGGGCCACCGTCTCGGTGGAGACCGAGCGCGGAGTGCGGCTGATCCTGGCGCTGCGCGGGGCGGGCGAGGTCGTGGGCGACCAGGCCGCGGTGGACCACGGCTCGCGCAGTGCCACCGTCACCGCGCTCGGGCCGATGGAGGCGGTGGTGGTCTCCGGCGACCGGTTCCGGGCGTATCTGGCCGCCCGTCCCGTCGCGACCGTACTGATCATGCGTCAGTTCAGTTCCCGGCTGCGCAGCTCCGACGGGGAGCGGCGCTCACTCGCCTCCGAGAAGGTGCTCCAGCGGCTGGCGGCCCGCCTCGTGGAACTCGCCGAGCGCACCGGCCGCTCCGGCGCCGACGGCACCATCACCATCGATCTCCAGATGCCCCAGCACGACATCGCCGCCGCCGTGGGCTCGACCCGGGAGGCGGTCGCCAAGGCGCTGCGGCTGCTGCGCGGCCAGGGTGTGGTCCGGACCGCCTCGCGCCGCTTCGAGGTGATGGACATCGGGCTGCTGCGGCTGCTGGCCGAGGGCCGCGCGACGGGGGAGCAGATTCCGGCGCGGCCCCGGGACTGAGCGCGGGCGCGCACTCTCCCGCGACTGGGCGTGGGCGCACACTCCTTCGCTTTTCCGCGCGACTGTGTAAACGGCTACAGCCGTCCCGCCGCTCCCCGGCGACCCTGGAGTTGGCACAGGGCGCGGGACCGTGGGCGACGGGGGTGCGCACGGCCCGGCCACTGTCCGGTGACGGCCTGCCGGACAGGGCCCGAGCGCCCCGCACCGGAGAAGGGCGGCGGGGTGGGCAGGGGGACGAGGCCCCGCCGCCCGCTTCCGGCCTTCACCGGCCCCCGGTCACCACCACATCGCACCACATCGGACCACATCGCGGGACGGGGACCACGGCATGGAGGACGGCGGGCGATGAGCGCAGCGGAAGAGATGAGCACACCGGAAGGGGTGAGCGCCCCGGCACAGTCGCGGGGACGACGGCTGGACTTCCCCCAGGGCGACCCGCTGGACGGCGCGGGCCAGCCGGGTGGTGCCCGTACGGCCCGTGAGGCCCGCGCCCATCTGCACATCACCTACGGCCCCGCCCGGCCGTGCGCCGAACCGGCGCCGTACCCGGTGCCCGACGGCCCATTGCCCGAAGGCCCGGTGCCGCGCGAGGAGTTGGCCCGGCTGCGCCGACTCCACCGTGCCGTCCCCGGCCATGCCGCGATGCGCGACCAGCTGCGCCGCACCCATCTGCTGGCCCTGTGCGGCGAGCCCGGCACCGGCCGCGCCTGGACCGGGCTCGCCCTCCTCGCCGAGCTGGCCGAGCTGACCGGCGGCGGGGTCTCCCGGCTCCTCTACACCGGCCCGGACGGGGCGTCCGGCGTCGAGAAGGGCGTGGAGACGGGCGTGGAGAAGACCGAGCGCGGCCATGGCTATCTCCTCGAACTCCCCGCCGACCAGGCCGAATCCGCGCCCGAATCCGCGCCCGGGTCCACGGCCGGACACCTGCTGGACCGGCTGCGCGCCCACTTCGCCGAGCACGAGGCGTTCTGCGTGGTGCTGGTCGCGGGCGGCCCGGTCGCCGACCGGCTGTTGCGCGGCCGCCGCCACGCCGTGGCGTACCGGCCCCCGGCCGCCGCCGACGTCCTCGACCGCCACCTCACCGAACTGCTCGCCGACCGCCCCGCCGGACTGCTGGAGACGGCCCGGGCCACTGCCCGGCGCCCCGAGCTGGCCGAGGCGCTTGGCCTGGACGAGCCACGGCCCGGCGAGGCCGCCCGGCTGGCCGGGTACGTGGCCGCGCACGCCGAGGGGCGGCTGTCCGACGAGCGGCTGCTCGAGCACTGCCGTTCGTTCGCCCCGCACCAGGCCCGGGAGTGGTTCCTGGAGGCCGGGCACCCCGGCACACTGCCCGCCGCGCTGCCCGCGCTGCGCGCCGCCGCGCTGCGGATCGCGCTCGCCGTCTTCGACGGTTCGGCGCACAGCGTCATGGCGGAGGCCGCCGAGCTGCTGGCCTGGGAGCTGGCCGTGACGCTCGATCCGCAGTACGCGCCCGGCCGCCCGCTGTTCTCCGCCCACCCCGGGGCCTGCCTCGCCACGGCGCGCGCGGTGCACGGCGAGGGGGTGGAGGACCTGGGGGACGCCTCGGTGCCCGTGCGCGCGGTGTGGTTCGAAGGGCGGCGGCTGGCGCCCGCCGTGCTGCACGAGGCATGGGACGCCCACCACAACCTCCGCGGCCCGATGGCCCGTTGGCTGCGCGGGCTGTGCGACGACCCGCGCCCCCAGGTGTGGGTGCGTGCGGCGGTCGCGGCGGGCGTGCTGTGCGCCCGCGACTACCTCTACGGCCTGGTCGAACTGGCGCTGCCACTGGCCCGTACGGACAGCCCGGTGCAGCGGATGGCGGCGGCCACCGCGCTCGCCGAGGCGTCCCGCGCCCCGGAGGTGCGCCCGGCCATCAACGGGCTGCTGCACGCATGGGCGCGCGGCGACGACGAGCGGGAGCGCGAGACCGCCGCGCTCGCCCACGGCTACGGCCTTGCGGCGGGCTCGGTCGCGGCGTCCCTGGAGGAACTGGGGCGGCTCGCCCGCGCCGACGACGGCCGCACCACCTCCTACGGCGTGGTGCGGCTGCTGGCCGCGGCCGAGCCGGAGACCGTACTGGCCGCGCTCACCCACTGGCTGCGCGACACCCGGCGGGCCCGCCGGGACCTGGCGTTGCTCGCGGCACTGCGCGCGGTCACCACCCGCACCTCGCATCTGTGGGGGCTGTGCGAGGTGCCGGAGCTGGAGCCGTACGCCGCCTGGCCGCTGGCCACGGCGCTGCTCGCGGCCCATCCGGAGTGCGGCCCGCGCCTGGCCGAGCTGCTACGGGCCGCGCTGACCTGGGCCAGATCGGCCGGGGCGGCGGAGGACGCGCTGGTCGGCTGGATCCGGCGGGCGGCGGGGGACGAGCGGCAGCTGGCCGTGTTGTGCGACTTCCTGCCCCGGCTGGCACAGGACGGCGACGAACCGATCGACGCCGGGGCGGCCACGCGGATACGGGAGGTGCTGGAGGCACTGTGAGGAGAACGTCAATGGTGAGAGAGACAGAGGACCCGACAGGCACGCAGACCACAGGCAAACCCACAAACGACCCCACCGCCCGGCCCACCGACGGACCCACGGATGGGCCCACCGACGGGGCCACGGGTGGGTCCACCCGCGCGACCATGGCTGGGCCTACCGGCGGGCCCACGGGCGGGGCTACCCGCGAGACCACGGGCGGGCCTACCGGTGGGCCCACAGGCGCGGCCACCCGTGAGGCCATGGGTAGGCCCACCGACGGACCCGCGGGTGGGTCCACCCGCGCGACCATGGATGGGCCCACCGGCGGACCCACAGGCGGGGCTGCCCGCGAGACCACGGGCGGGCCCATCGCCTGGCCCACCGACGGGGCCACGGGTGGGCCCACTCGCGCGCCCATGGCTGGGCCTACCGGCGGGCCCACGGGCGGGGGCACCCGCGAGGCCATGGGCGGGTCTACCGGTGGGCTCACGGGCGGGGCTGCCCGCGAGACCACGGGCGGGCCCATCGCCTGGCCTACCGGCGGGCCCACGGGCGGGGCTACCCGCGAGACCACGGGCGGGTCTACCGGTGGGCCCACAGGCGCGGCCACCCGTGAGGCCATGGGTAGGCCCACCGACGGGGCCACCGGCAGGGGCGCCCACGGGCTCACGGAAGGGCCGACCGGCGGCGCCACCCACGGGACCACTGGCAGGGCCACCCATGCCCACGGCCATACCGGGAGCCCGGCGAGCGCGGGGGCGCGCCGGACCTCGGTCGCCGGGGCGCGGATGCTGCGCGAGGCGCTGCGCCACGGCGGGGACGCCCTGTCCGCAGTGCTGCGGGAGGCCGACGACGGACAGCTGCTGAGCGCGCTCGACGAGGGGCTGCCCGCCGAACGGGCCACCCGCGTCGTGGTCGAGCTGGTGCGCCGCGCGCCCGAGCGCGGACCGGAGCTGGCGGACGCGGTCTGCGAGAAGGTGCTGCTCGCCCAGCTCTACCTCGACCCGCCGCACCGTGCCCCGGGCGGCGTGGGCGCCCCGGGCGGCCCGGCCCCGGACCCCGACCGCAGACTGCGGGTGCGCAACGCGCTGATGCTGTACGAGGGGCTGGTCCGCCCGTATGCGCGGCGCGGCGCGGTGCCGGAGCTGATGGCGTGCGTCCTGCCCGGCCTGTGGACGGCCGGGGACGGCGCGGGCCGTGAGGTGGTGCGCCGGATCGTCGGCACCCGGCAGAGCACGGGGTTCGGCGAGAAGGGCTGGAAGGCGCTGTTCGGCGGCATGGCCGAGGAGCGCCGCGAGCACCAGGAGGCGGCGGCCCGCGCCGCCCGCCGCGCGGCATGGCGCCGCCGTCGGCGCGGGCGCGCCGAGGACGGCAACCGCATCGACCTGCAACCCGGCCAGCTGTGGGTCTCCGCCCTGCTGGGCTTCATCGCGGTGGCGCTGGTGCTGATCGTCGTGATCGCAGCCGGATAGCCACACGCCCCGGCCCGGGCCCGCCACCGGAACCACCCCGAGCCCCACCCCGCCGTGGCCGACCGGGGCACTGCGCGCCGCTGCGGCTGATACGGGCACCGCCCGCGCTGGGGCTGACGGGGGTGCCGCCCCCCACCGGGGGCGACGGGGGCGCCGCCCCCGCCGTGGCTGACACGGACCCGGCTACGGGGCACCACCCGCCGCCGGGGCCGACAGGGCGCCGCCCCGCCCGTGGCTGACACGGGCCCCGCTGGGGCCGACAAGGACGGCGTCCGCTGCCGCGGCTGGCACGGACCCGGCGCCCCTGCCGGGGCCCACCCGCACCCCGGACCCCGCGCCCTTGCCCTGGCAGGCACGGGCGGACCCGGACCCCAGGCTCCCGCCGGGGGCGATTGGGGCGCCGCCCCCGCCGAGGCCCGGGACCGAGCCGGGCCCTGCCCCGCCGTGGCCGATACGCACGCCGCCCGCCGCCGGGGCTGGCCGGGGTCCCGTACCCGCCGAGGTCGGCAGGGCCTCCGACCCCCATCGCCGCGGTCGGCGCGGCCTCCGCCCCCCCCACCGGGGGCGACTGGGGCGCCACCCTTGCCGTGGCCGGTGTCGTGGCGGGCACGGCCCTGCCCCTGGTGGGGCTGGCACGGGGCCCGCCCGCTGCCGGGGTCGGCCGGTGGGTAATTTTCGCGGGGCCCGCGGCGGGGGCCGACCGGCGCCTGATCGTCGCCCGGGTGGCGGGCCGCGGGGCGCTTCCCGTGCGGCGCGCGGGTCCCTCTACGACTCCGCCGAAGGCGGATCCGTGTCGCTGAGCGTTCAGAATGGGTCGCGAGCGGCGAAGATGGGGTCATGGGATTCCATGTCGACTCCGAGGCCGGGCGGCTGCGCCGCGTCATACTGCACCGTCCCGACCTCGAGCTCAAGCGGCTCACACCCACCAACAGGGACACCCTGCTCTTCGACGACGTCCTGTGGGTGCGCCGGGCCCGCCAGGAGCACGACGGCTTCGCCGACGTGCTGCGGGACCGCGGGGTCGAGGTGCATCTCTTCGGGGACCTGCTCACCGAGAGCCTGACCCTGCCGGACGCGCGGGCGCTGGTGCTGGACCGGGTCTTCGACGAGAAGGAGTACGGGCCGCTGGCCACCGATCATCTGCGCGCCGCCTTCGACGAGCTGACCGCCCCCGAGCTGACCGAGGCGCTGATCGGCGGCATGACCAAACGGGAGTACCTGGAGCGGTATCCGGAGCCGGTCTCCGTCCGCTTCCACGCCATGGAGCCCGATGACTTCCTGGTCAATCCGCTGCCGAACCACCTCTTCACCCGGGACGCCTCCGCGTGGGTGTACGACGGGGTGTCGATCAACGCGATGCGCTGGCCCGCCCGCTGGCACGAGACGGTGCACTACGAGGCCGTCTACCGCCATCACCCGCTCTTCGCGAAGGAGGAGTTCCACGTCTGGTCGGAGGGCCAGGCCGCGTACCCCTCCACCATCGAGGGCGGCGATGTGCTGGTGCTCGGCAAGGGCGCGGTGCTGATCGGGATGAGCGAGCGGACCACCCCGCAGGCGGTGGAGATGATCGCCCACCGGCTCTTCGAGGCCGGTTCGGCCCGGACGATCGTGGCGCTCGACATGCCCAAGGGGCGGGCCTTCATGCACCTGGACACCGTGATGACCATGGTGGACGGGGACACCTTCACCCAGTACGCGGGGCTGGGGATGCTCCGCTCGTACACCATCGAGCCGGGCGCGGGCAGCCAGGACCTCAAGGTCACCGACCATCCGCCGGAGCATATGCACCGCGCGATAGCCGCGGCCCTCGGCCTGGACTCCATCCGCGTGCTCACCGCCACCCAGGACGTCCACGCGGCCGAGCGCGAGCAGTGGGACGACGGCTGCAATGTGCTCGCGGTGGAGCCGGGCGTGGTGGTCGCCTACGAGCGGAACGCGACGACCAACACCTATCTGCGCAAGCGCGGGATCGAGGTCATCGACATCCCGGGCAGCGAGCTGGGCCGGGGCCGGGGCGGGCCGCGGTGCATGAGCTGCCCGGTCGAGCGGGACCCGGTGGAGCCGTAGGGCCGAAGCCTCGCCCGCTGGCCGTAAGGCCGGGGTTCATCCACCCGTCTCCGTATATATGCAGAGCGTCGTATATGCTTCCATGGTTCCGGGCCGCGGCACCCCGCCGTAGCCGCTGATCCGCCACGTTCGCCGTGACCTAGGAGCCACCCATATGGCGATTGACCTCACCGGCCGCCACTTCCTCAAGGAGCTGGACTTCACCGCCGACGAGTTCCGCCGCCTGATCGAGCTGGCCGCCGAGCTGAAGGCGGCCAAGCGCGCGGGGACCGAGGAACGGCGGCTGCGGGGCAGGAACATCGCGCTCATCTTCGAGAAGACCTCCACCCGCACCCGCTGCGCCTTCGAGGTCGCCGCCGCCGACCAGGGCGCCTCGACGACCTATCTCGATCCGGTCGGCTCCCAGATCGGTCACAAGGAGTCGGTGCGGGACACCGCGCGGGTGCTCGGCCGGATGTATGACGCCATCGAGTACCGGGGTCACGGCCAGGGCGTCGTCGAGGAGCTCGCCGCCCACGCCGGGGTGCCCGTCTACAACGGACTCACCGACGAGTGGCACCCCACCCAGATGCTCGCCGATGTGCTGACCATGACCGAGCACAGCGAGAAGCCGCTGGACCGGGTCGCGTACGCCTACCTCGGCGACGCCCGGTACAACATGGGCAACTCCTACCTCGTCACCGGCGCCCTGCTGGGCATGGACGTCCGGATCGTCGCGCCAAGCCTGCTGTGGCCCGACAACACCATCGTGGAGCTGGCGCGGCAGCTCGCCACCGCCTCCGGCGCCCGCGTCTCGCTCACCGAGAACGTCGAGGAGGGCGTGCGGGGCGCGGACTTCGTCGCCACCGATGTGTGGGTGTCCATGGGTGAGCCCAAGGAGGTCTGGGACGAGCGGATAGCGCTGCTCGGGCCGTACGCGGTGACGATGGACGTGCTCCGCGCCACGGGCAACGACGCGGTGAAGTTCCTCCACTGCCTGCCCGCCTTCCACGACCTGGGCACCGACGTCGGCCGGGAGATCCACGAGCGGCACGGGCTGACCGAGCTCGAGGTCACCGACGAGGTCTTCGAGTCCGAGCACTCCGTCGTCTTCGACGAGGCGGAGAACCGGATGCACACGATCAAGGCGATGCTGGTCGCGACGCTGGGCGCTCGGTAGCGCTTCGACGGGCGGTCGTCGGTCGTTGGCGATCGTCAGTCGTCAGTCGTTAGTCGTCGGTGGGGGGGGCTCTCAGTCATCCGCGGGTGGGAGGACGAACCAGACGGCCTTGCCGTACGGGGTCGGCCGGTAGCCCGCGTCGGCGCTGAGGGTGCGGATCAGCAGCAGACCGCGTCCGCTCTCGGCGAGGCCGTCGGGTCTCCTCGGCCCCTCCGGGCGCCCCAGCGAGTCCAGCCCGCCGGGCGGATTCGGGTCCTGGTCGTGCACCTCGACCTGCCAGCCCCCGGTCGGCACCAGCTCCACCACCAGCTCTATCGGCTCGTCGCCGGTCGTGTGCCGCACCGCGTTGGCCACCAGCTCGGCCGTCAGCAGCTCCGCCGTGTCGCCGTCCACGGGTGCCCCGATGTCGGCCAGGGTGTTCCGGATCAGCGCACGCGCCAGCGGTACGGCTGCCGTGGTGTGCGGCAGGGCGAAGCGCCAGGTGGCGGCGTGGGAGGGATCGGGCACGGAAGGCGTCCAGTCGGTCGGCGTGAAGCGGAGTACCGCAGCCCTTGACGGTATGAAGCGGACGATAGTTCCGGAAGGGGCTGTGGGCCACTCTTGACGGGACCTAGGGACCGAAAGGCGCATTCGCGCCATACGAGGCAAATGGGCGGCTTCGGTCGCCCGGCGGCAGGGCAGCAGCAGGCTCCGCGCGCGGCACGAGGCCGTGCCGTCAGCGACCCCCATGACCGCTTCAGGCGTGCGCCGCCAACCGCGCCGCCAACCGCTTCAGGCGCGCGCCGCCCACGCCCCGTCCGTGAGTCCGAGCAGCCGCCCGACCGTGGCGGCGTCCGGCAGCGGGCCATGGTCCCCGGTCACCCCGAGCGCGGACCCGGCCGTGATGTGGCCGAGCCGCAGTGCCGAGGTCAGTGGCCCGCCGCGCAGCAGCCCCGCCAGGAAACCGGCGGCGAAGGCGTCCCCCGCGCCGACCGGCTCCACCACCTCCGTGCGCGGGGCCGGGACCGTGACCTCCGGCCCGTCGCCGAAGGCGGTCGCGTCCCGGCCGCCGTCCTTGACGACGAGCAGACGCGGACGCGGCAGCAGGGCGCGTACGCCGCCCGCGTCGAGGTCCGCGCCCCACAGGTGCCGCGCCTCGTCGAGGCCGACGAAGACGATGTCGGCGCGGTCGGCCAGGCCGCGCAGGACCGTGGCGGCGGCCGTGCGGTCCGGCCACAGCGCGGGGCGGTGGTTGACGTCGAAGCTGATGGCGTGGCGGCGGTCGGCCGGAGGGGTCGCGAGGGCCCGTTCCACCAGGGCCCCGCAGGACGGCGAGAGCGCGGGGGTCACGCCCGTGAGGTGGACGAGCGCCGCCGACCCGAACCGCGGATCGTCCAGGACGTCGGGTCCCAGCGCCGAGGCGGCGGAACCGCGCCGGTAGTAGTGGACGCGGGTGCCCGTGGGGCCGGGCTCCTTCACCAGCAGGCCCGTCGGCCGGTGGGGGTCGGACCGTACGCCCGAGACGTCGACGTTCGCCGCGGCGACGGCGGTGCGCACCCGGCGGCCGAACGGGTCGTCGCCGAGGGCCGAGAGCCATGCGGCGGAGATGCCCAGGTCCGCGAGGTACATCGCCACGTTGGACTCCGCGCCCGCCACGGCGAGCCGCAAGGCATCGCCGGTGTCCAGGGACGCGGTCGGCTCGGGAGCGAGCGCGGCCATCGTCTCGCCGACGCAGACCACGCTGCCGCCGGTGGGGGGCCAGGACGCGTCGGTCCGCGATGCCTCGTCACCGGCGAGCGACGGGCCGCCGGTCGGCCATGACGAGGCCGCCCCCGCCGCCGCACTTGGCGCGGGCCCGCGCGCTCCCGTGCCGCCTGCGGAACGCGGCGCGCTCACACCGGACCCCCGGTCGGCCGGGCCGCGCTCGGGCGGTACGCCGCCGCTGGCGGTCCCGGCACCTCCACCCGGACCGAGAACAGGGCGCCGTCGTCCCGGCCCGGTGACGTG
The DNA here is from genome assembly GCF_000968685.2 of Streptomyces antioxidans. Lineage (GTDB taxonomy): Bacteria > Actinomycetota > Actinomycetes > Streptomycetales > Streptomycetaceae > Streptomyces > Streptomyces antioxidans. The sequence continues at coordinate 17,676 of NZ_LAKD02000058.1, forward strand.
AGGCCCACCGTGGCCGTCGTGATGTGCAGGACGTCGCCCTGGAGACACACCCCGGCGGGCTGGCTCGCGGGCAGCCGTACGGTGCGGTCCAGCGTGCCGTCCGGCAGATGGCGGCGGACCGTCCCCGTCCCCCAGACCGCCATCCACACCGCGCCCTCGTCGTCGACGGCCATCCCGTCCGGGCTGCCGTCGTCGACCGTGAGATAAGTCGTCGGCGGGCCGGGCGTGCCCGTCGCCGGGTCGACCGGGTAACGGCGGACGACCCCGCGGGCGCTGTCGGCCAGGTACATGGTGCGGCCGTCGGCGGTGAACGCCGGTCCGTTCGGAATGGTGATGTCCGTCAGCACCCGCACCACCGTGCCGTCGTGGTCCACCCGGTAGAGGGAGCCCGCGTCCTCGTCGGCGTCGTACGCCATGCTGCCCGCCCAGAACCTACCGGACGGGTCGGCGGTGCCGTCGTTCATGCGCCGGGCGGGACGGGCACCGGCCTCGGGCCGCGCCAGCCAGGTGGTGGTGGAGTCCGGCCCGAGCAGGCAGATCCCGGTGCCCGCGGCGGCGATCCAGGTGCCGGGCCGGTCCGCCACGGGTGCCACCGCGCCCAGCGGGACGGGCAGTTCGGCCAGCGTCTCCAGGGGCGCGGCCGGGTCCTGGGGGGCCGTCAGCAGACGGCCCTCGAGGATGTCGACGAGTATCAGGGCCTCGCCGGTCCAGCGGATGCCCTCGCCCAGGCCGAGGCGGTCGGGACGGGTGGGGCGCGGACCGATGGGCCCGGTGGGGTTCTCGGTCACGGCGTGGCCTCCAGGACCGCGGTACGGAAGGCGTGGGCGCGGGCGCGCAGGGCGTCCAGGCCGCCGCCGTCCGCGCCTCTGTCGCCGTTCCCGCCGCCGCTATCCGCGCCGCCCCCACCGCCCCCGCCCGCATCGCCGCCGTCCGCGGCCTTGCCGACCAGCGGCGAGCCGATGCCGACCGCGGTCGCTCCGGCGGCCAGATGGGCGCGGGCCGCGGCCTCGTCGATGCCGCCGACCGGTACGAACACCTCGTTCGGGAACGGGCCCCGCAGCGCCTTGAGATAGCCCGGCCCGCCCGCCTGGGCGGCCGGGAAGATCTTCAACGCCTCGGCGCCGAGCGCGCGTGCGGCGATGATCTCGGTCGGGGTCATGACCCCGGCCAGCACCGGCAGGCCCAGTTCGCGCGCGGCGGACAGCCCCTCGCCCAGGCCGGGCGTGACGGCGAAGTCGGCGCCCGCCCGGTGGGCGGCGCGGGCGTCGTCGGCGGTGAGCACGGTGCCCGCGCCGAGCGGACGGCCGGGGCCCAGGGCCTTGCGGGCCCGCTCGATGACGGTCAGTGCGTCCTTGCCGGTCAGCGACACCTCGATCAGTTCGATGCCCTCGTCGGCCAGGGTCAGTACGGTGCGCAGCGCGGCCTCGGGGTCGCTGCCGCGCACGATGGCGACCAGCCGATGGGCGGCCAGGGCGGCTCGCAGGTCCACGGGCGGAACTCCTCGTAACACTCGTAGCAAGGGACGGTTCAGGGGCAGCGGCAGGTCGTGGCGAGCGTGAGCCGCCAGTGGACCTCGCCCGAGGCGGGGACCCGCGCGGCGTCGGCGGGCCCCGCCTCGGCGAGGTCGAAGGCGCGGCCGAGCATCGGCTCGACTCCGGTGCTGCGGTAGGGGTTTCCGGCGGGGAAGCCGCCGAGGTTGCGCCACACGGCGACGGACAGCGGCTGCCCGTCGGCCTCGAGCGCGAGGGCCAGGCACCGTTCGCCGTCGTGGACGCGGGCGCGCGGGGTGTCCACGACCGCGCCGACCGCGGTGGAGTCGTCCGGTCCGAACCGGTCGAGGGCCAGGCCCAGGGGTGCGGGCCAGTCGCCCTCCACCCACGGCGCCCCGGTCGGCCAGGGCCGGTCCAGCAGCGGCGCGGCCTCCGGGAAGAGCCGGGTGCGCGCCCCCTCGCGCAGCCGCAGGGTCGCCCGCGGGGTCAGGTCGAGCAGGGCGTGGGCGGCCCAGATGAAGCGGAAGCCCGGGTCGGCGGTGAGGACGTAGTCGGCCTCGGCGCCGTCGGCCGTACCGCGGATCGTGCGCGCCAGCGCGAACCGGTCGCAGCGCACGGTGTCCGCGTCCCCCTCGCGCCGCCACGGACGCGACCAGGCGTCGCCGTGGTCGGGGGTGCCGCGGACGGTGGGGACGCACTCCTCCAGGCCGCCCGCGTCCACGAAGTCGTCCCCGGGCGACACCCGCTCCCGCTCCGGAGCCGGGCGGCGCCACAGCCATTCGTGCCCGTCCGCGCGGAGCGAGGTCCAGCGGCCGCCGTGCGCGGGGTCGGTGACGATCTCCAGCACGCGGTCACCACTCCGCGAACGAGCCGTCGGGGTGCCGCCAGACCGGGTTGCGCCAAGCGTGCCCGGTGCGGTCGGCCGCGCGCACGGCCGCCTCGTCAATCGTGACGCCGAGGCCCGGCGCGTCGCCGCGGGACGCATGACCGGCCACGAAGCGGAACGGCTCGGGGTCGACGAGGTACGACAGCAGGTCGGCGTCCCTGTTGTAGTGGATGCCGCGGCTCTGCTCCTGGATCAGGAAGTTCGGCGTCGCGAACGCCACCTGGAGGCTGGCCGCCAGCGCGATGGGGCCGAGCGGGCAGTGCGGGGCGAGCTGGGCGCCGTAGGTCTCGGCGAGCGAGGCGATGCGGTGGACCTCGGAGATGCCGCCCGCGTGGGACAGATCGGGCTGCGCGACGGCGATGCCCGCGGCGAGGACCGGCAGGAACTCCGTACGGCCGTAGAGCCGTTCACCGGTGGCCAGGGGCACCGGGCTCGCGGCGACCAGGCCGGGGAGCAGGTGGCCGTGCTCGGGGACCACGGGCTCCTCCACGAACAGCGGGTGGAGGGCGGCCAGTTCGGGCAGGACACGGCGGGCCGCGGCGGCGCTGAAGCGGCCGTGGAAGTCGACAGCCACATCGCGGTCCGGGCCCAGCGCCTCGCGGGCGGCGGCCACGCGGTCCACGACCGCGGTGGTCTCGGCCGCGGTGGGCATCGGCGATGTGGCCCCGGCGCCGTTCATCTTCACCGCCGTGAAGCCCGCCTCGACCTGCGCGGCTATCTGCTCGGACAGCTCCGCGGGCTCGTCGCCGCCGACCCAGGCGTACACCCGGACGCGGTCGCGCACGGGGCCGCCCAGCAGGGCGTGCACGGGGGCGCCGTAGGTCTTGCCCGCGATGTCCCACAGGGCCTGGTCGAGACCGGCGACGGCGCTGGACAGGACGGGTCCGCCGCGGTAGAAGCCGCCCTTGGTGAGCACCTGCCAGTGGTCCTGGATGCGCAGCGGATCCTGGCCGATCAGCTGGGCGGCGAGGACGTCGACGGCCGTGCGCACCACCTCGGCGCGCCCCTCGACCACGGGCTCGCCCCAGCCGACCACGCCGTCGTCGGTCTCGACGCGGCAGAACAGCCAGCGCGGCGGTACGAGAAAGGTCTCGATACGAGTGATCTTCACTGACCGGTGGGCCCTTCCGTGTTGGTGTCCGAGCCGCCGATCCGGTCCAGGTCGCGACCGGCCTGGTCGAGCAGGGCCCGCATGGCGGCCTCGGCGGCCCGCGGGTCCCGGTCGCGCACGGCGTCCAGGACGGCGCGGTGGGCGGGTACGGGATCCTGGCTGTGCGGGGAGCTGTGCACGATGCGATCGCGGTAGGCGAGGCCCGACTCGATCACCATCTCCATGCGTTCGAGGAGTTCGTTGTGGGTGGCGGCGAGCAGCGCGCGGTGGAAGGCGAGGTCGGCCTCGACGGCGTGGGCGGCGTCGGAGCCGTCCTGCCCCATCGCGTCCACGGCGGTGTCCAGCGCGGCGAGGTCGTCCTCGGTGCGCCGCTCGGCGGCCAGCCGTACGGCCGCGGGCTCGATGATGCCGCGCACCTCGGCGAGGTTGCGCAGCAGCGCGCTGTCGGCGTCGGCGGTGCGGTCGCTCTCGAACTGCCAGCGCAGGACGTCGGCGTCGAGCAGGTTCCAGTCCGAACGGCTCCGCACGAAGGTGCCGCGCTTCTGCCGGGCGTCGACCATCCCCTTGGCGGCCAGGACCTTCAGCGACTCGCGCAGGGCGGTGAGGCTGACATCCAGTTCGCTCTGCAGGGCGACCAGGTCCAGGGTGGATCCCTCGGGGAGTTCGCCGCTCAGGACGCGGCGGGCCAGGGCCTCCACGGTCTGGCCGTGCACGCCGCGGCGGGCGTAGGGCGTCATGTCGTACTGCCTTTCTGGTGCGAGCTGATCGCGGTGGTCATGCGGAGGACTTGACGACGCTCCAGCCGCCGTCCACGAGAAGACTCGCACCGGTGATGTACGAGGACTCGTGGGAGCCGAGGAAGGCGATGGCCGCGGCCACCTCCTCGGGGGTGCCGAACCGCCCGGCCGCGGTTTCTGCGACGCTGCGCGCACGGTCCTCGGGGGACACCCGGTCCCAGGCCGCCGTCAGGATCGGGCCGGGCAGCACCGCGTTGACCCGCACCTCGGGCCCGTACTCGACGGCGAGCTGCCCGCACAGCGACAGCAGCGCCCCCTTGGAGGCCGCGTAGGCGGGGTGGCCGGGGATGCCCTTGTGGGCATGGACGGACGAGGTCAGGACGACGGCTCCGCGGCGGGCGCGCAGATCGTCGAGGACGGCCCGGAAGCCGAGGAAGGCACCGGTGAGGTTGACGGCGAGCTGCCGCTGCCAGGAATCCAGGGACGTCTCGTGGGCGGGGGTGACATCGACCGTGTAGGCGTTGCTGACCAGCACGTCGACGGGGCCGAAGCTGCGGGCGGCGGCGGCGATCCGCCGCCAGCCCTCCTCCGTGGAGACGTCGGCGGTCACGAAGCGGGCTCGGCCGCCGTCCCCGCCGATCCGCTCGGCGACCGCAGTGCCGCGCTCCTCGGCGATGTCGGCGAGCACGACGGCGGCGCCCTCCTGGGCGAGGCGTTCCGCGGTGGCGGCGCCGATGCCGGAGGCGGCTCCGGTGACCACGGCGGTGCGGTCGGTGAAGCGGTCACCGCGGCGGCGGGGCTGTTCCATCGGGGGTCGGGCTCCTTCGCTGGACGTCGGGGGATGTGCCGTCGGCAGCCTCTACTGCCGCATCAGCACCACCAGTTCCGCATCATGGTCGGCGCTCCAGGCGAACGGCAGCCCGTAGTGCAGCAGATGGGCGCCGCTGTAGCTGGTCTCGGACGCGGCGTCCCGGTAGCGGGCGCCCGGGTCGAGGCCGCGCAGCCGGAGCCGGGCCGGACGCCCCGGGACGAGCGGGGCCCCGTCCAGGCGGCCGGTGCCGAGCGCGGCGACGACGGTGCGTCCGTCGGGTCCGTCGTACTGCACCCCGCAGGTGGCGTCCGCCGGACCGCCAAGGAGCCGGGCCTCGCCGAGGTGGATGACATCGCGCACCTCCTTGTAGCGGGCGATCCAGCGGGCGGCCTCGGCGCGCTGCCCGGCGTCCCAGCGGCGTAGGTCGGCGCCGATGCCCAGCACTCCGCACATGGCGGTGACGAAGCGGAAGGCGAGGCTGCGCGGACGGGGGTCGAAGACGCCGGGGGCGTCGGTGACCCAGGAGCTCATCACATGCGGGGCGTGGGCGTGCAGGAAGCCGTACTGGACGGCCAGCCGGTCCAGCGGCGCGGTGTTGTCGCTGGGCCAGACGACATCGGTGCGGGCGATCGTCGCGTGGTCGATACGTGCGCCGCCGCCCGCGCACCCCTCGACGGTGACCCGCGGGTGGGCGGCGCGCAGCTGGTCCAGGACGCGCAGATAGCCCGCCACGTGCTGGGCGTCGAGGTCGAGGCGGTCGGCGGGACCGGCGCCGGGCCGGCCGCGCTCGGTCGGCGGCCGGTTCATGTCCCACTTGAGGTAGCTGATGTCATGGCCGGTCAGCAGCCGGTCCAGGGTGGCGATGACGAAGTCCTGGACGTCGGTCCGGCCCAGGTCGAGCAGGAGCTGGTGGCGCACCAGCCGGGCCGGACGGCCGTCGATCCGGTACACCCAGTCCGGGTGTTCGGCGTACAGCGCGCTGCCGGGGCTGACCGCCTCCGGCTCGATCCACAGGCCGAAGTCGAGGCCCAGGGCGCGTACGTCCGCGACGAACCGGCCGAAGCCGTCCGGGAACGCCGCCGGGTCGGGGTACCAGTCGCCAAGGCCGCCGGTGTCGTCGGCGCGGCCGGTGAACCATCCGTCGTCCACGACGAACAGCTCGGCCCCGATGTCCGCCGCCGCCTTCGCCAGCTCCAGCTGGTCCGCCGCGCCGACGTCGAAGGTGGTGGCCTCCCAGGAGTTGTAGAGGACCTTGCGGGGGCGGTGCAGCCGCTCACCGGTCAGCCGGCGTTCGTAGCGGTGCCAGACGCGGGACAGCCCGTCAAGGCCCTCGGCGCTGAAGGCGCAGGCGAGCCGTGGTGTGATGAGGGTGTCGCCGGGCGCCAGCCGCACCTGGCCCTCGTGCGGTACGCGGCCCGCGCGCATCCGTACGGCGCCACCGGGTTCGGCCTCCGCGGTGAGGTGCCAGTTGCCGGGCCACTCCAGGGCCAGGCCGTAGGCGGGGGCGTCCTCCGGGTCCGCGGCGTCCTGGACCGCGAGCCAGGGCGCGTAGGCGTGTCCGGGCACGCCCTGGTGGCTGCCCATGGTGAACGTGCCCCTGGACAGGGTGAGTTGGGTGCGCTGGAACTCCTGGGACCACTGGCCCGCCAGATACGTCAGCCGGGCCCCGGCGGTGACGGGGACGTTCACGGCCGCCGAGTCGAAGCGCTCGAGCCACAGCTCCTCGTCGCCCGTGCAGCTGAGCTCGGTCCAGCGGTGGATGACGTCGGTGCCCGGCACGGTGGCGTAGCACAGGACCGTGCGCAGACCGAGCACATCGTCGGTGAAGGCGAGCCGCAGGCTCTCCGCCTCCCGCGCGGCCCCCTCGAAGGCCCACCACGCGCCGCGCTCCCCGCCGGGGCGCGCGGCCACCAGCTCGGCGCCGGTGAACGGCCGCAGCCCGTACGGCAGATACTCCGCGGGTGCCGCGTCGGCTGGGGTGATGAAGTGGGTGCGGTGCGACCAGTCCAGCGCGGACGGGCCGGTCTCGACGCCCAGCGGGCCCCAGGCCTCGAGTTCGGCCCAGGGGCCGTCCGGGGACAGCCGCACCGTGTAACTGGTGTGGTCGGTGTGCAGCGTCCAGCGCTGGTGCGGCGTCACTTCACCGCTCCGGGGCCGGGACCGGTCGTTTGTCGTCACTTCACCGCTCCCAGGTTGAGACCGGCCACGAAGTGGCGCTGGAACCGGAGGAAGACGGCCACGGTGGGTGCCGCGGCGATGACGGACCCGGCGGCGATCACGTTCCACATCGACACGAACTGACCCTGGAGCCCGATGAGGGCGGCGGTGATGGGCATCTTGGTGTCGCTGCGCAGCACCGTGATGGCCCACAGCAGATCGTTGAAGATCCAGGTGAAGGACAGGGCGCTGAGCGCGGCGAGGGCCGGGCGGCTGAGCGGCAGGATGATCCGCCAGAAGATCTGCCAGGGACCGGCGCCGTCCACGACGGCGGCCTGCTGGATCTCGGCCGGGATGGCCCGCATGAAGCCGTACAGGACGAAGACGTAGAAGCCGACGCCGAAGCCGATCTGCACACCGATCAGGGCGGGCAGGGTGTCGTACACGCCCATCAGCTCGCTCATCTTGGACACCGGGATCAGCAGGATCTGCGGCGGCAGCAGATTGCCGCCGAGCATCAGCAGCAGCAGGGAGCGGCGGAAGGGCACCTCGTAGCGGCTGAGGGCGAACGCGGCCATGGCGGCCAGCGCCAGGGTCACCAGGACGCACGGCACGGTCACGATCAGGCTGTTGATCAGGGCGCGCTGCTGGCCGCCGTCGCTCCACGCCTGCTGGAAGTTGCCGAGGGTGAAGGAGCGGGGCCAGCTGCCCAGTCCGTGGGCGGAGATGTCGTCGAAGGAGCGCAGGCTCGTCACCACGACCAGGGCGATGGGCAGCAGCCACAGTACGGAGAGCGCCCCGGCCCCGAGGTGGAAGCCGGCGGTGGCCGCGCGGCGCCGGCGCAGGGCCGCGGAGCTGCGAAGTGCCGTCATCAGTCGGCCTCCCGGAAGGCGCGGACGAGGTAGGAGGCGATGACGCCGAAGGCCAGCACGAAGATCACGACGGCCAGGGCGGAGCCGTATCCCAGGCGCAGGGACTGGAAGGCGGTGGAGTACATATAGGTGCTCAGCAGTTCTGACGAGTGGTAGGGGCCGCCCCGGGTCAGGGACCACACGACGTCGAAGGAGCGCAGCGAGTCGATGATGATCACCGAAAGGACGACGGCGTTGACGCTGCGCAGCTGGGGCAGCGTCACATGCCGGAAGCGCTGCCACCGTCCGGCGCCGTCCACCTTGGCCGCCTCGTACAGGACCGGGTCGATGCCCTTGAGCCCGGCCAGGTACAGCACCATCACATAGCCGACCTGGCGCCACAGAGCGGGCACGATGACCGCGTAGAGGGCGGTGTCCTGGTCGGCGAGCCAGGCATGGCGCAGGCTTTCCAGGCCGACCGACTCCAGGATCCGGTTGAGGACGCCGTCGGGCTGGTAGATGGCCTGCCAGACGAGGGCGGTGGCCACCAGGGAGAACACCACGGGCAGGAAGAGGGCGGCGCGGTAGAAGCCGACGCCCCGGCGCTCCTGCTGGAGGAGCAGCGCGGCGCCGAGGCCGAGCAGCGCGGACAGGCCGCCGAAGAGCACCAGCCACAGCACGGTGTCGACGGCCGCGGTGCGGAAGACCTCGTCGTGGGCCATCTCGGCGAAGTTGCCCAGGCCGACGAACTCGGGTGCCGAGACCCCGTCCCACTTGTTCAGGGCGAGGTAGAAGCCCTGGAGCGCGGGCCAGAACACCCACAGCGACTCGGCGAGCAGCGGGACGAGCAGGAAGGCGAGCACCAGCGGCGGGGTGCGCCGGGCCCCACGGGCCCGCCTGCCGCGGGGCCGGGGCGCGGCCGGGGAGGTGCGCTCGGGCGCGGTGAGGACGGCCACGTCACGCCTTCCAGATCTTCTCGGCGTCGCGCTGCCAGTCGGTGAGGATCGAACCGACGCTCTTCGGCTTGGCGAGGAACTTGGTCAGCGCGGTGTCCGCGGTGGGCTGGAGGGCGTCGCTCGAGTCGCGGTTGAAGAACTGCGTTATCTCGGCGGCCTCCTCGACATGCTTGCGGCCCTTCTTCACCAGCGCGGTCCCGGCGTCCTTGGCGTCGGGGTGGCAGGGCAGGACGGTGCCCGAGGAGCCCTTGATGTAGATCTCCTGGGCCTCGGCGGTGGCGAGGTAGCGCAGCAGCTCGAAGACCCCCTCGCGGCGTCCGGTGCGGGCGCTGGCGAAGTAGCCGTCCGTGGGCGCTTCCTCGGCGAGCGGGACCTTGGGGTCGATGACCGGGAAGCGGAAGAAGTCGATGTCGTCGAGTGCGCCCTTGGGCGCGGCGTCGGCGAAGAAGGTGCCGATGAGCATCATGCCGGTCCGCCCGGCGAGCAGCGCGGTCGTGGCGTCCTGGAAGGCGAGGGCGGTGCCGTCGGGGTCGAAGTAGGGCAGCGCCTCCTGCCAGCGGTCGAAGACCTTGCGCACCTCGGGGTCGTCGAAGCGCCGCTTTCCGGCGAGGAGCTGGCGGTGGTAGTCGGCGCCGTTGATCCGGATGTTGAGGTAGTCGAACCAGGCGGAGGCCACCCAGGGGGTGTTGCTGCCCGCGCCGAGGCCGATCGGCGTCACGCCCCTGGCCTTGAGCTTGTCGCACAGGTCGAGGAAGTCGTCCCAGCTCTTGGGCTCCTCGACGCCCCACTTGGCGAAGTTGGACTTCCGGTAGAACACGCCCCACCAGTAGTAGGTGCTGGGCACGAAGACCTTCTTACCGGCGGTCGAGGTGCACTGGGCGGTCAGCGCCTTGGAGTAGTGCTTGAGGTCGGGCGAGGAGGACCACACCTCGCCGAGGTCGAGCAGCAGGTTCTTGCGCGCGTACGCGTCCGCCACCGAGCCCGGGTACCAGGTGTACACATCGGGCGGGTTGGCGGAGGTCAGATAGGTGGGCAGCTGGGTGCGGAAGGTCTCGGCGGCCACGGTGTTGAGGGTGGCGCGCCCGGAGCCCTCCTTGGCGTAGGCGGCGACCAGGTCCTCCATCGCCGCCTTCGCCTGCGGCGCGGACAGGTTGGACTGGAAGGTCACCGCTCCGCCCCCGGAGGAGCTCTTGCCGGAGGAGGCGGAAGTGACACAGCCGCTGAGCAGCGCGGTGCTCCCGGCGGCGCCGAGGCCGGCGAGGAACAGCCGTCGGCTGGGGTGTGGGTACGTCATGAAGTGCTCCTTGTGGATCCACTCGACGGGCCCGGCCCCGCTGACGGGGCCGGGACGCGCTCGCGGCGGATCCAGGGTCGCGTGGCGCACGCACCACGTCAATATTAATTCCTAATTTATTTGAGTTGGGTTCGGTGTACGGATCCGTCGACCCCGCGGTACACGACGTCGACCACGCCGTCCGGACCCGCGACCGCCCCGAGCGCGCCGTCGAACGCGGCGCCGGGGAACTCCGGCCGCTTGCTCCACCCCTCCCAGTCGCCGTTCTCGTACCGCCGCTGCCAGAGCGTGTAGTCGGCGGCCCGCGCGTACAGCACCACCGCGTCGCCCACGGCGACCAGCGTCGGGCTGCCGCTCACCGACCCGCCGAGCGAACTCCACTCCGACCACTGCCCGGAGGCGTCGCGCGACCGCGTCCACACCTCGTCCGCCGAGGTCCGGACGGCCACATGGATCCGGCCCCGCGCGTCCACGACGGCCGACGGCCTGCCGTACGTCGGCCGGTCGCCCGGCGCGCCCAGCGACGACCAGCCGGCCGACGGCCCCCGCTGGCTGATCCGTCCGTCCGCGCCGCGCGCGGTCAGCGTCCAGTGCGACCCGTCGGTGAACGCCACCGAGGGCGCGTCGGTCAGCCTCCCGCCGAGGTCCTGCCAGCCGCCCCAGCGCCCGTGCGCGAACACCCGCCGGTACGCCCGGGAGTCGGCGCCCCGCACGAAGACGTCGATCCGCCCGCCCGCCGAGGCGTGGGCGGCGGGCTGGCCGAGGATCCTCCCGTGCGCCGGGCCGCCGAGGTCTCGCGTCCGCGGCCTGCCGTCGCCGCCCTCGCTGTGCTGGACGAGGGTGCCGCCCGGTCCGCGGAAGAAGGTGGTCAGCGCGTCGCCTTGGCGTACGACGGCCGGACTCGCCGAGGCCCGCTCGCCCAGGTCCGCACCGGGGAGCGCGTCCGCGCCGGTGAGCGTGAGGAACGCGGTGCCGTGCGCGGGCACCTCGACGGTGTACGACCCGGTGTGCGTCCCGCGGTCGGCACGCGCCCGCAGGTCGCGCACCGCGACCGGGCCGCCCAGCGCCACATCGGAGAAGGCCACCGTGCGCTCGGCGGGCCGGTCCGAGCGGTTGAGCAGGACGACGGCGCGCCGCCCGTGGCCCGAGAGGACCTTGCTGTAGACGTCGCCGACGGAGTCGGTGGCCACCCGCACGCCCTGGACGGCCAGCGGGTCCTGGTCAACGGCGATGATCTCCGGGTTGCGCAGCGTCCTGAGCATCGCGTCGGAGAGGGTGCGGGGGTCGGAGCCGAGGACGAGCGGGGAGCCCATCTCGGCCCACATCACCAGCTGGGTGGTGGACTCCTCCTCCGTCAGCTCCAGCGAGCCGTCGGCCATGCGGCGCATGGGGATGAGGTAGTCGGGGTCGTTGTAGTGACCGGGCCCCTGCGCCTCGGGGTGCCAGGCGTTGGCGTCCATGTTGCGCAGTACGTTGGGCCACTGGCCGGGGCTCGGGGTGCCCCAGGCGATATCGGTCCCGGTGCGCCAGGAGTCCGCGATCGTCGGGGCGAAGGCGTAGGAGTTGTGGGCGTCCTGCTCGGGCGTGTGCGGCAGGCCCCAGTCGTCGGTCAGCGGATTGCACAGGTTCAGCAGCATCCGGCGCCCGGACTTCGCGACCGCGTCGCCGAACTCCTCGAAGGCCGGGCCGGGATCGAGCTTCTCACCGATGCCGCACAGGAAGTCGACCTTGATCGCGTCGATCTTCCAGTCCGCGAACTGCCGCGCGTCCTCGGTGTAGTGGCCACGGCTGCCGAGCCCACAGCTCTTGCCGCCGTCGTAGGTGCCCGCGTCGGTGTAGATGCCGGCCCGCAGACCGCGCTGGTGCAGATACGAGACGAGGGCCGGGATGCCGGAGGGGAAGCGGTCCGGGTGGGCCACCAGCCGCCCCCGCGCATCACGCGGGTCGTCGGCCTGCCAGCCGCCGTCCAGCCACACGATGTCATAACCGCTGTCGCGCAGCCCGCTGCTGACGATCCGGTCGGCGACCGCGCGCACCTCCTTCTCGGTGGGCGCGCCCAGTCCGTAGTACGTGTTCCAGCCCATGTAGGGCGTCGGGGCGAGCCCGCTGTCGTAGTAGTCGGGCGCGCCTTGGTCCACGGTGGGCGCCTTCTGGCCCATGGCGGGTGCCTTCTGACCTACGGCGGGTGCCTTCTGGCCCATGGCGGGCGCGGCCGTGGCCGTGGGGACCGCGGGCGCGGCCGTCGCCAGGACCACGGCGATCGCGGTCGCGACGGCGCCGCGGGTGAGGGTGCGGTGGTGGGGTCTCCGTGCGGGCTGGGATGACGTCACGTGCCTCTCCCGAGGGGTGGGAAGCGGAAAGGAGACATGACGCGGCGGCCCTCGGACGGGCGTCGGCGGCGTCACGGCGAAGACTGTGGCCCGTGGCCGAAACCCTGTCAAGAATTATTCCTAATTTATTTAAACAGCCCCCGCTCGCGCCGCGGACCGCGACGACGCCATGCCGCACCCCACCGAACCCGCCTACGCGCGGGCCCCGGTGGGGTGCGGAGGTCTGCCCCGACAGGGGCTCTCAGATGTCGCGGAAGGTCTCGATCTGGGCGCCGATCGAGTTCAGCCGCTCCGCGAGGTCCTCGTAACCGCGGTTGATGACGTACACGTTGCGCAGTACCGAGGTGCCCGGCGCGGCCATCATCGCCAACAGGACCACCACGGCGGGGCGCAGGGCGGGCGGGCACATCATCTCGGCGGAGCGCCAGCGGGTGGGGCCCTCGACCAGGACGCGGTGCGGGTCGAGGAGTTTGACGTGGGCGCCGAGGCGGTTGAGCTCGGTGAGGTAGATCGCGCGGTTGTCGTAGACCCAGTCGTGGATCAGCGTCGAGCCCTGGGCGGCGGCGGCGATCGCCGCGAAGAAGGGCACGTTGTCGATGTTGATGCCCGGGAACGGCATCGGGTGGATCTTGTCGATGGGGGCCTGCAGCTTGGACGGGCGGACGGTGAGGTCGACCAGCCGGGTGCGGCCGTTGTCCGCCGCGTACTCCAAGCCGCGCTCGTGGTCCAGCCCCATCTCCTCCAGGACGGCCAGCTCGATCTCCAGGAACTCCACCGGCACCCGGCGGATCGTCAGCTCCGACTCGGTGATGACGGCGGCGGCCAGCAGGCTCATCGCCTCGACCGGGTCCTCGGAGGGGGAGTAGTCGACATCGCGGTCGATGCGGGCCACGCCGTGGACGGTCAGCGTCGTGGTGCCCACGCCCTCGACCTTGACGCCCAACTCCTCCAGGAAGAAGCAGAGATCCTGGACCATGTAGTTGGACGAGGCGTTGCGGATCACCGTGACGCCGTCGTGCCGGGCGGCCGCCAGCAGCGCGTTCTCGGTGACGGTGTCGCCGCGTTCGGTCAGCACGATGGCTCGGGTGGGGGCGACCGAGCGGTCGACGTGGGAGTGGTACATCCCGTCGGTGGCGGTCACTTCGAGGCCGAAGGGGCGCAGGGCGGTCATATGCGGCTGCACGGTGCGGGTGCCGAGGTCGCAGCCGCCCGCGTAGGGGATCCGGAAGCGGTCCATCCGGTGCAGCAGCGGGCCGAGGAACATGATGACGCTGCGCGTCCGGCGCGCGGCCTCGGTGTCCATCGCCTCGAGGTCCAGCTCGGCGGGCGGCACGATCTCCAGATCGGCACCGTCGTTGATCCAGCGGGTGCGGACGCCGATGCTGCCCAGGACCTCGAGGATGCGGTAGACCTCCTCGATCCTGGCGACCCTCCGCAGCGTCGTACGGCCCGCGTTGAGCAGCGTGGCGCACAGCAGCGCCACGCACGCGTTCTTGCTCGTCTTGACGTCGATGGCCCCGGACAGCCGACGGCCGCCGACCACCCGGAGGTGCATCGGGCCCGCGTAGCCGAGGGAGACGATCTCGCTGTCCAGCGCCTCGCCGATCCTGGCGATCATCTCAAGACTGATGTTCTGGTTTCCCCGCTCAATGCGGTTGACCGCGCTCTGGCTTGTGCCGAGTGCCTCCGCGAGCTGGGACTGGGTCCAGCCCCGGTGTTGACGGGCGTCACGGATGAGCTTGCCGATGCGTGAGAGGTAGTCGTCAGTCATGGAGAAGAGGCTATCTCACATATGAGATGCCCGCGCGACGGGGGAGATGGGTGGAGTGACGGCTCTCCACTCGGTATTGTTCTATTAGTATGCAAACAAATGGTGAGGAGAAGGGGTCCCCATGCGCTCTGCCCGGTGGCGTGTGCTCGTTGCCGTTCTGCCCTCTGTGCTGGCGTGGGCCGTGGTCCTGGCGACTTTCGTCGGGCTCCGCGACCGGCTGCCGGATACGCTCGCCACGCACTTCGGCGCGGACGGCAAGGCCGACGGATTCACCGGTACGGGTGCGTTCCTCCCGGTAATGACCGCCTTTCTCCTCGGCTCCGGCGTCCTCACCCTCGTGCCGATCCTCCGCTCGGCCAAGGGCCTCGGTGCCCAGCGGTTCGCGGTCGCCCTCGGCTACAGCATGTCCGGGCTGCTGGGCTACGCCTTCGCCGCTCTGCTCTTCGCCAACGCCGATGCGGGCGCCGGCGCCGTCCGTGCCTCCCGTGCCTCCCTGCCTCTGTGGCAGCTGGGCATCACCTTCGCCGTCGCGGCCGTCATGGGCGCGCTGGGCTGGCTGATCGCGAGCCGGGACACGGCGTCCGCGGCCGAACCCGGGGAGCGGGCCGCCGCACCCCGGCTGCCGCTGGCCAAGGGCGAAGTGGCCACCTGGACGCGGACCGTCGGATCGCCCGTGCTGCTCGCCGTGGGGGCGGGGACCGCGCTGCTGGGCGCCGTGCTGACGGCCGTGGGGGCGGGGACGGGGGCGTGGCTGATCGTCATCGGGCTGGTCTCCGCGGTGCTGGCCCGCTGCCGGGTGACCGTCGACCGCCGGGGCCTCGCCGTCGCCTCGTGGTGCGCCCCGCGGCCCCGGGTGCGGATGCCGCTGGACCGGATCGAGCGGGCCACCAGCCGCGAGGCCACGGCGCTGAGCCTCGGCGGCTGGGGCTACCGGATCCGCGGCGGGGGCAGCGCGCTGGTGTTCCGCTCCGGCGACGCGCTGTTCCTGACGCTCGCCACGGGCCGGGAGTTCGCGGTGACGGTGGACGACGCCGCGACCGCCGCCGCGCTGCTCAACACCCTGATCGAGCGCGACCGCCGCGCGACGGGGGAGCGCGGCTGAGATGCTCTTCCGCGTCGACCCCGGCTCGGCGGTCCCGCTGGCCGACCAGATCGCCGCCTCCGTGCGCGGCGCGATCGCCGACGGCGCCGTACGTCCCGGCGAACGCCTCCCCGCCGCCCGCGCGCTCGGCGAATCCCTCGGCGTCAACGTCCATACGGTCCTGCGCGGCTACCAACGGCTCCGCGAGGAGGGCCTGATCGAACTCCGCCGCGGCCGCGGTGCGGTCGTCACCGGCGACCAGCCCACGGCCCGCGCCCGGCTCCTGGAGGGCGTCCAGGGCCTGGTGGACCAGGCCCGCGCCCTGGGCCTCTCAGACGAGGAGGTCCTGACCCTGGTCAGAACCCGCCTCGCGGGCGGCTGAGCCCCCTCAGAACTCGGCGGTGTCCAGCTCCAGGCCGAACGGCTCCGGGAGCGGGAGCGCGGCGCCAAAGGGATGGGGGCCGTCCACCTTGGTGTAGCCGAGGCTGCCGGGCACTGAATAGAGCGTGCAGGCGCGCTGCTGCCGGTCGACCAGGAGGTACAGCGGCGCGCCGTACTCCGCGTACCGGCGCCGCTTGACCACCCGGTCGGTGTCTCCGTTCGAGTCGGAGGTCACCTCGACGATCAGGAGGGTCTGGTCGGGGAGCAGGGCTCCAGCGCCTTTGGCGAGCTCGCGTGGCACAACGGCCAGATCCGGTACGTACCAATTGCTGCTGCCCGGCAAGTCCAGATTTCCTGACCCGGCCCTGCAGTCGAGCTTGCGCATGACCGGCCCGATCTGTTCACGGATCACGTCGGCGGCGTTCTCGTGGTCCCATGTCGGTGACAACCGTTCGATGACCCCCTCCACGATCTGCACCCGGTCATCCCCCCGGATGTGCTGGATCGCGTACTTCAATGCGGTTTCGGGGTCGTCGGCCGCATACGAGGCCGTTTCCGAATGGGGTTGCGCGCTCATCGGTCCTCCACCTGGCGACGTAGCTGCGGCATGACGACTGCGCAAGGTCTATCGCAATCCTCCACGGGCAGGGGCAAATGTGCCCAGTAGTCACCCATACCGGTGACGGTCCCCCGTGACCACCGCCGCCAGCGTCCGGGCCGGGCCGTCGACCGCGGGGCCGTGGAGGAGTTCGGTGCGGTGGACCAGGCGGGGGGCGATCAGGGGGGCCGTGACGATGCCGGGGGTGCCCTTGGCGGCGGGGTGGGGGAGGAGGACCAGGCCGTGGCCCGCGGCGGTGAGGGCCAGGAGGCCGCGTACATCGGTGCCCTCGTACGTCACCGAGGCGCGGAAGCCGTCGGTCCGGCTGACCGCGCGCAGCTGCTCGAGCGGCATGGCGGCGTCCGGGGCGTCCAGCCACCGGGCATCGGCGAGGTCGGCCAGCCGCAGGCCGAGGCGGCGGGCCAGCGGGTGGCCGGTGGGCAGGGCCACCACCAGCGGGGCCTCCGCGACCGTGACCGCGGTGAGCGGGCCCACCTCCGGCAGCGGCAGCGCGTCGGCGGCGGTGGCAGGGCCGTCGACCAGCCCCAGGTCCAGGGTCCCGGACGCCACCGCGGCCGGGATCTCCCGGCGCCCGAGGATCCGCAAGTTAGCCTTGGCCGCCGGATGCGCCCTCCGCACCCGGTCCAGCGCCGTGGCGATTCTCGGCGTCATCGCCAGCGGCGAGGCCCCCACGACCAGCCGTGCGGCCCCCGCCGCCGAAAGCCGCTCGACGTCGGCCCGCGCCGCGTCCAGACGGAGCAGCAGCGGACCGGCGTGTTCCAGCAGCCGGGCACCCGCGCTGGTGAGCATGACCGGCCGCCGGGTCAGCAGCGGCGTCCGCAGATCCGCTTCGAGGGACGCGATGTGCTCGGAGACGGCCGCGGGGGTGAAGCCCAGCTCATGGGCGGCATCGGAGAAGGATCCGCAGCGGGCCACGGAGATGAACGTGCGGAGCAGATGCGGGTCCATGCCAGCAGTATCGCGGTGGCGGGGACGGCTCAGTCGGCGATCACCCTTACAGGTGAAGACGAGTGATTGTGCGTGAGCACCGATGCCCCGGCCGCCCTCGGACCCGTGTCCTGTCACCGTGAAGGTTGAGCGACGCGCGACGCCGTTCGCGACGAACGGATCCTGCGTCGCGTTGAGAGTGCGGCGGTTGTCGTACTGCGAAGGCACAATCGACGCATGTCTGAGAACTTCGTCGACCTGGGGAAAGTCAATGCGCCGTCGGGTGTGCTGGTCCTCGGCATGGCCGGGTGGATCGACGAGTGGCGGGAATTGGGCCAGCCCCTGTCCGAGCGCGCCAGGGCGGCCGCGGCGACGGGAGGGGGTCATCTCCGTGAGGGTTTCTGCGAGGCGGTGGCCGTTCCGGCGGCCGATGACCGGCCTTTGACGGTGCGGGCGAGCACCTCGCCGTCTCCGTTCGACGGGGAACCGACGATCGCGACCCTGGAGATCGGTCTCGCTCTCCCGTGGCCCGAGACCGCGGACCGGCGGGTGCCGGTCCGGCTCGGGGACCTGCCCGTCGACCGGTGCGGCATGGTTGTCGGCGATGCCGCGGGGCTGGACGCGTGGACGGGATTGGGCGCCGAGTCGGTGGACGGGCTCGCCGATGTCTTCTACTGGGGCCTGTACGCGGACGACGCACATGCGCGGTTCGGTGGTGAGCGGATCGCTCGGCACGGCGTCGACGGGCCACACGGTTGGTTGGACCTCCCGGTGGCTGAGGCGGCCGCACGCGCGGCCGAACTCACCGCCTGGCGCGACCGCCTCCACGGCAGGGGCCTCATCGTCTCGGTCGACGAGCACACCGATTTCCACCGCTTCCAGCGGGCCGGATGGCACCACCCGCTCCACGTCGGTGCGATCGACGTCGGCGGTTGCCAGGTGCTCGGCATCGAATGGGACCAGGGTGACCACTCGATCAGGCACAACGGCGAGCGGGAGGCCGACCAGGTCTACGCGGTCACGCTCGGAGCCGACGAGACGGGAACCATGGTGATGCGATGGACCATTCCGCCCTACGACCACGACCACGACCACGACCACGACCACGACCACGACCACGACCACGACCACGACCACGACCACGGCGACGAAGACGGGTGACGGGCCCCGAGACACGAGCTGCGGAATGGCCCCGCTCCACTCCTCGGGGCGGCGGGTCGCCGTCGTGCCAGCACAGCCAGCCCCACTGCGAGCGATCACGGGCGACACCAGGGCAGGACATGACCGCACGGGGGCGATGTATTAGAGTTATCTCGACATCGAGATATCTGCTGGAAGGCGCATCGCCGCCCCGTGCCGGTAAGGCTTACCTAACTTAGCCCTACCTTAGCGGATTGGCCCGGGCATGTGACGGCAGCATTGCGGTGGTACGCGCGAAATCATGCATGAAGGAGACTGTCGTGTCGGCGAACAGCTTCGACGCCCGCAGCACCCTGCAGGTGGGCGACGAATCGTACGAGATCTTCAGGCTGGACAAGGTCGAGGGGTCGGCCCGGCTCCCTTACAGCCTCAAGGTGCTGCTGGAGAACCTGCTCCGCACCGAGGACGGCGCGAACATCACCGCCGACCACATCCGCGCGCTGGGCGGCTGGGACTCGCAGGCCCAGCCCAGCCAGGAGATCCAGTTCACGCCGGCCCGCGTGATCATGCAGGACTTCACCGGTGTGCCCTGCGTGGTCGACCTCGCCACCATGCGTGAGGCCGTCAAGGAGCTCGGCGGCGACCCGGCGAAGATCAATCCGCTGGCCCCGGCCGAGCTGGTCATCGACCACTCCGTGATCGCCGACCGCTTCGGCACCCCGGACGCCTTCACCCAGAACGTGGAGCTGGAGTACGGCCGCAACAGGGAGCGGTACCAGTTCCTGCGCTGGGGCCAGACCGCCTTCGACGAGTTCAAGGTCGTCCCGCCCGGCACCGGCATCGTCCACCAGGTCAACATCGAGCACCTGGCCCGCACCGTCATGGTCCGGGGCGGCCAGGCGTACCCGGACACCCTGGTCGGCACCGACTCCCACACCACCATGGTCAACGGCCTCGGTGTGCTCGGCTGGGGCGTCGGCGGCATCGAGGCCGAGGCCGCGATGCTGGGCCAGCCGGTCTCCATGCTGATCCCGCGCGTCGTCGGCTTCAAGCTCACCGGCTCGCTGCCGACCGGCACCACCGCCACCGACCTGGTGCTGACGATCACCGAGATGCTGCGCAAGCACGGCGTCGTCGGCAAGTTCGTCGAGTTCTACGGCGAGGGCGTGTCCTCCATCCCGCTGGCCAACCGCGCCACCATCGGCAATATGTCGCCGGAGTTCGGCTCCACCGCCGCGATCTTCCCCATCGACGGCGAGACCATCAACTACCTGAAGCTCACCGGCCGCAGCGAGCAGCAGCTCGCGCTCGTCGAGCGCTACGCCAAGGAGCAGGGCCTCTGGCTGGACCCGGCCGCGGAGCCGGACTTCTCCGAGAAGCTGGAGCTCGACCTGGCGACGGTCGTCCCGTCCATCGCCGGTCCCAAGCGCCCGCAGGACCGGATCATCCTGGCCGAGGCCGCCGAGAAGTTCGCCCAGGACGTCCGCGCCTACGCCCCCGTGGCCGACCTGGACGAGGCGGGCGTCGAGTCCTTCCCGGCCTCCGACGCCCCGGCCGTCTCCAACGGCGCGCCCACCAACCCGACCCCGGTGATCGCCCCCGACGGCTCGCAGTACGAGATCGACCACGGCGCCGTCACCGTCGCCGCGATCACCTCCTGCACCAACACCTCCAACCCGTACGTCATGGTCGCGGCCGCCCTGGTGGCCAAGAAGGCCGTCGAGAAGGGGCTCACCCGCAAGCCCTGGGTCAAGACCACCCTGGCCCCCGGGTCCAAGGTCGTCATGGACTACTACGACCGCGCGGGGCTCACCCCGTACCTCGACAAGCTGGGCTTCAACCTCGTCGGCTACGGCTGCACCACCTGCATCGGCAACTCCGGCCCGCTGCCGGAGGAGGTCTCCAAGGCCGTCAACGAGGCCGACCTGGCCGTCACCTCGGTCCTCTCCGGCAACCGCAACTTCGAGGGCCGGATCAACCCCGACGTCAAGATGAACTACCTGGCGTCCCCGCCGCTGGTCGTCGCGTACTCCATCGCGGGCTCCATGAAGGTGGACATCACCAAGGACGCCCTCGGCGTCGACCAGGACGGCAACGCGGTCCACCTGAAGGACATCTGGCCCTCCGAGAAGGAGGTCGAGGAGGTCGTGGCCTCCGCGATCGGCCAGGAGATGTTCAACACCAGCTACGCCGACGTCTTCGCCGGTGACGCCCAGTGGCAGTCGCTCCCGGTGCCGACCGGCAACACCTTCGAGTGGGACCCGGAGTCCACCTACGTCCGCAAGCCCCCGTACTTCGAGGGCCTGACGATGGACCCGGCCCCGGTCGAGGACATCGCCGGTGCCCGTGTGCTGGCCAAGTTGGGCGACTCGGTCACCACCGACCACATCTCCCCGGCCGGTGCGATCAAGGCCGACACCCCGGCCGGGCAGTACCTCACCGGGCACGGTGTCGAGCGGCGTGACTTCAACTCCTACGGCTCCCGCCGGGGCAACCACGAGGTCATGATCCGCGGCACCTTCGCCAACATCCGGCTGCGCAACCAGATCGCGCCCGGCACCGAGGGCGGCTTCACCCGCGACTTCACGCAGGAGGGCGGGCCGGTCTCCTTCATCTACGACGCCTCGCAGAACTACCAGGCGGCCGGGATCCCGCTGGTCATCCTGGCGGGCAAGGAGTACGGATCCGGCTCGTCCCGCGACTGGGCCGCGAAGGGCACCGCGCTGCTCGGCGTCAAGGCCGTCATCGCCGAGTCGTACGAGCGCATCCACCGCTCGAACCTCATCGGCATGGGCGTGCTGCCACTCCAGTTCCCCGAGGGCGGCTCGGCGGAGTCGCTGGGCCTGACCGGCGAGGAGACCTTTGAGATCACCGGCGTCACCGCGCTCAACGAGGGCGGCATCCCGGAGACCGTGAAGGTCAGGGCAGGTGAGGTTGAATTTGACGCCAAGGTGCGCATCGACACCCCCGGCGAGGCGGACTACTACCGGAACGGCGGCATCATGCAGTACGTGCTGCGCTCGCTGATCCGCAAGTAGGCGCCGCCCAGCGGCTCACGGCAGCGGCGGCGGGCCGCACCCCCGGGGCGGGGGTGCGGCCCGTCCGCGTACCAGCCGCCCCGCCGGTCAGAGGAACGTCCCCGAGGGGATGTACGGCTCCGGGGGCGGCATGCCGCGCAGACACACATAGCCGCCGGTGGACAGCTCGAGCCCGGCCTCAAGACCCACGTCCACCGCCCACTGCTGCTCGGCCGTCAGCCCCGGGACCCGGGCGTCGGTGCCCTCCGGTAGGCACAGCAGCGCCGCGGTCAGCAGCCGCTTCGCCAGCCGTCGGGAGGTCGCGGCCAGCAGCTCGACCTTGCCGTCCTCGGCCACGTAGCAGTAGCCGCTGCCCGCCAGGTCGTCCACCACCAGCAACCGCCGTTGGCTGAGCAGCAGTTCGTGGTCGGCGCCGTGTGCGCCGCCCCGGGTGCGGCGGTCCACCGAGTCCAGCAGGTCCCGGTGGCGGGCCACGCCCTCGTGCACCGCGCCGTCCGGCGGGGGCAGCCGCTCCTTGGTCTCCGGTCCGACCGTGCCGCGCAGCCGCATCGCCGGGTGGAGCGCGAAGCCCGCCCGCCGGTAGGTGCCCGCCGCACGCGAATCCTCCGATCCGACGATGATGCCGCGCAGACACCCCCGTCCGTACAGCAGCGCCGCGGCCAGCAACTCCCGGCCGACGCCCTGCCGCTGAGCCCGTGGCAGCACCGCGAACACCGACAGCCCCCAGGTGCCCTCGCGCCGGGCCGACACCGCCACGCCGAGCGGCATTCCGGCCTCGTCCAGGGCGAGCCAGCAGCCGCCAGGGTCGGTGCGGGCGAGATGGCGGTTCCGCTCGTGGACCTCGGCCACGTACGACGGCGGCCATCCGTCCTCGCCCGCGAAGGCGGCCGAGTCGCCGAGGGACGTCGAGCGGCCGCGGGCGGCGGAGCCGTTGGGGGCGGTCGAGTCCCCGGAAACGGCCGAGCCTCCGAGGGCGGCCGAGCTCCGGAGGGCGGTGGAGTCCCCGAATGCCGCGGCTATCACCTCCCATGCCGCCTCGGCGTCCTCGTCGGTGTCACGTAGCTGGCGGAGGATCATGCGCCCATGATGGCGCGTGCGATGAGCGATTGTCGGTACGTGGTGGCGGCTTGCTCGACCGGCGAACGCGACAACGTTGTCAAGCTGGCTGTATCGATCAGTACGCCGTTAACCGGGTGTCCCTGTCAAGACCTCCCCGCACCCTTACGGCCGACGCCCCCCGTGCGGTACGGTCCCCACGGCTTGCTCGACCCGGCGATCGCGGCCCTTCCGAACAAGGTGGGACCGCAATGCCCTCAAGACCCCTGGCCGCCCTGGCGGCCGCGGCCCTGACCGCGGGGCTCCTCGCCACCGCTGCGCCCGCGCCCGCGTCGGCCGCCCCGCCGCCGCCGCTGGTCAAGGACCCGGCGGCGTACGTCGATCCGCTGATCGGCAGCTCGGCCGGCGGCAACACCTTCCCCGGTGCCGTCGCGCCCTTCGGCATGCTGTCGTGGAGCCCGGAGAACACCCGCGGCGACGCCACCCGCACCGCCGCGCCCGGCGGCTACCACTACGACGCCACCCGCGTCCGCGGCTTCAGCCTCACCCATATGTCCGGCACCGGCTGTGCCGGCGGCGCGGGCGACATCCCCTTCTTCCCCCACGTCGGCGAGGTGACCTCCTCACCCGCCGCCGACACCAAGGACAAGGTCTACGCCTCCGGCTTCAGCCACTCCGACGAGACCGCGGAACCCGGCCGCTACAAGGTCTCCCTCGCCTCCGGCGCCGGTGCGGAGCTGACCGCCACCGCCCGCACCGGCTCGGCCCGCTTCACCTACCCCGCGGACAAGACCGCCTCCCTGCTGATCCGCACCTCCTCCTCCGAGGTCGGCAGCTCGGCCGCCGACCTCACCATCGACCCGGCGCACCGCACCGTCTCCGGCTCGGTCACCAGCGGCAACTTCTGCGGCTATCTCGACCCCGAGGGGCGCCGCAGCTACTACACGCTGCACTTCACCGCCACCTTCGACACCGCGTTCACCGCCCAGGGCACCTGGCGGGACGGCACCCTGCGGCCCGGCACCACCAGCGCCGAGGGCGGCTCCGGCGGCTATGGCAGCGACGGCCGCCCGGTGGCCGGGAAGGGCTCCGGCGGCTATCTCCAATTCGCCCCGGGCACCCGCCGGGTGGGCGTCAAGGTCGGCATCAGCTATGTCAGCGACCGGGGCGCCCGGGCCAACCTCGCCGCCGAGAACCCGCCGCGGCGCGGCTTCGACCAGGTGCGGAGCGCGGCGTATGACGCCTGGCGGCGGCAGTTGTCGGCCATCCGGGTCGGCGGCGGCGCGGACGCGGACCGCACCACCTTCTACTCCGCGCTCTACCACTCGCTGCTGCACCCCAACGTGATCAGCGACACCGACGGCCGCTACCGGGGCAGCGACGGCGAGGTGCACCGGGTGAGCCGGGGCCACCGGGCCCAGTACGGCACCTTCTCCGGCTGGGACGTCTACCGCTCCCAGCTCCAGCTGCTCACCCTGCTGGAGCCGGACAAGGGCTCGGACATCGCCCAGTCGCTGCTGAACCTCGCCCAGCAGAACGGCGGTGTCTGGGACCGCTGGCTCCAGGGTGCCTCGGGGACGCACGTGATGAACGGCGACCCCTCGCCCGCCGCCCTCGCCGGGATCCGGGCCTTCGGCGGCGGGGACTTCGACCTCGACGCCGCCCTCGACTCGCTCGTCAAGGCGGCCACCGAGCCGACGGAGAAGGACCTCAGCCCGGCGGGCAAGCCCATCATGTCGGTCGGCCAGCGGCCCTCCCTCGACACCTACCTCAAGCTGCACTACATGCCGTCCGTCTCCAACGCCTGGGGCGGCGCGGCCGAGACGCTGGAGATGTCCGGCGCCGACTTCGCCCTCTCCCAGCTGGCGCGGGCCGCGGGCCGTAAGGGCACCGCCGAGACCTTCGCGCGCCGCGCCCAGTGGTGGCAGAACAACTTCAACGCCGCCGCCGACCCCAAGACCGGCGGCTATGCCGCCAACCGTAAGGCCGATGGCAGCTGGGTCACCGGCTTCACCCCGGCCACCGGCAACGGCTTCGTCGAGGGCACCAGCGCCCAGTACACCTGGATGGTCCCGCACAACCCCGCGGGGCTCTTCGCCGCCATGGGCGGTAAGGACGCCGCGGTGAAGCGGCTGGACGCCTTCTTCCACGACGCCGACGGGGGCTGGGCGCTCACCGGGGCGGGCGGCGAGAAGTCCGAGCTGGACAACGAGCCCTCGATCAACGTCCCCTACCTCTACGCCTACGCCGGGCAGCCGTACCAGACCCAGGAGACCGTGCGCGCCGCGATGCGCCAGCTGTGGACCACGAAGTCCGACGGCATCCCCGGCAACGACGACCTCGGCGAGATGTCGTCCTGGTACGTCTTCTCCGCCCTCGGCATGTATCCGCAGGTGCCCTCCCGCGCCGAACTGGTCCTGGCCTCGCCCCTCTTCCCGCGGATCGAGATCGACCGCGGCGGCCGGGACATCTCCATCCGCGCCCCGCAGGCCGCGCCCGGTGCGCCGTACGTCCAGGCGCTGAAGGTGAACGGGCGGGCGAGCGACCGCCCCTGGCTGCCGGAGTCCTTCGTACGGCACGGCGGCACGCTGGACTACACCCTGTCCGACGCCCCCGACCGCGCCTGGGGCTCGGCCCCGTCCGACGCCCCGCCCTCCTTCCGCGAGGGTGAACAGCCGTACCAGATCGGGGTCGGGCCCACCACGGGCACGCTCGCCCCGGGCGACGGCCTGACCGTGAAGGTGGCCGCGGTCCCGGTCAGCGAGGGCGACCGCCCCGAGGTGCGCTTCACCACCGAAGCGCCCGAAGGGATCACCGCCGCACCCGGCTCCGGGACGGTGGGCCCGGACGGCACGGCGGAGATCTCGCTGCGCGCGGGGAAGGACACGGCCGAGGGGTTCTACGACGCGAAGGTGACGGTGACCAGCGAGGACACCGAAGTCGTCCAGCCGATCACCCTGACCGTCGCCGCCCCCGGCTCACTGCTTGCCGCGTACAACAACGTCGGCGCGACCGAAGACGCCGGGGAGCATGAGGAGGGCGACTACGACGGCGGCGGCTGGAGCTACTCCCGCCAGGCCCTCGCCGCCGCCGGCCTCGAACCGGGCGCCAAGGGAACCACCCAGGGCCTGGACTACACCTGGCCCGCCTCCCCGGCGGGCCGCCCCGACAACGCCTCCACCACCGGCCAGACCCTCACCCTGCCCGAGTCCACCGCGCTCTCCTTCATCGGCAGCGCCGTCAACGGCGACCAGAAGGCCACCGCCAAGGTCACCTACACCGACGGCACCTCGGCCGAGGCGGACCTCTCCTTCACCGACTGGACGGTGGGCGGCGGCGCCGGAACGGTCCAGTACGGGAACGTGACCCTCGCCGAGACCGCGTACCGCAACATCAGCGGCGGCGACAAGGACGTGGTGGACGCATACATCTTCGCCACGAAGGCGTTCCACGCCCCGCAAGGCAAGACGATCAAGAGCGTCACCCTGCCCGACAACGCGGATCTCCACGTCTTCGCGGTCGCCCGCGACTGAGCGCGTCACCGCGAAGAGCGGCGATCCGCGATCGAGTGAGGCGAGGGCGAGCGCCACCGGCGCTCGCCCTCGCCTCACTGGGTTTCGAGTGCGAAGGCGCGCGGCTCAGCTCAGGAGTTCCACCTCCGCCAGGGTCGCCTTGGCGGTCGGCACCAGCCGGTAGTGGGCGTACGTACCGGGGGTGCGCACCGAGAAGGCGCGGGTCTGCTTGTCCCAGCTGAAGGACTCTCCCGACCTCCGGTCCAGGTCCTTCCAGCTCTTGCCGTCACGCGAACCCTGGAGCACCCATCCCGCCGGGGCCTTGCTCCGGTCCGACGAGGTCAGGGTGTACTGCACCGCGCGGCCCGCCTTCGTGACCGGGAGGTTCACCGAGTCGAAGGTGGCCTCCGTCCCCGAGGCGTTGTCCAGCAGCGCCGTACCGCCGCTCGGCACCGTCAGGTCGTGGCGCGGGGTGGGCACCTCGTCGTCCTGGGTGATGGAGGACGGCGCGGCGTTCTTCCCCGTGCCCCAGGCCGACGGCTTCGGGCCCATCGCGAACTCCAGGGTGCCGCCCTTGGCGATCACCGAATGCGGCAGCGCGGTGGAGTTCCACGCCTTGCCGTTGACCTTCAGACCCTGGACGTACACGTTCCGCGCGCTGTTGCGCGGGGCCTTGACCACGAGGTCGCGGCCGTTCTCCAGATGCACCGTGACCTTGGTGAACTGCGGTGATCCGATCGCGTACTCCGAGCCGCCCATGACCAGCGGATAGAAGCCCAGCGAGCTGAAGAGGTACCAGGCGGACTGCTCGCCGTTGTCCTCGTCACCGTGGTAGCCCTGGCCGATCTCACTGCCGGTGTAGAGGCGGGAGAGCACCTCGCGCACCTTCTCCTGGGTCTTCCACGGCTGGCCCGCCGCGTCGTACATGTAGGCCACATGGTGGGCGACCTGGTTGCTGTGGCCGTACATGCCCATGCGGACGTCCCGCGCCTCGGTCATCTCGTGGATGACGCCGCCGTAGGAACCGGCGAACTCCGGCGAGGCGGTCTCCGGGGTGGAGAAGTAGGTGTCCAGCTTCTTCGCCAGACCCGCCCGGCCGCCGTAGAGGTTGGCCAGGCCCCGGCTGTCCTGGGGCGCGGTGAAGGCGTAGCCCCAGCCATTGGTCTCGGTGTAGTCGTAGCCCCAGATCCGGGGGTCGTACTCATCGGAGGGCACGCGCCACTTTCCCCCGGCGTCCTTGCCCTGGAAGAAGCCCGCCTTGTCGTCGAAGAGCGAGACATAGCCCTGCGCACGGTGCAGGAAGTACTCGGACTCCTCCTTGTAGCGGGCCTTCTTCGTCTTCGCGTAGAGCGCCTTGCCCATGTTGGCGATGCCGAAGTCATTGAGATAGCCCTCCAGCGCCCAGGACAGCCCCTCATGGGTCTCGGTGCTGGTGTAGCCCAGGAAGGGCGAGGAGGCCATGCCCTTGCGGCCGACGCCCGACGAGGGCGGCACGGTGGTGGCGTTCTTCAGCGCCGCCTCGTACGCGGCCTCGGCGTCGAACCGCACGCCCTTCAGATACGCGTCGGCGAAGGCCACGTCCGAGCTGGTGCCGGTCATCAGGTCGGCATAGCCCGGTGAGGACCAGCGGGATATCCAGCCGCCGTCCTTGTACTGCTGCACGAAGCCGTCGACCATCGTGCCCGCCCGCTTGGGGGTGAGCAGGGAGTAGGCGGGCCAGGTGGTGCGGTAGGTGTCCCAGAAGCCGTTGTTGACGTACACCTTTCCGTCGACGATCTTCGCGCCGGTGTGGGTCGGGGTGTTCTCCCCGGTGGCCGGAGAGAAGGCGCTCGCGTACTGGTGGCGGGGCCTCGCCGCCGTACCCGTGTTCTCGAAAGCGGAATTGGGATAGAGGTACAGCCTGTAGAGGCTGGAGTAGAGCGAGGTGAGCTGGCCGCGGTCCGCGCCCTCGACCTCGACCCGGCCGAGGATGCTGTCCCACTCCACCTGGGCGGCCCGCTTGACCTGCCCGAACGACCGCGACGCGGGCAGCTCCCGGTCGAGGTTGGCCTTGGCCTGGTCGACACCGATCAGCGAGGTGGCGAGCCGGAGGGTGACCGTACGGTCCTTCCCCGGCTTGAAGCGGAAGTAGCCGGTGACATCCTTGCCGCCGCCTCCGTCCAGCTTGCCGCCCGCGCTCACCGGGGTGTCGAAGACCCCGTAGACGAACAGTCGGCTGGCGCCGGTGGACAGGCCGCTCTTGACGTCGGAGTAGCCGCTGACGACGCCGTGCTCGGCGTCGAGGGTCAGCCCGCCGTTGTTGTTGACGTTGTCGAAGATGACGCTCGCGTCCTCGCCCGGATAGCTGAAGCGCATGGCCGCGGCGTGGTCGGTGGGCGCCATCTCGGCCTTGAGGCCGTTCTCGAAGGTCACCCCGTAGTAGTAGGGGCGCGCGGTCTCCTGCTCGTGGTGGAAGGGGAGCGCGCGGGCGGTGCGCCCGGCGTCGGGGGTGCCGGCCGCCCCGGACGGCATCACCTGGAAGGTCTGCCGGTCGCCCATCCAGGGGCTGGGCTCATGGCTGGCGCTGAACGACTGGATGGTGGGGAGGTTGTCGGCGTTGTTGGCGCGGGCGTACTGGTAGAGCCAGTCGGTGGAGCCCGCGTTGGTCACCGGCGTCCAGAAGTTGAAGCCATTGGGGACGGCGGTGGCCGGGAAGTTGTTGCCGCGCGAGAAGCTGCCGCTGGAGTTGGTGCCGCGGGTGGTCAGGGCGTAGTCCGACAGGTGTGCCAGCGGCTTCTCCGGCGCCTTGGGGGCGATGGAGATGTCGTCCACCCAGCCGCGGAACTGCGCGGGGCCCTTGGGGGAGTCGTAGGCCACGAGGATCCGGTCGACGGTCTTGCCCGCGGCGACCGCGCCGATCCGGGACTCCTTGTGGTTCCACTGGTTGACGTAGAGCGTCTTGGAGTCGGCCTGGCCCCGCGGGCTCATCCGGGCGCCGTGCTGGTCGACCGCGCCGGGCAGCTCGCTGAGGTAGCTGCCGTCGGTGAACGCGAGGTCGACGGAGACATGGGTGGCCGGGTAGTCGAGGTCCGTCTCGGTCATCGACGGGAAGATCCGGTAGGACAGCCGGGTGTCCCGGGTGACGGCGGTGTCGACGTCGAAGACCTTGTTGTACGAGTACGCCCGGCCGTCCGGCTTGTGGGTGCCCGCGTAGCGCAGGGCACGGGTGCCGGTGAAGCCCGCGTTGGGCTTGGCGGTGGGGGAGCCGGTCGGGCCGCGGTCGGTCTGGGTCTGCATGTCGGAGGCCGCGGGCGGCGTGGTGTCGCCGTTCGCCAACTGCACCTCCGCGAGCTGGACGATGTCGTCCCCGGCGTTGCGGGTGATCTCCAGCCGGAAGTGCCGGTACGCCGTGGAACTGCCGAAGGAGAACTCCCGCGTCTGCTGGCGGGATGAGAACTCCTGGTCCTCACGGGTGTCCAGCGTCGTCCAGTCGGAGCCGTCGGCCGAGCCCTTGAGGGTCCAGTCCTTCGGGTCCCGGCCGGGGGCGTCGTTGGCGGAGGTGAGGGCGTAGCGGACGGCCTCCACCGGCTCGCTCAGGTCGAACTCGAGCCAGCCGGTGGTGTCGAAGGTCAGCCACTTGCTGCTGGTCTCACCGTCGACGAGGTTCTCCTTGATCTCCCCGCCGTCGGTGTTCTCGCCGCTCGCGCGGACCTCGGTGACCTTGTCGGTGACATTGCCGGGGATCCCGGAGGAGTAGCCTCCGTCGACTCCCGACGCCTTCTTCCTTCCGTCGGGTCCCGTCTCGACCGTGTTCCGCCAGTCGGGCTGGGGATCGCCCGACTCGAAGGACGAGGCGAAGGTGCGGTCGGCGTGGTGCGCGGAGTCCGGGCGGGCGGGGGCGGCGACCGCACCGCCCTGGGCCGTCACCGCCAGCAGGACGGCCGCCACCAGGGCGGCCGGCCGTCCGATCCCACGCCATCGTCTCTGGGGTCGTCTCTGTCGCATACTCAGCCTCTCAACGAGTCTGACAACGTTGTCCACTGGGTCGGGCAGAGATAAGTAGGGAGGCAGGGGGAGGGCGGTGTCAAGGTTGCGGACAGCGCTCAATGGGCGCCCGTGCGGCGGATGGTGCGGCGCGGGCCGTACCATCCGCCGGTGGTACGGCCCGCGTTCGGAGGGGCGGTTCCGCGTGCCCCTTAAGGTCGCCGCTTGCGGGTCGTCAGCCCGCGTTGTTGGACTTGGTGGCCAGCGACAGCCGGCACTTCTTCGCCTTGTGGGAGCTGTCCGCCTTGATCCCGGTGACCTTGATGGTCTTGTCGGAGCCGCCCTCCACGGGGGTGTCGGACTCCACCCCGGTGGTCACCACCTCGTCGGAGCTGTCGACGAAGCCGACCAGCAGCGAGTAGTAGGCCTTGCTGGAACCGGAGTTGCTGATCTTCACATTGGCGTAGGGCTTGCCGTTCGAACCCCATCCGCAGGTGCCCATCTTGGCGTCCGGGGTGATCAGGCCGGAGCCGCCGCTGGGGGAGTCCGAAGGGTCGTCGTACGGGTCGTCGGTGGGATCCTCGGTCGGCTCCTGGGTGGGCTCCACCGGCAGCTGGGCCATGCCCTTGCCGATCGCCGCGCCGCCCTTGCTGTCCCCGGCGGAGGAGCCCCCTCTGCTGGAGCCGCACCCGGCGGTGGCCGCGAGTGTCGCGGCCACGACAATGCTGGTGGCGAGGGTGAACTGCTTCCGGGACACGGGAACCGCCTTTCGGGGAGCGCGCACGGCGGTGTGCCGCACGGCAAGTCTCCCCTTACGGTATGTCGTGCAGGTCTCAACTCGGGAAAGACTGATACCCGATGACCTCTCGATCTTGCCCATACGAGGCCCAGTGGACTATACCTGTCGCCCCAGGGGGAGGGCCGCAGCGCGGCCCATATCGGAGGGCCTCGGCGGGTCATCCGCTCTCCCGGCGTACACCCAGTAATACTCCGCTTGATGCTCCAACTGACCCGCGGTGTCGGGCCCCTCGCCGGAGGCGAGTTCGTACGGGAGACCGTCACACCGCCTGAGTCCTGACGAAGGCGAGGACTTGAGCATGGGATCCACCTCAGATGTCGGCCGTCGCGATCTGATCAAGCGCTCGGCGGCGCTCGGATTGATCACCGTGCCGGCGATGAGCGCGCTGTCCGCCTGTGCCAGTGGCGGTGACGACGACTCCAAGAAGGTCGACAAGGGCAAGAAGACCGCCAAGAACCCGCTCGCCGTCAATGAGAGCGCCGCTCTCGACGTCGTCATCTTCGACGGCGGCTTCGGCCAGCAGTACGCCAAGGACGCCGAGGCGGAGTACGCCGCGGCCTTCCCGAAGGCCAAGGGCAAGGTCAAGCACTCGGCCACCCAGAAGGTCCAGACCGTGCTCCAGCCGCGCTTCAACGGCGGCAGCCCGCCGGACCTGGTCGACAACTCCGGCGCCGAGCAGATGGACATGGGCACCCTGGTCGCCAAGAACCAGCTGACCGACCTCACCCCGCTGCTGGACGCGCCCTCGCTCGACGACCCGAATAAGACGGTGCGCGAGACGCTGCGCCCCGGTGTCGTGGAGATGGGCCAGTTCGACGGCAAGCCGGTGTGGATCCTCTACTACGCCTACACCGTCTACGGCGTCTGGTACTCCAAGACCAATCTCGCCAAGCTCGACGAGGAGTACCCCGAGACCTGGGACGACATGCTCAAGGTCTGCGAGAAGGCCAAGAAGAAGGGCATCGCGGGCTGGACCTACCCCGGCAAGTTCCCGTACTACCTGCCGTTCAGCCTCTACCCCTTCATCGCCAAGATCGGCGGCCGGGACGTGCTGGACTCGATCGACAACCTGGAGGAGAACGCCTGGAAGCACCCGGCGGTCAAGGCCGCCTTCGAGGCGTACTACGAGCTCTACAGGAAGGGCTACATCCTCAAGGGCACCCCGGGCCTCACCCACATCGAGTCCCAGACCGCGTGGAACCAGGGCAAGGCGCTGTTCATCCCGAACGGCTCCTGGGTGGAGAACGAGGCGAAGAAGACCACCCCCAAGGACTTCCAGATGACGGTGGCCGCGCCGTCCAGCCTGGACAAGAGCGACAAGCTGCCGTTCGGCACCCTGTGGGCCTCCGGCGGTGAGCCCTTCATCGTCCCGAAGTCGGCGAAGAACCCCGAGGGCGGCATGGAGCTGCTGCGGATCATGCTCGGTGAGAAGTCCACCAAGAACTTCATCAAGCAGGTCTCCTCGCTCTCCTCCCTCAACGGCGGCACCGAAGGGCTCAGCCTGCCGCCGGGCCTGGCGTCGGCGCAGGCGGCGCTGACCAAGGCGGGCAAGAACGTGGTCAACCCGCGGATCCAGGACTGGTACGTGACGCTGGAGAAGCAGCAGATCGGCGTCGGCGCGCTCGGCGAGATGATGGCCGGCCGGATGACCCCGGCCGAGGCGATCAAGAAGTGCCAGAAGTTCGCCGATGACACGGCCAAGGACGACGCCGTCAAGAAGTACAAGCACGTCTGATGCGGGTCCACGCGTCGCCGGCGGCAGTATCCGTAGGGGAAGACCGAGGTCGGTAGAAATGCAGCATGGGAAGTACCGGTTCATCGCGGGGTTTCTGGCCCTGCCGGTGATCCTTTACGCGGTCTTCGTGATCTCGCCGTTCGTCCAGGCCATCTATTACTCCTTCACGGACTGGACGGGCCTGAGCTCCGACTTCCAGATGGTCGGGTTCAGGAACTACGACTGGCTGCTGCACGACGACCTCTTCTGGAAAGCGGTCGGGCACAATGTCGTGCTGCTGCTGGTGGTGCCGCTGGTGACGCTGGGCCTCGGGCTCTTCTTCGCCTTTATGCTCAATGTGGGCGGCCGGGGCCGTAAGAACGCGGCGGTCTCCGGGGTGCACGGGTCGAGCCTGTACAAGGTGATCTATTTCTTTCCGCAGGTGCTGTCGATCGCGATCGTCGCCCTGCTGTTCCAGTTCACCTACAACCCGCGCAACGGCGCGATCAACTCCTTCCTCGACGGGGTCGGTCTGGATTCGCTCCAGCAGCAGTGGCTGGCCGATCCGAAGCTGGCGCTGTGGTGCCTGATGGCGGTGATGGTCTGGAGCAACGTCGGCTTCTACGTCGTCCTCTTCTCCGCCGGGATGAGTTCCATCCCGAGGGACTTCTACGAGGCGGCGCTGCTCGACGGGGCCAACCGGATCAAGACCTTCTTCAAGATCACCCTGCCGCTGCTGTGGGACACGGTCCAGACCGGCTGGATCTATATGGGCATCATCGCGCTCGACGCGTTCGCCGTGGTGCAGATCATGACCGTGGGGCCGGGCGGCCCCGCCGACTCCACCCAGGTCATGGGCTACTACGTCTACACCAAGACCTTCCACGACGGGCAGGCCGGACGGGCCACCACGATCGGCGTCGCGATGCTCATCGTCACCCTGATCTTCGCGGTCATCGTGACCAGGCTCGGCCGGCGCGAACGGCTGGAGTACTGATGCCGATCACACCGACCACACCCGGCCACCGCCGCCCGACCGCCGATCTGGGGGTACCACAGTGACCTCGCACGCAGAGCCCTCGGAGCTCCCGGGCGTCACCAAGGAGGACGAGGCACCGGCCACCGGGCCCGTCGCCAAGCAGCCGCCGCCGGACTTCACCCCCGGGGGCCGGATCGGCAGCGAGGGCAAGGTCCTCAACGTCTTCTCGCACGGCATCCTGGTGGTCTGGGGGCTCCTGGTCACGCTGCCGCTGCTGTGGGCGGTGATGAGCTCCCTCAAGACCGACAAGCAGATCTTCACCTCGCCCTGGGGGCTGCCCACGGTCCTGCACTTCGACAACTGGACCAGGGCCTGGAGCAAGTCGAACATCGGCGACTTCTTCCTCAACACGATCCTGGTGGTGGGCTGCTCGCTGATCGGGACGATGCTGCTGGGCTCGATGGCGGCGTACATCCTGGCCCGCTTCGAATTCCCGGGAAAGCGGTTCATCTATTTCATGTTCGTCGGCGGGATGAGTTTCCCGATCATCCTGGCGCTGGTGCCGCTGTTCTTCGTGATGAAGAACATGAGCCTGCTCAACACCTTTCATGGGCTCATTCTGGTCTATATCGCCTATTCGCTGCCGTTCACGGTCTTCTTCCTGACCTCGTTCTTCAAGACGCTGCCGTCCTCGGTGGCGGAGGCGGCCCTGATCGACGGGGCGTCCCATACCCGGACGTTCTTCCAGGTCATGCTGCCGATGGCGAAGCCGGGGCTGATCAGTGTGGGGATCTTCAACTTCCTCGGGCAGTGGAATCAGTACATGCTGCCCACGGTGCTCAACACCGATGAGGACAAGCGGGTGCTCACCCAGGGCCTTGTGCAGCTCGCGGCCAGCCAGCAGTACAAGGGCGACTGGTCGGCCCTTTTCGCCGGTCTGGTGCTGGCGATGCTTCCCGTCCTCGCCGTCTATATCATCTTCCAGCGGCAGGTCCAGGCGGGTCTGACCGCGGGCGCGCTCAAATAGGGGCACCGCACGGAGGCACATCACCGAGGGGCTTTTCCCGGTCCCGTCACCGATGGCCTTTACCGGTCCCGTCACGAGGCCTTTCGCGGTCCCGTCCTCTCCGCCCCGCGGAAAGGGCGGGACCGTGCCGCTGTGGGCGGCGGAGGGTGCCGCGAGCGGTCCCACGACGGTAGGGGGCTTGACGTGGGACAACCGTGGCGGCTCAGCTTAGAGTTCACATGTTGGAGACACAGCCGGGCCTCACTGCTGCGGTCCGGTCGGCGGAGCGGCCGTCGTGCCGCCCGCGAAGGCGGGAGTGGATGGGCGTGGAGACTCCGGGATCGCAGTCGTCGCTGCACCGGGCCAACCTCGAGCGGGTGGTCCGTGCGGTGCGCATGGCGGGCTCGCTGACCCAGGCGGAGATCGCCAGGTCCACCGGGCTGTCCGCGGCCACCGTCTCCAACATCGTGCGCGAGCTCAAGGACGGTGGAACGGTCGAGGTCACCCCCACCTCGGCGGGCGGCCGCCGGGCGCGCAGCGTCTCGCTCAGCGGCGACGCGGGCATTGTCGTAGGGGTGGATTTCGGCCATACGCATCTGCGTGTCGCCATCGGCAACCTCGCCCATCAGGTGCTGGCCGAGGAGGCCGAGCCGCTGGATGTGGACGCCTCCTCCTCCCAGGGCCTGGACCGGGCAGAGCACCTGGTCAGCAGGCTGATCACGGCCAGCGGGCTGAGCCAGGACAAGGTGGTCGGGGTCGGGCTCGGCGTTCCGGCGCCGATCGACGTGGAGACCGGCACGCTGGGCTCGACCGCGATCCTGCCGGGCTGGGCTGGCACCAATCCGCGCGATGACCTGGCCCAGCGGCTCGGGGTGCCGGTGCACGTGGACAACGACGCCAACCTCGGCGCGCTCGGCGAGCTGGTCTGGGGCTCGGGGCGCGGGGTCGGCGACCTGGCGTACATCAAGGTGGCCGACGGTGTCGGCGCGGGGCTGGTGATCAGCGGGAAGATCTACCGCGGCCCCGGCGGTACGGCGGGCGAGATCGGTCACATCACCCTGGACGAGTCGGGCCCGGTGTGCCGCTGCGGCAACCGCGGCTGTCTGGAGACCTTCACCGCGGCCCGCTATGTGCTGCCGCTGCTGCGTTCCAGCCATGGCGCCGACCTCACCGTGGAGCGCATGGTGCAGCTCGCCCGCGAGGGCGACCCGGGCTGCCGCCGGGTGATCGGGGACGTCGGGCGGCACATCGGCAGCGGGGTGGCCAACCTCTGCAATCTGATCAACCCGAGCCGGATGGTGCTGGGCGGCCAGCTGGCCGAGGCGGGGGAGCTGGTGCTGGGCCCGATCCGGGAGTCGGTCGCGCGGTACGCGATCCCGAGCGCGGCGAATCAGCTGTCGGTGATGCCGGGGGCGCTCGGCGGGCGGGCCGAGGTGCTGGGCGCGCTCGCGCTGGTGCTCAGCGAGATGGGCGACTCGACGCTGCTGGACGGTGCGCTCCCGGCGGGGGCTCCGGCCCTCACCTGACCCCACCGGGCGGGGCGCTGGCCCTCATCTGACCACCGGGCGGGGCTGCGGCCCTCATCTGACCGCCGGGCGGGGGCCGTTGGGCCGTACCTGAACGCCGCGCGGGGGCTGTTGGTCCGCGGGCTTGCCTGGGAGACTTTGTCCGGTCACGCTCCGTCTATCCGGCCTGTCCGGCTGCGTTCACTCAGATAACGAATGGCACCGTTGCCATCTCGTTAAGGATTTACTTCTTGACGCCATGCGGGCAGCCGAGTTGACTTCCAGCCACCTCGGCCGCAATGACGCGGCCTCGTCAGGGAGGTCACCCCTAAATGAACGCAACGATGCGTCGCGTCGCTCTCGCCGCTTCTGTCATGTCGATGACGGTCGCCCTCGCCGCCTGTGGCTCGGCGAAGGAGGCCAGCAACGACAGCAAGGACGACAAGAAGAAGACGGGTCCGCTCACGATCGGGCTGCTGCTGCCTGAGGATCAGACGGCCAGATACGAGAACTTCGACCGGCCCTTCGTCACCAAGAAGATCAAGGCACTCTGTGCCGACTGCAAGATCCTTTACGTCAACGCCAAGTCGGACCCCTCGGTCCAGCAGCAGCAGGTCGACTCGATGATCACCAAGAAGGTCGACGCGATCATCCTTGACTCGGTGGACTCCAAGTCCATCGCCAGCTCGGTCAAGAAGGCCGACGAGGACGGCATCCCCGTCATCGCCTACGACCGGCTCGCCGAGGGCCCGGTCTCCGCGTACACCTCGTTCGACAACGAGACGGTCGGCAAGGTCCAGGGCAAGGCCCTGCTCAAGGCGCTGGGCGACAAGGCCAAGAGCGGCAAGATCGTCATGCTCAACGGCTGGGAGGCCGACCCCAACGCCGCCATGTTCAAGAAGGGCGCGCTGTCCGTCCTCAAGGGCAAGGTGGACATCGGCAAGTCCTACGACGTCGACCGCTGGCTGGCGGACAAGGCCAACGAGGCCATGACGGGTGCCATCTCCTCGCTCGGCAAGGACAACATCGTCGGCGTCTACTCGGCCAACGACAGCATGGCGGGCGGCGCGATCACCGCGCTCAAGAGCGGCGGCTTCAACCCGCTGCCCCCGGTCACCGGGCAGGACGCCGAGATCGAGGGTGTCCGCCGCGTCGTCACCGGCGAGCAGTACATGAGCGTGTACAAGTCCTACCTGGACGAGGCCACCGCCGCCGCCGAGATGGCCGTCGCGCTCGGCCGCGGCGAGAAGGTCAACGAGTCCAACACGGTCGACAGCCCGACCACCAAGGACATCCCGGCGACGCTGATCACCCCGGTCTCGCTGACCAAGGAGAACATCAAGGACACCGTCGTCAAGGACGGCATCTACAAGATCGACCAGATCTGCACCGCCAAGCTCAAGGCGGCGTGCGCCGAGGCCGGTCTGAAGTAACGGCCGGTCGCCGGCGCACAGCCGGTCCCCGGCACACCTGGGAGCAGGGCCGTCCGCATCCGCGGACGGCCCGCCTCCCTGACTCACCCCCCAATCGAGGGGAGGGCGCGCTCTCCCCTCCGTCACTCAGCAGGGGCCACCCTGCCCGGAACGGAGATGGCCATCGTGCCGAACGGACCCGTGTTGGCGTTGCGCGGGATCTCCAAGCGGTTCGGCGCCGTCCAGGCGCTCACCGACATCCATCTGGAGGTCCACGCCGGTGAAGTCGTCGCCCTGGTGGGCGACAACGGGGCCGGCAAGTCGACCCTCGTCAAGAGCATTGCCGGAGTCGGCCCCGCCGACGAAGGCGTCATCGAGTGGCAGGGCAAGCCCGTCGAGGTCAGCCGGCCGCACGACGCCCAGGAGCTGGGCATCGCGACCGTGTACCAGGACCTCGCCCTC
Organism: Streptomyces antioxidans; assembly: GCF_000968685.2. GTDB lineage: Bacteria > Actinomycetota > Actinomycetes > Streptomycetales > Streptomycetaceae > Streptomyces > Streptomyces antioxidans. Next base: position 55,664 of record NZ_LAKD02000058.1, read on the forward strand.
TGCGACAACATCGATGTCGTCGGCAATCTCTTCCTCGGCCGCGAGATCCTGCGCGCCGGGGTGCTCGACGAGGTCGAAATGGAGCGGCGCTCCCGTGAGTTGCTCCAGACCCTGTCGATCCGCATCCCCAGTGTGCGGATCCCGATCGCCTCGCTCTCGGGCGGCCAGCGGCAGACCGTCGCCATCGCCCGTTCGATGCTCGGCGAGCCCAAGCTGGTGATTCTGGACGAGCCGACCGCCGCCCTCGGCGTCGAGCAGACCGCACAGGTCCTTGACCTGGTCGAGCGGCTGCGCGACCGCGGCCTCGCCGTCATCCTCATCAGCCACAACATGGCCGACGTCAAGGCCGTAGCGGACCGGGTCGCGGTGCTGCGGCTGGGCCGCAACAACGGCATCTTCGATGTGAAGGCCACCTCTCAGGAAGAGATCATTTCCGCCATCACCGGCGCCACGGACAACGCCGTGACCCGCCGCAAGGCGCGTAGCGGGGAGGTCGCGAAGTGACCACGAACGTCGACAAGACCAACGGCGGCCCGTCGAACGGCGCCAACAAGGCGGGCGGCCCGGCCGACGCCAACCCCGTCGCCAAGGACGCGGTCACCGTCGTCGACCCCCGGCTGCTGGTCCGTCAGGAGGGCTTCAAGGGCTATCTGACGGAGTTCGGCCGCAAGATGCGCAGCGGCGACCTGGGCGCGGTCCCGGTCATCGTCGGCATCGCCATCATCTGGGCGGTCTTCCAGGCGAAGGACAGCGCCTTCCTCTCGCCCAAGAACCTCTCCGACCTCTCCATCCTGCTCGGCGGCACCGGCATGATCTCGGTCGGGATCGTCTTCGTGCTGCTGCTCGGCGAGATCGACCTGTCCGTCGGCTCGCTCAGCGGTCTGGCCGCGGCGACCCTGGCGGTGCTGAACGTCAACCACGGGGTGCCCGAGGGGATCGCGGTGCTCGCGGCACTCGCCAGCGGCGCGGTGCTCGGCGCGGTGCACGGCTTCTTCTTCGCCAAGATCGGCGTACCGGCCTTCGTGGTGACCCTGGCCGGTCTGCTGGCCTGGAACGGTCTGATGCTCCAGGTGCTCGGCACCACCGGCACCATCAGCATCGCCGACGACAGCTTCGTACGCGATCTCACCGCGCACTACTTCAGCCAGCTCATCGCAGCGTACGGGGCGGCCACGGTGGCCACGGCGGGCTTCTTCCTCGCCCAGTTCCTGGACAGCAGGCGCCGTAAGGCGGTCGGGATACCCTCGCGGCCGCTGAGCGAGATCCTGGTCCGCACGGGTGTGCTCGCGGTGATCGTCTACGCCGCGGCCTGGCGGCTCAACGAGTACAAGGGCCTGCCCCTCGCGCTGGTGATCTTCGTGGCGGTCCTGGTGATCCTGGACTTCGTGGTCCGCCGCACCTCCTACGGGCGCAAGGTGATCGCCCTGGGCGGCAGCGTCGAGGCCGCCCGCCGCGCGGGCATCAACGTCGTCGCCATCCGGATCTCGGTCTACTCGCTGGCCGGGCTGATGGCCGCGAGCGGCGGCATCATGATCGCCTCCCGGATCGGCTCCGCCAGCCAGCAGGCCGGTACCGGCAACCTGCTGATGGAGGCCATCGCGGCCGCCGTCATCGGCGGCACCAGCCTCTTCGGCGGCCGGGGCTCGGTCTGGTCGGCGCTGCTCGGCATGCTGGTGATCGGCTCGATCTCGTCCGGGATGAACCTGCTGGGCGTCGCGAACTCCGTCCAGTACATGATCACCGGTGGGGTGCTGCTGGCCGCCGTCGTCATCGACTCGGTGTCGCGCAGGACACAGCGGTCCGCGGGTCGCGGCTGACCCCGGACGCCTCCTCCGTCCGTCCGGCTGCCCGGTGCCTTCACGGAAGGCACCGGGCAGCCGTCTCGGGAGCGCCCGCGTGATGGAGATCGCCTCGGGGGGAGGCAGCCGCCGGAGAGCGGAACATTAGACTCGGGCGGACGGCAAGCTCCATGGAGACGCTCGAAGCAAGGAGGCACGGGTGCTGCTGACCCGCATCACGGGACCGCGCGATCTGGACCGGCTCACTCCGGAGGAGCTGGACCAGCTGGCCGCGGAGATCCGCACCTTCCTCGTCGACGCCGTCTCCAGGACCGGCGGCCATCTCGGCCCCAATCTCGGTGTGGTGGAGCTGACCATCGCCCTGCACCGGGTCTTCGACTCGCCCCGGGACAAGGTGCTGCTGGACACCGGCCACCAGTCCTACGTACACAAGCTGCTCACCGGCCGCCAGGACTTCTCCAAGCTCAAGACCAAGGGCGGTTTGTCCGGTTATCCCTCGCGGGCCGAGTCCGAGCACGACATCATCGAGAACAGCCACGCCTCGACCGTCCTCGGCTGGGCCGAGGGCCTTGCCAAGGCCAATGAGCTGCTCGGCAAGCAGGACCGTGTGGTCGCCGTGATCGGCGACGGGGCGCTCACCGGCGGTATGGCCTGGGAGGCGCTCAACAACATCGCCGCCGCCAAGAACCGCCCGCTGGTCATCGTCGTCAACGACAACGAGCGCTCCTACGGCCCGACCATCGGCGGCCTGGCCGACCACCTCGCCACCCTCCGTACCACCGACGGCTATGAGCGCTTCCTGGCCCGCGGCAAGGACCTGCTGGAGCGCACCCCGGTCGTCGGCAGGCCGCTGTACGAAACGCTGCACGGGGCCAAGAAGGGGCTGAAGGACTTCATCACCCCGCAGGGCATGTTCGAGGACCTGGGGCTGAAGTACGTCGGCCCGATCGACGGCCATGACATCGAGGCGCTGGAGTCGGCGCTGCAGCGGGCGAAGCGTTTCGGCGGCCCGGTCATCGTGCACTGCCTCACCGAGAAGGGCCGTGGCTACCAGCCCGCGCTCCAGGACGAGGCGGACCGCTTCCACACCGTCGGCAAGATCCACCCGGACACCGGGCTGCCGATCTCGGCCTCCGGCGCCGACTGGACCTCGGTCTTCGGCGAGGAGATGGTCAAGCTCGGCGAGGAGCGCGAGGACATCGTCGCGATCACCGCGGCCATGCTGCACCCGGTGGGGCTCACCGAGTTCGCCAAGCGCTTCCCTGACCGGGTCTACGACGTGGGCATCGCCGAGCAGCACGCGGCCGTCTCGGCGGCGGGCCTGGCCACCGGCGGCGTCCACCCGGTCTTCGCGGTCTACGCCACCTTCCTCAACCGCGCCTTCGACCAGGTCCTGATGGATGTGGCGCTGCACAAGTGCGGAGTCACCTTCGTGCTGGACCGCGCCGGTATCACCGGCACCGACGGGGCCTCGCACAACGGCATGTGGGACCTGTCGCTGCTCCAGGTGGTCCCCGGTCTGCGGATCGCCGCCCCGCGCGACGCCGACCAGGTCCGCGCCCAGCTGCGCGAGGCCGTGGAGGTGGCGGACGCCCCGACCGTGGTGCGCTACTCCAAGGGCGCGGTGGGTCCGGCGCTCGCGGCCGTCGGCAGGGTCGGCGGCATGGACGTACTGCGGGAGCCCGCCGAGTCCGCGGGGGACGCCCCCGACGTACTGCTGGTCTCGGTCGGCGCGCTCGCCCCGATGTGTCTGGAGGTCGCCGACCTCCTGGACAAGCAGGGCATCACGACCACCGTGGTCGACCCCCGCTGGGTCAAGCCGGTGGACGAGGAACTGCCCGTGCTCGCCGACCTCCACCGCGTCGTGGTCGTCGTCGAGGACAACATCCGGGTCGGCGGTGTCGGCGCGGCCGTCGCCCAGGCGCTGCGCGACGGCGGCTTCGACATGCCGGTGCGCAACTTCGGGATCCCGCCGCGCTTCCTCGACCATGCCTCCCGTAAGGAGGTCATGGCGGAGATCGGGCTGACCGCGCCGGACATCGCCCGACAGGTCACCGGGCTGGTCTCCAGGCTCGACGGCCGCTACGGGAACGAGTCCGCGGACGCGGGCCCCCAGGGCGCCGGCGGCGCCGGTGTGACCCGGCGGACGACGGCCGAGCCGGTGCGCGACTGAGCCACCGCCCCTTTACGCCCGGGCCGCCCCTTGGTGCCTGGACCGCCCCTTTACGCCCGGGCAAGCCTCTTTGCACCTGGGCCGGCCGGAGCGCTTCGTGCTCCGACCGGCCCAGCGTCTGTCGTACCGCACGCCCCCATCGGGTGAATCGGGGACGGCCCCGAGCGTGCATACCTCGACGCCGATCGGTAACCAGAAGCATGAGCCGCACGGCAGGCGTGGAGGTGACACCGGTGAGCGAATCGGAACCAGGCGGAGGCACCGGAGGCAAAGTCCGGCCGCGCTACCTGCGGACGAAGAGCATCGAGCAGTCCATCCAGGACACCGAGGAGCCCGAACACACCCTCACCCGCTCCCTGTCCGTCCTGGACCTCACGGTCTTCGGCGTCGGCGTCATCATCGGCACCGGCATCTTCGTGCTCACCGGCTCGGTCGCCAAGGAGCAGGCGGGGCCCGCGACCGCGCTGTCCTTCGTGGCCGCCGGAGTGGCCTGCGCCCTGGCCGCGCTGTGCTACGCCGAGTTCGCCTCGACGGTTCCGGTCGCGGGGTCCGCGTACACCTTCTCGTACGCCTCACTGGGCGAGCTGCCCGCCTGGATCATCGGCTGGGACCTGGTGCTGGAGTTCGCGCTCGCCTGTGCCGTGGTCTCGGTGGGCTGGTCGGGGTACATCCGCTCGCTGCTGGACAACGCCGGATGGCACCTGCCCGACGCCCTGTCCGGGCCCGAGGCCGCGCACGGCTTCTCCTTCGACCTGCTGGCGTTCCTGCTGGTGCTGGTGATCACCGCGATCCTGGTCTGCGGGATGAAGCTGTCCGCGCGGGTCACCTCCGTGGTGGTCGCGATCAAGGTGGCCGTGGTGCTGCTCGTCATCATCGCGGGCGCCTTCTTCATCCACCCGGGGAACTACCACCCCTTCGTCCCCGAGGCCCAGGGCACGGTCTCCGGCTCGGGGCTGAAGGCGCCGCTGATCCAGCTGATGTTCGGTTACGAACCCACGACCTTCGGCGTCCAGGGGATCTTCACCGGCGCCGCCGTGGTCTTCTTCGCCTTCATCGGCTTCGACATCGTGGCGACCGCGGCCGAGGAGACCCGGAACCCGCAGCGGGACATGCCCCGCGGCATCCTGGGCTCGCTGCTCATCTGTACGGTGCTGTACGTCGCGGTGTCCATCGTGGTCACCGGCATGCAGAAGTACACCAAGCTGTCGGTGGACGCGCCGCTCGCCGACGCCTTCAAGGCGACCGGCCATCCGTTCTACGCGGGCCTCATCAGCTTCGGCGCCGCCGTCGGGCTCACCACCGTGTCCATGATCCTGCTGCTCGGCCAGAGCCGGGTGTTCTTCGCGATGAGCCGGGACGGGCTGCTGCCCAGGGTCTTCTCCCGGGTGCATCCGCGCTTCGGCACGCCGTACCGCTCGACGGTCGTGCTGGGCGTGGTCATCGCGGTGGTCGCCGGGTTCACCTCCATCTCCGAGCTGGCGGCGCTGGTGAACATCGGCACGCTCTTCGCCTTCGTCGTGGTCGCCCTGGGCGTCATCATCCTCCGCCGCACCCGCCCCGATCTGCCCCGCGCCTTCCGCACCCCCTGGGTGCCGGTGCTGCCGGTCCTGTCGGTGGCCGCGTCGCTGTGGCTGATGCTCAATCTGCCCGCGGAGACATGGGTGCGGTTCGGGGTGTGGATGGCCATCGGCCTCCTCGTCTACGCCTTCTACGGGCGCCGCCACAGCCGGGTGAGCGAGGCGGGAACGCGCACGGGGTAGGCGGCGGGTGCGCCCGGGGGATCTTCCCTCTCCCCGCCCCTTCCCGAACCTGGGGCTCCGCCCCAGCCGCCAGCCCCGCCGCAGCCGACGTACTCAGCGCCCTGCCACGGCGAGCTGATCCCGGCGACCGTCGGACCGTCTAGGGCGCCGAGCCGTTCGGGCGGACCGAACGGGGGCCCACCGTCTCCGCGCCCAGCGCCGCCACCCGCGCCCGCAGCCCCTGGTCCGCCGTCACCACCAGGCAGGGGCGGCCCTGCTCACGGGCCGCCACCACGGCCACGATGTGGTCGTCGCCGCTGCCCGGCGCGCTCTCCACCCGTACGCCCGCCACCGGCTCGACGCCCCGCGCCGCGCCCTCGACCACCATCACGATGTCCACCGGAGGCTCCGTGGCCCAGCCGGGCACGCCCGGGCGGCCGGGGAGCCCGGCCCCGGCGAGGACGGCCAGCCGGTCGCGGAGGCGTTCGGCGGCGCCGCGCCGGTCACGCCACCAGCCATCCGGAACCGAACCGACCACATTGGCGGCGTCCACGACCACAACCCCATCCATAGTTCAGGCAAATTACTATGGACATCGTTCGATCAGGTGGAAGGGCTCCGGGAAGGGTTGGCAGCGGGCCATGGCGTTGCGGTTGCTCCGCGGCAAGGACGGCAGGCTCACGGCCTACGCACCGGTGACGGGCGGTGTCGCCCGCTGGACCGAGGACCGCCCCGGAGGGGCGGAGTGGTCGGGGCCGTGGCTGATCGAGGTGTCCGGCCGCCTGGCCGGGCTGACCGTCGTTCAGAGCCCCGAGGGGTATGCGCACCTGGTGGGCCTTCGGCGCCGGCCGGGCGGCGACGGGGAACCGGCGCGCGTGGACGTCGTCCACGCCACCCAGTTCCAGTCCGGCCGCCCGCTGACCGCGTGGCACTCGCTGGGCACCCCGCATCCGAAGGACGCCCGCAAGGCCGAGCGCACCGGACCCCCGGCCGCCGCGGTGGACTCCTCCGGCGCCCTCCGCGTCTTCGTACGCAACGCCGGGGGCGGGGTGAGCGCGCGGCGGCAGGACCCCAAGGGCGCCTGGGAGCGCTGGACCGACTGGAAGGGCATGCACGTCCTGGGCTCCATGTCGGCGGCCTCGACCGCCGACGGCCGGCTCGAACTGCTCGCACCGGCCGGGAAGGGCGCCGCCCTGCGCTGGTTCCAGCCCAAGCCCGGCGCCGCCCCCAAGCAGGGCGAGGACGTCCCCGCCGACGCCCGGCCGGATTCGGCGTCCACGGTGGAGAGCAGCCCCGGCACCCTCACCCACTACTGGCGGGACGCCCGCAGCGGTGAGCTCATGGCCTGGCGGCCGGACGCCCCGGCCCCCGCACCGCTGGGCGGGGCCACCGGCACCGGCCCGGTCGCCGCGGTGCGCGCCCTGGTGGACGGTCACGACTGCACCGTCCTCGCCCACCAGGACCCCGCGGTCGGCGGGCTCGCCGTCGCCGCCCACCCCTGCGAGGACGAGGCGGCGGGGGTGTGGTGGACGCCGTCGGGTGAACAGGGCGCCCACACCCCGGCGCTGGCGCTGGACGCCCAGGGCCGGGTGGTGCTGGCCGCGCTGGCGCTGGAGGGAAAGCTCCTGGTAGCCCGTCAGAAGACCGACGAACGCGGGCTGGCACTCGGGGCATGGACCCGCGTGGGAAGCGCCTGAGCGGCGCCACAGCCCGGCTGAGGGCCAACCCAGCGCGGCGGGCCCGCCCCGGACAGCACGGACGAGCCCTCGGAAGCACCGGGCAAGCCACGGAACGGCCGGGTGCCGGACGGGACTTTGCCCGTCCGGCACCCGGGGACGCCACGCACCGCCGACCCGGCGCTACGCGGGAACGCTCGCCACGCCCTGCTCGAGGAACGGCTTCCCGTTCACCCGCTCCGAGACGCCCTCGCGGTCCAGGTACGGCGTGAGGCCGCCCAGGTGGAAGGGCCAGCCCGCACCGGTGATCAGGCACAGGTCGATGTCCTGCGCCTCGGCGACGACGCCCTCCTCGAGCATCAGCCCGATCTCCCGCGCGACCACGTCCAGCACCCGGGCGCGCACCTGCTCCTCGGTCAGGACGGTGTCGCCCTGCTGGAGCAGCGCGGTGACCTCCGGGTCCAGCTCCGGCTTGGCTGAATTGCCGTCGGCATAGACGTAGAAGCTGCGCTTGCCCGCCTCGACCACGCGCTTGAGGTTCTCCGAGACCGTGAAGCGGTCAGGGAACGCGCCGTGCAGGGTCTCGGAGACGTGCAGACCGATCGCCGGGCCGACCAGCTCCAGCAGCACCAGCGGGGACATCGGCAGGCCCAGCGGCTCGACCGCGCGCTCGGCGACGTCCACCGGGGTGCCCTCGTCGATCACGTTCTGGATCTCGCCAAGGAAGCTGGTCAGGATCCGGTTGACGACGAACGCCGGGGCGTCCTTGACCAGGACGCCGGTCTTCTTCAGCTTCTTGGCCACGCCGAAGGCCGTGGCCAGCGACGCGTCATCGGTCTTCTCACCGCGGACGATCTCCAGCAGCGGCAGGATCGCGACCGGGTTGAAGAAGTGGAAGCCCACGACCCGCTCGGGGTGCTTGAGCTGGGAGGCCATCTCGGACACCGAAAGCGAGGAGGTGTTGGTGGCGAGGATGGCGTGCTCCGGCACGACCGCCTCGACCTCGGCGAACACCTGCTGCTTGACGCCCATCTCCTCGAAGACGGCCTCGATGACGAAGTCGGCGTCGGAGAACGCGGCGGCCTTGTCCAGCGAACCGGTCACCGCGGCCTTGAGCCGGTTGGCCTTGTCCGGGTTGATCCGGCCCTTGAGCAGCAGCTTGTCGATCTCGCCGTGGACATAGCCCACGCCCTTGTCGATCCGCTCCTGGTCGATGTCGGTCAGCACGACCGGCACCTCGAGACGCCGTGCGAACAGCAGCGCCAGCTGCGAGGCCATCAGCCCCGCGCCCACGACGCCCACCTTGGATACCGGGCGCGCCAGCGACTTGTCCGGCGCCCCGGCCGGGCGCTTGCCGCGCTTCTGCACCAGGTTGAAGGCGTAGATGCCGCTGCGCAGCTCGCTGCCCATGATGAGGTCGGCGAGCGCCTTCTCCTCGGCCTCGAAGCCCCGGGCGAGGTCGCCGTTGCGCGCGGCGTCGATGATCTCCAGCGCGCGGTAGGCGGCCGGGGCCGCCCCGTGCACCTTGCCGTCGGCGATGGCGCGGCCGCGCACCACGGCCTCGTGCCAGGCGTCGCCGCGGTCGATCTCGGGCCGTACGACCTCGATCTCGCCCTTGAGGACGGCGGCGGTCCAGATCAGCGACTGCTCCAGGAAGTCCGCGCCCTCGAAGATCGCGTCGGCGATCCCGAGCTCGTAGACCTGCTCGCCCTTGAGCTGCTTGTTCTGGTTGAGCGAGTTCTCGATGATGACCGAGACCGCGCGGTCGGCGCCGATCAGATTCGGCAGCAGGGTGCAGCCGCCCCAGCCGGGCACCAGGCCGAGGAACACCTCGGGCAGCGAGAAGGCGGGCAGCGCCGCGGAGACGGTGCGGTAGGCGCAGTACAGCCCGACCTCGACCCCGCCGCCCATCGCCGCGCCGTTGTAGTACGCGAAGGTGGGCACGGCGAGCGCGGACAGCCGCTTGAAGACGTCATGGCCGCCCTTGCCGATGGCCAGCGCGTCCTCATGGCGCTTCAGCAGCTCCACGCCCTTGAGGTCGGCGCCCACGGCGAAGATGAACGGCTTGCCGGTGATGCCGACACCGGTGATCTCGCCGTCCGCGGCCTCCTTCTCGACCTGGTCGATCGCCGTGTTGAGGTTGGCGAGCGAGGCCGGGCCGAAGGTGGTGGGCTTGGTGTGGTCCAGGCCGTTGTCCAGTGTGATGAGCGCGAAGCGGCCCGCGCCCTGGGGGAGATCGAGGTGGCGGACGTGCGCCTGCGTCACGACCTCGCCCGGGAAGAGCTCTGCCGCTCCCTTGAGAAGCTCTGCGGTGTTGGTCACTTGTTCCCCTCGAAGTGCGGGTTCTCCCAGATCACGGTGCCACCCATGCCGAAGCCGATGCACATCGTCGTGATGCCGTAGCGGACCTCGGGGTGCTCCTCGAACTGCCGTGCCAGCTGCGTCATCAGGCGGACACCGGAGGAGGCCAGCGGATGGCCGAAGGCGATCGCGCCGCCGTACTGGTTGACGCGCTCGTCGTCGTCCGCGATGCCGTAGTGGTCCAGGAACGACAGGACCTGGACGGCGAACGCCTCGTTGATCTCGAACAGGCCGATGTCCGCGATGGACAGACCGGCCTTCGCCAGGGCCTTCTTGGTGGCCGGGACCGGGCCGTAGCCCATCACCTCGGGCTCGACGCCCGCGAAGGCGAACGAGACCAGGCGCATCCTCACCGGCAGGCCGAGCTCCCGGGCGAAGTCCTCGGAGGCGACCAGCGAGGCGGTGGCGCCGTCGTTGAGCCCCGCGGAGTTACCGGCCGTGACCCGGCCGTGCGGGCGGAACGGGGTCTTCAGCGTGGCCAGGCCCTCCAGCGTGGTGCCCGGGCGCATCGGCTCGTCGGCCGTGGCCAGGCCCCAGCCGGTCTCCCCGGCCTCGGGGGAGGTGCGGCGCACCGAGATCGGCACCAGGTCCTGCTGGATCTTGCCGTTGGCGTACGCCTTGGCGGCCTTCTCCTGGCTGCGCACCGCGAACTCGTCGGCGCGCTGCTTGGAGATGTGCGGCAGCCGGTCGTGGAGGTTCTCCGCCGTCATGCCCATGAACAGGGCCGACTCGTCGACCAGCTTCTCCGAGACGAAGCGGGGGTTGGGGTCGACGGCCTCGCCCATGGGGTGGCGGCCCATGTGCTCGACGCCGCCCGCGACCACGGCGTCGTAGGCGCCGAAGGCGATCGATCCCGCGGTGGTGGTCACGGCGGTCATCGCACCGGCACACATCCGGTCGATGGCGTAGCCGGGGACGGACTGGGGCAGTCCGGCCAGGATGCCCGCGGTGCGGCCGATGGTCAGGCCCTGGTCGCCGATCTGCGTCGTCGCGGCGATGGCCACCTCGTCGATGCGCTCCGGCGGCAGATCCGGGTTGCGGCGCAGCAGCTCCCGGATGCACTTGACGACCAGGTCGTCGGCGCGGGTCTCGTGGTAGATGCCCTTCGGGCCCGCCTTGCCGAATGGGGTCCGGACGCCGTCGACGAAGACGACGTCCCTAGCGGTACGAGGCACGTTGGCTCTCCTCCAGGTGCGGGATGGCACTGCTGCGGGCACGCCGGGGGCGCGCCGTCACCCCCTCATGCTACTTATGAGTAACCAAGCTGCCCAGTCCTCACCGCCGGAGGGGCGAACGTCACAGCCGTGGACCGGCGGCGGGGCCGCCGGTCCACGCGCGTCACATCACGCCGGGGGCGTCAGCAAGGCGGCCGTCAGCACCGGGGTCACCTGGTCGACCTGCCAGGCGCGGGCGCCGTGACCTGCGAGAACGGCGGCGACCGCCTCCGTCGTCGGCTCGGCGGGCGGCTCCCAGCACAGCCGCCGGACGGTGTCCGGGGCGATCAGGTTCTCCTGCGGGAGATTCAGCTGTTCGGCCAGCTGGGTGACGGCCGCACGCGCCGAGGAGAGCCGCGCCGCGGCGGCCGGGTCCTTGTCGGCCCACGCCCGCGGCGGGGGCGGACCGGCCACCGGCTGGCCCGGCTGCGGGAGGTCGGCCTCCGGCAGCGCCCGCGCCCGGTCCACCGCGGCCTGCCACTGCTCCAGCTGGCGCCGGTTCATCCGGTGGCCGAAACCGTTCAGCGCGGTCAGCGCCCGGACGTCTCCCGGCAGGGCCAGTGCCGCCTCGACGATGGCCGCGTCGCCCAGCACCTTGCCCGGTGAGACATCGCGGCGCTGGGCGATCCGGTCCCGGGCCGTCCACAGCTCGCGCACCACGGCCATCTGCCGGCGCCGCCGGACCTTGTGCATGCCCGACGTCCGCCGCCAGGGGTCCTTGCGCGGCGGGGCGGGCGGGGCCGCGGCGATGGCCGCGAACTCCTGGTGCGCCCAGTCCAGCTTCTCCTGCCGCGCCAGCTCCTCCTCGAGCTCGTTGCGCAGGTCCACCAGCAGCTCGACGTCGAGCGCGGCGTAGTGCAACCAGGGCTCGGGCAGCGGACGGGTGGACCAGTCGACGGCGGAGTGGCCCTTCTCCAGGGCGTATCCGAGGATGTTCTCGACCATGGCGCCGAGCCCCACCCGGGCGAACCCGGCCAGCCGGCCCGCGAGTTCGGTGTCGAAGATCCGGGACGGGACCATGCCTATGTCCCGCAGACAGGGCAGGTCCTGGGTCGCGGCGTGCAGGACCCATTCGGCGTCGGCGATCGCGGCGCCCAGACCCGAGAGGTCGGGGCAGCCGACGGGGTCGATCAGTGCGGTCCCCGCTCCGGCCCGGCGCAGCTGGACCAGATAGGCCCGCTGTCCGTAGCGGTAGCCGGAGGCGCGCTCGGCGTCGACGGCCACCGGGCCGTGGCCCGCGGCGAAGGTCGCGATGACCTCGGCCAGCGTGTCCGCGTCTGCGGTGACGGGCGGAATGCCCTCGCGCGGTTCCAGCAAGGGGACCGGCGCCGGGGGGAGGTCGTCCGGAGGAGCGCCCCCGGTGGTTCGCAGTGTCGTCTCTGCTGCGGTCTCTTGGGCGTCGGTCACCTGTCAAGGGTAGCTGTGTGCGGGGAGTACGCAGGGCGCCCGTCGACGGAACGTTCCGTCGACGGGCGCGGGGGTGGTGGGCGGTGGCGCGGCGGCCGGGCGGGCGGTACGGGTCAGTGGATGATTCCGGTCCGCAGGGCGACCGCGACCATTCCCGCCCGGTCCCCGGTGCCCAGCTTGCGGGCGATCCGGGCGAGGTGACTCTTGACGGTGAGCGCGGACAGGCCCATCGAGACGCCGATGGCCTTGTTGGACTGGCCCTCCGCAACCAGCCTCAGCACCTCGACCTCGCGGCCCGACAGCTCCCGGTAGCCGCCCGGGTGGCCGGGGGCGCCCGGCGGGCGGCGGTGCATCCGGGCGGCGGCGCCGAGCGGGGCGGCGCCGGGGCGGCCCGGGATGCCGAGGTTGGTGCGGGTGCCGGTGACGACGTAGCCCTTGACGCCGCCGGCCAGCGCGTTCCGTACGGCGCCGATGTCATCGGCGGCGGACAGGGCCAGCCCGTTGGGCCAGCCCGCGGCGCGGGTCTCGGACAGCAGGGTGAGGCCGGAGCCGTCGGGGAGGTGGACATCGGCCACGCAGATGTCGCGCGGATTCCCGATGCGGGGGCGGGCCTCCGCGATGGACGACGCCTCGATGACGTCGCGCACCCCGAGGGCCCAGAGGTGGCGGGTGACGGTGGAACGAACGCGGGGGTCGGCAACGACCACCATGGCCGTCGGCTTGTTGGGGCGGTAGGCGACCAGGCTGGACGGTTGCTCGAGGAGAACAGACACCAGGTCCTCCTGGGTAAGTGGTGGGACGGGTCACCACGTCCTTCGGCACCGATACGGCCGGGCTTTAGAGAATGATCACGATTTGGTGAGTAACAATTCGGGCAATTAGGACGACTGATCGATCGTGGTCGATCTTTTTCAGGACATCAGCGGGCTCGGCTTCAGGGCATCGGCGGGCTCGGCTTCAGGGCATCGGCGGGCTCAGCGTCTTTTTTCGGACATCCCTGATGTTCCGAAGCTCAGCGCGGCTGGGGGCCCCTCCGCTGCGGCAGCGAGACGACCCCCGCCTCCGAGGTCCCCGCCGGAGGCAGGCCCGCGATCTGGCACAGGAGGTCGCACCACGCGGCCAGGTGTCCCGCGGTGTCCGGTACGCCGAGCCGTTCGGCGGCGTCCTCTCCCGTCGGCTCCGGGCGGCGCGGCGCGGGGTGGGCCGGTTCCGGGGGCGGGTGGTCGGACGGGGTCCAGGAGGCGCGGATCTCGATCCGGGTGGACGGCTCCCGCTCGCCCATCGCACCGAAGTAGTGCGAGCTCGCCCGGGTGACCGTGCCGCTGGGCTCCCCGTACGGCAGACCGCGGGCCTCCAGCGCGCCGGTGAGCCAGGACCAGCACACCTCCGGCAGCAGCGGATCCGCCGCGATCTCCGGCTCCAGGTCCGCGTGGACCAGCGTGACCAGGCGGAAGGTGCCGCGCCAGGCGTCGTGCCCGGCCGGGTCGTGCAGCAGGATCAGCCGCCCCTCGGCCAGCTCCTCGTCATCGCCCGCCGCGCCGGTGACCACCGCCTCCAGCGCGTACGAGTAGGGTGCGAGCCGACGCGGGGGTGGGGTCGGATCGAGCTCCACCTCGGGCCGCACCCGCACACCGCGCAGCGCGGTGACGGCGTGCCGGAAGGCGGGAGGGGTGTCCTCGCCGCCCGCGTCCGTGTCGTCGGGGCCGTCAGCACCGTTCGAGAGGTGTCCTTGAACCGCTGCCATGCCCGGAAGACTAGGCGCACTGAGGGCCCTAACCGGGGAGGAACACCCGGGTTGGCGGGTCACTCGTTCGGCCCGTGCGAAAATCTGGGGCATGAGCGCCAACGAGCGGCCCTCGGGCCAGCAGCAGACCGGCCGTGCCGCGGCCAGTGCCACAGCCGATTCGGCTTTCATGCGGGCCTGCCGCCGGGAGCCGGTGCCCCATACGCCCGTGTGGTTCATGCGGCAGGCGGGGCGCTCGCTTCCGGAGTACCGCAAGCTGCGCGAGGGCACCGCGATGCTGGAGTCCTGCATGCGGCCCGACCTGGTCACCGAGATCACGCTGCAGCCGGTGCGCCGCCACCGGGTGGACGCGGCCGTCTACTACAGCGACATCGTCGTGCCGCTCATGGCCATCGGTATCGACCTCGACATCAAGCCCGGTGTCGGGCCTGTCATCGAGCGGCCGATCCGCACCCGCGCCGATCTGGAGCGGCTGCGTCCGCTCGACCCGGACGATGTGAAGTACGTCACCGAGGCCATCGGGGCGCTCGTCGGTGAGCTCGGCGCGACCCCGCTCATCGGCTTCGCGGGCGCCCCCTTCACGCTCGCCAGCTATCTGGTGGAGGGCGGCCCCTCGCGCAACCACGAGCACACCAAGGCGCTGATGTACGGCGACCCGGCGCTCTGGGCCGCGCTGCTGGACCGGCTCGCCGACATCACCGCCGCCTTCCTCACGGTGCAGATCGAGGCGGGCGCCTCGGCCGTCCAGCTCTTCGACTCCTGGGTGGGCGCCCTGGCCCCTGCCGACTACCGCCGCAGCGTGCTGCCCGCCTCCTCGAAGGTCTTCGCGGCGGTCGCCGGATACGGTGTGCCGCGCATCCACTTCGGCGTGGGCACCGGTGAGTTGCTGGGGCTGCTCGGCGAGGCGGGCGCGGATGTCGTCGGTGTCGACTGGCGGGTGCCGCTGGACGAGGCCGCCCGGCGGGTCGGCCCCGGCAAGGCGCTCCAGGGCAATCTCGACCCCGCGGTGCTCTTCGCCCCGCGTACCGCCGTCGAGGCCAAGGCGGACGAGGTGCTGGAGGCGGCCCGGGGGATCGAGGGGCATATCTTCAACCTCGGCCACGGAGTGCTGCCCAGCACCGATCCGGACGCGCTGACCCGGCTCGTGGAGTATGTGCACACCCAGAGCGCATCGCGCGCACCTTCTGTGAAGGTCTGAACCAGCCGGGAACCCATGTGCTGCCCGTGGCGTCGTGTGGGGCATGACCGACATGCCCGCCACCGCGCTGTCAGCACCACAGGAGTCGCCGGAGCCGGAGTGTGTCCACTTCGTCGACGACTGGCACGGCATCCTCCACGAGACCTATGGCGGCGACTCGGACCGGGTCGTCCTGGACTGTGCCAGCCGGCTGGTGGCCGACCCCGCGGGCGAGGGGGCGTACGCCTGGACGCTCGGGCTGGTCATGATGGCCGCGCACATCGGCAGGTTCTCCCGCAAGGACGTCGCGGCGGCGGCCCTGGAGGCGCTCTACGCCACCGACCGGCGGCTGCGCGAGGTCCCCTGCGGCCACCGGACGCATCCGTACGAGAGCGATCTGGACGACCGGATCGACCACTTCGTGGACGATCTGCCGCTGCTCACCAACGGGTTGACCGAGGGTCAGGACCCCGACTGGGAGGACGACGCCCCCAAGGAGCGGTGGTTGTGCCCGCGCGACATCGCCGGGTACGCGCGGGTCGCCATCGACATCATCGCCCCCGGCAGCGTGGGCGGCATCCCGCCCCGGCTCCCGGTCCGCGACGCGCGCCGCGCCGAGGACCTGCGCTCGATCGTCTGGGACTACCCGAGCGCGGCGGTGGACCCCGCCCAGGAGCTGTCCACCTACGCCAGGAACCTGGTCGGCAACCCCCTGGGCTACCACCGCGCCGGGCTCGTGGTCATCCTGCACGCCGCCTGCTGGTACGCGGCCAGCGGCCGGATCCGCGACCGGCGGGTCCTGGACGCCATGGCCGACGCCCTGGAGGCGGTGCTGCCCGGCCTCGGCGGCGCGTCCTGCGCGCACGGCGGGGGCGAGCACCCCGAGGTGGGCCGGGACACCGCGGAGCAGGCCACCGTGGGCATCCATCTGCTCAGCCCCGGCGGCCGGGGCGTCTACCGCCACTGGCACCGCGAGGAGTTGGAGACGGCGCCGCTGGAGGCGTGGCTGTGCCCGGTCTTCCTCGCCGCGATCGCCCGCGAGGCGCTGGACCATCTGCGCACCGGGCGCGAACGGCTCTTCGGGCTCCGGGACACCGCTCACCTGGACGGGGTGCTGCTGAGCCCCGGCGGACGGCTGGACATCGAACGGCTCACCCGCGCCGTGCGCTTCCGCTGCCGGGACGGGCAGGCCGCGGAGGACGCCGGGCTGTGGGCCGCGCGGCGGTTCGCGGCGGGCCCGGCGGATCCGCGCGAGCGGCTGGTGCTGCTGCTGGTGGCCTGCTGGTCGGTGACCTCGGGCGAGGAGGCCCCGCCGGAGGCCGTCCACCGGGATCTGCGGGCGATCCTGGGTGCGGTGCGGACCGGTCCGGCGGCTGGGGCCGGGCCCTGTCCGCATGGGGACGCGCACCCCTGGGAGGTGCTGGGTGAGCTGGCGGGGCGCCGTCACTTCGGCTTCCACGAGGATCCTTACGGCGCCCATCTCAACCATCTGTACGCGCCGGGGGAGTACGGCGCGCCCGAGCCGTCCTTCGGGCTTGAGGTGTGGGGCTGCCCCCGCCATGTGGGCGAGCGGGTGCGGGGGGCGCTGCGGATCATCGACGGCGCGCACTGACCGGCGGCGGGGCTCGGCGCCTGCGGCGGGCTGTTCCCCTACCCGCCCCTTCCCGAACCATGGGGCTCCGCCCCTGGACCCCGGACGCCCTTCGGGCGTGTCCTCAAGCGCCGGACGGGCTGATTCCAGCCCCTCCGGCGCTTGAGGAGCGGGGTCCGGGGCGGAGCCCCGGTTGTGGGAAGGGGCGGGTAGGGGAACAGCCCGCCGCAGGCGTCACGATCCGCCGGACACCCCGGAGAGAGCGCACCGCGCGCTCAGTGGCGCTCCGCCGCCCTCACGGTCGCCGCCGCCTTGCGCGCCGCCACCAGCACCGGGTCCCATACCGGGGAGAACGGTGGGGCGTAGCCCAGGTCCAGGGCCGTCATCCGCTCCACCGTCATTCCGGCGGTCAGTGCCACCGCCGCGACGTCCACGCGCTTGCCCGCGCCCTCGCGGCCGACGATCTGCGTGCCGAGCAGTCGTCCGGTGCGCCGTTCGGCGAGCATCTTCACCGTCATCGGCCGGGCCTCCGGGTAGTACCCGGCGCGGCTGGTCGCCTCGATCGTGACCGCCTCGAACTGGAACCCCACGGCGGCCGCTTCGGCCTCCAGCAACCCGGTGCGGGCGATCTCCAGATCGCAGACCTTGCTGACCGCCGTGCCGACGACACCGGGGAAGGTCGCGTAGCCGCCGCCCACATTGGAGCCGATGACCTGCCCGTGCTTGTTGGCGTGGGTGCCCAGCGGAATGTGCCGGGTGCGGCCGGAGACCAGGTCTAGGACCTCGACGCAGTCACCGCCCGCCCAGATGTTGTCGTAACCGCGCACCCGCATGGCCTGATCGGTCAGCAGCCCGCCGTAGTCGCCCACCGGCAGCCCCGCCTGCTGGGCGAGCCCGGTCTCGGGAGCCACTCCGAGGCCCAGGATCACCAGATCGGCGGGGTATTCGCTCATCTTGGTGGCCACCGCCCGCACCCGGCCGTCCTCGCCCGTGACCACCTCGGTGACCTCCGCGCCGGTCACGGTGTCGATGCCGAGTCCCGACATCGCGTCGCGCACCAGCCGCCCCATATCGGGGTCGAGCGTGGACATCGGCTGGTCACCGCGTTCCAGGACGGTCACCCGGGAGCCGCGCTGGATAAGCGCCTCGGCCATCTCCACCCCGATGTACCCGGCGCCGATCACCACCGCCCGCTCGACCGGGGCCGCCTCCAGGGACTCCAGCAGCGCCCGCCCGTCGTCCAGGGTCTGCACCCCGTGGACGCCGGGGGCGTCGATGCCGGGCATCCCGGGGCGGCGCGGCCGGGCGCCGGTCGCGATGACCAGGTCGTCGAAGCCGTACCACCGCTCGCCCTCGCCGTGCGGATCGAGGTCCCGTGCCAGGACCCGCTGCCCGGCGAGGTCGATCTCGACGACCTCGGTGTGGGTCCGTACGTCGATCCCGCGGCCCCGGTGGGTCTCGGGCGTCCGGGCCACCAGCTCGTCGGGGCCGTTCACCAACCCGCCGACCCAGTACGGGATGCCGCAGGCCGAGTACGAGGTGAACGGGCCGCGCTCGAAGGCCAGGATCTCCAGCTCGCCCCGGCTCTTGAGTCTGCGCGCCCGCGACGCGGCGGACATGCCCGCCGCGTCGCCTCCGATGACCACCATGCGTCGTGCCGCCGCCGTCATGTATGCCCCTCCGCCACTGGAATGTCCGGCTATAGGGCACCACGTTAGGCGCGCGAGGTCCGCTCCCGGATCAGCACGTAGAGCACCGCGCTGACGAGCATCAGCGCGCCGTCGATGTAGACCGCGTGCGTCCAGCTGCCGTAGTGGTCGAAGAGGGTGCCGCTGAGCGCCGGGCTGACCACCGCACCGATCTCCCCGACCAGGTTGAAGAGACCGAAGGCCGCGCCGCGTTCGGCCGCGTCCACCACATCGTTGAGCAGCGCGTGCGCCATGGGCTGCAGCGCGTTGAAGAACAGGCTGGTGACGAAGAGCAGGACGGACATCACCCAGAGGGAGGGCTTCTCATGGGTCTGCAGATACCCGGCGAACACCAGCACCAGCGCCCCCTGGACCACGGTGAACGCGATCAGCAGCGGCCGCCGCCCCCACCCCCGGGCCTTCGCCCGGTCCGAGAGCAGGCCCCCGGCCGGGAAGCCGAGGATGCCCGCGCCCGCGTTGAAGGTGGCCACCAGGGCGGCGTTCTGGAACGAGCTGTGGGCGGCGTCGGCGACGATCGACACCGACCAGAAGCTGAAGAACCACAGATTCCACATGACCGCGATGAAGGCGAAGCTGAGCAGCAGCACATTGCGGTTCCGGGAGACCGAGCCCAGCCGCCCGCTGCGCCGGGCGAAGATCACCCCGATGAGCAGGAACGCCAGCACGCACTCCAGGATCGCCACGCCCCAGCTCGGCATCCCCGCCCCGTCGGCGATCAGATAGACCGCCATGACCGCGGCGCACAGCACGGCCGAGATCCCCAGCAGCCGCAGTGTGGAGCCGGTGGCCTTGAGCGGTCCTCCGATGCGGCGCATATAGGCCGCCGTGGCCGCGCCGAACACGAGCGTCGCGCCGCCCAGCACCAGGAACGGCATCCGCCAGGCGTCCTCCTCGCCGAACACCTCCCCGCCCCAGTCGATCAGATACGGCGCGCTGATGGTCGCGACCGTCAGCCCGATGGACAGTCCGGTGATGGCCACGCCCATGCCGAGACCGGCCTTGGCGGGCGGGGTGCGCTGGGCGATCAGCGAGCGGTCGTTGGAGTAGAAGACGCCCTCGCCGAGCCCGGTCAGCACCCGCAGCACCACGAAGGCGATCAGCCCGCTCGTCAGCCCGCTGGCCAGTGTCGCGACCCCCGCCCACAGCAGCGAGACCGCGAGCATGGTGCGGTGCCCGAAGCGGTCGCCGAGATAGCCGCCGGGGAACTGGGTGAGCATGTAGCCCGCGAAGAAGAGGCTGCCGATCAGACCGCCGAGCGCGTGCGGATGGCTGGCGGAGCCCAGCATGCCGTGGTCGTGTTCGATCAGCCAGGTGACGACCGGTCCGGTGATGGTGCGGTCGGCGTACGAGAAGAGCCAGCCGCCCAGCAGCATGGCCCACAGGGTGTGATACGGCTGCCAGCCGCCGCGGGGCGCCTCCCGGCCCTGCGCGGTGGGCTCTGCGGTCACTTCGGGCATGTCTCCATGTCCCCTCTCGGGCCTGGGTGTTCAGGCTCGGCGGCTCGGTTGGTGCCACACAGGATGTGGCCGGTCATCGGGCGCGGCAAGGCGCGTTCGCGGGTCTTTCATCGACCGGAAGCCTCCGCGACGGGGCCTTGTCCCAGGGCGGCGGCGAGGGTACGGGAGATGCCGTGCGCCGCGACCCGCACGGCAGGGATCAGCCCCGGGGCCCGTCCCTCCGCGGCCGGCACCACCACCGACAGCGAGGCCACCACCTCCCCGCCGGGGCCCCGCACCGGTGCGGCGATGGACAGCCCGTCCGTGGTGATCTGCCGGTCGCTGACCGCGATCCCGGTGCGCCGCACCTCGGCCAGGGCGGTCCGCAGCCGGTGCGGGTCCTGGATCGTCAGCTCCGTGTAGCGGCGCAGCGGGCGGGCGCACACCCGCTCGTACAGCCGTGGCGGCCCGTACGCGAGCAGCACCAGACCGACGCCGGTGGCGTGCAGCGGCCAGCGGCTGCCGACCCGGGTGCGCACCTGGACCGCCGAATGACCCGAGATCAGCTCGACGTAGACCACCTCGAGGCCGTCCCGCACCGCGAGCTGCACGTTCTCGTGGGTGGCCTCGTACAGGTCCTCCATGAACGGCAGGGCCGCCTCGCGCACTCCGACCCCGCGCGGCGAGAGCGTCGCCACTTCCCACAGCCGCAGCCCGATGTGGTACGCCCCGGTGGCGTCGCGTTCCAGGGCGCCCCAGCGGGTGAGCGAGGCGACCAGCCGGTGCGCGGTGGCCAGCGGCAGCCCGGTGCGCCGGGCGAGGGCGGTGAGGGACAGCGAGCGGTGCGAGGCGTCGAACGCGTCGAGGACCGCCAGTACCCGGCCCGCGACCGAGCGGCCGCCGTCCCGGCCGCCGGTGGCGCGGCCGCCCGGCGGGCTGACGGGGGTGAAGGGGCCGGAGGCGGTCATGACAGCGGGAGGCCGACGTAGTTCTCGGCGAGCTCGGCGGAGGCGGTGGGGGAGGAGGCGATCCGCTCCAGCCGCGCGATCCGCTCCCGGTCCTCGAACGGGGTCTCGTCCGGGCGCCGGTGGAGCGTGTCCGTCATGAAGTACGAGAACCGCTCGGCCTGCCACACCCGGCGCAGACAGGTCCGCGAATAGCCGTCCAGCAGTTCGGACGAGCCGGTCCCCTGGTGGTGGATCAGCGCCCGGGCCAGCGTGATCACATCGGTGACGGCCAGATTGAGCCCCTTGGCGCCGGTGGGCGGCACGATGTGCGCCGCGTCGCCCGCCAGGAAGAGCCTGCCGTGGCGCATCGGCTCCTGGACGAAGCTGCGCATCGGGGTGACCGAGGTGGCGGTGATCGGGCCGCGCTCCAGCGTCCGGCCCCCGTCGAGCGCGAAGCGGGCCGACAGCTCGTCCCAGATCCGCTCGTGGGACCACTCGTCCGGGTCGGTGGCATTGGGCACCTGGAGGTAGAGCCGGGAGACCTGTGGGGAGCGCATGCTGTGCAGCGCGAAGCCGCGCTGGTGGCGGGCGTAGATCAGCTCCTCGCAGGACGGTGCGACATCGGCCAGCACGCCGAGCCAGGAGTAGGGGTAGGCGTGCTCGAAAGCGCGCACCCGGTCGGCGGGGATGGTGCGCCGGGCGATGCCGTGGAAGCCGTCGCAGCCCGCCACGTAGTCGCAGCTCAGGGTCTGCTCGCGGCCCTCGTGGCGGAAGCGGACGACGGGCGCGGCGCTGTCCGGCTTCTCGATGGCCAGCGCCTCGGCCCCGAACAGCAGCGGGGGGCCGCCGGGCTCCTCCAGCTGGAGCGCGATCAGATCCTTGACGATCTCGGTCTGGGCGTAGACCATCACCGACTTGCCGCCGGTGGCGGAGGGGAAGTCCACGCGGTGGCCACGGCCCCCGAAGCGCAGCTCGATGCCCTGGTGGGGCAGCCCCTCGCGGTCCAGCCGCCCGCCGGCGCCGCACTCCCGCAGCACGTCCACGGTGCCCTGCTCCAGGATCCCGGCCCGCTGGCGCCGCTCGACATACGCCCGGTCCCGGCTCTCCAGCACCACGCAGTCGATCCCGGCGCGGTGCAGCAGCCGGGCGAGCAGCAGTCCGGCGGGCCCGCCGCCGATGATGCCGACGGTCGTGCGCATCACTTCGTCCCCTTGGTGTGGTGGCTCATGGCGGTGTGGTGATCCATGGCGGTCTTGTGGTCCATGGCGGTGTGGCGGCTCATGTGGCCCGCTTGGCCTTCGACTCTTGTTCGCTGAGTGAAACTTCGTTCATAATCGGCTGGTGATGAGTTTCAGCCCGGTGTCACCACCTGTCAATGGCCCCGTCGGACCTCTCGAGCGCGGCCTCGCCGTGCTGCGCGAGCTGACCCGGCTGGCCGCGCACGAGGGGCGGACCACCGTCCGGCCCGGTGATCTCGTGCGCGGCACGGGGCTCGCCCGGTCCGTGGTCGACCGCGTGGTGGGCACCCTCGAACAGCTCGGGTACGTGAGGCTCGACGGCCGCGACATCGGCCTGGCGGTCCGGCTGATGGAGCTGGGCAACGCGTATCTGGCCGCGAGCGGACTGCCCGCCGCGCTCGGCCCGTTCGCCGAGCGGCTGGCGGACGGGCTCGACGAGTCGGTCTCGGTCGCGGTCCCCGATGGCGCCGGGGTGCGCTTCGTCGTTCAGGTCACCCGCCGCCGCACGATGTCCCTCGCGTTCCGCATCGGGGATCTGCTCCCCGCCGAGCGCTGCTCGCCCGGCGCGCTCTTCGCCGCAGAGTGGTCCGGGGCCGACTGGGCCGCCTGGCGCGCCCGCCGCGCCGAGGACCCCCTGGACACCGCGTTCCCGGCCGTCCCGCCCCGCCACCGGCCCGCCTCCGGCGCGGACTTCGAGGCCCGCGTCAAGGAGGCCGCGCGCGACGGCTGGGCGGTCGACGACCAGCTGATCGAACCGGGTCTGGTGGCGGTGTCCGTTCCGGTGCGGGACGCCTCGGGCCGCGTGGTCTGCGCGGTCAACGTGGTCAGCCACACCAGCCGCCATGACGTGGACTCGCTGCGGGCGGCGGTGCTGGGGCCGCTGGGTGCGGAACTCCCGGCGATGGAGGCGGCGTTGGCGGCGCGTCGGCCACGGCTTGGTGCTTCGGGCGCGTCGGGCGCGTCGGGCGCGTCGGGCGCTTCGGCCGTTTCGGGCGTTACGGGGGCTTCGGGGGTTTCGGGTACGGGGGACTCCGGTGCGGCCGTGGGCGAGGACCCGGCGCGGACGGCCAAGCGGGAGCTGGGAGCGGGGTTTCTGCAGTCCCTCGCGCGCGGATTGGCCGTGCTGCGGGCGCTGGGCGGGGCCGGCCCGGGCGGGGCGGCCTCGGGCGGGGCGCAGGGCGCGGGCCAGGACGAGGTCCACGCGGCCCAGGGCGCGGCCCACCCGGCCAGCGAGGCCCGCACGGTGGAGGACGTGGCGCGCGGTGCGTCCGGCTCCGCCGGGAGCATGGGTCTCATCGGCGCGGGCCGGGGTGGTGGGATGACGCTCAGCGCCGTCGCGGAGGCCACCGGGCTGGCCCGGGCCACTGCCCGGCGCTCGCTGCTCACCCTGGTCGAGCTGGGGTACGCGGCGGCCGACGGCCGGGCCTTCCGGCCGCTGCCGCGCGTGCTGGAGCTCGGCTACGCCCCGCTCGCGGAGCTCGGTTTCACCGATGTCGCCCAGCCGCACCTGCGCGAACTGGTCCGTACCGTCCATGAGTCGGCGTCCCTGGCGGTCCTCGACGGCGGCGACATCCGCTATGTCGCGCGCGTCCCCACCGTCCGCATCATGAGCGTCAACATCACCATCGGCACCCGCTTCCCCGCCTACGCCACCTCCATGGGCCGGGTGCTGCTCGCTGGCCTGGACGCCGACGCCCGCGCCGCCCATCTCGCCGGGGTACGGCCGGAGCCGCTGACCCGGCACACCGTGACCGGCGTGGCCGAGCTGGCGCGCGTCGTGGAGCGCACGGCGGAGGAGGGGCACGCCCTGGTCGACCAGGAGCTGGAGGAGGGGTTGCGGTCGCTCGCCGTGCCCGTAAGGGACGCACGCGGACGCGTGGTGGCCGCGCTCAACGTGGCCACCCACGCCGGTCGCGGCACCGCCGAGAGCGTCCGCGGCGAACTCCTCCCGGCGCTGCGCGCCACGGCGGGCCGTATCGAGGCCGACCTGGCCACGGCCTCGGCGCAGCACGCCCTGGGGGCGGGTGAGAGAGTGGGGACATGAGAGCGGCGAACACCCCGGGGGCGGGGCGCACCGGCCATGTCGTGGTCATCGGCGGCGGAATCGCGGGCCTCGCGGCGGCCCACCGGCTGCTGGACGGCGGGGCGCGGGTGACGGTCCTGGAGGCGTCGGGGCGGCTCGGCGGCAAGCTGCGCTCGGGGGAGATCGAGGGCGTGACCGTCGACCTCGGCGCCGAGTCGATGCTCGCCCGCCGCCCGGAGGCGGTCGAGCTGGCGCGCGCCGTGGGCCTCGGGGACCGGCTTCAGCCGCCCGCGACCGCGACCGCCTCGCTCTGGACGCGCGGTGCGCTGCGCCCGATGCCCAAGGGGCATGTGATGGGCGTCCCCGGCGATCTGGAGCCGCTGGCCGCGTCCGGAGTGATCTCTGAGGAGGGGCTGGCCCGGATCGCCCGCGACCGCGAACTGCCGCCCACACCGGTGGGCGAGGACGTGGCGCTCGGCGGGTATCTGGCGGACCGGCTCGGCCGCGAGGTCGTGGACCGGCTGGTGGAACCGCTGCTGGGCGGGGTGTACGCGGGCGATGTGTACCGCACCTCGATGCGCGCGTCCGTCCCGGCCCTCTTCGAAGTGGCCCGGTCGGGGCGCCCGCTGACCGAGGGCGTCCGAGAGCTGGCCGACCGCTCGGCGCGCCAGCAGGGCGGCCCGGTGTTCATGGGCATCGACGGCGGAATCGGCCGCCTCCCCCTCGCCGTCGCCGACGCCGTACGCTCCGCGGGCGGCGAGATCCGCACCGGCTCGGCCGTAAGAGAGCTGCGCCGCACGCCCGACGGCTGGACCATCACGGTGGACAGCGCGGGCGGCCCGGGCGGCGTGAGCCGTATGGGCGACGTGGGCGGTACGGACAGCGCGGGCGGCGTGGACGGTACCGGCCGTACGGGCGGCACTCGCGCCACCGACGGCACGGGTGGCGCGGGCGCTACGGGTGGCATGCACGGCACGGGCCGTACGGGTGGCACTGACCGTACGGGTGGCGCGGGCCGTACGGGCATCACCGACGGCGCGGGTGGTGCGGGCGTCCCCGGCGACTTGGACGGCACGGGCGTCACCGACGGCGTGGGCGGCGCGGCGGTGGTGGGGGCCGACTTCGACGTGCTGGCGGCCGACGCCATTGTGCTGGCGGTGCCCGCGCCCGCCGCTGCCCGGCTGTTGGCCGCCGCGGTTCCGGCCGCGTCCGCCGAGTTGGCCACCGTGGACTACGCTTCGATGGCGCTGGTCACCATGGCCTTCCGGCGCACCGACGTGGCCATGCTCGCCGAGGGCAGCGGCTTTCTGGTGCCGCCGGTCGACGGCCGGACGATCAAGGCCGCGACCTTCTCCAGCCGCAAATGGGGCTGGCTGCGCGACGCCGGTCCCGATCTCTTCGTGCTGCGTACCTCGATCGGGCGGTTTGACGACGAGGCGGATCTGAAGCGGGACGACGCCGATCTGGTAGGGGCGTCGCTCGCCGATCTCGGCACGGCGGTCGGCCTGGCCGCGAAGCCCGTCGCGAGCCGGGTGGACCGCTGGGACGGCGGACTGCCCCAGTACCCGGTGGGCCATCTCGACCGGGTCGCCCGCATCCGCGCCGAGGTCGCCAAGGTGCCGGGGCTGGCGGTGTGCGGGGCGCTCTACGACGGGGTGGGCATCCCCGCGTGCGTCGGCAGCGCCCGTAAGGCGGCCGATGAGTTGCTGGGCGCCCTGGCGGCCACCCGGGAGCCGGGCGCCGGAGCCGGAGAGCGAGAATAGGGCCATGACTGCTGCACCTGAGAAGACTCCCAACGCCGGTAAGAAGGCCAAGGACCTCAACGAGGTCATCCGCTACACCCTGTGGTCGGTGTTCCGGCTGCGCGATGTGCTGCCGGAGGACCGCACCGGCTACGCCGACGAGGTCGAGGAGCTCTTCTCCCAGCTCGCCGCCAAGGACGTCACCGTGCGCGGCACCTACGACGTGTCCGGGCTGCGCGCCGACGCGGACGTCATGATCTGGTGGCACTCGGAGACCTCCGACGCGCTCCAGGAGGCGTACAACCTCTTCCGCCGCACCCGGCTGGGGCGGCACCTGGAGCCGGTGTGGTCCAACATGGCGCTGCACCGCCCGGCCGAGTTCAACAAGTCCCACATCCCGGCGTTCCTCGCGGACGAGAACGCGCGCGAGTACGTGAGCGTGTACCCCTTCGTCCGCTCCTACGACTGGTACCTGCTGCCCGACGAGGACCGCCGCCGGATGCTCGCGGACCACGGCAAGATGGCCCGCGGCTACCCCGATGTGCGCGCCAACACGGTGGCGTCCTTCTCGCTCGGCGACTACGAGTGGATCCTGGCCTTCGAGGCGGACGAGCTGCACCGGATCGTGGACCTGATGCGCCATCTGCGGGGCTCCGAGGCGCGTAGGCACGTGCGCGAGGAGGTCCCGTTCTACACCGGGCGCCGCCGGGCGGTCTCCGAACTCGTCGCCGGTCTGGCCTGACGCCCTTACGGATCGCCCGGGGTCCATCGAAAGGCGGCTCCGCCGCTGTGCCCCTGGCCCCAGGGCATGAGCCAACCGCCGCCGCGAGCGTCACCCGGCGCCCGCCCTCTCACGGCGTGCCCGGGATCGTCGCAGGCTGCTTGTCCGGCTCCGGCAGCGGGGCCGGTTCCGGCATTGGCACGGGCTCCGGGCGCGGGCCGCAGAAGGCGGACCGCCCCGGGGTCTTCCCGGTCAGCAGATACGTATCCACATGGCGGTTGACGCAGTCGTTCGGACCGCCCCACAGCCCATGCGTCCCCGCCTTGCGCTCGGTCACCAGCGAGGAGCCGGGCAGCCGGTGCCAGAGCTCCTTCGCCCCCGCGTACGGCGCGGCCGCGTCCCGCTCCGCCGACAGCAGCAGCACCGGCGGCAGCGTGACCCGGCCCGGCGCCCGGGGGCCCACGGCCTCCAGGTTCCCCACGTCGAGGGGGCGGCCGGACTTCAGCGGCCAGAAGGCGCACGGCAGGTTCATCGCCACGTTGTCCCAGGTCTCGAAGGGCGCACGGCGGGCGAGGGCGGTGTTGTCGCGGTCCCAGGTGGCCCAGGCGCGCGGCCAGGGCGCGTCGTTGCACTCCACGGCGGTGTAGATGGCGTTGCCGTTCTCGTCGTCGGCGGCCTCCGCCGGATCGGGCGCGGCGAGCTCGATCAGCGGCTCGGGGTCGCCGCGCAGATACGCGGCCAGCGCCCGGGCGGCCGGGTCCCAGTACGCGTCGTTGTAGCCGGTCCTCAGGAACGCGGTCTGGAGCTGGGCGGTGCCGATGACCCCGCCCGCCGGTTTCCGCGCCAGCCGCCGCCGCGCCGTCCCGTACGAGGCGAGCACCCGGTCCGCGGTGGCGCCCAGGTGGTAGACGGCGTGGTGCCGGGCGGCCCAGCGGCGCCAGTCCCGCCAGCGCCGTTCGAAGGCCAGCGACTGGTCGAGGTTGTCGCGGTACCAGATCCGCCCGGGGGCGGGGTTGACCACGCTGTCGAAGACCATCCGGCGCACCCGCCCCGGGAAGAGCGTGGCGTACACGGCCCCGTAGTACGTGCCGTACGAGGCGCCCACGAAGGTGAGCCGCCGCTCGCCCAGTGCGGCGCGCAGCACTTCCAGGTCGCGGGCGTTGTTCAGCGTGGTGTAGTGCGCGAGCGCGCGGCCCGAGCGGCGCACACAGCCCCGGACGTAGGCGCGCGCCCGCGCCACCAGCCGCCGTTTGAAGGCGGCGGTGGGGTGCGGCGGGGAACTGGTCGGTGCCTTGGCGTAGGCGGACGGCCGCTGGCAGGACAGCGGGGCGGAGCGGCCCACCCCCCGTGGGGCGTAGCCGACGAAGTCGTAGGCGGCGGCCACTTTGCGGAAGGCGTCCTCGGCCGCGTACTCGGGGAACGCCATGCTGGAGGCGCCCGGCCCGCCGGGGTTGTAGACCAGCGCGCCCTGACGCCGCGCCTTCGGCCCGGTGGTCAGGATCCGGCTGACGGTGAGGGAGATGTGCTTGCCGCGGGGACGGGCGTAGTCGAGCGGTACGGAGACCTTTCCGCAGGTGATGGGGGCGGCCAGCGCCTCGGCGCGGGGGCAGCGGCGGAAGGCGATGCCGCGCTGCGCCGCGCGCCGGGCGGCGAACGCCACACCGCGGGCCGCGGCCGCGTCACCGGGTCGGGCGGCGACCGGGGCGGATGGGGCGGACCAGGTGGTCCAGGTGGGCGCGGCGGTGGCGGCGGAGGCCGCCGGGGCCGAGTGGGTCGCGGAGGGCCCGCCCGCCGCACCGGCCGGGGGCGTGGCGGACCTGGCGGACGCGGTGTGCGCGGTGGGCGCGGCGAGCGGGCGGCCGGTGGCGGGCGTCGCGAGCAGTGCGCTCATGGCCAGCGACAGGGACAGCGGCCCGAGGATGCCGTACAGCGCTGCTGCTCTCACTGGCCGTCCCTTCGTGCATCGCGGTGCGTCGCGCGTCGTGCATCGCGGTGCACGCGCGATGAAAGGGATATTTGGCGGGCCGGATGACCATGTAAAGCACCGGGCCGCGGTGTCGGGGTCAATGACCCCAATGCGTCTTCAGGGCCGCGCGCAGCGCCGGATCCGGGAGAGCGGAGGTGCCGTGCACGGCGAGCGCGGTGAGCAGGTGGCCGTCGTCGGCACCGCCGCCCGCGTCGCCGCCGGAGCGCTGGGCGAGGGTCCGCCGCGGGGGCACGTCGATCCGGCCCAGCAGCCGCTGACCGACGGGGGAGGCCCACCGCGAGTACGGATGCGCCTCGACCCGGGCGATCAGCAGACAGCTCGCCGTCAGCAGCAGCGGCAGTACGAACCACGCGGCCACCGGACCGCGCCCCGCCGCGGGCGGCACGAGCAGCAGCGCGGCGGCGGCCGTCACCAGCACCAGGGCGCAGGCCGCCCGTACGTGCCGTACCGCGACCGCCACATTGGTACGGGCCGACGCGGGCACCGCCAGCCCCGCCGCCACCAGCCGGTCGCCCAGCGCCCGCACCGGGGCGGCGGTGGTGAGCGCGGCCCGCACCGGCCGCACCTGGGCCTGCCCCTCCGGCCCGATCGCGCTGATCACGGCCCGCTCCAGCGCATCCCGCCCGTCCGGGTCCACCACGGTGACCCAGCCGGTGTGCGCGATCAGCAGCCGCCGCTCCCGGTACATCGTCACGAGCGCCAGATCCCCCACCCGCCGCGGCCCGCCGGACAGGAACGCCGCCTCGTACAGGCTCAGCCCCTTCCCTTCCGCCCGCGGAGCGGCGTCCATCGGCTGTGCGGCCGCCACCGCCGCCATGCACAGCCGCGCGCAGCTGGTGACCGCGGCGCCCCACGCGACGAGCAGGAAGAGGACCCACAACATGGCCGAGTTCTACTCGACCCGGCCGCGACCGCGCCACAGTTTTCACGATATGAACGACTCGCGAGAATGCGGCGACGCGCCGCGCAGCCCCGCGACGGGACGCTGGGGTGTCCGGCGGATCGTGACGCGTGACGCCTGCGGCGGGCTGCTTTCCCCTCCCCGCCCCTTCCCAAAACCGGGGCCCCGCCCCAGCCCCCGCCCGCACGCCCACCTGCGCCCGGCGCTCCCGCCACGCCCGGGCCCCCGCCGGTGCTCTGCGGGGATGTACGGGCTTCCCGGCCGGGGCGGGCGCCCGGGGCTCCGCCGCGTCTGGCGCCCCCGCCGCGTCTGGCGCCCCCCGTCACGCTCGGGGTCCCCGCTGCGTCTGGCGTTTTCGCCGTGGCCCGGGGCTCCCGCCGTGCGCGGGGTCCCGCTGCGTCTGGCGTTCTCGTCGTGCCCGGGGTCCCTGCCGTGCCCGGCGCCTCCGCCGGTGCCCTGTGGGGATGTGCGGGCTTCTCGGCTGGGGCGGGCGCCTGGGGCTTCCGCCGTGCCCGGGGCTCCGCTGCGTCTGGCGTTCTCGTCGTGCCCGGCGCTCCCGCCGCGCCCGGGGTCCCCGCCGGTGCTCTGCGGGGATGTACGGGCTTCCCGGCCGGGGCGGGCGCCCGGGGCTCCGCCGCGTCTGGCGCCCCCGCCGCGCCTGGCCCCCCGTCACGCTCGGGGTCCCCGCTGCGTCTGGCGTTCTCGCCGTGGCCCGGCGTTCCTGCCGTGCCCGGCGCCTCCGCCGGTGCTCTGCGGGGATGTGCGGGCTTCTCGGCTGGGGCGGGCGCCTGGGGCTTCCGCCGTGCCCGGGGCTCCGCTGCGTCTGGCGTTCTCGTCGTGCCCGGCGCTCCCGCCGCGCCCGGGGTCCCCGCCGGTGTTCTGTGGGGACGTGCGGGATTCCCGGCCGGGGCGGGCGGTCGGGTCCTCCGCCGTTCCTGGCGTTCCTGCCGCTCCCGGGGCCTCCGCCGCGTCCGGCGCCCCGTCGCGCTCGGGGTCCCGCGGTGCCTGGCGTTTTCGTCGTGCCCGGGGCTCCTGCCGTGCCTGGCGTTCCTGCCGCTCCCGGGGCCCCTCCGCCTGTGCCCAGGGCCCCGCCCTGCCCGGCGCTCCCGTCACGCCCGGGTCCCCGCCGTGCATGACGTTCCCGCCGCGGGCGGGGCCCCGCCGTGTCCGGGTCCCCGCTGGGGCCCTGTGGGGAGGTCGGGGCTCTCGGTCGCGGCGGGGCCTTCGTCCTGGCGGCTCAGCCGCCGCCCCCGCAGCCGCCTCCGCCGCCACCGCCTCCGCAGCCGCCGCCCCCGCCGCAGCCCGAGCCGCCTCCTCCGCCGCAGGACGAGCCGCCGCATGAGGAGCCTCCGCAGCCGGAACCGCCTCCGCCTCCGCCTCCGCCGCACCACGATCCGCCGCCGGAATCCGCGGGGCCCGATGAGCCCGGCGAACTCGACGAGCCTGAGGCGGCGGGTACCTTTTGCGCGTCCAGGAGTTGGGCCCGGAGCAGCGGGTCGTCCGCAAGGGCGGCCGCGCCGGTCAGCGCGACGGCGACCATCACGGGGACCGTCGCCGGGTGGGCGACCGACCGGGCGTGCCGTGCGCCGATCCCCGAGTCCCTTCGGTACGTCGCCAGCGCGCGTCGCCCGGCGGCGGTCAGTCGGCGCTTGCCCGTACGGGCGCAGATCCTGCCGATGACGAGGCCGATGAAGAGCATCGGGACGATCATCAAGGCCGGCGGATGCCCATCGTCGGCGGCGGAGTCGAAACTGGTCACGATGGCCACGAACACCCCCAGCGCGCACAGCACGACCTGAGCCTGTGCCATACCCCGCCAGAATTGGAGGGCACCCGGCCGCACCATCAGCCCGCGCGCCGCCAACTGGTCGCCGATCGCCTGCACCGCCGGACTGCGCATCAGCTCCCGGCGCAGCCACGTCAGGCCGCCGTGCGGGGAGATGGCGCACAGCCGCAGCAGCTCCTCCTCGACCGGGCCGCGTGCCACCGGCTGCCGTACCGAGACCACGCCCGGGCCGCCGATCGCCAGCCGCCCGTCCGCGTACATCGCACTGATCACGGTGTCCGCCACCCGGCCCGGCCCGCCCGCCAGGAACGCGGCCTCCAGGAGGTCGTACGCCCGGGCGTACACCGGTCCCGGGACGCCCTTGCGCCGGGTCCGGACCGTACCCACGATGAGCACCACCGACGACACGGTGACCAGCAGGTAGAAGAAGCTCACGATCGCGTCCACGCCGCTCACCGCCCCCCGCTCAGCGCGAGCCGGACCCGGCGGGCCAGCCGTGCCGCCGGATGGGACGGCAGGGGCGCGGGCCCGGACCGCTCCTGCCACCACAGCGTCAACCGGCGCCGGGCGGCCGCGTCATCGGGCCGGCCGTCCGCCAGCAGATGCTCGGCGAACGACATCGCGTCGCGGCGGTAGCCGCCGGTCATCGGGCGGCCGTCGGCGTACCGCGCGAACGCCGGGCGGTAGCCGGTGCCCAGGATCTCGGGCAGCTCCGGCGCCACCTTGGCGATCACGGACGCCCGCTTGGCCGTCAGCGCCGCGCTCTGCACCCGCAGCCGCCGCCGGTCGAAGCCCTCGGGCGACGGGGTGCCGCCGACGAGCGCGGAGAGCAGTGCGGTCTGGGCGAGCGCCAGCCGCTCCCGGACGGCGTCCGGCACGGGCGCGCCGGGCCCGGCGGACGCCCCCACCGCGGCTTCGGCCGCCCCGGCCTCCACCGCGGCTTCGGCCGCCCCGGCCCCCGCCGCCGTCACCGCGCGGATCGCGTCCAGTTCGCCCGCCAGCTCGTCCGCCGCCGGGAAGTCCTCGTCGCGCTCCAGCAGCACCCCGGGCGGCGTCGTACGGGCGCACAGCTCGGCGAGCACGTCCAGCACCGGCTGGGTCACCGGATGGGCGTGGCTGTCGTGCCACACCCCGTCCCGCTCCACCCCGCCCGCCACATGGACGTAGGCGATCGCCGACGTGGGCAGCTCATCCAGCGCCTTGGCCGGGTCCTCGCCCCGGTTGACGTGGTTGGTGTGGAGATTGGCCACGTCGATGAGCAGCCGCACCCCCGTGCGCTCCACGAGCTCGGCCAGGAACTGGCCCTCGGTCATCTCCTCGCCGGGCCAGGAGATCAGCGCCGCGATGTTCTCCACCGCGAGCGGAACCGGCAGCGCGTCCTGCGCGGTGCGCACGTTCTCGCACAGCACATCCAGTGCGTCACGGGTCCGCGGCAATGGCAGCAGATGCCCGGCCTCGATGGCCGGTGACGCGGTCAGCGGCCCCCCGGCCCTGACGAACGCGATGTGCTCGGTGACCAGCGGCGAGCCCAGCGCCTCGGCCCGCTCGGCCAGCGCCCGCAGGCGGCCGGGGTCGGGCCGCTCGGCTCCCCCGAGGCCGAGCGACACCCCGTGCGGGACCACCGTGGTCCCGCGCTCGCGAAGCCGCCGGAGCGCGTCCGGCACATGGTCGGGGCAGATGTTCTCCGCCACCACCTCCACCCAGTCGATGCCGGGCAGCCCCGCGATGTCTTCGGCGATCTCCGGTCGCCAGCCGATTCCGGTACCGAGGCGCACCATGGCTCCCCCTCCTCGTTCCGTACCGCGTCCCCCGCGGTGTGTCCTCCCTGTACGGGGTCATGACCCCGTACAGGGAGGACGAATCCCCCGGCCGCTTGGTTCAGAGGTTCATTTGAGCTTCGGGGTGTCACGGCCGGACTTCGGGGTGTCACGGCGGGTACCCCACCCCCAAGGAGGGTGGGCGGTGCGAAAGGTCACCGGGTGGGTGGAGTCCCTGAATATGGCCACTGTTACAAAAAATTGGGGCTGTGTGGCGACAGACGTTCTGAGGGGAAAATAGGATCGGTCTGGTCTGGGGGGATGGAAGAGATCACACCTTTGAGCCGCGCCCGCGCGCGGAGCGAGCGTGGGGGAAACACGTTTTGGGCAGCAGTGACAACGCCATGGGGAAGCACCGCAAGCACCGCCGTAAGCAGCCATCGAGGAGCCGGGGGATGCGGCTGCGCCGCTGGGCGGTCGCGCGGATCCAGCTGGACTACCCCAGGGCGGGGCGGCGCGGTGTGACGCGCTGGCTGCCGTCGTGGCGTCAGATCGCCCTGCTCTTCCTGTTCTGCCTCAGCAGTCTGACCGGTTTGCTGAGCTTTCTGTATCTCCAGACCGACATCCCCAAGAACCTCAACGACTTCGCCACCCAGCAGGACAACGTCTACTACTGGGCCGACGGGTCCGAGATGGCCCGCACCGGTCCGGTCAACCGGCAGGAAGTGCCGTTGCACAAGGTGCCGGAAGACGTCCAGTGGGCGGTCCTCGCCGCCGAGAACGCCAGTTTCTACACCGACAGCGGGGTGTCCCCGAGCGGGCTGATGCGCGCCGTGACGCGGATGGTGACGGGCGGTGAGACACAGGGCGGCTCCACCATCACCCAGCAGTATGTGAAGAACGCCTACCTGAATCAGCGCCAGACCTTCTCCCGCAAGCTCACCGAGATGTTCATGGCCATCAAGCTGGACGACCGGATGAGCAAACGGGAGATCCTTCAGCGCTATCTGAACACCAGCTGGTTCGGGCGCGGCAGCTACGGAATCCAGCGGGCGGCGTACGCGTACTACGGCAAGGACGTCTCGGAACTCAACGCGAGCGAGGGCGCGTTGCTCGCCTCGCTGCTCAAGGGCGCCGGAACCTTCGATCCGACGCTCGGCGCCACGAACCACAAGCGGGCCGTCGACCGCTGGAAGTGGGTGCTGGACCGGATGGTCGACATCGGAAAGCTCTCCAAGGCCGAGCGGGCGCGCTACACGACGTTCCCCGAGCCCAAGGCGCAGCCCAAACCGGAGGGGCTCACCGGCCAGGTCGGCTATCTGGTGGAGACCGCCAAGGCGTATGTCAGCTCCCACACCGACATATCCGACGCCGATTTCGCCCTGGGCGGCTATCAGATCCACACCACCTTCGAAAAGCCGAAGGTCCAGGCGCTCGCCAAGGCGGTCAAGAAGACCCGGGACGGCAACCTCGACCCCGAGCAGCGCCCCGAGGACCGCCATGTGCGCATCGGCGCCGCGTCCGTGGCCCCCGGCGGCGCCATACGCGCGCTGTACGGCGGCCCCGGCTATCTGGAGCAGGGGTTCAACGACGCGAACGCCTCCAACGTCCCGGCCGGCACCTCCTTCACCCCCTTCGTCTACGCGGCGGCGCTGCGCGACGGCGTCCTGCTGGAGCGCAACGGCTCGCGCACCCCCGTGACGCCCTCGACGCTCTACGACGGTGACAACAAGATCGCGGTGCATACGCCCGAGGGCCCGTACTGGGACCGCGGTGGCAAGATCGTGCGGGCCACCAACGACGGCGACGCCTCCTACGGGAAGGTCCCGCTGCGCCAGGCGATCGTGCGGTCCATCAACACCCCGATGATCCAGCTGGGCATGGACGTCGGCCTGGACCGGGTCCGGCGGGCCTCCATCGACGCGGGACTGCTGCCCAGCAGCTTCGGCGCGCGGGTGCCCGCGTTCTCGCTCGGCACCGCGACGCCCAGCTCCATCCGTATGGCCAGCGCCTACGGGACGTTCGCCGCCGAAGGCACCCACTACGCGCCGTACTCGGTGAGCGGGCTCACCCACGGCGGGCAGCGGGTCGAGCTGCACAAGGACCGTGCCAAGCGGGCCTTCAGCGCGGCGGTCGCCGCGCAGGTGGACGACGCGCTGCGCGGCGCGATCCAGAGCCCCGACGGCTCGGCGCGCGAGGCCGCCGTGGCCGGTGGCGAGGTGGCCGGTAAGGGCGGCACGGCACAGGACGGCACCTCTGCCTGGTTCGTCGGGTACACCAAGAAGCTCTCGACGGCGGTCTCGCTGTCCCGGGTGGATCCGAAGTCGCAGGAGCTGATGCCGCTCAAGGGAATGGGCGGGGGAGGCGCCGACACATCGGGCGACACCTACCCCAAGGACATCTGGAAGAGATATATGACGGCGGGGACGACGGAATGAGCGGCCCCGGTGTGAGCCGCAGCCGCGGAATGAATTCCCCCGGCGTGAGCCGCACTCGCGGAAAGCACCCCGCAACGGGACCGCTTACTTGGTCTTGGCGTACGTGGACCAGTCCGGCGATTCCGCCGGGTCCAGCATCCGCAGCTTCGCCAGCACCTTGGGATCCTGGACGTCCAGCCAGTCGGCGAGCTGCTTGAACGACACGCACCGCACTCCGTCGCGGCGGCAGACGCTCCGCATCACGTCCTCGATGGCCTGCATATAGATGCCGCCGTTCCAGGTCTCGAAGTGATTGCCGATGAAGAGCGGCGCCCGGCTGCCGTTGTAGACCCGCTCGAATCCGTTCAGATACCCCTGGCGGGTCAGCCGCTCCCACTCCGCGTATTTCGCCGGATCGCCGTCGGTGCTGTCACCGGACTGGTTGAAGAGGAAGTTGAAGTCCATCGAGAGGACCTGCTTCTCGCTCTCCGGGTACGGCACCAGCTGCAGCGGGAAGTTCCAGATTCCATCGATCTTGGACGGCCAGAGCTGGAAGTCGCCCGGGGAACTCGCGTCATAGCGCCAGCCGAGGGATTTGATCGCCGGAATCAGGGTCTTCTGGCCCTCCAGGCACGGCGCCCGCCCGCCAGCCAGCTCCACGTCATAGTCGAACGGCAGCGGTTTGACGTCGGTGAAACCGGTGTTCGTCTTCCACCGTTTCACAAACGAATATGCCTGCTCCGTTTCGCTCTTCCACTCCTGGGTGGACCAGTCCTCCCCGCCCTTGGCGCCGCAGAAATGGCCGTTGAAGTGGGAGCCGATCTCATTGCCGTCCAGCCAGGCCCCGCGCAGCTGCTCCAGGGTCTCCCTGATGTGCTCGTCGGTGGGGAAGGATATGGCGGCCGAGCCCGGCTTGTGCTGGGGCGGCCGATAGAGGTCGCTCTTCGACTTGGGCAGCAGATACATGCCGCTCAGGAAGAACGTCATGGTGGCGTTGGTCTCCTTGGCCACCTCGCGGAAGCGGGAGAAGAGGTGGTCGTCGTTCTCCAGCGCGCCGTCCCAGGAGAAGACCACGAACTGCGGTGGCTTCTCGCCCGGTTTGAGCCTCTTGGGCTTGAGCTGGTGCGGCTGCGGTCCGGTGTAGGACGTGGAGCCGTCCCCGAGCACCTTGTCCTCGCCGTCCCAATCGGCGTACTTGTCTTCCTTCTTGGGCTCCCTGGGGACCCGGTCCGACTTGGGGGACGCCGCGCCGGCGGGCAGGTCCTGCACGCCCCCCGCGTCCCCCGGCGAGGTCAGGGCTATCAGCAGCGCCACCACGACGGCCACGGCCGTCAGCGCGCCTATGGGCGCGGCCACGCCATAGGCGTTCCTCGCGCTTAAAGCCTTCAACGCCTTTACAATCGTCAGCGCCTTCACGGGTCCCGCCCCCTGGCAACGGTACAGATGTACGCCCCCTCAGTATCACAGAAGTATCACGTGCTCTTCACATCGGGCACCTCACCAACCGGTCAAAAGCAGGTGGTTGACGAGCAGTGGGAGGCAGGCCTGAACCAGGAGCCATCGGCGGCGATCAGGGGCGGGCAACAGTGCGGTGGTCGGCAGCAGCCAGAGGAGGAAGGGAAGCCAGATCCGCTCCGTCTCGGCCTTGCTCATCCCGGACAGATCGGCCACCAGGAGCGCCAGCAGCGCGGCGAAGGTCAGCATAACGAGCCCGTCCGGGGCGCCGGAACCGCCCTGCCTGTGCGGGTCGCCCAGCCCGCCAGGGCGCAGCCGCCGGGCGGCGTCGGGCACCGCCGACAGCATCCGCCGCGCCCCCGCGACACAGGCGGGACCGGCGACCACCGACGCGACGGCCAGATTGGCCCAGACCCAGTACGCGTACGGGCGGTCGGAGGCCACGCCCTGGTAGTAGCGCTCGACCAGCAGGGAGTACCCCTCCCACCACCGGAACCCGGCCAGCGTGAACGCCCCCGCCACCACCGCCACCCCGGTCAGCGCGAAGGGCAGCGGCCGCGCGGTGCGGGCCAGCAGCAGTACGGCGGCGGCGGGCAGCGCCAGCAGCGTCAGCCCGTACGAGAGATAGGCCGTCAGCCCCAGCAGCAGCCCGGAGCCCAGCGCCACCGCCCCGGGCGCCCGGACCGTACGCGTCGCGGCGAGCGCCAGCAGCGCGAGCCCCCAGGCCGCGACGGCCGCGAAATAGCCGTCGGCCGAGGCGCCCACCCACACCGCCCCGGGCGCCAGCACCAGGAACGGCGCGGCCGTACGCGCCGCCCGCTCCTGCCCCAGGGCGCGCAGTGTGACCAGGACCGCGACCGCCGCCGAGCCGCCCACGGTGACACAGAAGGCCCCCGCCCAAGCCCCGCCGCCCAGGCCCAGCCGGTCCAGGCCCACGAAGGTGAGCACGGCGCCCGGCGGATGGCCCGCGATATGGGCGGGCCAGTGGTCGGGCTGGGTGAGCAGGATGTGGCCGGTGAAGCCGCGCAGGGCCGCGCCGATGTCCTGGAACCGGTCGACGCCCCGCAGGTATTCATGGCGCGCCGTCAGCCGCTCAGCCACCCCGCGCCGCCATCCGTCGACCAGCGCCAGTGACCAGATCCAGGCCATGGCCGCCGCCCAGACGGCCGCCAGCAGCCCACGCCACGGCAGCCGTGCCGCCAGCCGGTGGCCGTGGAGCACGACCGCCGCGGCGACGGCCAGGGCGAGGGGCGTACCGGGGCCCACATGGGGCAGCCAGTCGGCGTACAGCGGCGCCCAGTCGACGTACAGGGACCCATCGGCCCGCTGGATCAGGGTGCCGACGACGGCGGCGACGACGAAGACCAGGGCGGCGGCAGCGGCGGCGAGCACGTCACGGCGACGGCCGGTCCGCGTGTCGTCCTGAGTGGGCTGGATATCGACGCCGTTGCGGAGGGGGAGCTTCACGACGTCACGCTATGTCGCCGAGCCCGCCGCCGGACCGCCGCGCCGCTCGATGTCACCGGACCGTCAGATCTTCCCGGCCAGAGCCGGTGACGTCACCGTTTTGTCATGGGCTCAAGGCCCTTGGAGGCGGTGCGGCGGTCCTACGGTCATGCCATGAGCCACCCTCCCCGTACCGACCGTGATCGCCGCACACTGTGGCGCAGCCCGCTGCGCGGCCCCTGGCTGACGTCCGTCTTCGGCCTGATCCTGCTCTTCGGCATCCCGGTGCTGTTCGTGACCGGACTGCTGTCGTACGCCGCCTACAACCCCGATCTCTCCCCGGTCAACGACAAGACACCGGACAAGGGGCTGCTGGGCTTCTACCTCTTCTCCTGGCCGACCGACCCCTCCTGGCTCTACCGCGTCACCCAGGGGGTGCACGTGACGCTCGGGGTGGTGCTCGTTCCCGTGCTGCTGGCCAAGCTGTGGTCGGTCATCCCCAAGCTGTTCGCCTGGCCGCCGGTGCGGTCGCTGGGGCACGCGCTGGAGCGGCTGTCGCTGCTCCTGCTGGTCGGCGGGGGGCTGTTCGAGTTCGCGACCGGCGTGCTCAACGTCCAGCTGGACTACGTCTTCCCCGGTTCCTTCTACCCGCTGCACTTCTACGGGGCGTGGATCTTCATGGCCGCCCTCGTGGTCCATGTGGCGCTGCGGTTCCCGCTCATGGTGCGGACGCTGCGGAGCCGCGAGCTGCGGGCCGAGCTGCGTACCCGCACCGCCGACACCCGGCCGGAGCCGCCGGACGAGACCGGTCTGGTCAGCCCGCGGCCCGCGGCGCCGACCATGTCGCGGCGGGGCGCGCTCGCCATGGTCGGCACCGGCTCCTTCGCACTGCTGGTGGTGACGGCCGGTCAGAGCATCGGCGGCCCGCTGCGCACGAGCGCGCTGCTCGCCCCGCACGGCCGTGACCCGGGCCGGGGGCCGAACGGCTTCCAGATCAACAAGACCGCCGCGGCCGTCGGCGTCCGCGCCCGCGACATCGGCCCCGACTGGCGGCTGGTGGTACGGGGCGCGGCGGGCCGGGAAACCGTCCTCACCCGGGAACGGCTGCTGCGCCTTGACCACCACGGCGCGACGCTGCCCATCGCCTGTGTGGAGGGGTGGTCCACGGCGGACCAGCGGTGGGAGGGGGTACGGCTGGCCGACCTCGCCGCACTGGTGGGCCATGCCGACCGGCCGCCGGAGGTCCTGGTGGAGTCGGTGCAGCGGCACGGCTCCTTCCGGAGCGTCGTGCTGAGTGAGCACCAGGTCCGCGATCCGCGCTCGCTGCTGGCGCTGAAGGTCAACGGCGCGGATCTGTCGCCGGACCACGGCTATCCGGCGCGGGTGATCGTGCCCGGGGCCCCGGGCGTGCACAACACCAAGTGGGTCGGGCGGCTGACCTTTGGGGGGACGGCGTGAGGTTTCTCGGACTTCGGGGGGACGGTGTGCGGTTTCTCGGACGGGGCCGTGCTGGGCTGCGCCGGCTGGACGGGGAGTCGCCGCTGAGGCTGGTGCTGCTGTTGTGCTCCTTCGCGCTGACCGGTTACGCCGGGGTGAGGCTGCTGAGCGGCGACTGGTTCGGGATCGCGCTGTGGTTCGCCGGGGCCGCCGTCCTCCACGATCTGGTGCTGCTGCCGCTGTACGCGCTCGCCGACCGCGTGGTGGCGGCCGTTCTCCCGGCCCCTGCCACGGCCCCGGCCCGGTGGATCAACCATGTGCGGGTGCCCGCCTTTGTCTCGGGGGTGCTGCTGCTGGTGTGGTTCCCGCTGATCCTCGGGCGGCAGGAGCGCCGCTACGAGAACGCGACCGGGCTGAGCGCCGACGTCTTCTGGCCGCGCTGGCTGCTGATCACCGCCGCGCTCTTCGGGGTCTCGGCGCTGTGGCTGGTGATGGAGGTGGCGATCCGGGGGCGGCGGCGTCGCGCGGGAGTTCGGTCTAGAGGGCCTGAAGGGTCTAATCGATCCGATGGGCCTGATCGGTCTGATGGGCCTGATCAGTCTGATGGACCTGAACGATCCGATGGGCCTGATGGGCGCGAAGGGCCAAGCCGAGCATGACCGCCGCAGCGGCGACCGCAAAGCCCAGCGTCCCGACCCACGCACCGTCGTCGACCGCATGGGCCGTCACATACTGGGCGACGCCCGCGAGCGCCAGGCCGAGCCATTCCCAGCGCCCGTCGAGGGCCACCAGCGCGACCACCAGCAGCGCGTACCACGGGTAGCCGGGCGTCATCAGCAGGAACGCGGTCCCGGTCACCACCAGCGCGCCGCGCCAGGGCCGTTGGGGATCGCCGCGCAGCAGCACCCAGGCCACGACCACGAGCAGAACGGCGGCGATCACGGGGAGGGCCCAGGTCTCCGGGTCGGGGTGGAGCAGCCGCAGCAGCGCGTAGCGGTTCTTGTCGTCGGCGGCGGTGGAGCCCGTCTCGTACCCCTCCTCGGCCACATAGCCGGTGAGATAGCCGAGGACGGAGGAGTGGGAGAACAGGACGTACGGGAGGTAGCCGAGCGCGACGACGGCGATGGCGGGCAGCACGATCGCCGCGGCGCGGCGGATCGGCGCCGTCGGGGAGACGGAGGAGGCGGGGCGGAACGGCGCGGCCGGTGCGGTCGGCGTGACGGGACCTTCGGCGGGCCTGGGCCTCTTGAGCGCGGTGCGGGGCTTGGCGGCGGCCGTGGCGAGGACGCCGGAGAGGGCGCCCGGCAGGGTCACGGCGGGCAGCAGCTTGGCCGCGGTCGCCGCGCCGAGCAGCGCGCCGCCCAGGACCCGGCGGCGGGGAACGGCGACGAGGCCCGCGACGGTCAGCAGCACGCCCAGCGCGTCGACATGGGCGTTGTTCACCGCCTCCACCGGTACGGCCGGACACCAGGCCCAGAGCGCGGCGCGGGCGGTCGCGAGGCGCGGATCGCTGCGGCGCCGGGCCGCGGCGAGCAGCACGGCGGTGGTGGCGACGGACAGCAGCGCGCCGCCGGTCTGGAGGGGAAGGAGGGTGGAACCTGACGGCGCCGAGCGGTGTACAAGCAAGAAATAGCCCTCTGCGGCGGGAGGATAGATCGTATGGACCGAGGGGCGGTTCAGGCGCGTGCACTGCGGTTCGGCGGTGGCGCTCGGCGGATGCACGGGCTCCGGTTCGGGGCGCGGGGCGGCGCCGGGCGTGCGGTGGCCGACAGGGGCAGGACGGACACGGGCGCGGTCGGGGCCATGGCAGGCGGAGCCCCGCGGGAAGAGCCAGCTGTCGCGCAGCGAGGCAAGCGCGGGGTCCTCTGGCGCGTGGTCGTAGGGGGACATGCCCGCGGCCTGCACGCGCCCGTCCCAGGCGTAGCGGTAGGCGTCGGTGCTGGTGCGCGGTGGGGCGAGCAGCCCCGTGGCGGCGATCGCCGCGCTGCCCGCGAGCACGAAGACAGCCGCCTGACGGGCACCCAGACGCCGGACCGCCCACGCGGCGGCGGCGAACAGCGCCCAGGCGATGGCGTACCAGCGGGACAGCGTGCCGGGGGCGCTGCGGAAGTCGTCCCGGCGGAAGGTCAGGGCGAGGACAGCGACCAGCGAGCCGAGCAGCGCGGCCAGCACGATCGGCGCGATCCAGCGGCGCACGATCCGCAACCACACGGGCGGACCGGTCCCCGCCTGCGCGGGCGCATCGGGGCGCGCCTGCGTGGGCGGTTCGGTCCGCGTCTGGGCGTGCGGTTCGGTCCGCGCTTGTGCGGGCGGTTCGGGGTGCGCCTGGGCGTGCGGTTCGGGCCGCGTCCGTACGGGCTGATCGGGGTGCGCCTGCGTGTGCGGTGCGGGGTGTGCCTGCGTGGGTTGATCGGGGTGCACCCGCTCGGGTGGCACGGGGCACACCCGCGCAGGCGGTTCGGGCCGCGTCCGCGTGTGCGGTTCGGGGTGCGCCTGCGCGGGTTGATCGGGGCGTACCCGCTCGTGTGGTTCCGGGTGCACCCGCGCGGGTGGATCGGGCCGCGTCCGTACGGGCTGGTCGGGGCGCACCCGTTTGGGCGGATCGGTCCGCACCCCCGTGTGCGGATCGGCCCGCGCCTTCTTGCGCGGACCCGTCCGCGCCTGCGCGGGTTGATCGGGGCGCTCACTCGATGGGGGCTCGTTCGCGTCGTCGGAGGGTGGTGCGGGGCGGTCTTGGGCGGATGGCTGGGGGCCCGGGACGCCTGGGGCGCCCGGGAGGGAGCGTGGCCCAGGGGTCGGGGCCGGGTGTGGCCGGGGCGCCTGAACAGGCGCCCGGCCGGTCCACCGGGCGAGTCGGCCGGGCCGCAGCAGGCGGCGCAGCGATGCGAGCACGGCTCAGCGCTCGGCGCTGGACCGGGGCAGCGGCGGCGTGCGGCGCAGCGATACGAACCCCCGGTCCCGTGCGGTCCACTGCTCGACCGGGTTCCAGCCCACCGCGTGGGCGTGGTGCAGCAGCGCACGGGAGCCGACGCGGGCCCAGGGGAAGGCCGTCCCCACGTCGCCGCGGCCGTCGTCCACGCGCACCCGCACCCGCTCGTCGACGTCCGCCGCGGCG
Source organism: Streptomyces antioxidans (assembly GCF_000968685.2). Taxonomy (GTDB): domain Bacteria; phylum Actinomycetota; class Actinomycetes; order Streptomycetales; family Streptomycetaceae; genus Streptomyces; species Streptomyces antioxidans. Next base: position 98,662 of record NZ_LAKD02000058.1, read on the forward strand.
GCCTCCACGATCAGCAACCCCTCGGGGGCCATCAGTTGGGCGACGCGCGTCAGCAGGGCGCGCGGATCGCCGCCGATGCCGATGTTGCCGTCGATCAGCAGCGCCGTGCCCCAGCGTCCCTCGCCGGGCAGCGGTTCGAAGACCGAGCGGCACAGTGCTGGCCCGCCCGCGCGCACCGTACGGGCGACCGCCGCCTGGTTGACGTCGATGCCCAGACAGGGGTGGCCGTGCAGGGCCAGCGCGGCCACCAACCGGCCGGGCCCGCAGCCGATGTCGAGTATCGGGCTCTGGCAGCGCCGCAGCACCGTCCGGTCGGCCGCGTCGGCGTCCGCACACCAGCGTTCGACGTCCAAGGGCAGCATCCAGCCGTCGGCCCGGCGCAGGAACAGCGGCCCTTGGCCCGCGTGGAGCGCCCGGACATAGGGGTCGGCGTGCCAGGGCGCGGCCGCAAGACGAGCGGGCGTCTGCTCGCGCACCGCCACCGCCCCGTCGTGTACGGACCCGTCATGTGCGAATCCCTCGCGCGCCGCTCCATCCTGCGCGGACCCCTCGCGCACCGCACCGTCTCGCACCGTCTCCGCCGTGCTCATCGGACGGTGGCCCGGGACGACAGGCGGGCGAGGGTCCGGGCGAACCGGCCGCCCGGGGCGTCGGCCGCCACCCGTACGGCGTCCTCGGCCGTGTCCACGTCGCGCAGCATCGGCAGGTCGCGCACCCGCAGCCCCGCGTCCGTCAGCCGACGGCGCTGGGCGGCACCGGTGGTGGCGGTGGACATCGGCACGCCACGCAGCAGTTCGGGGTCCGGTTCGGCCAGGCCAAGGGCCCAGAAGCCACCGTCGGCTGCCGGGCCGAACCAGGCGTCGCAGTCGTGCCAGCTCCCCGGGCTCAGCGCGGGGGCGAGAAGAGCGGGGGTGACCTGCGGGGTGTCCATGCCGATCAGCAGGGTGGCGCCCCGGCAGGCGGCGAAGGCGGCGGCGAGCCGTTCGTCCAGACCGCCGTCGCACTGCCCCACCACCTCGAATCCCGGCGGCAGCCACGGCCCGGGCTGTCCGTCGAGCACCAGCACCCGGCGACCGGCGGGCATGGCGAGCACGGCGTGCAGCGTGTCGGCGAGGGACGCCTCGGCGAGTGCGGCGGCCTCGGCGGGGGTGTACGGGGGAGTGAGCCTGGTCTTCACCCGGCCGGGCACCGGCTCCTTGGCGATGATGAGCAGCGTCGTCCCGTCCCCCTGGGCCGCCCGGAAGCCGAGGCCCGTGCGGACGTCCGGACCGGCGCCCGGACGTCCGTCGGCGGTATCGGTACCCGGACACCCGTCGGCGATACCGGCGTCCGGACTCCCGTCGGCGGTACCGGGGCCGGAGTCGGGGCGGTCCGGAGCCGAGGGGGCCGCCGCCTCGTGGGCACCCTCGTGCGGTGCGGCGCTCACCGCGCGGCCCTCGTGGCGGCGGCCAGGTCGCGGACCTCCGGCGGCTGGTGCAGCACGGCGCGCATATCGCGCACCGCGTGCCAGGTGCCCCGCCAGGTGCCGGTCACCTTCGACTTTCCGGTGCGCGGCAGATACGGCACCTCGCGCTCCTCGACCCGCCATCCGGCGTCGGCGGCCCGTACGACCATCTGCAGCGGATAGCCGCTGCGGCGGTCGGTGAGGCCGAGGGCGAGCAGCGGTTCGCGCCGGGCGGCCCGCAGTGGGCCCAGGTCGCCCAGCGTGAGGCCGGTGCGCCGCCGCAGCATGCGGGTCAGCGCGAGGTTGCCGAGCCGGGCGTGCACTGGCCAGGCCCCCCGCTCCTGGGGGCGGCGGCGGCCCAGCACGAGGTCGGCGTCGCCCGCCGCCACGGTCCGTACGAAGGAGGTCAGCAGCCCGGGGTCGAGGGAGGCGTCGCAGTCGCAGAAGCAGACGATGTCGGCCTCGGCGGCGAGGAGCCCGGTGTGGCAGGCGGCGCCGAAGCCACGGCGGGGTTCGTGCACGACGGTGGCGCCGTGGGCGTGGGCGATGGCGGCCGAGTCGTCCGTGGAGCCGTTGTCGACGACGATGGCGCGCCAGCCGTCGGGGATGCGGGCCAGCACCCAGGGCAGGGCGGCGGCCTCGTCCAGACACGGCAGGACGATGTCCGCACAGGGGTTGGTCGAGTTCGTCACCCGCACCACACTACGAAGGAGAAAGCGACATTTCGGGCTTCAGGTTCTTACGAAACACGGACGTCGACCGGGCGGCGGGCTCCCCGGTGCCCCCTGGTGCCGCACCCGGTGTCACGCTGTGGGGCATGCAGCAGAACCCCTCTCCCACCCGCGTGCTCGTCGTCGACGACGACCCGACCGTGGCCGAGGTCGTCGCCGGGTACCTCGGCCGGGCCGGATTCGCCGTGGACCGGGCCGCCGACGGCCCCGGGGCGCTCGCCCGCGCCGCCGCACGCCGGCCGGACCTGGTCGTGCTCGACCTGATGCTGCCCGGCATGGACGGGCTGGAGGTGTGCCGTGCGCTGCGGGACAAGGGCCCGGTGCCCGTCATCATGCTCACCGCGCGCGGCGACGAGGAGGACCGGATCCTCGGCCTGGAGATCGGCGCGGACGACTATGTCACCAAGCCGTTCAGCCCACGGGAGTTGGTGCTGCGCGTGGAATCGGTGCTGCGGCGCGGCCGGACCGGTCAGCGGGTCCCCGGCGCGTCCGGCCCCGGCTCCGGTCCAGGCCCCGGCCCCGGCCCCGGCCAGGGGGAGGTGACCCACCGCGCCGGGATCACCCTCGACCCCCTGGCCCGGCGCGCCGCCCGGGACGGCCGGGAGCTCGCCCTGACCGTGCGCGAGTTCGACCTGCTGGCCTTTCTGCTGCGCCACCCGGGGGTGGCCTTCACCCGCGAGGAGCTGATGCGCGAGGTGTGGGGCTGGGACTTCGGCGATCTGTCCACCGTCACCGTCCATGTGCGGCGGCTGCGCGGAAAGGTCGAGGACGATCCCGCCGCGCCCCGGCTCATCCAGACCGTATGGGGCATCGGCTACCGCTTCGACGCCTCGCCCGAGCCCGATGACGAGGCCGACGGCGTGGGACAGCGGGACCGGGGACGGGGGGCGGGTTCCGATGCGTGATGTGTTCCTCATGGCCGGGTTCGCCTTCCTCGGCGCGGCGGCGGCCGGTCTGCTGGGCGCGCTGGCGCTGCGGCTGGTGCGCGGCCGTTCGGTCGCGGTGTCCCTGGCGGTCGTCGCCGCCGTCGCGGTCACGGCGATGCTCACCGGGACGCTGGCCGTCGCCTGGGCGATGTTCCTGTCCCCGCACGATCTGACGGTGGTCACGACCGTCTGCGCCATGGCCGCCGTGGTGTCCCTGGCCACCGCGCTGCTGCTGGGCCGCTGGGTGGTGGCGCGCAGTAACGCGCTGGCGCTCGCCGCCCGCTCCTTCGGGGACGGCGGGAGCTTCGCCGCCCCCGACGGCCAGGCCACCGCCGAACTCGCCGCGCTCGGCCGTGAACTGGCGGCCACCAGCGCCAAGCTGGCCGCCTCCCGCGAGCGCGAGCGCGCCCTGGAGTCCTCCCGCCGGGAGCTGGTCGCCTGGATCTCCCACGATCTGCGCACCCCGCTGGCGGGGCTGCGCGCGATGTCCGAGGCGCTGGAGGACGGGGTGGCTCCGGACCCGGACCGCTACCTCCGCCGGATACGCACCGAGGTGGAGCGGCTGAACACGATGGTCGGCGACCTCTTCGAGCTCTCCCGCATCCACGCCGGAGCGCTCTCCCTCGCCCCCACCCGGATATCCATCTACGACCTGGTCGGCGATGCCCTCGCCGGGGTCGACCCCCTCGCCCGCGAGCTGGGCGTCCAGCTGATCGGCGACCGGGTGGACCGCATCCCGGTGGAGGTCGACGGCAAGGAGATGACCCGTGTGCTCGGGAACCTCCTCGTCAACGCGGTCCGCCGCACCCCGGCGGACGGCACGGTCGCGGTGTCCGCCGAGCGCCAGGCGGACACGGTCGTGCTGTCGGTCACCGACGGCTGCGGCGGCATCCCGGAGGAGGACCTTCCGCGTGTCTTCGACACCGGCTGGCGCGGCAGCGACGCCCGTACGCCACCGGCGGGCGCCGGGCTGGGCCTCGCCATCGTCCGGGGCATCGTCGAGGCCCACGACGGTCAGGCGGCGGTCCACAATGTCGACGGCGGCTGCCGCTTCGAGGTCCGCCTCCCCGCCGCCGTCACGTCCTGAGTGACCCGCTGAGCGGCCCCCGCTCTGAGTGACCTGCCGGGGACCCGCTGGGCGACCCCGCTCTGAGCGCCCCCGGGCGAGCCCGCCCCCTCACACCCCCGCCCGTTGCGGGGCGTGGGCGAATTCGGCCATGCCCTCCTGGAACGCGACCGCCGGGCGCCAGCCCAGCTGGTCGCGGATCCGGCGGGACGACGCGGTGATGTGGCGTACGTCGCCCAGTCGGTAGCCGCCCGTCACCACGGGCGCGGGGCCGTCGAACGCGGTGGCCAGGGCCGTGGCCATCTCGCCCACCGTATGGGGGTCGTCGCTGCCGGTGTTGTACGCGGTCAGCGCGTCCGGAGCCACCACATCCGGTGCCGCCTCCAGGGCCGCGACATTGGCGGCGGCCACGTCACGGACATGGATGAAGTCCCGGCGCTGGCCCCCGTCCTCGAAGACCGTGGGCGCCTCGCCGCGCGCCAGGGCCGAGCGGAAGAAGGAGGCGACGCCCGCGTAGGGGGTGTCGCGCGGCATCCCCGGCCCGTACACATTGTGGTAGCGCAGCGACACCGCGCGGCCGCCCACCGACCGGGCCCAGGCCGCCGCCAGATGTTCCTGGGCCAGCTTCGTCGTCGCGTACACATTGCGGGGATCGGCCGGTGCGTCCTCGCCCACCAGGCCGGGCCGCAGCGGGGTGCCGCACTCGGGGCAGAGGGGGTCGAAGCGGCCCGCCGCGAGATCCGCCTCGGCGCGGGGCCCCGGACGGACCCGGCCGTGGCGGGGGCAGTCGTAGCGCCCCTCGCCGTAGACGACCATCGACCCGGCCAGGACCAGTTCGCGCACCCCGCGCTCGGCCATCACCGCCAGCAGTACCGCCGTGCCCAGGTCGTTGCAGCCCACATAGGCCGGGGCGTCCGCGAAGTCCTTGCCGAGACCGACCATCGCCGCCTGGTGGCATACGGCGTCCACTCCGCGCAGCGCCGCGGCCACCGCCTCCCGGTCCCGCACATCGGCGTGGATCCACTCCCCGCCCACCGGGGGCGGAGCCGGAGGGGTGGCGGTCGGGTGAGCGGCGGGAAGCAGGGCGTCGAGGACGACCGGCTCATGGCCGTGCTCGACGAGGGCGGTGACGATGTGCGAGCCGATGAAGCCCGCACCCCCGGTGACCAGTACGCGCATGGGGGCGACGCTAGGCCCAAGACGGCGCCCGGGCCCGCCCCCGCGCCGTTCCGTCACCGGTCCGTAAGACCTTGGGCCACCGCTCCCTGAGACCTTCCGGAGGAGGCGTGGTCACAGAATGGTCACAAGGGGGACGGCCCGGCGTTGCCTTTCGCTGCGACCGTGGCGCCCATTCGCGTCCCCCGGGACCCCGTCCCCGAGGCCCGCCCTCCTGGGGCTCCCGGACACGGTCAACCGGACCGGACACCCACAAACAACCGGACACGTCTCTCAAGACCGCCGCCATCGACGAACAGAGAGCCACATGACGGTCACCACCGCCCCCGCGGCCCAGCGTCCCCGCTGCCTCAATGACGTCAAGGGATGGTTCCCGAGCCTTGACCAAGTGATGTTCGACCGCTTCCTGAGCCGCCAGGAGCGGCTGGGACAGCGCGGGGACCTGATGGAGATGGGTGCCTACATGGGCAAGAGCGCCATCTTCACCGCCGCCTATCTGCGGGCGAGCGAGCGTTTCACGGTCTGTGACCTCTTCGACGCCGAGGCGCCGGACGAGAGGAACGCGGCGGAGGCGCGCAAGTCGTACGCCACCCTGACCCGCATCGCCTTCGAAGAGAACTACCTGGCCTTCTGGGACGAGCTGCCGAACATCATCCAGGGCCCCACCTCCGTCGTGCCCGACCACGTCGGAGCGAACACCTGCCGCTTCATCCACGTGGACGCCTCGCACCTGTACGAACACGTGGCGGGCGACATCGACACCGCGCACAACACGCTGGTCCCCGACGGCCTCGTCGTCCTCGACGACTTCCGTTCCGAGCACACCCCCGGCGTGGCCGCCGCGACCTGGGAGGCGGTGTTCACCCGCGGCCTGCGGCCCATCTGCCTGACCACGCAGAAGCTCTACGGCACCTGGGGCGACCCGGAGCCGATCCAGGACGAGATGCTCGCGGACGACGAGTGGCGCAAGGGGATGCACACCAGCGTGCAGGAGATCGCGGGCCGCAGGGTGCTGCGGTTCTCGGGGAAGCCCGCGAACCCGACCCCGCCCACCTCCCGCTTCGCCCATGAGCCGCGCGACCCTGCCCCCGAACCGCGCCCCGCGCCCACCGCACCGGCGCCCGCGGCGCGCCGCCCCACCGCGGTCCGGCGGCTCGCCGCGGATGTCCTCCCGCCGGTCGTCACCCGGGCGATCCGCCGCCGCAGGGGATAGCCCGTGGGCGCGGCGCGGAGCCCGGGGCCGTCCGCGGCACAGGGCTCCCAGGACCCCGGCGCCGCGGACGGCCTTACCGTCGCCGCAGCGCCGGGTGGTCCGCGACGACCGTGCAGGATCCCGGCGCGATCTCGGTGTACCCCGCGTCGCGCACCACCGGCAGCCCGCCCGCGGTGAGCTCGTCCCACCGCTCGGCCGACGCCGTGCGCACCGCCAGCGGGAACCCGGCCTCGCGCCAGGCCGCCCGCGCCGCGTTGTCCAGCTCCCACCAGGCCAGCTGGGCGCCGTGCCCGGCCTGGGCCATCGCCTTGCCCGCCGACATCTCCACATGGGGGCTCAGCCACAGCACCGGACCGGTGGGGTCGGGGGCGGACGGCGGCTCGGGGTCGTCCAGGTCGGTGCCGGAGACCTGGAGCTTGGCCAGTTCCTTGGGCCAGCCGTCCAGCGGCACCGGCGGGAACACCCGCACCTCGGCGGCCACCGACGAAGCCCCGTCCCCGGCCTCATGCCCGTCCTCGGCCGGGGCCGGGGTGGGCGCCCGGCCCGTGACCGTGATGCCCGGCAGCCCGGCCGCGCGCCGCCACTCCGCGCCGCGCGCCCGCCGTACGACCTTGCGGATCCGGGCGTCCTGCCAGTCCCGTACGGCCTGGGCCCACTCGCCGTCGGTGGCCGTCGCCCGCTCGTCCGACAGCAGCGCCAACACCGCGCGCGCCGCCGTCTCCAGGGCGTCCGTACGCGCCGGGGGCGCGGCCTTCTCGATCCGGACCACCAGGGGCAGGACGAACTGCGGCGCGGCGTCCCGGTCGGTCTCGGCGTGCCGGAAGGGGCTGCTGCGGGCACCGGATCCGGCGCTCCGCTGAGCGGTGGTCTGGATGCCGGTCTGGGTGTCGGTCTCGGTATCGGCGTCGGTGCTGGTCACGCGCCCAGTGTGCCAGCACCGACGCCTGTCCCTGCTGCCCCTGGCCCTGACCGGCGCGGTCGCCGCCGGGGCGACCGCGCCGGCCTGCGCGCTGAGCTCCCGCCGGTCATGGGGCGGTCCTGGGGTTCGGCGGACATAGGGTTCGGGTCATGGACGACCGTACGGACCTCCCCGAGGGCCCGCCGTACGCCGACTGCGTGCAGTGCGGCGAGCCCACCGAGCACCCCGCCACCCGCCCCGGGGCGACGCTGTGCCCCCTCTGCGAATGGCAAGAGGCCCAACGCACCGCCTGTTCCGGCTGAATCCGCCGTGCCTCGCCGGACAGGCGCTAGTGACGCCAGGGTCCCGTTACGGCGAACGTCGTGCCCGGGGTGTAGCAGTTCACGTACATCGTGCGGCCGTCCGGGGCGAAGGTGACGCCCGCGAACTCACCCCACTCCGGCTTCTCCGGTGTGCCGATGTTCTGCTGGCCCCGGGCCATCGCGTAGACCTCGCCGCGCCGGGTCACCCCGAAGACATGCTGCGCGCCGTTGCCGTCCTCGCAGACCATCAGGCCGCCGCTGGGGGCGAGGGTGATGTTGTCGGGGGACTCGCCGGGGAGCTGGACATCCGTCTCGGGGCCGAAGACGATCACCAGTGTGAGGCGGCTCCGGGCGGGGTCATAGCGCCAGATCTGGCCGAAGTGGTCGGCCGCCGAGCCCTCCGCGCTCTTGGCGAAGCTGGAGACGAAGTAGACCGAGGTACCGCCCCAGTAACACCCCTCCAGCTTCTGGGCGTGGGTGATGCCCCCGGGGCCGAAGTCCTGGAAGCGGATGGGGGTTTGGCGGGCGAGCGGGTCGGGGACGTCCACCCACTCGACGCGGTCGAAAGTGGTGCCCGGCTCCTGGATGGTGGACAGATCGGGCACCCCCGGCACCCGCAGCGCCTGCAGCTCCCCGCCCGCGCGCAGCGAGCCGATGCCGCCGAGCGGCTTCTTCGGCCGGAAGCGGTAGAAGAGCCCGAAGGGCTTGTCGAAGGCGTCCTCGGTCTCGTAGATGACGCCGCTGCGCGGATCGACCGCGATGGCCTCGTGCTGGAAGCGGCCCATGGCGGTGAGCGGCACGGCGCCGGTGCGGCGCGGATCGTAGGGGTCGACCTCGAAGATGAAGCCGTGGTCCTTGGTGTAGCCGTTGGTACCGGCCAGGTCCTCGGTTTCCTCGCAGGTCAGCCAGGTGTGCCAGGGGGTGGGGCCGCCCGCGCAGTTGACCGCGGTGCCCGCGATGGCCACCCGCTCGGACAGCACGTGGTTGCCGGAGCCGAGCTCCAGGGCGGTGCAGCCGCCCAGGCCCATCGGGTCGTAGGTGAGGCCGTTCACGGCGGGGACGCGGATCGCGGCGTCGTTACGGTTCTCATGGTTGCGGACCAGATGCGTCCGGCCGCGGTGGCGGCCGGACCGGCCCGGGAACGCGGCCATGCCGTCGCAGTGGCTGGGGACCTTGCCCTCGCCCGACCGGAGTTCGTCGCCCTCGCGCGAGAGCACCCGGTAGCGGAAACCCTCCGGGAGGTCGAGCAGTCCGTCGGGGTCGGGGACCAGGGGGCCGTAGCCGTCCCGGCCGAGCGGTGGGGAATCCGGTTCGGCGGCCGCGGCCGTTCCGGCGAAGAGCTCGGAGACGCTGCCGGTGAAGGCGATGGCGGCACCCAGCGCGCCGGTGCGGCCGAGAAGCTGACGTCGTGTCGCTGACATGCGGTAACTCCCTGCTGGCGGACAGAGAAGATGACCGGATGTGTGTATCACGTGCGCGGGTGCGCGGGAACCTTTCGATCAGCGATGCGCGGAACCGGTTCGATCAGCGGTGTGCGGGGAGCCGCCCCGATCAGTGCTCGTCCGACGCGTCGGCCAGCCCCTTCGCGTCCCGGGCCAGCGCGGTGAGCCGGGATATCGCCCGGAAGTACTTCTTCCGGTAGCCGCCGCTCAGCATCTCCTCGCTGAAGAGCCGGTCGAACGGCACCCCGGAGGCCAGCACCGGCACCTCGCGGTCGTAGAGCCGGTCCGCCAGCACCACCAGCCGCAGCGCGGTCGACTGGTCGGGGACCGGGGCGACCCCGGTCAGGCAGACGGCCTGGACGCCGTCGCACATCGCGCCGTAGCGGCTCGGATGCACCCGGGAGAGGTGGTCCAGCAGGGCGGGGAAGTCGTCCAGGGAGGCGCCGGGGACGCGGTGCGCGGCCCGGGCGACCGTCTCGTCGGAGTGCGGGGGCGGGGCCGCGGGCAGACCGCGGTGGCGGTAGTCCTCACCGTCGATGCGCAGCGTACGGAAGCGGGCGGACAGCCCCTGTATCTCGCGCAGGAAGTCGGCCGCGGCGAACCGGCCCTCGCCCAGCTTGCCGGGCAGCGTATTGGACGTCGCGGCGAGCCCCACGCCCGCCTCGACCAGCTTGCCCAGCAGCGTGGAGACCAGCACGGTGTCGCCCGGGTCGTCCAGCTCGAACTCGTCGATGCACAGCAGCCGGTGCCCGCTCAGGGTCTTCACGGTCTGCTGGAAGCCGAGCGCGCCGACCAGGTTCGTCAGCTCCACGAAGGTGCCGAACGCCTTCAGCTCGGGGGCGGCCGGGGTGGCGTGCCACAAGGAGGCCAGCAGATGGGTCTTGCCGACGCCGTAGCCGCCGTCGAGGTACATCCCGCGTGGGCCGGAGCTCGCGGCGGGCTTGGCCTCCCGGCGGAACCGGTGCCTCCGGCGCCCGCCCTTCGCGTCCGCGCCGCCGCCGAGCCGTGCGGCGAAGGCTCTCAGCGCCTCGACCGCCTCGGCCTGGCTGGGCTGGCCGGGGTCGGTGAGGTAGTTGTCGAAGCTCACGGTGGCGAAGCGGGGCGGCGGCACCATCTCGGCGACCAGACGCTCCGCCGGAACCCGCGGCGCACGGGCGGTGAGGGCCGCGGGGGCTTCGGCGGCTTCAGTGGCTTCCCTGGCTTCGGCGGCTGTGCGGCCTGCCGAGCCGGATGCGGTGGTTGGTGCAGACACGGATGTCCAGGGTAGTCGCTCTTCACCCGACCACTGTCCGAGAGGGAGGCATGTCACACTGCGGCCTATGCGACGCCTGTTCCCCGTTCCTGTCCCCGCGCCTGCCGAAACACTCGCCAAAACGCCTGCTGAAACGTCTGCCGAAGGGTCTGGCGCGACGCCTGCAGAAACGTCCGTCGAAACGCCGGTCGAAACGTCCGCCGCGACGCCTGCGGGCATTTCCGCCGAAACGACCGTCGGCGAGGACCGCGAATGGGCCCTTGGGGAACTGGCGGACGCCTATGCGTATCCGGAGCCGCCGCACGGCCCCTCCGGCGCCTATCTGCGGGCCAACATGGTGTCCTCGCTGGACGGGGCGGCCCATCACGACGGCCGGTCGAAGGCCCTGTCCTCCGACGCGGACATGCGGATCTTCGGGGTGCTGCGCGGGCTCGCCGACGCCGTCGTCGTGGGCGCGGAGACCGTGCGCCGCGAGGGCTACCGCCCGGCGCGCGCCCGGGAGGCGTTCGCCGAGCGGCGGGCGGCGCTCGGCCAGTCGCCCGCGCCCGCGATCGCCGTCGTGAGCGCGAGCCTGGACCTGGACTTCACCCAGCCGCTGTTCACCGAGCCACTGGTCCCGACGATCGTGATTACGGGCGCGACGGCCGGGGAGGAGCGGATCGAGGCGGCCCGCGCGGCGGGGACCGAGGTGGTCTTCGCCGGGTCGGGACCCTCGGGGCGGGTGGACGCGGCGGCGATCGTGACCGCGCTCGCGGAGCTCGGCCACACCCGGCTGCTCACCGAGGGCGGCCCCACGCTGCTGGCGGAGTTCGCGGCGGCCGGGGTGTTGGACGAGCTGTGTCTGGCGGTGGCCCCCCTGGTCACCGCGGGCGACGCGAAGCGGATCACGAACGGTCCCGTACTGGGGGAACCGGAACGCTTCACTCTCGCTTCTGTTCTGGAGGAAGCCGGGTTTCTTTTCACCCGCTACCGTCGGATTTACCAATAACTCATAAAAACATCCGTAAACCCGTGAATGGGATCGCGAAGGAGAAGGGCATCCGCCGTGTTCACGAGCGTATTGATGATTGAGAAGCCCCTGACCCCCGCCGACGTGGAATTCGTCACCACCCTGCACGGCGGTGACCCGGTCTCCTTCGTCGTCCTGATGCAGCCGAGGGGCAGTAAGGACCGGCTGCTGCGCGCGATCGACGACATCGCCCTCGGCGAGCTGGAGCAGGCCGCCCAGGAGGGGGAGGAGCCGGAGGGCAAGGAGGCGCTGGAGCCCGCCGAGCGGGCGCTGAACCACTCGGTGGCGGCGCTCGAGGCGGCCGGGAGCCGGGCCCGGGGCCATGTCGTCCAGCGCCGCCCGCTGGAGGTGCTGCGCGGTGTGGTCGAGGAGACCCAGGCCGACGAGGTGATCGTGCTCACCGCGCCGCACTTCGTGGAGGAGTTCTTCCACCGGGACTGGGCCTCGCGGGCGCGCCACAAGGTGGGGGTCCCGGTGCTGAAGCTCTTCGCCCACGCGGTGGACGAGGACCAGCCCTCAGCGGGCGGCTGAGCCCAGGCCCGGCGGGCTGAGCCCAGGCCCGGCGGCTGGGCTCAGCCGCCCGGCCGCCCGGCCCCCGGCCCCGGCCATCGGCTGGGCCCCAGCCCCCGCGGCCATCGGCGGCCGCGGGCCGCCGGGGGTGCGAGAATCGGGCCGACAGGACACACCGCGAACCAGGGGAGACCCGTACATGGCACCGGCCGGCACCGCCTCCGACACGCTGGATCGACCGCACTTCATCGGCATCGGCGGCGCCGGGATGTCGGGTGTGGCGAAGGTCCTCGCCATGCGCGGCGCGCGGGTCTCCGGAAGCGACACCAAGGACTCGCCGATCGTCGGCGCGCTGCGTGAGCTCGGCGCCACGGTGCACATCGGCCACTCCGCAGGAAACCTCGCCGCCGACGCCACCAGCGTGGTCATCTCCAGCGCCATCCGCGACGACAACCTCGAACTGGTCACCGCGCGGGAGCGCGGCATCCCGGTGGTGCACCGCTCCGACGCGCTCGCCGCGCTGATGGACGGCGCCCGGCCGATCGCGGTCGCTGGCACCCACGGCAAGACCACCACGACCTCGATGCTGGCCGTCTCGCTGCGCACCCTCGGCCTGGACCCGTCGTACGTCATCGGCGGCGATCTGGACGCCCCCGGCTCCAGCGCCCACCACGGCGCGGGCGAGATCTTCGTCGCGGAGGCCGACGAGAGCGACCGCAGCTTCCACAAGTACGCGCCCGAGGCGGCGATCATCCTCAATGTGGAGCTCGACCACCACGCCAACTACGCGTCGATGGACGAGATCTACGCCTCGTTCGAGACCTTCGTCCGCCGGGTCAGGCCCGGCGGCGCGCTGGTGATCTCCGCCGATCACCCCGGCGCCCGCGAGCTGACCGCCCGGGTCGGCGGGCGCGGCGGGCACGACGGGCTGCGGGTGCTCACCTACGGTGAGGACGCGGGCGCGGACGTGCGCGTCCTGGCCATCGAGCCGCACGGGCTGACCAGCGAGGTCACCGTACGGCTCGCGGATTCGCTGGGCGGCGCGGAGCTCACCTTCACCGTCTCCGTCCCCGGCCGCCACTACGCGCTCAACGCCGTGGCCGCCCTCACCGCGGGCGCCGCCCTCGACGTCCCGGCCGCCGAGCTGGCCCCCGCCCTCGCCTCGTACACGGGCGTCAAGCGGCGGCTCCAGCTCAAGGGCACCGCGGCCGGGGTGCAGGTGATCGACTCCTACGCCCACCACCCCACCGAGATCGCCGCGGACCTCGAGGCGATCCGCGGCGGCGCCGGGGAGGGCCGGGTGCTGGTGGTCTTCCAGCCGCATCTGTTCAGCCGCACCCAGGAGCTGGGCACCGAGATGGGCCAGGCCCTCGCGCTCGCCGACGCCTCCGTGGTGATGGACATCTACCCCGCCCGCGAGGACCCGGTCCCCGGTGTCACCAGCGCCCTGATCATCGACGCCGCGGCCCGCCACGGGGCCGATGTGACCGCGGAACACGACCGGGACGCGGTGCCCGAGCTGATCGCCGGAATGGCGAAGCCCGGTGACCTTGTTCTCACCATGGGCGCCGGCGATGTGACCGACCTCGGTCCGGAGATCCTCGGCCGCCTGCAGAGCCCGGAGAACTGAGGAGGTCCGTCCCCATGGCGTACGAGATCGACAAGCCGGAGGAGCAGTGGCGCGCGGAGCTGACTCCGCAGGAGTACCACGTACTGCGGGAGGCCGGTACCGAGCGTGCCTTCACCGGTGAGTACACCGACAGCAAGACGGTCGGTGTCTACTCCTGCCGGGCGTGCGGGGCGGAGCTCTTCCGCTCGGAGACCAAGTTCGAGAGCCATTGCGGCTGGCCGTCGTTCTACGACCCGGCGGACAGCTCGGCCGTCGAACTGATCGAGGACCGCTCGCACGGCATGGTCCGCACCGAGGTGCGGTGCACCCGCTGTGGCTCGCATCTGGGCCATGTCTTCTCGGGTGAGGGCTATCCCACCCCGACCGACCAGCGGTACTGCATCAACTCCATCTCGCTGCGGCTGACCCCCGAGGAGAGCTGAGCCTCAGGCTGAGCCTCAGGGCTCATCACCGTGAGCCGCAGCGCAGCACGGCGGCGGTCTCGGGCGGCAGCCTCAGCATGCCGTCCGGGCCCGGCAGCTCGACCCGCCGCCAGGCGGCCACCACCTCGGCGACCTCGCCGGTCCGGGGCCCGAGCCAGGTCTTGACCGGCCGGTCGCAGGGGTTGAGCAGGACCCGCAGCGGGCCGCGCTGAAAGCTGAAGCAGCCGTCCGAACCGGAGGACAGGCCGGTATACGACCAGGTGGGGTCGGTCAGGGCCGGTTCGCTGCGGCGCAGCGCGATCAGCCGGCGGTACCAGTCGAGCAGCGCCCGGTGCGGCTCCCGCTCCGGCTCCCGCCAGTCGAGGCAGGACCGCAGCCGGGTGGCCGGGTCCTGGGGGTCGGGCACGTCCCCCTCCGCCCAGCCGTGGGCGGCGAACTCGCGGCGGCGGCCGGAGCGCACCGCCTCGGCCAGCTCCGGGTCCTGGTGGTCGGTGAAGTACTGCCAGGGTGTGCGGGCGCCCCACTCCTCACCCATGAAGAGCATGGGGGTGAAGGGCGCGCACAGCACCACGGCCGCCGCGCAGGCCAGCAGCCCGGGGGAGAGCCGGGCGGAGAGCCGGTCACCGACCGCGCGGTTGCCCACCTGGTCATGGGTCTGGGCGTAGCCGAGCAGCCGGTACGCGGGGGTGGTGTGGGTGTTCAGCGGACTGCCGTGGCGGCGGCCCCGGAACGCCGAATGGGCGCCGTCGTGGAAGAAGCCGCCCATCAGCGTCTTGACCAGGGCCCCGGGCCCCTCGGCCGCGAAGTCGGCGTAGTAGCCCTGCCGCTCACCGGTGAGAAAGGTGTGCAGGGCGTGATGGAAGTCGTCGTTCCACTGCGCGTGCAGACCGTGGCCGCCCGCCTCGCGCGGGGCGGTGGTGCGCGGATCGTTGAGATCGGACTCGCCGATCAGGAACAGCGGACGGCCGGTGCGGGCGGCCAGCGCGTCCACGGCGGCCGACAGCTCGGCCAGGAAGTGCCGGGCCCGGGTGTCGCGCAGCGCGTGGACGGCGTCCAGCCGCAGCCCGTCGAGGCGGAAGTCGCGCAGCCAGGCGAGCGCGCTGCCGATGAAGTACGCGCGCACCTCGTCCGAGCCGGGTGCGTCGAGGTTGACCGCCGCGCCCCACGGGGTGTGGTGGGTGTCGGTGAAGTACGGGCCGAAGGCCGGGAGGTGGTTTCCGGAGGGGCCCAGATGGTTGTGGACCACATCGAGGACCACGCCGAGGCCGTGCCCGTGCGCGGCGTCCACGAAGCGCGCCAGCCCCTCCGGCCCGCCGTACGGCTCGTGCACCGCCCAGGGCGCCACGCCGTCGTACCCCCAGCCGTGGGTGCCGGGGAACGGGCAGACGGGCATCAGCTGCACATGGGTGATGCCCAACCCGGCCAGGTGCGGCAGCTGTTCGGCCGCCGCGTCGAAGGTGCCCTCATGGGTGAAGGTGCCGATGTGCAGCTCGTAGAGGACCGCGCCGGGCAGCGGCCGCCCGAACCACTCCCGCTCCCAGCGGAAGCGGGAGTGGTCGACCACCGCGCTCAGCCCCTCCGGGCCGTCCGGCTGGCGGCGGGAGCGCGGATCGGGGAGCGGCGGGCCGCCGTCGAGCGCGAAGCCGTACCGCGTGCCGGGCCCGGCCCCGGCCACGGCCCGCCACCACCCGGGGCGGCCCGGGTCGGGCTCCATGGGGCGGTCCCGCCCGTCCACATGGAGCCCGACCCGCTCGGCGTGCGGCGCCCACACCTCGAACAGCACTGGCCTCTCCTCACCTCGGCACCTCGACCTGACTACGGTCCCCGACCATGCTGCGGGACGCGGCGCCGGCGGCGCAGCAGGGCGACATCGGTCAGACGAGGTCGATGCGCTCCTGGGTGACGGGATACCCCGCCCTGGCGAAGTGCGCGGCCATGGGGAGGTTGGGCTGGTCGGTCGCCGCCGCGATCGTCGTGGCGCCCCGTTCCACCAGATCGTGGGTGCACTCCACGAGCAGGTCGTACGCATAGCCGTGGCCGCGCTGCTCGGCGACGACCCCGATATAGCCCACGCACGGGCCGTTGGGGTTGTGCGCGGGCACCTGGATGCCCACCAGCTCGCCCCCGGGCGTCCACGCCAGCCGCCACCACTCGCGCGGCGACGGGCACCAGGAGAGGAAGTCCATCAGCTCCCGCACCGCGGCGTCGACCCCTCCTCGTTCGCTGGCGCGCCGGTCGTGGGCGTCGAGCGACCCCGGCATGATGCGGCGCAGCACCTCCTCGACCGCCGCGTCATCGGGCTCCGGCCGGAACTCCAGCCGCCCCGGGCGGGCGGGCAGTCCGCACTCCGGCGTCCACTCGTAGCGGTAGCGCTCGACCAGGGGCTCGAGCCCGCCCGCCACGGCGGCGTCGATACGGGCCCGGGCGGCGGCCCGCACCTCGGGCCGATCGCGCCAGCCGGGCGGGGCCAGCAGGGAGTACTCGGTGCGCAGCGGTGCGGTGCGCAGCAGTTCGGCGGCGGCGTCGGCCTCGCCCTCGGCGAAGTCGAACCAGTCCAGGGCGATGGGCGCGGAGTCCTCCGGCCCGGCCCACCACGCGGCGCGGGCCACGACCCGCCCCGCGCGCAGCGCCACCCAGGTCCAGTCGGGGCGGTACTCGCCGCCCTGGCCGACGGTGGCGTAGGTGTGGCCGAGGATGGCACGGCCGACGAGCGGGGGCACCCGCAGGTCATGGAACAGCTGGGCGTCGCCCTCGGTGAGGGGACGGATGACCAGATCGGTCATGGAGTTCCTTCCAGGAGAGTGATGCGCTCCCGGTCGGATGTCTGATTCGGCGGGTGCCTGAGCGGCAGTTGCGTGATCAGACGCGGATACGCCCGGGGGACAGGGGGCGGGAGCGCGGAAACGTCGTGATGTCCATTGCTCTCGCCTCCTTCCTCGATCAAGGGCGTGCCCGCACTCTATGGGCGCCGATCCCCCGGTGTCCACGGCATTTCCCGAACGGAGCCGGTCTGCCGCCCGCGAGGGGGAAGGAGCGGCAGACCGGCACCGGGATGAGGTGCACCTGACAGTTGATGAGCGGGTCGGAGCACCTGCGTGGACCGGTGTGGGACGCAGACTAGTGCACCATCCGGATCGGCGCGGCCGTTGTGCCCGGACGGGCCGTTCCGATCGGTCCGTCAGATCCGGACCAGCAGCGCCACCGGAAGCCGGGACAGCAGCTCGTCCAGCGCTGCCGGGCCCCCGGCGGTCCGCCCGGTCAGCAGGTCCCGCCAGCGGCCCGGTGGCAGCGGCAGCCGGGTGGTGCCCCAGCCGCCCGCTTCCGCCAGCCGCCGCGACAGCCGGGTGACCACGGTGACGGCGCCGCCCTCCGCGCTGGTGTCCGTCCGTGACGTCCGTAAGAAGGCCACGCAGTGCTCGGCGGACGGACCGGAGGCGAGCAGCGGCGTATACGTACTCCCGGGGCCGAACCACTCCGGATGCTCTCGGCGCAGGTTTAGCGCGGTACGGGTGAGCAGCGGCTTTTCGGCCGACGGGCCGTCCGCCGGTTCACTGCCCAGCTCGGGCGGGCGGCGGTTGTCCGGGTCGACCAGGGCCATATAGACGCGCTCGGTGCCCATATAGAGGTCGGGAACGCCCGGCATGGTGAGCTGGAGCAGGGCGGCGCCGAGCGCGTTGGCCCGGGCAGGACCGTCGAGTTCGGCGCCGATCGCGGCCCACACCGACGGGTCGGCCGCGCACGGCCCGGCCTCGAGGAAGGCGGTCACCTCCGCCTCGTACGCCGCGTCCTGCTCCGTCCACGTCGTCCGCAGCCCCGCCTCGCGCACCGCCTTGAGCACGGCGGGGACCAGCCGTTCGGCGTCCCCGTGGCCCAGCGCGAGCGCGGTCTGCCAGGCCGTCCAGGCCAGATGGGGATCGGGCGCGTGAGCCGGGCGGGTCAGCTCCTCCACCTTCAGCCCCCACCAGTCCGGGCATTCGGTGAGCGCCGCGAGCCGGGCCCGGGCGTCCGCACTGCGCTTGGTGTCATGCGTGGAGAGCACCGTGCCGGTGGCGGGCCAGTCCCCCGAGCGCCGGGCCGCGAAGGCGTGGAACTCCTCGGGGGCCACGGCCGGCCGCCCCGGATCGCCGCCCACCTCGGCGGCCGACAGCAGCGGGGCGTAGCGGTAGAAGGCGGTGTCCTCGACCGACTTGGCGCGCAGCGCGGCCGCCGTCTGGGCGAAGCGGGCGCAGAAGTCGTGGTGGTCCGGGCCGTCCCCGAGCCCGCCCAGCGCGGCGTCCCGCACCACCCGCACCACCTGGGCCTCCTGCGCCACCGCGAACGCCTCCCGGGCGTCCGCCGCCGCCGAGTCCAGCATCACCGCGTCGGCGTCCGTCGCGGGCGGGCCGCCCACCGAGGCGTACGGGCGGTAGACCGGCAGCCGCACCAGCAGCTCGCGGATCGCCGTGCGCAGCGCCCAGGGGGCGTGGTCGCGCAGCCGGGGATCGGCCGCGCAGATCCGTGAGGCGGTGCGCGTCAGCCGCTCCACCTCGGCGGCCAGCTCATGCGTGACCACCTCGTGGGCGGCGCGGCGGACCGTGGCGGCCCAGTCGCCGCCCAGGTCGGCCGGGGGAGCGGCGAAGGCGCGGTAGCGGGCGGTCAGCTTCTCCAGACCGTCCGGGTCGAGGAAGAGCCCGTCGATGTGGTGCAGCGCGTCATAGCCGGTGGTTCCGGCGACCGGCCAGTCCGCGGGAAGCCGCTCGTTCCGGGCGAGGATCTTCTCCACGACGGTCCAGCGGCCGCCGCCGCCGTCGCGGCGTTCCCCAGTCCCCGTCGCCGCGCGCACCGCCCGGTCCAGCCGCCGCAGATAGCCCGCCGGGTCGGCGAGCCCGTCCGGGTGGTCGATCCGCAGCCCGTCCACGATCCCGTCCCGCACCAGCCCCAGCAGCGTGGCATGGGTGGCCGCGAACACCTCCGGGTCCTCCACCCGCACCGCGATCAGCTCGGAGATGGTGAAGAACCGCCGGTAGTTGAGCTCGGTGCGGGCCAGCCGCCACCAGCCGAGCCGGTACCACTGGGCGTCCAGCAGCTCGGCGAGCGGCAGTCCCTCGGTCCCGGGCCGCAGCGGGAAGGTGTGGTCGTAGTAGCGCAGCGTCCCGTCCCCGACCCGCAGCCGCCCCCACTCCTCGCCGAGCGGACCCCCGAGCACCGGCAGCAGCACCTTGCCGCCGTGGGCCCGCCAGTCGATGTCGAACCACCGCGCGCAACGTGACTCCGGCCCCTCCCGCAGCACCTCCCACAGCGGGCCGTTGAGCCATTCGGGGGCGGGGGCGGCCATGTGGTTCGGCACGACGTCGACGATCAGCCCGAGGCCGTGCGCCCGCGCCGTACGGGCGAGTGCGCGCAGCCCCTCCCCGCCGCCCAGTTCGGCCCGGACGGCGGAGTGGTCCACCACGTCATAGCCATGGGCGGAGCCGGGCACCGCCTCAAGCACGGGGGACAGATGCAGATGGGAGACGCCGAGCGAGGCCAGATACGGCACCGCGCGCTCCGCCGCCGCGAAGGGGAAGGCGGGCTGGAGCTGGAGGCGATAGGTGGCGGTGGGTGTGCCGGGGTCAGCCGTCATATGAACGTACGTACCCACCCGGAGCACCCCAGCAGAGCTCCGCACCCCCAAACGGACGCGACGCGCGCGTGTGTCCGGCGGACCGGCAGGCGAAGCAACCGGTACCCCGGCGGAGCGCCTAGGCGGAGCGCTTACGCCGGGCGCTGCAGCACCATCAGGCTGCGGTCCACCAGGGTCAGCCGGTCGCCCGCCGCCACCTTCGATCCGCTGCCCGGCTCCACGCCCTCCGCCACCGCCGTGTCCACGATGACCTGCCACTGCTTGCCGTGGTCGATGGGCACGACGAAGTCCAGCGGCTCGTGGTGGGCGTTGAACAGCAGCAGGAACGAGTCATCGGTGATCCGCTCGCCGCGCGCCCCCGGTTCGGAGATCGCGCTGCCGTTGAGGAAGACCGCGAGGGACTTGGCGTGCGCCGCCTGCCAGTCGCGCGGCGTCATCTCCTCTCCCTCGTGGGTGAACCAGGCGATGTCCGACAGCTCGTCATGGGTGCCCTCCACCGGCCGTCCGTGGAAGAAGCGGCGGCGCCGGAAGACGGGGTGGTCGCGGCGCAGCCACACCAGGGAGCGGGTGAAGCGCAGCAGCTCGAGCGCCGAGCGGTCCTCCCACGCGCCGTCCTGCGCCTTGGCGTGATCCGGCCAGCGCACCCAGGACACCTCGTTGTCCTGGCAGTACGCGTTGTTGTTGCCGCCCTGGGTGCGTCCGAACTCATCGCCGTGGCTGAGCATCGGCACGCCCTGGGAGAGCATCAGGGTGGCGATGAAGTTGCGCATCTGGCGCTCGCGCAGCGTCCGCACCGCCGGGTCGTCGGTCTCGCCCTCGACCCCGCAGTTCCAGGACCGGTTGTAGCTCTCGCCGTCCTGGTTGGACTCGCCGTTGGCCTCGTTGTGCTTCTCGTCGTAGCTCACCAGGTCGCGCAGGGTGAAGCCGTCATGGCAGGTGACGAAGTTGACCGAGGCCAGCGGGCGCCGCCCGTCGCCCTGGTAGAGGTCGGAGGAGCCGGTCAGCCGGGAGGCGAATTCGGCCAGGGTCCTCGGCTCACCGCGCCACAGATCCCGCACGGTGTCCCGGAACTTGCCGTTCCATTCGGTCCACAGCGGCGGGAAGTTGCCGACCTGATAGCCGCCCTCGCCGACGTCCCAGGGCTCGGCGATCAGCTTCACCTGGCTCACCACCGGATCCTGCTGGACCAGGTCGAAGAACGACGACAGCCGGTCCACCTCGTGGAACTGCCGGGCCAGCGTCGCCGCCAGATCGAAGCGGAAGCCGTCCACATGCATCTCGGTCACCCAGTAGCGCAGCGAGTCCATGATCAGCTGGAGCACGTGCGGGGACCGCATCAGCAGGGAGTTCCCGGTCCCGGTGGTGTCCATGTAGTACCGGCGGTCCTCGGTCAGCCGGTAGTACGAGGCGTTGTCCAGGCCCCGGAAGGAGAGGGTGGGGCCCAGGTGGTTGCCCTCGGCCGTGTGGTTGTAGACCACGTCCAGGATGACCTCGATGCCCGCCTGGTGCAGCGCCCTGACGGCCGACTTGAACTCCAGCACCTGCTGGCCCCGGTCGCCCCAGGACGCGTAGGCGTTGTGCGGGGCGAAGAAGCCGATGGTGTTGTAGCCCCAGTAGTTGGCCAGCCCCGAGTCGGCCAGCCGGTGGTCATGGACGAACTGGTGCACGGGCATCAGTTCCAGCGTGGTGACGCCCAGCTCCGTCAGGTGTTCGATGATCGCCGGATGGGCGAGCGCCGCGTAGGTCCCGCGCAGCTCCTCCGGCAGCCGGGGGTGGCGCATGGTCAGCCCCTTGACATGCGCCTCGTAGATGACCATGCGGTGGTAGTCGGTGCGCGGCGGGCGGTCGTCGCCCCAGTCGAAGTACGGATTGACCACGACCGACGCCATGGTATGCGGGGCCGAGTCGAGATCATTGCGCTTGTCGGGCCGCCCGAAGTGGTAGCCGTAGACCTCCTCGCCCCAGTCGATCCGCCCGCTGACCGCCTTGGCGTAAGGATCCAGCAGCAGCTTGGCGGAATTGCAGCGGTGGCCGAGCTCCGGTTCGTACGGGCCGTGGGCCCGGAAGCCGTAGCGCTGCCCCGGCATGATCCCCGGCAGATAGGCGTGGCGGACGAACGCGTCGGACTCCCGCAGCTCGACCGCCGTCTCCGAGCCGTCGTCGTGCAGGAGGCACAGCTCGATGCGGACGGCGGCCTCGGAGAACACCGCGAAGTTGGTTCCGGCGCCGTCGTAGGTGGCGCCAAGGGGATAAGCCTGTCCCGGCCAGACCTGCATACGTCGACTCTTCCACTTCTTCTCCGGGGGCCGCGAGCACCCCAGGCACCGGACGGAACCTGACCGACCCTGCATCCTTTCCCAACTGGCCTGAGCCATCCGCTCTTTCGACAGAACTTCCTCAAAAGTGAGGCAACCTACGGCCATATCGGTTCGTCCTACCGGGTGACCTGACGCATAGGCGTATCCCGCTATGCACGCCAATACGATGACAGGGGGGAATGGGGGAGGATGTGCGCAAGCTGATGCACCGCCACCTGGGCAAGGTGGTGGCCGGCGCGGCCGTGGCGACCACCGCCACGGCGGTCTTGATCGGGGTGACGCTCCCGGGGAGCGCGTCCGGTGAGGAAGGCTCGAGTGGGGGACCCCAGAGCTCTTCTGCGGAGCAGGGCCAGGCGGCCCGGCAGCAGCCCGGAGTGGTGGAGGAGGCGCCCGAGCAGGGTGAGACCGGCAGCGGCCGCGATCCGCTGACCGACGACGAGATGAAGCGCGCCCAGGGCCTCGCGGCCGGCCGCGACTTCCGCATGAGCAGCGAGGACGTCAAGGGCGCCAGCGGCCCCGAGCGGCTTTCCACCGACCTCGCGGAGCTGAGCCCCGAGGAGGTGGCGGCCGCCGACCCGCCGCGCCGCGCCGAGGTGACGTACTACGACTACAAGGACGACACCTACGTCACCAAGACGGTCGACCTCGGCAGCGGCAAGGTCACCGACACTGACACCCAGCGCGGGGTGCAGCCGCCGCCCAACCGCGACGAGGTCATGGAGGCCGTACGGCTGCTGATGGCCGACAAGCTGGGCGAGGGGCTGAAGAAGGACTTCAAGGACGCCACCGGCAAGGCGCTGACCCGCCCGGACCAGCTGGCCGCCACCGGCTTCGTCTACCGCGCGGGCGAGGGCAGCAACCCCGGCCCGGCTGCGGTCCAGGACTGCGGCGAGCACCGCTGCGTACGGCTGTTCACCCGCGTGGTGAACGGCCCCTGGATCGACACCCGGCAGCTGGTGGTCGACCTGAGCGCTCACACCGTCGCCAAGCTGGGCTAAGGCCCCGGCAGCCGCGCTTCGCGCACCCCTCAACGCTTCACTACAGGAGTCTCCCCATGCCTGACAGCAGGCTCCGCCGCGCCCGTGCCCGGGTCGCGGCGGCCATTGGCGTCTCGGCGCTGCTCGGCACCGCGGCGATCGCCGCAGGGCCGGTCGGCAGCGCCCAGGCGGCCCCGCGGCCCGCCGCCGCGGCGGACTGCAGCGTCCCGTACAGAATCGAGCAGAAGCTGGACGGCGGCACCACCTGGCGGATGTGCTGGCACTACGAGAGCAAGGCCGGGCTGGTGCTCGACGACGTCTCGTACCAGCCCAAGGGCGAAAGCGCCCCCATCAAGGTGCTGACCTCGGCGAAGCTGGGCCAGATCCATGTGCCGTACGACGACGGCAGCAATGAGTACGACGACCTCACCGGGCAGGGCTTCGCCCAGGGGCTGCAGCAGCTGGATCCGGCCGAGTGCCCCGGCGGCACCATCAAGACCGTACGGGTGCCCGACGCCTGGGACCCCGACCATCCGGATGTGAAGGGTCTGTGCGCCACCACCCGGGCCCGCGGCCACGCCTACCGCATGGGCGAGGACGACCTCGGAGCGGGCGGCCGGAACAAGGTCTACCAGCTACAGGGCAAGGACCTGCTGCTCTACACCGTCAACAAGGTCGGCTGGTACGAGTACATCACCGAGTGGCGGTTCGCCGGTGACGGCACCATGACCATGCAGGTCGGCGCCACCGGCACGCTCTCCCCGATGGACTACGACGCGGGCGACGGCCGCGGCTGGCCCATCGGCAAGGGCGCCAAGGACTACGCCACCAGCCACGCCCACAACGTCTTCTGGCGGCTGAACTTCGGGCTGGACGGCTCGCCCAAGAGCAAGGTCGAGCAGTACGACTCCAAGACCACCGCGACCGCGGGGCGGATCCCGAAGACCAAGACCACCCGCACCGCGGTCGGCAAGGAGCTGGCCGGTGACGCGGCGGCGGCGCGGTGGTGGCGCGTGGTCAGCACGGCGGGCAAGAACAAGGACGGCCATCCGCGCAGCTACGAGATCGTTCCCGGCCACACCACGAAGTACCAGGGGCGTAGCTTCACCAAACACGACGTCTACTTCACCGAGTACAACAGGTGTGAGCAGTTCGCCAGCAACAATCTGCGCAACTGCGGCGCCGGTGCCGGTAAGAGCGTCGACAGGTGGGTCAACGGACAGACCCTCAAGCACCCCATCGTGTGGGTCAACATCGGGTTCCACCACATCGCCCGGGATGAGGACCAGGAGCCGATGCCGGTCCACTGGCAGGGCTTCCAGCTCGCCGCGCGCGACGTCACCGCTATGAATCCCCTCACGCCGCCTGCACTGTCCGGACACAACGGGCATACAGAAGAGGCACGTTGATTCGATAGGCAGGACCTGAGTGTCGCACCGCCCCCGCCAGCGCAGTAGTCTGCGGTGATCGTTGGACGGGGGCGGAAGGCGGTGCACAGGTGAGCTCGGGCGGGCTGGAGCTTCCCCCTGGTGGTCCCGGGGGTGATGGCTCCACCGACGCACCTCCCGGCGCGGTGTCCCTGGTGCGGCCGATGGAGATCGGAGCGGAACTGGACTGGGGCGCCGAAGCCTGGAGCGAGGTGCGCACGCGCGCACGCCGGGCCGGGCGGGCCTATATCTGGCTCAACCTCGTGGAACAGCGGCTGCGCGCGGTCGTCAGCGCCGTGCTGCGGCCCATCTACGAACCGGTCCACGGCGAGGACTGGGTCATCGCCGCGGCGGGCCCCGCCGGACAGGAGTGGGTGCAGCGGGCGGTCGCCGTACGGGAGGTGAGCCGCCGCAAGGGCTATCTGCTCGACCCGGCCGACGACAACGTCGTCAGCTTCCTGACCCTGCCGCAGCTCCGGGAGCTCCTGGTCCAGCACTGGCCGTGCTTCGAGCCGTACCTCGACGACCGCCGCGAGGTGGAGCTGGCCCTGGACGAGCTGGAGGTCGCCCGCAATGTGGTCTCCCGCAACCGCGCCCTGTCCGAGAACGTCCTCGCCCAGGCCGAGCGGGCCTCCGCCCGGCTGCTGGAGATCCTGGGCAGCGGCACCGAATCCCCCTCCGCCGACCGGCTGCCCGTCGACGCCGTCGAGGACCTGGTCGGCGACCGCTACGCCGATGTGGTCGGCGTCCACTCCGACCGGGTGCGGCTCCAGCGCCAGCTCCCCGCCGAGGACCTTTTCGGCAACGCCCGCCGCCTCGACGCCGTCGGCATCGGGCTCAACCTCCTGGTCCAGAACTACTCGGGCCGCCGACTGGTCCGGCTGGCCGAATCCGGCTGCCGGGCCCGGCTGCTCTTCCTCAACCCGGCGAGCAGCGCGGTGCGGCGGCGGGAGCGCGAACTCGGCCTGAAGAAGGGCGAGATGAGCCGATCGGTGGAGATGAACATCCTCCATATGCGGCGGGTGCGCGCCCGGCTGCGGGACCCGGGCGCGTTCGAGATCCACGTCTTCGACGAGACCCCCCGCTTCACCGCCTACCTGGTCAACGGCGACGGCGCGGACGGCCTCGCGGTCGTCCAGTCCTACCTCCGCAAGGCCCGGGGCATGGAGGCCCCGGTCCTGGTCCTGCGCGGCGGCGGCCGGGGCAGCGAGGTCGTCCGCGAGGGCGGCGCGGCCGAGGAGGGCGAGGGCGGGCTCTTCGGCACGTACCGCGAGGAGTTCGAGAGCGTCTGGTCGGACTCCCGCCCGGTGTCCTGACCCCACGAGCCGACGCCTTGCGCCTGCGGGCTGCCCGTGGTCTGTTCCCCACCCCGCCCCTTCCCACCACAGGTGGAGGCATGCGCGGAGCACCGGTGGGGTCGGGGGCGGAGCCCTAGTTTCGGGGAGGGGCGGGGAGGGGAAACAGCCCGCCGCAGGCCTCACAAGGCGCGATCCGCCGCACCGGCCGTTGTCAGTGGTGCATGGGAAGGTGGTGCACACCTGGGGGAAGTACGACAAAGGGAAAAGGGAGGGCGGCCATGGGCTGGCACCGGGGGACGCTGATCGGATTCGACCTGGAGACGACGGGCACCGACCCGCGCACGGCACGGATCGTGACGGCGGCCGTGGTCGAGGTGAGGGGCGGGGAGCCGGTCGGGCGGCGCGAATGGCTGGCCGACCCCCAAGTGCCCATCCCCGAGGACGCCGTGGCGGTGCACGGGATCACCGGGGAGCGGGCGGCGGCGGAGGGCAGGCCCGCGCGCGAGGTGGTCGAGGAGGTCGCCGAGGTGCTGGTGACCCATTGGCGCGCGGGCGCGCCCGTGGTGGCGTACAACGCGGCGTTCGATCTCAGCCTGCTCGCCGCCGAGTTGGGGCGGCACGGGCTGCGCCCGCTGAGCGAGCGGCTGGAGGGCGCCGAGACCGGCCCCGTCGTGGATCCGTACACGATAGACCGCGCGGTCGACCGCTATCGCAAGGGCAAGCGCACGCTGGAGGCCGTCTGCGGGGAGTACGGGGTGGTGCACGACCGCGCCCATGACGCCGGGGCGGACGCGCTGGCGGCGGTGCGGGTCGCGTGCGCGCTCGCCGAGCGCCATGGCGAGGTCGCCGGGCTCGAGCTGTGGGACCTCCACCGCAAGCAGGTGGGGTGGTCCGCGCACTGGGCGGCCGACTTCCAGTCCTGGCTGCGCCGCAAGGGCACTCCGGACGCGGTGGTCGACGGCGGCTGGCCGCTGCGGGAGGCGGGGGCGGTGGCCGGATAGCGGCCCACCGGGCTGGGCCAGCGGAGCTCCGGGCGGATATCGGCGCGCGCCGCACCGATGCGTTTCCGGCCGGACCGGGCCTGCGCCCAGACCCCGGGGTCCAGGGGCGAAGCCCCTGACGACGGGAAGGGGCGGGGAGGGGAAGGGTCCGCCGGTCACCCGATGCGCCGCGTGGGGTGCAGGGTGGCCCCTGAAACGGAGCCGTTGGCTCAGAACGTGTGCCAGCGCACGGTCGTGTCGCCCTCGCGCAGGGAGGCGATGCGGCGGGCGAACTCGGTGCGGGCCGCCGGATTGCCCGGGGCGTGTTGGGAGACCCAGGCGCAGCTGGCGGTCTCGCGTGCGCCCCGCAGCACCGCGCAGCCGGGCCACTCGCGGACGTCCCAGCCGTACTCCGCCACGAACGCGTCGTACTCCGCCGCGTCGAGCCCATAGCGGTCCCGTGACAGGGCCATCACCACCAGATCGTGCTCGCGCAGATCGTGCGAGAAGGTCTCCAGGTCCACCAGGACCGGCCCGTCCGGGCCGATGTGCACATTGCGCGGCAGCGCGTCGCCGTGGATGGGGCCGGGGGTGAGGCGCGGGGTCAGCTCCTCTGCGGCGGTCGCGAAGTCGTCCCGGCGGGCGCGCAGATACGCCGCGTCCGCCGGGTCGATCGCGTCCCCGGCCAGCCTCAGCCAGCGCTCCACCCCGCCCAGCAGATCGCGCCGCGGCAGTTGCAGCGGCGCCGGGTCGCCGGGCGGATCGGGCAGGGCGTGCACCAGCCGCAGCAGCTCCGCGAGATCGCGCGCCCCGGCGGGGCGTACCGGGTCGGGAAGCCGCTGCCAGTACGTGACGAGATGGCCCGCGAACGGAAGCGGCTGCTCGGCGCCGAAGCGCCGGTCGGGGCGGACCGCGGGCAGCCCCTCACGGGCGAGCCAGTCGGCGATCCGCAGCTCCCGGGCGGCCCGGTCCCACACCTCCAGGTCACGGCTGATCCGGACCACCAGGGAGAGGTCGTCGACGGCGAAGACGGCGTTCTCACCGAGGGCCAGCAGCCGGGCCTGCGCCGTACCGGCGCGGTAGGGCGGCAGCGCGGCCGAGAGCACCGCCCGCGCCCGCTCCTCCGTGAACGCGACCTCCGCCACCGCCATGCCCCTTCTCCTCGTCTCTCCTCGTCCGCTTCTCCCGGCCGCTTTTCCTGGCCGCTTTTCCTGGCCGACGGCCACGGCCAAGTCTCGCACCGCGCCGTGCGCCACCTGCCGTACCGACGGCCTCATCGACTGTCGTGGGGAGAATCGCTTGACTGCACCGCCCGCCCTCCGCACGATGACGTGGGCTCTCCCACCCGGGCCGCCCTCTCACCGTGTCCGAAGGGGGCCCTGCCGTGATACCCGTGACCGCCGAACCGGCGCGCTCGGCCCCGGGCTCCCCCCGAAGCCCGGGCTCCGCCCAGGGCCCGGGCGGCCGCCTGGCGCGCCGTCACAGCCCAGCCCACGGGGCGTGGTTCCTGGTGCTGCCCGCGCTGATCCCGATCCTCCTCCTCAGCGTCGGCCCGCTGCTCTACGGCATCGCGCTCGCCTTCACCGACTCCCAGGCGGGCCGTACCGACCCCACCCAGTGGATCGGGCTGCTCAACTTCCAGGACCTGCTGCGCGACACCCTCTTCTGGGAGTCGTTCCGGATCGGCCTGCTGTGGGCGGTGGCCGTCTCCGTACCGCAATTCCTGCTCGCGCTCGGCCTCGCGCTGCTGCTCCACCAGGACCTGCGGTTCCGCTGGCTGTCGCGGGCGCTCGCGATCGTTCCCTGGGCGATGCCGGAGGTCGTGGTCGGCATCATGTGGCGGCTGGTCTACCACCCCGACGCCGGGGTGCTCAACGAGACGCTGGGCACCCAGCGCGACTGGCTCGGCAGTCTGTCCACCGCCCTGCCCGCCGTCGTCGTGGTCGGCATCTGGGCCCGGCTTCCACAGGTCACGGTCACCCTGCTGGCCGGGCTCTCCAATGTGCCGCGCGAACTGCACGAGGCCGCGGCGATGGACGGCGCCGGTGCCTGGCGCCGCTTCCGCGCCGTCACCTGGCCCGCCATCAGGCCCATCGCGCTCGCCATCAGCGCGCTCAGCTTCATCTGGAACGTCAACTCCTTCGCGCTGGTCTACGTCCTGACGGGCGGCGGGCCCGGAGGCCGCACCCGGCTGCCGATGCTCTTCGCCTATGAAGAGGCGTTCCGCTACGGCCAGTTCGGCTATGCGGCGGCGATGGGCTGTGTGCTGGTGGCGGTGGTCTCCATCCTGCTGGCCGTCCATCTGGTGGCCCGGCTGAAGGGGGACGACGAGGCATGAGCCCCCGCCAGGCCAGGCGCCGCGCGGCGCGCACCGGCCAGTACCTCGCCCTCCTCGGCTATCTGGTCTTCCTCGCCTTCCCCCTGCTGTGGCTGGTCTCCACCGCGTTCAAGCCGCCGCGCGAGCTCGCGAGCCTCCATCCGGGCTGGATCCCCGACCACCCCACCCTCGACAACTTCCGCCAGGCGTTCGAGGAGCAGCCGCTGTTGCGGTCCGCGGGCAACAGCCTGGTCGCCTCCCTCGCCGCCGCCGTCATCACCGTCCTCATCGCCACCCCGATGGCCTATGTGATGGCCCGCCACCACCGCTCCCCGCTGTCCCGGGCGGCCACCGGCTGGATCGTGGTCAGCCAGGCGTTCCCCTTCGTCCTGGTGATCATCCCGCTGTTCCTGGTGCTCAAGGAGGTCCGCCTGATCGACTCCCTCCCCGGGCTGATCATGGTGTATGTGGTGTGGTCCCTGCCGTTCGCCCTGTGGATGCTGGCCGGATACGCACGGGCCGTACCGCGCGAGCTGGAGGAGGCCGCGGCCGTGGACGGCGCGGGCAGACCGCGGGTGCTGATCTCCATCACCGTGCCGCTGCTGGCCCCCGGCATCGTGGCCACCGCACTCTTCGCGTTCATCACCGCGTGGAACGAGTTCTTCTTCGCGCTCGTCCTGCTCAAATCGCCGCGGAAACAGACGATGCCGATCATCCTCACCCACTTCATCGGAACCGAGGGCGTCGCCGACCTCGGCCCGCTCGCCGCCGCCTCCCTGCTGGCGACGCTGCCCTCGCTGGTGCTGTTCGCGCTCATCCAGCGCCGGATCACCAGCGGCACCCTGGCCGGGGCGGTGAAGCACTGATGCGCCGCCGCACGCTGCTGGCCGCGTCCGCGTCCGCCGCCGGGGCGCTGTCCGCCGGGGCGCCGCTGTCCGGCTGCGCGCCGGAGCGGCGGCGGGCCACCGGCGGCCGGATCACCCTCCGCTTCCAGTCCCTGGCCTGGCAGCGGGAATCGGTGGCGGCCAACAAGCAGCTGGTGGGGGAGTGGAACGCGGCCCATCCCGAGATCCGGGTCGAGTACGTCCAGGGCAGCTGGGAGGGCGTCCACGACCAGCTGCTCACCTCCTTCGAGGGCGGTGAGGCGCCCGACATCATCCATGACGCCACCGACGACCTCGCCGACTTCGCCTACGGCGGCTATCTCGCCGATCTCACCGGGCTGCTGCCCCGGCGGCTCAAGGACGAGATCCCGTCCAGGACCTGGCAGACCGCCACCTTCGACGGCGGTGTCCACGGTGTGCCGTTCCTCCAGGAGCCGCGGGTGCTCATCGCCAACCGCACGCTGCTGGAGCGGTCCCGGGTGCGGATCCCCACCCCCGAACGGCCGTGGAGCTGGGCCGAGTTCGAGGACGCGGCCGAAGAGCTGACCCGGGACGGGACGCACGGCGTGGCCTGGCCGCTCAAGGAGCCCGTCTCCGCGACCCTCAACCTCTCGCTCTCCACCGGCGGCAAGGTCTTCCACCGGGGCGCGGACGGCAAGGTCACCGTGCGGTTCGACGCCGCCGACCAGCGGGTGCCGCGCGTCATCCACGACCAGCTGGGCGGCGACCGCACCGCCGCCAGGACCACCCTCGGCATGGGCGGCTCCGACACCCTCCCCGGCTTCTTCGGCGGGAAGTACGCCATGGTGCCGCTCGGCTTCTCCTACCGCCAGCAGATCGCGCAGCAGGCGCCCAAGGGGTTCGCCTGGACCGTACTGCCGTCCCCGGCCGGGCCCGGCGGCGACCTGCGGCAGGGGGTCAGCCCGCAGACGCTGTCCATCGCCGCCGACAGCCCGTACCAGCGGGAGGCCGCCCGCTTCATCGACTTCTTCCTGCGCCCGCCGCACATGGTGCGGCTCGCCCGGGGCGACTGGATGCTCCCCACGGGCCGGACCGCCCTCCAGGACCCCGCCCTGCACACCCCCCGCCACGGCTGGGCCACCGGCACCGCCCTGGCCGGACAGCTGCGCCCGGCGCCCGCGCAGACGGTGCGCGGCTATCCGGAGTGGAAGGACAAGGTGGCCACTCCGGCGCTGCAGGAGTACTACAGCGGGGCGATCGGCATGGGGACGCTGCGGGAGCGGCTGGTCGACGACGGGAACCTGGTGCTTGCCCGCTACCAGCGGTAAGCCCCGCTACGGCGACAGGCCCACCGCCGTTGGCAGGAATCACCACACGTCGGTCATCGCGGCTCGCTCGCCGCCGCCACACCTGAACGTGCCATGGACCCAGTCCCCCCAGCAGACCGTTACCCCCTGACAAAGGTTGCCCTTGTCCGATCTTGTCTCTTCGCTTAACGGCTTCTTACTTTCAGGTGAACCCGTGTCTAACGCCAGAAAGATTGACCATGCCCCGAGACATACCGCCGCTCGCCGAGGTCCGCCGGATCACCGAGAAGAAGCGAGACGCGTGGTGGACCGTCATGCTCGTGGACCCGGTGGCCACACCGCTGGTCCGCTGGATCGCCAAGTACACCCGGGCCACCCCCAATCAACTCACCTGGGGTGCGTTCCTGGTGGGCCTCGGCTCGGCAGCGTGCTTCGCACGGGGCGACTGGAGATGGCTGCTCCTCGGGGCCGTGCTCTACCACGTGAGCTTCATCTTCGACTGCATGGACGGCAAGCTGGCCCGGCTGACCGGCACCGGCTCGGTCTTCGGCGCCTGGCTGGACTTCGTCTTCGACCGGATCCGGGTGCTGGTGTGCTCGGTCGCCCTGATGGGCGGTCAGTACGCGCGTACGGATGACGTCCTGTATCTGTGGCTGGCGCTGGCCGTCGCCTCCCTGGACGCGCTGCGCTACATCGACTCGCTGGAGATCTTCAAGATCCGGCACGGGATGCGCAAGCAGATCAAGGCCCGGATGCGGGCGGCCCGCAAGGCCGAGAACCAGGCCGAGCTGGCCTTCATGGAGGACCTGCTGCGGGAGAACCCCGAGGCCGACCTGGAGACGGACCGCGACACGGTGGCTCCTTTGGAGCCCGTTGCTCCCTTGGAGTCTGCGGCCCTGGAGTCTGCGGCCCTGGAATCCGCGGCCCCGGAGTCCACGGCCGCCCCGAATCTGTCCGCCCAGGTTCCGTCCCCGTCCCCGGCTCCGGCCGCGATCCCGGTTCCGGCCGTGCGCCGCGCCGCCGTCGTCGATCTGCACCAGGAGTTCCGGCGCCGCTTCCCGTGGTGGGTCCGGTGCCGGAACTTCCTGCAGCGCCACCGCATCCGCGCTCATCTCATCAGCGGCATCGAGTTCCAGATGGGCGTGTTCATCATCGGCCCGGCCGTCGACGCGGTGGTGGCGACGACCGTCGTCTCGGGCGTGCTGTTGCTCGTCTTCGAGCTGGCCATCATCTACAAGTTGCTGTTGTCCACCCGGGACTTCACCCGCACCATCAACTCCTTCGACACGGCCGACCGCATTCCGGCGGCCACCCCGGCCAACTCCTGAGCGAGGACCAGCCACTGCTCCGGCGTCACATACGCCACCACGACGTCCCGCCCCAGCCCGGCCGCCCGGAACGCCCGGTCGAGCGCGCGGGCGGGGCAGACCCGGCGCAGTGACGCGTGGAGCGAGCCACCGACCCCGGTGAAGCCCAGTTCGACCAGATCCGCGTAGGCGGACCGGGCCGCCGGGTCGGTGAGCAGCGGCCGGGACCGCCGGGTCAGCCGCAGGATCCCGCCGTCCACCGCGGGTACCGGCCGGAAGGCGGCCCGCGCCACCTTCCCGCACAGCCGCCACTCGACCTCCGGCCACGTCCGTACGGTCAGCAGGGACCAGCGGCCGTAGTCCCCGGTGCGCTTGCGGGCGTACTCCGCCTGGGTGAGCAGCGTGGCGGAGGTCAGCCCGGGCACCGCCCGCAGCGCCCAGGCCACGATCTCGGCGGTACGGGCGTAGGGCACGTTGCCGACGAGCGCGAACGGCTCGGGTGGCGGCGCCGTGCCGAGGAAGTCCTGGTGCACGACCCGGACCCGTGGACAGTGGGCGAGCCGCTGCCGCAGCCCCGGGATCAGATGCCGGTCGATCTCATAGCTGATCAGCTCGCGGCAGCGCGGGGCCAGCGCCTCGGTGAGCGTCCCCTTGCCCGCGCCGACCTCCACCAGGAGGTCGTCGGGCCCGGGGCGGGCGGCGCGTACGACGCGGGCGACGGCGCCCGGGTCGACGAGGAAGTTCTGTCCGTACGCACGCCTCGCGCGGTCGCGTTCGGTACTGCGCGGCGGTTCGGTGGTGCGGCGCGGTTCGCCACCGCGCTGGGCATGAGGATGGGCATGGGGACGGTGTCGATTGCGGGCCACGGCCACGGTCCTTTCGGAGCCGGGCGGGCGGCAGCAGCGCGGAACGGGCCCTGCCGCCCGTCCCGGAACGAGTGATTCCTGGACTGGCGGGGGCCCTGGCCGAGGGCGCATGGAGGGGTGAGCTCAGCCCACGACGAGAGACTGAGGGGAAGTCCGGCGAGTCAGCCGCTCGGGCCGAGGAAACACCTCGAGCGCGAACGGCTCACGGACTCGGAGAGACACCGGGCGCGTCCGGGCCGACCAGGGCACCGGGGCCGCGCCGCGGGCGGCGGGCGGGCAGCGGAAGGGCGCGCGCACACGCCACCCGGGCACAGCCACGAGTGATGCGGGTGAACGCGCCGATGCCGGGACTTCCGCTCATCGGGGTACTCCTCCCGTGCGCGCGTACGCGAAAGGACGCGTATGCGGATCTCCGCCGTATCCCCGCACCGTAGGGACCGGCCGGGAGACCGTGCAACGCATTTTCGTGCCCCACCCCGCCCCGGAACGCCGAACCGGTCACCCGGCCCGAAGGCCGGGTGACCGGTCGCGGTGTGCCGGGGCGCGGTCGTCAGACCCCCGCGTGCCGGGGCCGTTCGTCCGCCTCCGGCCTCGGGGAAGCGGCCACCGGGGTGCTGGGCCTCTGGGTGCTGGGCCGATGGACCGGGGCGGGCCCGTCGTGTGCGAGGTCCGGGAGCCACCCCAGCCACTTCGGCAGGTACCAGTTGCGCTCGCCCAGCAGCGACATCACGGCCGGGAGCAGCACCCCGCGGATGACGGTGGCGTCGATGAGGACCGCGGCCGCCAGGCCCACGCCCATCTGCTTCATGGACTGCATCGACAGCGTTCCGAAGAGGGAGAAGACGGCGACCATGATGACGGCGGCGCTGGTGACGACGCCCGCCGTCGTCACCACACCGTGCACCACCGCGTCCTTGGTGGTGCGGCCCGCCAGGTGCGCCTCGCGGATCCGGGAGACCACGAAGACGTGGTAGTCCATGCTCAGCCCGAAAAGGATCACGAAGAGGAACAGCGGCAGCCAGGACACGATCGCGCCCACGCCCTCCGCGCCGACCAGCCCCGCCCCCCAGCCGTGCTGGAAGACCGCGGTGAGGATGCCGTACGCGGCGCCCACTGACAGCAGGTTGAGCACGATGGAGGTCACGGCGATGGTGAGCGACCGGAAGGACATCAGCATCAGCAGGAAGGCGAAGACCACCACGAAGGCGAAGACCGGGGCGACGGCCGAGCCGAGCTTGTCGTTGAAGTCCTTGGAGGAGGCGGTCGAACCGCCGATGGGGGCGTCCACGCCGTCCACCGCGCCGAGGGTCGCCGGGCGCACCTCGTTCCGCAGCACCTCCAGGCTCTTCTCGGCCCTGCCCTCGTCCGAGCCGCCGATCAGCGGGACCTCCACCACGGCCAGGTTCTGCTCGCGGTGGACGGTCACCTCGACCGGGCCCTTGGAGGCGCCCTTCGCCACGGCCTCGGTGCGGAAGCGGGCGAGGGCGTCGCGGACCGGCGCCGCGTCGATGTCGTCCGCCTTCACCACGACCCTGGCCGGGTCGGACCCGCCCGGGAACGCCTCGTCGATGTGGTTGTACGCGTTCACGACCGGCAGCCGGTCGCCGAACTCCTGGTCCAGGGTGAGGTTCGCGGTGTTCATCCCCACGGCGGGGACGGCCAGTGCGATCAGCGCGCCACCGGCGAGGGCCAGCGACAGCCTGGGGCGGCGCAGCACCGGGCGGAGTACGGCGCGCCAGATCCGGCTCTCGGTGCCGCCGCGCCGCTCGGTGCCGCCGCGCCGCTCGGTGTCGCCGCGCCGCTTGGCGCGGCCCAGGAACGGCAGTCGGCCCTTCTCCACCCGCTCACCGAGCAGTGAGAGCAGCGCGGGCAGCACCGTCACCGAGCCGACCATCGCCACCGCCACCACCATCAGCGTGGCGAGCCCCATCGCCTTGAACTCCGCGATACCGGTGAAGAGCATGCCCGCCATCGCCACGATCACCGTGACCCCTGAGACCAGGATGGCGCGCCCGGAGGTGGCCGCCGCCACTCGCAGGGCGGTCTGCGCGTCCCGCCCCGCGGCGCGCTCCTCGCGCTCCCGGCGCAGGTAGAACAGGCAGTAGTCGACGCCGACGGCCAGCCCCACCAGCAGCATCACGGAGTTGGCGGTGTCGCTCATGTGCACCCAGTGGCTGACGATGGCCACCAGACCGGTGGTGGCCAGGAACGCGGTCATCGCGAGCACCACCGGCAGCAGCGCGGCCACCAGCGCACCGAAGACGATCAGCAGAATGCCGAGGGCCACCGGCAGCGCGGAGTACTCGGCCTGGGTGAAGTCATCGCCGAAGGCGTCGTCGAACGCCTTCTGGCCGCTGGCGTCGCCGAACTCCTCGATCCGCAGCTCCTGGTGGCGGTCCTGCGCCTTGTCCACCGCGTCCAGGACCGGCTGGATGTGCTCCGACGCCTTCTCCGGGTCGCCGCGCATCTCGAACTGCACCAGTGCGGAGCGCCGGTCGACCGAGATGGTCTTCGTCTCGTACGGGGAGCGGAGGGCGGTCACCTGGCCGGTGTCGCGTACACCGGCCATCACCGCGTCGACCGCCTTGCGGAAGGCCGGGTCGCTCGCGGTGAGCCCGCCGCTCTTCCGCTCGCCGCCCTTCGCCTGGATCAGTACGGTTTCCCCGGCCGCGTCGTCGATGCCCGCCTCGTCGAGAATTGCCGAGACGCGCCCGGACTCGCCGGGAACCTGCTCGCTGTCCGACACATCGACCCGGCCCGTCATCGAGCCGACGGCCAGGGCGAGGATGACCAGCAGCACCCAGCCCCCGACCGCCGCCCACCGGTGACGGGCGCTCCAACTGCCCGCGCGCGCCGCTATGCCGCGCGGCCTCTCCAAGCGGCCTGTGTCCGCCACGACATCCCCTTATGCCCTGGTGGCGGACCGTCCGCCACTCATTGACGACGCTAGGCCGTGGCGGCGGGCCGACCCATCCTGCTTGCCGGTGAACCGTCCGGTGGTTCCCTCCAACCGCGGAAGGGGGGACAGCCCTACCCTCCCCGATACGGGCCCCTTACACGCAAAGGGCGTTGACCTCGAGGTCGGGGCGCGGTCGGGGTGGAGAACGTTGCCTATGTCACACATCCGTGGGGATCTTGAATTGACCCGTACTCATCAGTCAGGGTTTTGTCAGAACCGGAGTGGCCCCAACACACTCCGGAGCTGCCGCACTTGACGGATCGGACGCGATCCGTGGTGCGGATACCCCCCACAACCGCACGAGGAGGAACCCTCGTCATGGCAGTTCACAAGCAGCGCAACGCGCGTCGACTCGGTCTGGCCGTGGCCGCCGTCACCGCCGTCACCGCCGGCGTCTTCGTGGCCGTTCCGGCCGGCGCCAGCACCACCCAGCCCGCCGAGGGCACCGTCTACGGCACCCAGGCGAAGAACGCCGTGGACGGCAGCTACATCGTCATGCTCAAGGGCGGCAAGAGCGTCAAGGCCGCCTCGGAGGGCAAGGACCTCGCCCAGCAGTACGGCGGCAAGCTGCGCCGCAGCTACGACTCCGCCATCAACGGCTTCTCGGCCAGCGGGCTGTCCGACACCGAGGCCAAGCGGCTGGCCGCCGACCCGTCGGTCGCCAAGGTGGTCCAGAACCACCGCTACACCATCAAGGGCACCCAGGAGAACCCGCCGTCGTGGGGCCTGGACCGGATCGACCAGGAAGACACCGAGGGCGACAAGAAGTACGCCTACCCCGACAGCGCGGGTGAGGGTGTCACCGCGTACGTCATCGACACCGGCGTCCGCACCAGCCACAAGGACTTCGACGGCCGCGCCACCTCCGGCTTCGACGCGGTCGACAACGACGACGACGCCGACGACGGCAACGGCCACGGTACCCACGTGGCGGGCACCATCGCCGGTACCGAGCACGGTGTCGCCAAGAAGGCCAAGGTCGTCGCGGTGCGCGTGCTGGACGACCAGGGCTCCGGCACCACCGAGCAGGTCGTCGCGGGCATCGACTGGGTCACCGAGAACCACGAGGGCCCGTCCGTCGCCAACATGAGCCTGGGCGGCACCCCCGACGAGGCCCTTGACGCGGCCGTGCAGAAGGCCATCGACTCCGGTGTCACCTTCGGCGTGGCGGCGGGCAACGAGTCGTCCGACGCCAGCCAGAGCTCTCCCGCCCGGGTGGAGGACGCGATCACGGTCGCCTCCAGCACCGACGCGGACGAGCAGTCCGACTTCTCCAACTACGGCGACGTGGTGGACATCTACGCCCCCGGCTCGGACATCACCTCCGACTGGAACACCGACGACGACGCCACCAACACCATCTCCGGCACGTCGATGGCCACCCCGCACGTCGTGGGCGCCGCAGCCGTCTACCTCAGCGGCCACCAGGACGCCAAGCCCGCCGATGTGGCGAAGGGCCTGACGGACGGCGCGACCGCCGACAAGATCTCCAACCCGGGCGACGGCACGCCCAACAAGCTGCTGAAGGTGGTCGAGTAAGGCCAGGCCCTCCAGGGCCTCCTAGGTTCCTACGGGTGAAGTGATCGGTCCCAGGGGCGCAGCCGGGTGGCGAGACCAACCGGCTGCGCCCTTGGGCGTTCCCGTCCCCCGTGCCACGCTGAGCGGCATGAACCTCACGGACGGATACACATCTGCAGCGGTCGAGAACGCCCCGGTGAAGGAGCTCTTCCCCGGCATCCGGCTGCGCCCCCTGTGGACCGGTGACAACGGTGCGAAGGCGCATGTCCTGGAGATGGACCCCGGCACCTCATGGGAGGGCCTGGACGTCCATGAACCGGGCCCCGAGGAGGTCTTCGTGGTCTCCGGCACGTTCAACGACGGCGCCCATGACTATCCCGCCGGGACCTTCGTCCACGCCCCCGCGGGCTCCTCCCACATCCCCCAGACCACCACGGGCTGCACACTCTTCGTCTTCTACCCGGAGGGCTAGCTCCGGCCGTCAGCCCTCCAGCTCCCGGCGCACGGCGTCGAGATCCAGGTCGACGGTGAACACTCCGGCGACATCGACGGACTGCTTCTCCGTGACCGTGGCCACCTCGCGGTAGGTGGCCCCGTCCAACTCGTGCACCACCACACGCACATCCGGTTCCAGCTCGACGCGCCAAAAGGCGGGCACCTTCGCCTGGGCGTAGAGCACGGGCTTGAGGACGCGGTCGGCGGCCCGGTTGGACGGTGACACGATCTCCCCCAGAAGCACCGCCGCCTCGAGTGGCACGGTCAGCGTGCCACGTGGAGCGGCGGCCCGGTCGAC
This sequence comes from Streptomyces antioxidans, assembly GCF_000968685.2. Lineage (GTDB taxonomy): Bacteria > Actinomycetota > Actinomycetes > Streptomycetales > Streptomycetaceae > Streptomyces > Streptomyces antioxidans. The sequence continues at coordinate 137,218 of NZ_LAKD02000058.1, forward strand.
CACGGCGATGTCGGAAATGAACAGTCTGGATTCCCCCGTCACATTCACCGCTTCGCCGGAGCGGAACGGCGCGCCTGACCGGGCCAGGGCGGCCTTGATCTGACTGTGCAATTCAGAGGACACGGTCTGGTGGTCCCAGTCGGGCGCGGGGGACATCATGAGGACACCGTCCACAAGCTCGAAGCGGGCGCGTGCCGGATGCTCCGGGAGTGCAAGGACGTCCTCTACCGTCCAGGGGCGTTCGTGATCGTCGACTCGCGTCTCAGCGACGCTCATGATCGTCACCACCGCCTCCTCGTGTGTTCCTCGGCTCCAGCATGGCACGCAGGCTCTGACACCTGCCGACACTTCCGGCTCGAGCCGTGGGACGTGCCCAGAGGCACCGAACATCACCCACAGGAGTGAGTCGAACACTCAGCGACGGCGGGCGCGGCCTGCGGCAAGCTCAACGCAGTCCTTGGTTTCGCCGGGCCCGGAGAACGACGGCTTCCGCCAGGTCATCGGCTCTGGCCGCCTGCGCGAGGCTCTACCACGGCACGATGCCCTGGTCGTTGAAGAAGCCACCGGTGGGGCCGTCGTCGGTCAGCGTGGCGAGATCGACGATGACGCGCGCTCCTTCGGCGACCGTGCGGGTGCCCCGGTGGTTGGTCATGTCCGTAGCGGTGTAGCCGGGCGTCGCCGAATTGATCTTGATGTGCGAGAGTGCGTCGCTGTCGCCGAACGCCTTGGCGTACTGGATCGTGAGCATGTTCAGCGCCGCCTTTGACGAGGAGTAGGCCATCCGCAGGTCGGCGTCGCCGCCGAAGTCGGTGCCGCCACTGGTCAACGACAGCGACGCGGTGGTGCTCGAGACATTGACGATGCGCGGCGCCGCGGACTTGCTCAGCAGGGGCAGCATGGCGTGGATCACGGTGACCACGCCGAAGACATTGACCTCGTAGTTCTGCCGCATCTCGGCGGTGGTGGTGCGCTCGGCGCGCTGATCGATGACCGTTCCCGCGTTGTTGACCAGTACGTCCAGCCGCCCATACTCGGCGTCCAGCGCGTCGGCGACCTCCTGGACGCTGTCGGCGTCGGTCACATCGAGCCGCACCGGGATCGGCTTGGTGCCCGCCGCGGCCAACTCCGCGGCGGCGGCCTCGCCGCGCTCCGCATCACGGCTCGCCAGCACCACGGTGGCCCCGCGCGCGGCGAGCTGGCGCGCCGTCTCCTTTCCCAGTCCCTTGTTCGCTCCCGTCACCAGTGCCACGGGGTGAGCGGTCACAGCAGGACACCTCCCTCATCGTCTGGAGGCCGGGCGGCCTCCACGGTGATTACCGGGTGGACGACCTCCTGCTGGCAATGCTCCACGGAGTCGTCCGACTAGGCGAACGCTGAACCGTGCTACCGCCCGAGGTGGTCCAGCGTCCCCGCCTTGACGGCGCGTATGAAGGTTCTGAGTCGGCCCGAGGTGGTGGTGAGGGTGTCGGCGGGGGTGTCGCTTTCCCGAAGCTTGATCTTGCCGTCGACGGGGAGGAGTTCGATGCAGTGGTTGTCCTCTCCGTTACCGGAGAACGAAGACTTGCGCCACTTGGCCGGGCTCGACATGGTGACCTCTCTCATATGTCTTGCGCGATGCGGTGGATGAAGTCCCGAGACGCCCCTACCGGGAGGGAAGAAGCCTCGGCCTTGTCTAGGAGTGCGCGGTATCTCGTGAGCTCTGACTCCGCGTCCATCCAGAACGAGCCGTGCATGGCATCGATCTGTGCGGTGTCGAGCTTGGGAACGGGCCCGCCGACGTAGAGCATGGAGTTTCCGGCTCCGCCGAAGCCGTCCACATCGAAAGGGATCACCCTGACGGTGACGTTCGGGCGCTCCGACTGCTCCAGGATGGCGGCGAGTTGCTCGCGTGCGACCTTTCGGTCGGCTACGCGTGTGCGCAGGACACTTTCGTGAACCAGCGCCGAGAACGCGATCGCCGAGTCCTGGGACAGTACCTCCCGCCGCCGTACGCGGAAGGAGACCAGCGTGTCGAGATGCTGTGGCGGCAGCGGAGGAACGGCGTATGCCATGAGCGCCCGGATGTATGCCTCGGTCTGCAGCAGTCCCGGAACGTAGGAGGCTTGGAGCATGCGCATGTGGGTTGCGTGGTGTTCCAACTCGGCAAGGTCCAGTGCGCCATGCGCGAGGAGGCCCCGGTACTCCTCCCACCACCCCTTGCCGCGCTCACCGGCCATGGCGACCAGTGAGTCGATCAGCGCGGTGTCGAAGCAAGCGTATTGAGAGGCCATATAGCGCAGTCGCGCCTCGCTGATACCGGCCTTTCCCGCTTCGACCTGACTCATCTGGATGGGGTTCGTACCGATCAGCTCGGCCGCCCGGCGGGCGGTCACACCAGCCGCGTCGCGCATCTTGCGCAGCTCAGTACCGAGTCGGCGCTGTCGTGCTGTGGGCTGACTTCTCGGCATGCTCTCTTCTCCTCCAGGCTGTTGGGCAGTCTGCCGTGCGCCGCGACGCAGGTCCAACGCCCCGTAGCCGCCAGCATAAGGTTGCCTCAACATAACCTTATGCTCTACCGTGAGTGATGCGTTCATCACGTAGTGATGGTCGGTCGGCCGGAAGCGTATCCGCCCCTTCATGCCTGCTCTCTCGGAGGCCCACATGCTGACACCGCACTCCCCAGAACCCTTCGACAAGGAACTCTGCGAACTCGTCCTCGCCATCGCGCCCAGAATCTTCGCCGTTGTCCAGGAGTGCGAGGTGCGGCCCGGGCTGAAGGACGGGTGTGTCGCCGCGTGGGGGATGGCCTTCCACGAGGGTCCCGTTCACGTGATCGCGGCCGACGGCACCGGCCAGATGGTGCTCAACTCGCCGGAGCGGGCCCTTCGATGGTTCACCCGCGGTGGCAGCGATGAGGGCGGCTTGACGGCGAGGCTGGTGTGGCTCAGCCGCGCGGGAAGCGCCGCTTTCGACCACGCCGAGGCCGCCTGAGCGTTCTCGCCCGGCGTGTGCTTGTCTGGGCTGATGACACAGCGGGAAGTGCCTCTGCAGCCTGTTCGGTCCACGCCGTCGACGGGCGGTCTGGCATCCTTGCTGATGCGGCGGCGCAGCACACGCGACTTCGGGCACCGGCCCCTCAGCATCGAGCAGGTCGCGCTCATGGCATGGGCGGCGCAGGGACGGACCACCGGTGAGCGCCGCTCATGCCCGTCGGCGCACGCGTTGTACCCACTGACGCTCACCGTGATCGCGGGCAATGTCGACGGTCTGGCCGCCGGGGCCTACCGGTACGACGCCGAGCGGGACGTGCTGACGCTGGTGGCCGAGGGCGACCACCGCGACCCGGTCGCCGGGACCACCCTCGTCGACCACGCCTGGCTCCGTGAGGCGGCGGCCCTGCTGCTGCTCAGTGGTGACGTGGAGGCGGCTGCGCGGCACTTCGCCGATCAGCCGCCGCTGGGGCGGCGGGGTGAGCGGTATGTGTGGCTGGAGGCCGGACACGCCAGCCAGAACGTCTACCTCCAGGCCACCGAGGCCGGTCTGGGGGCCGTGCTCGTCGCCGGGTTTGACGACGACCGGCTCCTTGGGCTCAGCCCCGCGGTCGTTCCGTCCGGTCAGCACCCCCTGGGGCTGCTCGGCGTCGGCCATCCGGCGTGAACATCACGGATGAGCGGCTGGAGTGTTACGCCGTCAGCAGGGCCGGGGGCGCCATACGGGCCTCGTCGTAGCGGGTGAGCAGCAGGCGGGCCAGTTCCGGGGCGGGGCCAAGGACCGGGGCCAGGAGGTCGGCGGACGCGGCCTCGGCGCCGTGGGCGATGCGGTCGGGGAGGCGTCCGGGGGCGATGACGTAGGGGGCCACGGCCACCCGGGGGACGCCCTCCGCGCGCAGGGCGCGGACCGCGTCCTCGGTACGGGGAAGAGAGGCGGAGGCGAACGCGGGTCGCACGGCACACCATCCGGTGTGCCGCCACTCCCGCGCGATTTCAGCGATCACCGCGATCGCCTCCGGGTCGGTGGACCCCGCCGAGGCCAGGACGACCCCGGTCGAGGAGCGGTCGGCGGGGCACAGCCCCGCCTCGTGCAGACGGCGTTCCAGGGCGTCCACGAGCAGCGGGGAGGGGCCAAGGACCTCGGCCTGGCGGACGGCCAGGCGCGGGTGGCGGGCCGTGGACTCGCGCAGCACCGCAGGGATGTCGGTCTTCGCGTGGAAGGCGCGGGTCAGCAGCAGCGGGAGGGCGATCACCTCGGTGGCGTCCTCCGCGGTGAGACGGGCCAGCACCTGCGGTACGCGCGGCGCGTTGAACTCCAGGAACGCGGCCTCCACCCGCAGCCCCGGCCGCAGCGACCGCACCCGCGCGCGCAGCGCGTCGACGGTCGCCGCATGGCGGGGGTCGCGGCTGCCGTGGGCGATGATCAGCAGGGTCGGGGCAGACATGGTGACGTTCCGTTCCGTGGCTTTCCGTTCGGTGTTACGTTCAGTGCGCGCTCGCCAGCAGTCCGCGGCTGCGCAGCACCCGGCGTTCGATCGGGGCGAAGATCAGCAGCTCGATGGCGATGCCGACGACGAGGATCAGGAGGATGCCCAGGAGCACCCCCGCCATATCGGAGTTGTTGCGCTGGTTCTCCAGGTACTGGCCGAGCCCCAGGCCCAGGTCCGGGGACTTGGCGATGATCTCCGCGGCCATCAGCGAGCGCCAGGAGAAGGCCCAGCCCTGCTTGAGCCCGGCGACGTAACCCGGGAGCGCGGCGGGCAGCAGGATGTGCCGGGCGCTGACCAGGCCGCGGGCGCCGAGGGTGCGCCCGGCGCGCAGGAAGAGCGGGGGCACCTGGTCGATACCGGCCACCAGCCCGTTGGCGATGGAGGGGACCGCGCCCAGCAGGATGACGGTGTACATCATCTGGTCGTTCAGGCCCAGCCAGATCACCGCGGGCGGCACCCAGGCCACCGACGGCAGCGACTGCAGCCCGGAGAGGATCGGGCCGAGCCCGGCGCGGATGAACTTCACCCGGGCGACGACCAGACCCAGCGGGGTGGCGATCGCCAGCGCGATGAGGAAGCCGAACAGACCGCGCGAGACGCTGGTCCAGATGATGTCGAGGAGTTCGCCCCGCAGCCACAGCTCGCGCAGCGAGTCCCAGACCAGCCCCGGGTCGGGGAGCTTGTAGTCGGGGGTGACCTCCGCCAGGACCAGCACCTTCCACAGGGCCAGGACGAAGACGACGGCCACGATGGGCGGCAGCACCTTCTGGACCAGGACCTCGGTGGGGGAGACCCGCTTGGTCTGCACCGCGTCCAGGGCGTCCAGACCGGCCTCCAGGCCCGCCAGGTCCTGCCCCGGATGCCCCGCGCCCGCCGTGGTCGCGGACTTCTCCACGGACTTCTCCATCGGCTGCTTCCCGCCGTCGGCTTCCCCGACCTCGGCGCCGCGGGTGGTCTTACTGCTGGCCATGGCGGCGGATCTCCCCACGCAGTTCTTCGGTGATCTCAACGGACAGGTCGGCGACGGCCGCGTCCTCGATGCGGCGCGGCTGCGGAATGTCCACCTCCCACTCGCGGACGATCCGTCCGGGCCGGGAGGACAGCAGCACCACGCGCTCGGCCAGCCGGACGGCCTCGCGGACGTTGTGGGTCACGAACAGCACCGAGACGCCGGTCTCGCTCCAGATCCGGGTCAGCTCCTCGTGCAGCACATCGCGGGTGATGGCGTCGAGCGCCGCGAACGGCTCGTCCATCAGCAGCACACGGGAGTCCTGCGCCAGCGCGCGGGCCAGCGCCACCCGCTGCCGCATCCCGCCGGAGAGCTCGTGCACCCGCTTGCCGTGGGCGCCGCTGAGCCGCACCAGCTCCAGCAGTCGCTCGGCGCGCGGCCTGCGGTCGGCGCGCGGCACCCCGCGCAGCCGCAGCGCCAGCTCGATGTTCTTCCCCGCGGTGAGCCACGGGAACAGCGCGTGCTCCTGGAACATCAGGGCCGGTCGCCCGGCCGGGACCTCGATGGCCCCCGAGGACGGCTCGTCCAGGTCGGCGATCAGATTGAGCAGCGTGGACTTCCCGCAGCCGGAAGCCCCCAGGATGCAGACGAACTCGCCGGGCCGCACCCGGAGGTTGATGTCCTCGAGCACGGGCTGGGCCGCCCCGGGACGGCCGAAGGCCTTGTGGACATGGGCGATCGAGACGGACCCGGCGGCGCCGGCGGACCCGGGGGAGCCCGCCGCCGCGCTCGCCCGGTCGTCCTTCTCGGTGGTCAGTGCCGGGGACATCCGGTCACCTCCTGATGGATGCGTACATGCGGGTACCTGCGCACGCGCGGGGCGCGTACGGGACGGGCGGGCGGCTACTGGCTGCCGAGGCCCGCGGCGGAGACCGGCGGCTTGCCCTCGGCCTTGAGGACCTTGTTCAGCGGGCCCAGGTCGTAGATCCCCTTGAGGTCGGGCTTCTCCAGAAGCCCCGCCTGGACGGCCTGGTCGGCCTCGGTGTTCAGCGTCGAGGCCAGGGGGTCGTCGGTGACCTGGATGGACTTCCACGCCGGGTCGATCACCTCGGTGGGCAGCGGCTTGCCGGTCTCCTCCTTGAGCGCCGCGTTGGCCGCGTCCTTCGCCTTGTCGGGGTTGGCCTTGATGAAGGCGTTGGTCTTCACCGAGCCGCGCAGCACGGCCTCGACGACCTTCGGATGCTCCTTGAGGAACGACTGCCTCACGATCAGGTTGGTGATCACGAACTTCTTGTCCGGCCACAGCGAGGACTCGTCCAGCAGCACCTTGGCGCCATCGGCGACCAGCTTGGACGCGGTCGGCTCCGGCACCCACGCGCCGTCGACGGCACCGGACTTGTACGCGTCCGGAGTGACCTTGTTGTCGCTGCGGACCACTGACACATCGCCCTTGCCGCTCTGGGCGTCGACCTTCCAGCCCCTCTTCTTGACCCAGTTGAGGAACGCCACGTCCTGGGTGTTGCCCAGCTGCGGGGTGGCGATCTTCTTGCCCTTGACGTCGTTCAGCGTCTTGATCTTCTTCGGGTTGACCACGAGCTTGACGCCACCCGAGACCGACCCCGAGATGATCTTGAGGTTGGAGCCGTGGGACTTCACATAGCCGTTGATGGACGGCGACGGGCCGATCCAGCCCATGTCGATGGAGCCCGCGTTGAGCGCCTCGATCTCCGAAGGACCGGCGTTGAAGACGTACGGCGCGACCTTCGTGCCCTTGAGCTCCTGCTGGATCGGGCCGCCCTTGCGCAGCCCCACCAGCGCGGTGGCATGGGTGAGGTTGGCGAAGTAGCCGACCTTCACCTTGTCCAGGCCGTCGACCTTCTCACCACCGGCCGCGGGGACCGCCGAGGACCCTGAGTCGTCGGACTTCTTCTCCGAGCCGTAGCCGCAGGCGCCCAGCGCGCCCATCAGCAGCGGGAGGACGGCCGCCGCGGCCAGGATCCGGATGCGGTTGCGGCGGTGGGTGGCTGGTCGCGGGGCGACGGGGCGGACGGCAGACGACACGGGGTGTTCCTCTCGACGTGGCCGGGGCGGCGTCAGAGGACGCCCGGCAGTTCAGACGGCTTTCGGCGGCGGTGCTGGTGGTACTGGTGGTACTGGTGGACGGATGTGGACCGCGGCATCAGCGCGCACATCGTCCGACCCCGCCCTGCCCGCTGCCGAGCGCCCCGCTGCCCACGCGGCCGCCCTCCTTGGCGAATGTCGAGAACACCTCACCGGCCATGGTCAGAAGTCCCATCCCTCGTCGTCCCGCGCGGCCCCGGCGCCGTCCGCCGGCGCCGCGAAGGAGTCGCCCGCCATTCCGGCGGTGAGCGTGGTGCCGTCGGCCGGGTCGATCAGCAGGAAGGAGCCGGTGCGGCGGGACGCGTCGTACGCGTCCAGCGCCAGCGGCTCGGAGGTGCGCAGCACCACCCGGCCGATGTCATTGGCGGCCAGCTCACCCGGCGCCGGGTGGTGCGACAGATCGGCCAGCGTCAGCCGGGACGGGATGTCCTTGATGATCGCCTTCACCGTGCGGGTGGTGTGCTTGAGCAGCACCCGGTCGCCCACCCGCAGCGGACGGTCGTGCAGATGGCAGACGGTGGCCTCGACGTCCCTGGTGGTCGCGGGCGCGTGGTCACTCGGCGCGAGCAGGTCACCGCGCGAGATGTCCAGGTCGTTGGCGAGCGTGACGGTCACCGACTGCGGGGCCCACGCCACGTCCACCATCGTGCCCAGCGCGTCGATCCCGGTGATGGCGGATGTCCGGCCGGACGGCAGCACGGTGACGGCGTCGCCGACCCGCAGCACACCGGAGGCGATCTGGCCCGCGTAGCCGCGGTAGTCGGGGTGCTCGGCGGTCTGCGGACGGATCACGTACTGCACCGGGAAACGCGCCGGGTCCTGGGACGGGTCGGTGCCCACCGGCACGGTCTCCAGGTGCTCCAGCACCGTCGGGCCGCCGTACCAGTCCATGTTCGCCGACGCGGTCACCACGTTGTCCCCGGCCAGCGCCGAGATCGGGATGGCGGTGATCTCCGGCACGCCCAGCGAGGCCGCGTAGGTGGTGAACTCCTCGGCGATGGCCGCGAAGACCGGCTCCGCGTAGTCCACCAGGTCCATCTTGTTGACCGCGAGGACCACGTGCGGGACCCGCAGCAGGGCGGCGACCGCGGCATGCCGCCGGGTCTGCTCCACCACGCCGTTGCGCGCGTCCACCAGGACGACCGCGAGGTCGGCGGTGGAGGCGCCGGTGACCATGTTGCGGGTGTACTGCACATGGCCGGGGGTGTCGGCGAGGATGAACCGCCGCTTGGGCGTGGCGAAGTAGCGGTAGGCGACATCGATGGTGATGCCCTGCTCCCGCTCCGCCCGCAGCCCGTCCGTCAGCAGCGCCAGGTCCGGCGCCTCCTGGCCACGGCTGCGCGAGGCGTGCTCCACGGCCTCCAGCTGATCGGCCAGCACCGACTTGGAGTCATGCAGCAGCCGCCCGACCAGCGTGGACTTGCCGTCGTCCACCGAGCCCGCGGTGGCGAACCGCAGCTGCGAGGTGGCCGCGGACCGCTCCACGGCGGCCGCCGCGGCCTGCTCCTCGGACGTCAGATCGCTCGTCATCGTTAGAAGTACCCCTCGCGCTTGCGGTCCTCCATCGCGGCCTCCGACAGCTTGTCGTCGGCGCGGGTCGCGCCCCGCTCGGTCAGCCGGGAGGCGGCTATCTCATCGATGACCTGCTCGATGTGCACCGCGTCCGACTCCACGGCACCGGTGCAGGACATGTCGCCCACGGTGCGGTAGCGCACCATGCGCCGCTCCGCGGTCTCGCCGTCCTTCGGACCGCCCCACTCGCCGGGCGCCAGCCACATGCCGCCGCGCCGGAAGACCTCGCGCTCATGCGCGTAGTAGATCTCCGGCAGGTCGATCTTCTCCCGGGCGATGTACTGCCACACGTCCAGCTCGGTCCAGTTGGACAGCGGGAAGACCCGGACGTGCTCACCGGGGGAGTGGCGGCCGTTGTAGAGCTGCCACAGCTCGGGGCGCTGCCGACGCGGGTCCCAGCCGCCGAACTCGTCCCGGAGCGAGAACACCCGCTCCTTGGCGCGGGCCTTCTCCTCGTCCCGGCGGCCACCGCCGAAGACCGCGTCGAAGCGGTTCCCCTCGATGGCGTCCAGCAGCGGCACGGTCTGCAGCGGATTGCGGGTGCCGTCCGGGCGCTCGCGCAGCCGGCCGTCGTCGATGAACTCCTGGACCGAGGCCACGTGCAGCCGCAGCCCGTGCCGGGCGACGGTGGCATCCCGATAGGCGATGACCTCGGGGAAGTTATGCCCGGTGTCCACGTGGAGCAGCGAGAACGGGACCGGTGCCGGGGCGAACGCCTTGAGCGCCAGATGCAGCATGACGATGGAGTCCTTGCCGCCGGAGAAGAGGATCACCGGCCGCTCGAACTCGCCCGCCACCTCGCGGAAGATGTGCACCGCCTCGGACTCCAACGCGTCCAGGTGCGCGAGCGCGTACAGGCCCGCACCCTCGTCCGCGTCGATCGCCGTCACGGTCGTCATGCCGCGCCCCTTTCGTTCGCTCGGCTGCGGTAGTAGCTTCCCGTCCCATCGGCGGATCCGCCCTGCGTACGGCGCTCCGGTGCGGGGAGCACCACGGCCCGTGGCGCGGTGGCCGCGCGCGCGTCGCTCACAGCAGTCCCCTTTCACTCAACAGCAACCGCACCTCGGCCGCCGACTCCTGCACGCTGTTCCTGTGGGTTTCGATGCGCAGATCCGGGTCGGCAGGGGCCTCATAGGGGTCGTCCACGCCGGTCAGCCCCGTGAGCTCGCCCGCCGCCTGCTTCGCGTACAGCCCCTTGACGTCCCGCTCGGAGCACACCTCGACGGGCGTGGCCACATGGACCTCGAGGTACGGGGTGCCCTCGCGCTGGTGGCGCTTGCGCACCGCCTCCCGGCTGTCCCCGTACGGGGCGATGACCGGCACCAGCACGGTGACCCCGTGGGAGGCCAGCAGCTCGGCCACGAAACCGATCCGCTGGACGTTGGTGTGCCGGTCCTCGCGGGAGAAGCCGAGGCCCGAGGAGAGGAACTCTCTGATCTCGTCCCCGTCGAGCACCTCCACCCGGCGACCCTCGCTGCGCAGCCGCTCGGCCAGCGCATAGGCGATCGTGGTCTTTCCCGCGCTCGGCAGACCGGTCAGCCACACCGTGGCACCGGTGGTCGTGGGGGCGCTCATCTCGTACTCCTGGTCGACAGCCATCAGCCGTGCAGCCCGCATTCGGTCTTGTTGCTCCCCGCCCAGCGGCCGGACCGGTTGTCCTCGCCCTCCAGAACCCGACGGGTGCAGGGCGCGCAGCCTATCGAGGGATAGCCGTCCATCAGCAGGGGGTTGGTGAGCACGCCGTGCTCGGCGACATAGGCGTCGACATCCGCCTGCGTCCAGCGGGCGATCGGCGAGATCTTCACCTTGCGGCGCCGGTCGTCCCAGCCAACGACCGGGGTACCGGCGCGGGTTGGCGATTCGTCCCGGCGCAGCCCCGTGGCCCAGGCGTCGTACTCCCGCAAACCCTCCTCGAGCGGCTGCACCTTCCGCAGGGCGCAGCACAGGTCGGGGTCGCGGTCGTGCAGCCGGGGGCCGTGCTCGGCGTCCTGCTCGGCCACCGTCCGGCGCGGGGTCAGGGTGATGACATTGACGTCCATCACGGCCGCCACCGCGTCCCGGGTGCCGATGGTCTCGGGGAAGTGGTAGCCGGTGTCGAGGAAGACCACGTCGACACCGGGGAACGCGCGGGAGGCGAGATGCGCCACCACCGCGTCCTCCATCGAGGAGGTGACACAGAAACGCGGTCCGAAGGTGTCCGCCGCCCAGCGCAGGATGTCCAGTGCCGGGGCGCCCTCGAGCTCGTGGCCGGCCCTCTCGGCGAGCCCTTCGAGACCGGTGTCCTCAAGCCGGGTCGTCATATCGCCGTGCCCCCTTCATCGATCGGGTCGCGCCGCAGGCCCTTGGCCAGCAGCCCGAGGAACGACAGGCGGAACGCGCGGTTGCAGGACGCGCATTCCCACGCGCCATGGCCCTCCTCCGAGGGACGCAGATCCTCGTCCCCGCAGTAAGGGCAGTAGAACGGCGCGGCACGCTCGGTCACCTTGCCTCCCGTTCGATCCCGAAGCGCTCGGTCATTTGAGAGCTTCCTCCTCCGCGCGCGCCGCCCAGGTGGCGAAGCGCTCGCCGTCCTCCCGCTCGTCCTGGAAGCGGCGCAGCAGCCGCTCCACATAGTCCGGGAGCTCGGCGGCGGTGACCTTCAGCCCGCGCACCTTGCGGCCGAAGCCCGGCTCCAGGCCCAGGGCGCCGCCCAGGTGCACCTGGTAGCCCTCGACCTGCTGGCCGTTGTCGTCCATGACCAACTGGCCCTTGAGACCGATGTCCGCCACCTGGATCCGGGCGCAGGCGTTCGGGCAGCCGTTGACGTTGATGGTGATCGGCTCGCTGAACTCGGGCAGCCGGCGCTCCAGCTCGTCGATGAGCGAGGAGCCACGCGCCTTGGTCTCGACGATCGCCAGCTTGCAGAACTCAATACCGGTGCAGGCCATCGTGCCGCGCCGGAACGGGGACGGCCTGACCTGGAGGTCCAGCGACTCCAGCCCGGCGACCAGCGGTTCCACCTGGTCCTCGGTCACATCGAGCACGATCATCTTCTGCTCGACGGTGGTGGTCAGCCGGCCGGAGCCATGGGCCTCGGCCAGATCGGCGATCTTGGTGAGGGTGGTGCCGTCCACCCGGCCGACGCGCGGTGCGAAGCCCACGTAGTAGCGGCCGTCCCGCTGGCGGTGCACGCCGATGTGGTCCCGCCACTGCTGGACGGGCTGCTCGGGCGCCGGGCCGTCGGTCAGCGGGCGCTTCAGGTACTCGTCCTCCAGCACCTGGCGGAACCTCGAAGGGCCCCAGTCGGCCACCAGGAACTTCAGCCGGGCGCGGGTGCGCAGCCGCCGGTAGCCGTAGTCGCGGAAGATGCCGACGACCCCGGCCCAGACCTCCGGGACGTCTTCCAGCGGGACCCAGGCGCCGAGCCGTACGCCGATCTTGGGGTTGGTGGAAAGGCCGCCGCCGACCCACAGGTCGAAGCCGGGGCCGTGCTCGGGGTGGCGGACGCCGACGAACGCGATGTCGTTGATCTCGTGCACCACGTCGAGCACCGGCGAACCGGAGACCGCGGTCTTGAACTTCCGCGGCAGGTTGGAGAATTCCTTGCTGCCGATGTAACGCCGGTGGATCTCGTCGATGGCGGGGGTGCCGTCTATGATCTCGTCCTCGGCGATCCCGGCCACCGGCGAGCCGAGGATCACCCGAGGGGTGTCGCCGCACGCCTCGGTGGTGGACAGCCCGACGGCCTCCAACCGCTGCCAGATCTCCGGCACGTCCTCGATCCGGATCCAGTGGTACTGGATGTTCTGCCGGTCGGTGATGTCCGCGGTGCCGCGTGCGAACTCCTCCGAGATCTCGCCGACCACCCGCAGCTGCTCGGTGGACAGCCGCCCGCCGTCCACCCGCACCCGCATCATGAAGTACTCGTCGTCCAGCTCCTCCGGCTCCAGGATCGCGGTCTTGCCGCCGTCGATGCCGGGCTTGCGCTGGGTGTACAGACCCCACCAGCGCATCCGGCCGCGCAGATCGGCGCCGTCGATGGAGTCGAAGCCGCGGTGGGCGTAGATCGTCTCAATGCGTGTCCGCACATTGAGACCGTCATCGTCCTTCTTGGTCTGCTCGTTGCCGTTGAGGGGGGTGAAGTGCCCCGCGGCCCACTGGCCTTCGCCGCGGTGGCGTCCGGCCTTGCGGCGTGACGTGGCGCTTGCGCGTTCCGGGGTGGCAGCCATGGCGGTGTGTGTCCTTCGATGCGACTCTGGTGCGGCGGGTAGTACGGTGGCGCGCACCGTCTGACCTGCGTATGCGCAGGCGGGCAGGGGGATATGGCGGTGACCGGTGCGCTATGCGGCGGGAGTGTCGAGGCGTGCGCGCTCGCCCACCTCATCGGGGGCGTACGGAAGCTGTGGAGTGCTGCCCGGGGCCTTCTTTGACGGCCCTGACGAGGTGCGGGTCAGCCCGCCGGACAGATCGCGCTGGACATGCGGCCGAGGTCGACGTGGCGTCGACTCACCAAGGCGATTCCAGCTCGAGACATGAGGGAAGCGTCGCATGGTGGTCTTTGACCAGTCCACCGTTATCCAGTATGCGGACGAATCTGTCTCGACATGCAAGACGCTGTGGTGTTGGTCACCCCTCGTCCGCCGTCTTGACGTCACACACCCGGAAGCCCCGGCGCCGGTAGTTGTCCAGCGCGTACGGCCCGTCCTTGCTGCAGGTGTGCAGCCACACCCGCTTGGTCGGTGTCCGGTCCGGCCAGCGGTCGGCCATGTCCCAGGCCCGGGAGGTCCCCACGGTCAGCAGGTGCCCGCCGGTGCGACGCCCCCGGAAGGCGGGCAGCAGACCGAAGTACGCGATCTCCACCACGCCGTCGTCCTGGCCCTCGAGCTCGATGTATCCGGCCGGGGTCCCGCGCTCGTACGCCACCCAGGTCTCCACGCCGGGCCGGTGCAGATACCCCTCCCACGCCTCCCGCGACCACAGCAGCCGGTCGGTCCACGCCACGTCCGAGCCCACCGCCGTGTAGAGGAAGTGGCTGAACTCGGGGCTCGGCACCTCGGCCCGTACGATCTGCACCTCCGCCGCGGCGGGCGGCTCCTGCGCCGGGCTGAGGTCGGAGAAAGCGGTCTGCTCCAGGTGCCAGGTGGTCACGGTGACGGTCATGGTGGACAGAAAACCATGAACGCCGTTGACTCGCCTTGACGGGTATCGCTCAAGCGGGGAGGGCGGGGGTCGGGGTGTCCGGGAACGGGGATGGCGGGGGCCATGGGGGCGACGGGGACATGGAGCAGTTCGCGGAGCTGTTGCGCGAGCTCAAGGAGCGCACGAACCGCAGCTACGCGGCGCTGGCCGCGCGCAGCGGGGTGAGCGCGTCGGCGCTGCACCGCTACTGCTCGGGGGCGAGCGTACCCGGCGACTACGACGTGCTCGCACGGTTCGGCAAGGTGTGCGGCGCCAGCGGTGAGGAGCTGCTGGAGCTGCACCGGCGGTGGGTGCTGGCCGACGCGGAGCGCAAGCGGGCCGGGGCGCGGGCGCCGACCGCGGTGTCGGTGGGGCGGGATGGGGCCGCGGGGGCCGCGGGGTCTGCCATGCCGGATGTCTCACGGGCCGAGACGACGGGTGAGCCGGACGCTGAGACGGGGACGGAGCCGGGGCCCGGTGTGGCTGCGGAGGAGCCGGAGCCCGTGCGCCCGGCCGCCGCCCCGGAGGCCCTGTCCGCCGCGCCGCCGTCGCGTCGTCGGCCACTGCTCGCCGTACTCGCCCTGGCCGTGTTCGCCGCAGCCGGGGTGACGGCCGTGCTGTTAGGGAAGGCGCTGATGTCATCGGGCGGGTCGGACGGGTCCTCGGGCGCCCGGCTGCTGCTGTCCTCCCGCTGTCCGGTCGTGGTGAGCATGGGGCAGTCGGACGCGTGTGTGCACGAGCTCCAGTCGCTGCTCGCCCGCGCGGGCGGCAGGCTCGACGTCGACGGGGCCTTCGGGCCGGTCACCCAGATGCGGGTCGTGGTGTTCCAGCTCCGCAGCGGGCTGACGCCCGACGGATCGGTGGACGAGCGGACCAAGCGCGCGCTCTACGAGAACGACGGCAAGCCGCTCGACACCTGGACACCGGACCGGGTCACCCGGCGCATCCGCGAGGTCTTCACCGAGGACCCCGAGCGTGCGGTCGGCATCGCGGAGTGCGCCTCGTACCTCGATCCCCTCTATACGCTGCCCAACTCCAACGCCACCCGGAACTGGGGCGTCTTCCAGCTGTACGACGGCACGCTGCGGAAGCTGGGCGGCACTCGCGCGCAGGCGCTGGACCCGGACTGGAACATCCGGGCGGCCCATCGGCTCTGGGCGCTCACCCATGACTTCAGCGCCTGGAAGGCCTGTGACCGCGCCTACCGCGCCGGATCGAAGGCAGCCGCGCCGCCCCGCATCCCACCGGGCATCCCATCTCGCGCCGTCCCCGCAGCTCAGAGACGGTTTCCGATCCCGCTGTCCCGATTTCCCCGGTGAGCCGCCCGCCCGGCACGGAGGGCTGGGATCGTGCTGCCGCCGTCCTCGACGGTCCACGGATCCGCAGACGAAGGAGACGAAGACGACCATGGCTGTGACCAGCACCAGGATCAGACTCGGCGCCCTGCTCGGCGGCGCGGTCCTCGCCACCACCGGCGTACTCACCGCCCAGAGCGCGGCCGCCGCCCCCAGCGCACCGGCCGCCGCGCCCAGCGCCCCCGTGGCCGCCGACGCGCCCTCCGCCGCCGCGGTGACCAAGCTCAGCCACTCCGACGCGGCGAACCGGCTGCGCGGTGCCGGGGTCTCCTGGACCTCCAGCGGGGGCTGCTCGGACCGCAACACCCCCACCTGTACGTCGTTCGAGCAGGTCAACCTGACCACCGTGCAGGGCGCCATCACCCTGAAGGGGGCCACCGGCTGCGCGCTCACCATCACCGGCGGCACGGAGACCGGGCACGCCTCCGGTACGTACAGCCACTGGAACGGCTACAAGCTGGACTTCAGCGCCACCAGCTGCCTCACCAACTACATCACGGGCACCTTCACCAATATCGGCCCGCGCCCCGGTGACGGCGCCCAGCAGTACCAGTCCGGTTCGGGCAACGTCTACGCCCGCGAGAGCAACCACTGGGACGTGACCTACTACAACTGCGGCGGCTGCTGACCCGCATCCGACGCCCCACCGACCGTCCGGACGGCTGCAACGCGGCGCAACCTTTGCGCATGGCTGTACCCGGCACAGAAAGTGGGCCCGGCGGGCGGAGGGTGGTGCCGAGTCGGCGCGGCATCCCCTCCGCCAACGCCTGTCCGGCGCCCTTTTGCGCGGATTCGGCCTGGTCACCGGATGAGCGGCGGTGAAGACCCCCGATACGGTGAGAAGGTGCAGCCAGCAGAAGAAACACCGAAGCCGTCCGGCCGACTCCGCAAGGCCCGCGCCCTGTACCGCAATGTGTCCAAACGGAGGACGGCCTGGCTGCTGCTGAAGGACACGGTCAATTCGTGCATGGAGTACCGGGTCACCGGGCTCGCCGCCGAAGCGGCCTTCTTCACCCTGCTGTCGCTGCCGCCCCTGCTGCTCGGCCTGATCGGGCTGCTCGGCTACTTCGACGCCTGGACCAGCACCGACACGGTGGTCACCATCCGGCAGAACATCCTCGACGCCTCCGCGACCGTGCTGTCGGACCGGGGCGTCAAGGAGATCGCCCGGCCGCTGCTGGACGATGTGATCAAGGGCGGGCGTCCCGATGTGATCTCGCTGGGCTTCGCCATCGCCCTGTGGTCCGGCTCCCGTGCGGTGAACGTGTTCGTGGACACCATCACGATCATGTACGGGCTGGAGGGGAAGCGCGGGATCGTCAGGACCCGGCTGCTGTCCTTCCTGCTCTATCTGGTGGCGCTGGTGGTCGGGGCGGTGGCGCTGCCGCTGATGGTGATCGGCCCCGAGGCGGTGGTAAACCTGCTGCCGTCCAGCGGGGATCTCGTACCGGTCCTGTACTGGCCGGTGGTGATCGTGCTGTCCATCGCCTTCCTCACCACGCTCTACCACGTGTCCGTGCCGGTGCGCTCGCCGTGGCCGGAGGACATTCCGGGGGCGCTGGTGGCCCTCACGATATGGGTGCTGGGCAGCTTTCTGCTGCGGATCTACCTGGTGCATACGGTCGAGGGCCCGACGATCTACGGCTCGCTGGCCGCACCCGTCGCGGTGCTGCTGTGGATCGGGGTGTCCGCCTTCGCGGTGCTGGTCGGGGCGGCGGTCAACGCCGCGATCGACCGGGTCTGGCCCTCGGTGGCCACGGCCGCCGGGCGTGCGGAGCGCGCCGCCCGGGCCCGGGAGGGGGCGGCCCGGCTGCGGGCGAGGGAGCAGCGCACGGCGGACGACGGTGCGGCGGAGATCACCCCGCCCTCGGAGTTCCCCGAGCGCTGGGCCCAGTTCCTGCCGCACGGCGACATACGCTCCCGGCTGCACACGAAGCGCGAGGCGGGCGGGAAGCCGGGGGAGAAGGCCGCCGGGAAGGCGGGGAAGGCCGGGAACTCCGGGAAGGCCGGGAAGCCTGGCGGTCGGCCCGCCGATCAGCCTCCGGAGACACCGCCCCCGGGGAAGGCGGCGGCCGGGGAGCCCCGGCCGCCCCGGCAGGGGCCGAGGCGTCCGGGTCAGGGTCCGGGCCCGGAGGTACGGTCCGCCGCGGACGGCGCGGATGGCGCGGACGGAACCGGGGCGGACGACGACCGCCCGGTGCGCTGACCGCCCCGCGCCCTCCATCCTGACCGCCCCGCGCCCCGCGTCACCTGCGCGCCCTACCCCGCGGGGGTGAACCGCACCGGCAGCCGCAGGAGCCCGCGCATCATGCTGGGGCGCCAGGCGAGGGTGTCAGGGTCGGTGTCCAGGGCCAGGTCAGGACACCGCTCCAGCAGGGCCCGCAGCGCGATCGTGGCCTCCAGCCGGGCCAGCGGCGCGCCCAGACAGTGGTGGACGCCGTGGCTGAAGCCCAGATGCCCCCGGGCGTCCCGGTGGATGTCGAAGCGGTCGGGGTCGGCGAAGCGCCGCGGGTCGCGGTTGGCCGAGCCGAGCAGCACCAGGACCGGCTCACCCGCGGGGATCTTGGCACCCCCGATCTCCACGGGTTCGGTGGTGAAGCGGTGCGCCGTGGACTGCGACGGGCCGTCGTAGCGCAGCATCTCCTCGACGGCGGCGTCCAGCAGCGCATGGTCGGCCCGCAGCGCGGCCAGCTGCTCGGGGGCGCGCAGCAGCGCACAGGTGCCGTTGGAGAGCAGATTGACGGTCGTCTCATGCCCGGCTACCAGCAGCAGGAAGGCCATGCCGAGCATTTCCTCGGACGAGAGCCGGTCGCCGTCCTCGTCCATCGTGCGCACCAGGGCGGACAGCAGATCGTCGTCCTCCGCCTCCCGCTTGGCCTCGATGAGCCCGGCCAGATAGCCGGTCATGGCGGCCACGGCGGCGCCCGCGGCCTCGGGGCTGCTGGGGAAGACGATCTCGCTGGACCAGCCGCGGAAGTCGGCACGGTCGGCCGCAGGTACGCCGAGGAGTTCGCAGATCACCGCCATCGGCAGCGGCATGGCGAACGACTCCACGAGATCGGCCCGGCCGAGCGGCAGCATGGCGTCCAGCAGCTCATCGGCGAGCTGCCGGATGCGCGGCCGCAGCGCCTCGATCCGGCGGGCGGTGAACTCCCGCGCCACCAGCTTCCGCAGCCGGGTGTGGTCCGGCGGATCGGTCTGCAGCATGTTCAGCCCGATGGCGTTGCCCCCGTCGTCCTGCCACGCGGCGGAGTGGCGGATGTCATTGCTCATCCGGGGGTCGGTCAGGGCGGCGCGGGCCTCCTCATGGCCCACGATCAGCCAGACGTCCTCGGTGCCGTGGCTGGGCACCCGGTGCACGGGGCCCTGCTCCCGCAGCAGGGCGTAGAGCTGGTACGGGTCGGAGACGATGTCGGTACCGGGCGGAACGAGTTTCTCGAAGGCGGGCAGGGTCATGGTGGGGTGGGTCCCTTCTGTGGGGCTCAGGCGGTAGGGCGGTCACAGACCGCGTTCGGTGAGCCAGTCCTCAATGGCCCCGGTGGTCTCGGGGAGGTGGTGTTCCATGATCGTGAAGTGGTCTCCCGGGGTGGCCCGGGCGGTGTGCGGGAAGGGCCAGACCGCGCGCCAGCCGTCGCCCTCGAACCCCTCGTCCTGGTGGGGCATGGGCTCGGCCGCGCTGAGGAAGAACGTCGGGCTCTGGACGGGCCGCAGGGCGCACTCCTCCATCAGCAGCGCGTTGTAGCGCCCGCTCGCCGAGAGCTTGGCTCCGGTCAGCGCGAAGTCGCCGAGCAGCTGTTCCCGGGAGTCCAGGCCCTCGTTCAGCGCGATGTGGGTCTTCTCGGAGAACTGGTGGGTGGCCTCGAAGGTGTCGAGCAGTACGACCGCGCCGGGCGGCAGCCCCGCCCGCTCGGCCCGTTCCGCCAGGGCGTAGGCGAGCAGCCCGCCCATGGAGTGGCCGACCAGGACGTAGCGCTCGGCGCCGAGGGCCGCGCGCAGCTGGTGGAGGTGCAGCTCGATCAGGGCGTCGAAGCTGTCGGCCACCAACTCGCCTTCGAGGTAACCGGGGTTGACCAGCGAGAGCACATCCCGCTTGCCCTCGAACATCTGCGCCATCATCCCGTACTGGATCGGTCCCGCGGTGGCGGTGATGGCGGGCAGGCACACCAGCGTGGCCCGGGTGCCGTCGCCGCTCGCCATCTTCACCGGCGGCAGGATGTGGTCGGCGGCGCCCTCGGTGGTGAAGGACGGCCGGAGTTTGCCCGCGGCCTGGATGAGCGCCATGCCCACCGACTGGGCCCGGCCGCTGGCGTACGCCTGGTGGTAGAGGGTGGTGAGACTGTCGTAGGGGTCCGACTCCGGGGCCGCGGTGGCCTTCGCCAGCTCCAGCTCGATGGCGGACGGGGGCGGCGCGGGGCCGTCCGACGCGGTCTCGGGCGCGGTGTCGGGCGTGGTCTCGGGCGTGGTTTCCGGGGCGGTCTTTGGCGCGGTCTGCTCCGGGGGCGCGGTGTCTTCGGCCACGGGCGGGCTCGGCCGGGCGGCGGCCCGGCTGCCCACCAGCGCGGCCAGGTGCCCGGCGAGCCCATCCACCGTCGAGTGCTCGAACGTCGCCGTGGCCGAGAGACGGAGCCCCAGCAGCGTGGCGAGCCGGTCGCGCAGGTCGATCCCGCGCACCGAGTCCATGCCGAGCGCCAGGAACTCGGTGTCCGGGCCGATCTCCGCGCCCGTCTCGTGGTGGAGCACCGTGCGCAGCTGCTCCCGGACGAGATCCGCCAGCAGCCGCTCCCGGTCCTCGGGTGCGGCGTCCAAGACGCGCTGGGCGGCGGCGGTGTCCTGCGGCCGGGGACCCGGCCGTTCGCGCCGTACGGGGCGGGCCGCACGCTCCTCCGCGGCTGCCTGCAACCGGTCCGCGGAGACCGGCCGCAGCGTCAACTCAGCAATGTGCGCGAGCGGTTGACCGTCAGCGTCCGTGAGATGGACACCGATGGCGTCCGGACCGACGGCGGACAGCCGTACCCGTACGGCGGTGGGCGGGGCGGCGTCCGGGGCGGAGTGCAGCCGGACACCGGCCCAGGAGAACGGCATCCGGATCGGCGCGCCCGCCGGCTCCGCCCGGTCGAAGAACCCGCCGAGGCCGATGGCGTGCAGGGCGGTGTCGAGCAGCGCGGGGTGCAGTGCGAAGCCGTCCACCGGGCCGCCACCGGCCCCCTCGCCCAGGGCCGCCTCCGCGAAGACCTCCCCGTCGCGCCGCCACGCCGACCGCAGACCGCGGAAGGCCGGGCCGTAGTCGAAGCCATCGGACGCCAGCCGGTCGTAGTAGCCCGTGAGGTCGACGGCGCGGGCACCGGGCGGCGGCCAGACGGCCGCCAGCTCCGCGAACGCGGCACTGTCACGGCCCTCATCGGCCGCGCCACCGCCCTCATCGCCGTCGGCCGGACCCTCCGGATCCGGGGCCACGACGGCCCGCAGATGGCAGGTCCAGCCCGCCGCCGCGTCCTTCGCCACCGACTCGGCGCGGGAGTGCACGGTGAGCTCCCGCCGGCCCTCCTCATCGGGCTCGCCGACCTGGATCTGCAGGTGTGCCGCCCCGGTGGCGGGCAGGAACAGCGGTTCCTGGAGGGTGAGTTCGGGCAGGTGCGGGCAGCCGGCCGTACGCCCCGCGTACAGCGCCCAGTCGAGGAACACACTGCCGGGCAGCACCACACCGCCCAGCACCGCGTGGTCGGCGAGCCAGCGGTGAGTGGTCTGCGAGAGCCGCGCGGTGAACAGCACCGTGTCGCTCCCGGCCGGCGCCACCGCGCCCGCCAGCAGCGGATGGTCCACCGCCGTGAGCCCGGCGCCGCCCACGTCCCCGGTGTGCTCGGGCGCGTCCAGCCAGTACCGCCGGGCGCGGAACGCGTACGTCGGCAGATCGACATGCCGCCCGCCCTCGAACGCGGTCGCCCACGCCACCGCGCCACCGGCCACGAACAGCTCCGCGAGCGCCGTGAACAGCCGCTCCCGGCCGCCCTCGTCCCGCCGCAGCGTGCCCACCACCACGGGTGCGCGGTCCGCGGACGTGCCGTGCGACGTCCGCTCGATCCGCTCCTCGACCGTCTGCTCGATCCCGGGGACCAGCACCGGGTGCGGGCTCACCTCGATGAACACCGTGTGCCCGGCGTCGGCCAGTGCGCGGGTCGCCTGCTCGAACCGCACGGTCTCGCGGAGGTTGCGGTACCAGTACTCCGCGTCGGCGCTCGCGCCGTCCAGGAGCGCACCGGTCACCGTCGAGTACATCGGCACCCCGCCGGGGCGGGGCGTGAGGGGCGCGGCCAGCTCGAGCAGCCGCTCACGGATCCGTTCGACCTGCGGGGTGTGCGAGGCGTAGTCCACCGGGATGCGGCGCGCCCGCACCCCGCCGTCCCGTTCACACGCCGCCATCAGCTCGTCCAGCGCCGCCGCTTCCCCGGCGACCACGGTCGAGCCGGGCCCGTTCACGGTGGCCACGCAGAGCCGTTCGCCCCAGGGCGCCACCAGCTTCCCGGCCTCGTCCACCGGCACGGGCAGCGAGACCATGCCGCCACGGCCCGCCAGTTCGCTTCCGATCAGCCGGCTGCGCAGCGCTACGACACGGGCGGCGTCCTCCAGCGAGAGCACCCCCGCGACACACGCCGCCGCCAGCTCGCCCTGCGAATGCCCCACCACCGCGGCGGGCTCGACCCCATGGGACCGCCACACCCGCGCCAGGGACACCATGACCGCCCACAGCACCGGCTGCACCACATCGACGCGGTCCAGCGACGGCGCGCCGGGGCGTCCGCGCACCACATCGAGCGGTGACCACTCGACATACGGGGCCAGCGCCCGGGCGCAGTCGCCGAACGACTCCGCGAACTCGGTTGACACGTCGAGGAGTTCGGCCGCCATCCCGGTCCACTGCGAACCCTGTCCTGGGAAGACGAACACCGGCCCCGAGCGGTCGGCGGGGAGGGACCCGCCCAGCACCACGCCGGCGGCCGGTTCGCCGCGGCCGAGCGCCGCCAGCCGGTCCAGGAAGTCCTCCCGGGTGCGGCCGATCACCACGGCGCGCCGCCCGAAGACGGCCCGGGACAGCAGCGAGCGGGCCACATCGACGGGGGCCAGACCGGGGTCGGCGGCCAGCCGCTCCCGCAGCCTGCGGGCCTGCTCGCGCAGGCCGTCGGGGCTCTTCGTCGAGAGCACCCACGGCACCGCCGCCGGCGTCGGTGTCGGCTCGGTGGCGGCCCCGGCGTCCGGCGACTCCTCCAGGATCACATGGGCGTTGGTGCCGCTGATCCCGAACGACGACACCGCGCCGCGCCGCGCCCCGCCGGCCGTGGGCCAGTCCTCGTTCTCCGCGGCCAGCCGCAGCGCACCGGCCGTCCAGTCCACCCGCTCGGTGGGGCGTTCGGCGTGCAGGGTGCGGGGCACGACGCCATGGCGCAGGGCCAGCACCATCTTGATGACACTCGCGACCCCGGCCGCGGCCTGGGTGTGGCCGAGGTTGGACTTCACCGAGCCCAGCACCACCGGCCGGTCGGCGGGCCGGTCCCGGCCGTACGTGGCGAGCAGGGCCTGTGCCTCGATCGGGTCGCCGAGCGACGTCCCCGTGCCATGCGCCTCGACCACGTCCACATCGGCCGCCGTGAGCCCCGCGTTCGCCAACGCCTGCCGTATGACCCGCTGTTGGGCCGGGCCGCTGGGCGCGGTGAGGCCGTTGGACGCACCGTCCTGGTTGAGCGCGGAGCCCCGGAGCAGCGCCAGCACCCGGTGGCCCTGGCGGCGGGCGTCAGACAGCCGCTCGACCACCAGCATGCCGACGCCCTCGGCGAAGCCCATCCCGTCGGCCTCGGCGGCGAACGCCTTGGAGCGCCCGTCGGGGGCGAGCCCGCCGACCCGGCTGAACTCGACGATCGGCCGCGGGGTCGACATGACCGTCACCCCACCGGCCACCGCGAGGGCGCATTCGCCCTGCCGTACCGCCTGCGCGGCCAGGTGCAGCGCCACCAGGGACGACGAGCACGCGGTGTCCACGGTGATGGCCGGGCCCTCAAGCCCGAGGGTGTAGGCCACCCGGCCGGTGGCCACGCTGCCCGCGCTGCCGTTGCCGAGATAGCCCTCGAAGCCGTCGGCCAGCTGCTCGGGGAAGCGGGTGGCGTAGTCGTGGTAGATCAGCCCCGCGAAGATCCCGGTCGGGGTGGCGCGCAGCGCGGTGGGGTCGATGCCCGCGTGCTCGAACGCCTCCCAGGTGGTCTCCAGCAGCAGCCGCTGCTGGGGGTCGGTGGCCAGTGCCTCACGGGGCGAGATGCCGAAGAACTCGGCGTCGAAGTCGGCCGCGTCGTACAGGAAGCCACCGGCCGGCGCATGGGCACCGGGCGCGCCGGGGCGGCCCAGCTCGGTGTGCCAGCCGCGGTCGTCGGGGAACGGGCCGATGGCGTCCCGCCCTTCGGCCAGCAGCCGCCACAGCTCCTCGGGCGAGCGCACCCCGCCGGGAAAGCGGCAGCTCATCCCGACGATCGCGATCGGGTCGTCGTCCTCGGCGGCCACCGCGGCAGGGGCGGGGACGGCGGTGGCCGGACTCTCGGCCGCGTTCTCGGCCGCGCTCTCGGGCGCCAGCAGCCGCAGCAGCTCGGCCACCAGCGCGGCCGGGGTCGGATGGTCGAAGACGGCGGTCACAGGAAGCCGCAGCCCGGTGGCCGTGCCCAGCCGGTTGCGCAGCTCCACGGCGGTCAGCGAGTCAAAGCCCAGGTCCCTGAACGAGCGGTCCCCGGCCAGCGCGTCACCGCCGGTGTGTCCGAGCACCACGGCGGCCTGAACCCGTACGAGGTCGCCCAGCGCGCGCTCCCGGTCCGCCGGGGGCAGCGCGGCCAGCCGGTCCCGCAGCCCGCCGCCGGTGGCCGTGTTGGCTGCGCCGCGCCGGACCGCCGTCGTACGGACCAGCCCGCGCAGCAGCGGCGCGGGCTCGCCGTGGCGGCGCAGGGCGGCCACGTCAAGCCGCACCGGAACGCTGAGGGCGCGGGGCGCCCGTATGGCCGCGTCGAAGAGCGCAAGACCCTGGTCCGTGGTGAGCGGCCGGACGCCCTGACGGCGCATCCGGTCCAGGTCGGTGGCGTCCAGGCCACCGGTCATCGTGCCGCGTTCGCCCCACAGGCCCCAGGCGAGGGCGTGTGCGGGAAGGCCCTGGTCGCGGCGGTGCCGGGCGAGGGCGTCAAGAAACGCGTTGGCCGCCGCGTAGTTGCCCTGGCCCGCCGAGCCCAGCACCCCGGCGGCGGAGGAGAAGAGCGCGAACAGCGCCAGGTCCCGGTCCCGGGTCAGCTCGTGCAGATACCAGGCCGCGTCTGCCTTGGGGCGCAGTACGGTGTCCAGCCGGTCGGGGGTCAGCGCGGAGACCACGCCGTCGTCCAGCACCCCGGCCGCGTGCACCACACCGCGCAGCTCCGGCAGGCCGTCCAGCAGCGCGCCCAGCGCGGAACGGTCGGACACCTCACACGCCACCACCCGGGCCGTGGCACCCAACTCGCCCAGCTCGGCGACGAGTTCGCGCGCGCCGGGGGCGTCAGGGCCCCGGCGCCCGACCAGGACCAGGCCCGTGACCCCATGGCGGGTGACCAGATGCCGGGCCACCGCCGAGCCGATGACCCCCGTGCCGCCGGTGATCAGCACGGTGCCGTCGATCGCGTCCCGAGGAGTGGTGAGCACCACCTTTCCGGTGTGGCGCGCCTGGCTGATGTGGCGGAACGCCTCCCGCGCCCGTCGGGTGTCCCACGCCGTCACCGGCAGCGGCGCCAGCACCCCCGCCTCGAACAGCCCGGCGAGCTGGGCCAGCATCGCGCCCAGCCGCTCCGCCCCGGCCTCGGCGAGGTCAAACGCCCGGTAGCCGACGCCCGGCCAGCGCGCGGCCAGCTCCCCGGCGTCCCTGACATCCGCCTTGCCCATCTCGATGAACCGGCCGCCGCGCGGCAGCAGGGTCAGCGAGGCGTCGATGAACTCCCCGGCCAGACAGTTCAGTACGACATCGACGCCCCGGCCGTCGGTCGCGGTCAGGAAGCGGTCGGCGAACTCCAGGGTGCGCGACGACGCCACCCGCCCGTCCGGAACGCCCATGCCGCGCACCACGGGCCACTTCGGCTCGCTCGCGGTGGCGTACACCTCGACCCCGAGATGGCGCGCCAGCCGCACCGCCGCCATCCCCACACCACCCGCGGCGGCGTGCACCAGAACCGACTCGCCCGCGCGCACCCGGGCCAGCTCGACCAGGGCGTAATACGCGGTCAGGTACGCCGCGGGCACGGACGCCGCCTGCGGAAACGTCCAACCGTGGGGCATCCGCACGACCATCCGGGCGTCGGCCACCGCCACCGGGCCCGCATACGCGCCCGACACCAGCCCCATCACCCGGTCGCCCACCGCGAGGCCGTCGACACCGGGGCCGACCTCAAGCACCACACCGGCGCCCTCGGCCGCGAACAGCCCTTCACCGCCGGGGACGACATCCAACGAGGCAAGGACATCACGGAAGTTGACGCCCGTGGCGCGTACCGCGATCCGCACCTGCCCCGGGGCCAGGGGCTCCTCGACACCCGGAGCGGGCACGAGCCGCAGCCCGTCCACGGTGCCCCCGGTGTCCAGGTCCAGGCTCCAGGCCCCTTCGGGGGCCGTCAGCACGTCGGCGTCCGACGGTGAGACCCGGCCCAGCCGGGGCACGGACACCGCTCCGGCGCGCACCACGAGCTCGGGCTCACCGGTGGCGAGGGCGGCGGTCAGCGCCGCCGCGGACTCGGGCGCGCCATCCAGGTCCACCTGCGCGAACCGGCCCGGGTGCTCCGAACACACCGAACGCCACAGCCCCCGCACCCCGGCCAGCGCCAGCTCGGCCCGCTCACCCGGGAACGCCGCCACCGCGTCCCGCGTCACCAACGCGAGCCGTACGCCGTCGAGTTCGGGATGGCTCAGCCACTCGCGCACCGTCGCCAGTACGGCCGTCAGGCATTCGCGGCCGGCAGCGGGCACGTCGCCGCCCCCGCCCGGGGCCGCTGCCGGGACCGCGGGCAGCACCACCAGCTGGGGCAGGGGCGCGCCGGTGCGTACGGTGGCGAGGAGCGCGGCCACATCCGCGTGGACGGGTGCGTCGGGGCCGTGCGGCGGGGCGGCGCCGAGCACCGCCATGGACTCCGTGGCCTCGGACGGCCGGAGGGACAGCGGCGTCCACACGACCTCGAAGAGCGCGTCCTGGGCCGTCCCGGCGGCGCCCGTCAGCGCGTCGGCCGTCAGGGGCCGCGAGACCACCTCGTCGACGGTGAGAACCGGCAGCCCGGCGAGATCCGTCATCCGCACCGAGATCCCGCCGGGTCCCGTGGGCGCGATCCGCACCCGGGCGACGGTCGCACCCGTGGCATGCAGCCGCGCCCCGGAGAACGACAGCGGCACCATCCGCTCCGCCTCGCCCTCCAGAAGCGCCACAAGACGCGTCTGCAACGCCGCGTCCACCAGCGCCGGATGCACACCGAACCGGTCCGCGTCGCCGGCGGCCGACTCCGGAAGCCGCACCTCGGCGAACATCTCCTCGCCCCGGCGCCATACCGCCCGCACGCCCTGGAACACCGGCCCGTAGCCATAGCCGTGGTCCGCCAGCCGCTCGTAGAACGCGTCGATGTCCACCGGCTCCGCGCCGGCCGGCGGCCACGCGGACCCGGCCTCCGGCTCGGCGCCCCCATCACTGGGCGCCGGGGACACCGCCAGCGTCCCCGTGGCATGGCACACCCAGTCGTCCGCCGGATCGTCGTCCTGCAGACGGTGCGGCCGGGAGTGCAGCCGTACGGCGCACCCGCCCCGCTCGTCCGCCGCGTCGATGCCCACCTGGATGTCGAGGGCGGTGTCATCGGACGGCAGGGTCAGCGGGGTGTGCAGTACGAGCTCGTCCAGCCGCTCGGCGCCGACGTGCTGCCCGGCCCCCAGCACCAGCTCCAGCAGGGCCGCACCCGGCACTAGGACCCGGTCCAGGACGGCGTGGTCGGCCAGCCAGGGGTGGGTACGCGTGGAGAGCCGACCGGTGAACACGGACCCGCCGCCCTCGGCCACGCTGACCCCGGCCGCCACCAGCGGATGCCCCACCACGGACAGCCCCGCGCCCGCGAGGTCCCCCACCCGCTCGGCCGCCGAGAGCCAGTAGTGGCGGCGCTGGAAGGGGTAGGTGGGGAGGTCGGCCCGGGTGCCCGGGGCGAGGAGGGCCGGCCAGTTGGGGGTGAGGCCGTGGGTCCAGAGGGTGGCGAGGGAGGTGAGGAGTTGCTGGATGCCGCCGTGGTCGCGGCGCAGGGTGCCGGTGGCGAGCACGGGCTGGTCCGTGGCGTGGCCGTTGGCTTCCTGGATGGCGGTGGTGAGGACGGGGTGGGGGCTGGTCTCC
>NZ_LAKD02000059.1 GCF_000968685.2 Streptomyces antioxidans
ACCCACATCCACGCCACCACCCAAACCCCCGCCCGCACCACCCGCCGTCAAGCTGTACAGCGGCACCCCCGCGACATCCGCCGCATGGTCGTCCTCGATCACCAGCACCTCACCCGGTGCCTCACCCAGAACCCCCAGCAGCGCATCCCGCCGTGCCGCGGTGAAATACCCGCCGTAAGGGTTCTGCCCACGCGGACTGCACACCACCGCACGCACCCCCGCCCGCAGCGCCGCCCGCAGCGCGTCCGGCCGGATCCCCTCGTCGTCCACGGCCACCGGCACGCTCCGCAGCCCCAGTGCCGGAACGAGGTCCAGCAGATGGTGGTAGCCGGGGTCCTCCATCGCCACCGCGTCACCCGGCCTGAGCTCGACGGACAGTAGCCGGGCCACGCAGTCGAGCGCGCCATGGGCGAAGCTCAGGTGCTCGGCCGGTACGCCGTCGCGCTCGTACCAGGCGCGGGTCAGCTCCTCCAGACCGGCCAGCCGGGGCTGGGCGCGGTGCGACCGCACTCCGGGCGAGAGCCGGGCGGTCGGCAGCAGAGCGGGCAGGAAGGCCGGATCGGGGTGACCGCTCGCCAGATCGCGCGCCCCCACCGGCACCGGCGGCGGGCGGCGCGAGGCGACGGCGGGCGTCGGCGCGACCACCGTGCCGCCCCGCCCCTGGGTCACCACGATCCCGCGCCGCCGCAACTCCTTGTACGCGGTCGCGGCGGTGCCGGGGCTGACGCCAAGCCGCTCCGCCAGTCGGCGCACCGGGGGCAGCGCGGTGCCGGGCACCAACGCCCCGTCCACCACGCCCTGTTCGACGGACGCGGCAATTCCCTTGGCCGATGCACCACTGATCTCATATTGTGTCGCCACAGAAGTCATTCTGTATCAATACAAAAGAGAATGTCAAGAGAGAACGTCAGGGGGACCAAGGGTGGGCAAGCCAACGCGCCGCACCGCGCTCAGCGACCGCATCCCCGGCGGCCGGGACGGCCGCCGCATGCTGATCGTCACCTTCGTCGACCGGATCGGCTCGGGCCTGTGGGGCGCGACCGCGACGCTCTACTTCACCTTCGCCGCCGGACTCAGCACCGCCGAAATCGGCGTACTGCTCGGCGTATCCGGCGCCATCGGCATAGCGGGCCCGCCCCTCGGCGGCCTCCTCGCCGACCGCGTCCGGCTGCGCCCGCTGCTGATCACTGTCCAACTGGTGCGCGCCGCCGCCTCATTGGCCCTCCTCACCACCACCGACCTCCGACTGCTGCTCGCCGTCGCCTCGGTGGGCAGCCTCGGCGACCGCGCGGCCTCCGTCCTGACCAAGCTGTACGCGACCCGTGTCGCGGGCCCCGAGCGCGTCCGGTACCAGGCCTTCAGCCGCACCGCCATGAACGTCGGCTGGGCCGTCGGTGGCCTCGTGGCGGCCGCGGCACTTACCGACGGCACGGTCACCGTCTACCGCTGGCTGCTGATCGGCGACGCGCTCTCCTTCGTCGCCTCCGCGCTGTTCACACTCGGCTGCGCCGAACCGCCCTCTGCCTCCCGTATCGCGGCCCAATCCGCGCCCCCGGAACCCGCATCCGCAGAAACCGCATCCGCATCCGCAGCAGCGCACCCCG
>NZ_LAKD02000006.1 GCF_000968685.2 Streptomyces antioxidans
GGGCGGGGCGGCGGGGCGTGAGCGGGGATCAGCGGGCCCTCGTGCCAGAGGGGTCACCGTGGCCACATGAGCCACGGTGACCCCTGCCGTATCAGCCCTTGCTGGCGCCGAGGGTGAGTCCGGCGATGAAGTGGCGCTGCAACAGCAGGAAGACCAGCACCGTGGGAAGCGCCACGATCACCGAACCCGCCGCGAGCAGGTTGTAGTCGGTGAAGAACTGGCCGCGCAGATTGTTGAGCGCGGAGGTGATGGGCAGCTTCTCGCCGTCGGAGATGAAGACGAGCGCCCACAGGAAGTCGTTGTACATCCAGGTGAATTGCAGGGTGGCGAGCGCGGCCAGCGCGGGCCGGCACAGCGGAAGCGTGATGTTCCAGTACTGCGTCCAGACCCCCGCTCCGTCCACCCGCGCCGCCTCCACGATCTCATCGGGAATGGTGCGCATGAAGTTGGCGAGGACGAAGACGCAGAATCCCACCTGGAAGGCGACCTGAACGGCGAGCACGGCCCAGTAGGAGTCGTACATCGTCATCGAGTCCGACATCCAATAGGGCAGATCGATCTTGGTGAAGAGCACATAGAGCGGGGTGACGATGACCTGCTGCGGCAGCAGATTGCCCGCCGTGAACACCATCAGCAGCACCAGCCCGCCGCGTATTCTCAGCCGGGTCGCGCAGAAGGCGACGAACGAGGCGAGGAACAGCGTCAGCAGCACCCCGGGCACCGCGATGATGAGCGAGTTGACGAAGTACTTGCCCATTCCGGAGTCGTTGAACGCCTTGGCGTAGTAGTCGAACGACAGATGGCGCGGCAGCGAGAAATAGCCGTATTTCGCGGTCTCCTCGTACGGCCGCAGCGAGGCGTAGACCGCGAGCAGCAGCGGGGCGAGGAAGGCGAGCGACACGACCATCAGAAAGGCGTGCAGTCCGAGCCGGCCACGGGTCACCCGACGCTTGCCGGTACCGGTCGCCGGGGTCACGGTCCGCACGGGGGCGGTCGGCGTGGTGAGGGTCATCGCTTCTTCCCCCCTCGCAACTCCTGGACCAGATAGGTCACGATGAATCCCAGGGACACGGTCAGCAGGACGACGGCGATCGCGGAGCCGAATCCGATCCGGCTGGCCTCGCCGATGATGTTGTCGGTGACCAGCACCGAGAGCAGTTCGAGCCCGTTGCGGCCGTGGTTGATGGCATAGACGATGTCGAAGGCGCGCAATGCCTCGATCACCGTGATGACGCCGACGATGATGTTGACCGGCCGCAGGGTGGGCAGCACCACCCGGAAGAAGGTCTGGGTCTCGCTGGCGCCGTCGATCGCGGCGGCTTCCTTGAGCGAGGGATCGACGGATTTCAGCCCGGCCAGATAGAGGATCATCACATACCCGGTGTGCCGCCAGGCGGCCGCCAGCAGCACCATCCAGATATTGAGGTCCGGGTCTCCGAGCCAGTCCACGGGGTCGTTCTTGTTGGCGAGGATCGCGTTCAGCGCACCCTGGTCGCGGGAGAAGACCAGCTGTGCGATGAAGCCGACGATGGCGAGGGAGAGCACCACCGGCATATAGAGGGTGGACTGGTAGAAGCGGCTGAATCGGACGCCCTTGTCCAGCAGGACCGCCAGCAGCAGTCCGAAGGGGGTCGCGACCAGGCCGAGAAAGGCCACCCAGAGCAGATTGTTGCGAACCGCGGGCCAGAACGGCGGATAGTCGGTGAAGAGGGTCTTGTAATTGTCGATGCCCACCCAGTGGATGTCGCCGATGCCGTCCCAGTTGGTGAAGGACAGGCCGACGGAGGCGAGGGTCGGGCCCCAGATCAGGGCCAGGTCGAGCAGGACGGGTATGCCCAGCAGCACGCCGATGACGGCGAGGTCGCGGGGGGTGAACCTCCGCGGACCCCGCCGTTTGGCACGCCGCGCGGTGGTGAGCGGCACGGCGCGGATCTCCTAGTCGCTGGCGAAGATGGTCTTCTTCTGGGACTCGATGTCCTTGGTGAGGCCGTCGATGTCGTTGGGCTTGTTGATGAACTGCTGAATGGCCCGGATCATCACCTGGGACGCGAAGTCCGGCCGGGTGTCGCGGTCCATGAACTGCGATATCTGCTTGGCGTTCGAGACGAGGTCGACGGCCTTCTTCTGGAGCGCGTTGTACGACGAGGTGGACGCCTTGTCGTTGACCGCGATGTTGTTCGGGTCGCGCTTGAGGTAGATCTCCTCGGCGGCGGGGGTGGCGAGGTACTTCATCAGCTCCTTGCCCTCCTTCTGCCGCTTGGACTTCTTCGCCAGCAGAAAGCCGTCGATCGGCGCCTCCACCGCGTCCTGGCCGTAGGCGGAGTCGATCTCGGGGAAGGCGAAGAAGTCCAGATCCTCGCGGTCGGCGGCGGAGAACTGCTGCCCGGGGTGGGGCAGCCCGAAGACCGCCATACCGGACTTCTTCTGGGCCAGGCTCTGGGCGGCCTCCTGCCAGGTCCGCCCGTTGGCGCCCTTCTGGTGGTAGGGCATCAGCCCGCGCCACAGGTCGAAGACGTGTTTGACCTTGGGATCGGTCCAGGACTCCTCGCCGCCCATGAGCGAGACATGGAAGTCGTAGCCGTTGGCCCGCATGTTGAGATAGTCGAAGGTCCCCATGGCGGGCCAGCCGTCCTTGTCGCCGAAGGCGATGGCGTCGAGACCGTCCTTGTCCATCCGCTTGGCGAGCGCCCGGAACTCGTCGAAGGTCTTGGGAATCTCGTAGCCGTGCTGGGCGAAGACGCTCTTCCGGTAGAAGACCGCCCAGGGGTAGTAGTAGTACGGCACCAGGTACTGCTTGCCGTCCTTGCCGGTCGACTGCGCCTTGAGCGCGGCGGAGAAGCCGTCGAAGCCCTTCCAGAGGTCGCTGATATCGGCGAGCTGCCCCTGTTCGGCGAAGAATTGCATGCGGTATCCGGCGAACCACATGAAGACGTCGTCGGGGGTGCCCTTCAGATAGCGGTTGATGCCCTCCTGGAAGGCCTCGTGGTTGACGGTGTTGACCTTGACCTTCTTGTCCGACTTCTTCTCGTACGCGTTGAAGACCTCGGCGAACGCCTTACGGGGCACGGCGTCGGAGGCATTGGAGCCGATCTTCACTTCGTCGCCCGGACCACCGCAGGCGGTCAGCAGCGCCGGAAGGGCGACCGCGCCGGCTCCGGCCGCGGTGCCCCGTAGTAGCGCACGGCGGGAGATCCGATGTCCTGACGATGACGGTTCCATGTGCCCCTCCACAGAGGTTCAATCAAACACAACCGAACGCGAGTGAGGGGATCTCACCCGGCCGCCAGGCCAATCGTCAAGGGTTTTGACAAGATATCGAACAACTGTTATCGCAACTCTTCCAACAGACTCCAACAGGGTCTACCGTAAACGCTCGCATGTGACGCAGCCATGACACTGCGTTACCCCCGCTGAGGACGGAGGACCCGCATCGTGCGCCACCGCTGTTTCCGACCCGCGAGCCGAAGAGTCATCGGAGCACTGAGCGCCGGACTGCTGGCCACGGTCGGCCTGGCCCTCCCGGCCGTCGCCCAGCCCGCACATCCCGCCGAGGTCACCCCATCGGTCTCCGACCCGGGCGCCGCGCCCGGTGACGGGCTCGCCCTCACCCCTCCGATGGGCTTCAACAACTGGAACTCGACCAACTGCCGCGCGGAGTTCAACGAGGCGATGGTCAAAGGCATCGCCGACATCTTCGTGGACAAGGGGCTGAAGGACGCCGGATACCAGTACGTCAACCTCGACGACTGCTGGGCGCTGCCGGAGCGCGACGCCAACGGCAAGCTGGTGCCCGACCCGGACCGCTTCCCGAACGGCATCAAGGCCGTCGCCGACTATGTCCACTCCAAGGGCCTGAAGATCGGCATCTACACCAGCGCGGGCACCAAGACCTGCAACAGCGCGGGCTTCCCCGGAGCACTCGGCCATGAGGAGTCCGACGCCCAGCAGTTCGCCGACTGGGGCATCGACTACCTCAAGTACGACAACTGCAATAACCAGGGCGTCGACGCCAAGCAGCGCTACCGCACCATGCGCGACGCCCTGAAGGCCGCGACCGAGACCACCGGCCGCCCCATCGTCTACAGCATCTGCGAATGGGGCGAGAACAAGCCGTGGGAGTGGGCAGGGGACGTCGGCCAGCTCTGGCGGACCACGGGCGACATCAGCGACAACTGGGGCAGCATGCTGTCGATCGCCAAGCAGAACCTGCCGCTCGCGCGGTACGCCGGGCCCGGCCGCTGGAACGACCCCGACATGCTGGAGGTCGGCAACGGCGGGATGACGGACACCGAGTACCGCAGCCACTTCTCGCTGTGGTCGATCATGGCCGCGCCGCTGCTGATCGGCAGCGATCTGCGCGAGGCGTCCGCCGAGACCTATGAGATCCTCGGCAACCGCGACGTCATCGCCGTCGATCAGGACCCGCTGGGCAAGCAGGGCACCGTGGTCTCCTCCGAGGGCGGGCGCTGGGTCATCGCCAAGGAGATGTCGGACGGCAGCCGCGCCGTCGCGCTGTTCAACGAGACCGGCCAGCCGCAGCACATCGCCACCTCGGCGACCGGGGTCGGGCTGCCCCGGGCGACCGCGTACCGGCTCCGCGACCTGTGGTCGCACAAGGACTACAACACCGCCGGAGCCATCTCGGCCACCGTCCCGGCCCATGGCACCGCGCTCTACCGGGTCTCGGCCGACACCCGCTGGGCCTCCTACCCGCCCGCCGCCGAACTCGGCCTCGACGGCGCGGTGCTGACCGAGGCCGGGACCGCGGCCCAGGTCGACACCGCGGTCACCGACCTCGGCCGCACCCCGGCCCAGCAGGTCGCGGTCCGGCTCACCGGCCCCGACGGCTGGCGGATCAAGGCCACCTCCCCGACCCGGGCCGCCTCGCTGCCCACCGGCTCGAAGCTGGCCACACGCTGGCAGGTCACCGCGCCGACCGGTGCCAAGCCCGGTCCGTACGACCTCACGGTCAGCGCCGACTACCGCTCACCGGGAGGCGACAAGGCCACCGCCCGGCTGGTCTCGGCGGTCCATGTGGTGGTCGCTCCGCCCTCCGGCAACTCGTACGCGAGCGATCTGCCGTGGCTGAGCGCGCTCAACGGCTGGGGTCCGGTGGAGAAGGACACCAGCGTCGGCGAGGACCAGGCGGGTGACGGCCATCCGCTCACCATCGACGGCACCACGTACGCCAAGGGCCTGGGCGTGCACGCGCCGAGTGAGGTCACGTACTACACCGGCGGCCGGTGCTCGCGCTTCACCGCGCGGGTCGGCGTGGACGACGAGCAGGGCAGCGAGGGGTCGGCCGGCTTCGAGGTCTGGGCGGACGACGCCAGGGTGGCGTCGTCGAAGACGCTGACCAACGCCGATCCGGCCGCCGCGCTCGACGCCGCCATCGACGGGGCGAAGACGGTGCGGCTCGTGGTCACCGACGGCGGGGACGGGGTCACCAGCGATCACGGGGACTGGGCCGAGGCGGCCTTCACCTGCTGAGACGGCCTGAGTTCCGCCCCTTCCCGTGGCCGCCCCGGGCTCAGCACTCGGGCAGCCCGGGAAGGGGCTCGTCATTCTCGCCGCCCTTGACGTAGACGACGCTCACATAGACATCCCGATGGCCGTTGTCATCGTCGGTCCTGGCCCACCACACGTTCGTCCACTTGCCGTAGTTCTCCCGGCGGCCCAGGTTCTCCTGGCAGTAGAAGTAGTTCACGCCGTGCTTGAGGGTGCCGACCGGCTCACCGCCGTGGGTGTACGAGGTGGCGTCGCGCCACACCTCGCAGTCGTACCGCCCGCCGCCGCTGCCGTGGCAGACGGGCGCGGCGCCCGAGGGCGGGTCCGATGGAGCCGCCGGGCCGCTGGCGTCACCGCTGCCACCGCCGTCGTCCGGGGTGGACGAGGCCGTGTCATCCGGCCGCGCGCTGCCCTGCCCGGCCGTGGCGCTCGCCTTGCCGCCGCCCGGCGCGGCGGACTTCCCCGGGCCCGCGGATTCGCTCGGCGCATCCCCCGTCCGCCCCGACTCCGTGCTGTGGCCCTCGCCCCCCACCAGTGCGTACGTCAGCCCGCCGCCGGTGAGCGCGACGGTGGCGGCCGCGGCGGCGATGAGCGCTCCGCGGCGCCTGCGCCCCGCGCTGCGCGGCCGGGCCCCGCTCCCCGCGCCCGGCTCCCCACCCACCAGTTGCTCCGCCACGGGCGGCGGGCCGAAACCCGGAGGCGGGGCGGACGCGGCTGGTTCGCTCGGCGGAACGGGCGGGGGCGGCGCGGCCGCGCCGCGCGGCGTCTCCCCGGCCGCCACCTCCGCCAGCATCCGGCGCGCCTCGGCGGCGGACGGCCGCCCCCGCGGGTCCTTGTCCATCAGCGCGCGCAACACGGGCGCCAGCGGCCCGGCCAGCCGGGGCTCGGGCAGCGGCTCATTGACGATCGCGGTGAGCGTGGACCACACGGAGGTGCGGCGGAACGGCGAGGAGCCCTCCACCGCCGCGTACAGCGTCATTCCCAGCGCCCAGACGTCCGAGGCCGGGCTCGGGTCCTGGCCCTGGGCGCGCTCGGGCGCGAGGTAGTCCAGGGAGCCGATCAGCTCGCCGCTGCGGGTCAGCTTGGTGGTCGCACCGTCCTCGGGCGCCTCGAGGCTCGCGATGCCGAAGTCCGTGAGGACGACACGGCCCTCGCGGTCCAGCAGCACGTTGCCGGGCTTCACATCGCGGTGCAGCACCCCGGCGCCATGGGCCGCGCCGAGCGCGTCCGCGACCTCGGCGCCGATCCCCGCAGCCTCCCGGGGGCCGAGGGTGCCCCGCTCGTCGATCAGATCGTCGAGCGAGGGCCCGTCGATCAGCTCCATGACGATGAGCGGCAGCCCGTCCTCCTCGGCCACGTCATGGACCGTGATCACACCGGAGTGCCGGATCCGGGCCGCCGCCCGCGCCTCCCGCTGCATCCGGGTGCGCAGATCGGCCAGTTCGGCGCTGGAGGCGTCGGTGTGGGCGCGCAGCACCTTGACCGCGACCTCCCGGCCGAGCACCGCGTCCACGGCCTTGCAGACCACGCCCATGCCGCCGCGGCCGAGGCTGCCCGTCACCCGGTACCGCCCGCCCAGCAGCCGCCCCGACAGATCCCCGCCCATGTCCGCCGGTGCCACCGCTCCGCCTTCCCTCGCGCTCTCCTCGGCCCCGCCCGGCCGCCGTTGGGCATCCGGGCTCAGGGCGAACAGCTTAGGGGGCGACGGTGACAGCGAGTCATGGCCAAACGGTGAAGGAGCGGACTCAGTCCCCGGCCGGACGCGGGCCCGCCGCCGGGCCGAACCCCTCCAGCCGCGCCTCCTGGGCCGCCGCGGCGGCCGCGCCCACCAGCCCCGCGTCCGTGCCCATCTGCGCCGGAACGACCTCCAGCCCCCGGACGAACGACAGGGTCGCGTAGTCGCCCAGGGCGCGCCGCAGGGGCGCGAAGAGCACGTCCCCGGCGCCCGCCACCCCGCCGCCGATGACCGCCACCTCGATCTCGACGAGCGCGGCGGTCGCGGCGATACCGGCGGCCAGGGCCTGGGCGGCCCGTTCGAAGGAGGCCCGCGCGACCGGGTCTCCGGCCCGCGCCGATGCTGCCACCGCCCGGGCGCTGGTGTCGCCGTCCGGCCCCGGGCGCCAGCCGCCGTCCAGGGCGCGGCGGGCGATGTTGGGGCCGCTGGCGATCCGCTCCACGCAGCCGCGTCCGCCACAGGGGCAGGG
The DNA here is from genome assembly GCF_000968685.2 of Streptomyces antioxidans. Classification (GTDB taxonomy): domain Bacteria; phylum Actinomycetota; class Actinomycetes; order Streptomycetales; family Streptomycetaceae; genus Streptomyces; species Streptomyces antioxidans. Next base: position 7,713 of record NZ_LAKD02000006.1, read on the forward strand.
GTCGCCGTTGAGCTCCACGCTGATGTGGCCGATGTGCCCGGCGTTGCCGGTCGGGCCCGGATACAGCCTTCCGCCCAGGACCAGCCCGCCGCCCACACCGGTGGAGACCACCATGCACAGCGCGCTCTTACGGCCCCGCGCCACGCCCTGCCAGTGTTCGGCGGCCGTCATCGCGGGCCCGTCGCCGACCAGGGACAGCGGCAGTGCGCCGGTGGTCTCGCGGACCCCGGCGACCAGCGGGAAGTCTCTCCAGCCGGGGATGTTGACGGGGCTGACGGTGCCCACGGAGGCGTCCACCGGGCCCGCGCTGCCGATGCCCACGGCGGCCGCCCGCGACCAGTGCGCGGTGGCCGCGAGCTCCTTGAGCACGGCGGTGACCTGCCGCATCACCGTGGCGCCTGACTCCTGGGCGCGGGTGGCGCGGCGGGCCCGTACGACGAGCTTTCCGCTCCCGTCCACCAGAGCGCCCGCGATCTTGGTCCCGCCGATGTCGAGTGCGGCGATGAGGTCACGTGGCATAGGTGTCGTCTCTCCTGGTGGGCATGCTGGCGGGCAGGGCGTGTTCGGTGTGCGGCCATAGTCTTCCCGGCGCTGACAACGTTGTCCAGGGGCTATGCTCGTCACTCCTTCCCCCACGACGACCAGCGACGGGACGAGCGCACTGTGACCGACACCGCCCCGGGTACCGCCAGCCGCACCCCCACCCGCCGTTACGGCACCCGGCCCACGATGAAGGACGTCGCCGCGCGGGCCGGGGTCGGCCTCAAGACCGTCTCCAGAGTGGTCAACGGCGAGCCGGGCGTCACCCCCGACACCGAACGCCGCGTCCAGGAGGCCATCACCGCGCTCGGCTTCCGCCGCAACGACAGTGCCCGCATCCTGCGCAAGGGCCGTACGGCGAGCATCGGTCTTGTCCTGGAGGACCTGGCCGACCCCTTCTACGGTCCGCTGAGCCGCGCCGTCGAGGAGGTCGCCCGGGCCCATGGGGCGCTGCTGATCAACGGGTCCAGCGCGGAGGACCCCGAGCGCGAGCAGGAGCTGGTGCTCGCCCTGTGCGCGCGCCGGGTCGACGGCCTCGTCATCATCCCGGCCGGTCATGACCACCGCTATCTGGCGCCCGAGATGGCGGCCGGGGTGGCCACCGTCTTCGTCGACCGGCCTGCGGGGCGCGTCGAGGCCGACGCCGTGCTCGCCGACAGCTTCGGCGGTTCCCAGGACGCCGTCGCCCATCTGATCGCCCACGGACACCGGCGGATCGGCTTCCTCGGCGACCTGCCGGGCATCCACACCGCCGCCGAGCGGCTGCGCGGCTATCACGCGGCGATGAGCGAGGCCGGGCTGCCGGTCCATGACGCCTGGGTCTCGCTCGGCCCCACCGATCCGGAGCGGGTCCGGACCGCGGCCACCGCGATGCTGGACGCCGCCGAGCCGGTCACCGCGCTCTTCGCGGGCAACAACCGGGTCACCGTCACGGTCGTACGGGTCCTGGCCGAGCGCCCCGCGCCCGCCGTCCCGGTGGCCCTCATCGGCTTTGACGACTTCGAGCTCGCCGATCTGCTCTCCCCCGGGATCTCCGTCATAGCCCAGGACTCGGCACAGCTCGGCCGCACCGCCGCCGATCTGCTCTTCCGCCGCCTCGACGGGGCGGGCGGGGACCCCCGGCGACTCGTGCTGCCGACCCGGCTGATCCCGCGCGGCTCGGGTGAGCTGCCCCCGCCCGCGGCGTCCTGAGCGCCCCTCCCCCAACGGCGCGCCTCCCCGGACGCCCGGGCCGCCTTCCCCGGACGCCCGGTCTTCCCGGGACGGCCCGCCGCCCACGAACGCCTGGACGGCCCCGCTCCGGTTGCCCCGGTCCCCCGCTCCCCCCAGGGTGGAGGCCGAGGGCCCGGGGCCTGTCCGACGGAACGAGGGAGACGCGATGAGCGGGCGCCGAACGCGGACGATCTGCGCGGTGAGCCTCATGGCCGTGCTGGCGCCGGCCGCCGTCGGCTGTTCGGAGGACGGGGGCACCCCGTCCTCCGAGGTGTCCCGGGCCTCCGCCGCCATCGCGTCCGCGCGGGCGTCGGCGCAGGCCGAACTCGACAAGATCAAGGGCGGCTCGCAGGCCAAGCGCGAGGTGAAGGTCGGCCGGGTGAGCCGCGACGGCGCGGGACGTGCCGTGGCTCCGCTGACCGTGACCAACGCGGGCAAGCACCCGGCCGGTTACGCCATCGAGATCAACTTCCGCGACGCGAGCGGGGACTTGGTGGACGCCGTCGTCCTGCGCCTGCCCAAGGTGGCCCCGAACCAGCCCACCCCGGCCACCGCCCGCAGCCACCGCAAGCTCACCGGCCGCATCACGGCGAACGTGGGCACGGCACTGCGGTACTGACCCCGTACTGAGCCCCCGTACCGACCGGTGCTCCCGAAAGGCGCAGAGGCTATGTCACAGGTGCACCACAGGTTCGCGGACATCCAGGGCCGACGGCTGTTCTACCGCGAGGCAGGGCCCGCGGACGCCCCCGCGCTCGTCCTCCTGCACGGCTTCCCCACCAGCTCGTTCATGTTCCGCGAGCTCATCCCGCGCCTGGCGGACCGCCATCGGCTCATCGCCCCCGACCATCTCGGCTTCGGATTCTCCGACGCCCCCGGGGTCGATGAGTTCGACTACACCTTCGACGCCCTCACCGACCTCACCGCCGGTCTCCTCGACCACCTCGGCCTCGACCGCTACGCCCTCTACGTCCAGGACTACGGCGCGCCCATCGGCTGGCGCCTCGCCCTGCGCGCCCCCGAAGCGGTCACCGCCATCGTGACGCAGAACGGCAACGCCTACGACGAGGGCTTCGTCGAGGACTTCTGGCGGCCCGTATGGGCCTATCAGGCGGATCAGGGCCCGGCGAACGAGGAGGCCGTCCGCCAGGCCCTCTCCCTGGACCTGATCAAGTGGCAGTACGTCACCGGAGCTCCCGACGAGAGTCTGGTCAGCCCCGACACCTGGCACCACGACTTCCAGCAGGTGTCCCGCCCCGGCAATGACCTGGTCCAGCTCGAGCTCTTCCGGGACTACGCCACCAACAGCCCCCTGTACCCCCGGGTGCACGAGTACTTCCGCGCCCACCAGCCGCCCCTGCTCGCCGTATGGGGCCGCGACGACCCCATCTTCGGCCCCGACGGCGCCCGCGCCTTCGCCCGCGACAACCCGAAGGCCGAGGTGCACCTCCAGGACGGCGGCCACTTCCTCCTCGAAACCGGCCTGGACGAGGTGGTCCCCCTGATCCGGACGTTCCTCGGCACCCACGTGGGCGCCCGCTGAACCACGCCCGACCCGGTGTCAGCCGCCCCGGCCGGGTGCGCCCGTGCGGCCCGTGGCGGCCAGCAGGGCGATCACGGCGAGGGCGGCCAGCAGGATCAGGACCAGCAGGAGCACCGTCAGCACGGTGGGGTGGTTCCACAGGGCGAACACCGCGACCGGCACCAGCAGGGCCGCCGTCGTCAGCCCCCGCCGGTGGTCGGCGGTCCAGGTACCGGCCCGGCCGGTGCGCATCCCGTGGGCCGCGCCCCAGCGGGCCGCGCTGTCGGCCAGGACCTCGGCCCGGCCGCGTACCGCGCTCGGCAGCCGCCCGGGGCCCGCCAGATAGGCGCCGAGCGCGACCACGAGGCCGAGCACCAGCACGGTGAGCACGGTGACCCGCAGGAAGCGGACCACCGTGTCGAAGAGGGCCGAGGCGGCCTCCCGGGACAGCACGCTGGTCGGCACGTGGTCGAGGTAGTAGCGGCGGCCCACCACCAGGAGCAGCACCAGGCCGAGGGAGGCGAGCGCGGTGCCCAGGGCCGCGCGGGCGAGCGCCCGGCGGCGCCGGCGGGCGAGCACCACTCCCGTACCGCCGAGGGTCACGGTCAGCGCGGGCAGCCAGTTCCCGGCCAGGTCGAGCAGGCGTGCCGACCGCCGGAGGGTGTCGAGCCGGTCGGAGTGGAAGAGGACGAGCCGCTGGTGGATGTCGGGGACGCCGGTCACCGCGGGGAGTCCGGCGTCCACCAGTTGCTGTCTGACCCGCTCCACGGCGGCGCCGACGTTGAGGGTGACGGTGTGGCCCTCGACGCCGACCGGCCCGCCGCCCTTGCCGGTGAGGGCGCTCACGACGGCGGTGTGGGCGGCCCGGTTGGCGCCGGTCCACACGGCGGGGAACTGCTCGCTGCGCACGATGTGGGCGGCCACCTTCCGCACCGCCTGGTCCAGGGCCGAGTCCAGCTGCGGGGCCAGCCCCTCGATGGTGTCGGCGGCCCGCTCGGGGAGGCCGTGGGCGCGCAGCCAGGAGGCGATGTCGTCGGTGATCTCCTGGCTGTTGTGGCGGATGTCGACGGCCTTGCTGACCTGTTCCACGGCGGTGTCCTGGATCGCCGGGTCCTTCGCGAGCGGGGCGACGGTCGCCACATAGCGGTCGGTGTCCAGGACGATGTCATGGACCCACACCGTCAGCACGGACACCGGTACGAGGAGGCAACCGAGCAGGATCAGCAGGGCCGACACGGCGCTTCTGGCCATGACACCCATCTCCCGCCCTCACCGGCGGGGCCGCATCCCGGGTGACACGTGCGGGTGAGCGGATGTGACCAAGCGGATCAGCGGGCCCGGCGGGACGGGCCGAGCCGTGGGCCCCAGCGGTTCCGGTGTGCCGGGCCGGTCAGGGGGCGGCCGGGGCGGCGCGGCCCGCCAGCGCGTCGAGTTCGGCGCGGCCGAGCCCGGTCAGCCGCTCGACCTCGGCGGCGTCGAGGGCCCCGCAGTCCAGCCCGCGCACCAGATGGCCGCTGAGCGCCTTCGCGGTGGCCGGTTCGTCGGCGACGCCGCTGGGTCCGGCCGTACGGTCCACATACGCGGCGAGCCGTTCCGCCGCCGCCTCCAGGCCCTCGCGGTAGAACGCGTAGACGGCGGCGTAGCGGGTCGAGAGGTGGCCGGGGTGCATGTCCCAGCCCTGGTGGTACGCGCGCGCCAACGACCGCCGTACCAGGCGGTGGTGGAGCCGCCAGGCGTCGTGGACCCGCTCGGTGGGGCCGACCGGCAGCACGTTGGTGGAGCCGTCGGAGAGTCGTACGCCGGTGCCCGCGGCGGCGACCTGCATCACGGCCTTGGCGTGGTCGGCCACCGGGTGGTCCATGGACTGATGGGCGGCGCCCACGCCGCAGGAGGCGCTGTAGTCGAAGGTGCCGTAGTGGAGTCCGGTGGCCCGTCCCCCGGCGGCGTCGATCATCCGGGCGACGGTGGCGCGGCCGTCCGGGCCGAGGATGGCCTGGGTGGTCTCGATCTGGATCTCGAAGCCGATACGGCCGGGGGCGAGCCCGTGGGCCTTCTCGAACTCCCCGCACAGCCGGGCCATCGCGGTGACCTGCTCGGCGTACGTCACCTTGGGCAGGGTGAGCACCAGGCCGTCCGGCAGCCCTCCGGCCGCCATCAGTCCGGTGAGGAAGATGTCGAGGGTGCGGATGCCGCGGTCGCGCACGGCGGCCTCCAGGCATTTCATGCGGATGCCCGCGTAGGGCGGCGCGGTGCCGTCGGCGCGGGCGGCCGCGATGAGCCCGGCGGCGCGGGCGGCCGCGGCGTCCTCCTCGGCGTCGGGCCGGGGGCCGTAGCCGTCCTCGAAGTCGATCCGCAGGTCCTCCACGGGTTCGCGCTCGAGCTTGGCCCGCACCCGGGTGTGGACGGGCTCGGCGAGTTCGTCCGGGATGCCGAGGACGGCGGCGAAGGAGCCGGCGTCGGGGGCGTGCCGGTCGAGGGCCGCCAGCGCCTGGTCGCCCCAGTCGCGCACGGTACCGGCGGTGACGAGGTCGGCGGGGACGTAGACGGTGTGGACGGGCTGGCGGGTGCCGGGGTCGCCCGGGTAGCGGCGGGCCAGCTCGGCGTCGACGGCGGCGAGGGAGTCGGCGACGGCCGCCCGTACGGCACCGGGCAGGCTGGTGCGCACCGTCTGCTGAGGCTCAGGCTCCATGTCCGCTTCTCCACCCTTCCCGGCCACTTCCGCGCTGCGGAAACGATGATCCGTCCGGTGAAGTTAGCCAGTCGCGGAACGGCGGGTCAACACCCTCCCGGCGGCCGTGAGGCCCCGTGCGCGATGCGCGTACGGGGCCTCGGCGGAGGTCCGGCGGGGGTCAGCCCTTGCGGGACTTGACCTCCTCCGTCAGCTGCGGGACGACCTCGAAGAGGTCACCGACCACGCCGTAGTCGACCAGGTCGAAGATCGGGGCCTCGGCGTCCTTGTTGACCGCCACGATGGTCTTCGAGGTCTGCATACCGGCGCGGTGCTGGATCGCGCCCGAGATGCCCGCCGCGATGTAGAGCTGCGGCGAGACGGTCTTGCCGGTCTGGCCCACCTGGTTGGTGTGCGGGTACCAGCCCGCGTCCACCGCGGCGCGGGAGGCGCCGACGGCCGCGCCGAGGGAGTCGGCGAGGGCCTCGACGACGGGGAAGTTCTCCGCGCCGCCCACACCACGGCCGCCGGAGACCACGATCGCGGCCTCGGTCAGGTCCGGGCGCCCGGTCGACTCGCGCGGTGTGCGCGAGACGACCTTCGTACCGGTGGCCCGCTCCGAGAAGGACACCTCCAGCGCCTCGGCCGCGCCCGCGGCCGGGGCGGCCTCCACGGCGGCCGAGTTCGGCTTCACGGTGATCACCGGAGTGCCCTTGCTGACCCGGGACTTGGTGGTGAAGGCGGCGGCGAACACCGACTGCGTGACCACCGGGCCCTCGTCACCGGCCTCCAGGTCCACGGCGTCGGTGATGATGCCCGAGCCGATGCGGACCGCGAGCCGGGCCGCGATCTCCTTGCCCTCCGCGGAGGACGGGAACAGTACGGCGGACGGCGACACGGCCTCGTACGCGGCCTGGACCGCGTCCACCTTCGGGACGACGAGGTAGTCGGCGAACTCGGGCGCCTCGGCGGTCAGCACCCGCGCGGCGCCGTGCTCGGCGAGGGTGGGCGCGGTGTTCCCGGCGCCGGAGCCGAGGGAGACGGCGACGGGCTCGCCGATGCGGCGGGCCAGGGTCAGCAGCTCCAGGGTGGGCTTGCGGACGGCACCGTCCACGTGGTCGACGTAGACGAGGACTTCAGCCATGGGAATCGCTCTCCTGCGACATGCGAAAGATCTGGGCGGTAAGGGGGGCAGCGTGGCTCAGACGAACGTCTGACCCGCGAGGCGGCATCAGATGAATTTGCGCTCCGCGAGAAAGGCGGCGAGCTGCTTACCGCCCTCCCCCTCGTCCTTGACGATCGTGCCCGCGGTGCGGGCCGGACGCTCGGTGGCGCCGTCCACGGCGGTCCAGGCGCCCTCGAGACCGACCTCGTCCGACTCGATCTCCAGGTCCTCCAGGTCCCAGGACTGCACCGGCTTCTTCTTCGCCGCCATGATGCCCTTGAACGACGGGTAGCGGGCCTCACCGGACTGGTCGGTCACCGACACCACCGCCGGAAGCCGTGCCTCCAGCTGCTCGGACGCGGTGTCCCCGTCACGGCGCCCCTTCACGGTGCCGTCCTCCACCGACACCTCCGACAGCAGCGACACCTGCGGCACGCCAAGGCGCTCCGAGAGCATCGCCGGGAGCACGCCCATGGTGCCGTCGGTGGAGGCCATCCCGCAGATCACCAGGTCATACCCGGTCTTCTCGATGGCCTTGGCCAGCACCAGCGAGGTGCCCAGCGCATCGGTGCCGTGCAGATCGTCGTCCTCGACGTGCACGGCCTTGTCCGTCCCCATCGACAGCGCCTTGCGCAGCGCGTCCTTGGCGTCCTCCGGGCCGACGGTCAGGACCGTGATCTCGGCGTCATCGGCCTCGTCGGCGATCTGCAGGGCCTGCTCGACCGCGTACTCGTCCAGCTCCGAGAGCAGGCCGTCCACGTCGTCGCGGTCGACGGTCAGGTCTTCGGCGAAGTGCCGGTCGCCGGTGGCGTCGGGCACGTACTTCACACAGACAACGATCCTCAAGCTCACGCCGGCTCTCCTACTGCATCGTCTCTACCGAGCTGCCTTGTTGCTGGCAGCATAGGCGCCTTCGGGGGCGGGACCCGGGCGGGACCGCGGGCGGTTTCCTGCCGGGGCGTCCCATGCACCGCAGCAAAATATTACTCGTCAGTACACCCAGCTCGTTCCCCGTACGCAACCCGCTTGAACTGTGACCTTGCCAACGGCGGTGATCAACGCGAGGCGTACATGCCAAGCAGAGAGGCGGCGGGCTCAGTCTCGGAGGGCGTTGAAGCGCCCCTGGTGGTACAGCAGCGGACGGCCGGTCCCGGCCGCGGTACCCGTGGTGACCTCGCCGATCAGCACCCGGTGGTCCCCGGCGGGTATCCGGGCCACCACCCGGCACACCAGCCACGCCAGCACCCCGTCGAGCACCGGCACGCCCTGCGGTCCCGAGCACCAGCCGGTGGCCGGTCCGAAGCGGTCGGCACCGCTGCGTGCGAAGGTCGCGGCCAGCTCCCGCTGGTGCTCGCCCAGGACGTGGACACCGACGTACTCGGCGTCGGAGAGCACCGGCCAGCTCGAGGAGCCGGTGCCCACGCCGAAGGAGAGCAGCGGCGGCTCGGCGGCCACGGAGGCGAGGGAGGTGGCCGTGAAGCCGACCGGGCGGGTGCCCTGGGCGGTGATCACGGCGACGCCTGAGGCGTGGCGGCGGAAGACGGAGCGGAACAGGTCGGACGTCGTCGGTCGGGACGTGCCGAGGTCGTGCGTTGCCGTCATGGACTTGTCCTTCTGCCGGAGGTACGGGCGGGGGCTGCGCTTGTCCTCGTTCGCTCACCCGCCCGGACACCGTGCGCCGGCGGTCCGCATCAGATCCACGTGCACACGTCCGTAAAGGAGGGGTCCAGGCCGCATGCCGTTCACCCTGACCACGCGGGGTGCGGACCGTCAAGTGGGGCCGGGGGACGGTGATTCACACGGCATCACCCACAGCGGCGATGACATCGGCCCGGCGCGGCGGTCCGGAGGCCCGCCGTACGATCCGCCCGGCCGCGTCGAGCACCAGCACGGTGGGGGTACGGGCGATGTCCAGCGCCCGGACGAGCTCCAGCCGCGACTCGGCGTCGATCTCGATGTGCGCCACCCCGTCCACCATCGCGGCCACCTCGGACAGCGTCCGCCGGGTGGCCCGGCAGGGCTGGCAGAAGGCGCTGGAGAACTGGACCAGCGTCGCCCGCTCGCCCAGCTCCGCACCGAGCACGGCCGCGCCCAGCCGCGGGCTTCCCTCGCCGTCTCGCACCTGTTTCCTCCCGGTCGGGCCGTCGTGGCCTCCGATGGGCCCCTTCGCCGGACCTCTGGTTGGGCCTCCGTCCGGGCCTCCCTGGTTCAGCGTCCTGGGCGGCCCGGGGATTCCCCGGGAGCTCTCCGACGTGATGAGGATCTCTTGGCCGGGCCGTGCCGCGCGGTAGCACAACGAGACGACATCGGGCACCATCTGCCAGAAGCCGGATACCTACGGCCGCGTAACTTCCGCCGGGAGAACCCTCCCCGGGCATCGACGAAGGGTCCTCGATGGCAGAGCTCGTCTACCCGCCGGTGATCGGCATCGCCCGCACCATGTTCAAGGCGCTCGATCTGCGCTTTGACATCAAGGGCACCGAGAATGTCCCGCAGCGGGGCGGCGCGGTTCTGGTGAGCAACCACATCGGCTACCTCGACTTCGTCTTCTGCGGGCTGACGGCCCGTCCGGCCAAGCGGCTGGTGCGGTTCATGGCCAAGGAGTCGGTCTTCCGGCACAAGGTCTCCGGGCCGCTGATGCGCGCGATGAAGCACATTCCGGTGGACCGCGCGGCGGGCATGGACGCCTACAAGCACGCCCTGCGGGCGCTGCGCTCCGGCGAGATCATCGGCGTCTTCCCTGAGGCGACGATCTCGCGGTCCTTCACCCTCAAGAACTTCAAGTCGGGCGCGGCCCGGCTGGCGCAGGAGGCGGGCGTCCCGCTGCTGCCGATGGCGCTGTGGGGCACCCAGCGGCTGTGGACCAAGGGGCAGAAGCGGGCGCTGGGCCGCCATCACTTCCCGATCACGATGCGGGTGGGCGAGCCGATGGAGGCCGACCCGACCGAGCCCTCCGACACCCTCACCGAGCGGCTGCGCGGCCGGGTGCAGGAGCTGCTGGAGGCGGCGCAGCGGGCGTATCCGGTGCGGCCCAAGGGCCCGGAAGACACCTGGTGGGTCCCGGCCCACCTGGGCGGCACCGCCCCCACCCCGGCCGAGGCGCTGACCCTGGACCGGGGCCGGTAGGACGGACCACCGCGGGGCGGGCCGTACGGCCCGCCCCGCGCGCATGCCCGGAAACGGCCTAGCGGCCCATCTCCTCCTTGACGGCCGTGATGAAGCCGTCCACGTCCTCCTCCGTGGTGTCGAAGGAGCACATCCAGCGCACATCGCCCGCGGCCTCGTCCCAGAAGTAGAAGCGGTAGCGCTTCTGGAGGCGTTCGCTCACCTCGTGCGGGAGCCGGGCGAAGACCGCGTTGGCCTGGACCGGGTGGAGGATCTCCACCCCGTCCACCGCGCGCACGCCGTCGGCCAGCCGCTGGGCCATGGTGTTGGCGTGGCGGGCGTTGCGCAGCCACAGGTCGCGGGCGAGCAGGGCCTCCAGCTGGACGGAGATGAACCGCATCTTGGACGCCAGCTGCATGGACAGCTTGCGCAGGTGCTTCATGGCGCCCACCGCGTCCGGGTCGAGGACGACGACGGCCTCGCCGAAGAGCATCCCGTTCTTGGTGCCGCCGAACGACAGGATGTCGATGCCCGCCGCGTTGGTGAACGCACGCATCGGCACGTCCAGGGACGCGGCCGCGTTGGCTATCCGGGCGCCGTCGAGGTGGACCTTCATCCCGCGCTCGTGCGCGTGGTCACAGATGGCGCGGATCTCGTCCACCGTGTAGACGGTGCCGAGCTCGGTGTTCTGGGCGATCGAGACCACCTGCGGCATCGCCCGGTGCTCATCGCCCCAGCCCCACGCCTGGCGGTCGATGAGCTCGGGGGTGAGCTTGCCGTCCCCGGTGGGGACGGTGAGCAGCTTCAGCCCGCCGACGCGCTCGGGCGCCCCGCACTCGTCCACGTTGATGTGGGCGGACTCGGCGCAGATGACCGCGCCCCAGCGGTCGGTGAGGGCCTGGAGGGCGACGACATTGGAGCCGGTGCCGTTGAAGACGGGGAACGCCTGGGCGTGCGGGCCGAAGTGGCTGCGCATGACGAACTGCAGATGCGCGGTGTAGTCGTCCTCGCCGTAGGAGACCTGGTGGCCTCCGTCGGCGAGGGCGAGCGCGGCGAGGATCTCCGGGTGGGTGCCCGCGTAGTTGTCGCTGGCGAAGCCGCGTACCTCGGGGTCGTGGTGGCGGCGGGCGTCGGTCCTCACGGCTTGGGGGTCAGCCACTGGCGGGTTCCGTTCACTTCCTGGGCGGGCCGGTCCCAGAGTCCGGTGATGGCCTCGGCCAGCTCCTTGACGTCCGTGAAGCCCGCGAACTTCGCGTTGGGGCGGTCCGCCCGCATGGCGTCGTGCACCAGCGCCTTGACCACCAGGATGGCAGCGGCCGCCGACGGACCGCCCTCGCCCCCCAGCTTCTGGAAGGAGTCGGCGAGCGCGAGCGTCCACGCCTCGGCGGCGGCCTTGGCGGCGGCGTACGCGGCGTTGCCCGCGGTGGGCTTGGCCGCGCCCGCCGCGCTGATCAGCACATAGCGGCCGTTGCCGCTGCGCAGCAGGGCGTCGTGGAAGGCGAGAGAGGTGTGCTGTGCGGTGCGGATCAGCAGATTGTGCAGGGTGTCCCAGTCGGCGAGCGGGGCGTCGGCGAAGGTCTTGCCGCCGCGCCAGCCGCCGACCAGGTGGATCAGCCCGTCGACCCGGCCGAACTCCTTCTCGGTACGGTCGGCCCAGGCGCGGGCGGCGCCGAGGTCGAGCAGGTCGACCGTCTCGCCGGTGACGCTGGCACCGCCGTGGGCGTAGCGCGCCGCGTCCACGCCCTCGGCCAGCCGGACCGGGTCCGCGTCGGAGGCGACGACGGTGGCGCCCGCTTCGGCGAGGCGGAGCAGCGTGGCCCGGCCCGCGGGGCCGGCCGCGCCGGCCACCGCCACCACCGCACCGTCCAGCGGCCGCTCGCCCGGCTCGTTGGGGCTGGGGCTCGACGTCGGTGTGGTCATGCTCGCTGCCTCCTCGTCCTGCCCCGACTGGGGGCTCTGCGCAGCCGCGGTGCTCATGCCGCCGCCGGTAGGTCGCTGTCCGCCGTGATGCCCTTGGTGGAGGCGACCACGTCACGCAGCTTCTTCCCAAGCGCCTCGTAGAACATGCTCAGCGGGAACTCGTCGGGGAGCACGTCGTCGACGAGCTTGCGCGGCGGCTGGGTGAGGTCCAGGGCTTCGGGGCCCTTGGCCCAGACCGAGCCGGGGTGCGGGGCGAGATAGGTCGACACCAGCTCATACGCCTTGAACCAGTGGACGAGCTTGGGGCGGTCGATGCCGTCGCGGTAGAGCTTCTCGATCTCGCCGCACAGCTGGTTGGTGACCTGCGAGGCGCGGGACCAGTCGATGTGCAGGGTGTTGTCCGTCCAGCGTACGACGTCGTGCTGGTGGAGGTAGGCGAAGAGCAACTGGCCGCCGAGCCCGTCGTAGTTGCGGACCCGCGCTCCGGTGACCGGGAACCGGAACATCCGGTCGAAGATCACGGCGTACTGGACGTCACGGCCCTGGGTGACGCCCTCGGCGTCCAGCTTCACGGCCTCCCTGAAGGCCGTGAGGTCGCAGCGCAGCTCCTCCAGTCCGTACATCCAGAAGGGCTGCCGCTGCTTGATCATGAAGGGGTCGAACGGCAGGTCGCCATGGCTGTGGGTGCGGTCGTGGACCATGTCCCACAGGGCGAAGGCCTCCTGGCAGCGGCGCTGGTCGGCGAGCATGTCACGGATGTCATCGGGGAGTTCGATCCCCAGGGCCCGGACCGCCGCCTCGCTGACCCGGCGGAAGCGGGCCGCCTCGCGGTCGCAGAAGATGCCGCCCCAGCTGAACCGCTCGGGGGCCTCGCGGACGGCGATGGTCTCCGGGAAGAGCACCGCGGAGTTGGTGTCATAGCCGGAGGTGAAGTCCTCGAAGGCCAGACCGCAGTACAGCGGATTGTCATAGCGGGTGCGCTCCAGCTCGGCCAGCCAGTCCGGCCAGACCATGCGTAGCACCACGGCTTCCAGATTGCGGTCCGGGTTGCCGTTCTGCGTGTACATGGGGAAGACCACGAGGTGCTGGAGGCCGTCGGCGCGGGCGCGGGCGGGCTGGAACGCGAGCAGCGACTCGAGGAAGTCGGGGACGTCGAAGCCGCCCTCGGCCCAGCGGCGCAAGTCCGCGACGACCGCCCGGTGGTAGTCCGCGTCGTGCGGAAGCAGCGGGGCAAGCTCCTCGATGGCCTCGATCACCCGGGCGATGGCCGCCCCGGCGGCCTCCCGGGTGGGCGCGCCCTCGGCGTCGAAGTCGATGGAACCGTCTTTGGACTGCCATTGACGAAACGTTTCGACAGCGTTCTTGAGGGTGAGCCAGGCCGGATGATCGACCACACGCTCCGCGGGCAGAACGACACCTTCAGCTATCGCCGACGAAAAGATTTCCGTCATGACCACTCCCTCACCGAAGAAACTCGCGTATGACCACCGTATCTATGGACGCTCCTTCACTCAAGCGACGGTACGGGAAATCATCCTGCGCCACACCCGCACCACCGCAGTTTTTCCTGCCCCGATCGGTTCGGCTCATGCTCCGGCCGTCGGTTCGGCTCACGCTCTCGCCCTCGGTTCGACTCATGTCACGGCCCCGCTTGAACGGTCCCGTCATGGGCGGCCGGTATGGTGTGCGCCGGTCCGGGCGGCCCGTCCGCCGCGTGCCGAGGAAACCAGCCATCCCACTGCCTCCCCCGACCCGACGCAGACGACCCGACGGCGGCCGTCGAGGGCCGTCAGAAGAGCGAGACAGCGTTGACTTTTCTCACCATCGGACACCGCGGAGTGATGGGTGTCGAGCCGGAGAACACCCTGCGGTCCTTCGTCCGCGCCGATCACGAGGGCATGGACGTCATCGAACTGGACCTGCACCTCAGCAAGGACGGCGCGCTCGTGGTGATGCACGACACCCACGTCGACCGCACCACCGACGGCAAGGGCCCGATCAGCGACTTCACCCTCGCGGAGCTGCGTGAGCTGGACGCCGGGGAGGGCGAACGGATCCCGGTCTTCGAGGAGGTCGTGGACGCCGTGGAGGCGCCGCTCCAGGCAGAGATCAAGGACACGGCGGCCGCCCGGGCGCTGGCCGAGGTGCTGACCCAGCGCGATCTGCTGGACCGGGTGGACATCCTGTCCTTCCACGACGAGGCGCTCGCCGAGATCCGCACCCTGCTCCCGGCCGCCCGTACCGCCCTCGTGGCCAGCCGGTACGGCCTCGATGTGATCGACCGGGCGCATGCGGTCGGCGCCGGGATGCTGGTGCTCAACGTCCGCAGGCTGACCCTGGAGCTGGTGGAGAAGGCGCACGCCGACGACCTCAGGGTCATCGGCTGGACCGTGAACACCCCCGACCACCTGAAGCTGGTCCGCGGCCTGCGCCTGGACGGCGCCACCACGGACTTCCCGGAGATCCGGCGGGCGGCGCGCTTCACGGCGTGACGCCATCCGGGGTCTGACGCCACTCGGGGTCTCCGGAGGCGTTCACGGCCCTGCCGAGGGCCCTCGGCAGGGCCGTGCTCAGCCGAGGGGCTTGATCAGCAGCTCGAACTCGAGGTCGGCGCGGCGCGGCACGCCGAAGCGCTCGTCACCGTACGGGAACGGGGTCATCTGGCCGGTACGGGCGTAGCCGCGCCGCTCGTACCAGGCGATCAGCTCCTCGCGGGCGGAGATCACCGTCATGCGCATCTCCTTCGCGCCCCACTCCACCCGCACGAACCGCTCGGCCTCGGCGATGATCACCTTGCCCAGCCCCCCGCCCTGGAGCTCGGGCCGGACCGCGAACATACCGAAGTAGGCGTGGTCATCGTGGCGCTCGAGCTGGCAGCAGGCGATCAGCTCGCCGTTCCGCTCGACGATCACCATCCGGCCGTTCTCGGCCCGCACCACGTCCGCGACCCCCTCCGGGTCGGTGCGCTGCCCGTCCAGGATGTCCGCTTCCGTGGTCCATCCGGCACGGCTGGCGTCCCCGCGGTAGGCCGACTCGATCAGGGCCACCAGCCCCGCCACGTCGGCCTCGGTGGCCGTACGGAAGGTGAGCGGGTCGGTGGCCGCTCCTGCGGTGGCGTCCGCGGTGTCCATGGCGTCGGAGGGTTCCCTTCGGTGGCGGCCGAACGGCCGGTGGCAACGGGTGGCCGGGGGTGAGACGGGGTGGGGGTCGCTGGCGGTCGCTGGCGGCAAATAGACCCTAACCTGCCCCGAAGGGTGCAGGTTGCGTAGGGTCGCGGGCATGGTTCACGTACTGAGCAGCCGTGTGCTGCTGCGGCCGACGGACCCCGAGCGCTCCCGGGCGTTCTACGGCGAGGCGCTGGGGCTGGCGGTCTACCGGGAGTTCGGGACGGGCCCCGAGCGCGGCACGGTCTACTTCCTCGGCGGGGGCTTCCTGGAGGTCTCCGGCCGCGCGGACACCCCGCCCGCCCCGGGCCTCCAGCTGTGGCTCCAGGTGGCGGACGCGGCGGCGGCGCACAAGGAGCTCACCGCGCAGGGGGTCGAGGTGCTGCGCCCGCCGAAGAAGGAGCCGTGGGGGCTGGTGGAGATGTGGATCGCGGATCCGGACGGCGTGCGGATCGCGGTCGTGGAGGTGCCGGAGGACCATCCGCTGCGCTACCGCCCCTGATGGCTCCTCCCCGTGCCGTCGGCCCCGCCACGGCTCGCGGTGGCGGGGCCGACGGCACCGCGGGGGTCAGCCGGGCTGGCTGTTCTCCTTGTGCTCGCCCCAGCCGTGCCAGCGGTCGATCTCGATCCAGGCGCTGATCCGGCCGCGGTCCCGCCGCGGGTAGTCCTTGCCCAGGTACTGCCGGGCCAGCCGGTCGATCCCGGCCAGGTCCTTGTCCTCCTGGAACTCGACGACCCGGCCGATGAGGGTGATGTGGTTGTACCAGTCCGCCTCGTCGAGGACGGTGAGCGTAACCCTGGGGTCGTTGCGGATGTGATCGAGCCGCTTGCGGCCCTCGTCCATGTTGACCAGGATCCGGCCGTCGTCCCAGAGGTACCAGGTGGCCGTGGACACCGGCTGGCCGTCGGACCGGACCGTCGCGATCACGGCCGGATTGGGCTTCTCGAGCATGGCGACCGCGGCCTCGGGAAGCGGTGGGTTCGACACGGGCTCTCCTCCTCTGTGAACGGCTGTTCACGTCGCGTGGTGCGGCTGGGGCCTGCGTGATCCACGGCACGCACCTCTCACCGTGCCATACGACTCCCTGTGCTCCCCCCGCTACACCGCACGCCTCGCGCTCCCCCACTGCGCCCGTGCGCTCCCGTGGGTGGCGCCGCGGCAGGGGATGTCTCCTGGTATTACGTCCCCCTTCGGGAGGTGTGGCCGTGCACGGACCTCCACTCATCGGCTGGCTGCTGGTCGCGCTCTGCGCGGCCACGGGTGGCTACTGCCTGCTGCAGGCGCGCGGAGAGCCGCCCGGGCCGGGGCGCCGGATCGCGGGCGCCGAGGCGCTGATGGGGTGGGGGATGGCCGTGATGGCGGTGCCGCCCACCGTGCTGGACACCCGGCCCTGGGGTCCGCCCGCCTTCGCGGCGGTCTTCGCCGTGGCGGCCGTAAGGGCGCTGCTGCCGGTCCCGTACGGCGCGGGGCTCCCGGGGCACCGTCTGCATCACGCCGTCGGAGCGCTGGCGATGGTCTATATGGCGCTCGCGATGATGGTGGGCACCACGGGCGGCCACCATCACACCGGCGAGATGACCCCGGGCCGGATGGCGGGCGGGGTACCGCTGCTGACCGGGGCACTGCTCGTGTACTTCGCGGTCTACGTCGTACGGTCCGGGCTGCGGCTCGTACCGATGACGGACGGGGCCGTGGACGGAGCGGGGGCGGCGGCGGGACCGTCCGGGGCCGGGTGGTCGCGGCGGCCCGAGCTGCGGCATGCCTGCAGGCTGTCGATGGGGATAGGGATGTTCGCGATGCTGCTGGCCCTGTGAACCGGGGCGGGCCGATCCGTGGCCGCGTCCGTGGCTTCACCGTGGTATGCGTCACTTCCCCGCCGTGACCGTACCCGGCCGGAGCGTCGCGATCATAGGCTGGCGGTCATGATGGTCCCGTTCGCGCTGATGGGCCTCGGCGCACTGGCGGCGGCAATGGCGCCGCGCCTGTTGTCCCGCACCGACTGGATCGACCGCGAACCCGTGCTCGCCCTCTGGGTGTGGCAGTGCGTGGTCGTCGGGGTGCTGTTGTGCTGCGCGCTGACCATGGCGCTCACCGGGGCGGCCGCCTGGGACGCCGTGCGCGGCAATGTCTTCGCCCCCGCGCCCAAGGGCGTGGTGGAGGCGTACGCGCTCTCCGGCTACGGGCCGTTGGCCGCGCCCATCGCCCTCGTGCTCGCCTTCGGGGCCGTCTGGAGCGCGGTGATGCTCACCCGTGAGATCGGCCGCGCCCGCGCCTGGCGCAGACAGCACCGCGCCGAACTCCTCGTACGCTCCCCCGTTTTGCCCGGTGAGGAGCCCGACGGGGAGCGGCTGGTGGTCCTGGAGAGCGACAAGCCGGACGCCTGGTGGCTGCCGGGGACCACGCCCCAGCTGATCATCACCACGGCGGCGCTGCGCCGTCTCAAGGGCCGTCGGCTGGATGCCGTCATCGCCCATGAGCAGGGCCACGCCCGCGCCCGCCACCACTGGCTGCTGCACTGCTCGACCGCGCTGGCCAGCGGCTTTCCGCGGGTGCCGATGTTCGCGGCGTTCCGCGACGAGGTGCACCGGCTGGTCGAGCTGGCCGCCGACGACTCCGCGTCACGGCGCTTCGGTCGGACCACCACCGCGCTCGCTCTGGTCGAACTCAACGAGGACCGCGGGGTGTTCGGCCCCTGCCCCAGCGCGCTCGCCCAGGTGCCGCAGCGGGTGGACCGGCTGCTGGCCCCGGCGGCCCGCCTCCCCGTGGCGCGCCGCTGGCGCCTTACGGCCACCGCGGCGCTCGTCCCGGCCGTCCCGCTGCTGGTCACGCTTGTCCCGGCGCTGCGGGTGCTGGGGTAGGCGCGTCCCCGGCGCTCCCCACACTTCCGGCATTTTCGGTACGCCGACGGCTCCCGGCTTACGACGACGGCACCCGACTCCGCGCTCGGGATGATCGGGAGCCTCCTGGCTCCGAGGTCCGCCCGTCGGCGATCATCGACCCATGCACCCGGCAACCCTCCACCGCCGAGCCGCCCGCGCCGCGGCCGTGTACACCGCGCTCTTCCTGGTGCTGCTCGCCCTGGTGGCCGCCCATTGGGGGCCCCTGGGGACCGTCGACCGGGACATCGTCGTCACCCTGCACCACTCCGCCGTCCGGCACCACGGCTTGACCCGGGTCAACAGGGTGCTCACGGACTGGTGCTGGGACCCGTGGACGATGCGTGCGCTGCTGGCCGTGGCCGTGGGGTGGCTGCTGTGGCGCCGGGAGTGGCGGCTCGCCCTCTGGGTGGCCGTCACTGCGGCGCTGGGCACGGCGCTGCAGCAGGGGGTGAAGGCCGCGCTCGGCCGGGAGCGTCCCCGATGGGCGAACCCGGTGGACTCGGCGCACTACGCGGCCTTCCCGTCCGGCCACGCGCTGACCGCGACCGTCGCCTTCGGGCTGCTGCTGTGGCTGATGACGCTGCACGGGGCACCGGCGAAGTGGCTGCGGCTCATGGCCGCCGTAGGGGTCGTATCCGTGCTGGGCGTCGGCTTCACCCGCCTCTATCTGGGGGTCCACTGGCCCAGTGACGTCCTGGGCGGCTGGCTGCTGGGCGCGGCGCTGGTGTACGGGGCGATCGCCTCGTACGGCTGTGCCCGCGGCCGTACGGGCGACGACGGTCCGCGCGCCGGTCCCACGCCGGGCGTCGGCCAGTAACGGCAGTCGGTAGCGGCGGTCAGTAGACGTCGCGCAGATAGCGTTTGTCGGTGGCGAGTTGCTTCACGTACGCCGCCGCCCCGGCCCCGCCCAGGCCGCCGTGGACGGTGGCGATGTCCCGCAGGGCCTGGTCGACGTCCTTGGCCATGCGGGAGGCGTCGCCGCAGACGTAGACCTGGGCGCCGTCCTGGAGCCAGGACCACAGCAGGGGACCGTGTTCGCGCATGCGGTCCTGGACGTATTTCTTGGCGCGCTCGTCGCGGGAGAACGCGGTGTCCAGACGGGTGAGGGTGCCGTCGGCGAGGAACGCGGTCAGCTCCTCCTCGTAGTAGAAGTCGGTCGCGCGGTGCTGTTCCCCGAAGAACAGCCAGTTCGGGGCGCGGTGGCCGCGGGCCCGGCGTTCCTCGAGGAAGCCGATGAAGGGGGCTATGCCGGTGCCGGGGCCGACCATCACCATCGGCGTGTCGGGGTCGGCGGGCGGGCGGAAGTGCGGTGTGCGCTGGACCCGGACCGGCACCCGGGTCCCCGGCTCGGCGTCGGCGAGGAAGGGGGAGCAGACGCCCTGGCGCGGACGGCCGCCCAGGTTCTCGTAACGGACGACGGAGACCGTCAGCGACACCAGGTGGGGGTCGGTCAGCGGGCTGGACGATATGGAGTACAGGCGGGGCCGCAGGCGTCCCAGCAAATCGGTCCACTCCTGTGCCCCGGCCCGGATGCCGAACTCGGCCAGCACGTCCACGGCCTGCCGTCCCCAGGACCACTTCGCCAGCTCTCCCTTGTTGTCCGGGCGCAGGAGCTTCCGCAGCTCACGGGGGTCGTGGATCCGATCGGCGGCGAAGCGCAGCAGGTCGGGGGTGACGCTGGTGATGTCCAGATGGCGCGACAGGGCCTCGGCGAAGGGCATCTCCCCGACGTTCCCGATCCGAACGGCCGCGTTCGCGTCGAGGCCGGTGACGGCCAGCCACTCGGTCACCAGCTCGGGCCAGTTGAGCGGTCGCACCGCCAGGGCGTCACCGGCCTCGTAGCCCAGCGGGGTCTCGCCGTCGCGGGTGTCGAAGGTGAAGCGGCGGACCTCCTTGGCCGCGCCGGGCAGGCTCAGGCGACGGTTGCCGGTCAGCCGGGCGGTGGCGGGAGCGGGAGCCGTCCCTGCGGCGGCAGCCGTCCGTGCGGCAGGAGCCGTCCGTGCGGCGGGGGCCGGGTCGGGCGCGGGGGCCGGGTCGGGTGACGGTTGCTCCGCGTTCTTCAGCGCGATGAGTACCTGGTCGAGCCAGGCCCCGGCCTCGGCCCCGTAGTCCGGTTCGCAGTCGGTGCGCGGGGCCAGCCGCACGGCGCCCAGTTCTGCCATCCGCCGGTCGAGGCGGCGGCCGTGGCCGCAGAAGTCGCCGTAGGAGGAGTCGCCGAAGGCCAGGACGGAATAGCGCCGGTCCGGCAGGCGCGGGGCGTCGGGCGCGGTGAGGGCGGCCCAGAAGGCGGAGCCGTTGTCCGGTGCGTCGCCGTCGCCGAAGGTGCTCGTGATCAGCAACAGATCGGCGTCGTACGGCAGCGCGGCGGGGTCGGCCTCGTCCATGGACACACGGGAGGCGGCGTGACCGTGTGCGGTGAGCCGGTCGACCGTGGCCGCCGCGAACTCCTCGGCGTTCCCGGTCTGGGACGCCCAGAGGATCACGACCTGCCGGCGCGGCACCTCCGCGGTGGGAGCCGTCGGCTCGGCCCTGGAGTGCATCCCGGCCAGCACGCCGTTCACCCACAGGGCGTGCGACGGATGGAACGGGGCGTCCGCGGGCAGCACCGGCACGCCGGGGGCGCCGGACGGGACACCGGCGAGGAAGCCGGTCAGGTACCGGCGCTCGTCTTCGGTGAGGGACGGCGGCGGGGTGGGTTCCAGCCCGAACGGGGCGGGAGCGGCAGCCGTGGGAAGAGGACCCGCCGGGGCAGTGGTGGACGTCATGTCCGCGGTGGCCGACGTGCCCGTGGACCGATGCTGTGCGTCCGCCGACGCCGGAGCCCGCACCGTCACCGGCGTGGCCACCTTGGTCAGCGAGACCGCGCACACCTTGAACTCGGGCTGGAACGACAACGGATCGACGGCGTCGCTGGTCACCGCGTTCACACTCAGGTACTCCCCGAACAGGTCGTTCCAGTGGAACGGTGCGAAACAACAGCCCGGCCGCACCCGGTCGGTGACGACCGCGGGCAGCACGGCCCGGCCGCGCCGCGAGGCGACCTCCACCGAATCCCCCTCGGCGACGCCCAGTTCCGCGGCGTCCCGCGGGTGCACCTCCACGAAGGGTCCGGGGTTGAGCCTGTTCAGCCTCGGCACCCTGGCCGTCTTCGTCAGGGTGTGCCACTGGTGCTGCAGACGGCCGGTGTTGAGTTGGTACGGATAGTCGTCATCGGGCAGCTCCGCGGCCGGGACGTGCGGGCGGGGGTAGAAGACCGCGCGACCGGTCGCGGTCGGGAAGAGCGGCGCGCCGTCCGCACCGAGGTACCGGATCGGATTGCGGTCGGCCCCCTCGGCGCTCGCTGCGGGCCACTGCACCGGGGCGGCGCGCAGCCGCTCGTAGCTCACACCGCGCAGGTCCCAGCCGGTCACCGGATTCCAGGCGCGCTTGATCTCCTCGAAGACCTCCTCCGCGCTGTCGTACCCGAAGCCCCTCGCAAAGCCCATGGCACGGGCCACGGCCGCGATGACGCGCCAGTCGGCCATCGCCTCGCCGGGTGGATCGACCACCGGCCGGGCGAGGGTGAGGTTGCGCTCGCTGTTGATCAGGACGCCCTCGGTCTCGGTCCACAGCGCGCCGGGCAGTACGACATCGGCGTAGGCGTTCGTCTCCGTCTCGGCGAACACGTCCTGTGTGACGACGAATTCGGCGGCCTCCAGGCCCTCGATGACCGTCTTACGGTTCGCGACGGAGGCGACCGGGTTGGTGCAGATGATCCAGCACGCCTTGATGTCCCCGTCGGCCATCCTCTGGAACATCTCGACGGTGCCCTTACCGACGCCGTCCGCGCGGATCGTGTCCTGCGGCAGTCCCCACAGGTTCTCGACGAAGGCCCGGTCGGCGTCGGCGAGCACCGACCGCTGACCGGGGAGTCCCGGCCCCATGTAGCCCATCTCCCGGCCGCCCATGGCGTTGGGCTGTCCGGTCAGGGAGAAGGGTCCGCTGCCCGGGCGGCAGATCGCGCCGGTGGCGAGGTGGAGGTTGACCAGCGCGTTGGTGTTCCAGGTGCCGTGGGTGGACTGGTTGAGGCCCATCGTCCAGCAGCTCATCCACTCGCCCGCCTCGCCGATCAGCCGGGCGGCCTCGCGGATGTCGTCCTCCGGGATGCCGGTGATCTCGGCGACGGTGGCGGGCGGGTAGTCGGCGAGGAACTCCGGGATCGCCTCCCAGCCCTCGGTGTGCGCCGCGATGAACGCGGCGTCGGTGTGGCCGTTCGCCCGCAGAAGGTGCAGCAGCCCATTGAGCAGTGCCAGGTCCGTACCCGGCTTGATCTGCAAGAACAGATCGGCCTTGGCGGCGGTGGCGGTGCGGCGCGGATCGACCACGATCAGCTTGGCACCAGCCGACTTCACCCGGTCCATCATCCGCAGGAAGAGGATGGGATGGGCGTCGGCCATGTTGGAGCCGATGACGAAGAAGACATCGGCCCGGTCGAAGTCCTCATAGGAGCCCGGCGGCCCGTCCGCGCCCAGCGAGAGCTTGTAGCCGGTCCCGGCGCTGGCCATGCACAGCCGGGAGTTCGACTCGATCTGATTGGTGCGGAGGAACCCCTTGGCCAGCTTGTTCACGAGGTACTGCGCCTCCAGGCTCAGCTGCCCGGAGACATAGAGGGCGACCGCGTCCGGCCCGTGCTCCTCGACGATCGCCCGCAGTCGCCGCGCCGTCTCGGCGATCGCCTCGTCCCTGGGCGTCGGCACCGGCTCTTCCGCGCGGTGCGGACGCCGGAGCGCCGTGGTCAGACGCCCGGGGGCGGCGAGCATGTCGGCCGTGGTGGCACCCTTGGCGCACAGTCGGCCGAAGTTCGCGGGGTGCTCCTTGTCCCCGGAGGCCTTCCGCACCGTACGGCGCCCATCCGGCCCGCTGCCGACATCGAGGACCAAGCCGCATCCCACACCGCAGTACGAGCAGACCGTCCGCACCTTCGTCGTGTCCTCGCTCCGCGAACCCGAGGCGGCCACGGGCGCCTCCCTATCCTGTGCTCGGTCCGGTCCCCACGTCTCTCGTGACTCTACGAACCGCTCGTTGCACAGGTCTCTCGGGCCGGTCACCGGCGGTTAAACCCCTGCGCACAGGACCTGGAGGCCGCCTGTGAGCAGGGATCATACGTCCGCAACGCAACCGGGGCGGTCGTCACGCCGGAGGCTCCCGGGATGGCGCCACGGCGTCGGCGACGATCGCTCGCAGTGCCTCGATATGGGCGTTGAAGGCGTCCCGGCCGGTGCTGGTGAGCCGGGCGCGCACCTTCCGGCGGCCGCCGATGAGGCGGCGCTCCGTGGCCACGTACCCGGCCTCTTCGAGCGTCGTGAGCTGCTTGGAGAGCGCCGAGTCGGACAGCTGGAGCCGGTCCTTGAGGAAGGCGAACTCCGCCCAGTCGGCGGCCGCCAGGGTCGCCACCAGCGACAGCCGGGTGCTGGGATGGATCAGCTCGTCGAACCGCGCCTCCGTCACGCCCGCACCCACCGGCGCAGCACGCGCAGGATCTCCGGTCCGCCGAACCCGACGACGGCCGCCGTCAGCACCGCCGCCCAGATACCGGCATGACCGGCGCCGTCGGCGTCGAGCGCGAGCGCCACCAGGACGGTGACCGCGACGAGCCCGAACAGCATGCCGACCACCACCAGGGGGATGCGGCGACCGGCGACCGCCGCGCTCACCTGGAGCCGATCCGTGCGCCGGCGCCCGTCGAGCAAGCGCGCCGCGAGCACCCCGTGCCCCACGCCGAAGGCCACGGTCGCGATCCCGGCCAGCCAGGGCGGCAGCACGGTGCCCAGCACGCCCAGCAGCAGCCAGCCGGTCGCCATGGCCCACCAGTAACCCCGGGGCAGGCCGACTTCCTCGGCCACCTGGTGCCGGGCGCGGTCTGCTGCGTCGAGGGCGGTACGGGCCTGTTCCGGAGCGATGTCGACCATGATGAGACCTCACTTTCCTGTCGGGAAAGTAAGCATCCAACTTTCCCGACAGGAAAGTCAAGGGCCGAAGGAGCCCGATCCGGCGAACTCGCGCGGGCTCCGCGCTAGCCGTGGGCGGGAGGGGTGTCCCGCGGTTCGGAGGGGGCGAGGAGATAGGAGTGGAGCTGCCCGAGCAGTTCCGCGATGCCTTCCCTGTCGGCGCGGTAGCGGACCAGCTTGCCGCTGCGCGTCGACTGGAGCAGCCCACCGCGCCGGAGGACCGCGAGGTGCTCGGAGGTGGTCGACGGGCCGAGCCCGGCGCGCTCGGCGGCCTCGCCGACGGTCAGCTCCTCCCCGTCGGCGAAGTGCGCGAAGAGTTTCTGACGGGTTCCGCTGGTCAGCGCCTTGAGGAAGACCTGGAGGTCATCGCCGGGCACGGCGGCCCCGGGGCGTATCGCCCGCCCCGTACCGGGGTCCGCCCGCCCGGAGGCCCGGTCGCCGACCACCCGCGGGAGCCCGCCCGGGGCCCGGTACGGGCGGGGGACGCGGAGCGGGCGGTGGAGGTCGAACTCGGTCGGGGGGATGTCCAGGGCCGAGCACGCCTCGCGGACGACGTCCCGTTCGCTCTCGTCGAAGTAGCCGTCGGCGCAGCCGATGACGATGCCGATCTGGATGACGGCCCGGGCCTCGGCGGGCCTCCTCCTCGCCTTGCCGATCTCCCGCATGGCGCTCGCCCTGCCGAGGGCGAAGTCCGCGGTGACCTCGTCTAGGCGGTCCTCGAAGCGGCGGTGCAGATCGTCCGGGGGGAAGTTCTGGAGCACGTCATTGGTGGCGATGAGCTGGGCGACGCGCCGCCGCTCGGCCGGGTCGATCGTGCCGTCCGCCGCCGCCACCAAGGCGCACATCGCCATGCTCGCGTCCCGGAACGCCCCGCTCTGCAACTCGTGCTTCTTCGCCGTGAGCTGAGCCTGCATCGTCTGGACCGAGTCCTTGAGGCGGTCCCACAGCGTCATCTGCATCTCCTTCTCAGTAATACCTCCATTGTGGGGAGAAAACAGAATCTACACGTTTGTAGATCACCGGCCCCCGCCAGGTCCGCCACCGGCGCGGAGCGGGAGCTTCTTCAGGAAGAGCGCGCAGACCAGGCCCACCAGGGTGAGCGGCAGAGCGGTGAGGAAGACGGTGGACAGGGAGTCCGCGTACGCCGAGGTGTAGGCGTCCCGCGCGGCTTCCGTCATGCGGCGCACGGCCTCCGGACTGATGGACGCACCCTCGCCGAGTTCCACCGTCCGACCGGCGAGCCCGTGGTTGAGTATGGCACCGAAGACCGAGGCGCCGAGCGAGGTGCCCAGCATCCTGGCGAAGGTGACGGTGGCCGTCGCCGCGCCGATGTCCCGCACCTCGACCGCGCTCTGCGAGGCGACGACGGTGACCTGCTGGGAGAGTCCGGCGCCGAGGCCGAGTACGGCCATGAAGGCGGAGGCGGCGGCGAAGCCGGTACCGGCCGTCATGGTCGACAGCAGGTAGAGGGCCACCGCGGAGACGGCCATGCTCGCGGCGGGGAACCACTTGTACTGCCCCGTCGCGGCCATGTAGTGGCCGGTGGCCATCGTGGCCAGGAGCATTCCGGCCGTCATCGGGAGCATCAGCAGACCGGCGTTCTGCGGGCTGGTGCCCGTCACCATCTGCAGATACAGAGCGAGGTAGTTCAGTGCGCCGATGGAGATGAAACCGCCGACGAACGCCACCGCGTTGGAGATGGTGAAGGTGGAGCTGGTGAACATGCGCAGCGGAACGACCGGTTCGGCCGCCCGGCGCTCCGCCGCGAACCAGAGCAGCCCCAGGGCGAGAACGGCGACCGCCAGCCCGACGATGACCGCGGAGCCCCATGCGTACGCGGTGCCCGCCCAGTTGGTGAGCAGCACCAGGCAGCTCACGGCGCCCCCGAGGGTGACGATGCCCGCGTAGTCGACCCGCGGGGTCCCCCGGCGGCCGGGTGGCGGCAGGAAGACGGCCACCATCAGCAGGGCGATCGCGCCGACCGGCATATTGACGAAGAAGACCCAGCGCCAGCCGAGGTGGTCGGTGATCAACCCGCCGAGCAGGGGGCCGCTGACGGCGGACACGGCGAAGGTGGCGGTGGCGTAACTCTGGTAGCGGGCACCCTCGCGGGGGCTGAACAGGTCACCGAGGATCGCGAAGATCGAGACGGTGAGCCCGCCCCCGCCGACGCCCTGTACGGCACGGAACACGATGAGTTGGGTCATCGACCCGGCCGCGCCGCACAGCGCGGAGCCGATGAGGAAGACCACGATGGCGAAGACGAAGACCCGCTTGCGTCCGAGGAGATCGCCGAGCTTCCCGTACAGCGGGGTGGTCACACTGAAGGTCAGCAGATACGCGGTGCTGACCCAGGCGAACTGTTCGAGACCGCCGAGGTCACCGCTGATGGTCGGCATGGCGGTGGCGACGATCTGGGTGTCCAGGGTCCCCAGCAGCATGGCGAGCATCAGTCCCAGAAAGACCAGGACCGCCTGCTGACGAGGCGGGGGCGCCTTTTCGATGTCCACGGCGTGCGCCGACTGAGCGCGCGACATGGCATCCCTCCTCCCGATGGATGGATGGGTGGGTGTGGATGGGTGTGGATTTCTGCCCGGACCCATGTCAACCTAGGGTGACAGTCGCTGGCGTGTCAACCCAAGCTGACACACCCGCCGGGATCCTTGACGCCCAGCCGGACCGTCAGTTTGGGTTGACACATGGACGAATCCAAGGTGAACGAGCTCGTTGCGGCGGCGACGTCGGACAAGATCCGCGAAGGGCTGGCCGCCGTACGAGCACTGCGGGGGCTCGTCGACGAGATGGAGGCGCTGCAGGTCGACCGGGCGCGTGAACTCGGCTGGGCCTGGGGCGACATCGCCGAGCCGCTTGGCGTCTCGCGGCAGTCGGCGCACAAGAAGCACACCCGGCGGCGTGCGAAGACCTCGCGTACGGCCGCGCGGCCGGGCGGGGCGGGGTCTGAGGAGGCGCCCTGAAGGGAAGGGACGCGGGGATAGGGGGAGGGCGCGGGGCCGTGTCACCGTGCGGCGCCGAACGGGGCCGGGCCCACGGCATACGATGCCGGAAGTCCCAGCCCCTGGCCACGCCGTACTGGCCACACCGTCGACGAGGGAGCGTCAGCCGTGACCATGACGGGTGCACTGTTCGACTTCTCGGGGACGCTGTTCCGCGTCGAGTCCACCGAGTCCTGGCTCCGTGCCGCGCTGGAGCGGACCGGAACCGCCCTCCCGGAGGCGGAGGTCCTGGGGTACGCACGGGGCCTGGAGGACACCGGGGCGCTTCCCGGCGGCGCCGCGCCACTCTCGGTGCCGCCGCACCTGGAGGAGGTGTGGCGGGCGCGGGACCGCGACGCCGGACTGCACCGGGCCGCCTACACCGGTCTGGCCCGCCAGGTGCCGCTCCCCCGCCCCGAGCTCTACGACGCCCTCTATGACCGCCATAAGGAGCCCGCCGCCTGGCGGCCCTACCCCGACGCCCCCGAGGTGCTGGGCGAGTTGCACCGGCGCGGTGTGCGGATCGCGGTGGTCAGCAACATCGGCTGGGATCTGCGCCCGGTCTTCCGCGCCCACGGTCTGGACGGGCTGGTGGACGCCTATGCGCTCTCGTACGAGCACGGCGTCCAGAAGCCGGATCCCCGACTGTTCCAGACCGCGTGCGATGCGCTGGGGCTGGACCCGGGTGACGCCCTGATGGTGGGCGATGACCGCCGGGCTGACGCGGGAGCGGCGGCCCTGGGCTGCCGGGTCCATCTGGTGGACCACCTCCCGGTGGACCGGCGCCCGGACGCCCTGCGGGCGATTCTCGACCTGCTGCCGGACGCCGCCACGGCTCCCTAGGCCGCGGAGGCCAAGCGACCCGGAGACCAAGCACCAGAAGGCCCGGCCCCCGAACGGGATTCCAAAAGCGCCCCAAAGGGGCGAAACCACCGGTTCGGGCGATCCCCCCATGCCGCCCGAACCGGCGGAGACATACGGCTGCCCTCAGAGGAAGGGCGGACAACCGCACCTCGCCTGAGTATATTGGCTGACAGCCAGCCAACGCAGGAGTTACAGCATGGTCCCCCGAAGCCCATCGGTCAATGAGGAATTGCGGCGCCGGTCCCAGGTCCGTCTACTGGAGGCCACGGTCGAGCTGATCGGCGAGCGCGGCTACGAGGCGACCACCCTCGCCGACATCGCCGACCGGGCCGGGGCGGCCCGCGGTCTGGTGTCGTACTACTTCCCCGGCAAGCGGCAGCTGCTGCAGTCGGCCGTCCACCGGCTGATGCACATGGAGCTGGAGCGGGGGCTCGAGCGGGAGCCGCGGCCGGAGGGCGAGGGGGCCGGGCGGGAGCTGCTGGCGCGGGCGATCGACGCGATCCTGGGCCTGGCCCGGGACCGGCCCCGGCTGATGCGGACGCATATGGCGGGGATCCTCACGGCGGAGGGCTTCATCCAGTGTCCCGAGCAGCAGCGGCTGGCCAGTCTGTTGCGGGACACCGTGACCCGGTACGGCTCGGAGGACCCCGAGACCGACTACCGGCTGCTGCGCGCCCTGCTGATGGGCGCGGTGGTCGCGGTGCTGCTGCCGGGCGCGCCGATGGCGCCCGGGCGGCTGCGGGCGGAGCTGTTCCACCGCTACGGACTGGACTGGGAGCTGGGGCTCCCGCCGGGCGATGAACCGCCCGACGGGAGCCGGATGAGCACTCTGGACTAGGGAGCCCGCGCTCAGCGGTAGTCGGGCTGCGTCTGGGTGTTGAGCTCGCGCAGCCGGACCGAGTCGGCGCTGTCGGTGCGCCGGTCGTGGATCTTCAGGACATCGAAGCCCTTCTCGATGTCGTTGGAGTAGATGTAGCCGTTGTAGTAGTACGCGGACCAGGCGCCGCCGGTGACCAGCGCGTCGCTGGAGAGCGGCCCGCGCTCGAAGTAGCCGATCTCCTTGGGCCGGTCGGAGTCGGTGAAGTCCCAGATGGACACGCCGCCCTGGTACCACGCCTGGACCATGATGTCGCGGCCCTTGGCCGGGATCAGCGAGCCGTTGTGGGCGACGCAGTTCTCGGTGTCGGCCTGGTGGCGCGGGATCTTGAAGTAGCTCCGGAAGACCAGCTTGCGCCGGTCGCCCTTGCCGACGATGTCGTAGATGCCGTCGGCACCGCGGTCGTGACCGACCTCGGTGTTGCAGGTCGCGGCCCCGCCGCCGCCCAGCTCATCGGTGAACACGACCTTGCTGCCGCGCTCGTTGAAGGTGGCCGAGTGCCAGAAGGAGAAATTCACGTTGTCCTCGACCCGGTCGATGACCCGCGGCTTCGCGGGGTCGGCTATGTCGAGCAGGATGCCGTCGCCCATGCACGCGCCCGCCGCCAGCTTCAGCTGGGGGAACGTGGTGAGGTCATGGCAGCCGGTGGTCTGGGAGACGCCGGGGTTGGTGGGCCCGCCGGGGTTTCCACCGTCCGGGAAGAGCACGGGGAAGTCGATGACCGCGGCCTTCTCGGGCGCCTTGCGGGGCACCTTGATGACGGAGATGCCGTCGTGCGGAGGCTGGCAGTCCGGGAAGGTGGCGCTGGGCGCGTACGAGGAGACGTAGATGTACACGTCCTTGCGCTCGGGCACCAGGGTGTGGGTGTGGGAACCGCAGGAGGTCTCGACGGCGGCGACGTACTCCGGGTTCCGCTTGTCGCTGATGTCGAAGACCTTCATGCCCTCCCACGAGGACTTCTCGGTCGCGGGCTGGGTGGTGCTGTTGCAGGAGTTGTCGCTGCGCGAGGAGTCGGTGGAGAGGAAGAGCAGATCTCCTGAGACCGACACATCGTTCTGCGAGCCCGGGCAGAGCACCTGGCTCACGATCTTCGGGCTCTTCGGCCGGCTGATGTCGTAGATGACAAAGCCGTCGTAGTTCCCCGCGAAGGCGTACTTGCCCTGGAAGGCCAGGTCGGAGTTGACGCCCTTGAGGTCCTGCTTGGGGATGTTGATGAGGTGGCTGACATTGCGGCTGTGGACGATCTGGTCCACGCCGGGGATGTCACCCTTCTCGATGGCGGCCCTGGCCTCCGACTGCTGACTCTTCGTCACCCGCTCCTTGTGGGGAGCGTCACCGGGGTCGGGCGTCGCGGCCGCCGGGCCCGCGGCCAGCAAGGTGGCCACCAGTCCGAAGGCGGCGGCGAGCGCCCCG
This sequence comes from Streptomyces antioxidans, assembly GCF_000968685.2. Lineage (GTDB taxonomy): Bacteria > Actinomycetota > Actinomycetes > Streptomycetales > Streptomycetaceae > Streptomyces > Streptomyces antioxidans. The sequence goes on from NZ_LAKD02000006.1 coordinate 38,023, forward strand.
AGGTATCTGCGCCGCTGCGGAGGTCTTTCCCACGGCTTCACTGCGTCCTCCCTTTGTCGCCGTCTCCGTTCGGAGTTGAACGGTTGACGGACCGGGGGAAGTATCGCTCTATCCATGTACACCACAACAGGTAGCAACATGTTCGTAAAGAGATTTTCCCAACGCGCCCGGAACGGGAGCCCCGCTGACGTGCTAAGACGGTCTGCGGATCCCAAGCGCCCCAGGAGGCCACGGTGTTGAACCGCCGTACGACGCTCCACTCCGCATCCCTCGCGGCGGCCGCGGCGGCGGCCGCCCTGGCACTCGTCCTGACCGGCTGTGACGCGGAGAGCGGCGGCGGGGCCGACGCCGGGAAGGGCAAGGACGGACAGCCCGCGGTGATCGCGCCGGGCAAGCCGGGCGAGGCGGCGAAGAAGCTGTCGGCCGAGGAGGCGGCGAAGGCGGGCGACGACGACTCCCCCAACGCGGCCGACCGCTCCTACGTCCGCATGATGATCGAGCACCACCGGCAGGCCCTGGTGATGACCGCCCTCGCCGCCGACCGCGCCGCGTCGGCGAAGGTCAAGCGGCTCGCGGAGCGCATCGCGTCCGGCCAGGGGCCGGAGATCGAGGCGATGCGCGCCTGGCAGAAGACGGCCGGCGGCGAGCCGGAGGGCGGCGACGGAGACGGCCACGGGGGCCATGACGCGAAGATGCCGGGAATGGCCACCGGGGCCCAGCTCGCCCGGCTGCGCGCCGCCGAGGGCGCCGACTTCGACGCGCTCTTCCTCAAGCTGATGATCGCCCATCACCGGGGCGCGGTCTCCATGGCCACGGATGTGCTGGCCCAGGGCAACAACATCCGGGTGGAGGAGATGGCGGACGATGTGATCGCGCAGCAGAGCAGCGAGATCCTGCGGATGCGGCGGATGTCGTAGCCGCGGACCCGTGGACCGTCGGCCGGGCGGTGTCACCGGCGGCCGGGCGGCGTCACCCGGGACGGTCCCCCGGCGCGTAGTGCCGGACAGGGCGCCTCACCGGGTGGGATGCTGGAGACATCCTGCGGAAGGAGCTCCTCGTGCTTCGCGTCGCGGTCATCGGTTCCGGGCCGAGCGGGGTGTACGCGGCCCAAGCGCTCGTCCAGCAGCAGGCCGTCCCCGAGGTGTCGGTGGATGTGCTGGACCGGCTGCCCTGTCCGTACGGGCTGGTGCGCTACGGTGTCGCGCCCGACCACGAGAAGATCAAGTCACTGCAGAACACCCTGCGCGCGGTCCTGGAGCACCCCCGGGTCAGCTTCCTCGGCAATGTGCAGGTGGGGCCGCCCCCACTGGTGCCCGAGCGGCTGCTGGGGCTCTACCACGCGGTGGTCTACTGCGTGGGCGCGGCGACCGACCGGCGGCTCGGCGTTCCCGGTGAGGAGCTGCCGGGCAGCTTCTCGGCGACCGACTTCGTCTCCTGGTACAGCGCCCATCCGGACGCGACCGTCGACTCCTTCGCGCTCGGGGCGGACTCCGCCGTCGTCATCGGGGTGGGCAATGTCGCGGTGGACGTGGCGCGCGTTCTGGCCCGCGGGGCGGAGGAGCTGAGGCCCACCGACGTGCCGCACGCCGCCCTCGGGGCGCTGTACGAGAGCCGGGTCTCGGACATCCACATGGTCGGCAGGCGCGGGCCGTCGCAGGCGAAGTTCACCACCAAGGAGCTGCGTGAGCTGGGCGCGCTGACCGGCGCCGATGTGCTGGTGCGCCCGGAGGAGCTGGCGCTTGACCCGGCGTACGTGGACCCGTCCGGGCTACCGGGGATCAACCGGCGCAATGTCGAGGTGCTGCGCGACTGGGCGCGGCGCGCGCCCATGGGCCGCCCGCGCCGGATCCATCTGCGGTTCTTCCTCAAGCCGGTGGCGCTGCTGGGCGAGGGCGCGGTGCGCGCGGTGCGCTTCGAGCGGACCGCGCCGGACGGGCGCGGCGGGGTGGCGGGCACCGGGGTCTTCGAGGACATCGAGGCGCCGCTGGTGCTGCGCTCGGTGGGCTATCGGGGGGTGCCGCTGCCGGGGCTGCCGTTCGACGAGGAGCGCGGCACGGTCCCCAACGTGGCGGGGCGGGTGCTGCGCGGCGGCGAGCCCTCGCCCGGCGAGTACGTGGCGGGGTGGATCAAGCGCGGGCCGACCGGGGTGATCGGCACCAACCGGCCGTGTGCGAAGGAGACGGTGGCCTCGCTGCTGGCTGACGCGGACGCGCTCGCCGCCCGCCCGGTGGCCCGGGATCCACTGCGGGCGCTGCGCGAGGCGGGGGTGGAGCCGGTGGAGTGGACCGGCTGGCTGCGGATCGAGGCGGCCGAAGCGGCGCTCGGCGAGGCGCTGGGGCGTACGAAGGTGAAGATCCCGGACTGGACGGGGCTGCTGGGCGCGGCGCGCGGGCGGGAGTGACCCGGGCCGGGTGAACCGCTGCCGGGCGTCCGGCGGCGGTCCCGGCCTTCGCGCGGTCGGGGCGGCGGCGGTTCGCGGGTCTCCGCGCGCCTCCGTGCGATCAGAACGGCGGTCACGGGTCTCCGCGCGGTCCAAGGGGTTGACACAGGGCCGCAACACCCCTGAAATCAACAGATTGTTTAAGTCTTCTACGGTCGCCTCACTGATCCGCCGCCCGACCCGCACCGCGCGAGGAGCCGCCATGACGTCCGTACGCCATCCCGTGGACGAGGTGCCACCGCCCGGCCGGCTCGCCGCCTTCGGACTGCAGCATGTGCTGGCCATGTACGCGGGTGCGGTGGCCGTGCCGCTGATCGTCGGCGGGGCGATGAAGCTGTCGCCCGCCGACCTGGCGTATCTGATCAACGCCGATCTGCTGCTGTGCGGTATCGCCACGGTCCTGCAGTGCGTGGGGCTGTGGCGGTTCGGCGTCCGGCTGCCGATCATGCAGGGCTGCACCTTCGCCGCGGTCACCCCCATGGTGCTGATCGGCACCGAGGGCGGCGGACTGCGCGCGATCTACGGCTCGGTGATCGTGGCCGGGGTGGCGATGATCGTGCTCGCGCCGGTCTTCGGGCGGCTGTTGCGGTTCTTCCCGCCGCTGGTGACCGGCACGGTGATCCTGGTCATCGGCCTTTCGCTGCTGCCGGTCGCGGGCAACTGGGCGGCGGGCGGCCAGGGCGCGCCGGACTTCGGTGCGCCGAAGAACCTGGGCCTGGCCGCCGGGGTGCTGGTCCTCGTCCTGGCCGTACAGCGCTTCGCGCCCGGGTTCCTCGGCCGGGTGGCGGTGCTGGTGGGGATCGTGGCCGGCACGGCGGCCGCGATACCCCTGGGCTTCACCGACTTCTCCGGGGTGGGCGACGCCGACTGGGTCGGCGTCGCCACCCCGTTCCACTTCGGCACCCCCACGTTCGAGACCCCGGCCGTGGTGTCCATGCTGGTCGTCGCGCTGGTGACGATGACCGAGACCACCGGCGACTTCATCGCGGTGGGCGAGCTGACCGAGCGCCCGGTCGACGGGCGGCGGCTGGCGGACGGACTGCGCGCGGACGGCGCCGCGACCCTGCTCGGCGGGGTCTTCAACACCTTTCCGTACACCGCCTTCGCACAGAACGTCGGCCTGGTGGGGATGACCCGGGTGCGCAGCCGCTGGGTGGTGGCGGCCGCGGGCGGGCTGCTGGTGCTGCTCGGGCTGGGCCCGAAGCTGGGCGCGGTGGTGGCGGCGATCCCGGCCCCGGTGCTGGGCGGCGCGGGTCTGGTGATGTTCGGTACGGTCGCGGCGAGCGGGCTGCGCACCCTGGCCGGGGTGGACTTCCGGGACAACCACAATCTGACGGTGGTGGCGGTGTCGGTCGCTGTCGGGCTGCTGCCGGTGGGGGTGCCGGGGATCTACAAGGAGTTCCCGGACTGGTTCCAGACGGTGATGGACAGCGTGATCAGCGCCGGGTGTGTCACCGCGATCGCGCTCAATCTGCTCTTCAACCACCTGCCGGGCGGGCGGACTTCAGCCCCGGTCGCCGCCGCGCCCCTCCTGGAGGGTCGCGGCGGCGAGGACGCTGTCGAGCAGTCCGGGGAACAGCGCGTCTAGGTCGGCCCGGCGCAGCACGTTCATCTTGGCGGTGCCACGGTAGATCTGGTGGATCACACCGCATTCGCGCAGCACCCGGAAGTGGTGGGTGGTGGTGGACCTGCTGATCGGCAGATCGAAGACCGAACAGGACAGCTCGCAGGTCTCCTCGGCGAGCGTCCGCACCACCCGCATCCGCATGGGGTCGGAGAGCGCGTGCAGCACGTCCTCGAGGCGGATCGCCTCGCACCGCGGATGCTCCAGCGAGCGCCCGGGCGCCTGGGGCTGGGGCGACGCCTGGGGCTTGGACTGGGGCGCGGTCGGCGTGGTCTGCGTCTGCACGGCTGCTCCTCATCGCCTCGTTCCTAGACCTCCAGTGTAGTTTGACGATCGCCGTACTACTTCCGCTCCGAACTGCTTCAGCTCGGAACTGCTTCAGCTCGGAACTGCTTCAGCTCCGTACTGCTTGAGCTCCGTACTGCTTGAGGTCCCGGACGGGACCGCGGCGGCGTTCGCGGTTACCGGACCGCGCGGTGGTACTGGTCCGGGCTGTGCACCTGACCGCCCAGTTCCGCCGCCGCACGGCGGGCGAAGTAGGGGTCCCTGAGCAGTTCGCGGCCCAGCAGCACGGCGTCCGCCTCGCCATTGGTGACGATCTTCTCGGCCTGCTCCGCCTCGGTGATCAGCCCGACCGCGACCACCGGCAGCCCGGCCTCCCGGCGCACCCGCGCGGCGAACGGCACCTGGTAGCCCGGCCCCACCGGAACGCTCACACCCGCGGCGTTGCCACCGCTGGAGACGTCGAGGAGGTCCACCCCGTGGTCCTTCAGCAGGGCGGCGAGCCGGACGGTGTCATCCGGGGTCCAGCCGTTCTCCTCCAGCCAGTCGGTGGCCGAGATGCGGAAGAACAGCGGCAGTTCCTCCGGCCAGACCGTGCGAACCGCGTCGACGACCTCCAGGGCGAAGCGGACCCGGTTCTCGAAGGAGCCGCCGTAACCGTCGGTGCGGTGGTTGCTGTGCGGGGACAGGAACTCTCCGATGAGGTAGCCGTGGGCGCCGTGGATCTCGGCCACCTCGAAACCGGCCGCGAGCGCGCGCCGTGCCGCGTCCACGAACTGGCGGGTGACCTCGCCGATCCGCTCCTCGGACAGCTCGTCCGGCACCGGATGGCCCTCGTCGAACGGGACCGGGCTCGGCGCCAGCGGCTGCCAGCCCCGCTGGTCGGCGCCGAGCGGCCCACCGCCCCTCCAGGGAGCGTCGGTGGACGCCTTACGGCCGGCATGGGCGAGCTGGACGCCCGGCACTGTGCCCTGCTCCTTGAGGAAGTCGACGATCTTACGGAACGCCTCGACCTGGGTGTCGTTCCAGATGCCGAGGTCTCCGGGGCTGATGCGGCCCTCGGCGGACACGGCCGTCGCCTCGACCAGGATCAGTCCGGTGCCGCCGGTGGCACGGGCGCCGTAGTGGACGAAGTGCCAGTCGTGCGGGACCCCGGCGCCCTTGTCCGGATCCGCGCTGTACTGGCACATGGGCGCCATCCAGAGGCGGTTGGGGATGGTCAGCGACCGCAGGGTGAAGGGTTCGAAGAGGGCACTCATGAACGTCTCCGTATCTCCTCATGCGGTCCGGCCGGACCGCCACCTAGTACGGTAACCACCGTAGTACGACGATCGTCAAATTACGATGCCTCTCGTATGACGCGCATGGGGCTTGGGGGACGCGAGTGCTTCCGGCGGCCCATTGTCAGTGGGCGGGTGCAGACTCTGTGATGACGGACACATCCATCCGTTCCGCCGTCCCGTCCCGCACGTCAAGGAGTGAGCCGTCATGAACGATGTCCTGCTCGCCGTCGGCACCCGCAAGGGTCTCTTCCTCGGCCGCCCAGGCGGCGGCGGGGGCTGGGGCTTCACCGGCCCCCACTTCCCCATGCAGGCGGTGTACTCCGTCGGCATCGACACCCGGGGCGACCGTCCCCGGCTGCTGGCCGGTGCGGACAGCCCGCACTGGGGCCCCTCGGTCTTCCGCTCCGACGACCTCGGGACGAGCTGGTACGAGCCCGCCAGACCCGCGGTGAAGTTCCCCGAGGGCACCGGCACCTCGCTGGAGCGGGTGTGGCAGCTGGAGCCGGGCGGGCGCGATGAGCCGGGGGTGGTCTACGCGGGCACCCAGCCGGGCGCGCTGTTCCGCTCCGAGGACGGCGGGGAGACCTTCGCGTTCGTCCGCAGCCTGTGGGACCACCCCCAGCGGCCGGAGTGGGGCGAGGGGTTCGGCGGGCAGGCCGTGCACACGGTCGTCACCGACCCGAGGGATCCGCGGGCGCTCATGGTCGCCGTGTCCTCCGGCGGGGTGTACCGCTCGGCGGACGGCGGGGAGAGCTGGGCGCCGTCCAACAGCGGGCTCAAGGCCGATTTCCTGCCGGACCGGTATCCCGAGTTCGGGCAGTGCGTCCACAAGATCGCCCGGGATCCGGTCGACCTCGACCGGCTCTATCTGCAGAACCACGGCGGGGTGTACCGCAGCGACGACGGCGGGGCGCACTGGGCCGAGATCAGCAAGGGCCTCCCGGCGGACTTCGGCTTCGCGGTCGCCGTCCATCCGCGCCGGAGCGGCGTCGCGTACGTCTTCCCGGCCAGCGACGGCTCGGACCGCTACCCCCCGGGCTACCGCTGCCGGGTGTTCCGCACCGAGGACGCGGGCGCCAGCTGGGAGGAGCGGTGCGCCGGACTGCCGGGCGGGCCGCACTACGGGGTGGTGCTGAGAGACGCACTGCGCACCGATGACGCCGATCCGGCCGGGGTCTACTTCGGCAATCGCAACGGCGAGGTGTACGCGAGCGCCGACGAGGGTGAGAGCTGGCGGCAGGTCGCCCGCCACCTCCCCGATGTGCTGTGCGTCCGGGCCGCGGTGATCGGCTGAGCGCGGCGGCTGTGTTGGGCCGGGGGGGGATCGCCGTGATCGGCTGAGGGCGATCGTTGGCTGAGGGGGCGATCGCGGGGTCGGCGCTGGCCGCTGATCGGCCGGGAGTGATCGTAAGGTGGCACGCGACCACCCGCTGAGCCACTAGAGTGACGCGGTGTGGCAGCACGACCCTTGAATGAAATTGTGGAAGCGGGCTGGGCCAAGGCACTTGAGCCCGTCGAGGAACGCATCGCGGCGATGGGCGACTTCCTGCGAGCCGAGATCGCGGCAGGCCGCACCTATCTGCCCGCCGGGCCGAATGTGCTGCGCGCCTTCCAGCAGCCCTTCGACGAGGTGAAGGTGCTGATCGTGGGTCAGGACCCGTATCCCACACCCGGACACGCGGTGGGGCTCAGCTTCTCGGTGGCGCCCGAGGTCCGGCCGCTGCCCGGCAGTCTGGAGAACATCTACCGCGAGCTGCACACCGATCTCGCGCTGCCGCGTCCGTCCAACGGCGATCTGACGCCCTGGACCCAGCAGGGCGTGCTGCTGCTCAACAAGGCGCTCACCACGGCCCCCCGCCGTCCCGCCGCCCACCGCGGCAAGGGCTGGGAGGAGGTCACCGAGCAGGCCATCCGGGCGCTGGCCGGGCGCGGCCGTCCCCTGGTGGCCATCCTGTGGGGCCGCGACGCCCGTAACGTACGGCCGCTGTTGGGCAGCTTCCCGGCGGTCGAGTCCGCGCACCCCTCCCCCATGTCCGCCGACCGCGGGTTCTTCGGCTCCCGTCCCTTCAGCCGCGCCAATGAGCTGCTGGCACAGCAGGGGGCACAGCCCGTGGACTGGCGCCTTCCCTGACCTCATCACACCAGGTGGGCGGGGGGTAGTCTGCCCGCCATGACATCACCTACGAACACCCCTCCGGGCTGGTACGCCGACCCCCAGGGCACACCGAACCAACTGCGCTGGTGGGACGGTGCCCAGTGGACCGCCCATACCCACGCGGGCCAGCCCGGCCAGCCCCCGCCACAGCAGGCCGCCCCGCCCAACCCCAACCCCGCCAAGGTCCAGCACCAGGTGCAGCAGCAGGCGCATGTGGCACCCGCGGCGAGCGGCGGCGGCACATTGTTCACCGAACCGGTGCTGGTGGTGAACCAGAAGGCCAAGCTGATCGAACTCACCAATGAGTACAGCGTCTTCGACCAGCACGGGCGCACCATCGGCTCGGTGGTCCAGGTCGGCCAGAGCACGCTGAAGAAGGTCGCGCGGTTCGTCTCGAGCCTCGACCAGTTCATGACCCACCGGCTGGAGATCCGCGACGCCAACGGGCAGCCGCATCTGGTGCTCACCCGGCCCGCGAAGTTCGTGAAGTCCAAGGTGCTGGTGACCCGCCCGGACGGACAGCCGGTCGGTGAGATCGTCCAGCAGAACGTCTTCGGCAAGATCAACTTTGGTATCCAGGTCAACGGCCAGCAGGTCGGCGCCATCAAGGCGGAGAACTGGCGGGCCTGGAACTTCGCCATCGTCGACCACACGGACAGCGAGGTCGCCCGGATCACCAAGACCTGGGAGGGCCTGGCGAAGACGATGTTCACCACCGCGGACAACTATGTCCTCCAGATCCACCGCCAGTTGCCGGATCCGCTGCTGAGCCTTGTGATCGCCACGGCCCTCACCGTGGACACGGCGCTCAAGCAGGACTCGCGCGGATTCGGCTGAGCCGGTGGCCGACACGGTGCCCGGCGGTGCGGCGACGCATGTGCTCGGGATCGATTCGGGCGGCTCGGGCGTACGGGTGGGGGTGGCCCGCGCGGACGCCTACGGCGGCTACGCCGCGGAGAACCCACTGACCGGGCCCCCGCCGCTGACGTGGTCCTCGTCCACGCCCGCCGTCGTCGGCGCCCGGGGCATCGACGCGGAGGACCTGCTGGCGCGGGTCCTGCCCGCCGCCCGGGAGCTGCTGCACGAAGCCGGGGCCAGGCGCCTCGGCGCGGTCTGCGTCGGCGCGGCGGGCATGGCCACGCTCGGCGAAGATCTGCGCACCAGACTCCCGGCCGCGCTCGCCGACGCCCTGGGCGTACGGCGGCTCGCCCTGGCGGCCGACGCGGTGACCGCGTACGCCGGGGCGCTGGGCCAGCACCCCGGCGCGGTGGTCGCGGCGGGGACCGGGCTGATCTCGCTGGGGGCGGTGCCGGAGGGGGTCATGGAGCGGGTTGCGGCGCGGGGTGCGGAGGGCTTGGGCGGCGCGTCCGAACCGGATGACGCGACCGGGACGGGTGCACCGCCCGGTACGGGCGGTGCACCCGGTGCGCTCCGTACGGGAGGTGCGCCCGGCGGGGGCGGTGCACCCAGTACGGGCGGTCCGTCCAGCACCGGCGCCGCATCCGGCGGGGGCGCCGCCGCCCCGCGCGGGGATACCCGCTGGGCCGCCACCGGCTGGCGGCGGGCCGACGGGTGGGGCCATCTGCTGGGCGACTGCGGCGGGGGCGCGTGGATCGGCCGGGCGGGCCTGGAGGCGGCCATGCGCGCGTACGACGGGCGCGACGGCGGCTCGAAGCCGCTGCTGGCCCGCCTGGAAGCCGTCTTCGGCCCCGCGACCGGACTGCCGGGGAAGCTGTATCCGCGCCCCGACCGCCCCGCCGTACTGGCCTCCTTCGCCCCCGAGGTGGGCCGGTGCGCAGGCGAGGACCCGGTCGCGCAGGCGATCCTGCGGACCGCCGCCCGCCATATCGCCGAGGCCGCCGAGGCGGTCTGCCCCCGGCTGGAGTCGAGCGGGGTGGCGCTCACCGGCGGACTGTTCCGCATGGGCGCGCCGCTGCTGACGCCCGTGCGCGAGGAGCTGGCGGCTCGGCTGTCCGGGGTCCCGGTCACCGAGGCGGCCGGGGACCCGCTGGACGGGGCGCTGTGCGTCGCGGCGGCGCTGGCGACGGACGAACTGCGGCTGCCACGGGACGCGGCGCTGCTCAGCGTCGTCTGAGTCCACGCTCCGTACGGGGACGGAAGACGACGCGGACACGGAGGATTGACGATTTCCGGACAGATGGCTGATTCTTTGACCAAGTAGGGCCGCTGAGCGCACATCACCACACAACACCGCTCGACAGAGCGGGACATATGCCCCCAGTCACCCCCTCCCGAACAGCCGAACCCATTGAGCGACTAACATGCGGCGCCATGAGCTCCCCCACAGGGCCCGCGTCCGGCCTGCCTGTACGAATGCCGCGTCCCCGCCAGCCCGGACGGCACCGCCGACCGGAGCCCGCCGCCGTACCCCTCGGCGCGCCTCCGCTGGTGCTGGCCGTCCCCGGTGCGCCGAATGACGGTGCCCGGCGCCTGGCCGAGGAGCTTCTGAGCATCGCCCGTTCCGAGATGCCGGGGCTCGACGCCCAGATCGGTTTCCTGGACGGGGACGGCGAGGAGTTCCCGCAGCTGGAGGGCGTGCTCGCGCGCGCCGCCCAGGAGAACCCCGAGCGTCTGCGGCTGGCGGCCGAGGCCGCCAAGGCCCTCGCCGACGAGGCGGCGGAGGCGATCGCCGCGGCCGAGGCCGCGGGCGAGGTCGTCGACGAGGTCCCGCCCGTCCCCACGGTGCCCACGGACGGCCCGGCGGCCGTCGTGGTCCCGCTGCTCGCGGGCCCGGACAACGGCCAGCTGCGCCGGATACGCCAGGCCGTCATGAGCAGCGGCTCCGCGGCCGAACTGACCGATGTCCTGGGCCCGCATCCGCTGCTCGCCGAGGCCCTGCACGTACGGCTGTCTGAGGCGGGCCTGGCCCGCGCCGACCGCGCCCGTCTCTTCACGGTCGCGACCGCCGCGGACGGCATCATCCTCGCCACGGTGGGCGGCGAGGAGGCGGCCCAGGCCGGTGGCATCACCGGCATGCTGCTCTCCGCGCGCCTCGCGGTGCCGGTGATGGCCGCCGCGCTGGACGAGGACGGGGCCGTCCTCCGCGTCGCCGAGCAGCTGCGCTCGGCGGGCTCCGCGCGGCTCGCCCTCGCGCCGTACCTCATCGGACCGGAGGTCTCCACGGAGCTGATCTCGGCGGCGGCCGAGGAGGCGGACTGCTCGGCGGCCGAGGCGCTGGGCGACTACCCGGCCGTGGGCAAGCTGGCGCTGGCGAAGTACGCGGCGGCGCTGGGCATCACGCTCCAGCAGGCGTCCCCGGCGATGCGCTGACGCGACGGCCAGCGGACGGCGGAACAACAGAACAACGGACGACGCAGTGAGGGCGGTGACCACCGAGGTCACCGCCCTCACTCACCTCAATCCCACCGCAACCCGGCGAACCTCACCCGAAGACCACACAGGACGCCGCCGGGGCCGGAACCGAACCCCCATGACGCGGCACCCCGCTCGAGGGGTCGATATCGAACCAGGTGACATCGCCCGAGCGCTCATTGGACACATAGAGCCGTCGCCCCGACGGGCCGAGCGTCAGATCGCGGGGCCAGTGACCGCCGCAGGGCGTAGTGGTGACCAGCTCCACGCGGTCACCCGACGCGTCGAGGGCGAGCGTCGCGACGCTGTCGTGACCGCGGTTGGCGGCCCATACGAAGCGGCCGTCCCCGGAGACCACGACCTCGGCGGGGTAGGTCTCGACGCCCGTGCCCTCGGGCACCACACGGGTCTCGCCCAGCGGTTCCAGAACGCCGGACGCCGCGTCCCAGCGGCAGGCCGTGATCGTCGGAGCGAGCTCGTTGATGACATACGCGCGGTCGCCCCGCGGATGGAACGCCAGGTGGCGCGGACCGCTCCCCGGACGCAGCCGGACCTCACGATGCGGACGCGGCCCGGGCAGCGCGTACACCCGCACCGCGTCGATCCCCAGGTCCACGGCGAGCAGCCAGCGGCCCGACGGATCGGCCACCACGGCATGGGCGTGCGGCCCCCGCTGCCGCTCCGGATGCGGCCCACTGCCCTCGTGCCGCACCACGGCCACCGGCTCCCCGGGCCGACCGTCCGCCAGCACCGGCAGCGCGGTGACACTGCCGGACCCGTAGTTGGCCGTCACCAGCTGCCCGCCGGCCAGCGCCAGATGCGTGGGCGCCGCACCGAGCACCGGCACGGCCGCCCCGACCAACGCGGGCGGATCCTGCCGGACGTCCACGGCGGCGACGGCCCCGTCATCGGTCTCACTCACCGCGTACAGCACACGCCCACCGGGCGCGAGCGCCAGATAGGACGGATTGACGACCGCGTCGGTGGAGTTCCGGATCCGCAGACTCCCCGTCTCATCATCGACATCGGCCACGGTGATCCCGGCACCACCCGCCGACGTGAACGACCCGATGTACGCCCGCCACCCACTCCCAGTCGCACCCACCGCACTACCCTTCCGCCGACTCCGTTTCGGTATCCGCTCGGCGCCGACGCTAACAGAGCGGTCTAGACCAACACGCCGCCACGGCAGCGGCCCGGGGGTGGAGTTCCGGCGGTAGCGGGAGCGAAGTCTTGGCATGCTTGTCCCCATGAGCACCATGCCCGCCGTGATCTTCGACCTGGACGGCACGCTTGTGGACAGCGAGCCCCTCTACTACGAGGCGGGGAGGCGGACCCTTGGGCGGTATGGGGTTGCCGGGTTCAGCTGGGAGGAGCACAGGCAGTTCATCGGGATCGGGACCCGCGAGACGCTGGAGACGCTGCGTGAGCGGTACGGCATCGAGGCGCCGGTGGAGGAGCTGCTCGCCGTCAAGAACCGGCACTATCTGGAGCTGGCGGCCACGACCGAGATCTTTCCCGAGATGCGGGCCTTCGTGGAGCGGCTGAGGGCAACCGGTCATCCGCTGGTCGTGGCCTCCGGCTCGTCCCGTTCCGCGATCGAGACCGCGCTCAAGGCCACCGGGCTGGACGCGCTGCTGCCCGGCTATGTGTCCGCGGAGGACGTGGGCCGTGGCAAGCCGGAGCCGGATGTGTTCCTGGCCGCGGCGCGGCTGCTGGGCGTCGAGCCGGGGCGGTGTGTGGTGGTCGAGGACGCCGGTCCCGGGGTGGAGGCGGCGCGGCGGGCCGGGATGCGGTGTATCGCCGTTCCGTACGTGGGCGGGCCGTCTCCGGACGGGGAGCTTTTCGCCTCCGCGGGGCTGCTCTTCCGGGGCGGACAGCCGGAGTTCGACGCCCGGCGGGCCTATGAGTGGGTCACCAGCGGTCGTTGACGGCGCCCGGCGGGTGTCTGGTCTTCGCCGCGAAGCGTGACGGACGCGCCGCCGGGGCGCCGGGTCTTGTGGGTGGTGGCCGTCAGCCGCACTTACGTCCGGTGTTGATGCACTTCACGGCCTTCCTCATCAGCGAGTCTGACATCACGTTGATGAAGTCGCCGTGGTCGGTCACCGGCTTGTGCAGCTGCTCGGGGAAGCTGTCGACCGCGAAGAGCGAACCGGGTGCGACCTTGTAGGTGATCCGCTGGGTCAGCTGCGGAATGGCCTTGAACCCCTTGGCGCACCGGCCCCTGGCGTCCGCGAACGCCACATGGGTGCGGTGGTTCGCGCTGTCGGCGTTCTCGCCGTCCCAGCAGCTCTGGAAGTTGAACGTACGGACCACCTTGCTGCCCTTCGGGCAGAGCGGGTACTTGTCCTTCAGCTGCCGGTTCTCGAAGCCGGTGCAGCTCCAGGAGGCGTTGGCATTGGCGGTGCCGTTGGTGAGGGCCTTGGCGTCGCCGGTGATGATGCGCAGGAACCTGGGCATCGCCACGACCTTGGACACCGCGCTGCCGCGGAAGGTGATCGACGCGGTGGCGGGCCGCAGGATCCGCCCGATGTTGCCCTCGGTGCCGCCGCCGGGCGCGTCGGCGTCGGCCTCCTTCGTCCCGTCCCGGAGCCGCAGGACCGGCCAGTAGTGGGTGGAGCGGTCGCCATTGGTGCAGGTGGTCCCGGCGGCGGCGAGGCCGTCATTGGTGGAGAAGGCGTCGGTGTCGCGGTTGCCCACGTAGTCGTGCATGTGGTGGGCGCCGTTGGACACACCGGGGGCGACGATCACGTTGTCCGAGTTGAAGTGCTTGTTCTCATTGCGTCCGCAGCGCGACGCGAAGGTGCCGCGGGAGGCGTTGCCCCGCGTGCGGGCCCTCTTGACGTTCGGCTTCACCCTGCGGATGTCCACGAAGTCCGCCCGCACCGGGCCGGACTGCGGCTGGCCGCCCGCGGCCGGAGCGGCGGGGGCGGGCGTTTCCGCCGCGGAGGTGGCGCCCTCCGAAGCGGTGGCGGGCTCAGGCGCTTCCTGTACGGTGCAGGACGCCATCCCGCCCAGGCCGGACGGGCGGCTCGCCACCCGGTCGATCTCGTTCCCGATGCGGTTCAGCGCGCCACGCCGCCGGGCGGTCAGCGGGTCCAGCACCCGGGTGCGCACCCACTCCCGGTCGGCGCCGGGGCCGCGTGCCGCCAACTGCTGGTAGGCGTCGGCCACTTGGTTGTCCATCGTCGCCAGTTCCCTGTCCACGGCGGGCCGCGCCCGCTGCGGCACACTCGCCAGCCGGGTCGCGGCATCCGGACACTTGACGGTCATCGCCGTCCGCGCCGACGTCTGCTGCCCGGCCGACTGGCGGGTGGCGGAAGCGTCGTTGTCGGTCATCAGGAGAGCCCCGCCACCCACGGCCAGTGCGGTCACTCCGACCACGGTCAGCCCGATGACCCTGGATCGCTTGTGTCTCTTCTTGTTCCTCATCCTTCGCCCCTCATCGGCCGTCTTCCTACGCCGGGGACGCCTTGCCCTCGGCCACGCCGGAGCGCGCTCCCTCATCCGTCCCGGAGTGGGGGCACGGCCCGACGCCGATGGATACGGACGGCGAGGCGATCGTTCTCAACGGTGGTCGCACCGTCTCGCACATGGCCGGAGGGGCCGGTCTCGTGCCTGGCCGGAGGGGCCGGTGCGGTGGCGTATCTCCGCACCGGCTTCACCACATGTCCACGGACCGATGGGACGAAGGTGATCAGCCACGGCTAAAGTGAGTGCTTCGCTCTACCACCCCCCGTGTCCCTCTACGCGCCCCGGAGCCCCCCATGTCCAGCGCGAACTCGTCCAGCGGGCGTCATCGCAAAGCCAAGCCCATGAGTCTCGCCGTGCGCCGCGCGTTCATCGTCGCGGCCGTCCCGGTCACGGGCGCGCTGCTGTCCGCCCCGTCGGCGCTCGCCGCCGACAAGAGCGCCAAGACCACCACGGCGGCCCAGTCGGTGGCAGCCGAAGGGCTGGACCCCGCCGAGCGGCGGATCGCGGAACACCTCAACGCCCGCGCCCAGGACCCGAGTCTCGGCGACACCTTCAGCGGCATCGTGCTGGACTCCGCGTCCGACAAGGTCATCTGGGGGCATGACGCCGACACCGCGCTGATGCCCGCGTCCAACGCCAAGCTGGCCACCGCCACGACGGCGCTGACCGTGCTCGGCCCCGAGCACCGGTTCACCACCAAGGTGGTCTACGGCGACGGCACGCTCACCCTCATCGGCGGCGGTGACCGCCTGCTGACCACCGCCGATCTCACCGAGCTCGCCAAGACGGCCGCCGCCGGGGTGAGGCTCGGGGGCCTGGACTCGGTGAAGGTCCGCATCGACGACAGCCTCTTCCCCGAGCCGAGACTCGCCACCGGCTGGAACGACTCCTACTACGACGACCAGGTGTCACCGGTGCGCTCCCTGGTGGTGGACGGCAAGCTGTCCGCGGACACCTCCATCGACGCGGGGAAGGTCTTCGCCCGGCAACTCGCCGACCAGGGCGTCACCGTGGACGGCGAGGTCACCCGCGGCACGGCCTCGGCGACGGACGTCCCGGTGGGGCGGCATCTGTCCCCCACCCTGGCCGAGACGGTCAAGAAGATGCTCAAGACGAGTGACAACGATATCGCCGAGACGGTGCTGCGCATGACCGCGCTCGGCTCCGGCAGGCCCGCCACCTTCGAGGACGGCACGGCCGTGGTGCGCGATGTCCTCAGCCGCCACTACGGGGTCTCGATGGCCAACTTCGAGCTCTACGACGGCAGCGGGCTCTCCCGCGCGGACCGCATCCCGGCCCGCACCGTGGCGGACATCCTCGACCTGCTCACCGACCCGCGCTACCGCGGCGTGCTGCGCTCCGTCGACGAGGGCCTGCCGGTGGCGGGCGAGGCGGGCAGCACCCTGGGCCCCGAGTGGGGCCGCTTCGACACCCCGGACTCCCAGTGCGCGGTCGGTCAGGTCAAGGCCAAGACGGGCACGCTGACCGGCGCCATCGCGCTCAGCGGCCTGACGAAGGCGGAGGACGGCCGGTGGAAGGTCTTCTCCTTCATCGAGAACCAGTCCTCCGCCGACCCGGACGCCACCAAGGACACCCTCGACGGTCTGGCCGCCACGGTCAACGGCTGCTGGGCGTAGTCAGCCCGCGTCTGCCACGTCATCGTCAACCCGGCTCCGCCCGCCCGCCTCAGCCCAGCTCAGCCCAGGAAGCTCAGCCGCACCTGGCGGTCGGGGTTGTCCCCGTTGGTGTCGACCAGGCACACCGACTGCCAGGTGCCCAGGGCCAGCCCGCCGCCGATGACCGGAATGGTGGCGTGCGGGGGTACGAAGGCGGGGAGGACGTGGTCGCGGCCGTGGCCGGGGCTGCCGTGGCGATGGCGCCAGCGGTCGTCGGCGGGGAGGAGGTCACGGAGGGCGGAGAGCAGATCGGTGTCGCTGCCTGCGCCCGTCTCCAGGATGGCGATCCCGGCCGTGGCATGCGGGACGAAGACGTTGAGCAGGCCGTCGCCGCCGCCCGCCACCTCGCGCAGATACGCCTCGCACTCGGCGGTGAGGTCGGCGACGGTCTCGGTGGATCCGGTGGTGACGCTGATGGTGTGGGTGCGGAAAGTGCTCATGGCACCATCCTGATACGCCGTCGCGTAAAACTCCCGCAACAAAGGTCCGAGGGGCAAGACACCGTTGACCGTTGCGGACGTCCTCGCTAGCTTCGGGGGCATGTTTACGTCAGCCCTGCTCACCACGCGCGGTCATATCGACCTGCTGCGGGTGGCGTCCGCCGCGTGTCCCGGCCTCCGCTGACCTCTCCCTCCCCCTCCCGCCTCTCCCCCTCGCCTCGGTCTCGTTCCGCCGTACCGTACTGACCGTCGTGCCGTGCGGCGTGTCCGGACCTCAACGGACGTCGAGGCGTACCCCTTTGTGGAGCCCCCATGTCCCCGGTTCTCGAACCGGTCGTGCCGCTCTCCGCGCGCCGCCGCACCGTGCCGCGATGGCTGCGCCGTACGACCGGGCCCCTTCTGCTGCTGGTGCTCTGGCAGGTGTCCAGCGCCACCGGTGTGCTGCCCTCCGACACCCTGGCCTCCCCCGGCACCATCGCCGGTACCGCCTCCGACCTGCTCAAGGACGGCACCCTTCCGCACGCCATGCTGGTGTCCGTACAGCGGGTGCTGATCGGGCTGGCGCTCGGCGGTGTCATCGGCATCGCACTGGCGCTGGTCTCCGGGCTCTCCCGGCTCGGCGAGGACCTCGTCGACGCGAGTGTGCAGATGCTGCGCAGCATCCCCTGGGTCGGCATGATCCCGCTGTTCATCATCTGGATGGGCATCGGTGAGGCCCCGAAGATCGCGCTCATCGCGCTGGGCGTCACCTTCCACCTCTATCTGAACGTCTACGCGGGCATCCGCGGTGTGGACGCCCAGCTCATCGAGGCGGGGAACTCCCTCGGGCTCGGCCGCTGGGGGCTGATCCGCCATGTGGTGCTGCCCGGGGCGCTCCCCGGCGCGATGACCGGGCTGCGCTACTCCCTCGCCACCGCCTGGCTGGCGCTGGTCTTCGGCGAGACCATCAACGCCGACGACGGGATCGGCTTTCTGCTCAACCGCGCACGGGAGTTCTTCCAGACCGATGTGATCGTGGTCTGCCTGATCGTCTACGCCGCCCTCGGCCTGCTCGCCGATTTCATCGTCCGCACTCTGGAGAGGCTGCTGCTGCAATGGCGACCGAACTTCACCGGCAAGTGAACTCCCCCGAAAAGGAGTCGGGGCAGGAGCAGGAGGACGGGAGCGGCGGTGCCGCGGTGCGGGTGCGCTCGCTGACCCGCTCGTTCGACGGCCGCGCGGTCATCGACAACCTCCAACTCGACGTACCGGCGGGCGAGTTCGTGGTACTGCTCGGCCGCAGCGGCTGCGGCAAGTCCACGCTGCTGCGGGTGCTCGCCGGTCTTGACCGGGAGATCGAGGGCGAGGTGCTGGTGCCGCGCCGCAAGGCCGTCGCCTTCCAGGCGCCCCGGCTGATGCCCTGGAAGCGGGTCTGGCGCAATGTGCTGCTCGGGCTGCCCGGCCGCCCCGGGCGGGCCGTGGCCGAGCGGGCGCTGAAGGAGGTCGGTCTCGACCACCGCGTCGACGCCTGGCCGAAGACCCTCTCCGGCGGTGAGGCCCAGCGCGCCTCGCTCGCCCGTGCGCTGGTGCGCGAGCCCGATCTCCTGCTGCTGGACGAGCCGTTCGGCGCGCTGGACGCGCTCACCCGGATCACCGCCCAGCAGCTGGTGGCCGAGCTGTGGCAGCGGCGCGGCTGTGCGGTGCTGCTGGTCACTCATGACGTGGAGGAGGCGCTGCTGCTCGCCGACCGCGTCCTGGTGATGGACGGGGGCGTGATCGCGCACCAGGTCCGGGTGGACCGGGACCGGCCACGCGATATCGCCGATCCGCTCCTCGCCGAGCTGCGCACCGAGCTCCTGGACCGGCTGGGTGTGCGGGCGCCGGAACCGGCCGTCCACAAGGTCGCCTGAAGGCCGCCTGCCCGCTCCCCCTCCCCTGTCCCTCCCCGTACCGCTCGTACTCCCCGTACTTCCCGCACCTCCCGAACGGACCCTGCTGACATGCGACGGCGTATCGTCCCCGCCCTGTCCCTCCCCCTCGCCCTGCTGCTGTCCGCCTGCGTCAGCTCGCACACGCAGAACGGCTCCGGCTCCTCCGGCAACACCGACGGCAAGGGCGATGTGACCCTCGACGTCGGTGACCAGAAGGGCAATGACGAGGCGGTGCTGCGCGCCGCCGGGCAGCTCAAGAACCTCCCCTACAAGATCAAGTGGTCGACGTTCACCTCCGGCCCGCCGATCCTGGAGGCCGTGAGCGCCAAGGCCGTGGACATCGGTGGCGTCGGCAACACCCCGCCGGTCTTCGCCGCGGCCGCCAAGTCCCACATCAAGGTCGTGGCGGCCAAGCACGGCACGGCCGACGGCGAGGCGATCGTGGTCAAGAAGGGCTCGCCGCTGAAGAAGACCGCCGATCTCAAGGGCGAGTCGGTGGCGGTGGCGCAGGGCAGCTCGGCGCACTACCAACTGGTCGCCTCGCTCGCCAAGGCCGGGCTCTCGATCAAGGACGTCAAGGTCACCTTCCTCCAGCCCGCCGACGCACTGGCCGCCTTCTCCCGGGGCAAGGTGGCCGCCTGGGCGGTCTGGGACCCGTACACCTCCCAGGCGCTGCGCCAGTCGGACGCACGGGTCCTCACCACCGGCCAGGGGGTGGTCAACGGCCTCAACTTCCAGGTGGCCAACCCCTCCTCCCTCGGGGACAAGAAGAAGGTCAAGGTCATCAAGGACTATCTCGGGCGGCTGCGCAAGGCCCAGGACTGGGTCTACGAGCACCCCGAGGAGTGGGCCAAGGTGTGGGGCAAGGAGACCGGGCTGCCGTACCAGGTGGCGCTGGACTCGGTGAAGCGGACCAACGGAACCCGGGTGCACGTCGCCGTCGACAAGGCCGCCGTCGCCTCGGAGCAGGAGATCGCGGACACCTTCGCGAAGCTGAAGCTCACCCCGCGCCGCTTCCCGTTCGCCGACTATGTCGACACCCGTTTCAACGGCGACCTGCCGCCCTCCACCACCGCACCGCGCACCTACGGAAAGGGATCCCAGGGATCCTGAGGACGGGATCCCAGGGATCCTGAAAACGCCCCTTTTCGGGAGCGCCGCATCGGGTAAGCGCGTGGAAACCGTCAGCCGCGCGATACGTAACCGATGAAACGAGGTGAGCGTCATGCACACCGCCACGGCCCAGCGGACGGCGGCCTCGCCGTCCGCGGTGCGGGAGACCCTGGAATGCCGCCCCGAAGCTGCCGCGCGCGCACGACATCTCACCAGCACCTTTCTGGAAGCCTTGCGTCCGGCGCCCGATCAGGGCGCCGCCGACGCGGTGATGCTGGTCGTCTCGGAACTGGTCACCAATGCCGTACGGCACTCGGGCGGCCGGTTCTGCTCGCTGCGCATGTCGGCCGACTCCGAGGCCATCACCGTCGCTGTCGGCGACGCCAGCCGGGTACCGCCGAACCGGCGCACTCCGGATATCCGCGGCGAGGGCGGCGGGTTCGGCTGGCCGATGATCAGCGGCATGGCCACGGCCACGACCGTCACCGAGGAGCCGTGGGGCAAGACGGTGAGCGCGGTCATCGCCCGAAGAGGACGGGTGCCCGCGCGTACCACCGACGCCCCGGCACCGCGTTGACCCTCCCCTCGCCCCCGCGGGACGTCATGGCCCGCTAGCCGTCCCCGCCCGCGCGCGGTCGACGGCCACGGCGATCCCGTCGAGGACGCGTTCGAGGCCGAAGACGAAGTCGTGGTCGGTCGCCGGATCGTCGTACGCCCCCTCGGGCGCCGCCTCGAAGAGGCCCGAGGAGAACAACAGCGCCACCTGTGGAAAGCGGTCCGGGGTGACGAGCCGCGCCAGGGTCCTGCCGTAGGCCCGCTCGGTCTCCTCCTGGCTCAGCCCGGTTTCGCTCCTGCCCTGCGCGTGCTCCTGGGACAGCAGGGAGACATGACGGACATAGCCGCTGAGCAGGGTCAGACTGCCGACCTTCGCGGCCCAGTCCAGCTCCGTGCCGCTCAGCGCGCTCAGCCCCGCTTCCATCCAGGCGATCTCATGCGGCCCCATCGGCGGCCCCGTGACGGGGAGGCGGGGGAGCCAGGGGCGGTCGTGGTGGACCAGCCGCTGGGCGACGGTCCACTGCCGTAGCCCCTCGCGCCAGCGGTCCGGCACGGTCTCGACCCCGGGCGGCGCGCCGAGCGCCAGGTCCCGCATGAGGACGAGGAGCTCGTCCTTGGATCCCACGTGGCGGTAGAGGGACATCGGGGAGACGCCCAGCTCCTTCGCGATCTTCGGCAGCGTCGCGCCCGCCAGCCCGTCGCGGTCCGCCAGCTCCACCCCCGTACGCACCACGCGCTCGGTGTCGAGCGCGGCGGGCCGGCCGAGGCCCGAGGCCGGGACCGGGAGCCTCCACAGGCGGGCCAGCTCGGCGGGCGCCTCCTCCTGCTCGGCCGACATGGCGCTCCTCCTTCTCGTACCTCGGTTGCTCACCGGCTACATCATGGCCTACGGCTACTTAGTATCTGCCATATAGATTATGTCTTATACTAAGCCGGGTGCCGAGGGCCCACCCATGCGCCCCTCGCTCGCTGGGCCGCTGGGCCCTCACGCCAGAACGGAGAGATCCAGGTGACAGCCATCACGCAGTCCCATGCCCCGGGCCCCGCCCGGGGTCCCGTCCGCCGGACCGAACGGGCCCTGGCCCCCGATCTGGCGCGGGGCACCATGCTGCTGCTCATCGCGCTCGCGAACGCCGCGGTGTACACCTTCGGCAACCAGCCGGGCGCCGAGGCGTCGCCACACGGCTGGGAACGCCCGTTCAACCTCGCCATGTTCGTCTTCGTCCACGCCCGCGCCTATCCGATGTTCGCCGTGATGTTCGGCTACGGGCTGGTGCAGCTCACCCGCAGACAGGACGCGGAGGACTCCGGGCCCGGCGCCGCCCGCTCGGTGCTGCTGAAGCGCAACGCATGGCTCGTCGCCTTCGGCCTCGTCCATGCCGCACTGCTCAACTTCGGTGATTTCCTCGGGGCTTACGGCATCGTCGGCATCGCCTTCACCCTGCTGCTCCTGCGCCGCGGCGAACGCGTGCAGCGCGTCGTGCTGTGGCTGTGGGGCGGCACGGTGGCGTACACCGCCGTCCTCGCGGCCGTGGCCGGGTACCGCGCCACCCACGGCGGCACGGGATCCGCCGCCGTGCCGACGGACGGGGTCGATTCACTCACGGCCCCCGACTACGCCACGTCCGTGGCCGACCGGCTCGGCGAGTGGCCGCTCCACACGCTGACCGTGCTGGGGTTCTTCATAATCGTCTGGCTGGGCGCGTGGGCCGCCCGGCGCGGCATCCTGGAGGACCCGGCCCGCCACCGGCGGCTGCTGGTCCGCACCGCCGTGGCCGCCCTCGGTATCGCCTTCGCGGGCGGGGTGCCGATCGGCCTGGTCAGTGGCGGATTCATCCATGTCGACGGGGCCACCGCGGATGCGTTCCTGAGCCTGTACGAGGTGAGCGGCCAGTTCGGTGGGCCGGGGTATGTGGCGCTCTTCGGGCTCCTCGCGTTGCGCCTGTCGAAGTCCCGCTCCGCTTCGGGGCGGAAGCTTCCGGTGGCCGTGGAGGCGCTGACGGCCCTGGGCCAGCGGTCGCTGAGCGGCTATCTGCTCCAGTCCCTGGCTTGGGTGCTGCTGCTCTCCCCGTTCGCCCTCGCACTCGGAGAGCGGACCGGCAGCCCGACGCTCGCCGCGTGTCTGAGCGCCGTCCTGGTCTGGCTCGCCACGGTGGCCGGGTCCCATCTCCTGCAGCGCCGTTCGCTTCCGGGGCCCGCGGAGAAGCTGCTGCGCAGGTTGACGTACGGGCCCCGATAGGCGGGCGCCGGGCGCGGCCGTCGCGGGGACACGGGGACACGGGGACGCCGAAGGCCGGTCGCCTCAGAGGCGACCGGCCTTCGGTGTTCAACCGCCGGTGTTCACATCGCGTGCGGTCGGCTGCTCGCGGTCAGCCGCCGATGTTCACATCGATGCAGGCGTAGAAGGCGTTGGAGGTGTCCGCGATGTTCCAGACCGCCAGAACCTTCTGCTTGCCCTTGAGACCGCCGAAGTCCACCTGATGGGTGACGGTCTCGCCCGGCTGCGCCCCGCCGTCGTCGATCTCCGCGACCTTCTGGCCGCCGACGAAGTACTGCCAGGTGTTGGTCGCGTGACGCGCGGTCAGCTTCCAGGTGAAGCTGGCCTTGGACGGGATGGGGGTGACCGCCCAGCCCTTGCTGTCGTCATCCAGCTCGGCGAACCTCGAGTTGCCCGCGCTGCAGCTCGTCAGCCCCTTGGGACCTTCGACGCTCTGCGGCTCGTACTTGATGTCACCGCAGGGCACGGTCCCAGCCGCACACTGGGCCTGGCGGCTCGGCGGGGTGGAGATATAGCCATGCGCGCTGGCCTCGCTCGCGGGGAGGCTCAGAGCGATCAGGGGGGCTATCCCCGCGCCGACGACAACCGCCAACTTTCTCTTCATGTTCATGCCAACTCCTTCACGGCGAGACCCCACGCCAGACGGGAAGTCCTTGCCGAAGGTGGGGATGTGGGGGGATGTGGGGGGTGGCTGCACGGAACGTCTCATGGGCCGCAAGGGGCGGCCGTGAATCAGCACCGCACTAGGTCTAGACCATACCGCCTGTCCGTTCACGGTCAAGACATCAGACGGAAGTGGTCTGGTCCACTGTCATCTCCACGCGCGTCAGTGTCCCGGGCAGGGGGTCCGGGTCGCGGCTTTCCCCTCCCCGCCCCCTCCCGATACCAGGGGCTCCGCCCCTGGCCCCCGGGGGGGGCGGGGCAGAGCCCAACCACGGAGCGGAGTCCGCCGCGCGGCGAGAGCCCAACGCCCGGCGGGGGCCCGTCACTTGGTGGAGGCGTGCATCGGGGGCGGGACAGGCCGCCGCGGGTCCGCCGTGGGGTTAGGCCGAGAGGGCCGTCAGCCGTCGGCGGTCGTGGGGAGAGGAACGGCGGTCCAGCCGCTCCGCCAGGCGATTCCGGGCCGCCTCGCTGCGGCCCGCGGACACGAGCGCGTACAGTAGGGCCTCCTCGACTATCTCGCGCTGCGCGGCGCTGCCGCCCACGCCGGGGAGTCGCGGCAGCAGGCGCTCCAATCCGCGTGCCGCGTCCTTCCAGCGCTCCTCCAGGATGTCCTCGAACGCCGCGCACAGCGGGGCGATAACACGTCGCTGCACCTCATCGGCGCGCCGGGCGTGGGCCCCCAGTCTCCGCAGCCCCGGCAGGTCGTCCGCGGCGGTGAGGGCGATGGCGGAGTGCAGGGCGACGAACGCGGTGGCCGGACGCTCCAGGACATCCGCGGGCGCCGTGTCCAGGACGTCGCCGATCGGGAGCGGGCCCCGCCACGCGCCCGCCAGCCGGGCGCGCCACAGCAGGGAGCCGGAGTCGACCAGGGCGCGGACCCCGTACACCTTCCCCGGCGACAGCTGCTCCGCCCACCGGCGGCGCACCGCCGCCGTGTCCTCGAGGGCGAGTTCGTGCAGGGCTGCGTGCCAGGAGAAGTGGGCGCGGTGTGTTCCGCCCCGGCCCTGGTGGGCCAGCCATCGTTCCAGTCGGTCGCGGCCCGCCCGGTGGTCGCCGGACTCGTAGTGCACATGGGCGAGGGCGTGCATGGCGTGACCGGAGGCGGGTTCGGCGGCCAGGGCCCGTTCGGCCAGGGCCCCGGCCTCGTCGTAACGCCCCTGCTCCTGGCGCATGAAGGCGAGCAGGGACGTGTGGAACCAGCCCTCCCCGTGTGCCGGGGCGGTGTGCTCGACCACGCGGAGCGCGGTGGTGCCGTCGAGGTCGCGCAGACCGGAGAAGGCGATGGTGGGCACGGCGGCGGCGAGCGCCAGCGCGTCCCCCGGGTACTCCTCCAGATGGCGCAGGAGGGCGGTGTCGCCGTCCGCGGGCGGGTGCAGGACGCGGCGGGAGACGACGTCCACGAAGGAGCGTTCGTGGACGTCGGCGCGCTCGCGCACCGCGCGCCGGGCGTCGGCCAGGGCGCGGGGGACATCCACATCGGCCCCGCACTCATGGCCGATGAGCGCGAGCGTGGCGTGGCCGAGGGCGAATCCGGGGTCGAGCGCCACCGAGCGGCGGAGCGCCTGGGCGGCCCCGGTCCTGACCTTCAGCAGCCGGTCCACGCCGAGGCGGTAGGCGGTGGCGGCGGCCGCGTGGGTGCTGAGGGGGAGGCCGGAGGTGTCCACGGGCCGACGTGTCCGGCGCCGGGCGGGGCCGCCGGTGGCGGGGAGCGCGGGGGCCGTCCACGGGTCCAGGACGGCCTCGGCGATGGTGGCGGCCTGTACCCGGATCTCCGGGATGGCCGTGGTCTCCCACAACTCGCCACGGCGGGGCGCGCCCAGGGTCCACAGGGGGCGGGCGGTGGTGGCGTCCGCGCCGCGCAGCCGTCCGTGGTCGGTGGCGACCCCCATGCCGAGCGGGCCGGGCATCGCGGCGCCCCGGTCGAGCAGGCTACGCCACAGCGGGTCGGCCGTGCCGGAGAGCCGCGATCCCGGCCCCGTACAGTCCACGACCCAGCCCACGGGCAGTGTGCGGGGGCCGTCGGCGGTGGTGAGGGTGACCGTCAGGGAGCCGTCGGGCCGGGCCGAGGCGGCGGCGAGCCGCCCCTGGTGCGTCCGCATCCGCCTGGTGCGGCGCATCCGCCCGACCGCCTCCGCGGTGGCCGGGGACATGCGGTGGCGGTGGGTGTTCCACAACGAGCCGTCCCGCTCCACGAACTCGGCCCGTTCCGCGGTGGACATCGATGCCCAGATCCCGGCCGTGACCGGGCGCAGTCCGTCCACCGCGGGCCGCCAGTCGCCGTGGGTGCGCATCACCCGGCCGATGTGCCGACGCACCGCGGCCCGCAGCGCGGCCAGGGAGAGCCCGTGCAGTGGGGTCTCACACATGGCGGCGGGCAGCGGGTCCACCGCATGCGCCTGCGGCAGCCTTCCGCCACGGGACACACCGTGCACCGTGCGGCCGGGGCGGTCGAGGGTCATGGCGATGTCCACCGAGGTCAGCCCGGTGCCGACGAGGAGCACATCCTCCTTGCGCCCGTCCTGGAGGGCGGCGTCCAGGGCGCCCGGTGCCCAAGGGTCGGCGATGAAGCGGTCGTTGCCGCGCAGGTCCTCCGGGGCCCAGTCGGCGGTGGCGCGGGACGGCCCGGTGGCCAGCACCACGCGGTGCGCCTCGACGGTACGGCCGTCGGCGAGCTCCAGCCGGGCGCGGGGGTCCCCGCCGGGAAGGGTGGTCCAGTGGCAGCCGGTGGCCCGGGTGCGCAGTCGGCGGACGGCGACCACGCCCTGGGCGGCCATGATGGCCCGGCCGAGGGTGTCGGCGAGATAGGCGCCGTAGCGGTACCGCTCCGCGAAGTCGCCACTGCGCACACCCGGTTCGCCGTGGTGGCACAGCCACCGCACGAAGTGTCCGGGATCGTCGGGGTAGCAGCTCATCTTGCCCGCCGCCACATTGAGGCGGTGGCGCGGGTCGGAGGTGGAGTAGGCGATGCCGCGACCGGCCTCCGGGGCGGGGTCGATCAGCAGGAGTTCGAACGGAACACGGCGGCGCGCCGCCGTCTCGCAGAGCTGGATCGCCACCAGCGCGCCGGAGGCACCCGCCCCCACCACGGCGACGGTCCTCGTACCCGGCCCTGATGTGCTGCACGGCTCTGGCGACGCCATGTGATACCTCCTGCTTCCCCGGAACCGGCGGCGGAGCAGACCGATGCCCGCTCACGCAACCGGTACCGTAGCCATCTAAGTACACCAATTCAATGAACTTGATGAACTCATGGCCGAACAACGGCCCACCCTTGGCGCCACCAGGCGGGATGCCCGAGCCGAGGGCCCGGGGCCCGGCTCCCTGACAAGGACCCGCGTGATAACTTGCCCTGGTGCGGATCACAGCCAAGTCGGACTATGCCGTCCGGGCCATGGCCGAACTGGCGGCCGCGGAGGGCTCACCCCTGACCGCCGAGCAGGTGGCGACCCGGCAGGACATTCCCCTGCGTTTCCTCTTCGGCATCCTGCGCGAGCTGCGCCTGGCCCATCTGGTACGCAGTGTGCGGGGCCCGGAAGGCGGATATCTGCTGGCGCGTCCGGCGAAGGAGATCGCCCTCGCCGATGTGATCCGTGCCATCGACGGTCCGCTGGCCAACGTGCGGGACGTGGGCCTCAGCGGTCTGGAGTACCCGGGAGCCGCGGCGGTGCTGCCCGATGTCTGGCGCGCGGTGCGGGCGAGTCTGCGGCAGGTGCTGGAGAAGACCACCTTCGCGGATCTGGCCGCAGGGAAACTGCCCCCGCTGGTCCAGGAGCGAGCGCGGGAATACCTCGACGACGTCCGCCACTACGACATGTGAGGGCCGCGGCCGTTGGCGTCGATACCGCGCCAATCCCCCACTGGCGGGCCGAGTTGGGCGGTCGCGGACCCGGATCGAGCGTTCGCGTACGGGCAGGAAATCGGTCGCCGGACGGGCCGAGCGCTGCTAACTTGCGGTTGTGGATCTCTTCTCACACTCGTGGACGGCGCTGCGCACGGCGGTCGCCGACCTCCCGGACGAGGACTTCGCACGGCCCTCCGGCTGTGCCGGATGGCTGGTACGGGACCTGGTGTGCCACCTGGTCATCGACGCTCAGGACGTCCTGATCACCCTGGCCACCCCCACCGACGCGGAACCGACGCGCGACGCGGTGACCTACTGGGAAGTGGCCGACACGCCGCCGACCGGCGACGACCCGCTCGACGCGCTGACCGTCCGGCTGGCCGCCGCGTACGAGGACCCGTGGCTGCTGAAGTTCCACCTGGACGACGTGGGCTCGGCCGCCGGGCGCGCGGCCGGGCTCGCCAGTCCGGGCCTGCGGGTCAGCACCCGCGATGTGGTGCTCACCGCGGATGACTACCTCTCCGCGTACGTCATGGAGTGGACCCTGCACCACCTCGATCTGATCGCCCACCTCCCGGGCGTGGCGGGGCCTCCCGCCGAGAGCCTTGCCGGGGCGCGCGAGACGCTGGAGCGGATCGCCGGGGCGCCGTTCCCCGTGTCGTGGTCCGACAAGGATGCGCTGCTGGTCGGCACCGGGCGACGGGCCCCGACCGCCGAGGAGCGGGCCGACCTGGGCGACCTGGCCGCGAAGCTGCCGCTCGTCCTCGGCTAGCCCTCCCTCATCCTCGGATAGCCCTTGCTGGAGGGAGCGGGGCGCGGGGCCGGGGTCAGTGTGTGCCCCGGGCGGCCGGGTTGCCCTGGTGGGTGAAGGCGGCCCAGAAGTGGACGCGGTCGAGATCGGTGCGAGTGGCCTCGCCACGGAGTTCGCCGCGGAGGGTGGGCGGGGGCTCGCGGTGCGGGTCCAGCATCCAGAGCTGGGCGGCGCGCAGGGCGTCCACCGGGGCGTGGCCGTGGGTGGCGACGAAGTCGTGGAAGACGGCCATCATCAGGGCCGTCGGGGCGTCGTTCACGGCCCAGCGCGAGCCGATGACATCGGCCGCGCCACGGGCGACCAGGGCGGTGGACAGGGTCAGGGCCTCGTCGTGGTCGCGGGTGCTCAGATCCGTCTCGCAGGCGCTGAGCACCACCAACGGGCCCGCCCCGCCCGGCTGTTCGGTGGCGGCGCCGTCCAGGATGCGGGCCACGGTCAGGCGTCCCGCGTCCTCGGGTCCGGTGGGCGGGGCGGCGAGCCAGAGTGCCGAGCGGGTGGGGTCAGGACCGGCCAGGGCGTGGCAGCAGATGTGCAGAACGGCCACCGGTGAGCCGCCGCCGGGCAGGGCGGCGAGGACGTCCTCGGGTGTCCCCGGCGCGTCGCTGACATCGGCCGTGGGGAACTCGCCGTAGCGCAGGCCGTCCGGGTAGCAGGCCGTGTGCAGCGCCTCCGCCTCGATCTCGGCCCATACGAGGCTGAGTTCGGGGTCGGCCACCAGGATCTGCCCGGCGGTGGTCGGCAGCCGGTCCCGGGGCGCGGCCCGCAGGAACTCGGCGCCGGAGGGGGCGTAGCTGAGCACCGCCTCCTCGCAGGCGTACCGGTGCCCGCGTCCATCGGTCCCGTACGGGGTGCGGGCCGCGTGCCAGGCGACCGCGCCGAGTGGCCCGCACGGCACCAGCACGATCCTGGGCGGCCGGTGGAGCGGGCCCACGGCAGCCAGGACGGGACCCATCGCGGCGGGCCAGGCCCAGTCGCACAGCTCGCGCAACGCCGCCTCCCAGCGCCCGTCCCACTCGGTCTGACGGCCCGGGTCGGCCGTGGCGTCCGCGGCTGCCCCGGTACGCCGGGCGGTGACGTCGAGGTAGCGCTCAAGTGGCGGGCTGCCGGGGGTCAGCAGCGGCAGCTTCAGTACGGCGGGCCCCGCGCTGCCGGTGCCGGTGCCGGTGCCGGGGCGGACGATCAGGGCGAAGCCGGGCATGCCGGGGTGCTGCCCGGGGACGAGATAGACGAGCGCGTCGGCGCCGGAGGCGGTGAGACCGGCCCTCAGCGCCGACAGGTCGGGCGGGCCGAGCAGCCGCCAGGCGTCCTCGCCGCTGGCCGCGCCCAGCGCCTCGAGTGCCCTGCGCCGCAGGGTGCCCGGGACCTGCTGCCCGGTGGCCTGGATCCGCTGCTCGGTGGACGGTGCCCGCTGCCCCGTGGCCCGGTCCGGCGGCGCGGCCGTGGCGTCGGGCCGGGGCACATCCGCGGCGACCTCGGCGCGCCACTGCCGGGCCAGGTCCGGGTGTCCCCGTGCCTCGAGGAGTTCGGGAATGCCACGGGACGCGGCGGCGGCCCGCAGCACCAGGGCCCGGCCCAGTTCCAGCGCGTTCACCGCATCGGCCGGGCGGTCGCACACGGTGGTCCAGTAGGCCAGCCACAGGGCCTGTGCCGACCCGAAGCGGGCCACCGACAGGCCGTGTTCGGAGCCGAGCTGGAGCAGGACGTCGGCGGACACCCTGACCAGCGCCTCGCCCCGGGCGGCCAGGGCGGCCTCGCGGTCCGCGGCGGCGCGCGGACCGCCGCGGTCACGGCGCAGCCAGTGGGCCTCGGACAGCTGGGTGAGGGCGTCGGCGGTGTGCGGCGGGCCATGGCCCCCGACGATCAGCTCACGGACCAGGCACAGCTCGGTGATGCACCGATCGAGCAGATCCGGGTCATCGAGGTGGCGGGCCGCGTGCAGCAGGGCCCGGCCGAGCTGGTACCGCAGCTGGAGTTCCTGGCGGGGGGAGGGCTGCGGTCCCTCAACGATCCGGTGGACCTCCGCGACGGCCTCGTCGGCGGCGTCCCGGCCGGGTTCGATCATGATCAGCTGGATCAGCGCGGAGGCGCGCACGGCCGGGAAGTACGGCGCGAGCATGGGGGCGAGCCCCCGCGGGTCGGTCTCCGCCACCTCCCGCAGATACCGGGCCGCGGCGCGGAATCCGGCCGGATCCTGGGTACGGGCGGCCTGCTCCTGATGGACCTCGGCCAGGACACCGGCGAGGGCGAAGCGGTTCTCCTGGTCGGGCGGCAGGGCCGCGTACAGCCCGGTCAACTCCTCGACCAGGCGCGGCAGCACGGTGGGGTCCCCGCCGCGGCGGACCAGGGCCAGCTCGTGCTGGGCGGCGAACACCACCGAGGTCAGCGTGTTCAGGGACGGCGGTGAGCCCTCGTCCTCGTATACCGCGCGCAACTCCCTGCCCAGGGTCAGCGCGGCGTCGGCGGCCCGGAGGCTGCCCCCGAGCATCGCCACCTCATGGAGCCGCCCGGCCATGCCGGCGGCCAGGGAACGGCGGGCGGCCACGGTCCTCTCGCCGTCCCCCGACAGCGAGTCGGTGATCTCACGGAGCCGGGCGGCGCTGGTCTCCAGGTGTCCGAGATCGCCGGTCTGGGACACCCGTACGGCATCGACGAGAGTGGCCAGCCGCTTCTCCAGACCGACATACCCCGGGCGGCTGGGACGGTCGTCGGGGTCCGGCCCCGGCTCCGCCATGGCCTCGTCCAGCTCGTCGAAGTCCATCGTGCCGGGCACCAGGAGGTTGGCCCACACCAGCAGGGCGGCGTGCAGCCTGGCGATGCGGGCCCGTTCTGGCGCGCGCGCCGACAGCTCCCGCAGGGCCCGCCGGGCGATGTCCGCGCCGCGGTGGACGTCCCGGGCCAGCGCCCGGGGGTCGCCGCCGCCCGACCCGAGCCGGGTCAGCAGTGTGCGCAGCGGGGCGAGGCCCGGCCGGTCCAGGCCCAGGGCCGCCACTTCCGCGGCGGCCTCCTCGGGGGAGTTCGTGGGGTGGTCCACGGCCCGGTACAGCCACACCACGAGCCCCGTGAACCGCGGAATGTCGTCCGTGGCCCAGCACAGCACGCCCCGGACGGCGTCGGCCAGCGGGTCGCCGACACCCTCATCGCCATGGCCATGGCGTCGTTCCTCGTCCACCCCGTGCTCCTCCCCCGTGCCGGATCCCGTCCCCCGTTTGGGTACGGCGTTCTCACGCGTCCGGCAGCACCCCCGGCCGGAACTTCTCCACCCCGACCACGCGGTGGACATGGTGCG
Organism: Streptomyces antioxidans; assembly: GCF_000968685.2. Taxonomy (GTDB): domain Bacteria; phylum Actinomycetota; class Actinomycetes; order Streptomycetales; family Streptomycetaceae; genus Streptomyces; species Streptomyces antioxidans. The sequence goes on from NZ_LAKD02000006.1 coordinate 69,187, forward strand.
GCTCGATGTAGACCGCCACCCGCACCTCACCGGGGGCCAGCCAGGGGAACGTCTCGGTGCCCAGGTACTTCCGCGCGAGACGGTCCATCACCCGTACGGCCGGAGCGCCCTCGACGAAGCGGACGGCGCTGCCCCGGATCTCCACCCGGTGATACGGGTCCTCGGTGTCCATGCAGCACAGCGACACGCGGGGATCGCGGCGCAGGTTCTCCTCCTTGACCCGGCCCGACGAGGTGTTGATCACCACCAGGCCGTCCTCCAGGTCGGCCCACATCGGCGTCAACTGCGGCGAACCGTCCGGGTTCACCGTGGCCACCTGCCAGAACCGGGGTTCCCGAAGCCAAGTGCGGGTGATGTCGTCCAGCGTGGCGGTCATGCGGTCTCGCTCCTCCTTGGTGGGCCAAACCGTCAACGCATACCCTGACCACCGGGGTTCCGAACGCCCGGGACCGGGGAACCGCTGCCGCGCACCACCGGCACTCCGTATGCTCAGAGCATGATCGATGTGCCGCTCTCCGCGCTGGAAGTCGCCATGGTCCAAGCTGGTACGCGAGCCGTGGACACGCTGCGTGACACCACCGCCTTCGCCCAGCGTCTCGACGCCCTCGGCTACCGCCGACTCTGGTACGCAGAGCACCACCACTCCCCCGCCATCGGGGCGTTCCCACCCGTGGTGCTGACCGCCCACGCGGCCGCGTCGACCTCGGCCATCCGGCTGGGCTCCGGCGGCGTACTCGCCCCCAACCACGCCCCCATCATGCTGGCGGAGCAGTTCGGCACGCTCGCCGCGCTGCACCCCGACCGGATCGACCTGGGCATCGGCCGCGGTCCCGGCACCTTCGACGAGGCCACGGCCCGGGCGCTGCGGCGTGGCGCCGGTCCGACGACGGACGAGGAGTACGGGGGCGATGTGGCGGCGACGCTGCGGTTCCTGGTCGAGGAGGTCGCGCTCGGCACGCTCCCGGAGCCGTGGCTGCTTGCCTCCAGCGACGCCGGTGCGGCGCTCGCCGCGCGGCTCGGCCTGCCGCTGGCCTTCGCCCATCACATCCGCCCCGACAACACCCTCGCCGCGCTCGACCACTACCGTGCGCGCTTCTCCCCCTCCCCGTGGTGCGCGAGCCCCCGTGTGCTGGTGTGCGTGGAGACCGTGTGCGCCGAGTCCGAGGAGGAGGCCGGGTGGCTGGCGGGCCCGATGAACGTGGTCAAGGCCGGGCTCCTCAAGGGGCACAGTGAGGTCGCGTTCCCCTCGCCCGAGGAGGCGTCGGCGCATCCGTTCACCGAGGAGGAGCGGGCGGGGGTGGCGGCGTTCGGGGCGCACCAGGCGTACGGCACGCCGGAGACCGTGCTGCGGCGGCTGGCGGAGGTGGCGAAGACGACCGGCGCGGAGGAGCTGATGCTGGTCACACCGGTCTACGCGCTGGCCGCGCGGCTGCGCAGTTACGAACTCGTCAAACGGCACGCCGCCACGCCGTAGGCGACGACGCGACGGCGCCGATCGGACAGGCGCACGGCGGGCGCCCCGGGCCGCTCATGGCCCGGGCGCCGGTGTCTCACAAGAATCACACAAAGCGGCCTCCTACGGTTCCCGGCGACGAAGACGCACAACTCGTAGGAGGTTGCGCCATGTTCGGCAGTCGCCGTCGCCGTCCACGTGTCCTCGCCGCCCTGTGTGCGGCCCTGGCCATCGCGATGCTGGCCTCGTGCAACAGAACGGTGAACACGGCCGATGGTGCCACCTCTGACACCGGCGCCCCGCCTTCCGCCGCGAAGCCCAACATCGTGTACGTCCTCACCGACGACCTGGCGTGGAACCTCGTGAAGTACATGCCGCACGTACAGCAACTGCGGAAGAAGGGGACGACGTTCACCGACTTCTTCGCCACCGACTCGCTGTGCTGCCCGTCGCGTTCTTCCCTCCTCACCGGGCAGTACCCGCACAACACCGGGGTCTTCACCAACAACGGCGATGACGGCGGCTACGGCGCCTTCATGAAGAACCACAACGAGGAGAAGACCTTCGGGCCCGCGCTGCAGCGCGCCGGCTACCGCACCGGGTTCATGGGCAAGTACATCAACGGATACCAGCCGGGCGACAAGCACGGCACCGACAAGCCCTATGTGCCCTCCGGCTGGGACGAGTGGGACGTCGCCGGGGACGGCTACAAGGAGTACGACTACGAGCTGAACGAGAACGGCAAGGTCGTGCCCTATGGAGACGCCCCCAAGGACTATCTGACGGACGTCCTGTCGGAGAAGGCCACCTCGTTCATCGGCTCCTCGGCGGCTGCGAAGAAGCCGTTCCTGCTGGAGGTGGCCACGTTCGCGCCGCACGGCCCCTCCACACCCGCGCCGCGCGACGAGGACACCTTCCCCGGGCTCGAGGCTCCGCAGACCGATGCCTATGACAAGGCGACCCGCGACGCGCCGAAGTGGCACAACATCCTGACGCCGCTGAAGCCGAAGGAGGAGAAGCAGATCGACCGGAAGTTCGCCAAGCGGGTGCGCTCGGTCCAGGCGGTCGACGACATGATCGGTCGGCTGGGGAAGACCCTCGAGGACAAGGGCCTGGCGGACGACACCTATGTCGTGTTCGGCTCGGACAACGGCTTCCACATGGGAGAACACCGGCTCCGTCCCGGGAAGCAGACCGCCTACGACACCGACGTCAATGTGCCGCTGGTGGTCGCGGGACCCGATGTCCCGGCCGGTGAGGAGGTGTCCCAGCTCGCCGAGAACGTCGATATGAACCCGACCTTCCTGGACCTGGCGGGCGTGGATCCGCCGTCGACCGTGGACGGGCGCAGCCTCAGCGATCTGATGCACGGCCGGACGGAGAAGGAGTGGCGCGATGCCGTCCTGGTCGAACACCATCACGCGGGTTCCACGAAGGACGATCCCGACGCGGCGCCCGAGATCACCGGCAACCCGCCGACCTACGCCGCGATGCGCACCGATGACTCCCTCTACGTCGAATTCGCCGATGGGCAGCGGGAGTTCTACGCGCTGGACTCCGACCCCGAGCAGCTGACCAACCGGGCGGCGTCCCTCTCGGCCGGGCAGCGGGCCGCCCTGCACCGCACCCTCACCGCGCTCCAGCGGTGCAAGGGCGCGGAGAGCTGCCAGGACGCGTCCCGGACCGACGGCTAGCGGCGCCCGTACGCCTCAGGCGCCCGTACATCAGGCCCCCGTACGCCTCAGTGTGCGAGAGCTGGGATGACACCGCCCGCGAGCACCGCTGCCCGCTGTCGTGGCGAGAGGCGGTGGCGGACGGTGTACTCCTCGTCCCGGGTCGTGTTGTGGACGCGGAGCCTCGGTTCGCCGTCCGGGGCCAGGGCCCCGCGCAGACCGGAAAGACGCAGCCGGTCGTCGCGGCCGATGCGGTCGTAGTCCGCGGGGTCCTCGAACTCCAGCGGCAGCACACCGAAGTTGACCAGGTTCTGCCAGTGGATGCGGGCGTAGGACGTGGCGATGACGGCTCGCAGGCCGAGGTAGCGCGGGGCGATGGCGGCGTGTTCGCGGGACGAGCCCTGTCCGTAGTTCGCACCGGCCACGATGAGGTGCCCGGTGTCCTCCCGGACCGCCTCGGCGCGCCGCGGGTAGTCGGGGTCCAGCCGGGTGAGGGTGAATTCCGCCAGCTTGGGGATGTTGGAGCGGTAGGGCAGGGCGTTCGCCCCGGCCGGGGAGATCTCGTCGGTCGAGACATCGTCGCCGGCCTTGAGGAGCACCGGGCCGTGAATGCTGTCCGGCAGCGGATCCAGCTCCGGCAGCGCGGAGATATTGGGGCCGCGCACCAGCTGGACGCGTGCGGCCTCGCCTGGTGGCAGCGGTGGTTCCAGCATGGCGTCGTTGTGCGACGGCGGGTCCGGGGCGTCCGGTGCGGGAGGGGCCGCCACCGAGGTGCGCGCGGCCCAGTCGCGCGGATCGGCGATGGCACCGGTCAGCGCGGAGGCCGTGGCGGTCTCCGGTGAGCACAGCCACACCGCGTCGTCCACGGTGCCGGAGCGGCCGGGGAAGTTGCGCGGGAAGGTGCGCAGCGAATTGCTCCCCGGGGCCGGGGCCTGCCCCATGCCGATGCAGCCCAGACAGCCCGACTGGTGGATGCGGGCACCGGCGGCGATCAGGTCGAACGTGGCGCCGCGGCGCGTCAGGTCCTGGAGGATCTCGCGGGACGTCGGGTTGATGTCGAAGCTCACCCCGGCCGGGACCTGGCGCCCGGCCACCATGGCGGCCGGAACGGCGAAGTCGCGGAACCCGGGGTTGGCGGAGGAGCCGATGACGGCCTGGGTGATGGGCTCCCCGGCGGCCTCCCTGACCGGTACGACGTTTCCCGGCGAGGTGGGCCGTGCGATCAGCGGCTCCAGTGAGGACAGGTCGATCTCCTCGTCGAGGTCGTAGGACGCGTCCTCCACCGCGGTGATCTCCACGAAGTCGGCGCCGCGCCCCACCCCGTCGAGGAAGCCGCGCACCGCCCCGTCCGAGGGGAACACGGTGGTGGTGGCGCCCAGTTCCGCCCCCATGTTCGCGATGACGTGGCGGTCCATCGCGGTGAGGGAGGCCAGACCGGGGCCGTGGTACTCCAGGACGCGCTGGACTCCTCCCTGCACCCCGTGGCGGCGCAGCAGCTCCAGGATCACGTCCTTGGCACTGACCCACGGAGGGAGCTCCCCGGTGAGCCGGATGCCCCAGACCTTCGGCATGGTGAGGTGGAGCGGCCGTCCGGCCATGGCGAGCGCCACTTCCAGGCCGCCGGTGCCGATCGCCAGCATGCCCAGGGAACCGGCCGCACAGGTGTGGGAGTCCGAACCGGCCAGGGTTTTTCCCGGGGCGCCGAAGTGGTGCATATGGGTCGGGTGGGAGACGCCGTTGCCGGGCTTGGAGAACCACAGGCCGAAGCGTCGGGCGGCCGAGCGCAGGAAGAGATGGTCCTCGGCATTGCGCTCATCGGCCTGGAGGATGTTGTGGTCGACGTACTGAACGCTGGCCTCGGTACGGACCCGGTCCAGGGCCAGCGCCTCCAGCTCCTGCATCACCAGCGTGCCGGTGGCATCCTGCGTCAGCGTCTGGTCCACCCGCAGCGCGATCTCCTCCCCCGGCTCCGTCCGGCCGGACAGCAGGTGGTCGTCGATGAGCCGCTGGGTCACGGTGCCGTGCGCACGGGCACGGGGCAGATCCATGAGCCACCGCCTTCCGGGCGGAGCGTCCGGGCCCTCCGGGCGCCCCGCGTCGGGTACCCGGTCCGCGCCGTGTCATCTTCCTTCCCGTTCCTTCCTTCCCGTTCCTTCCTGCCGATTGCCGGAGATCGGCAGGGGTGGAACCGGACGTCGGCCCCTCCCGAGGGGCGCGGGGTCAGCCGACCGGATCAGCCGTCTCACCCGGTCGGACACCGCCGTGCGGCCCCGTCACTCGGGTCCGGCGAACGTTGAGGAGCCACAGCCCGCACATGAATACCTGCGGCGAATACCTGCGGCGAAGACCTCCAGGGAAGTGAGGACACCATGGCGGCGTCTCCGGCTCTCGGCTCCGGACGCGAACGGGTCCGGGCACGTGGACGGGTCCGGGCACGTGGACGGGTCCGGGCACGCGCCGCGGCGGCCGGATGCGCCCTGGCGGTGTGCGCGGCCACGGCGGCCCCTGCCGCGGCGGCGGACGACGCGCCCCGCCGCAAGCCCACCGTGGTCCTGATCCACGGCGCGTTCGCGGACGGCTCCAGCTGGAACGGTGTCATCGCACGGCTGGAGCGCCGCGGGTATCCCGTCATCGCCCCCGCCAACCCGCTGCGCGGCCTCGCCACCGACTCCGCCTACATCGCCTCCGTCCTGGACAGCGTCAAGGGCCCGATCGTGCTGGTGGGCCACTCCTACGGCGGCGCGGTCATCAGCACGGCCGCGGCGGGGAACTCCCGGGTGAAGTCGCTGGTGTACGTGTCCGCCCTGATGCCCGACAAGGGGGAGAGCGGTCAGTCGCTCGCCGCCCGGTACCCCAGCGAGCTCGCCACCGCCACCAGGGCGGTCCGCTACCGGGCCGGGGGCGGTGTGCGGGGCACGGACCTGTACCTCAAGCGGGACAAGCTGCACCGGGTCTTCGCCGCCGATCTGTCGGCCGGTACGGCGAGGCTGCTGGCGGCGACCCAACGGCCCGCCAGCACCGCCGCGTTCTCGGAGAAGGCGAAGGTGGCGGCGTGGCGGAAGATTCCGTCCTGGTTCCTCGTCGCCCGGCAGGACAAGACCATCAACCCCCGGCAGGAGCGCTTCGAGGCCAAGCGCGCCCATTCGCACACCGTCGAGATCGACTCCTCCCATGTGGCCATGATCGCCCACCCCCAGGCGGTCACCGACCTCATCGTCAAGGCCGCCACCGCGACCGGTTCGGCCCGGCCCTCCCCCGCGGCCAACCCCTCCGACTCCCGCGCCCGGCCGGAGTCCCGGCCCGCCGACACGGCCACCGCATGGGTGACCGCGGGCGCCGCGGCGCTGCTCCTCAGCGGTGGCGCCCTCCTCGTCGGCCGCCGCCGGGGCCGACGGCCGCGCTGACCGACCGCCGATGGCCATCCGGCGAGAGGACGCGAACCTGGGACGCGCCCCCTACAGCCACCCGCGCTCGCGGGCGATCCGCGCCGCCACGTGGCGGTTCTCCGCGCCGAGTTTGGCCGCGGCGGCGGACAGGTAGTTGCGCACCGTCCCGGGCGACAGCGCGGCGCGCGACGCGATCTCCGCCACCGGTGCCCCGTCCTCGGCCAGCGACAGCATTTCCGCCTCGCGGGAAGTGAGCGGCGACTCACCCGCGGCGATCGCGTCCGCCGCCAGTTCGTGGTCCACGTAGCGGCCGTCCCTGTGCACCGTGCGGATGATCTCGGCCAGTCGGCGCGCGGACACCGTCTTGGGCACGAAGCCCCGCACACCCGCGGCCAGCGCCTGTTTCAGCGCCCCGGCCGCGGCGTGGCTGGTGACGATCATCGAGGTGCACTCCGGCACCTCGTCGCGCAGCCGCGCCGCCACCGTCACCCCGTCGTATCCGGGCATCCTCAGGTCCAGGACGGCCACGTCGGGGCGGTGTGCGCGGGCCATCGCCAGCGCCTCGTCGCCCGTTCCGGCCTCCGCCACCACGGTGATGTCGTCCTCCAACGCGAGGAGGGAGGCGAGCGCGCCCCGGATGAGGTGTTCGTCGTCCGCCAGCAGAACCCTGATCATTCGGCCGCCTCCCAGGGGATCCTCGCGGTCAGTCGGAAGGTCCCGTCCGGGCGCCGTTCGGTCGACAGCGTGCCGTCCACCTCGGCCAGCCGCTCGCGCAGCCCCGGCAGACCGCTGCCGGTGCCCGGCCGGGGGTCCGGGTCCACCCCGTCGTTCTCCATCAGCAGGGCCACCGAGCCGGTGGCCACCGCGCGCACCGACACCTCGCAGCGGGACGCGCCCTGTGCGTGGCGGAGCACGTTCGTCGTGCCCTCACGGACCACCCAGCCGAGCGCCGCCTGTGTCTGTGCGGGCAGCCGCGCCGCCGGGCCGTTCTCTATCCGGCAGTCGATCCCGGCCGCCTCGAGCACGGACCGGGCCCCGGCCAGCTCGGCGTGGAGGTCGGCGGTGCGATAGCCGCGCACCACCGCGCGGATCTCCCGCTGTGACTCCTGCGCGATCCGCTGCACCTCCTCCATCTGGGCCACCGCCTCCTCCCGGCCCCGCCGCGCCAGCTGCACCGCGAGCTCGCTCTTCAGCGCCACCACCGCGAGGTTGCGGCCCAGCACATCGTGCAGATCGCGGCCGAAGCGCAGCCGCTCCTCCGCCACGGCCAGCCGGGCCTGTGTGGCCCGCGCCCTGGCCAGCTCCTCGATCAGCCGTACGCTCCACCCGGAGATCCGCATCGCCGTCGCCATGAAGGGAACCATGAGCAGGCCGGCGCCGATCACGAGGACCAGCCGCTGGCCCGACAGCCCGCTCGCCACCGCCGCGCCGATCGCCGCCACCGGCACCGCCGCGACCAGCGCCACCCCGGGGCGGCGCGGCAGCGCCAGCATCGGCGGACCGGCGTAGTACATCAGCAGCCAGACCAGATATGACACCAGGTTCCCCTGCTGGATGCGTCCGGTGGCCAGCAGTACGCAGCCCAGGGTGGCCATGGCCACGGTGAGGGCGACATACAGCGCGACCAGCGGGACCGGGCGCGGCCGCGCGCCGAGGTAGTAGAGCAGGGCGGCGCGGGAGAGCAGCCCCTGGACGGTGACGTGGGCCGCGCCCAGCGCCGCCACCAGCGCCAGCCCGAGCGGACCGGCCTCCGCCGTCGCGATCCAGAACACCCAGAGCACCGCCTCGGTGGCCGCGAGGAAGACGACGGCGGCGAGGCTGTAGCGGCGGTAGCGCTCGGGGCCGTCCGGGCCCCCGAGCCGCTCCACCCAGTCCTCCACGCTCATGGTCGCCGTCCCGCTCATGCTCCTCGTCCCATCGCCTCGGGCTCCGCCGTCCTCAGCCCCGCGGTCCCCAGCGGAACCACCGGCGCACACCGAACACTGCCAGGCCCGTCCAGGCCAGCGCGAGGAGCGCCGCCCGGAGCTGGTCCATACCGTCAAGGCCGCCGGTCCAGCCGCCCCTGAGCAGGTCCATCACCGGCGAGAACGGCAGCCAGGCGGCGATGTCGGCCATCGTGTCCGGCATCACCTCACGCGGCGCGTAGACCCCGGAGCCGCCCATGGTCAGCAGCAGGAAGGGCAGGAACGTCAGCTGTGCGCTCTCCGCGGTCCGGGTGAACGCCGCCGTGAGCGCCCCCGCCGCCACCAGCATCGCCACGCCGACGAGCAGGCCGAAGACCGCCAGGTGCGGGGCGGCCGGGGCGTCCGCGTCCAGGAACACGGTCATCCCGATCGCCAGCAGCACGGATTGCACGGTAGCCAGCAGGAACGCCGGGAGGGCGTTGCCGACCAGGATCTCCCAGTCGCGCAGCTCGCCGGTGCGCAGCCGCTTCAGCACGAGGGATTCGCGGCGCAGGACGTACACACCGACCAGGTTCGTATAGACCGAGAAGAACAGTGCCAGCGCCAGCGCGGCGGGCAGCATGACGGTGGCCATCGACAGACCGGTGCCGCCCAGGTCCATCTCCTTGACCACACCGCGCATCGCGAAGGCCATGGCGCTCGGCAGGACCACCGCGGTGACCAGGGACGCCTTGCTGCGCATCAGCAGCGTCAGCTCGGCGCGGCCGAGGGCGGTCAGGCGGTCCCTGGCGGTGACCCGGGTGGGGGTGGCCGCGGGGGTCCGTACCGTACGGGTCGCTGACGTGGTCATCGTGCCGCCTCGCTCTCCAGGCCCTTCGCGATCTCCATGAACGCCTCCTCCAGCGTCGCCGACCGGGCGTCGAACCCGTGCAGCGCCACGTCCTTGTCCCGGGCCCACAGCAGCAGCTCCGTGGCCGTGCGCTGGAGGTCGGCGGTCTCCAGCCGGACCGTACGCCCGGCGCTCTCCTGCCTGGTCACCCCCAGCGGTGCCAGCGGTGGCAGATCGCCGGGGAAGTAGTCCGGGGGCAGCTCGAACGCCATCCGCGAGGGCCGCTCGGCCACCACGTCGGCGACCCGCCCCGAGGTGGCGATCCGTCCGGCGTGCATGATCGCCAGCCGGTCGGCCAGCTGCTCCGCCTCCTCCAGGTAGTGGGTGGTGAGCAGCACGGTGGTGCCCTGGTCCTTGAGCCGCTGGATCAGCTCCCAGGTCTCGTGGCGGGACTGTGCGTCCAGGCCGGTCGTCGGCTCGTCGAGGAACAGCACCTCGGGCCGCCCCAGCAGGGCCAGGGCGAGATCGAGGCGGCGGCGCTCGCCGCCGGAGAGCTGCTTGACCCGCACCGCCCGCCGCTGGGTGAGCCGGGTCAGCTCCAGGGCCTCGGCCACCGGCCGGGACCCGCTGGTGCACCCGGCCCACATGCGGGCGGTCTCGGCGACCGTGAGCTCGGTGGGGAAGCCGCCCTCCTGGAGCATCACCCCGATACGGGGGCGTACGGCGGCGCGGTCGCGGTACGGGTCGCCGCCCAGCACCCTGACCGTCCCGGAGGTGGGCGTGGCCTGCCCCTCCAGGACCTCGAGGGTGGAGGTCTTCCCGGCCCCGTTGGTCCCCAGGAGTGCGAAGAGCTCACCACGGGCGACCGTGAGGTCGATGCCGCGCACGGCCTCGAAGCCCTTGTAGTGCCGCCGCAAGTCGGCGGCTTCGATAACGGTGTCCATGGCGTCCAGGTTTCCGGCGCGGCGGGGCCGGGAGGAGTGCGGTGTGTCATGAGTCCGCATGACGGATGTCATGCGGACTCATGACATCCGTCAGAGGCCGCGGACGGCGTCGGTGAGCGCCTGGTCGAGGATGGCGGCGCCGCGGGCGATCTCGTCGTCGCTCGCGGTCAGCGGGGGCGCGATACGGAAGGTGCCGCCCATGCCCGGCAACTGGACGATGTTCATGTGCAGCCCGAGCTCGAAGCAGCGCCGGGTGACGGCCGCGCCGAGCCGGTCGGCGCCACCGGCGCCCAGCACCTCGTCACCGACGAGCTCCATGCCCAGCAGCAGCCCGCGGCCGCGGACGTCCCCGATGACCTCGTGGCGGGTGGCGAGCTCGGCGAGCTGACCGCGCAGCGCCGTACCGAGTTCGCGCGCCCGCTTGTCGAGGTGGTCGCGGGCCAGCACGTCCAGGACGGTGTTGCCGACGGCGGCCGGCAGCGGGTCGCTGACATGGGTGGTGAAGAACAGGAACCCCCGGTCGTACGCCCGCTGCTCGATCTCCGGGCTGGTCAGCACGGCGGCCAGCGGCAGCCCCGCGCCGAGCGTCTTGGACAGCGTGAGGATGTCCGGGACCACGCCCTCGTGCTCGAAGGCGTACCAGTCGCCGGTGCGGCACAGCCCGGTCTGCGCCTCGTCGAGGATCAGCAGCATGTCCCGCTCCCGGCACTTCTGGGCCAGCGCGGCGAGATAACCCGGCGGGAGTTCGATGACGCCGCCGGAGCTGAGGACCGGCTCGACCAGGCAGGCGGCGAGGCTGCCGACGGACTGGGCGTCGATGAGGTCGAAGCCCAGGTCGAGCTGGCGGCGCCAGTCGAGCACGCCCTCGGCGTCCACGATGTCGGGGTGGAAGCGGTCCGGGACCGGCAGTGCGAAGTTGCCCGGCGCGGCGGGTCCGTAGCCCTTGCGCCCGGCGCTGTAGGTGGCGTTCGCTGCGGCCTGGGTCATGCCGTGCCAGGACCGGGCGAACGAGACGATCTCATGGCGGCCGGTGACGAGCTTCGCCATCCGCACCGCAGCCTCGTTCGCCTCCGCCCCGGTGGTCAGGAGCAGCGCCTTCTCGAGGGGGTCGGGCAGGGATTCGGCGAGCCGCCGGGTCAGGTCGATGACCGGGCGGCTGAGCATGCCGCTGTGCAGATGGTCGAGGTGGGCGACCTGCTCGCGCACGGTGGCGACGATCTCCGGATGGGAGTGGCCGAGGATCGCACTCATCTGGCCGGAGGTGAAGTCGAGCAGTTCGCGGCCGCCCTCGGTGAACACCGAGGTGCCCGCGGCACGGGCGATGACCTCGGGGGTGAACGCGGCTCGGCCGGAATAGCGGATGAGGTGGCGCTCCACGGCGCCACCGGCTGTCTCGGGATCCATACGGACGACGGTAGGGATGCGTCGCTGCGTGTGTCCATCGCACGGATCTGACCGTTCTGTTCGGTAGAACCGCACAGCGGAACCGTAGAATCGGGGCCATGCTCAACTCGGGCCGGCTGCGGCTGCTCAGCCTGCTGGAAACCCTGGGCACCGTGCGCGCGGTGGCCGAGACGCTGCACCTGAGCGCGTCGACGGTGTCCCAGCAGCTGGCGGTCCTGGAGACGGAGACCCGCTGCCGGCTGATCGAGCGCACCGGGCGGAGGGTGCGGCTGACCCCGGCCGGACTGCTGCTGGCCCGCCGGGGCCGGGAGATCCTGGACCAGATGGCGGAGGCGGAGGCCGAGCTGCACGCCCTGAACGACGAGCCCATCGGTACCGTACGGCTCGGGGCGTTCCAGAGCGCGATCTACACCTTCGCGGTTCCGGCGGCGGCCCGCCTGGCCACCACCCATCCGCGACTGCACCTCGAGCTGATCGAGCTGGAGCCGCACGAGGGCGGCCCGGCCCTCCGCTCGGGCGAGGCGGACGTCATCGTCACCACCACCGACTACGTCGGCCTCTCCTGGGGCGCGGACCTCGAGATCATCCCGCTGGGGACCGACCCGATCGTGCTGGTGCTGCCGCGCGACCACCCGCTCACCAGCCGTACGACGGTGAACCTCGCGGCGTGCGCGGAGGAGACCTGGGCGTGTGACCGGCCGCGGTCGTACATGGCGGAGCTGACCGTGCGGCTGTGCCGGGAGTCGGGGTTCGAACCCCGGGTGGCCTGCCGGTTCAGCAACTATCTGATGCTGCTGCGGCATGTTGAGTCGGGCCGGTCGATCACCCTGCTGCCCGCCCTCGCCATCACCCCGGAGCACGCCGTCGCCACCCGCGAGCTCAGCACACCGGTGCACCGCAACATCACCATCGCGGTGCGGCGCGGCACGACGCAGCGCGCGGCGGTGAACGCGGTCGTGGCGGCCCTGCGCGACCACCCCGAGATCCCGGCCCTGTCCGCCCCGAACCAGCGGAGCCAGCACCCCGCCCGGGACCGTTGACCACGGTCCCGAGTAGGGCCCGGGGGACAACTCGGCTTCGTGGTACGTTCGGTGCCGCCGTGCGCTGCCGCGAACCGAGGAGGTGAGACCGATCAACACTGTGACCGGTCGGGCCTCCTTCTCCCGCATGGCCTAGGGAGTGCCCGCGGAAGGCATCCCGAAAGGCTTGCGACGCAATGCGCTTCACCTCTGAAACGTCAACCGACGGTGTCCGCGAACAGCTCTTCACCCTCGGTGAGATTCCCGGTGTGCTCTGGACGCCGGAGGGCGCCACCGGCGCCCGTCCCCTGATCGTGCTGGGACACGGCGGCGGTCAGCACAAGAAGGCCCCGGACATCCTGGCCCGTGCCCACCGCTCCGTGACCGAGTGCGGTTTCGCGGCGGTGGCGGTCGATGTGCCCGGACACGGCGACCGGCCACCGCACGAGGAGTACAACCGGATCGCCACCGAGAACCAGGCTCGTGTGGCGGCCGGGGCGGAACTGGCGCCGCTCATCGCCGGGTTCCAGGCGCTCGTGGCCCGCCAGACCGTTCCGGAATGGCGGGCGGTCCTGGACGCGGTGCGGCAGCTCGCGCACGTCGGCGCCGGTCCGGTGGGCTACTGGGGGATCTCGCTGGGCTGTGGGCTCGGCGTTCCGTTCGTCGCCGCAGAACCCCGGGTCCGCGCCGCGGTGCTGGGTCTGGGCGGGGCCCTCGCCGCCGCCGAGGCCGCCGCGCGGATCACCGTCCCGGTGGAGTTCCTGGTGCAGTGGGACGATGAGCGGGTGCCGCGTGAGCAGGGCCTGGCGCTGTTCGACGCCTTGGCCTCGGCCGAGAAGACACTGCACGCCAATCCCGGAGCACACGGGGAGCTCCCGGCCTTCGAGCTGGAGGGCGCGCTGAGGTTCTTCGCCCGCCACCTCGCCTGAGACCTCCGGCGCTTCGCCTGAGACCTCCGGCACCTCGTCTGAGACCACCGGCACCTCGGGGAGGACCGGCCTCAGATAAGCCGGGCGTACTCGCGGAACTCCCAGTCGGTGACGTACCGCTGGAACCTGGCCAGTTCGTCCCGCTTGAAGGTGAGGAAGGCGTCGACGAAGGGCTTGCCGAGCGCGTCGATGAGCTGGTCGTCGCCTTCCAGGGCGCCGAGGGCGCGGCCGAGGTCGGTCGGCAGCGGGGTGGCGGCGCCCCTGTCATGGCCTTCGCCGGTCATCGGCGGCGGGGGCTCCTCGGCGGCGGCGATGCCCAGCTGGACCGCGGCGAGCAGACCGGCGATGGCGAGATAGGGGTTGGCGGTGGCGTCGCCGAGCCGCACCTCCAGGCGGGCGGCGGCGCCGCGCTCGGGCGGGACGCGCACCAGCGCGTTGCGGTTGTCCAGGCCCCAGTTGACCAGCCAGGGGGCCGTGGTGTCCGGGCCGAAGCGCTTGTACGAGTTGACGGTGGGGTTGAGCAGCGCGGAGAGCGCCGGGGCGTGGGCGAGCACTCCCGCCAGGGCGTGGCGCGCCGGGGCGGACAGCCCGTAGGGCTCCCGGGGCGCGTCGAAGACGTTACGGCCGTCCGCGTCCACGAGGGACAGGTGGACGTGGAAGCCCGAGCCGCCCCCGTCGTTGAGGGGCTTGGCCATGAACGTGGCCAACCTGCCCTCCGCACGGGCGAGTTCCCTGACCGCGGCCTTGAAGCGAAAGGCCCGGTCCGCGGCGTCCAGCGCCTCGGAGTGGCTGAGGTTGAGCTCGAACTGGCCGCTGTCGTACTCCCGGTTGCCGCCGCTGACGTCGAGCCCGAGCGCGTGCAACGCCCGGAGGGTGCGCAGAAGGTGCCGGTCCGGGTCGCCCGTGCGGCCGGTCGTGTAGACGTGGCCGGGGGCGGGGGCGTAGCGCCGCCAGCCGACGGGTGCGTCCGGGTCCGGGTCGAGCAGGACGTATTCCAGCTCCGGGCCCACGACCGCGGTCAGGTCCTCGTCCAGCAGCCGGCCGATGACCTGGCGCAGCAGGTCCCGTGGCGATTCGGGCACGGGCAGCCCGGTGGCCGGGTCCCTGACGTCGCCGATGCACCAGGCCACGCCCGGCTCCCACGGCAGGGCGGCGAGCGTGGTCAGATCGGGGCGGACGAGGACGTCCGGCATACCGGCTTCGAGTCCGCCGGGGATGTACGAGTGATCGCCCAGCGCCGCGGTGTGGTACACGGCCCGGCTGAAGGCGAGCCCGTGGCCGACCGCGTGGGGCAGCTGGCGCAGCAGGATGTCCCGGCCGCGGTCGGCGCCCATCAGGTCGGGATAGGTGACCCGTACGACGTCGATGCCCTCGGCCGCGAGCGCCTCGGCCCTGAGGTGGACCCGGTCGGCTGGCTCGGCGCTCAATGGTCGCTCCCTGGAAGCGGGCCGGACGGTGTGCTCCGCTCCGACCCCGTGCCCTGTCGCGGCACCCCGCCGGGGTGTCGGATTATTTGATGCCAAATGAGAGGGCCACAGGATATGAGTCGTCCGAGCCGTTCACAAGGCTTGTCCGCGGCGATGCGGCCCCGGCCACGGCCGCCGCCCCGACCCGGGCGCGGCCATCGCCCGGCACCCCCGGCGCTCGGGGCTACATTTGAGCGCGAACGAATCACCCCCGGCGGCCCAGGCCGCCCGAAGCCGAGGAGGAGCCACCGTGCCCGGGCGCCGCCGATCCATCGCCGAGACCGAACAGGCCGTCCAGGAACGGCTCGGCGGCTTCGAGTTGCAGCGGGAACAGATGGCCGCCGTCGCCAATATCCACCGCGCCGCCGCGGCCGTCCGCCAGCACCTGGAGAACTCCGCGCTGCGCCCGCACGATCTGACCTGGACCGGCTTCGTGGTGCTGTGGGTGCTGTGGATCTGGGGCGAGGCCGAGACCTGGTCGGTCGCGGAAGAGGCGGGCATCTCCAAGGGGACGCTGACCGGGATCGCGCGCACCCTCGAGGCGCGCCAGCTGGTGGCCCGCGCGCCCCACCCGGAGGACGGGCGGCGCGTACTGCTCTCGCTCACCCCCGAGGGCGAAGAGCTGATGGAGCGCCTCTTCCCCGCGTTCAACGCCGAAGAGGCGTTCGTCGCCACACCGCTGAGCGCCGAGGAGTGCCTACGGCTGGCCAACGGGCTCCGCGCCATCGTGGCGCAGCTGGAGGAGCACGGCGAGGAACGCCGACGGCAGCTGCTCGACGGAACGGACCTCGCCCCGCGGCGTTCCGGCCGCCGCTCCCGCCGGTGACCCCCGCCCCGGACACTTCCCCACAACACCCCCAGGCCACCTCCCCGGAGCACCCCGGGACCCAGCCGCCGAGGCGACCTTGACCCAGTCCCGTGGCACCCTTAGCTTGTTTGGGGTCAAACGAAGAGGCGGAGGAGACCCGGAACATGCCCCAACGGCCGGACACAGCTGTGAGCGAGGCGCGGATCGCCGGTGTCACCGTCGACACCCGGCACTGGATCGGCGGCCGGCGCGTGGCGTCCGCCGACACCTTCCCCGACCTCTCGCCGATCGACGGCGGCACCCTCGCCCGGATCGCCCGCGGCGGCCCCGATGAGGCCGGGGCCGCCGTGGCCGCCGCCAAGGCCGCCTTCCCCGGCTGGGCCGCCACTCCCCCGGCCGAGCGCGCCCGCGTCCTCCACGCCATCGCCGACGGCGTCGAGGAGCGCCTTGAGGAGCTGGCGATCGTGGAGACCACCGACAACGGCGCGCTGCTGCGCTCGCACCGCCGGGGTGTCATACCGCGCGCCGCCCGCAACTTCCGCTTCTTCGCGGACTGGCTGCTGTCCCTGGGCCACGAGGACTTCACGACCCACACAGACGGCCACACCAACCCCGGCCACACCAATCACATCAGCTGGGACCCGGCCGGACCCTGTGTGCTGATCACGCCGTGGAACGCGCCGCTGATGCTCGCCACCTGGAAGGTCGCCCCGGCCCTGGCCGCCGGGAACTCGGTGGTGCTCAAGCCCGCGGAGTGGTCCCCGCTGACCGCCTCGCTGCTCGCGGACATCGCCGCCGGGGCGGGGCTGCCGCCGGGTGTCCTCAATGTGGTCCAGGGCCACGGCTCCGAGATCGGCGACGGTCTCACCTCCCACCCGGACGTCCGTCGGATCAGTTTCACCGGCTCGGTGCCGACCGCCCGGCGCATCGCCGCCTCCGCCGCGCGGAACCTGACCCCGCTGAGCCTCGAACTCGGCGGCAAATCCCCGCTGTTGGTCTTCGCGGACGCGGATCTGGAGCTGGCCGCCGAGCTGGCCGTGGAGCAGTTCGACAACGCCGGGCAGGTGTGTCTGGCCGCCACCCGCCTCCTCGTCGAGGAGTCCGTCGCGGAGGAGTTCACCGACCGCTTCGTCGGGAAGGCCGCCCGGCTGACGCAGGGCGATCCGCGCGAGGAGGCCACCGACATCGGGCCCACCATCCACCCCCGCCAGATCGAGCGGGTGGACGGTTTCGTACGGCGGGCGATCGCGGCCGGTGCCCGCGTGGTACTCGGCGGCGGCTCCCACACCCGGCGCGGCGGTCTGTACTACCGGCCCACCCTCCTCACCGATGTCGCCCGGGACTCGGAGATCGTGCAGGAGGAGGTCTTCGGCCCGGTGCTGACCCTGCAGACCTTCGCGGACGAGGCGGAGGCGGTCCACCTCGCCAACGACACCCGCTACGGGCTGGCCGCCACCGTGGCCACCGGCGACCACCGGCGCGCCGAACGCGTCACCGCCCGGCTGGTGGCGGGCACGGTCTGGGTCAACTGCTTCTTCGTACGGGATCTGCGGGCGCCGTTCGGCGGCTCCCGGCTCTCCGGGGTCGGCCGCGAGGGCGGCACCTGGAGCTTTGACTTCTACTGCGATCTGAAGAACCGCGTGACCGCCGGAGAGGGATTCAGCGACCATGGGTGAGATCGTCGGGGCGGGTCTGCTCGCCCATGTGCCCACCATCGTGCTCCCCGCAGAGACCCGGCGCGAGCTCAACGAGGGCAAGGAGATCACCCTGGTCACCGGCCTCCGGCAGCTCCGCGACGACGTCTTCGGGCGCGATGGCTACGACACCGTCGTCATCCTGGACTCCCACTGGGCCACCACCGTCGAGTTCGTGGTCACGGCCCACGCGCGGCGCGCGGGGCTGTTCACCTCCGACGAGCTGCCGCGGGGCATGTGCCGGATGCCGTACGACTTCCCCGGCGACCCCGAACTCGCCCGTGCCGTCGCCCGGTTCGCCGAGCCACACGGCACCTTCGTCACCCCGATCGACGACCCCTTCCTGCCGATCCACTACGCCACCGTCAACCTCTGGAAATTCCTGGGCGAGGGGCTGCCGGACAAGCGGTGGATGACGATCGGGGTCTGCCAGACCGGCGACATGGAGGACCACTTCCGGCTGGGCCGTGCGCTCGCCGACGGCATCGCCGCGACGCCCGGCCGCCGTGTGCTCCTGGTCGCCTCAGGCGCCCTCTCGCACACCTTCTGGCCGCTGCGCGAGATCCGGGACCACGAGGCCAGCGACCCGCGCCATGTCTTCACCCCGCAGGCGAGGGCGGCCGACGAGGAGCGCGTCCGCTGGCTCAAGGAGGGCCGCCACGACAAGGTCATCGACACCATGGACGCGTTCTGGCAGCACCAGCCCGAGGCGAGGTTCTTCCACTATCTGATGATGGCCGGTGCCCTCGGCGAGCGGGCGTGCGTGGCCCCGGCCCGCCAGTACGGCGCGTACGAGAACGCCATCGGCACCGGCCAGGCCCACCTCTGGTTCGACCGCCCGGCCGACGGCTGGACCGGCGCCGGCCCGGCCACGCCCACCACCACCCCGACCAGCCCCGTCTGAGGAGAGCCGACATGCCCGAGTACCGCCGCATCCTCCTCGACGGCGCCGTGGTGGAGACCGTCCGCGAGGGGGACGAACTCCTCGCCGGCGACGGCCGCCGCGTCCCGGTCCGCCAGGCACACCACCTGCCTCCCGCGGTCCCCTCCAAGGTGATCGCCGTCCACCTCAACCACCGCAGCCGGGTCGCCGAGTTCCAGGCCCGGCTCCCCGCCGCCCCCACCTACTTCCACAAGCCCACCTCGGCCCTCAACTCCCACCGGGGCGCCGTCGTCCGCCCCGAGGGCTGCAAGTGGCTCAACTACGAGGGCGAGGTGGCCATCGTCATCGGGAGGACGGCGCGGAACATCGCACCCCACCGGGCGGCGGACCACATCGCCGGTTACACGGTCGCCAACGACTACGGGCTGCATGACTTCCGGGACACCGACGCCGGTTCGATGCTCCGCGTGAAGGGGTCCGACACCCTGTGCCCGCTGGGGCCGGGGCTGGTCACCGACTGGGACTTCCACGGCAAATACCTGCGCACCTATGTCAACGGCCGCCTGGTGCAGGACGGGTCCACCGACGAGATGGCGTGGGACATGCACTATCTCGTCGCCGACATCGCCCGCACCATCACCCTCCACCCCGGTGATGTGCTGCTCTCCGGGACCCCCGCCAACTCCCGCCCCGTACAGCCCGGCGATGTCGTGGAGGTGGAGGTGGAGGGCCTGGGGCGGCTCACCAATCACATCGTCACCGGACCGGCCCCGGTCCGCGGCGACGTCGGAGCGCAGCCCACCGAGTCGGAGGAAGTCCTGTCCACCGCCCTCGGCGGGGACTGGGAGTTCCGCGGCATCCGGCCGCCGAAGCGGCCCTGACCACACCGGCGACGCCGAACCGAAGCCCGTCCGACCAAGGAGTGGACCACATGGATCTCAATGCCTGGCTCGCCACGGCCGTGGCGTCCAACGCCGACTGGGCGAAGGGCTTCGGCCCCTACCGGCCCCATCCTGCGCTGGCGGTCGACGACACCCGGTTCGCCACCGCGTTCGAGGCCTTCACCGAGCGGCTGAAGGACAACTACCCCTTCTTCCACCCCCGTTACGCGGGCCAGATGCTCAAGCCACCACATCCGGCGGCGGTCGTGGGCTACCTCACGGCGATGCTGGTCAACCCCAACAACCACGCTCTGGACGGTGGTCCCGCCACCGCCGAGATGGAGCGGGAGGCCGTCCAGCAGCTCGCCACGATGTTCGGCTACGACACCCACCTCGGCCATCTGACCACCAGCGGCACCATCGCCAACCTCGAGGCGCTCTTCGTGGCGCGCGAACTGCACCCCGGCCAGGGCGTCGCCTACAGCACCGAGGCCCACTACACCCACGGCCGGATGTGCGGTGTCCTGGGGGTGGAGGGCCATCCGGTCCCGGTGGACGACCTCGGCCGGATCGATCTCGACGCGCTGGAGCGGGTCCTGCGGACCGGCCGCGTCGGCACCGTCGTGCTCACCGCGGGCACCACCGGGCTCGGCGCCGTCGAGCCGGTCCACGAGGCGCTGGCGCTGCGCGAGCGCTACGGCGTCCGCGTCCACGTGGACGCCGCCTACGGCGGCTTCTTCACCCTGCTGGCCGGGGCGCCGGGCCCGGAGGGGCTGCCCGAGGAGCCGTGGCGGGCCATCGCCGAGGCGGATTCCATCGTCGTGGACCCGCACAAGCACGGCCTCCAGCCGTACGGCTGCGGCGCCGTGCTGTTCCGCGATCCCTCGGTGGGCCGGTTCTATCTGCATGACTCGCCGTACACCTACTTCACCTCCGGGGAGCTGCACCTCGGCGAGATCAGCCTGGAGTGTTCCCGCGCGGGCGCGGCGGCCGCCGCCCTGTGGCTCACGTTCCAGCTGATACCGCCCACCCGGGAGGGGCTGGGGCAGTCGCTCGCCGCGGGCCGGCGGGCGGCGCTGCGCTGGGCCGAACTGATCGAGGGCTCCGCCCGGCTGGAGCTGTACCAGGCCCCGGAGCTGGACATCGTCAGCTACTTCCCGGTGACCGAGGCCGCCACGCTGTCGCAGATCGACGCGGCAAGCAATCGCGTCCTCCAAGAGGGGATGGCGGACGGCGACCCCGTCTTCGTGAGCACGCTCCGGGTCGGCGCCGATCGTCTGACGGCCCTCCATCCGAAGCTCGTCCGGGACGCCGACGGGGCCCGCGTCCTGCGGAGCGTGCTGATGAAGCCGGAGTCCGAGGACTATGTCGACCAGCTCCATGAGCGGCTGGAACGGCTCGCGGGTGCGTGACGGCATGACCGGCCTGCGAGGTTACTTCCCGCCCAGGACCGCCACCGGCGCCGCGTCCCTCATCCCCTCCCCGCCGTGGCACTACTCCGGCGATCTGCTCACCGTCGAGTACCGCACCGACCCCGCACGGGTGCGGGAACTCCTGCCGGAGCCGCTGGAACCGGCCGCGGAGGATCCGGGGGCGGTCGCGCTGATCTGGGCCGACTGGCAGTCCTGCGCGGCCGGTGGCCGGGAGCTGCTGGATCCGGTGCTCTCCCAGTACAAGGAGGCCTTCGCGGTCGTCCGCTGCGCCTACCGGGGCCGGACGTACTCCCGCTGTGTCTACATCTGGGTCGACAAGGACTTCGCGATCGCCCGCGGCCTCCAGCAGGGCTATCCGAAGAAGTTCGGCTCCATCCACCAGACCCGCCCCCACCCGTACGGGCCCGCCCCGCGCATCGGGCCGGGGGCCCGGTTCGGCGCGACCCTCGCCGCCGCCGACCGGCGCCTCGCCCAGGCCGTGGTGACCCTGCGCGAACCCTCCGGGACCGGAGGCTTCGTCAACGGCCACCCGATGGCCCACCACCGTCGGCTGCCGTCGATCGAGAACGGCAAGGGCCCCGCCCTCGACGAGCTGATCGAGTCCGGCGCCGCCTCCTTCGAGGGCGGTCAGCCGTGGGTGGGCGACGCCGAGCTCGAGCTGTTCGACGCGCCCACCGAGGAGCTGGCCCGGCTGGAGGTCCGCGAGCCGATCGCCGCGTACTACCGCCAGGTCGGCGTGGTCTGGGACGGCGGCAGGCTGCTGGAGTCCGGCACCTCGGGGGGACAGTAGCCGCACCCGGATGTCCGTCACCCGTGGGGGAACCGCCCGGGCCCGCGCCCCCGTCTGCGACGATCTCCGCGTGGACTACCCGAACGACCAGGCCCCCGGCGCCCCCGTCCGCTCCGGTATTCCGGAGCACGGCCGGGTGCCCAACCGACATGACCACCACGACCGACACGACCGGCGCCAACGGCGCCTCCGGCGGCAACGGCGCCATCCGCCTGGTGGCCCTCGACATGGCCGGTACCACCGTCGCCGACGGCGGCCTGGTCGAGCGCGCCTTCGACGCCGCCGCCGGTGAGCTGGGCGTCGAGCCCGGCAACCCCCGACCACGCCGAGAAGCTGGCCCATGTGCGCACCACGGGCCGGGGCGGGTCTGGTCGCCGGGGCGCGCACCGGGGCCCACGGTGACGAGGCGTTCCGCGCGGCCGGGGCCACCCACGTACTGGACTCGGCGGCCGGCCTTCCCGCACTGCTGCGGGGTCGGGCTGATGGGCATCCGCTTCGACACGGTCACCGTGGCCTGCGACGGTGACCGCTCGCCATCCGCCCGGACGTGCTCCTCCCCGATGAGTCGCTGTCCGCGCTCGACGACCAGCTGCGCTCCGGGACCTGTACGTCACCCATGACGTCGGGCTCCCATTCAGCGTGACCATGCCCCGGCCGACTCGCCCCGGTGCGGGGTCTCCGCGTAGCGGACAGTCTTCCCCGGATGTGAAGTCGCTCCTGGTGACTGGGCGGTGACCAGGTGGTGACTGGGTAACGGCTGGGGCCAGGCCCGCCGACTGCTGGACGAGGCCGTGGGGCTGTCCGACGCCGCCCAGGACCAGCCTCCCGGCACCGCGTACCGGCTCACCCCCAACTTGCAGCGGCTGAACTTAGGCCTGGCACACCTGGGCCTGAAGGAGTTCGACCTGGCAGCCGACCACATCACCGCCGGACTCAAGGGCCTCCCCGCCGACCAGCAAGGGGCGGAGTGGACGAAGGAGCATCGGGGCGCGCTGGCCCAGGCGGAGGCCAACCGCTAGCGCACAAAGGGCTCACTTCGCGGAGGAACCAGGGGCCGGTCGTCCTACATCGACGCCTGGAAGTCCGCGACGGACAGCCGAGTCCGTGGTCAGGCGGGGGCGGACCGGCTGCGGTCCGTGGTCAGGCGGGGCGGACCAGATACGTGGCGCCCGCGTTCGCGGTGAAGGCCGTGACCCCCGGCTCCGGGCGGGTCGTGGGTACGGCCGCGCCCCCGGAGGTCACCCGTACGTCCGTCGCCGTGCGCAGCCGCGTCGGGCCTCCCGCCCCGGCGCTCAGCCCGGCCTCGCCCAGCGCCCCGCCCCGCCAGCTGATGTCCACCTCGAAACCGCCCCGCGCCAGCAGGCCCCGCACGCTGCCGTCCGGCAGGTTCGGGGGGAGGGCGGGCAGCAGGTGGAGCTCGTCGTGCTGGCTCTGCAGCAGCCATTCGGTCACTCCGGCGCAGGCGCCGAAGTTGCCGTCGATCTGGAACGGCGGGTGCAGATCGAAGAGGTTGGGGGCGGTGCGCTCGGGGGTGAGCAGATCGGTGAGCAGCTGGTAGGAGCGGTCCCCCTCCTGGAGCCGCGCCCAGAAGTTGATCTTCCAGGCGAGCGACCAGCCGGTCCCCGCGTCACCGCGCTGTACGAGGGTGGTGCGCGCCGCGGCGAACAGGTCCGGGGTCTGTGTCCGGCCGATCTGGTTGCTGGGATGCAGCCCGTACAGATGGGAGACATGCCGGTGCTGTTGCTCGGGGGCGTCCGCGTCCCAGTCCTGCTGCCACTCCTGGAGCTGGCCCCGCGCACCGACCTTCATGGGGGCGAGCCGTCCGCGCGCGGCGAGCGCCTGGTCCCGGAAGGCGGCGTCGGTGCCGAGGACGTCGGCGGCCGAGGCCACCGCGCCGAACAGGTCGCGCAGCAGCTGCATGTCCATCGTGGGCCCGGCGCACAGCGAGCCACCGTCCCCGCCGTGGTGGGCGTTCTCCGGGGAGATGGACGGGCAGGTGACCAGTGCGCCCGTGGCCGGGTCGGTCACCAGCGCGTCGAGGAAGAACTGGGCGGCGCCCTTGAGCACGGGGTAGCGCGCCCGCAGTTTCGCGGTGTCGCGGGTGTACCGGTAGTGCTCCCAGATGGCCATGGCCAGCCAGGCGCCGCCCATCGGCCACATCCCCCAGAAGGCGCCGTCCACGGGCGCGGTGCCGCGCCAGGCGTCGGTGTTGTGGTGGGTGACCCAGCCGTTCGCGCCGTACTGGGTGCGCGCCGTCGACTGCCCGGCCACGGCCAGCTCGTCGAGCAGGGCGAAGACCGGCTCCCAGCACTCCAGGAGGTTGGCGGGGGCGGCCGGCCAGTAGTTCATCTCGGTATTGATGTTGATGGTGTACTTCGATCCCCAGGGCGGGCCCGTCAGGTCGTTCCAGATGCCCTGCAGATTGGCGGGCTGGGTGCCGGGGCGGGACGCGGCGATGAGCAGATAGCGGCCGTACTGGAAGTGCAGCTCGATCAGTTGCGGATCGCCGCCGGAGGCGAAGCGGGCGACGCGCTCATCGGTGGGCAGGGCCGCCGCGTCGCTGGTGCCCACGTCCAGCGCGGTACGGCGGAACAGCGCGCGGTGGTCCTCGACATGGCGATCGCGCAGCTGTCCGTACGGGCGGTTCGCCGCCGGGTTGAGGTCCCCCGCCGCCTGGCCCGCCGCGTCGCCACGGGCGTTCTCCCAGTTCACATAGGTGGTGCCGATGGCCACCAGGACGGTGGCGGCGTTGGCTCCGCGGACGGTGACGGTCCCGCCCGCGCTGGTGGTGGCGCCGCCGTCGGCGAGCACCCGCACCAGCGCGCGGAACCCCACCGCGCCGTCCACCCCGCCGGTGGCGTCCCCGGTCCCGTCGAGTGCCGCGGTGAGCGGATCGGGCGAGGACAGCGAGGTGTGCAGCGGGCTGTCGAAGGTGGCGGCGAAGGACAGGGCGCCCGGCTTGGAGGCGGACAGCCGGACGGCGATCACGCGGTCGGGGGCGCTGGCGAACGCCTCGCGGGTGTAGGTCACACCGTCGCGGGTGTACGTGGTGGTGGCGATCGCCGAGTCCAGGTCCAGCTCCCGCCGGTAGCCGGACACCGTGCCGCCGGTCGGCAGCGTCAGGAGCAGGTTGCCGACGGTCTGGTACTGGGCCTGGCCACCGGGCACACCCAGGAAGTCGGAGTTGATCAGCGTCTCGGCCTCGGGCCACTTGCCGTCGAAGACGAGCTGCCGGATCCGGGGCAGGGCCGCGAGCCCCTTGTGGTTGTCGTATTCGTGTGGCCCGCCCGCCCAGAGGGTGTCCGCGTTGAGCTGCAGCCGCTCGGTCTCGGTCCCCCCGAACACCATCGCGCCGAGCCGCCCGTTGCCCAGGGGCAGGGCGCTCAGCCAGTCGGCGGCTGGCGCGCGGTACCACAGCGCCAGCGGCCGGTCCGCCGCCCGGTGGCCGCCGTGGTGCGCGGCGTGGGCGGACCCGGCGGACAGGCCGGTGGCCGCGAGGCCCGTGGTGGTCGTGGCGGCGAGGGCCACGAACGCTCGGCGCGGGACGTCAGGGGTCACTTGGCCCCGCCCGTGGCGTAGGTGATGCCGCCGAGGAGGTGCTGGCGGAAGGCGGGCTCGGCGTAGGACTCCTTGGTGTGGCCGAGTCCGGTGTAGAAGGCCCGGCCGCCCTTGTACTGCTGGTACCAGCTGATGGGGTGGTCGCCGTTCATGGTGCCGCCGCTGTACGAGGACTCGTCCAGCGCGGCGAGCACGTGCACCGTGGCCGTACCGCGCGGATTGGTGCGGTAGTTGTACCACTCGTCGGTGCGCACCCAGGTGTCGCCGAGGTGGGCCGTCGCCGGGTGGGCGTGGTCCTCGACCTTCACGGTGGCCTGCTGGATCGCCGGGTGGGACTGGAACCACGCACCGCACAGACCGCCGTAGAACGGCCAGTCGTACTCGGTGTCGGCGGCGGCGTGCACGCCCGCGTAGCCGCCACCCGCCGCGATATAACCCTCGAAGGCGGTCTGCTGCCCCGGGTCGAGGACGTCGCCGGTCGTGGACAGGAAGGCCACGGCGGCGTAGCGGGCGAGGTTGCCGGGGGTGAAGGCGGTGGCGTCCTCGGTGGCGTCGACGGCGAACCCGGCCTGGGCGCCCAGTTCCCGGATGGCGGCGATGCCGTCGGGGATGGAGTCGTGGCGGAAGCCCGCCGTCTTGGAGAACACCAGCACCCGGCCCGCCCTCGGCCGCCTGCGGACGGGCGCGGCCCACGCGGGTGCGTTCGCCGCGGTGATCAGGACGGCGCCGGCCGCGGCCTTCATCACGGCGCGGCGCCCGGTGGGGGTGGGGACGGGCAGGTCGGGACGTTTCCTGTGCACGGGGAACCTCCGGGGAGAAGTGTGATTCTCAAAGGGGGTTGGGCACAGCGCGCGCCGTCGCGCCTGGGGCGCCGTACGGACACCGGCTCCGAGGGGATGGACCGCGTCCGTTGAGCGTAAGGGGACCGTACCGAGTCGGCCCCACTTTGCAAAGCCCGTTGACAAAATCCTGTGCCCGGTCATCCGTTCACCGCCCGGTGGGCGCGGGACGGCCCGCGAGCCGCGGGGTGAACGTGGCGTGGAAGATGGTCGACGCGGCGCCGACGGCGGCGGCCTCACGGCTGAGCACGGACCGCTCGACATCGACGCGGCGCAGTCGTCTGGCGGTCGGGAAGTCATTGACGATGCGGGAGATCTCATCCGTGTAGAGGTCGGCGACGCCGTCGGTGAAGAACGGCCCGCCGAGCACGATCAGATCGATGTCCAGCAGGTCCACCAGGGACAGCGCTCCCCTGCCGATGGCCCCGGCCACATGGCGCACGGCCTTCTCGGCCACCGGGTCACCGGCCCCGGCCGCCGCGCTCACCACCCGGTGGGCCTCGCGCGGATCGTGTGCGGCGCGCGGGCCGAGGGCCATGCCGAGCCGGGTGGCCGTACCGGGGATGGACACCGGCGGATTGCACTCCGGCAGGATCTCCGGTCTGCCGTCCGCGTCCACCCGCTCCAGGGCGACGGCGCACAGCTGGCCGAACTCCCCCGCGTTGGCGCTGACTCCACGGTGGATGTCGCCGTTGAGGAACAGCCCGGCGCCCACCCCGGTGCCCAGGTACAGATACACGAAGTCGCGGGCGCGCCGGTTGCGCCCGATCCACCGCTCTCCCACGGCCGCGGCCGACGAGTCCTTCTCCATGACGATGGGGCAGCGGAAGCGGTCCTTGAGCATGTACAGCAGCGGCACATCACGCCACACCGACAGCAGCGGCGGATCGAGGACGGTGCCGGAGGCCACGTCCACCGGGCCGGGGGTGGCCACGCCGATGCCGAGGAACCCTCCGGGCCGCACGGCCCCGCCCGCGGCGTCCAGCACCCCGCGGCCCAACCGGGCGACGTGGTCCACGAGTTGATCCGGGCTCGCGGTCTGCCGGACGGGTTCGGTACGGCTGCGCACGATGGCGCCGTCGAGGTCCACCACGACCGCCGTCAGCACCTCGGGGTCCACATGGATGCCCAGCGCGTGCCCGGCGTCGCCGCGCAGCCGCACCGGGGTGCGCGGCTTGCCGGAGGTGGCCTGCCGCCGGTCGTCCTCCACCAGGATGCCGCGGCGCAGCAGCGAGCGGCAGATCCGGGAAACCGACTGCTGGGTGAGGCCGGTGCGGTGGGAGATCTCACCGCGGGTGATGGTCCCGGCCAGCCGTACCGCCTCGATGACCACGCACTCGTTGAAGGAGCCGAGGTCGATCTGGTTGGCGCCGCCCCAGGTCTCCCGGCGCTGGTCGTCACCGGCCCGGGGGCCACCGGCGAAGTGGGTGGCGATGGGCTCCCGGAGCCAGCGCACGGGTGGCCGCTCGCGGTCGGCGCCTGGCCGGGTCGCGTACGCCCTGAGGGCGGCGGCCAGATCGAGGTAGACGCGGTGGGAGGACTCCGGGTGGCGGGTGCAGTCCAGGCCGACCATGGCGCGCAGGAAGGTGCGCCAGGTGGTGCGCGCCGGAAGGGCGTGGTGCACCACTCCGGGGTGCCGCTCGGGTGGCGGCCCGCACGTGCCGGTGTCCCACAGGGTGATGGCGTGCAGGGAGGCGCCCGGGTGGCGGCGCCGGGCCTCGCCCAGGTATCCGGCCAGCCGGTCCCGGCCGCGCGGGGACCCCGGCGCCGGGGCTGGCGGGACCTTCAGCGCGGCCTCGACCGCCGCGTCCACCGCGGCGATGACATCGGCGCCGGACGGGCCGCCGCGGCGCCGCTCGTGGGCGGCCGGGCGGGTGCCCACCAGCAGCAGCGCCCGGTGGGTGTCCAGGTACAGGCCGAGCACCCACACCTCGGCCTCCGGGAGCGGGGGGCGGGTGGGCACCACGGGCACGGTGGCGTTGCCGGGCGTCACCCGCCAGCGCTGGCGGATCGCGGCCACCGCCGCGTGGCTGTAGCCGAGTTCGCGGGCGACCGCGCGGGAGGCGCCGCCACCGTCGGGCGCCAGTACCGTACGGGTGATGACCTCGGCCTCGTCGATGATGGCGGGCCGCCCGGGGCGGGGGCGCTCCCGCAGGCCCGCCATGCCGGAGGTGTCGAAGCGCTGCCGCCAGTGGCCCACGGTCTGCCGGGAGACCTCGAGCCGCCGGGCGATCTCGGCGTTGCGCAGCCCCTGGGCGGCGAGGAGGACGACGGCGGCGCGGACGGCGCGCGGCCCGCCCTCCGCCACCCAGCGCTTCAGCAGCCCGCGGTCCTCCTCGGGCAGGCCCGTGGCCTCCGCCTCCTGGTAGGGCGGGTTCACGACGCCCCGCGCGCCAGCCGGAGGGTCAGGATCTGGAACGGGCGCAGCTCGAGGTCCACCACGCCCGCGCGGTGCGCCAGTTCGCCGGTGGGGTCCTCCAGGAGGTCGGTCACCTGGACCCGCTCGACCGGGAACCCGGCGGCGAGGGTGGTCCGGGTGCGGCCCCCTCGCGACTCGTAGAGCCGGACCACGACATCGCCGGAGCGGTCGTCGGCGAGCTTGACCGCCTCCACCACGACGCCCGGATCGCCCACCGCGACCAGCGGCGGTCCGGCCAGCCGGGGGGCGGCCGGGCGGAGCGGGAGGCTGAAGGCGTAGCCCCCGGCCACCGCGTCGCCGATGTCCGCGCCGGGGCACAGCGCGTAGCGGAAGCGGTGGCGGCCCCGGTCGGCGTGGGGGTCGGGGCTGTGGGGTCCGCGCAGCAGGGTGAGCCGGACGGTGGTGGTGGTTCCGCCGTCCTCGCGGGTGCGGCGGCCGGCGTCGTATCCGTAGCTGGAGTCGGTGAGCAGGGCCGCGCCCCAGCCGTGTTCACCGACGTGGATCCAGCGGTGCGCCCACGCCTCGAAGCGGGCGGCGTCCCAGCTGGTGTTCTCGTGGGTGGGCCGCTCGACATGGCCGAACTGGATCTCGGCCGCGGTGCGTTCGGCGTGGACGTCCAGGGGCCAGACGGCCTTGAGTACGGTGTCCTCCTCCCGCCAGTCGATGTCCGTGTCCACCTCCAGGATCCGGCCGCCCGCGGCCAGGGCGAGGTGCTGCGTGACCACGGACCGGCCGGTGGTGCGCTCCACGCGGACCCGCGCCAGCAGCGGGCCCTCGTCGTCGAGGTGGACGGCGGTGGCGGTGTCCAGATCGCGGTGGACGTCGCGGTACTGGGCGTCCAGGTTCCAGGCGCTCCAGCGCACCGGATCGTCGGGGTGCAGCCGCAGCAGGTTCCCTGCGGCACCGGGCGCGATGGCCTCCCGGCGGGAGGCGTGGTCGTACGCGGAGCGGACCAGCCCCTCGGCGTCGATACGGACCGTCAGCGCGCCGTTGTCCAGCACGTATCCACCACCGTCCGCGGGCCGGGCGGTGACCCGTGGCGCATCGTCGGTGCCGGTGCCGGTGCCGGGAACATCGGCGCCGAGGACGGCGGCGCCGAGCGCCGGGGCCTGGGCGAGCACCGCGTACCGGCCGTCGGACAGCTTCTGCACCCGGCCGCCGGTGGTGGGCGGGGTGTCGAGGAGTACCACCTCGCGCCGCGCGTGCGGGGCGGCGTTGAGGACGGCGAGGGGTCCCGCGGGGTCCGGGGGCCCGGCGGCGCGGGCCACGATCCGCTCCAGGCCTCGGTGGACGGCGCGGTAGGTCTGCTCGGCCTGCTGGTGGACCCAGGAGATGGAGGTGCCGGGGAGGATGTCGTGGAACTGGTGCAGCAGTACCTGCTTCCACAGCCCGTCAAGCGCCTCGTACGGATACGGCTCGCCGGTGCGGACGGCGGCGGTCGCCGCCCACAGCTCGGCCTCGCGCAACAGCGCCTCGCTGCGCCGGTTGCCGCGCTTGGTGCGGGCCTGGCTGGTGTAGGTGCCGCGATGGGTCTCCAGATACAGCTCACCGCGCCACACCGGCGGGTCGGGGTACTCCTCGCGGGCCTCGCGGAAGAACTCCGACGGGTTCTGGACCCTGACCCGCGGGGAGCCCTCCAGGTCGGCCAGGCGCCTGGCCTTCTCCAGCATCTCGCGGGTGGGCCCGCCCCCGCCGTCGCCGAAGCCGAACGGGGCCAGGGAGCGGGTGCCCGCGCCCTTGTCGGCGTATTCGGCCACGGCGTGGGCCAGTTCGGCGCCGGACAGGGTGGCGTTGTAGGTGTCCACGGGCGGGAAGTGGGTGAAGATCCGCGTGCCGTCGATCCCCTCCCACCAGAAGGTGTGGTGGGGCAGCCTGTTGGTCTCGTTCCACGACAGCTTCTGGGTGAGGAACCAGCGGGCCCCCGCGAGCGCGGCCAGCTGCGGATACGCGGCCGTGTAGCCGAAGGAGTCCGGCAGCCAGACCCCGTCGGTCTCCACGCCGAGCTCCTGGGAGAAGAAGCGGCGGCCGTGGACCAGCTGGCGGGCCAGGGCCTCACCGCCGGGCAGATTGCCGTCCGCCTCGACCCACATGCCGCCCACCGGCGCCCAATTGCCCTCGGCCACAGCCTTCTTGATCCGCTCGAAGACATACGGCTGGTGGTCGCGCATCCAGGCGTAACTCTGTGCGGAGGAGCAGGCGAAGACCAGCTCGGGGTACTCCTCGGCCAGCGCGGCCACGCTGGAGAAGGTCCGGGCGCACTTGCGCACGGTCTCGCGCAGCGGCCACAGCCACGCGGAGTCGATATGGGCGTGGCCCACGGCGGCGATGGTGTGCGCGGAGTCATGGGCGCGCCGGTCGAGGACCGGGCGCAGGATCTCGCGGGCCGCCGCGGCGCCCGCGGCGACACGGCGCGGGGGCACGCTGTCCACGGCCCGCTGGAGGGCGCGCAGGATCTCGTGGCGGCGCGGCAGCCCGAGGGGCAGTTCGCGCATCAGCTCGTCCAGCACCTCCATGTCGTGCAGGAGCTGCCAGACGTCCTCCTCGCGCACCACGAGGTCGGCGCGGCGCAGCCGGTACAGCTCCTCCTCGCCCGCGGTGAGCCGGTGGCCGTAGTGGGTGCCGGTGCCCGCGCTGCCGACGATGGGTGGATTGGCGGCGGCCTCGACCAGCAGGGACACCCGCTCGCCACCGGTGGCGCGGGTGGTCAGCGGCACCGAGCGGTGGTGGGGGTGCAGGCCCTCCAGCGGGGTGCCGTCCGCGGTGTGGACCAGGCCCTCGGCCTGGCCGCCGGGGCCACGGGAGAGGTCGAAGCCGAGGTCGAACAGGGCCTCCACGCGGCGGCCCGCCCAGCGCTCGGGGACCGTCGCGGTGGTACGGAACCAGGTGGTCGACCACGGGCCGCCCCAGCTGTCACCGGTGACGAACGGCCGGTACTCGGCGCGCAGCGCGTCGGCCACCGGCACCGGCTCCCCCGGGAGGTGCCAGGCGGCGACCTCCAGCGGGACGCGATCGCCGTACAGCGCCGGGCGCAGGCGCTCGGCGATGAATTTCGCGATGCGCTCTTCCACGGCGCGGCGGTCGTCGTGCATGGTCGGCCGTTCCTCCTGACTGCCTCAGGGAAAGTGCGCGTGACGTTTATGTAAAACCATGCGTGTTATCACGTCAACGCTTCTGCTCAAATACCGGAGCACGGCTCGGAACTGCCCCCGTGAGCTGCCGTTTTACTCGGTAAAAGAAGCGGTTCGACGCCTTGTCAGGAGGAAATTAAGCGGCCTTCCATCGACTGTGTCAATAAAGCGAATTGACATCTGGCACAGAAATGCGGCGGGGAGGAGTCGGCGTTCTCCTCCCCGCCGCGCGGGCCGTCCGGCGGTTCCCCTCGGGACCTTCGGCGCGGCCCTGCTCGTCCCGGCTCAGCCGGTGGTGAAGGTGAAGTCGTCCAGGTCGAAGAGGTTGCCCTGGCCCGTGACGCCCTTGAAGACGAAGGTGAGCGTGGTCGTCCCCGAGGGGGCGCCACTGAGCGTGGCGCTCACGTCCTGGAAGTTCTCCCAGCCGCCGGTGGTGGGCACGGTCGCGGTGCCCAGCAGGGTCCCGGTGGGGCTGCCCGCGCGGACCTCGATGGTGCCGCCGGGGCCGCCGGAGGAGACGCGGGCGGTGAGCTTGGTGGCGTTGTTGAGGATGTACGGCTTGAAGGCGATCCAGTCGCCGTTGTCGGTGAAGCCGACCGTCTTGCCGCCGTGTGCCGTGGAGTGGCTCGCCTGCTCGATGCCCTGGAACGCGGTGTAGTGCTCGCCCTGCCGGTGCTTGGGCTGGGTGACGTTCTGGTCGTGGGTGGTCAGCGGGGGCTGGCCGCTGGCTCCCTTGTCGGTGTACTCGGCGTCGAAGACCCCGAAGATATTGGCGTTCTCGTCGTGTTCCCCGTCCGCCAGCGTCTGCAGGGTGCCCTCACAGCCGGTGCCGGAGGTGATGGGATGGGCGTGGCTGTCGTGCCCGAGAAGATGGGTGATCTTCACCTTGGAGCAGTCGATGGCGCCGTCCTCCGGGTCGCTGACCTTGATCCGGAAGGGCACCTTGTCGCCGAAGGTGAACAGCTGGCCGTCGCCGGGGAGTTCCAGGGTGACCGTCGGCGCGGTGTTGCCCACGGTGATGTGCACGCTCGCGGTGCCGGTCAGGCCGCCGGGGTCCTTGGCGGTCAGAGTGGCGGTGTAGGTGCCGTTGGCGGTGTACGTGTGTGTCGGGTTGGCCTCGGTGGACTTCCCGCCGTCGCCGAAGTCCCAGCTGTAGCCGATGGTGTCACCGTCGGGGTCACTGCTGCCGGACGAGGAGAACGCCACCCGGAGCGGGGCCTTGCCCGAGGTCTTGTCGCTCGACGCCTGGGCGACCGGCGCCCGCCCGCCGACGACGTTCTCGATGCGGTACAGCGCCGAGTTCGCGTCGCCCGCGCCCCATCCGGTGCCGTAGTCCAGGACGTACAGCGCGCCGTCCGGGCCGAAGGCCATGTCCATCACCTGGGTGCCGGTCCAGGGAAAGGCGTTGATCGAGCTGACCGTGCCGTCCGCGGTCTGCTCGATCCGCTTGATCCACTTGCGGCCGAACTCCCCCGCGAAGAAGTCGCCGTCGTAACTCTGCGGGAACTTCACCGGTGAGTTGAGGCCGGCGTCGTAGCGGTAGACCGGTCCGCCCATCGGGGATTCCGAGCCGGAGCCGAACTCGGGCACGGACCCGCCGTCGTAGGGGATCCAGGCGGGCTGGGCCGGGGGCAGATCGGTGAGGCCGGTGTTGTTCGGCGAGGTGTTCTTCGGGGCGGCGCAGTTGAAGGCGGAGCCGGAGGCGCCGGTGGCGAAGTCGAAGTCGATGTACGGCTGGTTCTTGCCGACGCAGTAGGGCCAGCCGAAGTTGCCCGCCTTGGTGACCCGGGCGAACTCCACCATGCCCTGCGGACCGCGGGTGGAGCTGGCGTTGCCCGCGTCGGGACCGTAGTCGCCGACGTACACCACACCGGTGGCCCTGTCGACGCTCATCCGGAACGGGTTGCGGAAGCCCATCGCGTAGATCTCGGGACGGGTCTTCGCCGTGCCGGGGGCGAAGAGGTTGCCCGCCGGGATGTCGTACGAGCCGTCCGCCTTGACCTTGATGCGCAGGATCTTGCCGCGCAGATCGTTGGTGTTGCCCGCGCTGCGCTGGGCGTCGAAGGCCGGATTGCGGCTCGCCCGCTCGTCGATCGGGGTGTAGCCGTCGGAGGCGAAGGGGTTGGAGTCATCGCCGGTCGACAGATACAGATTGCCCTGGGCGTCGAAGTCGATGTCGCCGCCGACGTGGCAGCACATGCCGCGCGAGGTCTTGACCTCCAGCACGGTCTTCTCGCTGGCCCGGTCCAGGGTGCCGTCGGTCTTGAGCACGAAGCGGGAGAGCCGGTTGACGCCGTCGAACTTCGTGAAGTCCGCGGCCGTGCCGTTCTCCGGGGCGTCACCGGCCGGGGTGTTCAGCGGCGGCGCGTAGTAGAGGTAGATGAAGCGGTTGCCACTGAACCCCGGGTCGACCCCGACGCCCTGCAACCCCTCCTCGTCATGGCTGTACACCGGCAGCGTGCCAGCCACCTTGGTGGTGCCCGCGGCGTCGGTCAGCCGCAGGGTGCCATCGCGCGAGGTGTGCAGCACCGAGCGGTCGGGCAATACGGCGAGCGACATCGGCTCGCCCGTCTCGGCCACGCCCTTGGCGAGGGTCACCTGTTGGAACACGGGCGCGGCGGCCCCGGCGGCCCGGCCGGGGTCGGGCACCGCGTCCGCGGCCGGTGTGGTGAACGTCAGGGTGGCACCGGTGAGCAGTGCTCCGGCGAACAGCGCGAGGGATCTGCGCAGTCTCAGGCGTTTCCTGTGCACGGAAGTCCTCCGTATCCGGTGAGGTTAACGAACGTGCCAAGCACAAACGCGCGCCGCCGCGCCAAGCCATACCAATCCAGGGGCTCCGCCCCTGGCCCCCGGGCATCTGGGGCGCCGCCCCGGGTCCAGCCAGGGTCTGGGGCACAGCCCGAGTCTGAGGCTGCGGCCGAGCCCCGAGTCGGAGATCTGGGCGCCGCCCCGGGGCGGGGGCTGGGGCCGAGCCCCCGCTCCGGGGCCTGGGCGAAGCCCCGGGTCCAAGGTCTGGGCGCCACGCGCCGATTGAGGTCTGGGGGCCGGCCCCGAGCCCCGGAACCAGGGCACAACCCCCAATCTCGCGGCCCCCACAGGGTCTGGGCTGCCGCCCCGCTCCCGGGCCCGGGGCAAAGCCCCGAGTCCAAGGTCTGGGCGCCACACGCCGATTGAGGTCCGGAGCAGAACCCCGAACCCCGGAACCAGGGCGGAGGCCCGATTTGGGTCTGGGGCGAAGCCCCGAGCCCCGGGACTGGGGCACAACCCCGAGTCTGGGGCTGGGCTCCCACTCCGGGGTCTGGGGCAGAGGCCCAGGTCCGGGGTCCAGGGGCCCACCCAGGCCCGGCGTCCGGAGACGCCACCCCAGGCCGGAGGTCCAGGGAGCGCAGCCCCGGATCCGAGGTCCGGAGCACAACCCCAGATACGAGATCCAGAGGTACAGCCCCAGATCCGGCGTCCGGGAGCGCCGCCCAAGGCCCGAGACCCAGGGGCACAGCCCCAAGTCCGGCGTCCGGGAGCGCCGCCCCAGATACGAGGTCCAGGGAGACAGGCCCAGGCCCGACGTCCGGGGGCGCAGCCCCGGATCCGGCGTCGGGGCGCCAGCCACGGGGCCGGGGTCCAGGGGCGCAGGCCCGGTTTTGGCGGCTGGGGCGCCAGGCCCGGAGTTGGGGGCTGGGGCGCCAGGCCCGGGTCCGGGGTCCAGGGGCGGAGCCCCGGGTTGGGGGCTGGGGCGGGGCCCCGGTTTTGGGGAGGGGCGGGGTGGGGGACAGCGCGGCGCGTCCCGTGCGCGTCACGGCCTCTGCACGCTCCCGTCCGTGTTCCGCAGCAGGGCCCAGCGGTCGTGGGCCAGGGGCTCGGGTGCCGGATGCCTGCGCGCGGCGCGCTCGTCGAAGTCGACGCCCAGGCCCGGGGTTTCGCGGGGCTCCAGCGCCCCCAGCCGTGGCACGACCGTGCCGGGGAAGACCTCAAGAACCGGCTCGCGGAAGGTGGCCGCCTCCTGGACACCGAAGGCGGGGCTGGAGATGTCGAGGGCGATGGTGGCCGCCTGGGCGAGCGGGCTGACGTCGCCGGGACCGTGCGGGGCGAGCCGGACGCCGTGCAGTTCACAGGCGGCGGCGAGCTTACGGGCCGGGGTGAGGCCGCCGAGCGTGGGGACCCGGATCCGCGCGAAGTCGATCACCGGCCCGGCCAGCAGCGGCAGGAACTGGGTGAGATCGCTGAACAGCTCCCCCATCGCGAGCGGGACCGGGGACGCCGCACGCAGCCGCGCGAAGTGCGCGGCGTCCTCCGGGGCGAGCACGTCCTCCACGAAGTAGAGCCCGGCGTCCGCCACCCGGCGCAGGAATTCCCCGGCCTGGCGCGGGTCAAGGCGCTCATGCGCGTCATGCAGCAACTCGACCCCGTCACCGACCAGTTCGCGGGTGCGCCGCAGCACCGGCGGCACCGCGCGCAGATACCCGGCGCTGTCCCAGCGGCCGGAGCGGTCGTGGCGGGCCCGCGCCTCACCGGCGCCGGACGGCGCGGCGCCATAGGTGTCGGAGCCGGGCACGGCGCACTGGACGCGCACGTGTCCGAAGCCCCGCTCGCGCGCGGCGGCCACCTTGTCGGCGAGCTCTTCGGCGTCCCGGCCGTCCACATGGGTGTAGGCGGCGGCGCGGTGCCGGAAGCGGCCCCCGAGGAGTGCGTAGAGCGGGGCGCCGAGCCGCTTGGCCTTCAGGTCCCACAGCGCGACGTCGATGCCGCCGAGGGCGTTGCCGGTGATCGAACCGCCGCGCCAGTACGCGCTGTTGAGGGCCAGCCGGTACAGGTCCTCGACGTCGCCGGGGTCGCGCCCGCGCAACAGCGGGGCGAGGTAGTCGTCGATCACGCTGCGGACGGCCAGCGTGCGCTGCGGGTCGCTGGCGCAGCCGAGGCCGTACAGCCCGGGGTCGTTGGTCTCGACCCGCACGATGAGGTACGGGCAGCCCTGAGGCGCCGTCAGAAAGGTGCGTACGGCGGTGATGCGGAGCTTGTCGCCGCGCTCCTCCACCCAGGGGGCCTGGGCCAGCGGGAGGTGCGGCTCGCGAGGTGCGGACATACGCTCCCATTCCCATAGCCGAATGGCGATCGTCCATTCGAACGTAAAGAGGGTTCAGGAGCGGTGTCAATGGGCGTACCGGGATACGGTCCGACGCAGCCGCCCGGCGGGACGCCCCGCGACCCGGCCGGGCGGGGCCCGGAGGCTCAGTGCTCCCCGAGCCGCTTCAACAGCGTTCGCAGCGAGTGGGCCGCCTCGGTGACATGGGCGGCGATCTCGCCCAGCCGGTCGTCGTCCATCCGGCTGCGCGGCGCCGAGCAGCTGATCGCGTCGCCGCCGCCGTGCCCGGTGCCGAGCGGGACCGCCACACAGCGGATGTCCACCGAACTCTCGCCCTCGTCCACCGCCCAGCCCCGCTTGCGGGCGTCGGCGAGCTGGGCGAGCAGTTCGTCCGGGTCGGTGACGGTGCTCGGAGTGAGCGCCGGGAGCGGCCAGTTGAGGCGGCGCTGGACCTCCGCCGCGTCGTACTGGGACAGGATCGCCTTGCCCAGCGCGGTGGCGTGTGCGGGCAGCCGGCGGCCGACCGCCGAGTACATCCGCAGGGCGTGCCGGGATTCGCGCTTGGCCAGGTAGACGACGTCCGTGTGGTCCAGCCGCCCGAGGTGGACGGCCTCGCCCGTCTCCTCGGCCAGCAGGTCGAGCACGGGCCCCGCGATCCCGGCGAGGTCGTCGCTCTCCAGATACGCGGTGCCGGTCAGCAGCGCCTTGAGGCCGAGGCTGTACAGCGTTCCCGACGGGTCGGTCTCCACCCAGCGGCGGGACTCCATGGTGCGCAGCACCGCGTGCAGGCTGCTCTTGGGCACGGACAGGGTGCTCGCCATGTCGGCGAGCGAGAGCCGGGCGCCCTCGGCGCCCAGGAGTTCGAGCACTTCCAGGACGCGCGCCGCGGACTTGACGTCCTCGTGACGCCGGACCCGCGCTGCTCCCGACACCGATTCCACGCCAGCCTCCGCTCCCCGGCCCGGCGCCCCGCAGGCCCCGGTCCCCGACAACTTCCGTAGCTCGTCTTGACGCTATATCACGGCAAGCCTATGTTCCGTTACTCCAACGCTATTCGGTCTTCTGAACGCTCGCATCAGGCGGGGGCCCGTATGCCGACCAGTCGTCCTCTTTCTCCTTCCCCGGGGCGTTCCTCCCCGCCACCGCGGCGCGCCCGGCTCGCGGCGCTCGGCCTCGCCGCCGCGCTGTCGGCCTCGGTGCTGAGCGGCTGTGGCGGCGCGTCGGGGGCGGGCCCGGCGGCCGTGACGATGTGGACGTTCAAGCAGTCCCATGTCGCCGGATTGCGCGCCGCCGCCGCGGAGTTCGGGCGGCGGACCGGCATCGAGGTCCGGATCCAGGCGTACACCCCCGACGACGCGTACACCATCAAGGTCCAGAGCTCGGCCATAACGGGCGATCTGCCGGACGTCTTCGAAGTCCACTCCGACGGCGAGGACTTCGTCTACGGAGCCGCGGGCATCGTGCAGGACCTGCGCGGGCGGATCCCGGCGAGCTGGAACGACCGCTTCAACCCGGCCGTGCGCCGGTCCGGCACGGTCACCCAGGACAAGTACGAGCAGTCGCTGCCACCGACCTCCACCAGCCACGGGGTGCCGAAGGGCGCGCGCTACAGCCTGCCGTTCACCATCGGCACCTTCGGGATCGTCTACGCCAACAAGGCCAAGCTCGCCGCAGCCGGGATCACCCGTCCCCCCGCCACCTGGGAGGAGTTCATCGCCGACCTGAGGAAGACCACGGCGAAGGAACCGCGGACCGGCGGGCTGAGCCTGGGCCTGAAGGTGCCGTCGACCGGTCTGAACTGGATCGGCCAGCCGCTGGCCTTCGCCCAGCTCGGCAGAGGTGGCTACGAGGCGCTGTACGGGCGCGAGAAGTCCGCCGACTGGGGCTCGCCGAAGGGCACCGAAGTCCTCGAGGCGTACGACCGGCTGACGCCGTACTGGATGCCCGGCACCCAGTCCCTCACCATCGACGACGCCGA
Organism: Streptomyces antioxidans; assembly: GCF_000968685.2. Classification (GTDB taxonomy): domain Bacteria; phylum Actinomycetota; class Actinomycetes; order Streptomycetales; family Streptomycetaceae; genus Streptomyces; species Streptomyces antioxidans. The sequence goes on from NZ_LAKD02000006.1 coordinate 107,682, forward strand.
CCAGGCGTTCGCCCAGGGCAAGTCGGCCTTCGACATCGGCGGCACCTTCACCCTGGCCTTTCTCCAGGAGGCGGGGATGAAGGCCGATGACATCCTCGCCTTCGGCCTCCCCGCGCCCCGGAAGGGCGCCGTCAAGGACCTCGCGCTCGGCCCGATCGCGCTGACCGGCCTCGCCCTGAGCGGGGCCAGCCCCCGCGAGGACGAGGCCAGGAGGTGGATGCGGTACCTCTCGGAACCGGACGTGGCCGCGCGATTCTCCAAGGCCGCCTCCGATCTGTCCGCGACCGAACTGGGCGCGGAGTCCGCCGATGTCCTCGGCCCGAACCTGGCCAGGCTGATGGAGACGTTCCGGGGCACCCCGGAGAACACCTACAACCCGTACGACACCAGCTTCCGGCCGCCGACCCTTGACATGGACGAGGCGGGCGCGCCCCTCATCGACATGTCACCACTGCGCCAGACCGGCCCCGCGAAGACCGGGCTACGGCTGCGCAAACTCATCGACTCCTACTGGCAGGAGGCGCGGTGACGGCCCTCGGCACACCTTCCGCCGCCGCACCCGGGACCGTCGGCGCGGCGGCACGGCCCTCCCGCCGGAGGGCGGCGCCCGGCGGCCGGGGGCGCGAGGCCGTCACCGGCTGTCTCTTCGTCGCCCCGGCGCTACTCCTCTTCGCCGTGATGGGCCTGTACACCGTGGGCTACGGCTTCCTGCTCGGCTTCGCCCGCTGGAACGGCTTCGCCCCGCACTGGGACTGGGTGGGCCTGGACAACTACGCCGATCTGCTGTGGCGTGATCCGGTCTACGCGCCACGGGTGCGCGAGGCCGCCGTCAACACCCTGTCCGTGATGGTCGCCGTGCCCGTGCTCACGGTCGCCGTGTCCTTTCCGCTGGCCGTCGCCCTGAGCAGGGTCAGGCGGGCGCAGGCGGTGCTGCGTTCGGTCTACTTCCTGCCGTACGTCACCTCGGGCATCGCCGTGTTCTACGCCTGGCAGTACATCCTGCAGCCGGACGGCGCCGTCAACTATCTGCTGGGCGTCCTCGGACTCGGCTCGCTGCAGGAGCCGCAGGGCTTCCTCGGCGACCCCGCCACCGCCCTGCCCACCATGATCGTGGTGACCGTGTGGACCGAGGTCCCGGTGGCGATGCTGCTGTATCTGACCGGGCTGCAGACCATCGACCGCGGTCTGACCGAGGCCGCCGCGCTGGACGGCGCGGGCTGGTGGCGCATCCAGGCCTCGGTGGTCTGGCCGCTGCTGCGGCCCATCACCGCGATCGTCGTACTGCTCACCCTCAGATCGGCGCTGCACGGTTTCCAGACCTTCCTGATCATGACGAACGGCGGGCCCGGCACCCACACCAATGTGCTCGGCCTGGAGGCGTACCGGCTGGCCTTCCTCGCCAAGTTCGCCCCCACCCTCGGCCTCGCCAGCGCCCTGGGCTGGATGCTGTTCGCCGTCGCCATCGTGCTGGCCCTGATCAACCTGCGAGCGCTGCGGAGCCGCGTATGACGACATCTCCCGCCCCCTCGGCCGCGCCGGGCACCCGGTCCGCCGCGGCCACCCGCCGGACCGGCGCACGCGTGCTGATCGGTGTGCTGCTGGCCGGGTACGCGCTGGTGAGTCTGTATCCGTTCCTGTGGATGGTGTCGGGCGCCTTCAAGGACCAGTTCGAGGTGGTGCGCGGGGGCCACCTCATCCCCGAACACCCCACCTGGCACACCCTCGCCGACACCTGGAACCGGCTCCACTTCTTCGACTACTTCCTCAACAGCCTCAAGGTCACCGCCCTGACCGTGGCGCTCACGCTGCTGGTCTACGCCGCCGCCGGATACGCCTTCGCGGTGCTGCGCTTCCCGGGCCGCGCCTGGCTGTACCGGCTCTTCGTGGCGCTGCTGTTCGTCCCCGGTGTGACGGTGCTCCTGCCGATCATCCTGCTGGAGCACAACCTCGGCGTCCTGGGCACCCACTTCGGACTCGTCCTGCCGTTCGTCAACGGCACCGCGCCCCTGTCGGTGATGCTGCTGACCGGCGCGTTCACGGCCGTACCAGATGAGCTGCGCGACGCCGCCCGGGTCGACGGGGCCGGGGAGATCCACATCTTCACCCGTGTCCATCTGCCGCTCGCCCGGCCCGCGCTGATCACCGTGGCGCTGCTGACGGCGATCCCGACCTGGAACGAGTATCTGCTCACCAAGGTCTCGCTCAACGACGAGTCCGCGTACACGCTCTCCCTCGGACTGCAGCAGCTCTCCGCACAGAACGTGCCGCACTACAACAATCTGATGGCCGGTGCGCTGATCGTGGTGATCCCCGTGATCCTGCTCTTCCTCGCACTCCAGCGGTACTTCGTGAACGGACTCGTCGGGGCGGTGAAGGGATGACCCACGTCCTGGTGACCGGCGCCGCGGGCCATATCGGCCGCCAGGTGGTGGACGATCTGCTGCGCCACGGGTACCGCGTGACCGCGACCGACCGGAAACCCCTCCACGACCCGCGTCTGGCGCGGAGCCTGGCCGGGGACCTGCGCGACCGCGAGCTGGTGCGGGAGGCGCTGCGCGGGGTGGCGGCGCTCGTCCACCTCGCGGCGATCCCGCATCCCGACACCCGCGATCCGGCGGGCCAGTTCACCGCCAACTGCCACACCGCGTATCTGGCGCTGGACGAGGCCGGGCGCGCCGGGGTGGGCCGTGTGGTGGCGGCCTCCAGCATCGGGGCGCTGGGGCTCGCGTGGTCGACCCATCCGCGCTCACCCCGCTACGTACCGGTCGACGCGTCACACCCCACGCTCGCCGAGGACCCGTACGGGCTCTCCAAGCTGGTCCTCGAGCAGGTGGCCGAGGGCACCCGCCGGCGCTGGGGCACCGACACCGTCTGTCTGCGCTTCCCCTTCACCGGCACCGGCCCCCGGCTGACCCGCCAACTGGCCGCCGTACGCGCCGATCCCGGCGACCACGCGAGCGATCTGTGGGGGTGGCTGGACACCCGCGACGCCGCCGCGGCGATACGGGCCGCGCTCGCCGACGGGACCCACGGCAGCCATGTGCTGTACGTGGCGGCGCCGGACACCTCCTCGGACCTGCCCACGGCCGAACTGCTCGCCCGCTACCACCCCACCGCCGAGATCACGGCGCCGCTGTCCCGCTTCGCGGGGCTGTACGACACCTCGCCCTGCGCCCGGCTGCTGGGCTTCTCGCCCGCCCACCGCTGGCGCACCGCGGACGCCGTCACCGAGGACCCCCACTGACGGGGGTTCCCAGTGCTCCTCCCCCACGGAAGGAACGTGAGATGGCACAGAGCCCCGGCACCACGCGCCGGACCTTTCTGACCCGAACGGCCGCGGGCGCCCTGGGCGCCGGGGCCCTCACCGCGGCGGGCGGCCGGGCGGTGGCCGCCGCTCCCCCCTCGTCCGCCACCGCCCGGCTGGCCCCCTCGCCGGACGTGCACATCTTCTACTACCCCTGGTACGGCAGCCCCGCGGTCAGCGGCTCCTGGCGCCACTGGCCGCAGGGCGGCCAGACCCCGCCCGACCGGATCGGCTCCGACTTCTACCCGGTGGCCGGTGCGTACGACTCCGGCGACCGCGCCGTGGTCGACCGCCACATGGGGTGGCTGGCCCAGGCCCGCACCGGTGTGCTCGTCACCAGTTGGTGGGGGCGGGACGGCTACGAGGACCAGCGGGTGCCGCTGCTGCTGGACGCGGCGGCCGCGCACGGGCTGAAGGTGGCCTGGCACATCGAGCCGTACGCCGGCCGCACCGCGCGGTCCGTCGTGGAGGACATCGGCTATCTCATCCAGCGGTACGGCGGCCACCCGGCCTTCTACCGGGACGCGGCACACGGCGACCGCGGCGCGTACTACGTCTTCGAGTCGCTGCGGATCGTCGACTGGACCCCGCTTGACGAGGTGGCCGACCGGGCGATCGTGCTGGCCCAGACCACGGATGTGTCGAAGGTGGCCCACTTCGGCGGCATGTACACCTACGACGCCATCGCCGCGGGCAACGATCCGCAGTGGGGCGGCCCGGCCGCGTACTGCCGCGACCACGGCATGGTGTGGGCGCCGTCCATCGGCCCCGGTTACCTCGACGACCGCGCCGTGCCCGGCAACACCACGCCCACCCTGGAGCGCGCCGACGGCGCCACCTACGACCTGGAGTGGAACAACGCCCTCTCCCCGGCCAACGGGGGCCCGCCCACCTGGGTCTCGATCACCTCGTTCAACGAGTGGCACGAGGGCAGCCAGATCGAGCCCGCCACCGCCACCCCGCCTGCGGCGCTGAGCTACCGGACCTACAGCGGGGCGTACGGGCGGACCGGCGGCGCGGCCGAGACGGCGTATCTCGACCGCACCGCGTACTGGGTGGGCCGGTTCGAGGCCGCCGCCCGCCGCCGCTAAGGGTGTGGTAGTCCCGGGCGGACCGGCCGTCCGCCCGGCACACCGCGCTAGACCACCGGTTTCGTGGGCCGGTCGGGGGTCAGCGCGATCTCCTTCTTGAGCATCCGGCCGCCGTCTCCGGTGAGCCGGAGGTAGTAGTCGGAGGAGCAGACGGTGCCGTCCTCGTCGAGCGCCCAGATTCCCGAACCGGACGGCACCATCGACGCGTTCTCCGCCGTCTTGGCGATCTGGTTGCCCTCGTTGTACTCGTCGAACATGGAGATGTAGATGCCCTGCGCGCCCACCCGCACCATGTTGTAGAACTGCCGCCACATGAAGTCGCCGTGGGCGCGCTGCCGCGACTGGGTGTCCCCGGGGAGCACACACGGCTGGTAGTCGATCCCGTTGGCGTCGCAGTCGGCCTGGTCCGGGCCGTTGACATTGGTGAAGAAACGATCGGTGTCGGCGATGGTGCCGATGCGCCCCACCATCCACGGCGAGAGCATGTCGAAGGCGTGGTAGACGCCCATATAGCCGGGACGCGAGTCCTCGTTGCCGGACCGCCAGTGGGTGGGCACCCCGCCCATCACATAACAGCCTTGCGAGGTGAACCAGTTGACGACGTCCAGGCAGTCCGCGGCCGACCAGGGCTTGTTGGACTCGTTGAAGCCGAAGCCCCAGATGCCCACCACCGGCTTGCCGTTCTGCCGGGCGTAGGCGGAGGAGGCGGTGTGGGCCTTCATCTTGTCGGTCCAGTCCTGCTTCATCTGGCCCTTCATGTCGAGCCAGCCGGTGGCGTCGTACATGATGTAGAACTTCCGGCCGTACCTCTCCGCCGCCGAGCGGACCTTGGTGGCCATGGCGTCGCGCGTCGGCCCCTCGGGGCTGAACGGGTTGAACCGCTGGAGCGCGGCGGTGTCGATGCCGTACTGCTGCATCCAGCGGAAGTGGGTGTCCACGGTCTGCTGGTCGTAGGACGAGAACAGGGTGGCGGGCTGGCCGTTGTTGAGGTTGTTGTACGCGGTCTGGTAGCCCTTGGCGTAGTCCCGCATATCCGGCCAGCTGTGAATGCCGGTATTGCCCGTCGACGGCGGCCGGGACATATCGGCGGCCCAATGCCACCAGCCGTTGATCGGGGCACCGTCACCCGCGCAGGCGAACCAGCCCTGATAGCCGACGGTGATCTTGCCGACGACATCACCGGGCGGACTGGCCGCGGTGGCGGTGCCCGTCGTCAGCTTGGCGGCGCCTAACGCGCCGAGCGCGGTGGCGCCGAGTGCGGAACCGATGAGATGGCGGCGTGACATACCCATGGGGGCCTGCCTTTCCGGCAGTGAGCGGCTTGTGTGGGGTGCTCGCTGCGGCGGAGCGTAATAACGCATTAACGGTTCCGCAATTTAATTGACGATACGTCGAATTCGGGCGGCCACCGCCACCGCCGTCCCGGCCTCTCGCGCTATTCCGCGCGGCGGGCCCGCCCGCCGACCGGGGCAGGGGGGCGGGGTGTGCGGGGCCTCCGAGTCCTCCGCATAGGCTGGGGGTCCTGTCAGGACAACGGCGGTAACAGGGGACACCATGCGGAAAGAGGCGGTTCGGTACCTTCGCTGTCCCCACTGCTCCGACGCCATGACGATGACCGACGGCGCGCTGCGGTGCTCGCGGGGGCACAGCTTCGACGTGGCGAAGCAGGGGTATGTCAATCTGCTGCGTGGCGCCGCCAAGTTCAGCGCGGACACCGCCGCCATGGTGGCGGCCCGCGCGGACTTCCTGGCCGCCGGTCACTACGCGCCGATCGCCGGGGCGCTGGTCGCGCTGGCGCGCGGGACGGCGCCGGAGGCCACGGGCGGGGACCCCGGTTGTGTCGTGGACATCGGTGGCGGCACGGGCTACCACCTGGCCCGGGTGATGCCGGAGTTCCCGGACTCCGAGGGGATCCTGCTCGACATCTCCAAGTTCGCCGCCCGCCGGGCCACCCGGGCGCATCCCCGGATCAGCGCGGTGGTGGCCGACGCCTGGGACGGGCTGCCGCTCGCCGACGGGGCCGCCTCGGTGGTCCTCAATGCCTTCGCACCGCGCAACCCGCCCGAGCTGCGGCGGATTCTGCGTCCCTCGGGTGTGCTGCTGGTGGTGACGCCCCGGCCGGATCATCTGCGGGAGCTGGTGGGGGCCCTGGGGTTGCTGCGGGTGGGCGAGCAGAAGGAGGAGCGGCTGGCGGACCGGCTCTCGGCGCATTTCACCGAGGTGGCCAGGGAGCGGTCGCGGAGCACCATGACGCTGGACCACAAGGAGGTACCGCGGCTGGTGGGGATGGGCCCCAACGCCTGGCACCAGGACGGCGGGCGGCTGGAGGAGCGCATCGCGCGGCTGCCCGAGCCCTGCGGGGTGACGCTGTCCGTCACGCTCACCGCGTACCGCCCGTCGGTCTGACGCCCGGCCCCCGGCCACGGTCCCATCGGGCCCGGGCCCCACGGTCCCACCGGGCCCGGCCCCCATGGGGTCCGGGCCGCATGGAGTCCGGGCCGCACCGGGCTGCGCTCCATCAGGTCCAGACGGTGTAGCCGCCGTCCACACGGATCACCTCGATACCGCTGATGTACCGGGCGCCGCAGCGGTCCTGGGGCAGGACGAGCTGGGGGCCCGCGCGGTCGAGCGGGGTGTCGTCGATGGTGACCGCGAGCAGGACGGGGGCACGGCCGAAGTCCGGGTCGATCTCGGCCCAGGAGAGCAGCGCGCGGTGGCCGTCCGCACCCCGTACGGCGATCAGGAAGCGCAGCCGGTCCTTGCGCCGGGCGGGGTCGAAGCCGGGACCTGCGGAGAGCAGCACATCGTGCAGAAACGGCCCGGTGAAGCGGTGGTGCTGGACGCCGCTGGTGGCGCAGTCGAAGCTCACCCGCACCCGGTGCTGGGGCCAGCGGAGCAGCTCGGACACCGTCAGCCTGGCGGGGTGGATCAGATCGCCGGTGAGGGCGACTTCCGCCATCGGACCGGCGGCCGTACTGGCAGCTGCGAGGGAATCACTCACGGGCTACCACCTCCTGGAGGGGCGTTACCCGAACACCCATCCCGGGCAAACGCACATGCCATGCCGATAGGCCATGTGTCGCGCTCATACGAGGGAGAAGCAAGCTTTTCCCTCGCAACTGCGGCTACGGCCGCGGCAGCCGGGCGTGCGGCCCCGTGCCGCTCGGCGGGCCGCACGCCCGGCCGTCACAACGCGGCGTGGGCGGGGACCTCGCCGGGCTCCGGAGCGGGCAGTGCCGCCGCCCAGTCCCGGGGCCCTGCCGTACGACGGACCTCCGCGCCGCGTCCCTGCCCGCGGACCCGGACGGCCTCCCAGCCGTCGGGGGGCTCCGGGCCGACGCGGTACGCGATGTCCGGCTCGCTGGCGCGCCGGGTGACCTCGCACACCCGTACCTGCCCCCGCGGGGCGAGCGCCAGCAGCCGGAAACATCGGTCGGCCGCCTCCCCCATCACCCTCGGGCCGGTGTCCTCCTCCCCCGGCCGGAACAGCAGATAGGCGTCTCCCGTGACCACGGCGACATGGAACACCGCGGGGCCGGGGCCCCTGAGCGCGGGGCCGGTGGGCCCGGCGGGGGCCGTGTCACGGTCGGCGAAGCGGTCGCGCATCGCGAACGCCGCCCGTACCGCGCGCGCCGCGTCGTCCTCACTCGTCCCGGGGTGGCCGAACAGCGCCGAGAAGACCGGCCCGGCCGCATGGGCGACGGTGCCGCCGAACCGTGCGGCCTCCTCGCGGACCACCCGCTCGGCCTCCCGCAGCGCGTCCCGGACGCCCGACGGATCGTGGCCGTGGCCCTCCAGGGCGTGCCGCACCCATACGAGGCTGATCCTCTTGTGCTCCACGGTGAACTCGCTCAGCCGCCGTGGCCGGGTGGCGCGTCCGCCCACCGCGGCGAGACCCGCCCTGCCCTGGGCCGGGGCGGCCGGGGTCTCGCGCGCCGTATCGGCCCTGGACAGGGACGTCACATCGACCAGGCCGGGGCCACCGACCCGCCCGGGACGGGACGGAGGGTCGAGCTCCGGGTCGTGGGCGAGGATCGCCCGCTCCAGCTTCTGCATCTCACGGGTGGGTTCGAGGCCGTACCGCTCGACCAGTTCCACGCGGCGGTGGCGGTAGGCGGCAAGCGCCTCGGTCTGCCGTCCGCAGCGGTACAGCGCCAGCATGAGCTGACAGCTCAGCCGCTCCCTCGTCGGCTCGGCGGCGGCCACCGCCTGGAGCTCTCCGAGGACCGCGTGGTGACGCCCGCACGCCAGCTCGGCCTCGAAGAGGTCCTCCAGGGCGTTGAGCCGGCAGTTCTCCCACGCGGTCAACTCGGGCCAGACGAGACCGTCTTCGACGAGGTCCGCGAGCGCGGGCCCGCGCCACAGCCCTAAGGCCTCCCGCAGCACCCGCGCGGCCGACTCATGGGCACCGGCGGCCACTTCGGCCTGGCCGTGCTCCACCGCACGCCGGAAGCGGAGCAGATCGACGGCGTCGGGGTCCACCCGCAGCCGGTATCCCGGGGCGTCGGTCACCAGCGTGGCCCGCCCCTCGGAGCCGGGTTCGCAGGACAGGGTACGGCGCAGGTCACGGACCGCGTTCTGGAGCATCTTCCGGGCGGTGAGCGGGGTGTCGCCGGGCCACAGGGCGGCCAGGAGGCTGCTCGTGGCCACCACGCTGTTGGCGTGGATGAGCAGATGGGCGAGTGCCCCACGCTTGATCACTCCGCCCAGCGGCACCGGCGCTCCGTCATCGAGCACCTCGAGGGGGCCGAGCAAGTGGAAGTCCACGGAACCTCACCTTCTGTCTGGATGCGTGTGTCCCCGTGTTGCCCCCGTGTCCCCGTGTTCTTTACGTCCCCGTGTTCTTTGCGTCGTTCCTTACGTTCCCGTGTCCTCTACGTCTCCCGCGCCCCTTGTGGGCCCCGGTCCCGCCTCAAGGGCGTCGGCCATCGCGAGCCGCAGCAGTTGCAGACGATGGGTGACCCCCGTCTTGGCGCGGATGCGTCGCATATACGTGTCGACGGTGTGCGGGCTGAGACCCAGGGCGCGCGCCACGGAGGGGTAGGTGTGCCCCTCCAGCACGCGGTCAAGCACCTCGCGTTCGCGGTCGCTGAGTAAGTCCAGCGGCTGACGGCCGGGCCGTCCGGCGGTCACCGTCATCGGCCCGACGGCACAGCCTCGCCGTGCAGGCCCCAGCCGGTGTCATCCTCGCCGGGCGACTTGGCGCCGTCCGCGGCCACGGGCGTGGCGTCCATGGCGACGGCGAGCGGGGGGAGGCCGCGTCCGCCGGTGCCGGTGCCGGCTCGGTCGTGTGCGGCCGTGCTCAGGAAGAGCGAGAGGGCCGGTGCGGCGATCGCGGTCATGACGGCGGTGAGGAGCAACGTACGCATTCTGGCCTCCGGTTGACGGGATCCGGTGGGGGGATCGGCCTTGGGTTCGGATGGATCGATCATGGCGTGGCCCCGGCCCGGACACCACGCGTTCCGCCGCTCACCAAGGTGCCCGGCAACAAAACGAGGGGGGAACATAAGCAGGTGAATCGGACCCTTCGGTCGTCCGGTGGTCACCGCGGCCTAGCGTCCGTGGCCCATGACCGTCCCCGCGGAGGCGCGATCACGGTGTGGCGTGAAGCATCAGCAGCAGCAGTCGGCAGGGCGTCCAGGCTTCGGAGAGGGAGCAGGAATGGCGGGCCGGGACGAAGACCATCTCCCCCGCGCGCAGCCGCAGTTCGAGCCCCCCGCCCTGGTGGTTCGCGGCGCCCCGGGCCTCGACGCGGCAGCGCACCCCGCCGCTCAGCGGGAAGAGCAGAACGTCGGCGCCGGCACGCCCGAGCGGGAGCGCGGCCCCGGCCGCCAGCAGCCGTTCGTACGCCTGGACGGGATAGCCCATGAGACGGCCCAGATCGACGGCCAGCCGGCGGGCACCCGCGCCGAGGGGCACGGGCCGCCACCCCGTGCCGGGCACTACCCCTCCGTACCCCCCGTCAAGGCTCGGAAGGACGGTGTGGGCGCGCTCGGGCCACACCACCGCGGGGCCCCTGTCCTGGTAGGTCGACAGGCACAGCGCCAGGTCGCGGAGGAAGAGTTCCCAGTCGGTATCGGACACCCTTGCCCTTCGCTCTCGAAAGGTCGCTTCTCGTGACCGCCACCGGCAACGGACGGCGCGAGCGCTCTCCGGGGTGATCGGGCGCCGATCACACGGCGGGCATGGGCGGCTGACGACGGGGAGCGGCCCGATGGGCCGCCGGAAGTCCCGTTCGCGTAACCCCCGCGCAGGCGGCTGCCCATCCTCGCCCGCCGCCCGCCCGGTGTGCCAGTCCCGCACCGGCGGTCCCGCACCGGCGTGACAGACGCATTCGGCCAGGACGCGCGAGGCCGCGACGGCGCATGCCGTCGCGGCCCCACCTCCCCACCCGATTTACCGCGCGGCCCCGCCGCCCCCCGTATCCGGTTCGCCCTCGTCGTGGTCGAGCAGACCGGCGCGGGTGGCGAGGACTCCGGCCTGGAACCGGCTGACCGCGCCGAGGGTGTCCATGATGTCGGCCACGTGTTTGCGGGTGGTGCGCAGTGACATCCCCAGCCTGCGGCCGATCGCCTCGTCCTTGTAGCCCGCCGCCAGCAGCCGGAGGATGGTGCCGTCCAGCTCCTTCGCCACGGACTCCAGACCGTCCACGGCGGCGTCGGAGAAGGGCCTGGCATGGGCCCAGGCGTTCTCGAAGACCGAGCAGAGGTAGCTGACGACGGACGGCTCGCGCACGATCACCGCACCCAGGCTTCCGTCCCGGTCGGGGATGAACGCCAGCTCCCGGTCGAAGACGATCAGGCGGCCGAAGGGGTCGTGGACGGTGCGGTATTCGGCGCCCAGGCCGGACATGACGGCCACGTACGCCTGACTCGGCGCGTTGAACCGGGCCGTGTGGTTGTAGAGGGTGCGCATCCGCACCCCCCGGGCGAGTAACGCCGTGTCCCTGCTGATCGCCTCCTCCAGCACCTCCGGGGCCCGTCCGCCGCCGGGCTGGCTGCTCAGCACCTCCTCCTGGCACTCGTTGGATGCACGGTTCAGGGCGGCCCGGACCTCGTCCAGATGGCCGACCACCTCGATGCTCCCGGCGGCGTGGCGTCGTCTGCCCTCCAGGAAGTGGGCCCGCAGCCTGCCGAACTCGACGCTGATCTGGTCGAGTTGGCGCCGCCGGTCCTGAAGGGACTCCTGGATGGGGGCGGTCAGCGCGGCGGCGGCCAGGTCGGGGTCGACGGGCACCAGGAGCGCCGGGTCCTTGGAGTGGGAGCGCAGCAGGCCCAGTTCCTTCAGCCGCTCGACGGCCGCGTCGAGCTCTTCCCCGGAGATTTCCAGCTCCGACAGGGTGCACAGGAAATTCTTGGTCACCTGCTGGAACCGCAGTATGCAGGAATACACCGCGGCTTCGGTGTCGCTCACATAGGAGGAGCCGGAAGCGGCCCGCTGGAGGGGCAGTTTCACAGGCTCTCCCCTCGTCCGCCGAGAGGTCTTGTCGACGAGCCATCGGACGGGAATCCGACATCGGACAGCCGGTGTCTCTGCAGCATCTTACTTTCTTTTCTCTTCTACCACTGGTCCTGTCAGACGGGCTTTGGTGTGTCAGACGCCCGGCGCCGCGGACGGGTTCACTCGGGACCCGCCCCGCCGTGCCGGGCCGCCGTTCCCAGGAGTGCGGCCACGGCCGTCGTGTGTCCGTCGAAGGCCAGCGCGGCCGGTGCGTCGAGAACCTGCCATCCGGCCGTCTCCGGCATCGGCACCGCCTCGGGCAGGGTGCCGGCGTCGCGCACCGGCAGCAGCGCGAAGACCTCGAGGGTGTCGCGGGTGGAGTGCACGTCGAAGAGGCGGACCCGCCCCGGATCGGCCGTCAGGCCGGTCTCCTCGCGCAGCTCCCGGACGGCCCCCTGCTGCCAGGTCTCGCCGACCTCCACATAGCCTCCGGGCAGTGCGAGCCGTCCCAGGGCGGGCTCGATGGCCCGGCGCACCACGACCACTCCGAGCCCGCCCAACAACGTCGCCACGGGCTGGAGGACCACCGCCGCGGGCAGTGGGTTGCGCCATTGGGTCTCACCGCAGCCGGGGCAGTCCCGCGGCCAGCCGGCTCCCCCGGCGAAGGCGGTACCGCAGTAGGAACAGTGTGTGACGCGGCGTCCCCGCGTGTACCCCATGAGCCTCCCACTCCGCTTCCTCGGCATGCGGCAGCAGGCAACATACAGCAACCGGGCCGCCGCACCGGTGGGACAGCCCACCACCGGCCCGGCCCCGCCCAGGCCCCGGCGCGCCCGGTGGACCGGCCATCCGGGGAAAGCTCCGGTCATCGCGCGGTCATTTCCCCAACAACCGCCGCCGCTTTCGCAGTTCCCGGCGAATTCCGCCCGATCCCTACAGTTGTCCGCGTGCTGAATCGACTTCTCCCCGCCTCGGGGCCGGGACGCGTTCTGGCCTTGGCGACCCTCTTCATCACCATGGGGCAGGGCGCCTTCATGACGTGTTCGGCGCTTTATTTCACCACGGTGGTCGGAATTTCCGTGCCCCAATTGGGGCTCGGGCTGACCATCGCCGGAGCGGTGGGGCTGTTCGCCGGAGTTCCCCTGGGGCATATGGCCGACCGCCGCGGCGGGCGCGAGACGGCGGCGCTGCTGATCGCCCTCAACGGACTGGCGGCCGCCGGATACCTCCTCGTCGGTTCCTTCGCCCAATTCACGGTATCGGCCTGCCTGTTCGTGGTGCTGGAGCGCGGCGGCCGGGCGGCCCTCCAGACGGCCGTGGCGAACACACTGCGCGGTGCGGACCTGGTGGAGACCCGGGCCCATCTGCGCGCGATCACCAATGTGGGCGTGGCGGTGGGCGCCGGTTTCGCGGGCATCGCACTGCAGTTGGACTCGCCCGCCGCATTCCGTACCGTCCTGGTGCTGGACGCCCTGTCCTTCCTGGTGGCCGCGGCGGTGCTGGCCCGCCTGCCGAAGGTGGCGCCGGTGGCCGCGGCGGCGGACGGCCCCGGGCAGCCCCGGCTCGCCGTACTGCGCGACCGGCCCTTCGCCCTGGTCACCGCCTTGAGCGCGGTGCTGTCCCTGCACGCGGTGCTGCTGGAGATCGTGGTACCGCTGTGGATCGCCGGCCATACGGACGCACCCCGCTGGATGGTGACGGCCCTGTTCCTGCTCAACACGGCGAACGTGGTGGCGTTCCAGGTGCGGATCGCCAAGCGGGTGTCCGAACTGCCGCTCGCCGTACGGGCCGTCCGGCGGGCCGGTTTCGTCCTCTGCGCCGCGTGTGCGCTGTTCGCGGCCTCGTCGGCGGACGGCATGGCCCTGGCGGTGGCGTTCCTGCTGCTGGCCGGCGCGGTGCACGTGTACGGGGAGATGGTGCTGTCGGCCGGTGCCTGGGTCATCGGGTTCGATCTCGCACCCCCGGACAAGCAGGGGCAGTACCAGGGGTTCTTCTTCTCCGGCTACGCGGCCTCCGCCATGATCGCGCCCACCTTCCTCACCGCCACCGTCATCCAGGGCGGTGCCCTCGGCTGGCTGCTGCTCGGCGGCCTGTTCATCCTCGCCGGTCTGGCCATGAAGCCGGTCGTCGGCTGGGCCGAGCGCACCCGCGCCCCGCGGCTCGCCCACAGCGGCTGACCCCCAAGGAGCACTGCGATGGAACATCGATCCGCCCTCTCCCCCGTCCGGCCCCCGGTGCGGAGCGCCGGGGACGGTCCCGCCCACGGCACCTTCCTGGCCGGTGCGGCCGATCCGCATCTGGCGCCGCGCGAGCGGCTGCTGGGAAACGGCGCCCCGCTGGCCGAGGTCACCGGCCGTCCCCGGCCGGAGCTGACGGCCGAGCCGGGTGACGCCCTCCACGAGGAGGTGTCGGAGCAGCTGTGGAGCCGTGGCCTGGCCGCGGTCCAGCTCGATGAGCCGCTGTCCAACGACCGGTTCACCGCGCTCGGCGCGTTCCTGGGCACGGCCATGCCCGAACGGGACCCGGCCGTCGCGCCGTACGTGGAGCGGGAGGTGATCCTCAATCTGCGCAGCGAGCACGCCCGCACCGACGATGTGTCCCTGCAGCCCTTCGCCGTCAACCACCTCTCGCTGCACACCGAGAGCAGTGGCGCCCCCCTCGGCGCACAGCCGCGCTACATCGTGCTGATGTGCCTCGCCCCCGGGGACGCGGCGCAGGGCGCCAGGACGGTGCTGGTGCCGATGCGGGAGGTGGCGCGCCGGCTGTCGCCCCAGACGCTGACCGTGCTCTCCCGCACCCGCTACCGGGACCGCCCGGGCGTTCCCACGATCGCCCGGCAGGCCGGGGACCGCTGGGTGTTCTCCTTCCGCGACTTCCTCGCCGATGAGCTCCGGTGGTCGTACGAGGGGCCGGAGGCGGACGCCACGGCCGTGGGCGACGCGCTGCGCGAACTGCTGGCGGCCATGTACGCGCCCGAGCACGCGCGGGGGCTGCAGTGGCGGCGCGGGCTGCTCGTGGTCATCGACAACACCTACTTCTTCCACGGGAGAACCAGCGGTTCGGCCACGCCCGAGGCGCGGCTCAGGCACCTCAAGCGCCTGCGCGTCGGGTAGCCCGCCCATGCCATCCGTTCACGCTCGCCCACAGCGGCGGCCCACTCGGGGAAACGCATGAAACTCTTCGAATCCGTACCGTCTCCGCGTCCGTGTCACGCCCCGCCGGACGCACGCGAGACCGCGGCGCGCCCACCGCATCCCGGTGGCGTCCGCGATGTCTTCACCCCCGGTGTCGACCACCGTGTCCTGGAGGTCTACGCCCGGGCCCGCGACCCCCGCGACCCGCTGGAGCTGCGGGACCTGTGGCTGGGACGGATCGAGCACGAGCTCGGTGGCGACGCGCTGCGCCCGGCGCTCGCCGAGACCTGGCGGGCCAGCAGGCCGCGCCGGGCCGTGGAGGCCGAGGAGGTGCTGTCCTCCCGCGCCACCGTCCGCTTCGTCAAGGAGCTCTTCAACTGGTTCTTCCGTGACGACCTCTACGGCGAACTGCGGGACAGCGCCCGCCACATCCTCTCCAGCGGGTCGATCGACGAGGAGCGGTGGGGGCTGCCGCAGAGCCTGAAGGAGTGCATCCGCTACGCCCTCGACCGGGACTGGTACGGCTACTCCGACTCGCGCGGACGCGTCCCGGCCCGCGAGGCGATCGCGGGGTATGAGAACGCCCGTATCGAGGGGGCGCGTTACGGCACCGAGAACGTGGCCATCACCATGGGCGGCACCTTCGCCATCAGCACGCTCGCCGACTTCGTGCTGCACGGCGGCCCGCGGCCCGCCGCACCGGCGCTCTGCGCGATCCCCAACTACCCGCCGCTGGTGGAGACGATAGCCCGCAGACACGAGGTGCGGCTGGTGCCCCTGGCCTCCGAGGGCGGCCGGACCTCCCTCGATCCGCTCATCGCCGCGCTCACCCCGGACACCCCGCTGGTGATGCTGCAGACGGTGGGCAATCCGACCGGCGCCGCCGTGGCCGAGGAAGACCTCGCCCGGCTGATCCGCGCCGCCTCGCCCTCCACGGTCATCGTGCTGGACGAGTGCCACGAGTGGCTGGGGGACTACGGGAAGCGGTCCGCGGACCGCGCCGCGCCCCAGGTGGTGCGGGTGTCCAGCCTCTCCAAGACCTGGTCGGCGCCGGGGCTGAAGGCCGGGTGGTTCCTGGCCGATCCTGCGTTCATCGACGAGTACTACGAGTACGCGTCGTCCTCCTTCGGCGGCCCGCCCTCGTTCTTCTACACGGTCATCGAGGTACTGGCCCGGCTGGAGCGGTGGCACATCACGGGCGTCGAAACACCGGGTCCCGCCGAGGCCAAGGAGTTCGAGTCCTCGTACGACATCGACCTGGAGCGGCTGCGGAACGCCTACCGCGGCTATCGCGTCGAGCGGCTGCGGCGGGCCGAGGACCTGACCGTCCTGCGGGACGCGGCCACCGTACGGCTGGCGGAGATCCCCGGCCGGGTGCTTCCGCCGCGCTTCTCCATCAACACCGCGGTGGAGCTGCCCGGTTGGGACGACTCCTACCGGTGCTTCCGCGATGTGCTGAGGGAGACCGGTGTCTCGGTGTTCCCCGGCATCCTCACCTTCTGCCTCTCCGGCGGCGTCGTCCGCATCACCACGGCCAGGCCGTGGGACGAGCTCGCCCCCGCCCTCGACCGGCTGCGTTCGTACGCCGCCCCCGGACAGGGGGGCTGAGCCGTGGAGGGATGGCTGACCGCGGGCGGCCGCAAGCTGGTCCTCGGCATGGTGCACCTGTCACCGCTGCCCGGCACCCCCTTCCACGAGGACGGTTCCTTCTCCCGGACTCTCGACACCGCCGTGCGGTCCGCGCGGGCGCTGTACGAGGGCGGGGCGGACGGCTGCCTGATCCAGACCGTGGACCGGGTGTACACCGTGGACGAGGAGTCCGATCCGGCGCGCACCGCGGCGATGGGCCTGATCACCCGTGCGGTGGCCGAGGCGACCGACGAGCGGTTCCACATCGGTGTGCAGCTGATGCGCAACGCCCTCAAGGCGTCCCTGGCGGTGGCGAAGGTGGCGGGCGGCGGCTACATCCGCGCGGGCGCCCTGGTGGGGCAGACCCTCACCGCGCACGGCATGGTGCGGGCCGATCCGCTGGCGGTGATGGACTACCGCCGCAAGATCGGCGCCGAACACATCGGCGTCATCGCCGAGATCGACTCGATGCACTTCCGGTGGTTCGACGGACAGAAGACCACCGCCGAGGTGGCGCGCGCGGCGAAGGCCGTCGGGGCCGACGCGGTGTCCCTGTGCCACCCGGACGAGGACACCGCGCTGGAGATGATCGCCTCGGTCCGCGAGGCCGTCCCCGGCCTGCCGGTGGTCCTGGCCGGACACACCCGCCACGAGAACGCCGCACGGCTGATGGCCGCGGCGGACGGGGCGTTCGTGGGCACCTGCCTGGAGCGCGACGGCTGGGGCGGCGAGATCGACCGCGAGCGGGTGGCGGAGTACGTGGACATCGTACGGAGGCTGGAGCGGTGACCGGCCGAAGCGACCCCCATCCGCGGGCCGGAGCCGGAATCCAGGCGCCACCGCCACCTTTGGACCCGGCGGTGATGCTGCGTCAGGCCGATGCCCTCGCCGGGGACCTCCGCGAGCGCACCGGGCCCTTCGACGAGCGGGTGCGCGCCCTGCTGCCCGCGCGCTGGGCGGCGGTGGACACCGTACGCATCGTGGGCGACGGCGACTCCTACCACGCGGCGTGCGCCGTGCGGATGGCCTTCGCCTCACTGGCCGGGGTGGACTGCCGCCCGGTGAACGCGCTGCGCTTCGTGGAGTACGACCACCCCGGGGAGGACGGGCGCCCCGTCGGCCGCCCCGGGGCCGGTGGCCGCCCGCCGCGTAATGAACTCACGCTCGCGGTCTCCGCGTCGGGCCGTACCCCGCTCGTGGTGCGGTCGGCCGAGCGGGCCCGGGAGGGCGGGGCGCATGCCATCGCGGTCACCGGAGCGCCCGACAGCCCGCTGGCACGCGCGGCCGATGACACCCTCCCGGTCACCCTGCCGGACACCGAGCGGTCGCCCGGTGTGCGCACCTACCAGGCCAGCCTGCTGGGCCTGCTGCTGATCGCCATCCGTCTCGGCGCGCTGCGCGGCCGCCTCACCGGGCCGGAGGCGGACGCGCTGCGGGGCGAACTGACCGCCCTGGCCGGACCGGTCGAGGCGACCGCCGCGGCGGCCCGGTCCCGGTGCCCCGACATCGCCGGACGCATCGCCGACGCGGCCGTGCTGAGCGTGCTGGGCAGCGGCCCGTCCCATGGCACCGCGCTCTTCGCGGCGGCCAAGGTGATCGAGACCTCCGGTGTCTTCGCCACCGGGCAGGACCTGGAGGAGTGGTGCCATGTCGAGCGGTTCGCCCGCCCGCCCGATGCGCCCGTGATCGTGGTGGCCGCGCCAGGGCGCACTTACGGGCACGCCGCGGAGGTGGCCGCGAAGGCGGCGGCGCTCGGACGGCGTGTCATCACCGTGGCACCCGGGGACGACCCCGGCGCCACCCGGCACGGCTGGGCCGCGCTGCCGGTGACCGGGCGGGTGCGCGAGGAGTTCTCGCCCCTCCTCTACCACGTGTTCGCCGCGCCTCTGTCCTGCCACCTGGCCCAACACCTGGGACGGGCGCCGTTCCTGGCCGACCCGCCCCGTCCGAAAGACCCGTCCACCCCCCAACACCGCGGAGCGACACCGTGACCCGGACCACGACGGAAGACCCGTCCGCCAACCTGTCCACCGGCCCTTCCACCGATCCGTCCACGGATCTGGCAACGGATCTGTCAACGGATCTGTCAACGCAGCAGATCGTCTCCCTGCTGACGGAGGAGTTGCACGGCCTCGACCCCGCCGAGCGCAAGGCGAAATCGCTCGAACTGCTCTCGGTCTTCGGCCGCGCCAAGGCCGACGCGCTGCCCGCCGAGGAGCGCCCCGAGGCGTCCGAGGCCCCGCCCGGCCCGCTGCTGATCTGCGACTGGGCCGACGACCTCGGCCTGGACGGCTCGACGCAGCAGCTCGGCATCGCGGTCGAGCCCGGACCGACGAAGGTGATGAAGACGGCCGCCGCCACCGGACACTCCCTGGTGTCCAGCGGACATGTGGGGGCCGACATCCTCCATGTTCCGGCGGGCAGCGGCTTCGCGCCCCACACCCACCCCGGGGACCATCTGCTGTTCGTGCTCGCGGGCACCGGGACGATCGCGGTGGCCGGTGAGATCGTACGGACCCGGCCCGGTCAGGTGTACATGGTCCAGGGGGCGGTCACCCACGCGGTGGGCGCGGTCAGCGACCACATGATCCTGTCCGTGGGCGCGCCGCACCGCCGCCTGGACAGCCCGGACCGGCAGGAGCTGACGGCCTACGCGGCGCTGCTGGGCGAGCTGGGGGAGATCACCTGCCGGCTGTGTGACATCCGGGCCACCAGCGGTGAGGAGCTGGCGGCGAAGGGCTGCACCCACTCCCCGCACCGGTTCGGGTGAGCGATGGGCTCGCCATCTCCCACCAGTGCGGTCTCCTCGCCGCGCACCGACGCCGAACTGGCCCACACCTACCGTGGCGTCCCCTCCGAGGACCGGCTGACCCCGCATCCCACCCTGGTGTCCTGGCTCGCCCACCACGCCCGGACCCGGGGCGGGGCCCCCTTCCTGACCACCGTGGCGGACGACGGTGAGCTCACCACGCTCAGCTACGGCGAGGCCGACCGGCTGAGCCGGCGGCTGGCCCGGTGGCTGCGCGCCGAGCTCCGGGTGGCGCCCGGCCGGACCGTGGCCCTCGCCCCGGTCAACGACCCGGCCTCGATCGTGGCCGTCCTCGGGGTGCTGCGGGCGGGCTGCCCCCTGCTGCTGCTCGGCCCGCAGGACCCCGCCGACCGCCGGCGGCAGCAGGCTGGGGCCGTACGGGCACAGCTGGTGCTCCGGCCGCCGTCGGTGTCCGCCGAGGCGGTGCCGGAGGCGGTCGTCCTCCCCGATCCGCGGAGCCTGGCCGAGCCGGATGACGCCGCCGCCGATTCCGTGCTCCCCCCGGATCAGGACGCCCTGTTCTTCGCCACTTCGGGATCCACCGCGGCCTCCAAACTGGTGGCCCAGTCCCACTACAACGCCGCCGTGAACGCGGAGGCCCTGGGCCGCCACCACGGGCTGCGCCCCGGTGACCGGCTGCTGGGCTGCCTTCCCGTGCACCATGTCAACGGTCTGCACTTCACCGTTCTCGGCGTCCTGGCGGCCGGTGCCCATGTGCTGCTCGCGAACGGCTTCGACCCGCTGCGCTACCCCCGGCTGCTCCAGCGGTTCCGGCCGCGGATCGCCAGCGTGGTGCCCAGTGTGCTGGAGGCGCTGCTCGAGACCTGGCGGACGCCCGAACTCCCCCCTGGCTTCGGGTACTTCGTCTCCGCCGCCGCACCGCTGACCACCCGCACCGCACGGGCCGTACGGGACCGCTTCGGCGCCCGGGTCCTCCAGGGCTACGGGCTGACCGAGACGGTGAACTTCTCCACCACGCTCCCCGCCGATCTGTCCGATGACACCTACCGGCGGCTGATGCTCGACACCGACGTCCCCACCATCGGCACGGCCCTGTTCGGCAACGAGGTGGCGGTGCTGACCCCGGAGGGCGAGCGGGCCGCTCCCGGGCAGACGGGCGAGATCTGTGTGCGCGGCCACAATGTGATGTCCCGGTACGAGGCCAATCCGGCCGCGACGGACGAGGCGTTCGCGGGCGGCTGGTTCCACACCCAGGACCTGGGGATGGAGGTGGCCGACCCGGATCGCGCCGAGCCCTTCATCGTGGTCACCGGGCGCCGCAAGAACATCGCCAAGGTCGGGGGCGAGACCGTCTCCCTGGACGAGATGGACCGGGTGCTGCGCGCCGTGCCCCGGGTGCGGGACGCCGCGTGTGCCGCGCTTCCGCACCGCTTCCTGGGCGAGGAGATCGTGGCGGCGGTGGTGCCGGCGCCCGGCGGCGGCCCACCCGATGTGCTGCCCGCGCTGGCCGCGGCGTTCCGGCCCGGGGTGCTGCCGCGCCGGGTGGAGCTGTTCGACGCCATCCCCAGGACCCGTACCGGCAAGGTCCTGCGCCGGGAGCTCGCCGACCGGCTGGCCGCCACGGCGCGGGACGGCGCCACCGGACCTCCGCACCCGGCCCCCGCACCTTCCCCGCCCAGCCCCAGGAGTGCCCCATGACCACCGACTCCGCGATGACCTCCCGCGTCACCGACCTGCTGTGCGCGGTCCTCCAGATCGAGCCGCCGCCACCGGGGACCGACCTGATCGGCGCCGGTCTGCTCGACTCCATCGGCTTCATGAATCTGTTCGTGGCGATGGAGGAGGAGTTCGGCATCGGGGTGACCGCCGCCGATCTGACCCCGGACAGCTTCCGCACGGTGGAGCGCATCGCCGCTTTCGTGGCCGCCAAGCAGGGCCCTGCCACCGCCGAGCAGATCCCTGCCGCCGCCGACCGGCGTTCCGCCGCCGCCGAGGCGGTGCTGACCGACCCGCGCACCGGGGGCGAGCGGCGGCGGATCGCCCTGGGCGGTGCGCCGGAGGTGGCGGCGGCGGTGGCCGAGGCCCGCGCCGCCGCGGCCCCCTGGGCCTCGCTCGCGCCCCGGGACCGGGCGCGGCGGCTGCTCCGCTTCGCCGATCTGATCGAGGAGCGGTCCGCCGAGTACACCGCGGCCGAGCGGGCGGGCACCGGCAAGCCCGCCGCCGAGGCGGCGGGCGAGGTGGCGAACTGCGCCGATCTGCTGCGCTTCTGCGCGGGCGCGGCGCGTTCCGGCGTCTCCCCGGCGGGCGGGCGCTATCTACCCGGCCGGGAGAGTTGGGTGCGGTGGGAGCCGCTGGGCGTCATCGGGGTGATCGTCCCCTGGAACTACCCGCTGATGATGGCCGCGTGGCGGATCGGACCCGCGCTGGCCACCGGCAACACGGTGGTGCTCAAGCCCGCGCTGACCACCCCGGACACCGCGCTGCTCCTGGCGCGGGACGCGGCGGCGACACTGGGTCCCGGCGTCCTGCTGACCGTGCCGGGCGACCGCGACACCGGTCGGCTGCTGGTGGAGGGCGACATCGACGCGGTGGCGTTCACCGGCAGCGAGGCGGGTGGCCGTGACGTCGTCGCCCGGGCGGGCCTGCGCCGCGTCAGCCTGGAGCTCGGTGGCAACTGCCCGGCGCTGGTGCTCCCCGACGCCCCGCCGGACACCTGTGCGGCGCTCGTACGGGCCGCCACCTACAACGCAGGGCAGAGCTGCGCCGCCCCCGCCCGGGTGATCACCCTGCGGGAGAACTACCGGGAGACCGTCGAGGGGCTGGCCAAGGCGATGGCCGAGCGGCGCGCCGGGGTCCACTTCGGTCCGCTCAACAACGCGGACCAGGCGGACCGTTACGACCGGATCGTCCGCCGGAGCGCGGCGGGCATCGAGCACATCGCGCCGCTCGCCCCGCCCCCGGGCGAGGAGGGCGGCCACTGGCGGCCCGGCCGTGTGCTCGCCGATCTGCCGCCGGACGACCCCGCGGTGCTGGAGGAGGTGTTCGCGCCGGTGCTCACGGTGCAGGCGGCGGACGGCCACGCCGAGGCCCTGGCCCTGGCCGACTCGGTGCCGCAGGCCCTCGCCGCGAGCGTCTGGGGCGCCCGTACGGACGAGGCCCTGGAGCTGGCCGGAGGGCTGAACGCCGGGGAGGTGTGGGTCAACTGCCATCTGGAACAGACCGCGGAACTGCCCCACGGCGGACGCGGCAGCTCGGGACACGGCACGGACATGAGCGTGCTGGCGCTCACCGAGTACCAGCGCCCCAAGACCGTGACCGTCCGCGTGGGCAGGGGCTGAGCGATGGCGGAGACCCGGCCGCTGGCCGAGGAGACGACGACGGCCGGGTGGCGGTGGGAGGTCAGCCGCGATCCCCAGGAGGCACACACGCTGCTGTGCGCGTGCGACGCCCACCAGGCGGCGGCCTCCGGCACCCAGGCGCCCCGGCGCCGCCCGGAGACCACCGAGGCCCGGGTGCGGACCGGCTCGGTGCGGCTGCTGCGCCACGGCGCACACGCCGCCGGGATGTTCACCCTGACCTGGGACCGGCCGTTCACCGTGGACGAGGAGGTGTACCCGCGCGCGGACCGGCCGATCCACCTCTCCCGGCTGGCCGTGGCGCCCGCATGGCTCGCCGACGGGTCGCTGGTGGGGCTGCGGTGCGTGCACCACGCCATCGAGGAGGCGGCGCGGGCCGGTGCGGACGTGCTGCGCTCGGAGGCCAATCCGGATCTGCGGGAGACCCGTTCGCTGCTGGACATCCTGGGGTTCCGGCAGTACGGGCCCACGCTCGGCGAGGAGGGCGGCAGCCGCCGTGTCCACCTGCAGAAGACGCTGCGTACGGCGGCTCCAGGACCGGGCCGGGAGGGCTGATGGGCGCGACGATACGGCGGGAGAGGGTGGGCACCACCGCGGGCCACCGCGGCCAGGGGCCGACCGATGTGGACGCGTACACCCTGGACACCGGTGAGGGCCTGGCCGTGGTGGTGTGGACCTACGGGGCGCAGCTCGTGGAGGTCCTGGTCCCCGACCGTGAGGGCCGTACCGGCAATGTGGTGGTGCGCCTGGCGGACCTCGGCGGCTACCAGGACCGGGCGACCAATCCGTACGTCGGCTCCACCGTGGGCCGTTACTGCCGGTGTGTGACCGGGGGCCGCTTCCGGCTCGACGGCGTGGAGCACCGCCTCGACCGCAACGACGGCGACCACCACATCCACGGCGGGGCCCTCGGCTTCGACCGTTATGTGTGGCGGGCGGAGGCGGAGCGCGCGGACGGTGTGCTGTCGCTGCGGCTGCGCCTGGACAGCCCGGACGGCGACCAGGGCTACCCGGGCACGCTGTCCGCCGAGGTCGTCTACCGGGTCTCCGGCGAAGGGACGCTGGCCTTCGAGTACCGGGCCACCACCACCGCGAGCACCATCGTGGGGCTCACCAACCACGCCTACTGGAACCTGGCCGGTGGCGGGCGGATCGACGGCCAGCTGCTCGCGCTCAACGCCAGCCGGGCGGTGGTCTTCGACGACGAGCTGATCCCCCTCCCCGGGCCCCCGGCGGACCTCACCGGCAGCCCGCTGGACCACCGTGCGCCCCAACCCATCGGCGACCGGCGGCTGGACAACTGCTTCGTCCTGGACGGCCCGGACTGGGCGGCGCGGCTGCACGACCCCGCCTCGGGGCGCACCATGCGCGTGGTCACCGACCAGCCCGCGGTGGGGGTGTACTCGGCCGACGGCTTCGCGGGGCGGCGGCGCTCCGGCATCTGTCTGGAGGCCGGTCCGCTGCCGGACGCGCCCAACCGCGCCGACTACCCCCCGGTGCGCCTCGACCCCGGCGAGACCTACCGCCATCGCACCGTTCACCACTTCTCGGCCCGCTGAGCCGACGCCCGGCCACCGGGCCCGATCCACAGGAGGTATCGCGTACATGGACCCCCTCATGGCTTCCGTGGCGGAGGCCGTGCGGCGCCGCGCGGAGGCGCCGCCACCGGCCACCGCCCTGGACCCGGACGCCGAGCTGTCGTCCCTCGGGGTGAGCTCGCTCGGGGTGGCGGGACTCATCGTGGACCTGGAGGAGACCTTCGCCTTCCGGTTCCCCGACGCCGCGGTCAGCCCCGAGGTGTTCCGCACCATCCGCACCCTCACCGACACGGTCCGCACGCTGTGCGCACCACAGACCGGGTGACCATGCGGATCCACGGAGACGCCGTCCGGGTGGGTGTCCACTCGGGCCAGCAGTACACGGCCTTCACCGAGGCGCTTCAGCTGTGGCAGACGGCCGAGGAGCTGGGATACGACTGGGTGTCCCTCTTCGACCACTTCCGCCCGCCCATGGGCGGCCCGGCGGGGCCGTGCTTCGAGGGCATGTCACTGCTCGCGGCGCTGGCCGCGCGCACCAGCCGGATCCGCTGCGCCGTGCTGGTCTCGGCGGTCACCTGGCGGCACCCGGCGCTGGCCGCCGCCACCGCGGCCACCATCGACCACGTCTCGGGCGGGCGCCTGGAGTTCGGGGTGGGTGCGGCCGGTGCGGACCTGGCCTACGGCCAGTACGGCATCGGCTTCCCCGGCGCCGGGACCCGGCTGGACATGCTGGACGAGGCCTGCCGGGTGCTCCGGGCGCTGTGGACCGGCGGACCTGCCACCTTCGAGGGCGAACACTTCCGGCTGGCGGACGCCCATCTGCGACCGCGCCCCCTCCAGCGGCGGCTGCCGCTGGTGATCGGTGGCGAGGGCGAGCGGCGGATGCTGCGGATCGTCGCGGAACACGCCGACATCTGGAACACCCTCGCCGGAACCCCGGACACCTACCGCCGCCGGCTGCGGAAGCTGGCCGAACACTGTGCCGCCGTGGGCCGCGACCCCGGGACCATCCGCCAGTCGGTGACGTTCCGGGCCATCCTCGCCGAGGACGAGCGGCAGGCGCTGGAGCGCAAGGAGCGGCTGCTGGAGCGGGTGGGCCCCGATTCGCCGGTGTGGCCGGAGTATCTGGTCTTCGGCACGCCCGAGCAGTGCCTGGAGCGGCTGCGGCCCTATCTGGAGCTGGGCGTCCGTGACTTCCTGCTCGGCGCCCGCCCACCGGTCGACTGGCAGACCCTCGAGCTCTTCGCCCGGCACGTCGCCCCGGCGCTGCGCGCCCGCAGCACCGGCTGAGCGACCTGTCTTCTCTTCCCTCATATCGCGGCCCACGGAGGCTCACCATGGCGAACTACTACTACAGCGACGGCTTCGCGGCCTTCTTCGACAGCCGCTACACGGGATGGGTCCACGCCTTCTCGCCCCGGCTCGCCGACCACCTCGACCGGCAGGGGCTGCCCGAGCGCTCGGTGATCGACCTGTGTTGCGGCACGGGCGTGACGGCGTCGGTCTTCCTCGCGGCGGGCTGGCGGGCCACCGGCGTGGACGGGTCGAGCGCCATGCTGGACATCGCGCGCAAGAAGCTCGCGCCCGGTGTGGAGAGCGGCACGCTCACGCTGATCGAGGCCGACGCCCGGAGCTTTCGCACCCCGCGCCGGGCAGCCGCCTGCGTGAGCCTGGACGGGGCGCTCAACCACCTGGGCTCGGTGGCGGAGCTGGCCGAGTGCTTCGGCTCGGTGCACGACGCGCTGCTTCCGGGCGGGGAGTTCGTCTTCGACCTCTACGCCGGATCCCACTTCCGCCACTGGAACAACGTCACCCTGACCGACGACGACGAGGCGGTCATCGTCAAGCGCGGCGTCTGGGACGACTCCACCCGGACGGGGATGCTGCGCGTTTCCGGCGTCTTCGGCACCGGGATGTCCGCCCAGCGGGTGGACCAGACACTGCGCAGCTGGGAGTACGACGACACCGAGGTGGCCGGGGCGCTGGAGGCGGCCGGACTCGTCCCGGCCGAGCACGACTTCGAGCAGCGCTACGTCAAGTGCGACTCGGGCTCGTGCTCCCTGACCCCGGTCCCCTGCCGCACCGTCTACCGCGCCCGCAAGCCCCTCGAGCAGAAGTGATCGCCCCCCGGCACCCCTCACCACACAAGGAGCAGTGATGACGACAACAACACCGCACTTCACCCCCACTCCTGCCGCCACTCCGAGCACCGACTCCCTGTTCTGTGCGTCCGTGGCCGTCTCCGCGCTGTCGGCCGCCGTGGAACTCGGGCTGCTCGACGACCTCAAGGACCGCGGGGAAATCCGGTTCGACGACCGTGATCGGGGCGCGGACCGGATCGACCCCGCCGTGCTCCGCGGCATCCTGCTGCCCCTGGAGTGGGCCGGGATCGTCGTGCTGGACGAGCGGTCCGCACGGCCGGGACCGGGCTTCGACGCGGCCTACCTCGACCGCGGCTACTTCTACTGGCTGGCCGGTGGCAACGGCGAGCTGACCAGCCGGGCGCCGCAGGTCGCCCTGGAGCGCAACCGGCACGGCGAGTTCTACCACCGGGACATGCGGGCCGTCGCGGTGAGTTCCCGGATGATCGGCGATGTCGAGGTCGAGCTCCGCTTCGACAAGATCCTCGCCGACCGGCCGCCCCGTGCGGTGTGCGACCTGGGCTGCGGCTCCGGCCAGCGGCTCATCCGCATCGCCGGCAACCACCCCGGGGTGCGTGGCGTGGGCGTGGACATCGCGCCCGCGGCCGTGGAGCTGACCGGGGCCTCCGTGGCCGGGGCCGGTCTCGCGGACCGGATCTCGGTGCACCACGGCGATGTGCACGCACTGCCCCAGCTGCCCGAGTTCGCCGGTATCGACGTGGTCACCTGCGTGTTCATGGGGCATGACTTCTGGCCGTACGACAAGTGTGTGACGGTGCTGCGCAGGATCCGCGAGGTCTTCCCCGATGTGGAGCGGTTCCTGCTGTGCGATGTGGTGCGCAGCGAGGTGGCGCCGAGTCCCCACACTCCCATCTTCACCCTGGGCTTCGAATTCGCCCATGCGCTGATGGGGGTGACGCTGCCGACGCGCTCTGACTGGATGGCCGCGTTCGACGCCTCCGGCTGGGAGTGCGAGGCGGTCCAGGAGTTCAACCGCCCGCCGGGTGGTCTGCTCTTCGAGCTGCGCCCCAGCGGCTGAGCACGGGGCGCCTGCGGCGGGCTCCGCCCCAGAACCCGTAGAGCTGCGACGAAAGCGCCGCTCGCCTCCCGAGAGGGGGGCGAGCGGCGCTTTCGGCTGGCCGGGGGTCAGCGCCAGGCGCGGCCGGACACTCCGCTCAGGTTCCAGCCGTCCGCCTTGTCGAGGTGGCGCAGCTTGGGCGGCATCTCGGCGCCGGTCGCCCGGACCATCAGGCTGGGGAGGTACATATCGCGGGTGAACAGGCCCGTGGGCGCGTCGAGTTCAGCGCCCAGCGCGCGCAGCGCCGCCACCCGCACCGGAGACAGATCGCGGGTCCACATCAGCACCTCGGCGCCCGGCAGCCACGCCAGGGCGGCCTCCACCAGGTCCGCGAACACCTCGTCCGAGGTGGCCTCGCAGTCCACGATGGTCGTCGGGGTCTCGCCGTCGTCGGGGTCGACGCCCGAGCGGTGGCCGATGAGATGGCCCTCGACGGGTCCGTCGCCCGCGACCAGGTGGAAGTAGCGGGCCAGTGGGTTCGCGGCGCGCCAGCGGAAGTACGCGGCGTCCCGCACCGGGCGCGGGCCTTCGCCGCCCGGCAGCCGGGCCACCAGCCCCGCCATCGCCTCCGCGGCCACAGCGGGCAGCGGACGCAGCGTCAGCCGCGACCTGGCCCCCCGCGTGGCGGGCAGCTCGTGCCACGGCCGGTCGGCCACCAGTGGCTTCTCGCGGTGGACCACGGCTTGTGCCCAGGGGCCGATGAGGCGCCATCCGTTCATCAGCATGGCGGGACCGGCCCCCTGGTCACCGAAGTCCAGCAGCCAGGACACCCCGTCGGCGCGCAGCCGTGCCACCACCTCGTCGGTGAGCATCCGGAACAGCGGACTGCCCTGGTGGCGCGGGGCGACCACGGTGTCCGTCAGACAGGGCAGCATAAACCGCTCCCCCGCCACCTCCCAGCACGCGCCGAAGACCCCCACCATGCCGACCAGTTCGTCTCCCTCGCGGGCGAGGGTGACATACCGGTCGTCGAGGTGGGGGTTGGTGGCGTACTTCCAGTCCATATAGGCCAGATTGGCGCGGCGTCCGCCGCGCCACAGCGAGTCCTGGAAGTCCGCGATCTCCCGTCGGTCCCGGGCCGTGCCGCCCGTGAAGGAGAACTCGGTCATGCGCCGCCACCGCCGCCGGGGACGGCCTCTTCGGCGGTGAAGCGCCGCTGGAGGGCGCGCAGATCGGTCTTGCCGTTGGCGTTGACGGGCAGCGTCTCCAGCGCGAGCCAGCGGGTGGGGAGCATATAGCCGGGCACCTTGCTCCCGAGGCGGGCCTTCACCTGGGCCGTGGTCAGCGAGATACCGGCGGCGAGGGTGTAGGCCGCGCAGATCAGCGGGGTTCCGGTGCGGCTCGGCGCCGCCACCACCGCCGCGGCGGCGATCTCCGGCAGCGAGTGCAGCTCGGTCATCACCTCGTCCAGCTCCACGCGGTAGCCATTGACCTTGACCTGGCGGTCGGCGCGGCCGTGGAAGCGCAGCAGCCCGTCCGCGTCCCGGCTGCCGAGGTCACCGGTGCGGTACGCGCGCCGTCCGGAGCCGGGCGGCAGCTCGATGAACGAGGCCGCGGTGCGCTCGGGGTCGCGCCAGTACCCCGGACTGACCCCCGCGCCGCCGATCACCATCTCGCCCACCTCGCCGGGGGCGACCGGACGCAGCTGGTCGTCGACGGGCTCCAGCCACTCGCCGGGGATGGCCCGGCCGACCGGAAGCGCCTCGTCGGGCGGTTCGGTCAGGGTGTGGAACGAGCTGGCGATGGTGGTCTCGGTGGTGCCGTAGAAGCCGGTGAAGGTGACGTGGGGCAGCCGCCGCATCCAGTACTCCACGTCCGTGGGCGGGAACACCTCACCGCCCCACAACACCCGGCGCAGCTGCGGGAAGTCGTCCTTCTCCACCACCTCGTGGCGCGCCATCGCGCTGAGCACGGACGGCACGGAGAGCCACTGGGTGAGCCGTGCGTCGCGGATGAACTGGGCCAGTGTGGTGGGCAGCAGACTGGCCTCCGGCGGGACCAGATGCAGCTCGGCCCCGCAGCTCAGCGGCCCGTACACATCCCACAGCGAGCCGTCGAAGTGCAGTTGGAGATGGCAGGAGACCCGGTCGTCGGAGCCTAGCCCGAAGTGTTCATTGGCCCAGGTCACGAAGTGGACGATGGCGTCGTGGGTGAGCGGTACGCCCTTGGGCTCGCCCGCCGAGCCCGAGGTGAACAGCACATACGCCACACCGGATGCGCCGCTGACCGGCTCGGGCGCGGTCGTGGGCGCCGAGACGACATCGGCCGCGGTGACCGTGGGGAAGTGGCCGGTGGGGAGGGGGTCCGTGGGGTCTCCCTCGGGCAGGCACAGGCCCACCACCGCGCCGGGCGCCGTGGCGGCCGACACCTCGGTGGCCAGGGGGGTCCGCTGCCGGTCGGCGAGGATCCGGCACGGCCCGGTCCGGTTGACGATGGACACCAGCCGGTCCGCGGGCGACGCCGTGTCCAGCGGCACACAGACGCCACCGGCCTTGAGCACACCGAGCAGGTACACCACCGCGTCCGGGCCCTTGGGTGCCAGTACGCACACCCGGTCGTCCGGGCGCAGCCCGCCGCTGCGCAGTGCGTGGGCCAGCTGGCCGGACCGCTCGTCCAGCTCCCGATAGGTCAGCCGCACGGGGCCGAACACGACCGCGTCCGCCTCCGGTGTTCGCGTGGCCTGTGCGCTCACAAGCCCTTCAAGACGGGTCATCCGAATTCTCTTCCTGTGTCAGAGCCGGTCGATGTGCACCCGGACCGCGGTGCCGTCGCCGATGACGCCCTCGTGACCGGCGCCCGCGAGCGGGCCGTACGTCAGCCGCTCGGCCAGGGTCTCGGCCATCAGCAGCGCCCCATGGGGCCGGATCCGTGCCGCCACCGCTTCGGGCAGCTCGACGCTGAGCGCGATGCGGTCGGAGACGTCGAGGTTGACCGCGCGGCGTGCCTGCTGCACCACGCGCACCAGGTCGCGCGCCGCGCCCTCGGCCGCCAGCTCCTCGGTCACCTCGACATCGAGCACGACCAGCCCCGCCCCGCCGGGCAGCGCGGCGACGGCGCCCGGTCCATCGGCGGCGAGCCGCAACTCGTACTCCCCGGTGCGCAGTTCCCGCCCCGCGGCCACGACGTTTCCGTCCTCGTCCGTGGTCCAGTCGTCGGTGGCGGCGGCGCGGATGACCTCCTGCACCGCCCCGCCGAGGCGGGGGCCGCACCTGCGGGGGTCGACGGTCAGCCGCATCCGGCCGTGGGCGGAGACATCGGTGGTGAGCTGGACGTCCCTGACATTGAGCTGGTCGCGGAGCAGTCCGGTGTAGGGATCGAGCGCGGGGGCGTCGGGGTCGGCGATGACCAGCCGCGCCAGGGGCAGCCGCAGCCGCAGCCGGTGGCTCTTGCGCTGGCCGAGCGCGGTCGAGGCGACCTCGCGCACCCGGTCCATCACCCGCACCAGCTCCGGGTCGTGCGGCAGTTCCTCCGCCGAGGGCCAGGTGGTCAGGTGCACCGACCGGCCACCGGTGAGCCCGCGCCAGATCCGTTCGGTGATGAGCGGCAGCAGCGGTGCCATCAGCCGGGAGAGCGTTTCGAGCGCGGTGTGCAGGGTGTCCACGGCCGCGCGGTCCCCGGCGGTGAACCGGTCGCGGGAGCAGCGGATGTACCAGTTGGTCAGCACATCGAGGTGGTCCCGCAGCGCGGAGCAGGCGCGCGAGAGGTCGTAGTCGTCCATCGCGCGGGTGGTCAGCTCGACCAGGGCGCGGGTCTTGGCCAGCAGATAGCGGTCGAGCGGATGAGCGGCGTCCGTGCGGACACGGCCCTCGGTGTCGTCCGCGTACAGGGTGAGGAAGTGCCAGGCGTTCCACAGCGGCAGCAGCACCTGGCGCAGGGCCTCCCTGCTCCCGGCCTCGGTGACCTCCAGGTCCCGGGCGCGCAGCAGGGGCGAGCTCATGAGGAACCAGCGCATGGCGTCGGAGCCGTCGCGGGCGAAGACGTCGTTGACATCGAGGTAGTTGTTGCGCGCCTTGGACATGGCCTGTCCGTCGTGGCCGAGCACCACACCGAGGACGGTGCAGTTGGCGAAGGCCGGACGGTCGAACAGCGCGGTCGACATGACGTGCATGTTGTAGAACCAGCCGCGGGTCTGGGCGTAGTACTCGACCACGAAGTCGCCCGGGGAGTGGCGCTCGAACCACTCGGCGTTCTCAAAGGGGTAGTGCACCTGCGCGAACGGCATGGAGCCGGTCTCGAACCAGCAGTCCAGCACCTCGGGCACCCGTCGCATCACCGCGCGGCCCGACGGGTCGTCGGGGTTGGGGCGGGTCAGCCCGTCGACGTACGGACGGTGCAGATCGCCGGGGCGTACGCCGAAGTCGCGCTCGATCTCGTCCAGGGAGCCGTACACATCGACCCGGGGGTGGGCGGGGTCGTCCGACACCCACACCGGGATGGGGGCGCCCCAGTAGCGGTTGCGGGAGATGTTCCAGTCCTTGGCGCCGCGCACCCAGTTGCCGAACTGGCCGTCGCGCACATGCTCGGGGGTCCAGCTGATCCGCTCGTTGAGTTCCAGCATCCGGGCGCGCAGCCGGGTGACGGCGACGAACCAGGTGGCGATGGCGTGTTGCAGCAGCTGGGTGCCGCAGCGCCAGCAGTGCGGCCGGGAGCGGGTGTGCGACCGGTCGTGCAGCAGCGCGCCGCCCGTCTCCAGCAGGCCGAGCACGGTGCCGGTGGACTCCAGCACCGGGGCTCCCGCGCACGGCGGCACCTCGTCGGTGTAGCGGCCGCCGGAGCCGACCGGATAGGTCCGGCCGATGCCCCGCTCGGTGGCGAGGGCGTGGTCCCGCTCGTCGAAACACGGGGTGACGGCCACGGCGCCGGTGCCCTCGCCGGTGTCCACCGAGCGTTCCGCCACCACGACATGGCGGTCGTCGGCGGTGGCGGAGAAGTCGAACAGCGGGGTGTACCGGCGGCCCGCCAGCTCGGCACCGCGGTGCCGGGCGACCACCGGCCCGCCACCGACCAGCCCGGCGTGGGCGTCGAGCCGGTCGGCCGCCACCACCAGGCGCCGCCCGCCGCTGTCCACCACGGCGTACTCGGCCTCGGGGTGCACCGCCACCGCCGTGGCGCCCGGCAGCGCCCAGGGCTGCTCGGACTCCACCAGCAGCAGCTCGCCGCCGTCCAGCGCCACGCCCACCACCACGGTGGTGCCCGGCACCTCGCGGTGGGTGTCGCTGCCGTCGATACGGCCGCTGCTCTCGGCGTTGGCCAGCGGGGTCTCGCAGTGCGCGCAATACCAGGAAACCGAATGGCCCTGATAGATCAGGCCCTTGTCCCACATGGTCTTGAACGCCCACATGACGCTCTCCATGTAGTCGAGGTCATGGGTTTTGACGGATTCGTCGAAGTCGACCCAGCGGGCCTGCCGATTGACGTAGTCGCGCCATTCTCCGGTATAGCGCATCACCGTCGTACGGCACACCTCGTTGAACCGCTCGACGCCCATGCGCTCGATATCGGACTTGGCGGTGATGCCGAGTTGCTTCTCGGCGTCGAGTTCCGCGGGCAGCCCGTGCGAGGTCCAGCCGAAGCGCCGTTCGACCCGGCGCCCGCGCATGGTCTGGTAGCGCGGCACCACGTCCTTCGCGTACCCGGCCAGCAGATGTCCGTAGTGCGGCAGGCCATTGGCGAACGGCGGTCCGTCGTAGAACACGAATTCTTCGGCGTTTTCGGCCTTCCGCGCTTCCACGGTCTCCTGGAAGATGTGGTTCTTCTCCCAGTAGTCCAGGACGTCGAGTTCGACATCGGGGAAGTGCGGTCTCGCGGGTACGCCGTCGGCCCCGGCCATCGGATATGCCATCGCTCAGTAAACCTCGCAGGGTCGGCCCGCAGTGCAGTGAGGGCCGACTCTAACGAGGGGATGGGAAATGCCCGGTAATCGCGGAAACACCGGCGTCCCCGCGCGTGGTGCCGGGCGATTACCCGGCGGTTCCCCGCACCGTCGCCGGGCACAGCCGACGTGGCGCACTGTCCTCGCGGAGCTTGGCGTCCACACAGCCACCGGGCAGGCCCTTGTGGGGTGCGCTGCCGAAGTCGGCGGTGACGGTGAGGGTGCCGTCCCCGAAGACGGTGCGCTGCACGGTGCGGTCGGCGGTCAGCGCCCGGAACCCGGTCAGGGGCTCGGTCCCGGCCGCCTCGTGCAGGGGCGCGAAGTACCGCTGGAGCGCGGCGAGCGGGCGTACGGTCGCCGAGCCCGCGCAGCCGACGGCACACCGCGGGACCGTCCAGCACCGGCATGGCCAGGTCCAGCACGATGGCGTCCGGCGGTTGGGCGGCCACCGCGCTGAGCGCCGCCAGCCCGTCTGCGGCCACCCACACCTCGTACCCCTCCACGGCCAGCCCGTCCACCAGCGCGGCGCGCACCTCCGGGTCGTCGTCCACACCACCAGCACGGCCGCCGTCCGGGGGTCGGTGGGCTTCCCCGGGCCGGACGGGAAGGAGGCGGCGGCAGCGGACATCACGGGCCTTTCGGATGGGCAGAGGTCAGCCCCCACCCTGGCAGAACACGCTCTTAGAACCCTCTTAAGCCACTGCTGCCCGTTAGTCCAACACCCCCGCGCACTTGTCCATGGGCGGCCGCCCCGCCGCCGTCCCAAGGTGGAGCACTGTTCCCACCAGCGAGGGAGGAGCGGCGCGTTGAGTCACACAGAGGAGGGGCGGCCGGAGAAGTGGCGGCCCGGCCGCAGAGCGGTCGTGGTCACCACCACACTGGCCGGAGTCGGAACGGCCATCGGCGCGGGAGGCGCCACCGCGCACGCCCGCGCCACCGCGCACGCCGCCCGCACCGCCGAGCGCACTCTGCGGTCGAAGCGGCTGGAGGTCCGGGTGGACCCGGAGTTCCCGCGGGTCATCACGTACACCGACCGCGAGAGCGGCGCGGTGCTCCACGGGCAGCGGGAGCCGGTCCGTACGGTGCTCATCGACGGCGTCGAACACACCCCCCGCACCACCGCCGTCACCGGCGGCCAGGACCACATCGGCTACACCCTCGCCTTCGACGGGGGTGCTGAGATCGACATCGGCGTCCGGGTCAGCGAATGGCAGGTCCAGTGGCGTGTCACCCGGATCACCGACACCGACGCGCTGCGCGTGGGCACCCTGCGGATCCCCGGACTCGCGTTCCTCTGCGTCCGCGCCGACCAGCCGGGCGCCACCCTGCTGGCCGCGCGGATCGACCTCGACCGGGCCAAGAGCGGTGACACCACCGTCCGGCTGACGGACGACACCCCCACCGACGGCGCCCCCGTCGGCTGCGCCTACGCCGTCGTCAGCACCGACCGGCTCGCCGCCGCCGTCGAGACCAACACGGTCTGGGACCAGCCCTCCCCGACCGCGGGCACCACCTGGGAGAACGGACGGCTGTGGCGGCAGACGGTGCGCGAGGACGGGCAGCTCACCGCCCGGCTCACCTGCGGTGAGTGGACCCACCGGGCCGCCACCGCGCCCATCGGCGCCACCGAGCCGCTGCCCTGGGCCACCGTGGTCCTCACCCGGGACCGCAATGGCGACGGCGTGGTCGACTGGCAGGACGCCGCCATCGCCTTCCGCGACATCATGGTCAATCCGCTCGGCGCCGACGAGCAGCACCTGCGGGTCGTCCCGCACATTCCGTTCAACTTCGCCAGCCAGGCCACCAACCCGTTCCTCGACACCCTCGACAACGTCAAACGCATCGCGCTGGCCACCGATGGACTGCGGCAGTACACCCTGCTCAAGGGCTATCAGTCGGAGGGCCATGACTCCGCCCACCCCGACTACGCGGGCAACTACAACACCCGCGCCGGCGGCCTGGCCGACCTCAACACCCTGCTGCGCTCCGGACGCCGCTGGAACAGCGACTTCGCGGTGCACGTCAACGCCACCGAGTCCTATCCGGTGGCCAACGCCTTCTCCGAGACCCTGGTCGACAAGGACGACGAGCAGTGGGACTGGCTGGACCAGTCCTACCGCATCGACCCCCGCCGCGACCTGGTCTCCGGCGACATCATCCGGCGCTTCCAGGACCTGCGGAACGACACCGACCCGGCCCTCGCCGGTCTCTACCTCGATGTCTTCCGCGAGTCCGGCTGGAACTCCGACCGGCTCCAGCGGGCCCTGCGCGAGCAGGGCTGGCGGGTGGCCACCGAATGGGGCCACGGTCTCGAGCGCTCCTCGCTGTGGTCGCACTGGGCCACCGAGACCGACTACGGCCCGGACAGCTCGCGCGGTATCAACTCCCGGCTGATCCGCTTCATCCGCAACCACCAGAAGGACGTCTTCGCGGACAAGTGGCCCACGCTGCTCGGCATCCCCCGGATGGGCAACTTCGAGGGCTGGACCGGCAAGACCGACTGGACCGCCTTCCACCGGCTCATCTGGACCCACAGCCTGCCCGCCAAGTACCTCCAGGCGTACCCCATCCGCACCTGGGGCGACCACGAGATCACCTTCGAGGGGCCCGGCCGCACCTCCGTCACCGACACCGGCGGCGTCCGCCGCATCACCACCGACGGACGGCTGGTCTACGACGGCGGTGGCTATCTGCTGCCCTGGGAGCCGCGCGAGGCCACCGACCCGGCCAAGCTCTACCACTACAACCCGGCGGGCGGCACCACCCGTTGGCGGCTGCCGCGCGGCTGGTCGGGGCGGCGGTCCGTGGTGCTGTACCGCCTCACCGACCAGGGACGCGCAGAGCCGGTCACCCTGCCGGTGCGCGACGGGCACATCAGCGTCACCGCCGAGCCCGGCGTCCCGTATGTGGTGCTGCGCTCCCCCGCCGCCGCGCAGGCGGCGCCCGGATGGGGCGAGGGCACCCCGCTGTACGACCCCGGTTTCCACTCCGGTTCGCTGCGCGGCTGGCGGACCAGCGGCCCGGCCACCGTGGAGCGCAACGAGCTGGGCGACTACGAACTGGTCATCGGCGGGGGCGCGGCGGCCACCGTCGGCCAGCGCCTCGCCCGGCTGGCCCCCGGCGGCTATGTGGCCTCCGTACAGGTGGAGGTGGGGGCGGAGGCCGGTGAGCGGCGGCGGGCCGCGCTGCGGGTGCACACCGCCGACGGCGTCACCGCGGAGAACTGGGCCGAGACCTCGACCGCCGTCAACCACATGGCCGCCGACCGCAAGCACGGCACCCGCTTCCAGCGGATGTTCACCCACTTCACCGTCCCCGACGGCGGTGGCCCGGTCACCCTCACCCTCGCCGTGGCGGCGGGCCGGGCCCGGGTCCGCTTCGACCGGCTGCGGGTGGTGCGGGCCCGGCGGACGGCGAAGCCCGGCGCGCTGGTGTACGAGGACTTCGAGCGGGTGCCCCAGGGCTGGGGCCCGTTCGTCAAGGGCGACGCGGGCGGGGTGACCGACCCGCGGACCCATATCGCCCAGCGGCACGCCCCGTACACCCAGGCCGGCTGGAACGGCAAGGTGATCGACGATGTGCTCGAGGGCGGCCAGTCGCTGAAGTCACGCGGTGAGAACCCGGGCCTGGTCTACCGCACGGTGCCGCACACCGCGCGCTTCCGCCCCGGGCGGCGCTACCGGGTGACCCTGACCTACGCCAACGAGGCGGCCGGTCAGTACGCATGGGTCAGCGCCGTGGACGGGCCCGGGACGCGGGAGCTGGAGCGCACCCCGCTGCCCGCCGCCACCGGGCGGGCCACCCATGGCTACACCGTCACCGCGCCCGCGGACGGCGAGCTGTGGGTGGGGCTGCGCAAGACCGGCGACAGCGGCACCGCGGAGTTCACGCTCGACTCCTTCACCGTGGAGGAGCTGGACTGACACGGCACAGGGAGCGGGCCGACACCCGCCACCCGGCCCGCTCCCTCCCCCGGTGATGTGTCCCTCCACCCCGCCGCACGGCCCCCTCTCGCCCCCTGGCGAGGGGGCGGTTCCGTGGACGAAGATCGGCGGGTGGGGGACGCAGCCGACCGGAGGGGACCGCGGATGTATCACACCTGGATGCGGTACTTCACACCCAGTCCGGCCCATCACCGGCTCGGCCTGGTGTGTCTGGGTGTCGGCCTCCAGCACGGCGCCCTGCCCGTCGTCGGCCCGCGGGTCCTCGACCACCATGTGGCGGTGGTCATCAGCGCGGGCCGCGGCTGGTTCCGCGGCGCGGACGGCCGCCGCCGTACCGTCACCGCGCCCGCGCTGCTCTGGCTCACCCCCGGTGTCACCCACCACTACGCCCCCGACCCGGACACCGGATGGGACGAGGCGTTCGTGGACTTCGCCGGGTCCGCCACCGCCGCGTACGCCGAGCTGGGCTATATCGACCCGGACCGCCCGGTGGTCGCGCTCACCGACACCGCCACCGCCCGTACGGCCATCGGCCGGATCGTCCGCGCCGCGCGCCAGGGCAATCCGTTCCTGGAGGTCGAGACGGCCGCCGCCGTCCATGAACTCCTCGTCGCCCTGCGCCAGGTGCGCGCCGGGACCGGCTCGGGCGGCCATCCGGTGCTCCAGGCGCTGGCCAGGGACGCCTTCCAGCCGCTGTCGGTGGCCGAGCACGCCGCCCGGCACGGCATGACCCCGGCCGAACTGCGCACCGCGGTACGGCGCGGCGCGGGGTGCAGCCCCAAGGACTACCTCCTCGGGATCCGGCTGGGCCGGGCCAAGGAGCTCCTGGTCGGCACCGAGCTGCCGGTGTCCGCCATCGCCCGCCGCGTCGGCTACGAGGACCCCGCCTACTTCAGCAGGCTGTTCGCCCGCCGCGTGGGCACCGCGCCGGTCCGCTTCCGCGAGCAGCAGTGCCGCTCGGTCCCCGGGGGTTTCACCGACCGGGTCCCCGACCCGGCCCGGCCGCCGACGATCCCGCCCTGCGGCCCGCCGGACGACGCACGGCTCGGCGAGGCACGGCTCAGCGGTGGCTGACGGGGCGGCCCCTGACGCGGCCTACCCCCCATTGGGGGGACGTTGGGCCGCACTCCGACCGACAAAGGGGGACGATGCTTGCGAAGCCGGTCATTTCCGGCCGCTCATCCCCAGCAAGGAGTTCCCATGCGTCTGCGGACCGCCCTGTCCACGCTCG
Source organism: Streptomyces antioxidans (assembly GCF_000968685.2). Classification (GTDB taxonomy): domain Bacteria; phylum Actinomycetota; class Actinomycetes; order Streptomycetales; family Streptomycetaceae; genus Streptomyces; species Streptomyces antioxidans. The sequence goes on from NZ_LAKD02000006.1 coordinate 146,210, forward strand.
CCCTCACCGCCGCGTCCCTCGCCGTCGGCGCGACCGGTGCCGCGGCGGAGGACAGCCCCGATGTCACCGTCAACAACGCCAGCAGCACCACCTTCCCCGGCGTATGCGCCAGCAACCAGTTCTCCTTCATCACCGTCCCGGTCAATCTGGTGGGCGGGTCGGACTCCGGCGCCTGCTGACCCCCTGCTCCACGAGCCCGTAAGGGCTCCCCCAGCCCGTGAAGGGGCTCCACGAGCCCGTGAGGGGGCTCCACGAGCCCGTGAGGGGGCTCCACGAGCCCGTGAGGGGCGGAACCCCCGGCCGAAGCGGCCGGGGGTTTTCCATGCCGTACGCTGGCTGGTGCAGCTGGTTCGCCCCGTCCGCCAGGCGGGACGCGTCGCAAGAGGGAACCCGGTGGAAATCCGGGACTGCCCCGCAGCGGTGAGCGGGAACGACCGCCGTCATACGCACTGGGCCCGGTGAGAGGGGCCTGGGAAGCGACGGCCAGTAGGTGTCCTCCGAGGAGGGCGCGCCCGTGAGTCCGAAGACCTGCCATCTGCCCGCGTGCGGAGCACCCGTGCGCGGACATCCCGGTGACCTCGAGGGCGGGTCGACGAACAGGTACCAGACGGACGGCCGCGCGCCCGCCGCGCGAGGTCGTGGCGTCCGGTCCGCCACCCTTCGCGCCCTCCTCCCGTCGCCGGGACCTCAGGGATTCATCTCGCGAAGGAGATCTCCGTGACCACCAAGTCCGCAGCCGCGGCAGCACGGGCCACCGTGTACGGCTACCCCCGCCAGGGCCCGAACCGGGAACTGAAGAAGGCGATCGAGGGCTACTGGAAGGGCCGCGTCACCGCCGACGCGCTGAGGTCCACCGCCGCCGAACTGCGCCGCGCCACCTGGCGCCAACTGGCCGGGGCGGGCATCCACGAAGTCCCCACGGGCGACTTCTCGTACTACGACCATGTGCTGGACACCACCGTCATGGTCGGCGCCATCCCCGGCCGCCACCGGGACGCCGTCGCCGCCGACCCGCTCGACGGGTACTTCGCGATGGCGCGGGGCACCCAGGACGTGGCGCCGCTGGAGATGACCAAGTGGTTCGACACCAACTACCACTACCTGGTGCCCGAGCTGGGTCCGGACACGGTGTTCGCGGCCGACTCCGCCAAGCAGGTCGCGGAGCTCAAGGAGGCCGTCGCCCTCGGGCTGACCGCGCGGCCGGTCCTCGTCGGCCCCGTCACCTACCTCTTGCTCGCCAAGCCCGCGCCCGGCGCGCCCGCCGACTTCGAACCGCTCACCCTCCTGGACCGGCTGCTCCCGGTGTACGCCGAGGTCCTGGCCGATCTGCGGGCGGCCGGTGCCGAGTGGGTGCAGCTCGACGAGCCCGCCCTGGTCCAGGACCGCACCCCGGCCGAGCTGAACACTGCCGGGCGCGCCTACCGCGAGCTGGGCGCCTTCACCGACCGCCCGAAGCTGCTGGTCGCCTCGTACTTCGACCGTCTCGGCGAGGCGCTGTCCGTGCTGGCCAAGGCCCCGGTCGAGGGGCTGGCCCTGGACTTCACCGAGGCGGCGGCCGGCAACCTCGAGGACCTGGCCGCCGTCGGCGGGCTGCCCCGCAAGCGGCTGGTCGCCGGGGTCGTCAACGGCCGCAACATCTGGGTCAACGACCTGGAGAAGTCCCTGGCCACGCTCGGCACCCTGCTGGGCCTCGCGGACCGGGTCGATGTGGCCGCCTCCTGCTCGCTGCTGCACGTCCCCCTCGACACCACGGCCGAGCGGGACATCGCACCGCAGATCCTGCGCTGGCTGGCCTTCGCCCGGCAGAAGACCGCGGAGGTCGTCACCCTCGCCAGGGGCCTGGCCCGCGGCACCGGCGCGATCACCGCCGAGCTGGCCGCGAACCGTGCCGACCTCGCATCCCGCGCTGGCTCCCCCATCACCCGCGACCCGGCCGTCCGCGCCCGCGCCACCGCGGTCACCGAGACCGACGCCCGCCGCTCCCAGCCGTACGCCGAGCGCACCACCGCCCAGCGCGCCCACCTCCAGCTGCCGCTGCTGCCGACCACCACCATCGGCTCCTTCCCGCAGACCGGCGAGTTGCGCACCGCCCGCGCCGATCTGCGCGAGGGCCGGATCGACACCGCCGGGTACGAGGAGCGCATCAGGGCCGAGATCCAGGAGGTGATCTCCTTCCAGGAGAAGACCGGTCTGGACGTGCTGGTGCACGGCGAGGCCGAGCGCAACGACATGGTGCAGTACTTCGCCGAACAGCTCACCGGTTATCTGGCCACCCAGCACGGCTGGGTCCAGTCGTACGGCACCCGCTACGTCCGGCCGCCGATCCTGGCCGGAGACATCTCCCGCCCCGAGCCGATGACGGTGCGCTGGACCTCCTACGCCCAGTCCCTCACCGACCGCCCGGTCAAGGGCATGCTCACCGGCCCGGTCACCATGCTCGCCTGGTCCTTCGTCCGCGATGACCAGCCCCGCGGCGACACCGCCCGCCAGGTCGCCCTCGCCCTGCGCGACGAGGTGAACGACCTGGAGGCGGCCGGGACCTCGGTCATCCAGGTGGACGAGCCCGCGCTGCGCGAGACCCTGCCCCTGCGCACCGCCGACCGGCCCGGCTACCTGGCCTGGGCGACCGAGGCCTTCCGGCTCACCACCGGCGGCGTACGCCCCGGCACCCAGATCCACACCCATATGTGCTACGCCGAGTTCGGCGACATCGTCCAGGCGATCGACGACCTCGACGCCGATGTCATCAGCCTGGAGGCCGCCCGCTCCCACATGCAGGTGGCCCGCGAACTCGCCGCCCATGGCTATCCCCGGGAGGCCGGGCCCGGGGTGTACGACATCCACTCGCCGCGGGTGCCCAGCGCGGAGGAGGCGGCCGAACTGCTGCGGACGGGCCTGAAGGCCATCCCCGCCGAGCGGCTGTGGGTCAACCCCGACTGCGGTCTGAAGACCCGCGGCTGGCCGGAGACCCGCGCCTCACTGGGCCACCTGGTCACCGCGGCCCGCACGGTCCGTGGTGAGCTGCCCGCGTCCTGACCCGGAAGGGCGGCCGGGGCCGGTGACGCGCAGCAGGTCCAGCTTGCCCGCGTCGCTGCTCCCGGTCGCCGCCGTGTAGGTGACCATGCGCAGATCCGCACCGGGGACGATGAGCACATCGCAGTCGAGGAGGATGTCGCCGATCTCCGGATGCCGGATCGTCTTGCGGTCGGAGGTGTGCTGGGCGGCGGTCGTCCGGGTCGCCCAGTGCCGGGCGAAGGCCTCGGACTCCGCACGCAGCTCCCGCACCAGACGGGCGAGCCGGGTGTCGGCGGGGTAGCGGGAGACGGCGTCCTTGAGGTCGGCCACGATCGAGGTTTCGAAGGTGTCCGGTCCGCGCTCGGAGTGGACGCGGAGCGCCGGGGCGTGGGCGGCGCCGGTGCCGAACAGGGCACGGGCCAGGTTGCGTTCGGCGGCCGGGAGGACGGCGGGATCGCCGTGCAGGGCGCTCCACAGGGCGTTCCACCACACCAGGGTCCAGTCGGCGGTGAACACCCCGATCGGGACGTCGCCCAGGCGCGCCGCGAGCCGTGGGATGCCCGGGGGCACGTGGGAGCTGACGGTCCCGTCCCTCGGCGGCAGCAGCCCGGCGCTCAGGTACAGCTGGTCGCGTTCGGCGCGGGACAGCTGGAGGGCACGACCGCGGCACCGACCGGCTCCTATGTCGACCGCGCCCGGGTGGCGCGGTCCTCGGAGGAGTCCTACGACCCGCGGCGCGAGCGCGAACTGTGGGACGCCGTCGAGCGGTTCACCGTGGCACCCGTGGCCTGACCGGTTTGACGCGGCCTCTCGGCGGCCGGGTGGTCAGCCGGTCAGAGTGGGGTAGTCGATGTATCCCTTGTCGGAGCCGCCGTAGTAGGTCCTCTGGTCGGGGGTGTTGTACGGGCCGCCCGCTCGCAGACGGGCGGGCAGGTCGGGGTTGGCGAGGAACAGTGCGCCGAAGGAGATCATGTCGGCCGTGCCGTCCTCGATGAGGGCCAGCTCATCGGCGCTGGTGAATCCCTCCGTCGCGGGGTTGAGGATGAAGGTGCCGGAGAACTCCTTGCGGAGGATGCCGGTCAGGTCGCGCGAGTCCTCCACGACGTGCAGATGGGCCAGGCCGATCTCGCTCAGCCTGCGGGTGAGGTGGACGTAGGTGGGCTCGGGGTCGGGCTCCTCCACGCCGTTGTAGCCCGTTCCCGGCGAGATCCGTATCCCGGTGCGCCGGGCGCCGATGGCCTCGGACACCGCCGCGGCCACCTCCGCGGCGAACCGGACCCGGGCTTCCACCGAGCCGCCCCACTCATCGGTGCGCCGGTTGGAGTTGGGGGCCAGGAACTGGTGGAGCAAGTAGCCGTAGGCGGCGTGCAGTTCGACCCCGTCGAACCCCGCCTCGATGGCGTTGCGCGCCGCCTGGGCGAAGTCGGCGATCGTCTCCCGCACGTCCTGGGAGGTCAGTTCGCGTGGGGTGGTGAAGTCCTTCATCCCTCGGAAGGTGAACAGCTGGCCGGGCGCGGCGATCGCCGAGGGGGCCACCTGTATCAGTCCGTCGGGCAGGAGGTCGGGATCGCCGACCCTGCCGACGTGCGAGATCTGGGCGAAGATCGTGCCGCCCTCGGCGTGCACGGCGTCGGTGACGCGGCGCCAGGCGTCGATCTGCTGGGGAGTGTGCAGGCCCGGGGTGCTGGGGAAGCCCTGGCCGACGACCGACGGCTGGGACCCCTCCGTGATGATCAGCCCGGCCGTGGCCCGCTGCGCGTAGTACGTGGCCATCGAGTCGGTGGCCGTGTTGCCGGGCCCGAAGGCGCGGGCGCGCCCCATTCCGGGCATGACCAGGCGGTTGCGCAGGCGCAGCCCGGCCAGGTCGATCGGATCGAAGGGTGTGGACACAACGGCTCCCGGGGGGTCGGAGGGCATGCTGATGGACGGGCTGAGTTCATTGGGCGACCAACGAACTGACCGGGAGCCACCGTAGTCCATTCATTGGTTGACCAATGGTTGGCCGGCCACGATAGCCTTGGCGTCATGACCACACAGCTCCCGCACACCGGCGCGGCGGAGGTCGGGCCCACCGGCGCGGCGGAGGCCGGATACGGCGGCCGCGTCAGCCAGACCCTGGCGCGGGTGTCCCGTCTGCACCGCCTCGCCGGGGGCAGGCTGCTGCGTCCCACCGGCCTCTGCTCCGGCCAGGAATTCCTGATGATGACCCTGTGGGACGCGGGGTCGGTCCGGCAGTCGGAGCTGGCGAGGGCGCTCGACCTGGACCCGTCGACCGTGACCCTGATGCTGCGGCGGCTGGAGCAGGGCGGGCATGTCGTCCGCGCCCGCGATCCGCATGACCGGCGCGTCATGCTCGTCCGGGCCTCGGAGGAGAGCTACACCCTGCGGCCCAAGGTCGCGGAGGCCTGGGCGCGGCTGGAAGGACACATCCTGGACGGGCTCGACGACGGGGAGCGCGAGGCCTTCGCCAGGATCCTCATGAAGGTCGAGAAGAACCTCGCCGCGGAAGAAGCGGAAACAGGCGAAGAGGCCGAAGAGGGCGCAGGCCCCGGGAACCCCGGGCTGCCCTAGGTCAGGCGGTGCGTGTCCACGAGCCCAGCACCATCAGCGTCTTGGTGCCGGTGACCTGGCCGACCCGGCGCAGACCGTCGATGACCTGCTGCAGATGCTCGATGTCCCGCACCCGGACGTGGACGAGTGCGTCGGGGTCACCGGCGATGGTGAAGACGGCCTGCACCTCGGGGACCGTGTAGCAGGTGCGGACGATCTCCCCGACGGGTGTCGTCCCCGTGTAGGACAGCTCCACGAACGCCTCGATGCCCCAGCCGAGCTTGGTGTGGTCGATCTGCACCGTGAAGCCCTTGATCACCCCGGTGTCCTTGAGCCGGTCCACCCGGCGCTTGACCGCGGCCACCGACAGCCCCACCTCGGGCGCCATCTCGGAGAAGGTGCACCGGCCGTCCTCGCGCAGCATGCGCAGCAACTGCCGGTCCACATCGTCGAATTCGGGCATCGGTCCTCCGCTCCGCGCCATGCGCGCCCGCGCAACCCGCTCGGTGCGCGCAAACTCTTTTAGTCGACCTCGCGAATTTCTCCGGTAGTTTGCGTCTTCTTCCGGATCGGTCGCAAGTTACTTGTGCTCCCCGGGAGGGTGTTGCTGTCCTTGAGCCGACCCCCGTTACGCCGAGGAGGCTCACGTGAGCACCGACCCCGCCGCGGTTTCGCCCGATGCCCCCTACACGGCCCGCAGCGGGCGGGTACTGATCTCCGGCATCCAGGCCCTGGTCCGGCTCACCCTCGAACAGCGCCGGATGGACGAGGCGCACGGTCTGGACACCCGTGCGTTCGTCTCCGGCTATCCGGGGTCACCGCTGGGCGGGGTCGATCTGGAGCTGGACCGGGCCCGTCGCCTCCTCGACCCCGCCGGTGTGGTGTTCCGGCCGGGGCTCAACGAGGAGCTGGCCGCCACCGCCGTGGCCGGAACGCAGCTGCTGGGGCAGGTGCCCGGACGCCGCCACGAGGCGGTGACCGGGTTCTGGTACGGCAAGAACCCCGGCCTTGACCGCGCGGCCGACGCGATGCGACACGGGACGGTGGCCGGTACGGCGGCGCGGGGCGGCGCAGTGGCCTGGATCGGCGACGACCCCGGCAGCAAATCCTCGACCGTGCCCAGCTCCTGCGAGCCGATGTGCCAGAGCCTGGCCATGCCCCTGCTCGCGCCCGGCTCCGTGCCCGAGATCCTCGAATTCGGACTGCACGCCGTGGCCCTGTCCCGCGCCACCGGCCTCTGGACCGGGCTGAAGATCGTCGCGGATATCGCGGACGCCTCGGCGGTCGTCGACCTCGACGCGCTCCGGCCCGATATCCCCGCCCCGCCCGCCGCTCCGCGCGGTGCGCCGCCCACCCTCGTGGGCCCCGCGTCCCTGGACGCCGAACACGACATGCTCACCCGCCGGCTGGACCTGGCGCGCGCCTACGCCCGTGCGGCCGGACTGAACCGCGTCACCTCCAGCGCCGCGCACGCCACCCTGGGCGTGGTGGCCTCCGGCACCTCCTACGCCGTGGTGCGGCGCGCCCTGGCCGACCTCGGGATCGGCGAGGCGGACATGGAGGCCCTGGGGGTGCGGCTGATCCGGCTGGCGATGCCGTTCCCGCTCTGCGACGAGGACCTGGTGGCCATGACCGGCGATCTGGACCAGGTCCTGGTCGTCGAGGACAAGGTGCCCTTCCTCGAACGGCACCTCAAGGCCGCCCTGTACGGCAGCGCCGACGCACCCGTGGTGGTCGGCCGCCACGGCGAGAACGGCCGGCCGCTGCTCACCGCCCACGGCACCCTCGGGGCCGAGGACGTGGCCAGGGCCCTGGCCCAGCGCATCGGCCAGGACCGGCTGCCGCGGACCGCGACCGCCCGGCTGGCCTCGCTGGCACCGCCGCCCGCGCCCCGGATCGCGCTGCCCACCGTGTCGGAGCGCACGCCCTACTTCTGCTCCGGCTGTCCGCACAACACCTCCACCCGCACCGCAGATGACACCCTCGTCGGCGCGGGCATCGGCTGCCACGCCATGATCGCCCTCGATGGCGCGGGCCGCGGCCACCAGATCGGGCTGACCCAGATGGGCGGCGAAGGCGCCCAGTGGATCGGGCTGGCCCCGTTCACCGACGACCGGCACTTCGTGCAGAACCTCGGCGACGGCACCTTCCACCACTCCGGCTCGCTCGCCATCCGCGCGGCGGTGGCCGCGGGCGTGACCATGACGTACAAGCTCCTCTACAACGACGCCGTGGCGATGACGGGCGGTCAGCGGCCCGAGGGGCGACTGGACGTCCCGGCGCTGACCCGCTGGCTCGCCCTGGAGGGCGTGCGGAAGGTCGTGGTGACCACCGCGGCACCGGCCGACTACCGCGGCGTACGCCTCGACCCGATCGCCACGGTGCGCCACCGGGACGATCTGCCCGGGGCCGAGGAGGAGCTGGCCGCCACCGACGGCGTGACCGTGCTCATCCATGACGACCGCTGCGCCGCGGAGGAGCGCCGTCTGCGCAAGCGCGGTCAGCTGCCCACCCCCGCCGAGAAGGTGGTCATCAACGAGCGGGTCTGCGAGGGCTGCGGCGACTGCGGGGACGTGTCCACGTGTCTTTCGGTGCAGCCCGTGGACACCGCCTTCGGCCGCAAGACCCGGATCCACCAGGCGTCCTGCAACTCCGACTTCAGCTGCCTGAAGGGCGACTGCCCCTCCTTCCTCCTCGTCGAACCGAAGACGGCGAAGACCACCAAAGCGCCGAAGACCACCCGGGCGAAGGCGACGTCCGTGCCCCGGCCGCCCGTGGCCCTGACCGCGCCCACCCCGGCGGTGACCGGGGACAGCACACTGCTGCGGATGCCCGGCATCGGCGGCACCGGGGTGGTGACCGTCTCCCAGATCCTCCAGCGGGCCGCCCAGCTCGACGGCCGCTACGCGGCGGGGCTCGAGCAGACGGGGCTGGCCCAGAAGGGCGGGCCGGTCGTCAGTGACGTACGGATCTCGGCCACTCCGGTCACCGGCGCCGTGCGCGCCTCCCGGGCGATGGCCGACGTGCTCATCGGCTTCGATCTGCTCGGTGCGGCGGCCGACACCAATCTGCGCATCGCCCGCCCCGGCCACACCATCGCCGTCGTCAACTCCGCCATCGTCCCCACGGCGGCCATGGTGACCAACCGGGTCGTCGTGCCCGGCTCCCCGGACGACGCCCTGGAGCGGATCGAGTCGGCCACCCGGCCCGGGGACAATCTCTACCTCGACGCGCAGAGCATGGCCGAGGCGCTGTTCGGCGATCACATGCCGACCAATGTGCTCCTGGTCGGAGCCGCCTTCCAGCGCGGCTGCATCCCGCTGACGGAGGACGCCATCGAGGGCGCGATCCGGCTGGGCGCCGCCGCGGAGAAGAACCTGGCGGCCTTCCGCTGGGGGCGCGCCGCCGCCCTCGACCCCGAGGCCGTACGGCGTGCCCTGGCCACACCGGAGCGGCCGGTCCTGGAGGTCACACCGGAGGCGCACACCATCGCGGCCACCGCCGCCCGGCCCGGAACGCTCCAGGACGCCATCGCCCTGCGCGCCGCCGACCTGATCTCCTATCAGGACCGGGCCTACGCCGAGCGGTACGCCGCCGAGGTGGAGCGGGTCGCCGCGCTGGCCCGGCGGCGGGCCGGTGACGAGGCGGGCGGGCGCATCGCCGCCGCCTACGCCGAGGGGCTGCACAAGCTCATGGCGTACAAGGACGAGTACGAGGTGGCGCGGCTGCATCTGGACACCGTGGAACGGGCCAGGGTCGCGGACGAGTTCGGTCCCGACGCCACCGTCTCCGTGCTGCTGCACCCTCCGGCGCTGCGCGCGCTGGGCATGAAGCGCAAGATCCGGCTCCGCCGCACGGCGCCCGCGCTCTTCTCGCTGCTGCGCGCCCTGCGGCGGCTCCGGGGCACCCGCCTTGACCTCTTCGGATACGCCGAGGTGCGCCGCCAGGAGCGGGCGCTGATCGAGGAGTACCCGCGCCTGGTCCACGCCGCCCTCGCCCGTCTGACGCCCGGCAACGCCACCGCCGTGGAGGACCTGGTGCGGCTCGTCGAGGCCGTCCGCGGCTACGAGGACATCAAGCTGGCCCGGGTCGAGGAGTTCCGTGCCACGGCCCGCGGGGCCCTGGATGATCTGACCGCAACCGCCGACGCTGCCGCGGCCGTCTCCGTCTGACCCCGGCTCAGCACCCGTCCTCGCCCGCCCGCACCACAGGAGCGCCCCTCATGCCCGTCGACCGCATGCTTCCCACCCGTGAGGCCGAGGACCTGCTCGACCTCGTCCGCGAGATCGCCGACAAGGAGCTGGCCCTCCGCGTCGAGGAGCACGAACGCGCCGAGACCTACCCCGAGGGGCTGTTCCGCCTGCTGGGCGACGCCGGGCTGCTGGGCCTGCCCTACCCGGAGGAGTTCGGCGGGGGCGGCCAGCCCTATGAGGTCTACCTCCAGGTCCTGGAGGAGCTGGCCGCGCGCTGGGCCGCCGTCGCCATCGCCACCAGCGTCCACACCCTCGCCGCCTTCCCCCTGCTCACCTTCGGCGCCACCGAGCAGCGCGAGCGCTGGGCGGAGGACATCCTCGGCGGCCGGCTCATCGGCGGGTACAGCCTGTCCGAACCCCAGGCCGGGTCCGACGCGGTGGCCCTGACCTGCCGTGCCGAGAAGACCCCCGACGGTTACCTGATCAACGGCGCCAAGGCGTGGATCACCCACGGCGGCAAGGCGGACTTCTACGCCCTGTTCGCCCGCACCGGCCCCGGCAGCAACGGCATCTCCTGCTTCTTCGCGCCCGGCCACACCGACGGCCTCAGCTTCGGGCGGCCCGAGGAGAAGATGGGCCTGCACGCCATCCCCACCACCTCCGCCTTCTGGGACGACGCCCTGCTCGCCGCCGACCGGCTGATCGGCGGCGAGGGAAAGGGGCTCCACATCGCCTTCAGCGCACTGGACTCCGGCCGTCTGGGCATCGCCGCCTGCGCCACCGGGCTCGCCCAGGCCGCCCTGGACGCCGCGGTCGGCTACGCCCATGAACGCACCGCCTTCGGCCGGAGGATCATCGACCATCAGGGGCTCGGCTTCCTGCTGGCCGACATGGCCGCGGCGGTCGACTCCGCGCGCGCCACCTATCTGGACGCGGCCCGCCGCCGCGACCACGGGCGCCCGTACACCCGTCAGGCCAGCGTGGCCAAGCTGACGGCGACCGACGCCGCCATGAAGGTGACCACGGACGCCGTCCAGGTCTTCGGCGGCTACGGCTACACCCGCGACTTCCCCGTGGAGCGCTATATGCGCGAGGCGAAGATCATGCAGATCTTCGAGGGCACCAACCAGATCCAGCGGCTCATCATCAGCCGCCAACTCGCCCCCTGACCGGCCCCGTGACGGAATGTCGCACCCGGACACACCGGGCGGACCGGGTCATGATGACCACCATGACATCGGTACGTGGAACGCGCGGGGCGCGAGCGCATCAGCCGGGATCGGGCCGTACGGCGGCGGTGGCGGCGGTGCTGACCGCTGTGACCGTGGCCGGTTGCGGAGGGCCGCCGGACACGGCCGACGGGGTGCCCCCGCACCGGGGGAACCCGTCGGAGTCCCGTTCCGCACAGCCCTCGGACAGCCCCTCCGGCGGGCTCAGCGCCTCGGCGGCGCCCTCGGCGTCGGCGGCGGCGGACGGGGGTGACATCGCCGACTGCGCGGACGGCGACTGCGCGATCGCGGTGTCCCAGCGGGTGACGGTCCCCTTCGAGGGCCCGGCCGGTCCGGCGACGCTGACCGTGGACGAGCTCGGCCCCAACAAGGTCACGTACACGGTGACGTCGGGCGGCAACCGCTCCCGGGGTGGGGCGAGCGGCCCCGGCCAGGGGTGCGTGACCGTGCTGCGCGACCGCGGCAGCAGCAATGTGTGCGGCAGGGTGAGCACCATGCAGCCGTCCGCCCAGCCCGGCGCCGTGGTGATCCTGATGGCCGCCGGGGAGGACGGCACGGCGGCCCTGCGGATCGTGTCCGGGTGACCTGCCCCGGCGGTCACCCGCTCGGTGGTCAGCCCTGCGCGGGCGGGCTTCCGGGGGAACGGGAGTGGCGGATGCCCGCCTCGTAGGTCTCCTTGAGGTGGTGGAGGGTGTCGTCGAAGTGACGCGCCGCGTAGCTGGCGTAGAGGATGTCGATCAGCAGCAGCTGGCCCCACTTCGAGGTGACGGACTCCCCGTACAGCCCCTCCCCCGCGACGTTGGAGGTGAACAGCGGCACATCGCTGAGCTCCGCCAGCGGGCTGTCCTGGACGGAGGTGATGCCGATGGAGGTGGCGCCGGTCTGCCGGGCGAGCCGCATGGCGTCCACGATGGCGGTGGACTTGCCCGAGTCGCTGATGCCGATGAGCACATCCCGTGGCGTCAGGATGGTGGCCAGCATGACCTGCACGCTCTGGTCCCGGTAGAGCAGGCACTTCTTACCCGCGCGGGTGAACCGCATGACCCCCTCCTCCGCGGCGATGCTGGAGGAGCCCATGCAGCAGAACACCACCGCGTCCGCCGCGTGCAGCAGATCGACGGCCCGGCTGATGGCGTCGCCGCTGACCTGCTTGGCGGTCTGGGTCAGCGTCTGGCGGCTGCTGCGCTCGATCTTGCCCACGATGGCGGGGGGTTCGTCGCCGCGGAGGATGCCCTCGTAGACGAACTCCTCGTCCCGGTCGGCGGCGGCCGACCGGGTGGCGAAGGTGGCCTCGGCGAGGCTGAGGCGGAGCGAGTGATAGCTGTCCATGCCCAGCTCGCGGACGAACCGGGACACCGTCGACTCGGCCACGCCGCACGCCGAGGCCAGCTGGGAGATGGTCATCGACTGCGCCTGCCGGGGGTGGGCCAGAAGGTACTCGCCGATCTGGCGCAGTGCGCCCGGTAGGTAGGGCAGCTTGCTGGTGATGAGGTGCAGCACCTTGCCGGCCTCATCCGCCGGGACAGCCATGACTCGCTCCGTGGTCTCAGGAAGGGACGGTAAGTACCCGTAGCAGATTCTCCACGGCCGCACGGGTGGCGCGCTCCACGCTCTCCCCGGTGTACCCCCCGATATGGGGTGTGGTGATCACTCGCGGGTGGTGGAGCAGCTCGTGGGGCGCGGGCGGCTCCTGGTCGTACACGTCGGTGGCGTACCCGACGAGCCTGCCGTCCTCGAGGGCGTCGAGGACCGCGCCGTCGTCCACCAGGCTCGAGCGGGCGGTGTTGACCAGGTGGGCGCCGGGCCGCATGGCCGCGATGGCGGCCTCGTCGATGAGTGGCCGCTCCGCGGGCGGGCAGTGCAGGGTCACCGCGTCCGCACCGGAGAGCAGATCGTCCATCGTGGTGTACGAGAAGTCCCCGGCGGGGGTGAACTCCGGGTCCGGGAACGCGTCGAAGGCACGTACGGACATGCCGAGCCCGAGGCCGAGCCGCACCACCCGGCGGCCGATCTGGCCGCATCCCACGACCCCGAGGGTGCGCCCCGCCACCTCGCGGCCCTGGATCCGCTGCCACCGGTCGGCCTTGAGCGCCGTGTCCTGGGGCGGGATGTGGCGCAGCCCGGCGAGCATGAGGGCGATGGCAAGCTCGGCGACGCCCTGGGCGTTGGCCCCGGCGGCGGTCTCGACGGCCACGCCCTGCTCGGCGGCGGCGGTCAGGTCGACGGAGTCGACTCCGACTCCGTTGCGGCTGATGACCCTGAGGCCGGGGGCCGCGGCCAGCACCTCGCGGGTGATCGGCTCGACCCCGGCGAGATAGCCCACACACCCGGGCAGGAACCGCAGCTGCTCCTGGCGGGTGGGCTGGCGGCCGGGGGTGGGGTACAGCAGGTCGTAGCCCGCCGCCTCCAGGGCGGCCAGCGCGGGGTGGCCGCCCTGGGACAGCGAGCGTGGCGTCACGGCGATCCGGTCGGTCACTGCGCCCACTTCGGGTTGTCCACGACCGCCGGGGCGCCGTCGCGCTCGACCACGATCTTGCGGAAGCCCTTGGACTCGATGGTGCCGTAGTCGTGTCCGGCGTGGCCGGGGAAGGCGAAGAAGGTGATCAGCGGCTCGTCGGGAGAGGTGTTGACGGAGCGGTGGGCGTACCGGCCGGGGACGTAGACGCCCTGGCCGGGGGTGAATTCCTGCCACTGCACATCGCCCTCGGGGTTCTCCATCATCATCAGGCCCCGGCCGCGCAGGCAGTAGTAGATCTCCGCGGTGTCGAGCACGGAGTGGAAGTGGCCCTTGGTCATGAAGTACTCGTCACCGACCTTGCCGGGGTAGGTGACGCTGGTGCCGTAGGCCACCTCCCCGGAGCTCTGGGGGACGCCCATGTCGAAGAACTCGTAGACCAGGACGTCCTCTTCGGCCAGTCGCCGCGCGGCCTCCTGGTCGGCGTACATCCCGGCCATGGCGGACATGCGGCGCTGGAGCGGCTTCTTGGTCCGGGAGAGCCCGGTGACGAGGCTGAAGTCGGTGACGACGGCGGGGCGGGGGGCGGTGGTGCTCATGCGGGCTCCTTGGTGACGTCGCGGGCGATGCGGGACAGCCGCTCGAAGACGGGGCCGTGGGTGGGGATGTCGATGTGGAAGACCTCGGCGATGACCCGGGTCCAGCCGTGGATGAAGTAGAGCCAGCCGTCCGCCACGGTCAGCGCGGAGGCGTCCCGCTGGGCCCGTGCCTGGTCCAGGAAGACCAGGTCGCCGCGGTAGTTGAAGTCCCAGGCGATGGCGCCGGCGGGGAACCGCGCGGCGTCGGTGAGCGGGGAGCCCGGCCGGTCCTTGCCGAGTCCGGTGGCGTTGACCACGACGGAGCCGGGGGAGAGCGTCCGCAGCTGTGCGTCGTTGTCGCTGGGCTCGGGGGCGAGCCGGTAGTCGACGGGGATGGTGAAGCCGAGGCGTTCGTGGACGGTGCGCATCTCGCGCAGCCGGGCCTCGCGGCGGTTGGTCACCACGATGCGGGAGGGGACGTCGCCACCGGCCGCTCCGCGGTTGTGGAGGTACAGGGTGACGGCGAGGGAGGAGCCGCCCGCGCCGAGCAGCAGCAGCTCGCCCCCGGTGCGGGACCAGTAGCCGTCGGGCACGATGGCCTCCAGGGCCAGGCCGCTGGTGACGGGGTCCATGGCGTGGCCCCACAGCTCGGCACCGCGCTTGGAGACGCTGCTGACCTCGTCCAGCAGCTCGGTTTCCCGGCCGACGCCGTCGAAGAGGCCGTGGGCGGCCTTGTAGAGGTTGAGCTTGTGGGTGGTGACCAGTGCGCCGAGCGAATGCGGGTCGTGCTTGATGAAGTCGACCACCTCCCGGTAGTGCTCGGGGGTGTCGTCCAGGGGGAGGTCGATGCCCTCGATGACGGCGTCGAGGTTCAGCTCGCGCGCCCACGCCGGGAAGACCTTCATGATGGAGGACTTGGTGGTGGTGACGCCGATGAAGTACATCGTCGGGCGGGCGGCGGCGCGATACGTCCGCGGCATGTCAGTTCTCCTTCGAGGAGCCGTGCGGGGTTAAGGGCCGGGTGGGCGGGTCAGTGCTCCTCCCAGTCCCGGGCGCAGCCCACCGCCTTCTGCCAGCCCGCGTAGAGCCGGTCGGCCCGTGCGCGGTCCATCGCGCAGTCGAAGCGGCGCTCGAGCCGGAAGGTGCCGGACAGCTCGTCCCGGTCCTTCCAGAACCCGGTGGCGAGCCCGGCCAGGAAGGCCGCGCCGCGGGCCGAGGACTCGATGACGGTGGGGCGCAGCACGGGGACGTCGAGGATGTCGGCCTGGAACTGCATCAGGAAGTTGTTGGCGGTGGCCCCGCCGTCGACCTTGATCTCCCGGGTGGACAGGCCCGAATCGCCCTCCATGCAGGTGATGACGTCGCGGATCTGGTAGGCGATGGACTCCAGCGTGGCGCGGATGACGTGCTTGCGGCTGGCGCCGCGGGTCAGGCCGAGGATGGCGCCCCGCGCGTACTGGTCCCAGTACGGGGCGGCGAGCCCCACGAACGCCGGGACCACGTAGACGCCGTTGGTGTCGGGGACGTTGAGGGCGGCGTACTCGGTGTCCTCGGCGTCGTAGACGATCTGGAGCTCGTCGCGCAGCCACTGGATGGAGGCGGCGGCCACGAAGATCAGCCCTTCCAGGGCGTACTCGACCCCGCCGTCCACGCCCCAGGCGATGGTGGTGAGCATGCCGCTGCCGCTGAAGACGGGGGTGTCGCCGGTGTTGAGTACCAGCGAGGCCCCGGTGCCGTACGTGGCCTTCACCGAGCCCGGGTCGAAGCACGCCTGGCCGAACAGCGCGCCCTGCTGGTCGCCGACGGCCGAGGCGACCGGGATCCTGGCGCCGAGCAGCACCGACTCCTCGGTGTGGCCGTAGACCTCACTGGTGGGGCGCACCTCGGGGAGGATCGCGCGGGGGATGTCGAGCTCGTCGAGCAGCCGCTGGTCCCAGTCCAGCCGGGTGATGTCGAAGAGCATGGTGCGCGAGGCGTTGGTGTAGTCGGTGACGTGTGCGGCACCGCCGGTGAGGTTCCAGATCAGCCAGGAGTCGACGGTGCCGAAGGCGAGCTCGCCACGCTCGGCGCGCTGCCGGGCACCGGGCACGTTGTCGAGGATCCACTTCACCTTGGTGGCGGAGAAGTAGGCGTCGATGATCAGCCCGGTGGTCCGCTTGACGTGCTCCTCCAGGCCGCGGGCCTTGAGCTCCTCGCACAGCGCCGCGGTGCGGCGGTCCTGCCACACGATGGCGTGGTGCACGGGCTCTCCGGTGGCGCGGTCCCAGACCACCACCGTCTCGCGCTGGTTGGTGACGCCGATGGCGGCGATGTCCTCGGAGCCGCACTCGGCCTGGGCCAGCACCTGCTTGGCGACGGTGACCTGGGTGTTCCAGATGTCCAGCGGGTTGTGCTCGACCCAGCCGGGCTGGGGATAGATCTGCGGGAACTCCTGGCTGGCGACCGCGGCGATGTCGCCCGCCCTGTCGAAGAGGATGGCCCGGATGCTGGTGGTGCCGGCGTCGAAGGCCATGACATAGCGGTGGGTCATCGATGTCACCTGCCTTCTGCCGGAGCGGGGTCCGATGTGGTGGCGTGGGGGTCGCCGTGACACGCGACCATGGCCTTCATCCCGGCCCCGGAGGACGCGTAGTCGAAGGCATCGTGGATCTTCTCCAGGGGGAACACCTCGCTGACCAGTGGTGACAGATCGGCGCGGCGCTCGCCGACCAGCCGCAGACAACGGCCGTAGTCGCCGTTGGTGGAGCCGGTCGTCCCGGTCAGGGTGAGGCCCTTGTAGTGCACCGCGTTGGTGTCGAGCGGGATGGTGCGGGCGGCGCCGAGACCCGCGAAGTAGTTGAGCCTGCCGTGCGGCGCGAGCAGTTCGGCCGCCTGCGCCTGCACCTGGGGGTCGGACACCGCCGTGATGACCACGTCCGCGCCCCGGCCGCCGGTGTGCTCGCGCACCACCTCGGCCAGGTCCTGTTCGCGGACCCCGACGCACACATCGGCGCCGAGCCGGGCGGCGAGGTCCAGCCGGGGACGGCCGCGGTTGGAGACGATCACCTTGCGGGCCCCGGCCAGCTTGCCGAGCAGCACGTGGAACGCGCCGATGGGGCCCGCTCCGGTGATCACCACGACGTCCTCGGGGCCCACCCGGAGCCCGCGCTGCCCGCTGTAGCAGCAGGAGAACGGCTCCACCAGGGCCGCCTCGGCGTAGGAGACGCCGTCGGGGATCGCGAAGACATTGCCGCGCTGGACGGCGAAGCCGGGCACCCGCAGCAGCTCCTGGAAGCCGCCGTCGATGCTGATGCCGAACGCCTCGTAGTCCGGGCACATGTTGTTGTAGCCGTGGCGGCACATGTCGCAGCGGCCACAGCCCACGTTCGGGGTGACGGTGACCCGCGTGCCCGGGTGGAACCCGGTCACCCGCGGCCCTGCCGCCACCACGTCCCCCGCCACCTCGTGGCCCAGCACCCGCGGCTGCCCATCGCGGAGCTTGAAGTGGCCGTGCTTGAAGATGCGCAGGTCGGTGCCGCAGATGGAGGCCGCCCGGACCCGCACCAGCAGATCGTCGCCGACGACGGTGGGCTCGGCCACGTCCTCGACCGCCAGCTCCCCCGGCCGGTGCAACACGGCGGCCCTCATGACGCGCCTCCGGCGACACCGGGCCGGATGAGCTCGGTCTGGGCCTGGTCGGCCACCGCGAAGACGACCTTGTTGTACCAGGTGCGGCGCTCCAGCATGTCGGCGAACATCGCCGGTGCCTCCTCCAGGGTCGGGGTGTGGCTGATGAGGGGTGCCACCTTCAGATCGCGCCCCAGGTGGTGGACCACCATGTCCCATTCGCTGCGCCCGGCCGGGGTGATCCTGGAGTTCCAGGTGCCGTAGACCCGCAGCTCACGGCGGAGGACCGAGGAGACCAGGGCGCGCGGCAGGGTCAGGTCACCTGAGATGTCGCCCAGGAGCATGACCTGGCCGAGCGGGGCCGCCGCGGTGAGGGCCTGGACGAGGGTGGCGGGCAGACCGCTCGCCTCCACCGCGCAGTCCACGCCCCGGCCGCCGGTCAGCTCCCGGACCGCCTCCACCGTGTCCCCGGCGGACGCGTCGATCACCGGGAAGCCGAGGTCCGCCATGACGGCGCGCTTGCGCTCGTCCACATCGGCCACGTACACCTCGCTGACGCCCAGGATGCGCAGCCACTGGGCGGCCAGCGCCCCGATGGGTCCGGCCCCGATCACCAGCGCGGTGGCGTGGGATGGCAGCTGGAACTTCAGCACGGCGTGCAGGGCCACCGCGGCGGGCTCCACCATGGCGGCGTGCACCAGGGGCAGATCCCGCGCCACCGGCACCAGATTGGCCTCGGGCACCTGGAGGAACTCGGCCATGGCGCCGTCCCGCCGCGAGCCGTAGTAGTCATAACCGGAGCCGAGGGCGTACTCGCCGATCTGGGTCATCGGATCCGCCGGGTCGGGCAGGAGGGGGAAGACCGCGGCGCGGTCCCCGGGGCGGAAGCGGCTTCCCTCCGGGGCCTCCTCGACCACGGCGGAGAACTCATGGCCCAGGACGAGCGGATAGTGGTACGCCTTCCCGCGGCCGAACCTGAGCACATCAGAGCCGCATACGCCCACACCGCCGACGCGGACGAGGACGGAGCGGTCGCCCACGGGCGCGGGGGCGGGGACGTCGGTGAGGGTGAGGACGCCCTCGGATTGCAGTACTGCTGCCTTCATCGCTTGGTCCGCCTCAGACTTCCATGCCGTAGCGGTGTGCCTTGTGCGTCGGGTAGAGCGCGATCTGGGGGATGGTGACGTCGGGCGTGCGGGTGGCCACGTAGAGGGACACCTCGGCGACGTTGTCGACGTCGATGCAGCTGGCGTGGATGCCCTCGGCGAGCTCCTTGTCGTCCAGCCAGCCGTCGAGGTAGGCGGGGATGTCGCCGTCGTACAGACCCTTGTCGATGATCTCGGTCATCGGGGTCTTGACGTGGGACGGGTTGATCACCGTCACCCCGATGTTCTTCTCCTTGCCCTCAAGGAGGATGTTCTTGCTGAATCCCATCATCCC
Source organism: Streptomyces antioxidans (assembly GCF_000968685.2). Taxonomy (GTDB): domain Bacteria; phylum Actinomycetota; class Actinomycetes; order Streptomycetales; family Streptomycetaceae; genus Streptomyces; species Streptomyces antioxidans. The sequence continues at coordinate 165,276 of NZ_LAKD02000006.1, forward strand.
GTGCTTGGAGGCGCGGTAGGGGCTGTGGCCGGGACCGGATGCCAGTCGGGCCGAGGACGATCCCATGTTGATGACGCGCCCGCCGGTGGGCTGCCGCTCCATGATGCGGAACGCCTCGCGGCAGCACAGGAAGACCGCGGTCAGATTGGGGCCGATGGTCTTGTTCCACTCCTCCAGCGTCACCTCGGTCACCGGTGGTGAGAGCGAGTCGCGGCCCGCGCTGTTGACGAGGAGGTCGACCCGGCCCCACTCCTCCATGGCGGTCCGGAAGAAGCCCTGGACCTGCTCCTCCTCGGTGACATCGGCCTCGGCGCCCACGCAGTCGCCGCCCTGGGACTGGATGGAGCCGACGACCTGCTGGAGCCGCTTGCCGTCGATGTCGACCAGGAGGACCTTGGCCCGGTTGGCCGCGAAGATCCGGCCGACGGCCTCGCCGATGCCGGAGGCGCCACCGGTGATGATGGCGACCTTGCCCTCCAGCGCGGTGCCGGGGGCGGGTTCGTAGGTGGTGGTCATGCTGTCCCTTTTTGGTGTGGTGGGTGGGTGTTCGTGGGTGGTTCTCAGGTGGCGGCCGCGGCGGCGGTCTCGACCGCGGCGCGGGCATTGCGCCCGATGGCCTCGTAGTCCCCCTCGGCCAGCAGCGCCGTACTGGCGATCCAGGTGCCACCGCAGGCGGCCACGTGCGGCCGGCTCAGATAGTCGGGGAGGTTGTCCGGGGTGATCCCGCCGGTGGGCAGGAACGCCATCCCGTCGTACGGAGCCGCCATGGCGTCCAGCAGCCGCAGTCCGCCCGACGCCTCGGCCGGGAAGTACTTCACCAGTGGCAGCCTCCTGGCCAGGGCCGCCTCCACCCCGGTGGGGCTGTTGACGCCGGGGACGACGGGGATCTTCCGCTCCAGGCAGTGGTCCACGACGTCCGGGTTGAAGCCGGGCGCCACCACGAACTGGGCTCCCGCGTCGACGGCGCGGTCCACGGTCGTACGGTCCAGGACCGTCCCCGCGCCGACCAGCAGCCCGGGGTGGCGGGCCCGCAGGGCGGCGATCCCGTCCCGGGCGGCCGGGGTGCGGAAGGTGATCTCGGCGACCGGCAGTCCCGCCCCGAGCAGGGTCTCGCCGAGCGGGTCGGCGTGGCGCACCCGGGGCAGGGTGACGACCGGGACGACCCGGACGCGGCGCAGTTCGCCGAGGAGTTCGGTGGGGTTCATCGGTCCTCCTTCGCGGTGGGGCCGCCCGGGGTGAGGACATGGGCGTCGCCCACCCGCGGCACGGTCCAGGACGGTGGCGCGTCGCGGCGGCGCAGCGCGTCGCGGGCGTCCTCCGGGTCGACGGTGTTGAAGTCGAACAGGCCGAAGTGGTGGCAGATCAGGTGCGGGATCCCGGCCGCCTCGCACAGCTCGGCCGCCTCCTCGACGGTGAAGTTGCCGGGAACGCCGTTCTCGGTGCGGTGGCGGTCGCGCCCGTTCACCGGCAGCAGCGCCACATCGGCGCGGAGTGCGCGCAAGCGCTCTGGCTGCCCGTCGTGGGGGACGCAGTCGCCGGAGTGGTAGACGCGGACACCGCCGACCGTGAGCACATAGCCGAGGAAGCGGTGGTCGCCGTTCCCGTCCTGTTCGAGGTGTTCATGCGCGGCGGGGACCGGTTCGACGGTGACACCGCCGTCCAGTTCCACCCGCTCGCCCGCGGTGGTCCCGATCAGCCGGGCGGCGGGTACGCCACGCTCCAGGGCCCGCGCCCGCTCGGCGCGCGGGACGACGAAGCGCGGGTCGTTGTGCGGCAGCAGCGCCCGGATGGTGCCCGGGTCCATGTGGTCGGTGTGTCCATGGGTGCACAGCACCGCGTCCACCCCGCGGATGGCCTCCGGCGCCACCGGGGCGGGGTGCATCCGGCGGTGCGGGAAGAGCGCCCCGCGGTACTTCTCGGCGAGGGTGTCCGAGAGGTACGGGTCGATCAGGATCAGCCCGCCGCGGTGGCGCAGGGCGAATCCGGCCTGGCCGAGCCACCACAGCGTCACCTCGTCCGGTCCGGCCCCGGGCGGGGCGGCGAAGGTGCCGGTGAGAGGGGTGCCGGACACGGGGCGCACGGCGGACCGTGTGATGTTCATGCGTGCTCCCGATGGCTGGGGGTGGGGTCGCTGGGTGCGGTCATAGGGTGCCCGCCGGGGATCTGCCGTCGAGCTCCGCGGGGTCCAGCGCTCCGGTCATCAGGGCGACGGCGTCGGGCATCGAGATGTCGGAGGTGCGGACCTGGGCGACCCGCCGGCCCAGCCGCTGGACGTGGATGCGGTCGGCGACGTCGAAGACATGGGGCATGTCGTGGCTGATCAGGATGACCGGCACACCACGGCCGCGGATCTCCCGGATGAGGTCGAGCACCCGCTGTGATTCCCGCACCCCGAGCGCCGCCGTCGGCTCGTCCATGATGATCACCCGGCTGCCGAAGCAGGCGGCGCGCGCCACGGCGACGCCCTGGCGCTGTCCGCCGGAGAGCGTCTCCACCGGCTGGGAGAAGTTCTGGATGGTCAGCAGCCCGAGGGAGGTGAGCAGGTCCCGGGTCTCCTCCCGCATCCCCTTCTTGTCCAGCAGCCGGAAGACCCGGCCGAGCGGTCCTGACCTGCGGCGCTCACGGCCGAGGAAGAGGTTGGCGGGAATGTCCCTGGAGGGCGCGACGGCCAGGTTCTGGTAGACGGTCTCCAGTCCGTGGTCCCGCGCGTCGAGTGGGTTGCGGAACCGCACCGGCTCCCCGAAGAGACGGATCTCCCCGGCGTCGGGGACCTCCGCCCCGGAGAGGCACTTGATGAGGGTCGACTTGCCCGCGCCGTTGTCCCCGATGACGGCGAGGACCTCACCGGCGCGCAGCTCCACATCGGCCCCACCGAGTGCGGTGACGTGTCCGTAGCGCTTGACCAGGCCGCGCGCCTGGAGGGCGAGTACGCCGGCGGAGGTGTTCCCGGGATCGTTCCGGGGGTCACTCTGAGGATCGTCCCGGGGGTCGCTCTGGGGATTCATGCCGCCACCTTCCGGATCCACTGGTCGGCGGCGACGGCCACGATCACCAGGACGCCCACGGTGAAGACCTGCCATAGGGCGTCCACACCGGACAGGGCGAGTCCGCTGCTGAACACGCCCACGATGAGGGAGCCCAGCAGGGTGCCGAGGACATGGCCACGGCCGCCGAAGAGGCTGGTGCCGCCGATGACGACGGCGGTGATGGACTGGAGGTTGAGGTTCTCACCGGCCTGCGGGCTGACCGAGCCGATCCGCCCGATGAGGAACCAGGCGGCGAGACCGCAGATCAGCCCCGCCACCGCATACACGCTGAGCAGCACCCGACCGGTGCGGATCCCGCTGAGGCGGGCGCCCTCGCGGTTGTCGCCCACGGCGTGCAGATGGGCGCCCCACGCGGTGCCACGCAGCAGATAGGCCACCGCGGCGAAGCAGCCGATCATCATCAGCGAGCTGTAGGTGACATCGGTGCCCAGGACATTGATGGAGCGGCCGGGCCAGCTCAGCAGGGACGGCACATCCTGGGCCCGGATGGTCTCACTGCGCGAGTAGAAGAGGGTGAGGGCGGAGAAGACGCTGAGGGTGCCGAGCGTGGCGATGAACGGCGGAATGCGGAACCGGGTGACCAGCACCCCGTTGAGCCCGCCGCAGACTCCGCCGATGAGAACACCGAGCAGCAGGGCCAGCGGCACCGGCAGCCCGTGGTCCACGGCCAGCTTGCCCATCACCACGGAGCCGAGCACGGTGATGGCGCCGACCGACAGATCGATGCCCGCGGTCAGCACGATCAGCGTCTGGGCGATGCCGACCATGCCGATGATCTGCACCTGCTGGACGATCAGCGAGATATTGAGCGGATCGCTGAACCGGGACCCCACCCACACGCTGAAGAACAGCGAGGCGAGGAGCAGCACGATGAGCGGGCCGAGCAGCGGCTTGGTGTGCAGGGCCGCCTGTCCGCGGGCGAGTGCTCCGCGCGCCTGCGGCCGGGTGGGGGGAGGGTCTACGGCGGGTGGCGGGACGGTGTCGTGCACCACGGTCAACTCCTGGAAGCGGTAAGGGATGTGTGGGTGTGGGGGTCGGCCTCCGCGGTGGCGCGCGGGGCTAGCCCCAGCAGTGGCGCAGGCCCCAGTCCGACTTCTGCGAATCCAGACCGGATACGGGGGTGTCCGTGATGAGGGAGACTCCGGTGTTGGTGAAGCCCGGTCCGGAGGAGCCGGAGCCCTTGCCGCCGTCCTTGGCGTGCTCGGCCACGGCGGCCAGGCCCTCGGCCGCCATCTTCACGGGGAACTGCATCGAGGTCGCGCCGATGACGCCGCCGGCCACGTTCTTGACGCCGGGACAGCCGCCGTCGACGGAGACGATGGTGATGTCCTTCTGCTTGCCGGCCGCCTTGACGGCCTGGTAGGCACCGGCGGCGGTGGGCTCGTTGATGGTGTAGACGAGGTTGATGGAGCCGTTCTTCTGGAGCAGCTTCTCCATGGCGTCGCGCCCGCCCTCCTCGTTGGCGCCGGTCACCTCGTGGCCGACGATCCGGGAGTCGCGCTCGTCGCCGATCCGGTTGGGGTTCCGCACATCGACGCCGAAGCCCTCGAGAAAGCCCTGGTCCCGCAGCACATCGACCTTGACCTGCTCGGAGCTGAGGTCCAGCAGGGCGACCCTCGGCCGCTTGCCGTCCATCCGCGCCCTGGCCCACTTGCCGATCATGCGGCCCGCAAGCCGGTTGTCGGTGGCGTAGGTGGCGTCCACCGCGGACGCGGGTTCCGTCGGCGAGTCCAGGGCGACGACCATGACCCCGGCCTTCCGGGCCCGTTCGATGGCGGGGATGATCGCGCCGGAGTCGGCCGGGGTGATCAGAATGCCCTCGGCACCGGCCGCCACCAGGTTCTCGATGGCCTTGACCTGTGAGTCGTTGTCGGCCTGGCCCTTGCCCGCGAAGGTCCTCAGGTCCACACCGAGCTGGCTGGCCTTCTTCTGGGCGCCCTCGCGCATCTTCACGTAGAAGGGGTTGTCGTCGGTCTTGGTGACGAGGCCGACGATGGTCTTGTCGTCACCGTGGCCGCTGATGCCGTTCCCGCATGAGGTGAGCAGCAGCAGGAGGAGAGCGGTCCCCGCGGACGAGGCCGCGAGCGCTCGGTGGCGCGGCTTGACGCGATCTGCCATGAGATTGCCTTTTCTCGACGTGCGGGGGGTGGCTGGGGAGGGAGGTGGCCGGGTTGCGCCGCCCGCCGGGTGCCGGTTCGCGGCAGCGGGGACCGTCGGTGCCGACGCGTGGATCGGTCGGCTCGGCCCTGATCGGGCGGGGATGGCCGGTGGGGCGTGCTCAGCGGCTCGATCCACAACGTCGCAGAGGTTTCGAGCACTGTCAATGCATCTCGAAGAAATTTCCACGACATACGCGCGACACGAACCGACGCTCGAAAAAGACGTCGAAATTTCTTCGAACGATCTTGACTGTGGCAGAAATCCCTACGAACCTGGGTGGCGGACCCCTCCCGACGGAGTCAGCCACACCCCCCTTCCGGGCCGCACACAGCGCTCGGAAAGGAGTACGGATATGACAGTGAACCCAGCGGGGGCGGTCGGCACCGTCCCGCCGCCGCCACCCACCGGCCCAGCGCCGCGCCGGCGAACCGGCCCGCCCGGCGTCCGCACCACCCCGCGGGGGCTGGCCCTGCGGCTGGCCACCGACCCCGCCGCCGCGGGCCGGGCCCGCCGTACCGCGGCGGGCGCGCTGCGCCGCTGGGGGGTGCCCGACACCACCGCCGACGACATCGTCCTCATGGTGGACGAGCTGGTGACCAACGCGATCGAGCACGCCGAAGGACCCGTCTGGCTGCGGCTCTGGCTGCGCCGCGGCCGCTGGGTGATCTGCCAGGTCGGGGACGGCTGCCGGGAGGCGCCCCGGCCGCGCCCCAGCGGCCCCGACGCCGAGAACGGCCGCGGGCTGCTCCTCGTCGCGGCGCTCGCCGATGCCTTCGGCACCCGCCCCACCGCCACCGGAAAGGTCATCTGGTTCCGGCGCCGGGTGCGGGACGGCCGGATCCCGGCACCCCGCACCACCTCCCCCATCGATTACTGACCAGTAGACCAGTTGTCCGCTGAGTGATATCTTCACGTGCGTGGCGCATGAAGGTGGCCTGGCTCTCGTCCGTAAGTCCGTTGAGGTCCTCGATCTGCTCGCGGAGAAGGGGGAGGCGACGGCCGCACAGCTCGCGGAGGGGCTGGGCGAGCCCCGCAGCTCGGTCTACCGGCTGCTGTCGAGCCTCCAGGGGCTGGACATGGTGGAGGGCGGCAGCCGCCGCGGCACCTTCCGCCTGGGCTTCCACCTGCTCACCCTCGGCACCGCCGTGGTGGAGCGTTTCGACGAGCGGCGGTTCGCGCAGCCGGTGATGGAGCGCCTGCACGACGAGACCGGCGAGACGGTGTACCTGTGCGTCCAACGCGGCCGTGAGGCGGTGTGCATCGAGCGGCTTGACGGCCGGCGGGTCCAGTCCCTCGCCCTGAAGCTCGGCGGCGCGCTGCCGCTGCACGCCGGGGCGGCCTCCCTCGCCCTGCTGGCCTTCCAGGACCGCTCGGCCTGGTCGGACTACCTCGAACAGGGGCCCGTGGAGCGGTTCACCCCGTCCACCCCGGTCACGGCGGACACGCTGATCCCGGTGCTTGAGGAGGCCGTTGCGACCGGAGTCTCGGTCAGCGACCAGGACGTCACGGTGGGCGTGGCCGCGCTCGGCGTGCCGATCCTGGACTACCGGGGGCAGGTGCGGGCCGCCCTGTCCATCAGCGGGGTGCGGGAGGCGATCCTCGGCACCGACCCGGCCGGTCTGCGCGCGCGGCTGGTCGGGGCCGGGCAGGAGATTTCGCGGGCGCTGGGCTGGAAGGCCGTCGCCGGCACCGTCGCCGACTTCGGCTGACCCGGCGGAACGGACCGACCGGGAGGAAAGCGGGCCGCCCGGCCCGGAAAACCCCGAACGGGCAGCCGGTGCCTAGCGGCTCGCGGCGTGCAGCACTTCGCGGGCCTCGGCCCCGGCCCCGGCGGCGTCCAGCCGGTAGTGCCCGTACAGATGGGTGGGCGGGCCGATGAGGCTGTACCTCGGCGATCGCCTATCTGGCCTCCGAGGACGCCTCGTACTCGACCGGGGCGACGCTCTCGGTCGACGGCGGCTACACCATCGACGGGGACGTGCCGGACGCGGTCTACGAACGCGACTGACCCCTCACCGAAGGCCCGATCGCAGCTGCCCACGGGGCCGCGCCGCCCGGCCGGCTGATGAGCACGGCCGCGGCGGCGCGGTCGAGGGGGCGGGGCGGCCAAGTGACCCGGGGGCGGGGTCAGTTGAGGGTGTCGGGGTCCGGACCGGTGCGCTCACCGCGGTCGAGGGCGCCGATCGCCTCGATGTCCTCGGGAGTGAGGGTGAAGTCGAAGACGTCGATGTTCTCCCGGATGCGGGCGGGGGTCACGGACTTGGGGATCACGACGTTCCCCAGCTGGAGGTGCCAGCGCAGGACCACCTGGGCGGGCGTCTTGCCGTGCCGCTCCGCTATCGCGGTGAGGGCGGGGTCCTTGAGCAGCGCCCCCTGGGCCAGCGGGCTCCACGCCTCGGTGGCGATGTTGTGCCGGGCGTGGAACGCCCGCAGCTCACCCTGCTGGAGGTAGGGGTGCAGCTCGACCTGGTTGATGACCGGGACCACACCGCTGTGGTCCAGCAGCCGCCCCAGATGGGCGGGCTGGAAGTTGGACACGCCGATGGCGCGGGTGCGGCCGTCGGCCAGCAGCTTCTCCAGGGCGCGCCAGGTGTCCAGGTAGCGGTCGCGGGCCGGGGTGGGCCAGTGGATCAGGTAGAGGTCCGCATAATCGGTGCCCAGCTTGGCCAGGCTGGTGTCGAAGGCCGCGAGGGTGGAGTCGTAACCCTGGTCGGCGTTCCACAGCTTGGTGGTGAGGAACAACTCCTCGCGGGGTACGCCGGACTCGGCCAGGGCACGGCCGACACCGGCCTCGTTGCCGTAGATGGCCGCGGTGTCGATGGAGCGGTAACCGGCCTCGATGGCGGAGAGCACCGCGCCGGTGGTCTGCTCGTCCTCCACCTGGAAGACGCCGAAGCCCAGCTGTGGGATCTCCAGGCCGGTGTGGAGGGTGACGTTGGGTACGGAGGTCATGGTGTCCTTCGTCGGGTCGGGTGTGGGTGCTGGTGGGTTCTGCGGGATCGGTGGTTCTGGGGTCTCAGCCGAGCGTCGCGACCGCCGTGGTGGCGATCTCGTGGTCCTGCTCGGGGGCGCCGCCGCCCACGCCGAGCGCGCCGATCAACCGGCCGTCACGGCGGACCGGGACGCCACCGGCGATGAACAGCAGCGGGCGGTCGAGGGCGGTGGGCAGGGTGTGGAAGGGGCCTCCGGGCTGGACCGCGTCGACCAGGCCCGCGGTGGGGGCGTCCAGTTGGAGCGCGGTGAACGCCTTACGGGTGCTCGTCTCCCCCGCGATCAGTACGGCCCGGTCGTCGCGCCGGAAGGCCAGCGGATGGCCACCGGCGTCGAGGACGCTGATGGCCGCGGCCACCCCGGCCGCCTCGGCGGCGGCGCGGGCGGCCTGGACAAGGGCCTCGGCGTCCCGGGTGGTCAGCGGGGCGACGGCGGTCTCGGGGGTGGTCATGGCGGGTGGATCTCCTTGATGGTGGTGGTGCCGTTCGGCGTTGGGTACGGGGTGGCTCAGCTCGGGGCGGCGGTGCACGCGTGGGCCGGTCGCGCGGATTCTGTGGTGACGCCGTCGTGGTCCCCACTGGCGCCGTCGTGGTCCCCACTGGCGCCGTCGCGGCCACCGCGGGCTTCGCGGCCACGGCGGGCTTCGCGGCCACCGCGGGCTTCGCGGCGCTCCAGGGCGGCCGAGAGTACGGCGAGGACCAGCGCGGATCCGGCGAGGACGGCGCCGACCCAGTTGGGCGCGGTGTAGCCGAGCCCCGCCGAGATCACCAGGCCGCCGAGCCAGGCCGAGAGCGCGTTGCCGAGGTTGAAGGCGCCGATGTTGACGGCGGACGCCAGGGTGGGCGCACCCGCCGCGTGGTCCAGCACCCGCTTCTGCAGCGGGGGCACGGTCGCGAAGCCCAGACCGCCGACGAGGGCGATGGAGACGGCGGCCGCGACCTTGTTGTGCGCGGTGAACGTGAACGCGGCCAGGACCAGCGCCAGGGCGCCCAGCGACACGTACAGCATCGGCATCAGCGCCCGGTCGGCGAACCGGCCGCCGAGCAGGTTGCCGCCGACCATGCCGAGGCCGAAGAGGACCAGCAGCCAGGTGACGGACGAGTCCGCGTAGCCCGCGACCTCGGTCATCATCGGCGCGATGTAGGTGATGGCGGCGAAGACACCGCCGAAGCCGAGCACGGTCATCGCCATGGCCAGCAGCACCTGTGCGTTGCGGAAGGCCGCCAGCTCATGGATCAGCTGCACGCCCTCGGGCTTGGGGATGTCGGGAACGAGCTTGGCGATGCCCGCCAGGCCGATCACGCCCAGCGCGGCGACGAGGAAGAAGGTGGTGCGCCACCCCAGCGACTGGCCGATCGAGGTGCCCAGCGGCACACCGACGACATTGGCGATGGTCAGTCCGGTGAACATCATCGAGATGGCCGCGGCCTTCTTCTCGGGCGCGACCAGGTCGGCCGCGACCACCGATCCGATGCCGAAGAACGCGCCGTGCGCGAAGGAGGCGACGATCCGCCCCACGGCCATCACACCGAAGACGGGGGCGAGCGCGGAGAGCAGATTGCCCACCACGAACAGCCCCATCAGCAGCATCAGCATGCGCTTGCGGGAGATCTTCGTACCGAGCGCGGTCATCAGCGGCGCGCCGACCATGACGCCGAGCGCGTAGCCGGTCACCAGGAATCCGGCGGTGGGGATGGACACATCGAAGTCCCCGGCGACCTCGGGCAGCAGCCCCATGATCACGAACTCGGTGGTTCCGATCCCAAAGGCCCCGATGGCGAGGGCCAGCAGTGCGATGGGCATGAAAGTTCACTCCAAGTGATTGCTACCGCCCCTTACGAGCACCCACAATACTTGCAGACACAGTAATTGCAAGCGCGCTATATTGCTCATGCTGTGTATCACGTCACCGTCGCCGCCGCCGGGCCCGGCCGGGCCCCACCCCGCACCAGGAGTCAGCCATGACCGCGCCCGACCTCGTCGCCACTCCCCTCGCCCAGAGCTGGTGCGCCCTGTCACTGCTGCACAACAGGATCGAGACGCGTCTCGAGGGGGCTCTCCACACCCGCCACGGGCTCAGCGCCCGCGAATACGCGGTGCTGGACGTCCTGAGCCGACAGCACGACGGGGACAACGGCCATCTGCAGATGAAGCAGGTGGCCGACGCGGTCGCCCTCAGCCAGAGCGCCACCACCCGCCTGGTCACCCGGCTCGAGGACCGCGAACTCCTCTCCCGCTATCTGTGTCCCACCGACCGGCGCGGGATCTACGCCAATGTCACCGCGGCCGGGCTGCTGCTGCTCGGCCGGGCCCGGCCGACGTACGAAGGCGCCCTGCGCGAGGCGCTTGACCTGGCGGCGCGGGATCCGAGGCTCACCACCCTGGTCACGGCCGTGGCCTCGTTGGAGGCGTCACCCCTCGACACCTCATCACTTCACGTTCCGGGGTGCGGGCTGCCCGGCTGAGCTCACGCTCCGGAGACGAGGCCACCGGACAGCGGCCCCGCGCCCGTCTCCCGCTCGTCCGACAGCACCGTCTCGCGGAACGAGGCGACGACCGGCCGCAGATCGACGTGGTGCCAGACCGCCCACAGCCGGACGGACGCCTCGTACCAGGGCAGTGTGCGCACGGCCACCGCCTCCGTGGCGCCGCGCACCATGCTCTTCTGCACCAGCGCCAGCCCGAGGCCGGAGGCCACCAGGCCGAGTGCCGTCAGGGGATCCGCGGCGTCGAGCCGGATGTCGGGCGTGAAGCCCGAGGCCACACACGAGGCGACGAAGGTGTCCCGCCACGCCGGGTCGCCCGGCTCCTCGACCGCGATCCACGGCTGCCCGTCCAGGTCCTCCGCCGCAATCGCCTCGCGCCCGGCCAGCGGGTGGCCCGCCGGAAGGACCAGCAGCAACGGGTCCTCCAGCAGCGGCGCGGCGCGCAGTACGGGGTCGTCGCGGTCCGGCGGCTCCCGCACCAGGGCGATGTCCAGGCTGCGCTGGCGCAGCCCCTCGAACTGCTCGGCCGCGGCCATGCTGTACAGCGCGACATGGATTCCGGGGCTCTCCTCCTGGAGCCGGCGCAGCGCGCCCGGGAGCACACCGGTGTGCATGGCGTCGGCCACGTAGCCGATGCACAGCCCGCCCTCCTCCCCCCTGCCCAGCCGGCGGCCCAGGTTCTCCAGGCGGTCGGCGTGGCGCAGCAGCGCCCGGGCCTCGCTGAGGAAGATCGCGCCATCGCGGGTCAGCCGGATGCGCTGCTGGCTGCGCTCGAACAGGGTCAGGCCGAGGTTCTTCTCCAGCTGAGCGATCTGACGGCTGAGGGGAGACTGGGAGATATGGAGTTGCTCGGCGGCGCGGCCGACGTGTTCGGTCTCGGCCACGACGCTGAAGTAGCGTAGTTGTCGCAGGTCAAGCATGTAAGACCTCCGAGGACTCAAGTGTATCCAAGAGAGTCTTGGACAGTCTGAAGTCCCGATCCTAACGTCGGAGGCGAACGAACGGCGGACCGGCCGAGAGCCATGAGTCCGTCCCTTCCCCCCTCTCTCCGCGAGGACACTTCATGACCATCACGTCTCTGCTCCCGGGCCGCCTCGGACTGGGCACGGCCCCGCTGGGCAGCATGTTCCGCGATGTCTCCGCCGAGGAGGCCGCAGCGACCGTCGACGCCGCCTGGGACCACGGCATCCGCTACTACGACACCGCCCCCTTCTACGGCGCGGGGCTGGCGGAGATTCGCCTCGGCGACTCGCTCGCCGGGCGCCCCCGCGACAGTTATGTGCTCAGCACCAAGGTGGGCCGCGTGATCCTCGACGAGGTCGAGGACCCCGCCGCCCGTGAACTCGGCGAGAAGGGCGGCCTGTTCGAGCACGGCCGTCCCAACAAGATCGTCCACGACTGGACGGCCGACGCCACCAAGCGGTCCATCGAGGACAGTCTGCGGCGCCTGCGCACCGACCGGCTCGACATCGTCTGGGTCCATGACGTGGCCCAGGACTTCCACGGCGACGACTGGCTCGCCGTCTACGAGAGCGCCCGCACCGGCGCCTTCCGCGTTCTGCAGCAGCTGCGCGACGAGGGCGTGATCAAGGCGTGGGGGCTCGGCGTCAACCGCGTCGAACCCATCGAGCTCACCCTCGACCTGGACGAGCCGAAGCCGGACGCCTTCCTGCTCGCCGGGCGCTACACGCTGCTTGACCACGACCGGGCCCTGGAGCGCCTGCTCCCCACGGCGGCGGACCAGGGCGTCAGCCTCGTCGTCGGCGGCCCCTACAGCTCCGGCATCCTCGCGGGCGGCACCCACTTCGAGTACCAGGACGCGCCCGCGCACATCATCGAGAAGGTGGCGCGCATCAAGGAGCTCGCCGAGCGGCACGGCGTCAGCGTCAAGGCCGCCGCCCTGCAGTTCTCCCTGGCCCACCCGGCGGCCGCCGCCGCGATTCCGGGCGCCACCCGGCCCAGCCGGATCGCCGAGGATGTCGCGGCCCTCGACGAGGCCGTCCCGGCGGCGTTCTGGACCGAGCTGCGCGAGGCCGGACTGGTCTCCCCCCTCGCGCCCCTGCCCGTCGCCTGACGATCCCCCTCCCCCACCCCGACAGGAGCATCCCGATGGCCTCCACCACCGCCACCCTCGACCTGGCCGTACCGCCCGAGCGGGTGTGGCAGCTCATCGGCGGCTTTGACGCACTGCCCGACTGGCTGCCGTACATCGCGGAGAGCGTGGCCGCCGAGGGCGGCCGCGTCCGCCGACTGCGCAACGAGGAGGGCGGCGTGATCGTCGAAAGGCTCGTGGCCTTCGACGACGCGGCGCGCTCGTACAGCTACGCCATTCTGGAGGCGCCCTTCCCGGTGACCGACTACCTCTCCACGCTGCGCGTGCGCGAGGTCCCCGGCCGGTCCGGCGCATCGCGCGTCGAGTGGTCCGGTACGTTCACCCCCGCCGGCGTCAGCGACGACGAGGCCGTCGCGCTCTTCCACGGCATCTACGCCGACGGGCTCGCCGCCCTGCGCAACACCCTGGCGGGCCGAGCCGTCTGAAGCGTCCGCACCGCCATCCGACGTAAGCCCCGCAGGGCGGATGAGTGGGTTCCCGGCGCGCCGGAAACCCACTCATCTCCTTTCCCGTGCGCCACGTCCCCGACGGCCTGAAACCAATTCGGATGGGCGCTCGGGACCGTCGGAATGGGTTTCTGAATGGCATCCGAGCGGCCATGGGTGTTGCTGCGGCGCGCCTTTCTTCCTTATCGGACAGGAGTTCGACGCCCGTTCCTTTCGCGGGCTGGCCGACCTGGCCCCGTTGCACCCGCCGTCGCGATGACCACCGAGTTCATCGAGGCGCTGACGCCGCTGCGCCGTCCTCCCCCTCACCCCCTGGTGGAGCACCCGCCCCAGCCGGACCTCGGGCTACTCGCGGGGAAAATCCAGCACGTCGAAATTCCGTCAGCCATCGGGCATCCCCTTTTAGGACTTTACCCATACATTACCCTGCGAAAGAAACGAGAAATCGTTTCTTCAAATCTACGATCGCAAGCTATGACCGACGCTCCGCGCGATAACTCCGCCACCCGTGCGCGCTGGCAGACCTGTCTCAAGCTGGCCCGCGAACTCCTCCTCATCGGACCGGACAACACCGACCTCAAACTCGGCTATCTCCACACCCTCATCGATACGGGCAGCCTCGGCGTCACCCGCCACCCCCGCAAGAAGATCCTCATCATCGGCGCCGGTATCACCGGTCTGGTGGCCGGTCGGCTGCTGAAGGACGCGGGCCACGACATCACCATCCTGGAGGCCAACACCGGCCGGGCCGGCGGGCGCATCAAGACCTTCCGCACCACCAAGCACCACCGGCCGTTCGACGACGCCGCCCAGTACGCCGAGGCCGGTGCCATGCGGCTGCCCGACTTCCACCCGCTCGTCCTCGCCCTCGTCGACAAACTCGGGCTCGGCCGCCGCCTGTTCTACAACGTGGACGTCGACCCCGCCACCGGCAGCGGCCCCGACGTCCCCGTCCCCCCGGTGACGTACACCTCCTTCACCGGCCGCACCTGGACCTACGGCGACGACAGCCCCGACTTCCGCGCGCCCGACAGCCGCGGCAACACCTGGATCCGCACCAACCGCGTCCAGGTGCGGCGCTCCGACTACAGCACCGTCCCTGAGAAGATCAACGAGGGCTTCCACCTCACCGATGACGAGGTCCGCGCCCCCGCCGTGCGGATGGTCGACGACGCGCTGGAGAGCGTGCGGGACTACTACTCCGACGTGGTGGACGGGGAGCGGGTCAACAAGCCGCTCGAGGAGTGGATCGAGGGCTGGGCCCGGGTGATCCACGACTTCGACGGCTATTCGATGGGTGGCTTCCTGCGTGACTACGCGGGGCTCAGCGACGAAGCCATCGAGGCGGTCGGAACGCTGGAGAACATGTCCTCGCGGCTCCATCTCTCCTTCTTCCACAGTTTCCTGAGCCACACCGACATCAGCCCCGGTGTGCGCTACTGGGAGATACCCGGTGGCAGCTGGCGGCTGCCGGACGCCCTCCACCGGGGCCTGCGCGACGAGGTGCGGTTCGGCCACCGCATGATCCGCCTGGAGTACTTCGACCCCAGCCGCGACTCCGCCCCCGCGGGCAGCGGCGCCGTCGGACCCGACGGATGGGGCGTGGCCGTGCGGACCGTCGCCGAGGACAACCCGGCGGGCCCCACCCGTCTGTGGACCGCGGACCTGGCGATCGTGGCCATCCCGTTCTCCACCCTGCGCTTCGTGGAGATCGTCCCCTCGATGTCGTACAAGAAGCGCCGCGCCATCATCGAGACCCACTACGACTCGGCCACCAAGGTGCTGCTGGAGTTCAGCCACCGGTGGTGGGAGTTCACCGAGGACGACTGGCGCAGCGAGCTCGACAGCATCACACCGGGCCTCTACGCGTACTACCAGCGCGGCGGCGACACCGGCACCGGTCCCGCGCCCGAACTCGCCGAGGCGGGCCGCGACCTGCTCGGCGCCGCGGTCAAGGACAGCGGAGTCACCGAGGAGTTGCGCCAGGTCAACAGCGCCATGCCGCTGCGCGGCCCCGCCGTGCGCCCCGCCACCCACTGCTTCGGGGGCGGCTCCGCCACCGACAACCCCAACCGGTTCGTCTACTACCCCTCGCACCCGGTCGAGGGCAGCACCGGCGGTGTGGTGCTCGCCTCGTACTCCTGGTCGGACGACGCCGCGCGCTGGGACTCCATGCGCGAGGTGGAGCGCTATGTCTACGCCCTGCGCAACCTCCAGGCCCTGCACGGACGCCGCATCGAGGTGTTCTTCACCGGCCTGGGCGCCACCAAGAGCTGGGCCCGCGACCCGTACGCCTTCGGCGAGGCCGCCACGTACACCCCGCACCAGATGACCAGCTTCCACCTGGACGCCTCCCGCCCCGAGGGCCCGGTGCACTTCGCCGGGGAGCACACCTCGCTCAAACACGCCTGGATCGAGGGCGCGCTGGAGAGCGCCGTCCGCGCCGCCACCGCCGTCCACCAGGCCCCGCCCCTCACCACACCGGGCCCGGACCAGGAGGACCCCTCGTGACCGCGATCACCCCCGAGTCCACGGTCGCCCGCCATCTGGCCCGCCGCCTGGCAGAGTTGGGCATCACCCATCTGTTCGGGGTGCCCGGCAACCACCTCGGCCCGTTCCTCACCACGCTGCGGGCCGAGGGAGACATCGAGTGGGTCGGCACCCCCACCGAGGGCGGCGCGGGCCAGGCCGCCGACTCCTACGCCCGTCTCCACGGCATCGGCGCCGCCGCGGTCACCTACAGCGTCGGCGCGTTCAACCTGCTCAACGCCTGTGGCGGGGCGTATGTGGAACACGTCCCGCTCATCGCCATCAACGCCTGCCCGCCGTACGAACAGTGGCAGAACTACCGCGCGCTCAGCCTGCTCACCTCCCATATGAGCCCGCGCCGGGAGAGCAACCTGGACGCCTACCGGCAGGTCACCGTGGAGGCGCAGGTCATCTCCAACCCGGGCCTCGCCCCCGGCCAGATCGACGCCGCGCTCACCGCCTGCCTCTCCGAGCGCAGGCCCGTCTACCTGGAGGTGATGGAGGACCTGTGGGACGAGCCGTGTGCCGTGGCCGGGGAGCCGCTGCTGCGCCGCGAGCGGCCGTTCAGCGTGCGCAACCAGACCATGCTGGCGAGCGCCGTCGCCGCGGTCCTCGCACTGGTCGAGGAGCACCCCGGCCCGGACGGCAGGCCCCGCCCGATCGTCTGGGCGGGCGAGGAGGTCGAGCGGTTCCGCCTCGACCGGCAGCTCACCGATCTGACGCAGGCCACCGGGGTGCCGTACTGCACCACCGTCGGGGCCAAGGCCGTCCTCGACGAGCGGCTGCCGCAGTTCCACGGGGTCTACAACGGCAAGGCCAGCCACCCGGACGTACACGCGGTCTTCAAGGACTGGGCCACCTGCCGGATCGGCCTCGGCACCTGGTCCACCTCGAAGAATCTCAACGGTGAACTGTGCGTCGGCACGGACTGGGTGGTGGCGGCACGGGGCGGGGTCAGCGTCGGCACCCAGTACTTCCCCGACGTCCAGCTCGCCCGGCTGATCCCGGCCCTCCAGGACGCGCTGGTGGCGCGCTTCGGCTCCGGTGGCCTGACCGCCGACTACTACGCCGAGGCACACGCCAGGCACGGCGGGTCCGGGAACCGCCCCGCCTCCCTCGAGGACCACCGCGCCACGACGCTCCGCGCCGGTGGCGCGCTGTCCGGGCCCGGCGAACGGCTCACGTACGACGGGGTGTTCGACCGGATCAACCACTTCCTGGCCAAGGAGACCCGGGAGAGCTGGACGGTGGTCTCCGACGCCGCGTTCTCCCTGATCGGCTCGATGAACCTGACCCTGCCAGCGGGCGGCTTCCTGTCACAGGTCAGCTGGCTGTCCATCGGCTGGTCCGTGGGCGCGGCCACCGGCGCGGCGCTCGCCCCCGAGCGCGGCCACGCCCGCCCGATGGTGTTCGTCGGCGACGGCGCCTTCCAGGAGACCTGCCAGGAGATCTCCACCCACACCAGGCTCGGGCTGCGGTCGGTGGTGTTCGTAATGGACAACGGGCACTTCTACGGCATCGAGCAGATGCTGGTGCACCCGTCCTACTACGCGGACCGGGAGCCCCGCGGCGCCGCCGACACCGATGGCGCGGACTTCTACAACGTGCTCCACCCGTGGCACTACGAGCGGCTGGCGGATGTCTTCTCGGGCAAGAAGACCCCGGCGCACGGGGTCAGCGTGGCGCACCCCGGCGAGCTGGACGAGCTGCTGGCACGCCTCACCGACCCGACCGACCCGGTCAACGCCGGACCACTGCTGGTCCGGGTCCGGCTGCACCGGCACGACTATCCGCGGGCGATGGCCTACAAGGTAAAAGGGGAGTAGCGGCATGTCAGAGATCATCAATGTGCTGATCGCGTTCGACGCGTTCTCGATCGCCAAGCGGTATCCCGACGCGTCGAAGGACTACAACGCGCCGACCTGGGTCGACCAGAGCCTGATCTATATGACGACGCGCCAGGACCGCGTCATCGGCACCTCGGGGGCCGAGCTGAACTTCCGCGCCAACCCCAGGGACATCATCAGGTGGCGCGAGACGACACTGTCGCTCAACAGCGAGTACTGCGCCCTGCTGTACCGGTACGCGAGCGGCGACCCGCTCATCAGCACACCGCGGGTCGTGATCGGCGACGGCACCTATCCGATCCCGAAGGACGGGGCCACCGACCGGCCGGACTTCGAGACCCAGGACTACGCGGACCACTTCTGGGAGGCGGACGTCAAGAAGGTTGGCGAGGTCACCTACCACTTCTCCTTCCAGATCCTGGACGCCGACCAGCGGCTGGTGGGGTACTTCCAGTGGGACCCGTTCATCACCATCGAGAAGCGCTCCTGACGGCCCTCCCCGCGGTCAGGTAGCGGCACGTCCCGAGTGAAAGACCCCCGCGGCGTGTGCCGCCGCGGGGGCGCTCAGCACGGTGTGGAGCCGGTCGAACAGCTCGCCCGCGGCCACGCCGTTCCAGTCCGGCGGGAGCAGCTCCAGGGGAAGCCCCGGGTCACGGTAGGGCATGCGCCGCCACTGGGTCAGCATCGGAACGTACGTACCGAACGCCTCCAGCGGCTGTGGCCCGCGGCGCGTCACGGCGTCCAGCACCGGGCCGTACCGGCGCAGGAAGTCCGCGTACATGGCGGTGAGTTCATCCAGGTCCCACCAGGAACGGACCTTCTCCCGCAGGTCGCCGAAGGCCACGTGGTCGCCGGTGAAGATGTCGACGTACGCGGACAGCTCCCGGCGCTCCAGGGTCCGCCGCGCCTCGTCCGCCAGGTGTCCGGGGGCGATCCAGACGCCCGACGCCGCGGTGCCGAAGCCCAGCCGGGTCAGGGCCGTCCGCAGGGCGTGCCGCTTCTCGCGCTCGGACTCGGGCACGGAGAACACCACGAGCACCCAGCCGTCCCCGCGGGACGCCCTGGTCCGCCGGAAGATGCGCACATCGCCCTCGGCGAGCGTCTCCAGGGTCGATCCGGCGAGCGAGTATCCGGCGACGCCCTCGCGGCGCTCCCCGCGCAGCACCTCGCGGCGCTTCATCCGGGAGACCGAGGACCGCACGGCCCGGCTCTCCACGCCGAGGTCCGCCATGAGGCCGATCAGCGAGGCGACCGAGAGCCAGTTGTGCTCGCCCCGGGCGTAGAGGCCGTAGAGCGTGAGGATGAGCGGGGCATGGCGGGACTCCCGCTCGCCCGCCACGGCGGTGGCCGGTGTCGTCTGCGCGGTCATTCCCGGCACCCTAACGTCCGGCGCCCCACCGTCTGGCGCCGCCCGTCACCGCGCGCCCGGTGCCACCAGCCGTTCCTCGGGGATCACGGCCACGCCCAGGATCTCGATCACCGCCTCGGGCTGCCACAGCGCCGTGCAGCCGATGCCCGCCATGGCCGGGTAGACGGGCCCGGCGAGCTCGCGCCAGACCTCGCCGATCTCCTTGCCGTGTGCCTGGTAGTCGGGGATGTCGGTGAGGTAGATGGTCACGCTCACCAGGTCCTCGGGCCGCCCTCCGGCCTCGCGCAGCGTGGTGAGCAGATTGCCGAACGCCTGCCGGAACTGCTCGACGACGCCCCCCGGGACGATCTTCATGTCCGCGTCGAGGGCGGTCTGTCCTCCCAGGTGGAGGGTGTTTCCCGCGAGTGTGCCATGTGAGTAGCCGCTGGGCCTCGGCAGAGCGGGCGGGTTCACGGGGACGGGGGTCATGGGGCCTCCGGCTCGGTTGTGTTCCGTCCTGTCCCCCGGCCGGACAGGTGTATTGACTTTAGATGACGACCGTGAGAAACACGAGACATCGGATCCTGGTCCCCGACTGAACGGAGCCGACCCCATGGAGCCCGATCTGAGCAAGTACCGCCTCCAGGGCGACAATTCGATGTACCGGCTGCCGAGCGGCATCGTCGCCCCCGTGGTGACCCGCGGCGGCCTCGAGAGCGCGAACACCGCCGACTCGGGCGGTGCCGTCCGGGTGGCGGGGGTGAGCATCCAGCACACCTCCGCCACCCGGCTCTGGTTCGGCAAGGTCAGCAACGAACCGGGCTACCGCTCGGTGACCCACCACCACGGCGAGGCCGAGACCGGTGGCTACGTCCTGTCCGGCCGGGCCCGCATCTACTTCGGCGAAGAGCTGCGGGACTACCTCGACATGGAGGAGGGCGACTGGGTCTTCGTGCCGCCGTACATGCCGCACGTGGAGTGCAACCTCTCCCGCACCAAGCCGCTGACCTGGATGACCACCAGGACACCGGAGAACATCGTGGTCAACCTGCCCGATATCGCCGACACCGAGCTGCGCGACTGGCTGGACCGCCGATGACCGGCACGTCCCCCACCTCCGCCGTCTTCACCGCCGCCGTCACCCTGAAGCCCGCCCAGCCGGAACACTTCGACCTCGCCTTCACCGCCACCACCCAGCCCTGCCCCTGGCCCAAGGCGTACGGCGGCGATCTGGTGGCCCAGGCCGCGGCGGCGGCCATGCGGTCGGTGACCGACGGCAAGTCCCTCCACTCGATGCACAGCTACTTCCTGCGCCCCGCCGACATCGGCGCCGAGGTGCGCTACGAGGTGGAGGCGGTGCGCGACGGCCGTGGCTACAGCACCCGGCAGGTGCGCGGCTACCAGAACGGCAAGCCGCTGTACGTCTGTCTGGCCGGATTCGCGGCGGGCGAGCCCGGTGCGGACTTCCACCCCGGCTCCGGCGGCGAGGTGCCAGGCCCGGAGGGCCTGCCCACCTCGGCCGAGTACCTCGCCGAGCGCGACGGCGGCTCCATGACCGAGGAGTCCAAGGCGTACTGGTCCGGCGGGCGCGGCTTCGACATGCGGCATGTGCCCGGCCCGGTCTATCTCACCGTCGAGGGGAAGCGCCTTCCGCACCAGGCGGTGTGGCTCAGGCCGTTCGACCCGCTGCGCACGGTCGACGGGCTGACCGACACCCAGCGGGACCTGGCCGCCCTGGCGTATGTGTGCGACTACACGATCCTCGAACCCGTGCTGCGGGTGCTCGACCTGCCCTGGGCCAGGCCCGGACTGGTCACCGCGAGCCTCGACCACGCGATGTGGTTCCACCGCCCGGGGCCGGTGGACGGCTGGCTGCTCTACGTCCAGGAGGCCGTCGCCGCCGACGCCGGCCGGGGCCTGGGCACGGGGCGCTTCTTCACGCGCGATCACCGCCACCTGGCCACCGTGGTCCAGGAGGGCCTGATCCGCACCACCTGATCCGCCGCCCTCCCCGGCGGGCTCCCGGAAGGACCCTTCCGTGACTCTTCCGCTCCCCCTCTCGCCCTCGGCACACCTCGACACCTTCACCCGCGACCGGCTGCCCCCCGCACATCTGTGGCCGACCCTCGAGTTCACCACGCCGGAACTGCGCTACCCGGACCGGCTCAACGCGGCCACCGAGCTCATCGACACCCCCACCGCGCTGTTCGGCCCCGACCGCCCCGCCCTGCGCACCCCGTCCGGCGAGGTGTGGACGTACGGCGAGCTGCGCGTCCGGGCCCATCAGGTGGCCCAGGTGCTCACCGAGGACCTGGGCCTGGTGCCGGGGCAGCGGGTCCTGCTGCGCTCGCCCAACAACCCCTGGACGGTGGCGGCCTGGCTCGGCGTCCTCAAGGCCGGTGGTGTGGTGGTGACCACCATGGCCGCCCTGCGCCCCCGGGAGCTCGTCCCCGTCTCCGAGCGCACCCTGCCGTCGATCGCCCTGGTGGACCACCGGTTCGCCGCTGACGTGCGCACGGTCAGGGACACCGTACTGCCCGGGCTGACCGTGGTGGAGTACGGCGGCGGCGGCCCGGAGGACCTGGTGGCCAGGGCCACGGCCAAGTCCGGTGCGTTCACCGGCGTGGACACCGCCGCCGACGATGTGGCGCTGCTCGGCCCCACCTCCGGATCCACCGGCGCGCCCAAGATCACCATGCACTTCCACCGGGACATCCTGTCCATCGACAACACCTTCGGCCGCCACACCCTGGGCCTGGTCCCCGACGACCTGGTGGCCTGCACCGCGCCCCTGGCCTTCACCTTCGGCCTCGGCATGCTGGTCGTCTTCCCGCTGCGGGCCGGAGCCTGCGCCCTGCTCACGGAGTCCGCCACTCCGCCGCGGCTCGCGGAGCTCGTACGGCGGCACGGCGTCACCGCCCTGGCCACCGCGCCCACCGCCTACCGGGCGATCCTGCGCGAGGGCGCCGAGCGGCGGCTGGCCGGGCTGCGCACCGGCGTGTCCGCGGGCGAGCACATACCCCGCGCCATCTGGGAGGAGCTGCGGGCCCGCATCGGCCTGAGGATCATCGACGGCATCGGCGCCACCGAGCTGCTGCACATCTTCATCTCCGCGGCCGGGGATGACATCCGGCCCGGCGCCACGGGCAAGGCGGTCCCCGGCTACCGCGCCGCCGTACTCGGCCCCGACGGCGCGGAACTCGGCCCCGGGGAGCCGGGCAGACTCGGGGTCATCGGCCCGGTCGGCTGCCGCTATCTGGGCGGCGAACGCCAGCGGGACTACGTCCTGGAGGGCTGGAACATCACCGGTGACATCTTCCACCGGGACGAGGACGGCTACTTCCACTACCACGCCCGCAGCGACAGCATGATCGTCTCCTCCGGGTACAACATCGGCGGCCCGGAGGTCGAGGCCGCCATCGACACCCACCCGGACGTCGTGGAATCCGCCGTGGTGGCCCGCCCCGACGCCGAGCGCGGCTCGATCGTGTGCGCCTTCGTGGTGCTGCGGGACGGTGTGCCCGGCGGCGCGGCCAAGGCGAAGGAGATCCAGGACCACGTCAAGCGGGTCCTGGCGCCCTACAAATACCCGCGCGAGGTGCGGTTCCGGGACGCCCTGCCGCGCAACACCAGCGGCAAGCTCCAGCGCTTCGCGCTCCGCAGGATCGTCGAAGACGAGCAGGGCTCCGCCGAGGCCGTCGCTGAGAGCTGAGAGCTGAGAGCTAATTGCTGAAAGGAACCCCCTTGAAGATCGCGATCATCGGCGGCGGTCCCGGCGGGCTGTACTTCGCGGCCCTGATGAAACGGCTCGACCCGGCCCACGAGATCACCGTCTGGGAGCGCAACGCCCCCGACGACACCTTCGGCTTCGGCGTCGTCTTCTCCGACGAGACGCTCGGTGGCATCGAGAACGCCGACACCGCCATCGCCCGGGGCATGGCCCGGCGCTTCGCCCGCTGGACCGACATCGACATCCACTACCGGGGCGAGAGCCACACCGTCGGCGGCCAGGGATTCGCCGCCATGGGGCGCAAGGAACTGCTCCGGCTGCTCCAGGAGCGCTGCCGCGACCTCGGCGTCACCCTGCGCTTCTCCGCCCTCGCCCCGGACACCGAGCGGCTGCGCGGGTCGTACGACCTGGTGGTGGGGGCCGATGGCGTCAACTCGGCCGTACGGGCGGCCCATCCGGAGGTGTTCCGCCCCTCCCTGGACCGTCGGCACAGCAAGTACATGTGGCTCGGCACCGACCGGGTCTTCGAGGCGTTCCAGTTCTTCGTCAAGCAGACGGAATGGGGTGTCGTGCAGGTGCACGGCTACCCCTACTCCGCCACCGGCTCCACCTTCATCGTCGAGATGCACGAGGACGTCTGGCGGCGGGCGGGCTTCGATGCCACGGAGGGGGCCGACCTCGCGCCGGGCGCCTCGGACGAGGACGCCGTGGCGCGCGTCCGTGAGCTCTTCGCCGAAGAACTCGACGGCCACCAGGTATTCGCCAACAACTCCAAGTGGCTGAACTTCACCACCGTACGCAATGAGCGCTGGCACCACGGCAACCTCGTGCTCATCGGGGACGCCGCCCACACCGCCCACTTCTCCATCGGCTCGGGCACCAAGCTGGCGATGGAGGACGCGCTCGCCCTCGCCGCCTGTCTGCACGAACACCCCGACACCGAGGCCGCGTTGACCGCCTATGAGGCCGAGCGGCGACCGGTCGTGGAGTCCACCCAGCGGGCGGCGCAGGGCTCGCTGGAGTGGTTCGAGAACATCGGGATGTACATCCACCAGGAGCCGACCCAGTTCTGCTTCAACCTGCTCACCCGCTCCCGCCGGATCACCTATGACAACCTGCGCACCCGCGACCCGGAGTTCGCCGACCGGGTCGACCTGGCCTTCGCCGCCGCGCAGGGCCGGGGCGGCGTGGCACCCGCGATGTTCCAGCCGTACCGGCTGGGCCAGCTGGAGCTGAAGAACCGGGTGATCGTGTCCCCGATGGACATGTACTCCGCCGTCGAGGGCGTGCCCGGCGACTTCCACCTCGTCCACCTCGGCTCCAAGGCCATGGGCGGCGCCGGGCTGGTGATGACCGAGATGGTGTGCGTCTCGCCCGACGGCCGCATCACCCCCGGCTGCACCGGGCTGTGGAACGACGAGCAGGGCGCTTCCTGGCGGCGGATCGTCTCCTTCGTCCATGAGCGCAGCACCGCCCGTATCGGCCTCCAGCTCGGCCACTCGGGCCGCAAGGGCTCCACCCGGCTGATGTGGGAGGGGATGGACGACCCGCTGCCGCACGGCAACTGGGAGGTCGTCGGCCCGTCCCCGCTGCCGTACGGCCCGGACTCGGCCGTGCCGCGCGAGCTCACCCGCGCCGCTATGGACCGGATCGCCGAGGACTTCGTGGCCGCCGCCCGCCGGGGCGCAGAGGCCGGGTTCGATCTGCTCGAACTGCACTGTGCGCACGGCTACTTGCTGTCCTCGTTCCTCTCCCCGGCCGCCAACCGCCGCACCGACGCGTACGGCGGTCCGCTGGAGAACCGGCTGCGTTTCCCGCTGGAGGTCTTTGACGCCGTACGGGAGGCATGGCCCGCGGAGCGGCCGGTGATCGTGCGTATCTCCGCCACCGACTGGGTGCCGCACGGCACCACCGAGCGGGACGCCGTGGAGATCGCCCGCGCGTTCATCGCCCATGGCGCGGAGGGCATCGACGTCTCCTCCGGTCAGGTCACCCAGGACGAACGGCCCGCCTTCGGCCGCTCCTACCAGACCCCGTTCGCCGACCGCATCCGCCACGAGGTGGCCGCGGCCACCGGCACCGCGGTCATCGCGGTGGGCGCGATCGCCTCGTACGACGACGTCAACTCGCTGCTGCTGGCGGGCCGGGCCGATCTGTGCGCCGTGGGCCGCACCCATCTCTACGACCCGCACTGGACCCTGCACGCGGCGGCCGAGCAGGAGTACCGGGGCCCCGGCGCCACATGGCCGGTGCAGTTCGGCGCGGGCGCCCGCAAGCCCCCGGCCGCGCGCACCGACGCCGTGCGGCCCAGGCTCTCACTGCTCCGGCCCGACCCCGCCGACCAGACGGTTCATCTGCGCTGGACCCCGGAACGCGCTCCGGCCCCCGTGTCCTGAGGGTGTGCGAGCGGCGCCTTAACCGGGGGTCAGCCCGTGATGTCCTCGAACCAGGCGCGTTCCTCGGGCGTGAGGTCCGTCCCGGTGCCGTCGAAGACGGGCAGGTCACCGTCCATGCGGTGCACGGCCACCACCCGGTCGGGGCACTCCAGCGCGAGGTAACGGCTCACATAGCTGCCGACGTCTCCGCCTGCCGCGCCGAACCGCGCATAGCCGAGGACGTCCATCAGCTCGGCCCACAGCCCGGCGACACCGATGTAGTCGAGCGGCCGGTCGGTGGGCGGGGCGGAGTATCCGTAGCCCGGCAGGTCGGGCACGATCACGTCGAACGCGTCGGCGGGGTCGGCGCCGTGCGCACCGGGGTCGGTCAGGTGCGGGATGACCTTCGTATAGCGCCAGAATGAGTCCGGCCAGCCGTGGCTCAGCACCAGCGGCAGGGCGGGCCCGGCCGGGGCCACGGCCTTGACGTGTGCGAAGTGGATTCCGAGGCCGCCGAGCCGGACGCGGAAGCGCGGCAGCCGGGCGAGCGCGGCCTCCTGCGCGGCCCAGTCGAACCCGTCCGCCCAGTAGGCGACGAGCTCACGGAGGTAGCCGAGGTCGGTTCCGAGCGCCCACCCGGCGTCCTCGGGCGCGTCCGGCCAGCGCGTCGCGCGCAGCCGTCCGCGCAGGTCCTCCAGAGCGGCGGGGTCGGCCCGCGGGGTGAACGGTTCGGTTCGGGGCGTGGCGTCCGGCATGCCGCGCAGCCTAGTGCCCAGGTCAGCCGTCACACGATGTAATCCCCCCCCGCGCCGGGACCGCCCAACGCGCCGCCGCGGAGCTATTCACCTCGCGGTCCGGCGGGCCCGCTTCACCTCGCGGTCCACGGCCCACGCGTCGCCGACCGGTCCGAGGTGGCCGAGCTTGTCGGGGTTGACCACCGTGCGGATGGTCTGGATCTGCCCGTCGAGCACATCGAGGACCAGCGCGTGGAGCACCTTGCCGTCCCGGTCGCGCAGGATCGCACCGGGCTGGCCGTTCACCTCGCGCGGCTCCAACGAGGCGTCGATCCGCAGCAGCCAGGGGAAGACATGGCCCAGCAGCCGCGCCACGTTCTCCGCGCCCGTGACGGCCCTGGCCAGCTGCGGGGCCTTGCCGCCGCCGTCACCGACCAGGTGCGCATCGGCGGCCAGCAGCTTCCGCAGCCCGCCCACATCGCCGTCCTTCAGCGCGTCGAAGAACCGCGTGGCCAGCTCCTGCCGCTCCTGCCGGTCCGCCGCGAACCGCGGCCGCCCGTCCGCCATGTGGCGCCGCGCCCGCACCAGCAGCTGGCGGCACGCCGCCTCCGACCGCCCCACCGCCGTGCCGATCTCGTCGAACCCGAAGGCGAACACCTCCCGCAGCACGAACACCGCCCGCTCCAGCGGGCTCAGCCGCTCCAGGAGCAGCAGCGCCGCCATCGACACCGAGTCGGCCAGCTCCACCGCCCGGGCCGGATCCTGATACGGATCGCTGAGCAGCGGCTCGGGGAACCACGGGCCCACGTACTCCTCCCGTCGCACCCGCGCGGAGCGCAGTACGTCGATGGAGAGGCGGGTCACCGTGGCCGACAGATACGCCTTGACCGACACGGGCCGGGTGGCCGAGCCGTCGAAGCGCAGCCACGTTTCCTGCACCGCGTCCTCGGCCTCGCTCACACTGCCCAGAATCCGGTAGGCGATCGAGAACAGCAGTGGCCGCAGCTCCTCGAACTCCTCCACCTTGCTCATGCCGGTTCCCCCCTGAGCGACCGGCCGGACGGCCGAGCGCCGATCAATGGAACTGCCCGACCTGGTAGTTGCCCGCCGGCTGCTGGGTGATGACATTCAGCCGGTTCACCAGGTTCATGAACGAGACCAGAATCACCAGGGCGGTGAGCTGTTCCCCGTCGTAGTGCTTGGCGGCGTTCGCCCACACCTCGTCGCCGACGCCATTGGCCGCGTCCGCGATCCGGGTTCCCGCCTCCGCCAGCTCCAGCGCGGCGCGCTCGGCGTCGGTGAAGACCGTGGCCTCACGCCACGCCGCCACCAGGTTCAGCCGCACCGCGGACTCACCGGCCGCGGCGGCCTCCTTGGTGTGCATGTCGAGGCAGCCGGCGCAGCCGTTGATCTGGCTCACCCGCAGCGCCACCAGCTCCTGCGTGGCGGGCGGCAGCGGCGACTCCTTGACCGCCTTCCCCGCCGCCATGACGGGCCCCAGGACCTTGCCCGCGGTCGGGCTGGCGGTGTAGTTCAGTCGCGCGTCCATGGTGTGCTCCTCCGTGGTCGTCAGTGGCTACACCCCTGAGACGAGGTGACCCGGTCCGCTGTGACACGGACAGTTGTGACCCGCGTCTCCCCGCCACCGACCACCACTAGGCCGAACGGGTGGCTTCTCCGGCATTCCTTGTCACCGTCCCCTCGCTTTGCGTTACTGGAATTGATGAACCCGGATCGGCAGCCCATCCCTTTCGGGGGAGTTCGCCGCCGACCGCGACGGTCGGCAGCGCTCTCGGATGGGCGCTCCGTGCCGTGTCATGTGCCGCCCCGCCGAGAGCCGCGCTTCTCATTGAAGGGGTCCGACATGACCATCCAGCTTCCCTCCGCCGACACGCCGTCGATACTCGCGACCACGACCCTTCCCGCCGGTATCCAGCCGACGGGCGTGGCCATCAATCCGGCCGGCACCAAGGCGTATGTGACCAACGCGGGGAACAGCGACCCGGCGACGAGCACGGTGTTCGTGTACGACACGACCACCTTCAACCAGACCACCGTGACCGGAATCCTCCCCAGCGGCTCCCCCCGGGGCGTGGCGGTCCTGCCGAACGGCGCCTTCGCCTATGTGGCCGTCCCCGGCGCCGGGTCGGTGCAGAAGATCGACACGTCCACGGACACCGTCGTCGCCACCATCCCCGTCGGGGCCACCGCCTTCCCCTTCGGAGTGGCGGCCACCCCGGACAGCCAGTTCGTCTACGTGACCAACCTCTTCGGCAACCAGCTGCGCAAGATCAGTGTCGCCACCGACACCGTCGTCAACATCATCCCGATCGGCAGCAATCCGCCGGTGGTGGCCATCACCCCCGACAACCTGTTCGCGTGGGTGGCCAACACCTTCAGCAACACCGTCAACAAGGTCAGCGTCACCGCCAACAGCATCGTGGGCACCATCCCCGTGGGGGGCGCGCCGTCGGGGGTGGCGATCTCGCCGGACGGTTCGTTCGTCTGGATCACCAGCACCTTCGCCAACACCGTGACCAAGATCGACGCGGTCACGAACGCCATCGTGGCCGTCATCCCGGTGGGCAACGCACCCCAGACCCTGGCGGTCTCGCCGGACAGCTCACTGGTCTACGTCGCCAACAACGGCGCCAACAACGTGAGCGTCATCGACGCCGCCACCAACACGGTCACCAGCACCCTGACCGTGGGCGCCAACCCAATCGGGGTGGCGATCAACGCCTCGCCCGACCAGGTGTGGGTGACCAACAACAACAATGACACGGTGACCGTGCTCACCCCGTCCGTGACGGTCGGCACCACCCTGACCGCCTCGCCGGCCGTCATCACCCTCAACACCATGACCGGCCAGTTCGTCATCCCGCTGCTGAGCGCCACCCTCGAGGAGACGGTCAGCGGCGACCCCGTGCCGGGCCAGACCGTCAGCTTCACGGCCAACGCCGTCACCGGTCCGCTGCCGCTGGGCTCGGCGGTCACCAATGCCAGTGGCGTGGCCAGCCTCACCAATGTGGTCGTCCCGCCCACCGCCCTCACGGCGCCGACGTACACCGCCGCCTTCGCCGGGGCACCCGGCTTCGACCCCTCGTCCTCCACCGCCACACTGACCTTCACCGGCTGACGCTCCGGCGGAGACCATCTCGTGCCCTCCGGGACCCGGGTCCCGGAGGGCACGACAACGCATCGCCCATGGCGTCCATGACCGTCGTGATCCGGGCAGTTGTACGCTACGGCTCGGTCCGATCAACGGAATACGGTCCGGTCAACGGAATACAACGGGGAGACAGTCATCGTGAGCGAGCGAGCCAGCGGAATACCTTCCCCTCGTACCTACTCCGCGGTCTCGGGGTTGCTCACCGGGACGATCGCCCTGTACATCGCGCTCGTCGCCGTCGGCAACATCACCGACTTCGACTCCAACCAGCAGTTCGTCCGCCATGTCCTGGCGATGGACACCACGTTCAAGGACGACGATCTGATGTGGCGGGCCATCACGTCCACCGCGCTCCAGGACACCGCGTACGTCGCCATCATCGTCTGGGAGAGCGTCGCCGCCCTCGTCCTCCTCGCCGCGACGGCCATGTGGGGCGCGGGGCTGCGTGGTGGCGGCGTCCGCCGCGCCCGTCAGGCCAGCACGGTCGGGCTGCTGATGCTGATGCTGCTGTTCGGCGCCGGGTTCATCGCCATCGGCGGCGAGTGGTTCGCCATGTGGCAGTCCAAGCAGTGGAACGGGCTGGAGGCCGCCACCCGCGTCTTCCTGATCTCCGGGGTCGTACTGCTGCTCATTCACCTGCTCCCGGGCGAGCGGACCGAGCCCGGCACCACGAAGTCTTGACAGTGATGTGACTCACCTTTAACGTCCGCAGCAGCGCTCTGTGAGAGCGCTCTCCCGAGGACCCCGCGTGACCGCACCGCTGGGCTCTCCCTCCCGCTCTTCCGCTCTTCCCGTGTGCGCACGGAAAGGAGAGTCATGTCGTCCACTCCCCCGCGCTTCCCGCCGTTACGGCGAGCCCTCGGCCGCTGGCGAGGTCCGGGTGTCGTCCTCGCAGCCGTCGGCCTCATCCTGTCCATGCTGTCCACCGGCTCGGCCAGTGCGCGGGCCGATCTCCGCGCCGCCGACAGGGCCGCGTCGACCCCGCGGAGCGCCGAAGCACCGGTGCGCGTCGCGGAGTTCGTCGCCGAGTGCCCGTTCACCCACCGGCTGCCGGACGACCCGATCGTGTTCCCCGGGCTCCCCGGCGCGTCCCATATGCACAGCTTCTTCGGTAACGACTCGACCAACGCCCACACCGATCTGGCCGCCCTGCAGAGGGGCAGGACCAGCTGCAGCCCGACCACCGACCTGTCCTCGTACTGGACCCCGACCCTCTACGCCGACGGCAAGGAGGTCGAACCCACCGGCACCACCTTCTACTACCTCGGCGAGGGCGTGCGCGACGATGTGATCGCGACCATCAAGCCGCTCCCCCAGGGGCTGCGGATCGTCGCGGGCAACGCCAAGGCCACCGGGGTCGACGACCCCACGTCCACCTCACGCTGGTCCTGCCTGCACCACGGGGAGGTCAACCCCTCCAAGGACTTCGTGAACTGCCCCTCCGGCGCGATGCTGGAGTCCTACCTCGACTTCCCCCAGTGCTGGAACGGGAAGGACCTGGACTCCCCCGACCACAAGAGCCACATGGCGTACCCGGTCGGTGGCCAGTGCCCGGCGACCCACCCGGTGGCCGTGCCGAAGCTGCGCCAGGTGCTCCGCTACCCGGTCAACGGCGACCCCGCGCGGCTCAAGCTGGCGTCGGGCGCCGGGTACACCATGCACGGCGACTTCTTCAACGCCTGGCCCGAGGACGAGATGGCCCGGCGGGTGCGTGACTGCATCAACGTGATCGTCAAGTGCGGCGCGGACGGCCGTCCCTGACCCCGTTCCGCCGGTGGGCGGAGCCCCGTGACGGGAGGCTCCGCCCACACCCACGCACACGAAACACGAGGGGGCCCGGCATGACATCGGCCACCGCCGCGCGGCGCGCGGCGTCCGCAGCGGTGCTGGCGGCGCTGCTCGCCACGGGATGTGGCGGGGGCGGCGGGAAGCCGTCCGGCGAGCCACGGTCGACGTCGGCGGCGCGGCACCCCGCCGCCCGGGCCCCGAGCGGGCAGGCGACGTCGGGTACGTTCAACTCCAGCGACATCGGCTGGATCCAGCTGATGATCGCGATGGACGACCAGGCGGTGCTCCTGCTCGACCTGGTCCCGGGCCACTCCTCCGACGCCGGGGTGGAGAAGTGGGCGAAGCCGGTGGCCACCGCGTATCGCGCCGAACTCGCCCGGCTGCGAAAGCTGCTGGCCCGGGCGGGCGTGCCGGACACCAACCCCCACGAGGGGCACGACATGCCCGGCATGGTGACGGAGGACGAACTCCACACCATCGAGCGGGCGAAGGGCACCGCCTTCGACGCGCTCTTCCTCGCGGCGATGCGTGAACACCTCGACCAGGCGGCGAAGGTCGCCCACTCGGAGCGCTCGGCGGGCGCCGATCCGGCCACCAGGAAACTGGCCGTGAGCGTGGAGCGGACTTCGCACACCTGGCGGGCCCGCCTGCCCTAGCGGTTCGGGCGGGAGGGTACGGGCCCGCGTGGGCCGCTTGGTGGGTGGTTACGACGGCACGCTTGCTCCCAGCCGTCGTGCCATGGCCTTCGCGCCGTCGAGGACCAGCTCGACGTAGTGCTCCTTCTCCGCGTCGCCCCATCGCGGAGTGGGCACCGAAATGCTCATGGCCGCCACGCAGTGGCCGAGGCGGTCGTACACGGGGGCGGCGACGCAGGCCGCGTGGTCGTTGGACTCGCAGTACTCCTCGGTCCAGCCGCGCTCGCGGGCCGTTTCGACCTCGGACAGCAGCCGCTCGCGGGTGGAGACGCTGTTGGCGGTCATCCGCTGCAGCGCCTTGTCGTTCGGGAACAGCTCATCGAGTTCCCGGGCCGGGAGGGCGCTCAGCAGGGCCTTTCCGCCCGCGGTGCAGGAGGCGGGCAGACGGCTTCCCACCTGGGACACCAGCCGGACCGAGTGCGTGCTGTCGATGCGCACGATGAACACCGCGAATCCGCCGTCACGCACGACGACCTGGACCGTTTCGCCGCATGCCCGCGCCACCTCACCGGCGCACTCCCGGCCCACGGTGGCGAGGTCGAGCCCGCGCTCATAGCCCGCGCCGAGACGCAGGGCGCTCAGCCCCATCACGACGCGTCCGGTCTCCTTGGAGATCGTCACATAGCCGCGGTCGGCCAGAGTGTTGACGAGTTCGTGGGTGGTGGCACGGGGCAGGCCGAGGTGTTGGGTGATCTCCGGAACCCGCAGCCCCTCGTCCTGGTCGACGAGCAGTTCCAGGATGTCCAGGCCCCGGCGAAGGGCCGGAGCGGTGAGACGCGCCACGATGGCCTCCCAGCACACGTTTCAGCGGAACCCGTCTCCGCAGACTGCGTCCAAAATATCAGACACAGGGAATGCGGTCCTCGGCCGGTGGGTCAGTCGCCGCTCACGGGTGGGTCCGCGCGCGGTCCCGGCTCGGGCAGTGGCTCGGTGTTGCGGCTGCTGAGGCCGTCGAGGGAGATCCGCAGCAGGCGGCGCCACTGGCCGGGGTGGCTGTCGTCGGCCGCCTGGACGGTCTGGCTCAGGGAGGTGCTGAGCAGGACGAGGTCGGCGGTGGTGACGCCCTCGCGGAGGAGTCCGGCGGATGCGCAGCGGACGCGCAGTTCGTCGATGAAGGCGTCGCGGTGCCGGGCGCATACGCGCGAGGGGGCGCCGGTGGCGGTGTAGCTCTCGACGAGGGCGCGGTTGCGGGCCTGATGGGTGAGGGCCTGTTCGAAGAAGCCGGTCAGGGCCTCCCAGGGGTCCTCGGTCGCGGCCGCCGCCTCGTGGGCGGCGGTGAGCCAGGAGGTCACCTCCCGTTCCAGGACGGTGATGAGCAGATCGTCCTTGGCCGGGAAGTGGCGGTAGAGCGTGCCCATGCCGACACCGCTGCGCCGGGCGATCTCGCGGACGTCGACGGCGCACCCCTGCTCGGCGAAGACCACACCGGCCGCCTCGATGATCGCGGCGCGGTTGCGCTCGGCGTCCGCGCGGCGGGCGCGCCTGGCGGGGGGCTGTGCGGGCGTGGACTGGTCGGCGCTGGTCACGGCGTTCAGCGTACAGGTGGCTTTACGGAGCACTCGCTCCGGATGTTGCGGAACGCGTGCTCCGGTTGTGTTACGGTCAAGAGGAGCAACCGCTCCGGTTCGGCGGGCGGGCGGGGCCCCGGCCTTCGCGCACCCGTACGGGTCCGTCAGACGAGGAGACCTCTTTCATGGCAACGCTTGGCTTCATCGGCAGCGGCAACATCGGCACCAGACTGGCCCGGCTCGCGATCGCGGCGGGCATCGATGTCGTCCTGTCCAATTCCCGCGGGCCCGAGACCCTGGCCCAGACGGTCGCCGAGCTCGGGGAGCGCGCCCGGGCCGCGACGCCCGAGGAAGCGGCCCGGGCGGGCGACTGGGTGGTGGTGAGCGTCCCGCTGGCCGCCTACCGCCAGCTCCCGGCCGCCGCGCTGGCGGGCAAGGTCGTGCTCGACACGATCAACTACTACCCGTCCCGCGACGGGGACTTCGAGGAGCTCGACTCGGGCAAGACCACCACGAGCGAGCTCGTCCAGCGGCACCTGAGCGGCGCCAGGCTCGTCAAGGCGTTCAACAACATCACGGACGGCCACATCCCTGCGCTCGCGCGCCCCACGGGAGCCGCCGACCGCAGCGCCCTGCCGATCGCCGGTGACGACCCGGAGGCGAGGACGAGCGCCGCCGCGCTGATCGACCGGCTGGGCTTCGACGCCGTCGACGCGGGCCCCCTGACCGAGAGCTGGCGCTTCGAGCCGGACACCGCCGCCTATGTGACGCCCTACTCCGCCGACCCCGAGGCGCTGAACGCGGCGAAGGCCACGATGGCCGAGGAGGTCAGGTCCAGCGGATCGTTCCGGACCCGGCCCCCCGTGGATCCGGGCGCCCCGCTGTCCGCGGACCGGCTGCGCACCCTGCTGGCCGAGACGCCCCGCGTCCTCACCGCGGACCGCGTACTGCGCTGACGTCCCCAACCGCCCACGGGCTGGGGCCGGTTGTGTCCCGGCCCCGGCCACCGGCGGTCAGTCGACGTCGAGGGTGATCCGGCCCAGCGCACCGAGGTCGGCCACCAGGTGGTCGCCAGTGCTGATCGCCGTCGGGGCGCACAGGGTGCCGCTCAGGACGAGGTCCCCGGCCTCCAGTCGCCTTCCGCTGCGCAGCAGATGCCGGGCGAGCCATGCCACCGCCTCGGCGGGGTCGCCCATGACGGCGGCCGCGCTCCCCGGCACCGTACGCGAGCCGATCGTCAGCGTGGCGGCGACCTTCGACAGGTCCACGGACGCCGACGGCACGACCGGCGGCCCCACCATCGCGCGGGCGGCGTTGGTGTTGTCCGCGACGAGCATCGGGAGCGTCCGCGCACCACCGCGCCACCGGCTGTCGACGATCTCGAAGGCCGGTGCCACGGTGGCGGTGGCATCGCGGACGTCGCCAGCGGTCACTCCCGGACCGGGCAGCGCCTCGCCCAGGGTGAACGCGACCTCCACCTCCGCCACCGGGGCGAACAGCCCGGCCGCGACGAGGGGTTGGCCGTCCTCGAGCTGCCTGCTGGCGAGCAGGTGGCCGGCGGCGGGCTCATCGGCGCCGAAGGTCTCCCGTGCGGGCCGTGCCGTGAGGCCGACCTTGTGGCCGATCGCCCGCTCACCGGCAGCGATCGCCAGTTCGAGGGTGGCGGCCTGGACGGCGTAGGCCATCTCGAGACCATCGAGCCGATCGGCCAGGGCCGGATCCACCGCGGCGGAGTCGACCGCGGCGGAGTCAACGGCAGCGGCAGTGCCCGCCTTGCCCGCTTCCCACAGCCGTCGGCCCAGTTCCGCGACCAGTTCCTTGTTCATCGCTCTCTCCTACCCCCGGGTCCGTCTCTGAGCCCGTCCGCACTCACAGCTTAGGACCGGGGACGATCACCGCACGCCCGGTCGCCCCCTGCGCCAGCGCCGCGTACGCCTCGTTGACCGCCGACAGCTCGTACCGTTCGCCGAGCAGCTTGTCGAGCGGCAGTCGGCCGGTCTTGAAGAGCTCGACCAGCCTGGGGATGTCGACCGGTGTGTTGGCCGAGCCGTAGAGGCTGCCGACCAGCCGCTTCTCCTGCTGCACCAGGGGGTTGACGGGCACGGCCGCGGTGGCGCCCGCCTTGCCGAGGCCGACGGCGACGGCGGTCCCGCCGGTGCCTACGACCTCGACCGCCTGGGCCAGGGTCTGGGGCCTGCCGACCGCGTCCAGCGACCAGGCCATCGGACGCGGCGAGATCTTGACGAGCTCTTCGACGAGGCTGTGGGTGCGGACGTTGACCGCATGGGTGGCACCCAGCTCAAGGGCCTTCTCCAGCCTGGTGTCCACCGTGTCGACCGCGACGATGGGATCGGCGCCGACGAGGCGCAGCCCCATCACCGCACTCAGCCCGACGCCACCGGCACCGATGACCACGACGCCCTCCCCGGTGGCGTCCTTCATGACGTTCAGCGCGGCACCGGCCCCGGTCACCACGGCACATCCGGTGATCGCCGCGATCTCCGGCGGAACGTCAGGGTCGATCGTGAGGACCGACCGTTCGGATACGACGCATCGTTCGGCGAAGCAGGAGACCCCCATGAGGTGGTGCAGCTTCTCGCCGTTCAGGTTCAGCCGTGACGTCCCGTCGAGCAGACCGCCGGAGGCCGCCTGCACCCGGCCCAGCGCGCACAGGGCGGGGCGGCCGGTGGTGCAGAACTCGCAGTCGCCGCACCGCGGGCGCCACAGCGTGATGACGGTGTCGCCGGGGCGGACCCGGGTCACCCCCTCCCCCACCCGCTCCACCACGCCCGTCCCCTCGTGCCCGAGCACCGCGGGCAGGCGGACGGTGAGGTCGCCGTTCATGTAGTGGAGATCGCTGTGGCACACCCCGGCGGCGAGCACGCGGAGGGCGACCTCGCCCGGTCCGGGGGCGTCGAGCTCGACGTCCTCGACGGTCAACCGCGCACCGGGCCGGTGCAGTACTGCTGCCTTCATGGAGCCACGCCTCACTCTGTCCACCGTGTACGAAACTTCAGACGCTGTCTTACGGGTTGAGTATGGGAGCCCGCCTCGACGGCCGTCAAGGCGCGTTGACGGAGGCGCCTACGCATGCCACCGTGTCTCAAGAATAGGATGACGTCTCACATATAAGACACAGCTGACACCATGAGGGAGCACGCCTGATGACCGATCCGACAGACGCGCAGGTGCTGGCGCGGAAACTCGACGCCGCCACGGCCGCGTTCGAGCGGTGGAGCCGCCTCCAGCCTGCCGACCGCGCCCCGTTTCTCGAGGCCATCGCGTCCGCGCTCGAGGAGGCCGCGCCGAAGCTCGTGGCCCTCGCGGACGAGGAGACCTCCCTCGGGGAACCCCGGCTGCGCAACGAGATGGTCCGCACGGTGTTCCAGCTCCGGCTCTTCGCCGAGACGGCCACGCGGGGCGAATACCTCGGGGCCACGATCGACCGTGCCGACCCCGCGTGGCCGATGGGCCCGCGGCCCGATCTGCGCCGGGTGCTCGAACCGCTCGGCCCGGTCCTCGTCTTCGCCGCGAGCAACTTCCCGTTCGCGTTCAGTGTGGCGGGCGGGGACACCGCCTCGGCGCTCGCGGCGGGCTGCCCGGTCGTGGTCAAGGCCCACTCCGGCCACCCCAGGCTCTCGGCCGCCACGGCGGAGGTGGTGCAGCGGGCACTGCGGTCAAGCGGCGCCCCCGAGGGGCTTTTCGACGTGGTCTTCGGGACGGAGGCGGGCCGGGCCGCGATCGTCGATCCGCGGGTGAGGGCGGGCGCGTTCACCGGGTCGACGGAGGCGGGCCGGGCGCTCTTCGACCTCGCGGCCGGCCGTCCGGAGCCCATCCCCTTCTTCGGTGAACTCGGCAGCGTCAACCCGGTGTTCGTCACGGAGGCCGCCGCCGGGCGGCGCGGGCCCGCGATCGTCTCGGAGTTCGTCGGGTCGTTCACCCTCGGCGCCGGGCAGTTCTGCACCAAGCCCGGCATCCTGCTGGTCCCGGCGTCGGCGGAGCTGGTGGACGAGGTTCCCGGCGCGGTCCCGGGCGCGCCGCTCACCCTGCTCAACGAGCGCATCCGGACCTCCTATGCGAGCGCGCTGCGGGAGTTGCGCGACACGGCCGGGGTGCGCGTCCTGGTGAGCGGCGGCCACGACGGCGCCGGTCCGTCCCCCACGGTGCTGTGCACGACCTCGGCCGACCTGCTCCGCGACCCGGACACACTCATCCGGGAGGTGTTCGGGCCGACCGCGCTGGTCGTGGAGTACGCGCGGGAGAGCGAACTGCTGGACGTGGCGAGGGCCATCGACGGACAGCTCACCGCGTCCGTCCAGGGCGAGGACGACGACACCATCGCCCCGGAGCTGATCAGGCTGCTGGCCGCCAGGGCCGGGCGTGTGCTGTGGAACCAGTGGCCCACGGGTGTGTCGGTCACCTACGCCCAGCAGCACGGCGGCCCCTACCCGGCCACCACGGCACCGGCCACGACCTCGGTGGGGACCGGGGCCATCCACCGCTTCCTGCGGCCGGTCGCCTACCAGGGCGTGCCGCAGCACCTGCTGCCGCCCGCGCTGCGGGACGCGAATCCGCTGGGCGTTCCCCAACGGGTCACCTGAGACCGGGCCGGAGGAGACCGGGCCGGAGGGTCCGCCTCCCCAGGCGGACCCTCCGTGTTCCCGGAACCCTCACGGCGTGCGCACATGATGCCGTGCGATGGCGTCGCTCGCGTTCAGCCCCAGCAGTTGCAGACTGCGTGCGTACTCCTCGCGCAGGATCGTGACGGCGCGCTCCACGCCCCGCTCGCCACCGGCCATCAGGCCGTAGAGATAGGCACGGCCGATCATGACCGCATCCGCCCCGAGCGCCCGCGCGGCGAGGATGTCCTGGCCGTGGGTGACGCCGCTGTCGAGGATCACCGTGGCGTCGGGGCCGAGCTCCTCGCGTATCTCCGGCAGCACCGTGAGGGTGGCCGGGGTGCGGTCGAGCTGCCGTCCGCCGTGGTTGGACACGACCACGCCGTCCGCGCCCGCCTCGACCGCGCGTCGCGCGTCGCGCGGGCTGAGGATCCCCTTGACCAGCAGCCGGTGCGGCCAGTTGGCGCGCAGCCACGCCAGATGGTCGTAGTTCAGCGTCGGTTCGAAGACGACATCGGCCACCCGTACGGCGTCGATCACATCGGTCTCGCCGGTCATGCTGCGCAGCGACGCGAACGCGATCGGGGCGGTGGTCAGCTTGTTGAGCACCCAGGACGGATAGCGGGCCATGCCGAACAGCGTGCGCAGGGTGAGCGACGGCGGGATCGTGAGGCCGTTGCGCATGTCCTTGGGGTGGCGCCCCGCCACGGGGGTGTCGACGGTGAGGACCACCGTGGTGAACCCGGCGGCGAGCGCGCGGTCCAGGAGTTCGGCGTTGAGGCGTTCATCGCGGGTCAGATAGAGCTGGAACCAGTGCTCGCCGCCGGGAGCCGCCGCGGCGACGTCCTCGACGGTCGAGGTGCCGACGGTGGACAGCGTGTACGGCAGGCCGTGGCGGGCGGCCACGCGCGCGACCGCCGCCTCGCCCTCGTGGTGCATCATCCGGGTGTATCCGGTCGGCGCGAAGATCAGCGGCATCGCGATCTCGCGGTCGAACACCCGCGTGGACAGGTCCGGGTGGTCGACCGGCGACAGATACTCCGGTACGAGTTCGACCGCCGCGAAGGCGGCCCTGTTCCGCCGCGCGGTCAGCTCCGCGTCGGCCGCGCCGTCCACGTAGTCGAACACCGCGCGCGGAGTCGTACCCACCGCCGCCTTCCGGAGGTCGCGGATGGTCAGCGCGGCCCCGAGCCGCCGCTCGACCGGGTTGAGGGTCGGCCGGCGGACCCGCAGGACCTCGCGCAGCTCGGACCACCGGGGTCGCTGCCGCGCCACGCGGGGCCGCTGCCGGGCTGCGGATGTCGTTGGGGGCTGGGTGACGGTCACGGTCATGCCTCTCGATGTGCGGGTGTCGGTGGCCGTTCGGCCATTGACGAGATTTTGGACGCTGTCCGAGAAATCGGAGTCTGACGCTCGACTTCGGCGTGCGTCAAGCCTTGACGCGGCACTCCCCCGTGGGCACCATCTGGTTTGCATATAAGACAGCGTCCTATATTTCAGACGGCGCAACCCGGCGGTGCCGGGCGGCGCGAGCCGAAGAGGAAAGGTGCCATGCGACTCGGTCTGGCAGGCAAAACCGCTCTCATCTGCGCGTCCACATCCGGTCTCGGCCGGGCGACCGCCCGGGCCCTGGCGGAGGAAGGGGCCAAGGTCGTGGTCACGGGCCGGTCGGCCGAGCGCGCCAAGGAGGTGGCGGACGGGCTCCCGGGCGCGGTCGGCGTGGGCTGTGACCTGGTCGCGGACGGCGGCGCCGAGCGGCTTCTCACGGCCGCCCGCGAGGCCGTCGGCGACCTCGACATCCTCGTACTGAACGGGCCGGGCCCCGCGCCGGGACCGGCCCGCGCCACCGATACCACCGGGGTCGCCCAGGCCATCGCCACGCTGGTCACCCCGCAGGAGATCCTGGTGCGGGGCACCCTGCCGACCATGGTCGGGAGGGGCTGGGGCCGGATCCTGAGCATCAGCTCGACAAGTGTGCAGGCGCCGCTGCCGAACCTCTCGCTGTCCAACCTCGGACGGGCGGCGCTCGCCGGGTACCTCAAGACCCTCGCCGCCGAGGTGGCCGCACAGGGCGTGACCGTCAACTCCCTGCTCCCCGGGCGCATCGCCACCCCGCGGGCCCGGGAGATCGACGAGGCCGCCGCCCAGCGCACCGGCCAGCCGCTGGCCGAGGTCGAGGCCGCTTCCAAGACCACGATCCCGGCCGGGCGCTACGGCGAACCCGATGAGTTCGGCGCCGTCGCCGCGTTTCTGTGCAGCACCCAGGCCGCGTACATCACGGGCACCGCCCTCCGGTGTGACGGCGGCCTGGTGCCAACTCTCTGACCCCGTCAGAGGGTTCACCCGACTCCCCCATACGAGAGCAGCGCACCCGCATGAGCCATATCCCCGTCACCGACGCCGCGACCGGCGCGGGAGCCGAAGGACATCACCCGGCATCCCAGGCGGCCATCCGCAGAACCGCGCTGGCCGGAATGGTCGGCACCACGATCGAGTGGTACGACTTCTACATCTACGGCCTCGCCGCGGCGCTGGTCTTCGGCACCGAGTTCTTCCCCGACTTCTCGCCGACGGCCGGGACCCTGGCCGCGTTCGGCACCTTCGCGGTCGGCTTCGTCGCCCGCCCGCTCGGCGGAGTGATCTTCGGTCACTTCGGGGACCGCGTGGGGCGCCGACAGGCCCTCATGCTGACGCTGTTCCTGATGGGCGCGGCGACCGTCGTCGTCGGCCTGCTGCCCGGCTACCAGACCATCGGCCTCTGGGCGCCCGTCCTGCTGGTCACGCTGCGCTTCCTCCAGGGGTTCGCCGTGGGCGGCGAGTGGGGCGGTGCGGTGACGATGGTCGTGGAGTCCTCGCCGCGCGACCGGCGGGGGTTCTACGGGAGTCTGCCGCAGATGGGGGTGCCGCTCGGTCTTGTGCTGTCGTCGACCGTGTTCGCGGTGGTCTCCACGCTGCCCGATGACGACCTCCTCGCCTGGGGCTGGCGCGTCCCCTTCCTGCTCAGCGTGGTGCTGATCGGGGTCGGGCTGTTCCTCCGCTCGCGCATCTCCGAGACCCAGGCGGTCGCCCGGGTGAGGGCGGCGGGGCGGGCGCGCAAGATGCCGGTCATGGAGGCGTTCCGCCACCACGGGAAGGCGATCGCCCTCACGGTCGGCATGTATGTCTCGGCCGGTGTCCCCTTCTACATCGTCTCGGTCTTCGTGCTGTCCTACGGCTCCTCCCATCTCGATATCTCGCGGGGCGTGCTGCTGACGGGGATGCTCATCGCGGCGGTGGCCGAGGGTTTGGCGGTGCCGTGTTTCGGCGCACTGTCGGACCGCTGGGGCCGGCGCCCGGTGTTCGCGGGCGCCGCCGGGTTCGCGGCCGTGCTCGCCTTCCCGTTCTTCTGGCTGCTGGCCACCGGGCAGACCGGACCCACCTGGCTGGCCATGCTGCTCGCGCTCGCCGTGGCACACGCGGGGATGTACGCGCCCACGGCGGCGATGTACGCGGAGCTGTTCCCCGCGGACGTCCGCTACACCGGTACCTCGGTCGGCTACCAACTCGGCGGTGTGGTGGCGGGGTTCGTGCCACTCGTGGCGGGCGCCCTGGTCGGCGCGGCCGACGGCGCCTCCTGGCCGATCGCCTCCATCTGGGCGGGCTCGGCACTCATCGGGCTGGTGTGCGTGCTGGTCGTCCGCGAATCCCGGGGGTGCGACCTCCAGCCCGGACCCGCCCGTGATGACACCAAGTCCTCCCGTACTCCTTCCGCCCATGTGTCCATGACCGCCGCCCGGCCCCCGGGTGGCTCCGTTCCCGACCAGAGGTGAAGCCCCATGACCACGAAGACCGCGAACAAGGTCCACGTCCTGAGCTGCGGAGCGATGAGCTGCGATCTGACGTGGCTGCTGCTCAAGGCGGGCCGTACGATGCGCACCCGCACCGAACACGAGCGGCCCCCGGAGTGGTACTCCTGCACCACCCACTGCGTACTGGTGGAGACCCCCGAGGGGACGCTGCTGTGGGACACCAGCTGCCCCCGCGACTGGGAGACCCGCTGGGCCCCGACCGGTCTGCAGGAGTACTTCCCCTACGACCAGGTGAGCGACGAGGAATACCTCGACGCGCGGCTCGGCCAGCTCGGTGTCCAGCCGCAGGACATCGACCATCTGGTCCTGTCCCATCTGCACTTCGACCACGCCGGGAACATCGGCATGTTCGCCGGCACCGGCGCACGGCTGGTGTGCCACGAGAAGGAGAAGGAGTTCGCCTTCGGCTTCGAGGGCGCCTTCAGCGGTGCCCACCTCAAGACGGACTACGCGGCGTGTGACTTCGACACCGTCAGCGGCGACACCGAGATCCTGCCCGGTGTCACCCTCATCGAGGCCCCCGGGCACACCCCCGGCACCATGTCGATGAAGGTGGACCTGCCGGAGACCGGGACGATGCTGTTCACCTCGGACGCCGTCTACATGGGGGACTCCTACGGGCCGCCCGCCACCCCCGCCGCCATTGTCAACGACCTGACCGCCTGGTACGCCTCGGTGGAGAAGATCCGCGGCATCGCGGAGCGGTCGGACGCCACCGTCGTCTTCGGCCATGACGCCGAGCAGCTGCGCTCGATGCGGCTCGCCCCCGATGGCTTCTACGCTTGATCGTCCGGATCCGGCGGCGCCGCGAGCCGGGCTCGCGGCGCCGCCGGGCCTACTCCGATCCCCAGGAGGGACGCGTATGAACAACACCGTTCCGGCCCGACCCGAGTCCGTGTTCACCTATGGCGCCCCGGCGCTGAAGTTCGGGCCGGGAGCGTCCGACGAGATCGGCTTCGACCTCTCCCAGCACGGGGTCCGCCGGGTCCTCGTGATCACCGACGCCGGGGTGGCCGCCACCGGCGCACCCCACCGCATCGCCGAACGGATGACCGCGTTCGGCATCGAGGCCCGGGTCTTCGACGACGTGCACGTGGAGCCCACCGACATCAGCCTGCGGGAGGCCGTCGACCACGCACGGGCGTCGGGCCCGTGGGACGCCTTCGTCGCGGTGGGCGGCGGCTCCAGCATCGACACCGCGAAGGCCGTCAACCTCCTCAGCACCAACCCCGGCACGCTGATGGACTACGTCAACGCGCCCGTGGGCAGGGCGCTGGCGCCCGAGAACCCGCTCAAACCGCTGGTCGCGGTCCCCACCACCACCGGAACCGGCTCGGAGTCCACCACCATCTGCGTGCTCGACGTACTGGAGCTCAAGGTGAAGACCGGCATCAGCCACGCCCGGCTGCGGCCCACGCTCGCGGTGATCGACCCGGACCTGACCCTCACCCTGCCCGCCGGGGTGACCGCCGCCAGCGGCATGGACATCCTGTGCCACGCGCTGGAGAGCTACACGGCCCGCCCGTACGACACCCTCCCGCGCAAACACCCCGAGCAGCGGGTGCCGTACTGCGGCGCCAACCCCATCTCGGACGCGTGGTCGGAACGGGCGCTGCACCTGCTGGCGCGGTCCTTCCGTACCGCGGTCCGCGACGGTGACGACCCCGGGGCGCGCTCCGACATGGCCCTCGCGGCCACCTTCGCCGGACTCGGGTTCGGCAACGCGGGTGTGCACATCCCGCACGCCAACGCCTACCCGATCGCCGGGCGGGTGAAGGACTTCCACCCCGAGGGCTACCCCGCGCACGAACCGATGGTGCCGCACGGGATGGCCGTCTCGCTCACCGCTCCCGAGGCGTTCCGCTTCACCTTCAACGCCCAGCCCGAACGGCATCTGCGGGCGGCGGAACTCCTCGCCCCGGGGATGGACCGCCCCGCCGACCCGGCCGAGGTACTGCCCACCGCGATCCAGGAGTTGATGCGGGACATCGGGATGCCCGACGGCATCGGCGGTGTCGGCTACGACAGGGGCGACATCCCCGCACTGGTGGACGGCGCCATGAAGCAGCAACGGCTGCTGGCCACCGCCCCGCGCGAGGTCACCGAGGACGACCTCGCCGGGATCTTCGACCGCTCGCTGTCGCTCTGGTGAGGAGGACCGATGGCCATCTATGAACTCGCCTGTGAGACCGGGCACCGCTTCGAGGTGATCCAGTCGTTCACCGCCCCGCTGCCGGACTGCCCGGACTGCGGGGCCGCGACCCGCAAGATCCCCAGCAGCTTCGCGCTCGGCGGCACCGCCGCCGTGCCACCGCCGCCGGAGCGGATGCCGCAGACCTGGAAGGGGACCTACCGGGGCGACCGCGACTACGTCACCGCGATGCGGCGCACCGCGGAGTCCCGGCAGAAGCTGGAGGAGCGGTACCCCGAACTCGCCGGCGACCGGCGGCCGGTCGTCGCCCACGAGGGCAGATACGAGGCGGCCCCGCTGCGCGCCGGGGACACGGTGCCCACGCCGTCCGAGGCACCCGGGCACGGCCACGGACACTCCCGTACACACGGCCACACTCATACGCACGGCCACGAGTCGAAGCCACCGAAGCCCGCGTAAGCGCGTGGCCCCCATGCCGCGGCCCACCCGGGCGACAAGTGGGTGGAATGACCTCCTGCCCGAGGTGGCGGTGGCGAACCCGAGGTGGCGGTGGCGAACCGGCTGGTGCCCCGAGCTGCAGCATCGACAGTGAAGTTCGCGGGCGGCATTGAGCGCTACGGGGCCGGTTGCCAGCCCAGGGCCGGGGCGAGCTCGGTGGCGATGTCGGTGAGGATCTGTACGTAGTCCTCGTGGTCGAAGGTGAAGGGCAGCGCGAACGCGACCTCCTCGACCTCCCGG
The DNA here is from genome assembly GCF_000968685.2 of Streptomyces antioxidans. GTDB lineage: Bacteria > Actinomycetota > Actinomycetes > Streptomycetales > Streptomycetaceae > Streptomyces > Streptomyces antioxidans. Next base: position 209,602 of record NZ_LAKD02000006.1, read on the forward strand.
AACGCGGCGTGTGAGGCCAGCCGTTCGGCGATGTCCTTCGAGGTGCCCACGAGGTCGGGCGCGAACATCATGCGCGCGGGCCCCTGGGGCGTGGCGGTGCGCGGCAGCCGCTGCCGGGCGTAGTGCTCGTACTTCGCGCGCTGCTCCGGTGAGGCGGTGTCGGTGGGGATGACGACGAGGCCCTGGGAGACCCGGGCGCGGTCGCCGTCGGGGTGGTGGGCGCGGAAGGTCCGGATGTGCGAGAGCTGGATCTCGGCGAAGTCCTCGGACTCCTCCGCCTTCACCACACTGCTGGTGAGCAGGTTCATGCCCTGCTCACCGGCCCACTGGGCGGACCGCAGACTGCCACCGCCGTACCACATCCGGCGGCCGAGCCCCGGGGCGTGCGGCTGGACGCGGTCGGAGAACACCTCGAAGCCCTCGACACCGCTGAGGTCGGTGACCCGTTCGCCGCGTACGCAGTCCAGCAGCCGTCGCACCCGCTCGTGGCCGAAGTCCTCGGTGTCGGCGGTGTCGGGGTGGAGCGCGCCCTTGACCTGGTCGTAGTGGTGCGGCGGACCGGCGCTGACCCCCGGGTTGAGGCGGCCCCCGGACAGGATGTCGACCGTCGCCAGGTCCTCGGCCAGCCGCAGCGGATTCTCCCACCCCATGGGGATGACGGCCGTGCCCAGTTCGATGCGGCTGGTGCGCTGCGAGACCGCCGCGAGAACGGCCACGGGAGAGGAGATGCCGTATTGCAGATGGCGGTGGCGCACCCAGGCGCTGTCGAACCCCAGCCGTTCGCCCAGTTCGATGATCTCGAGCGTGGACTCATGGCCCCGGCGGGGATCGTCCGCGTCGAACAGCCCAATGGTCAAGAAGCCCAGCCTGTGCAGGGGTTTCGAGGTCAGCGGCACAGCGTTCCTCCAGCGTCCGCGGCGTACTCCGCCGCACACCATTGCCGTTCCATTGTCGTGGAGTGGTTCACCTGGACGAGACGGATAGCGCGGTGGCACAGCGGCGGTGTCCGGCCTCCGGGGGCGGTGCGACCGCCCGGTCAGCGACAGAGGGCGCTGGAGGTGCGCAGGTAGTCCACGTAGCGGCAGAGCACGCCCGGATGCGTCGAATGCATGTCCCATATGGTCGTGACCACGAGAGCCGCTGTCAATGGACACCTTTTGGTGTCTCATCGCTCATCCCGCGGGAACGTCCCGGCGGAACATCCCGCAGGACCCGCAGGAGCAGAACCGCGAGGAGGGCACCGGCGAGGCAGACGAACCCCGCCGTGAGCATCGCCGTGTGCAGCCCGCCCAGCGTGGCGAGGGTGGGACTCCTCGTCGTGGCGAGCGCCTTGGTGCGCGCGGTGACGATGGCCGCCAGGCAAGCCGTCCCGATGGCGCCGAGGAACTGCGGCAGCTGCGACAGGCCGCCCGCGACGCCTTGTTCGTCCTCCCGCAGCCCGGACGTCATGGCGGTGATGAACGCCACCACGGTCAGTACGTGTCCGAAGCCCATGGCACCTGAGGTCAGCAGGAGGAGCGCCGTACCGCCGCGCTCGGGCAGCAGGACCATCGCGCCCGTGCCGAGCCCCTGCACGGCCAGGCCGGTGGCCATGGCCCCCGCCGTGCCGAGCGCGCCGATCAGCCGGGCGGCCAGCATGCCGCCGAGGAGCGCGGTGCCGCCCTCCGCGAGGAAGCCCGCACCGGTGGCCAGCGCCGAGTAGCCCAGCACGTCCTGCATGTACAGGCTCAGCAGGACCGTCGTTCCGCCGCACATCCCGAGCGTGATGAAACCGATCAGCCCGCTCCACTTCACCGTCGGCCTGTTCAGCAAACCGAGCGGGATCAGCGGCGCCGTGTGCCGCCGCTCCACCAGGAGGAACGCACCGAGGGCCAGCACGGCCAGGGCGAGGGAGCCGAGGGTGGGCACGCTGCCCCAGCCCGCCTCCGGGCCCGTCGAGACACCGTAGACGAGGGCGAAGAGGCCGATGCCCGCCAGGACCGCCCCCGGGATGTCGAGCCGGGCCGCCGCGCGCTCAGTGGCCGTCCCGGGCAGCAGGACGGTGGCGCCGAGCAGCACCAGCGCACCGATGATGACCAGGGTCAGCATCGTCCAGCGCCAGTTCAGCCCGCTGGTGATGACACCGCCGCCGAGGGTGCCGAGGACGAACCCCAGGGACAGCACCGCGCCGTTGACGCCGAGTGCCCTGGTCCGCCGGGGCCCTTCGGGGAACGCCGTCGTCATCAGGGCGATGGCGGTCGGCGCGATCATGGCGGCCGATGCGCCCTGGCCCACGCGGGCCGCGATCAGCGCCGCCGGGCCCGGTGCGAGCCCCGCGAACAGGGAGAACCCGGCGAAGAGCGCGACGCCCGCGATGAACAGCCGACGGCGGCCGACGAGGTCGGAGACCCGGCTGAACAGCGGCAGCAGACTCGCCGTCGGCAGCAGACAGGCCGTGGCCACCCACTGGAGCGCGCCGGTGCTCGCGAAGCCGAGGTCGCGTCCGATCTCCGGCAGCGCGACGGTCACGACCGAGAAGTCCAGCCCCGTCATGAAGGTGGCGCCGCACAGGGTGGCCAGGATCAGCCAGCCCCTGACGCCGAGTCTTCCGGTCTCCGCGCCAGGGCGCACGGATGAGGTGTCGGTTACCGCCATGGACTGTCTCCCGCGGGGTTGGACGGACGCGTGGCGCGCGGCGCCGATCGCGCCGACGCGCACTCAGCCTGTGGTGTGCGGCGGGCGCCACCCAGCCCCCTGCCAGGGGTATCCCCGCCGTGGCTACACCTGACAGATGCAGGCAGGACGCGGCGGAGAGCGGCATCCTGGGGCCATGGAGCAGCGATCGGAGCTCGGCGCATTCCTGCGCACCCGGCGGGCCCGGCTGCGTCCGGAGGACGTCGGCCTGCCCGACTACGGCAGCCGACGGCGCGTCCCCGGGCTGCGCCGCGAGGAACTGGCCCAGCTGGCGGGCATCAGCGTCGGCTACTACACCCGTCTGGAACAGGGCCAGAGCCCCAATGCCTCCGACGCCGTGCTCGACGCGATCGCCCGTGTCCTCCGGCTCGACGAGGCCGAGCGGTCCCATCTGCACAGCCTGGCCCGGCACCGGCAGAAGGCCCGCCGCCGCCCCCGCCCCGAGCAACTGCGCCCCGGCATCCGGCTGATGCTCACCGCGTTCGGAGACGTTCCCGCGCTGGTCATCGGCCGCCGGGGTGATGTGCTGGCCTGGAACCGCACCGCACACGCCCTGCTCGCCGGACATCTGCCCCCCGAGGCGCCGGAGCGGCCCCCGCAGCGGCCCAATGTCGCCCGTCTGGTCTTCCTCGATCCGCACACCCGCGAGCTGTACGCCGACTGGCGGGGCAAGGCCCGCGACACGGTCGCCGATCTGAGGATGACCGCGGCCCGCTACCCGGACGACCCGGAGCTGGCCGAGCTCATCGGCGAACTCACCCTGAAGAGCCCGGAGTTCGCATCGCTGTGGGCGGCTCATCCCGTCCGTGTGTGCATCCCGCCCACCCGGGTGTTCCACCATCCCGTGGTGGGTGTGATGACGCTGCACAACGAGCTGATGGAGCTGTCCCATGACCCGGGTCAGCGCATGGCGGTGTTCACCGCCGACACCGGCTCCCCCTCGGCGGCTGCGCTACGGCTCCTCGCGGACCTCGGCGCCGCGCCCCCGAGTGGTGGGCGGGGAGCCGAAAGCTCCCACGTGGCGGCGGGTGACGCCGGTCAGCCGGCGGAGGGCCGCCGGAGGTCCTGATGGCCCTGGAGGTCCTTCAGGACCCGGCGGGCCACGCGGGTGCCGCTTTCGACGGCGCCGTCGATGAAACCGGCCCAGATGTTCGCGTAGTCGCTGCTGGCGAAGTGCAGGACTCCGGCGTTCTCCTGCTGGGCGCGGTGGTAGCGGGTGAGTTGGTGGGGCTGCTGGATCAGCCAGGTCTCCTGGGAGTAGGGGTCGGCCATCCAGTCGTGGCCAGCGGCCTCGACCACGTCGAGGTCGTCGCGCCAGACCTTCAGTGCCGCGTCGATGGCCTGGGGGTCATTGACGTCGATCCGGGTCGAGTCCGGGCCGAAGGCGACCAGCACGGCGTCGTCCTCCCCGATGAACTCGGTGCGTACGACGGAGAGGGGGTGGGCCTGAGAGGAGTAGGCGAAGAAGGGCTTGACGCGGCCACGGACCCGGATCCACGCCTTGGCGCCACGGGAGGCGGTCTTCTCCATGCTGGGGCGGAGCTTGCCGTCCGGCAGCGCGGGGGCGATGTCGAGCTGGTGCAGGACGTTCTGCGGCACGGTGATCACCACATGCCGGGCGGCGACGGTCTGCCCCTCGCCGTAGGTGATCTCGGCGCCGTGGGCGCCGTGGGTGAGGGAGCGGACCGGTGCGGACAGTCGGACGTCGGCTTCCGCGTCGGCGGCGATGGCCTCCACCAGGCCACGGGTGCCGCCGGTGAGCCGGAAGACCGCGGACGCCTCGTGCATCAGATGCCAGGATCCGGCGGTGGCGGCGGTCCAGCGCAGGGCGCTGGTGTAGGCGCACTGGTCGAGCGGGGCGTTGAAGTGGCCCACCCACGCGGCCTCGTTGGCGTTCCTCTCGTCGGTGGACAGCTCGAGGTCGTCAAGCATCTCCTGGAGGTTGAACTGGTCCACATCGGCCAGCCGTGGGACGGTCAGCGGTGCGTTCGGGCGGGGGATCCACCTCATGGTGTCCGCCAGCAGCCGGGTCATGCCCGGGTCGATGAGCCGCATGAAGTCGTCCAGGGTCCCGCGGCGCACCTGGTCCCCGGCGAGCCAGTAGGTCTCCTCCGAGCGGGGGCCACGGGTGATCTCCAGGCCGTAGCGGGTGATCTCGGCCCAGATGTGCGGCTGGACCCAGTGCACCCAAGTGCCGCCCATCTCCAGGTCCCGGCCCAGCCGGTGATCGGTCCAGGTCCGGCCGCCGATCCGGTCGCGCGCCTCGAGGACGACGACCCGCGCTCCCTTCCGGCCGAGTTCACGAGCGGTGATCAGACCGGCGACTCCGGCTCCGATGACGACGACGTCTGCCTGCCCGGACACGTGAGTCCTCCTTCGTAGAGCCGCGACTCCCATACGCGTCCACATAATGAACGCGACGTCCACATCGGCGCGTATGGATAGTGGGCCGCACCCGCCGCCCCGCTGTCAAGACCTCACACGGCCGCGGCCCCGGCTCCCCGTGGTGACGGCGTCCACTCCCTGAACGGGCCGACGGGTACGGTGAGGGAAAAGGTCGAGCGCGGAGCGACTCCGCACGGCGAAGGGGCCCCATGAGCGACGCGTCCGGACCGGCGGACATGACCAACAAGTCCGTGACCAAAGGCGTCCGGCTGCTCCGCGAGCTGGCGGCCCAGCCCCGCTCCGGAGCCACCGTCACCACCCTCGCGAAGGCCGCGGGGATCTCCCGGCCCACCGCCTTCCGCCTGCTGTACAGCCTGGAGCAGAGCGGGCTCGTCGACCGCGTCGACAACAACTACGTCCTGGGCTGGGAGCTGGCCCGGCTCGGCCGCCACGCCGACCCCCACGCGGGCCTCGCCGCCCGCGCCCAGCCCCTGCTGCAGGAGCTGGCGGACAGGTTCAACGAGTCGGTGACCCTGTCGGTGCCGGACCCCAGGGGCGGGGTCGAGCTGATCGCCGAGGCCGCGGGCTCCCACGTGGTGAGCATCGTGCCGCACAACATGGTCGGCGAGCACTACCCGCTGCACGCCAGCTCCACCGGCAAGGTCCTGCTCGCCGACCTGCCCGTGGAGCAGGTGCTCGCGCTTCTGCCGGAGCGCCTTGAGCCCTTCGCCTCGCGCACCATCACCGATCGCGCGACCCTGCTCAAGGAGCTGGAGCAGGTCCGTGAGCAGGGCTACGGCGTCATCGACAACGAACTCGAGGAAGAGCTGCTGTCGCTGGCCCGCCCGATCCGCGACTCGTCCGGGACCCTGGTGGCGATCCTGGCCCTCGACGGGCCGCGGTACCGGTTCGGCCGGGACCGGATCCCCGAGGCCCTGCAGGAGATGCGCTCCATCGTCGACCGCCTGACCGAGGCGTTCTGGCAGGACTCACCGTCCGCCTAGGGCGCACCCCAGGGGTGCCCGAAGGGCCGTAACGCCCCACCTGTTGACACCGGCCCTGGCGAGACTTCAGCATGCTCAACATGAACGCAGCGTTCGCATACTGAACGCCGCTCCCTCAGGTGCTCTGCGGAACTCCCACCGCAGGAAGGCCCCGCCCCTCGCCCTGGAGCGCAGCATGAGCAATCAGCCGCTGAAGTTCTTCGCCTTCGACGTCACCGCTCCCGCCCATCTGACCGCGGGTTCCTGGCGTGACCCGGAGGACGAGGGCTGGCGCTACACCGACGTGGACTACTGGACCGACACGGCCCGGATGCTGGAGGACGCCTGCTTCGACGGCGTCTTCTTCGCCGACACCGTCGGATACCACGATGTCCACGGCGGGTCCCCCGACGCCGCGATGCGCGACGCCGCCCAGTTCCCGATCAACGACCCGGCCCTGGTCGTCCCGGCGATGGCCTCGGTCACCCGGCACCTGGGTTTCGGCGTCACCGCTTCCCTGACGTACGAGCAACCGTACGCGCTGGCCCGCAAGTTCAGCACGCTGGACCATCTGACGGCCGGACGGGTCGGCTGGAACATCGTCACCTCCTACAGCGAATCGGCCGCGCGCAACCTCGGCCTCGGGACGCAGGTCCCGCACGACAAGCGCTACGACATGGCGGACGAGTACCTGGAGGTCTGCTACAAGCTGTGGGAGAGCTCCTGGCAGGACGACGCGGTCATCCGCGACACGGAGGCCGGAGCCTATCTCGATCCGCGGCGCATCCATCCCATCGGCCACAAGGGCACCTACTTCGAGGTCCCCGGCGTCCACCTGTGCCAGCCGTCCCCGCAGCGGACCCCCGTGCTCTTCCAGGCGGGTGCCTCCTCGCGCGGCACGCTCTTCGCCGCGCGGCACGCCGAAGCGGTCTTCGTGAACACGATGACGCCCGAGCTCACCCGGCACGGCGTCGACCGGATCCGGACCGCGGTCGCGCGGGCGGGCCGCGACCCCAGGAGCGTCAAGGTCCTCGCCCTGATCACCGTGATCGTCGCGCCCACCGACGCACAGGCGCGGGAGAAGTACGAGCGGCACCTGGCGAAGGTGAGTTACGAGGGTGCGCTGGCCCGGTACGCGGGCTGGACCGGGATCGACCTCAGCAACGTCGACCCCGACCTGCCGCTCCAGTACGCCGACGTGGACGGCTCGCGCTCGATCGTGGAGATGTTCTCCAAGGCGGACCCCGGCCGGACCTGGACCACCCGGCAGATCGCCGAGTTCATCGGCGTCGGCGGCACCGGCGCGGTCATCGTCGGCTCCCCGCGCACGGTCGCCGCCGAGCTGCGCACCTGGCGGGACGTGGCGGACCTCGACGGCTTCAACCTCAGCTACGCGACCAAGCCCGGCGGCTGGGAGGACTTCATCGAGCTGGCGCTCCCGGAGCTGCGGCGGCAGGGCCTGGCCCGCGACGCCTACGACGAGCGGGCCACCACCCTGCGCGAGCGCTTCTACGGCGCGGGCCAGCGCCGCACCCTGCCCGACCACCCGGCCTCCGGGATCCGCGCCGCGCGGCACGAGGGCGGCCAACTGCCGGGCGCGGTGGGCGCGCTGGCCTGACCCGTCACCGCACTGACCTGACCTGTCTACGCACCGGCCTGACCCGTCACATCGAAGGGAGCAAGCATCACCATGACCACCGCCCCACCCACCCGCCCCGGCCTCCGCATCGACCAGCTGGACTTCCGGCACGTCATGTCCCACCTGCCCACCGGTGTGGTGGCGGTGACCGCCGTGGAACCC
>NZ_LAKD02000060.1 GCF_000968685.2 Streptomyces antioxidans
GCCAGTAGCGTTGCCGTTGGAAGGCGTAGGTGGGCAGGCCCGGGTGGGCCCCCGGGGCGTTGCTGTCGCTCTCGCCGAGTACGGGGGTCCAGTCGATGGACGCGCCGGTGGTGAACTGCCGTGCCAGGCAGGTCAGTACGGCCTGTACCTCGGGCTGGTCCCGGCGCAGGGAAGCGATGACCTCCGGCTCAGCACCAGAGCCGTCCTCACTATCGGCATCGATGTGATGGGCCAGACAGTTGTGGGCCATGGCGGCCAGAACGCCGTCAGGCCCCAGCTCCACAAACCGGGTCACCTGACCCTCCCCAGCCAGCCACTCCACACCCGGCCCGAACAACACCGCCTGCCGAACATGACGCACCCAATACTCCGGCGAACACACCTCCCCCACCTCAACCGGCCGACCCGTCACATTCGAAACCACCGCCATATCCGGAGCAGCAAACGACAACCCCTCCAACACCCGTCGGAAACCATCCAGCATCGGCTCCATCAACGCCGAGTGGAACCCATACCCCACCCGCAAACCCTTCACCTTCCGACCCACACCACGCCAATACTCAACCACCTCAGCCACCGCAGCCTCCTCACCGGACACCACCACCTGATCCGGCCCATTAACCGCCGCAACCTCCACCACACCACACAACCCCGACTCAGCCCGCAAACCCTCAAGAACCCGACCCATCTCCAATGCCGAAACCTCAACCGAAGCCATCGCACCACCAGCAGGCAACTCCTCCATCAACCGCCCACGAGCAGCCACAAGCGTGCAGGCATCCTCCAACGACCACACCCCCGCCACATACGCC
>NZ_LAKD02000061.1 GCF_000968685.2 Streptomyces antioxidans
GCGTACAGGGAGGCGCGGCGCTCCTGGACATAGGCGGTGAACTCCGCCTCCGACGTGGTGCGCCGCTCCCCCTCTGCCTCCCCGTACGAGCCTCCCCCGTGGCCCCCCGGTCCCCCGCTGTCCCCCCCGAGACCGCGACCGGCCTCCTTGTCCCCCGTGATCGCGTCAATGGCCACCATGTAAGGAGGCCGCTGACGCCCGGCGCCGCGAGCGCACCCCCGCCCGCTCACGGCACCGGACTTCTCGTTACCCCGGCCGGCGTCGTGGAGGCGCGTGCGAACTGCGCTGGTGGTGGAGAAGTGCAGTGTGCCCATTTCGCGCCCCCCGTCGATGGAGCCTGGTCGGTCTGGCTTCTGGCCGCCCGGGCCGATGGCGTTCCGCCCGGTGCACAGAAGACTCTGCCGGGTCAGTTTCATGGGGCTGTCTGTCGACTGTCACAGGCTCGTCACAGGCGATCGGGCCGATAAACCCCTGACGGTCGAACTGGAGGCCCCTTGTAGGCCAGAATGACCAACGTGCCTTTCCTGTTGCTGATCGAGGACGACGACGCCATCCGCACGGCCCTCGAACTCTCGCTGTCTCGCCAGGGCCACCGTGTGGCGACCGCGGCGACGGGCGAGGACGGCCTGAAACTGCTGCGTGAGCAGCGGCCGGATCTGATCGTGCTCGATGTGATGCTGCCCGGGATCGACGGCTTCGAGGTGTGCCGCCGGATCCGCCGTACCGACCAATTGCCGATCATCCTGCTGACCGCGCGCAGCGATGACATCGACGTCGTGGTCGGCCTGGAGTCCGGTGCCGACGACTATGTGGTCAAACCCGTCCAGGGCCGGGTGCTGGACGCCCGGATCCGCGCGGTGCTGCGGCGTGGGGAGCGGGAGGCCAACGACTCCGCGGCCTTCGGCAACCTACTGATCGACCGCGCGGCCATGACGGTCACCAAGAACGGCGAGGATCTCCAGCTCACCCCCACTGAGCTGCGGCTTCTGCTGGAGCTCAGCCGCCGTCCAGGACAGGCGCTGTCCCGGCAGCAGCTGCTGCGGCTGGTGTGGGAGCACGACTACCTCGGGGACTCACGGCTGGTAGACGCGTGCGTACAGCGGCTGCGCGCGAAGGTGGAGGACGTGCCCTCGTCGCCGACGCTGATCCGTACGGTGCGTGGTGTCGGGTACCGGCTGGACTCGCCACAGTGAGCAGCGTGGTGAGCAATGCGGTGCGCGGCGCGCACGGGGGCGGAGACGTACGGAATTGAGCGCAGTGAGCGACGAGCCCGGTCGGGCCCGGGGCTGGGCCGCGGGGCTCTTGCGGTGGTTCAGCCTCCGGCTGCGGCTGATGCTGGTCTTCGGCCTGGTGGCGCTGACCGCCGCGGTGTCCGCGTCCGCCATCGCGTACTGGCTGAACCGGGACGCGGTGCTGACCCGTACCCAGGACGCGGCGCTGGATGAGTTCCGCAAGTCGTTGAAGGACGACACCGACCCGTTGCCCTCCCTCCCCACCTGTTCCGAATTGCGGGAGGCGGCGGGCCGCATGGCGGACAACACCCAGAAGTACGAGGTGCTGCTGATCACCCGGACCAAGGACGCCGGAAGCTGCCCGGCGGCCTCGGACAAGGGGCTGTTCACCCTCGATGTGGTGCCCTCCTCGCTGCGGCGCGCGGTGGACCAGAGGCGCCAGGTGGACAAGGGGAACACCGCCCCGTACCACCTCTACTGGCAGCGGATCACGCTGGGCGGCACTCCGTACCTGGTCGGCGGGGCCAAGGTGAACGGCGGCGGGCCGACCGGCTACATGCTCAAGTCGCTGGACACCGAGCGCCAGGATCTGAACTCGCTGGCCTGGTCGCTGGGGATCGCCACCGGGCTCGCGCTGATCGGCGCCGCGCTGCTGGCGCAGGCCGCGGCGGCCACGGTGCTGCGGCCGGTGCAGCGGCTGGGGGAGGCGGCCCACCGGCTGGGCGAGGGGCATCTCGACACCCGGCTGCGGGTCTCCGGCTCCGATGAGCTGGCCAATCTCTCCCACACCTTCAACCGGGCCGCGGAGCGGCTGCAGAAGCGGGTGGCGGAGCTGTCCGCGCGGGAGGCGTCCAGCCGACGCTTCGTCGCGGACATGTCGCATGAGCTCAGGACCCCGCTCACCGCGATCACGGCCGTCACCGAGGTGCTGGAGGAGGAGGCCGACTCACTCGACCCGATGATCGCTCCGGCGGTGCAGCTGGTGGTGAGCGAGACCCGGCGGCTGAACGACCTGGTGGAGAACCTGATGGAGGTGACCCGCTTCGACGCGGGCACGGCCCGGCTGGTCCTCGACGACGTCGATGTCGCCGACCAGGTGACGGCGTGCGTCGACGCCCGCGCCTGGCTGGACGCGGTGGAGCTGGACGCGGCCCGCGGGATCGTGGCCCGGCTGGATCCCCGGCGGCTGGATGTGATCCTGGCGAATCTGATCGGGAACGCGCTCAAGCACGGCGGCTCGCCGGTGCGGGTCTCGGTGCGCACCGACGGCGATGAGCTGCTGATCAAGGTCCGGGACCACGGTCCCGGCATCCCCGGGGATGTGCTGCCGCATGTCTTCGACCGCTTCTACAAGGCGAGCGCGTCCCGCCCCCGCTCGGAGGGCAGCGGGCTGGGGCTGTCGATCGCGATGGAGAACGCGCATATCCACGGCGGCGACATCAGCGCCGCGAACTCGCCGGAGGGCGGGGCGGTCTTCACCCTGCGGCTGCCGATGGACACCTCACGGATCGCCTCCGACGGGGCGGAGGACGAGGACGAGCGCGGCGACGGCGGGGCCCGGCGCAGGGACCCGGGCCCGGGCAGGAGCAAGGGCACCGGCCGGAACGAGGAGGACAGGCCATGAGTACACGCTGGACCCGCTCGGCCGCCCTCCTGCTGACCGGCGCGGTCGCGCTGCTGGCGGCCGGGTGCGGGATACGGGGCACCTCGGTGCCGGTGGACGCCGGGGCCGCGCCCTCGCGGGCGTCCTGCCGGGCACCGGAGTCGGAGCGGACCGCCGAGGGGGCGGGCAGGGGCTCCGTACGGATCTATCTGCTGTGCTCCTCACGGGTCCTGTCGGTGAGCCGGACCACCCGGCAGGGCGACGGGACGACGTCCCCGGAGCCGGTGCGGGTCGCCCGGGCGCTGCTGGAACAGCTGCGGCTGCCGCCCACGGCGGCCGAGGCGTCGGCGGGGTTCTCCACGGCGGTCGAGGACTGGGTGGAGGTCTCCGGTCCGGCCAAGGGCGACCCGGACAGCGCGCTGCGGCTGAGCCGCCCGCCGGAGGAGATCCAGTCCCTGGCGCTCGCCCAGATCGTCTGCACCTTCGCGGACACCACGGTGGCCGGTGACGACGGCAAGGTGGTGCTCGGCGGCCCGGACAGCCAGCGGGATCCGCTCAAGGCGTACCGGTGCACCGAGGAGATGCGCCGCAATCCGGTGATCGCGGTCACCTCCGGGGTCCTGGTGTCCTGAGCTCCCGGGCCCCGGTGTCCTGATTCGTCACCTGCCGGTACCGCCCCGTCCCAGGTCGGCGACTTGTCGGTAACAAGGTGCTGACCAGCGGGGCGGGGGCGGAACCGCGACCCCCGGGTGCGGCGTCCTGGTTTTCGTGCAGGGTCCTTTCGGCCGCAGGGCCGCCTTCCGCTACCGCGTCGCGGGCTTCGCGCTCCTCGTGGCACACCTCTCGTTCGTCTGCTGGCTGACCCTGCGACCGGTGAACGTCCCCTGGGTGTCCGCGGCGGCCCCCGAACCGCTGGCCACCATCCGCGCCGATCTGGCGCTCAGCCCCTGGTCGGCCGCCCGTTCCCTCGGGGGCGGGCTGCTGCTGCTCGCGCCGCTGGGGGTGCTGCTGCCGCTGGCCAGGGGACGGGCGGAGGCGTATCCGCTGGCCTCGCTGGTCCGTACGGCCTTCACGGGGGCGATGGTGGCCATGGGGTTCGCGCTGCTGCGCAGCGAGGTGACCGGGCAGATCATGAACGTGGACGCGGTGCTGCTGAACACCGTCGGGATCGCCCTGGCGCATGTGCTGGTGGTCCCCGCCGTACGGGCGCGGCTACGCCGCCGGGCCGACCGGGGCCGGGCGGCCCCCCTCCCCCGGCACGACGGTGCCCAGGCCCCGACCCCGACGATTCCCAGGGTCGGGATCGCACCGTGGAGCGACGTCTCCTCCAGCTCGCGGACATAGCGTTGAGGACATCGGGAACCCAGCTCTTCCCGAGCCAATGCGATGACGAGGAGTGCCCATCATGGCCGCACCGCTGGTCCGCCCCCGCCACGACAGGAAGATCGCCGGTGTCTGCGCCGGTCTCGCCCGGCGCTTCGGGACCACCCCGACGACGATGCGGGTGCTCTTCGTGGTGTCGTGTCTGCTGCCGGGGCCGCAGTTCCTGCTCTATATCGCGCTGTGGATCCTGCTTCCGGCGGAGGACACGTACCGCGAGGCATGGTGATCCGGCGCGCCGGCGCCACGGCGTCACCCCGCGTACGTGCCCATACGGAAATGGCCGGGCCGCACACCCCCTCGGGGACGTGCGGCCCGGCCGTTTGCCCAGACGGGGTTCAGCCCAGCTTGATGAGGCCGCCGGTCGGCAGGTTCCCCAGCGGGAGCTGCCCCAGCATGCCCTGGCCGGGCTTGGCCTGGGGGGCGGCGGGCTTGGCGGGCGCGGCTGGCTGCCCCGGGGCGGCGACCCGGCCCGCGGAGCCACCGGGGACCGGTGCCGCGGACGCGGCGCTGCCTCCGGCGACGACGGCGGCGGCGCCGAGGGCAATGACACCGAGAGTCTTGAGGGTTCCCTGCTTCATCAGAAATCTGTCCTTGAGACGGGGGCTTGACCGATACGGAAACGTAGCCATGGATTTCGGCTGCCCGCAAACACCGAAAACGCCCCATGTCAGCATGCCCAGGTCGGCGGCCCGGCTCGCCCGCTCAGCTGCTCTCGGAGGCGGAGTCCCTGGTCACAGCCGCTGTGGAGGCCACATTTCGGAACAGCCATTCGGACTTCAGCTCGGCGTATCCGGGCTTGATGACGTCATTGATCATCGCCAGACGTTCGTCAAAAGGAATGAAGGCTGATTTCATCGCATTGACCGTGAACCATTGCATGTCGTCGAGCGTGTAATGGAACGTTGATACAAGATGCTGGAATTCCCCGCTCATGCTCGTCCCGCTCATCAGACGATTATCCGTATTCACGGTGGCACGGAAATGCAGTCGGCGGAGCAACCCGATGGGGTGCTCGGCGTAGGAGCTGGCCGCACCGGTCTGGAGGTTCGATGTCGGGCACAGCTCCAGCGGGATGCGCTTGTCGCGGACGTACGAGGCGAGGCGGCCGAGGGTGAGGGAGCCGTCCTCCCCGGCCTCGATGTCGTCGATGATGCGGACGCCGTGGCCCAGCCGGTCGGCGCCGCACCACTGGAGGGCCTGCCAGATGGAGGGCAGTCCGAACGCCTCGCCCGCGTGGATCGTGAAGTGGTTGTTCTCCCGCTTCAGATACTCGAAGGCGTCCAGGTGGCGGGTGGGCGGGAAACCGGCCTCGGCGCCCGCGATGTCGAAGCCGACCACACCCAGGTCGCGGTAGCGGTTGGCGAGTTCGGCGATCTCCAGGGCGCGGGCCGCGTGCCGCATCGCGGTCAGCAGCGCGCCGACGCGGATGCGGTGGCCGTTCTCCCGGGCCCGGCGCTCACCCTCGCGGAAGCCCTCGTTGACCGCCTCGACGACCTGCTCCAGGGTCAGCCCGCCCTCGAGGTGCTGCTCGGGGGCGTAGCGGATCTCGGCGTAGACGACGCCGTCCTCGGCGAGGTCCTCGGCGCATTCGGCGGCGACCCTGACGAGCGCGTCGTGGGTCTGCATCACGCCGACGGTGTGGGAGAAGGTCTCCAGATAGCGCTCCAGCGACCCGGAGTCCGCCGCCTCGCGGAACCAGATGCCCAGCTTGTCGGGCTCGGCCTCGGGCAGCGCGCCGTACCCGGTCTCCCCCGCGAGGTCGACGATGGTGCCCGGGCGCAGCCCACCGTCGAGGTGGTCGTGCAGCAGCACCTTGGGGGCGCGGCGGATCTGCTCGGGGGTGGGCTCGTGGGTGTGCTCGCTCGTCATCTGGGCAGCGTAGCGCCTACGCGCGTAGAACGTGAGGGATAGATACGGAACGGTGACCCGCACGGGTAGTGGAGTACACCAATCCTTCTGCGATCGTTTCTGCCATGGCTCAGCAAGCGTTGCCCGAGCGGGGCGCACGGCTGGGGCGGCCGATGGGCGCGGCCGCCACGCGAAGGACCGTACACGGTGTGGTGCTGCTCCTCCCCGAGGGCGAGCCCAGCGGGACGAGACGGCCGTCCAGGCTCTCGGTGGCCGCCACGCTGCCGCTGGCCCGGCGGCTGGTCCGGGCGGGCCGGGAGGAGGGGCTGGCCGCCCATGTCGTCCACTACCGGTGCCGGGGCTGGAACGGGGCCGCCGCCGATGCCGCGTCCGACGCCGCGTGGGCCGTGGAGGAGGTCGTGCGGCGCTACGGCGATGTGTCGGTCTGCCTCGTGGGCCACGGCATGGGCGGGCGCGCCGCGCTCCGCGCCGCCGGGCACGAGGCGGTCGCCTCGGTGGTGGCCCTGGCGCCGTGGCTTCCGTCACCGGACGAGCTGCTGGCACCCGAACCGGTGAAGCAGCTGGTCGGACGGCAGGTGCTGATCGCCCACGGCACGAACGACGAGCGCACCGACCCCGAGCTGTCCTACCGGCTGGCGGAGCGGGCGAAGAAGGCCAACCGCGATGTGTGCCGCTTCGAGGTGCACACCGACGGGCACGGGCTGCACCAGCACCGCTCCGAAGTGCAGGCGCTGGCCGCGGACTTCCTCCTCGGCACCCTCTTCCACTCCGGCTTCTCCCGCCCGGTCGCCGACGCGCTGGCGGCTCCGCCGCCGCTGGGCCTGCGCATGCCCCTGGCCGCGGGCTTCGGCGCGAACCTGGGCCGCTGAGCGCTTGGCCGCGCGGGTTCGGTGGGGGCGGGCACGCGCCCCGAAGGGGCGCGGGGAACTGCGCGACCAGCCACGACGGCGCCGCGCACAAACAACGGCGGGGCGATGTCGGACCTCCGCGCAGGCGAAGGGGTCGCTCGCCGGACAGTGGCGGGCGGCCCCTTCGGGCTTCAGGGGGTCGGCCCGGGGCCAGGCCCCGGCCTAGGCCGGGACACCGCACAGGTCGCGCCGCGCGGCCTCCGCACGCAGCTCGGCCCGCGCCTTCCGCGTCGCGTACACCGTGATGGCCGCCGCGCCGACCACGGCCACCAGGCCCATGGCGACCGTGCCGCCCCACCCGGCCGCGTGGAAGGCGAGCGCGCCCAGCGCACCGCCCGCGCTGCTGCCGATGTAGTACGACGCCTGGTAGAGCGCCGCGGCCTGGGCGCGTCCGGTCTTGGCCGTGCGGCTCACCGCCGAGGACGCCGCCGCGTGGCCCGCGAAGAAGCCCGCGGTGATCAGGACCAGACCGGCCAGCACCGCCGGGATCGAGTTCAGCAGGGACAGCAGCAGCCCGGCGGCGGTCGTGGACACCGCCACGTACAGCGCGCCGCGCCGCCCCAGCCGCCCGACCAGCTTGCCGGTGGCCGCCGAGGAGACCGTGCCGACCAGGTAGATCAGGAAGATCGAGCCGACCAGGCTCTGTGAGAGCCCGAAGGGCTCGGCCACCAGGCGGTAGCCGATGACCGTGTAGACCCCGCCGAAGACCGTCATGAACAGCGCGCCGATCGCGTACAGCCGGCACAGCAGCGGATCGGAGAGATGCCCGGCGAGGGTGCGGGCCAGCGCCCGCGGGCTCACCTCGGCCGGGGTGAAGTGCCGGGCCCTGGGCAGCAGCGCCCGGAAGGACGCCGCGCACAGCAGCGCCATCACGCCGACCGCGGCGAGCGCGGCCCGCCAGCCCCAGGCGTCCGCCACCCAGCCGGTGAGGATCCGGCCGCTCATTCCGCCGACGCTGTTCCCGGCCACGAACAGCCCGATCGCGCCGACCAGCGCCTTCGGGTGGACCTCCTCCGACAGATACGCCATCGCGGAGGCCGGGATCCCGGCCAGCGCCGCGCCCTGCACCGCGCGCAGCCCGATCAGCCAGCCGAGGTCCGGGGCGAAGGGCACCAGCAGGGCGAGGACGACCGCGACCGTGAGCGAGACGGTCATCATGGCGCGCCGCCCGAACCGCTCGGACAGCGCGCTCAGCGGCACCACCGCGAGCGCGAGGCCGAAGGTGGCCGCGGACACGCTCCAGCTGGCCTGGTCCGCCTGGACCCGCAGATCGTCGGAGATCGCGGGCAGCAGCGCCTGGGTCGAGTAGAGCAGGGCGAAGGTGGCGAGCCCCGCGGTGAAGAGGGCGAGCCGCATCCGGAGGTAGCCGGGGTGGCCCGGGCTCATCCGCTCGGACCCGGAGGGCTTGGAGGGCTTGGAGGGTTCGGGGTTCGTGGACGTCACAGCGGAGGCGTCCACGCGGTGGTTCCCGGTGGACGCCCTGGTATCAGCAGGAGGCATGGTTCGACCGTACGTATCCACGGTTGATGCGTCCAATGCACGGAATGGCGATAATCAATCCACTGCCGCATGAGTAAAGGTCAGGGCCGCCCGTGTCACCCATCAGTTACGAAAACGACATTCCGGTGACAGCGGATGTCGAGGCGGAGTCCTGGGCCGCCGCGCTCACCCCGCGCCTCGCCCAGTTCGCCGCCGTCGCCCGCCATGAGCATGTGACCCGTGCCGCACAGGAGTTGGGGGTGCCCCAGTCCACGCTCAGCCGGGCGATGGTGCGGCTGGAGGAGGACCTGGGCGTATCGCTCTTCGCCCGCCGGGGCCGTACGGTGGCGCTCACCCCGGCCGGGCGGACCTTCCTGCGCTCGGTGGAGCGGGCCCTCGCCGAGGTCGACCGCGCCGCCGAGTCCGTACGGGCCGACGCCGACCCCGCCGCGGGCCGGGTCTCGTTCGGCTTCCTGCACACGCTGGGGACCGAGACCGTGCCCGGTCTGATCCGGAGCTTCCGGGTGGACCATCCGCGGGTGCGCTTCCAGCTGGTACAGAACTACGGCGAGGCGATGATCGAGCGGATGCGCGCGGGCGGTCTCGACCTGTGTCTGACCTCCCCGGTGCCGGACGCCCCCGACCTGATCGCCCGCCGCCTGGACGAACAGCGGCTGCGGCTGGTGGTCCCCGACGACCACCGGCTGGCCGGACGCCGCCGGGTCCGGCTCGCCGAGGCCGCCTCGGAGCTGTTCGTCACCCTGGAGCCGGGCTACGGACTGCGGCGCATCACCGACGCGCTGTGCGCCGAGGCGGGCTTCACCCCGAGGGTCGCCTTCGAGGGCGAGGAGGCGGAGACCCTGCGCGGCCTGGTCGCCGCCGGGCTCGGCGTGGCCCTCCTGCCGCCCCCGGCGGTCCCCCGCCCCGGAGTGGCCGAGCTGACCGTCACCGCCCCGCGCGCCGTTCGCGAGATCGGCGTCGCCTGGCTGGACGGCCACCCCGACACGCCCCCGGTGGCGGCCTTCAAGAAGTTCCTGCTGAGCCGCCGGGGCCAGCTGCTGCCGTAGCGGCGCCCGGATCAGGCGATGCGTTCCAGCACGATCGGGTCGGTGGTGAACTCCGTGTTCGCGGGGGCGTAGTCGATCGCGCCGGACAAGGCTTCCAGGGCGTAGGGGAAGGCCGAGGGGGTGGCGGTGTGGAGGGTGAGGAGGGGCTGGCCGGCGGTGATGTGGTCGCCCGGTTTGGCGTGGAGCTCTATGCCCGCGCCCGCCTGCACCGGATCCTCCTTGCGGGCGCGGCCCGCGCCCAGGCGCCAGGCGGCGAGGCCCACCGCGTAGGCGTCGAGGCGGGTGAGGACGCCGGTCGACTCGGCGTGGAGTACGTGGTGTTCGCGGGCCACCGGGAGCGGGGCGTCCGGGTCGCCGCCCTGGGCGGCGATCATGCGGCGCCAGTGGTCCATCGCGGTGCCGTCGGCCAGGGCCCCGGCGGGGTCGGCGTCCTTCAGGCCCGCCGCGTCCAGCATCTCGCGGGCCAGGGCGAGGGTGAGCTCGACGACATCGGCCGGGCCGCCGCCCGCCAGGACCTCCACGGACTCGCGGACCTCGAGGGCGTTGCCCGCCGTCAGGCCGAGCGGGGTGGACATGTCGGTGAGCAGGGCGGTCGTACGGACGCCGTGGTCATGGCCGAGGCCGACCATCGTGGTGGCCAGCTCGCGCGCGGAGCCGATGTCCTTCATGAAGGCGCCGGAGCCCACCTTGACGTCCAGGACCAGGGAGCCGGTGCCCTCGGCGATCTTCTTGGACATGATCGAGGAGGCGATGAGCGGGATCGACTCGACCGTGCCGGTGACATCCCGCAGCGCGTACAGCTTCTTGTCGGCGCGGGCCAGCCCCTCGCCCGCCGCGCAGATGACCGAGCCGACGTCGCGGAGCACGGCCAGCATGTCGTCGCCGGACAGCTGAGCGCGCCAGCCGGGGATGGACTCCAGCTTGTCCAGGGTGCCGCCGGTGTGGCCCAGGCCCCGGCCGGAGAGCTGCGGTACGGCGGCTCCGCAGGCGGCCACCAGGGGGGCGAGCGGCAGGGTGATCTTGTCGCCGACGCCACCGGTGGAGTGCTTGTCGGCGGTCGGGCGGGGCAGGGAGGAGAAGTCCATCCGCTCACCGGAGGCGATCATCGCGGCGGTCCAGCGGGCGATCTCGGACCGGTCCATGCCGTTGAGGAAGATCGCCATCGCGAGCGCGGACATCTGCTCGTCCGCCACCTCGCCGCGCGTGTAGGCGTCGATGATCCAGTCGATCTGGGCGTCGGTGAGGCGGGTGCCGTCGCGCTTGGCGCGGATGACGGAGATGGCGTCCATGGGGGCTGTACGGGGCCTTTCGTGTTCAGGAGGCCGACCGGGCGGGGCGGAGGCGCCGCCCGGTCGGAGGCGGCGCGGGCCGCCTCCGGTGTGAGCGAGGCGGCGCGGGCCGAGGCGGCGCGGGCGTCAGCCGTGGGCCGCGGCGCCGTGCAGATCGGCGGGGCCGAAGGCGTCCGGGAGGAGTTCGGCGAGCGGGCGGATGCCCGTGGCGGTGTCCATCTGGAGCTCCGGGCCGCCGTGCTCCCACAGCAGCTGACGGCAGCGGCCACAGGGCATCAGTACGGTGCCCTCCCGGCCGCAGCAGGTGAAGGCGGTGAGACGGCCGCCGCCCGAGGCGACGAGGGAGGAGACCAGACCGCATTCGGCGCACAGCGCAACGCCGTACGCGGCGTTCTCCACGTTGCAGCCGCTGACCGTGCGCCCGTCGTCGACGAGCGCGGCGGCGCCCACCGGGAAGCCGGAGTAGGGGGCGTAGGCCCGGGACATGGCGTCCCGGGCCTGGACGCGCAGGCCCTCCCAGTCGGGGGCCGCGGCGGCGGAAGTGGTCATGTGCCCTGTCCCTTCCGGTAGGGCCTGTTGTTCGCCTTGGGCATCCGCAGCCGCTGTGAGGCGAGCCCCATGACCAGCAGGGTCACGATGTACGGCGTGGCGCTGACCAGGTCGTTGGGCACCGTGTCGGTCAGGGCGTACCACAGCAGCAGCGCGACGGCCGCGGCCCCGAACACCGCGCCCGCGACATAACTCTTGCGGACAATCCGCCAGGCCGCCAGCGCGGCGAGGCCGAGTGCGACCAGGAGCAGCAGGGCGTGCACGGTGGCCCCGCCGTTGCGCAGCTGGAGGGCGTCGGAGTAGCCGAAGAGACCGGCGCCCATCGCGAGCCCGCCCGGCCGCCAGTTGCCGAAGAGCATGGCGGCGAGACCGATGTAGCCGCGGCCACCGGTCTGGCCCTCGTTGTAGATGTGCGAGCGGACGAGGGAGAGGAAGACGCCGCCCAGCCCGGCGAGACCGCCGGAGATCACCACGGCCGCGTACTTGTAGAGGTAGACATTGACGCCGAGGGATTCGGCCGCCGTCGGGTTCTCACCGCAGGACCGCAGCCGCAGTCCGAACGAGGTCCGCCACAGCGCGAAGAAGCTGCCCACGACCAGCAGGATGGAGACGACGGTCAGCGCCGAGATGTCGGTGACCAGGCCGCCGAGGATGCCCGCGATGTCCGAGACCAGGAACCAGTGGTGGTTCTCCAGGTCGGCGAGCCAGTCGGAGAGCCCGGGGACGGTGAACGACTGGATGGGGTCGACCTGCGGGGAGTTCTTCGGGGAGCCGCCGATGGCGGACAGCGGCTCGAACCAGCGCTTGGCCAGATAGGTGGTGGCACCGAGGGCGAGGATGTTCATCGCCACACCGGAGATGATGTGGTCCACCCCGAAGGTGACGGTGGCCACCGCGTGGATCAGCCCGCCGACCGCGCCGCCGAGGACGCCGGCGAGCACCCCCACCCAGGGGTTGCTCTGGTAGCCCGCCCAGGCGCCGAAGAAGGTGCCGAGGATCATCATGCCCTCGAGGCCGATGTTGACCACACCGGCCCGTTCCGACCACAGCCCGCCGAGGCCCGCGAGGCCGATCGGCACGGCCATGGAGAGCGCGGCGCCGATCTGCCCGGCGGAGGTGACCCGGTCGAAGTCCGCCTGCTGGGCGGCGTCGGCGAGCGTCCGCAGCACCGACAGCGCGATCAGCGCCCCGGCGACGATCAGCAGCACCTTGCCCAGGGACATCCGGGAGGCGGGCCCGTTCCCCTTGTCCGGCGCGCTCGTGCTCTTGGTGGTGGTCACCGTGGCACTCATGCCGGCACCTCCGTCTCCGTCTTGTCCGTGCCCTGGGGCTTGTCGGCCCTGGCCTGGGCGGCGAGCTCCGCACCCACCCGCTGCTGCTGGCGCCCCAGCCCGTAGCGGCGCACCAGTTCGTACGCGATGACGACACACAGGACGATCACGCCCTGCATCACACCGACGATCTCCTTGTCGTAGCCCTCGAACTCCAGCCGGTTGGCGCCGCGCTCGAGGAAGCCCCACAGCACGGCGGCCAGGCCGATGCCGACCGGGTTGTTGCGGCCGAGCAGCGCGATGGCGATACCGGTGAAGCCGATGCCGGCGGGGAAGTCCGAGGTGAACTGGTGGGTGTCGTTGAGCAGGGTCGGCATGCCGACCAGACCGGCCATCGCGCCCGAGAGCACCATGCTGGTGAGCACCATGCGCTTGACGTTGACGCCGCTGGCCTGGGCGGCGGACTCGGAGCGGCCCACCGCGCGCAGGTCGAAGCCGAACCGGGTGCGGCCGAGCAGGAACCAGAAGCCGACGCCCGCGAGCACCGCGACCACGATGAAGCCCCAGATGGGGTCGAGGTCGCCGCCCGCCGGGATGGTGAAGAAGTGGCTGGAGGAGGGCAGCGGGTCGGTGGCCACGATGTTGGTCTGCTTGTCGAGGTCGGCCAGCCGCCCGTCCACCAGCAGATAGCTGATGACGATGCCGGAGAGGGAGTTCAGCATGATGGTGCTGATCACCTCGCTGACGCCCCGGTAGACCTTCAGCAGACCGGCGATCGACGCCCACATGGCGCCGACGAGCATGCCGACCAGCAGGATCAGCGGGATCTGCACCAGCCCGGGCAGCTTCAGCGCCCCGCCGACGACGGCGGCGAAGAAAGCGGCGAGCCGGTACTGGCCGTCGACGCCGATGTTGAAGAGGTTCATCCGGAAGCCGATGGCCACCGCGAGCCCCGCCAGGTAGTACGTGGTCGCCTTGTTGAGGATGTAGACCTGGCTGTCGGCCTTCACTCCGTAGTCGAACATGATGCCGAAGGCGTTGAACGGCTCCTTGCCGGTCGCCAGCAGCACCAGCGCGGTGACCACGAACGCGGCGGCGAGCGCCAGCACCGGGGCCGCGACCGCGAGCAGCACCCGCTCCTTGTCCAGCTTCTTCATCGGTCCTCTCCCCCGGTCGCGGCCTCGTCACCGGAGGCGGTCCCGGTCGCGGGCCCGGTCCCGTCGTCCGCCGGGCCCTCCAGATGGCCGGAGGCGGCGCCGGTCATGGCCGAGCCCAGCTCCTCCGGGGTGATCGTGGCGGGGTCGGCGTCGGCGACCAGCCGGCCGCGGTACATCACCCGCAGGGTGTCGGACAGGCCGATCAGCTCGTCCAGGTCGGCCGAGACCAGCAGCACCGCCAGGCCGTCCCGGCGCGCGGCGCGGATCTGGTCCCAGATCTGCGCCTGGGCGCCCACGTCCACGCCCCGGGTGGGGTGCGCGGCGATCAGCAGCTTGGGGTGGTGGCTCATCTCCCGGCCGACGATCAGCTTCTGCTGGTTGCCGCCGGACAGCGAGGCCGCGGTGACCTCGATCCCCGGCGTACGCACGTCGTACTCGGCGACGATCCGCTCGGTGTCCCGCCGGGCGGCGGCCGGGTTGAGCAGCCCGGCCCTGCTGTTGGGCTCCTCGGTGACATGGCCGAGGACGCGGTTCTCCCACAGCGGCGCCTCGAGCAGCAGCCCGTGCCGGTGGCGGTCCTCGGGGATGTAGCCGATGCCGTCCTCGCGCCGCTTGCGGGTGGGCGCGTGGGAGATGTCGGCGCCGTCGAGGGTGATGGTGCCGGCGTCGGGGTCGCGCATGCCCATGATGGCCTCGACCAGTTCGGCCTGGCCGTTGCCCTCCACACCGGCGATGCCGAGGACTTCGCCCTTGCGGATGGTGAAGCCGATGTCGTCGAGCACCGCCCGCTCCACCCCGTCCACATCGGTGGCGGTCAGCCGCAGCGCGTCCACGACGAGCAGATCGGTGTCGGTCACGGTGGATTCGCGGGTCTCGGGCGAGGGCAGCTCGCTGCCGACCATCAGCTCGGCCAGCTGCCGGGGGCTGGTCTCGGACGGCACGACGGAGGCGACCGTGGTGCCGCGCCGGATGACGGTGATGTCATCGGCCACGGACAGCACCTCGCCCAGCTTGTGCGAGATGAACAGCACCGTCAGGCCCTCGGACTTGAGCTCGCGGAGGTTGTCGAAGAGCGCGTCGACCTCCTGCGGGACGAGCACGGCGGTCGGCTCGTCGAGGATCAGCGTCCGGGCGCCCCGGTAGAGGACCTTGAGGATCTCCACCCGCTGACGGTCCGCCACGCCCAGGTCCTCCACGAGGACGTCGGGGCGGACGCCCAGCCCGTAGGCGTCGGATATCTCCTTGATCCGGGCGCGCGCCTTACCGGCGATGCCGTGCAGCTTCTCGGCGCCGAGGACCACGTTCTCCAGCACGGTGAAGTTGTCGGCGAGCATGAAGTGCTGGTGCACCATGCCCACGCCGCGGGATATGGCGTCCGCCGGGGAGTGCAGCTCCACCGTCTCGCCACCGATCGCGATGGTGCCCTCGTCCGGGCGCTGCATCCCGTAGAGGATCTTCATCAGGGTCGACTTGCCCGCGCCGTTCTCGCCCACGAGGGCGTGTACGGTGCCGCGGCGCACGGTGATGTCGATGTCGTGGTTGGCGACGACTCCGGGGAACCGCTTGGTGATTCCGTGGAGTTCTACGGCGACGTCGGTGACGGCACCGGCGGGAGCGCCCTTGGGTGGGCTGGCGGCTTTGATGGCGCACTCCTGAGGGGCGGAGGGGGTGGGGCTGGCCGGGGGCCGGACCGGCCGGGGTACGCCATGGACCCGGGCGGACCCGGGGCGGATGCCCGCCGGGCCCGTGCGGGTCCATGGCGCCGGGGGTCAGTCCTTGTAGGTGTCCTGGACCTTGATCTGACCGTCGATGATCTTCTTCTTCGCCGCCTCGATCTTCGGCTTGATGTCGTCGATGAAGCCGCCGGAGTAGGAGAGGGAGACGCCGCCGCGCTTGAGGTCGTAGGTCTGGACGCCGCTCTCGGGCTTCTTGTCCTTCACGACGCTCTTGACGAAGTCGTAGACCGAACCGTCCACCGTCTTGACCATGGAGGTCAGGATCGACTTCTTGTACTGGGCCAGGCCCTTGTCGTAGTACTGGTCGCCGTCGACGCCGATCGACCAGGTGCCCTTCTTCCCTGCGGTCGCCTCGATGGCGCCCGCGCCGGAGCCGCCGGCCGCGGAGTAGACCACGTCGACCTTGTTGGAGAGCATGCCCTCGGCGATGTCCTTGCCGCGGTCCGGCATGCCGAAGCCCTTGGGCGAACCGACCTGCACCCACTGGACGTCGAGGGACGCCTTGGGGTTGGTGTCCTTCAGGCCCTGCTGGAAGCCGCCCGCGAACTTCTTGATCAGCGCGCTGTCGGTGCCGCCGATGAAGCCGACCTTGTTGGACTTGGTCTTCAGCCCCGCTGCGACGCCGGCGAGGTAGGAGCCCTCGTGCTCGGCGGAGACCAGGCTGGCCACGTTCTTGGCGTTGACCACGGAGTCGACGATCGCGAAGTCGGTGTCCTTGTACTTCTTCGCGGCCTTGGTGAGCGAGGGGGTCCACGCGTAGCCGACGCCCACGACGGGGTTGTAGCCCGCCTCTGCGAGGCTCGCCAGCTTGTCGTAACGGTCGGCGTCCGTGTCGCCGTCCTTCGCCGTCAGCTCCTTGCCCTTGACGTCGAAGTCCTTCAGGGCCTTGTCATAGCCCTTGGCGGCGGAGTCGTTGAAGGAGTGGTCACCGCGGCCGCCCACGTCGTAGGCCAGACCGATACCGGCGTCCTTGCTTCCCTCTTCGGAGCTGCTGCCACACGCGGTGACGGAAAATGCGAGAGCCGCGGTGGCAATGCCCGCGACAGCTATCGTGGATACCCGGCGCACGAGGGTCCCCTCTGATGATCTCGAAGCGCCCCTTGCGGCGCTGGCTCCGGCGCATCGTAACGCGCGTAGATGCCAGATAAAGGCCCCCCAGGAAGCCGTTATCGGATCGTCGCGAACCTCTCGTGTCCGCCAGGTCTACACAACGTTCCCAGCGGGTAAAGCGGGGCTCGAATACGCCCGGTACGCCCCCGTATGCACCCGGCGGGCGAGGCCCGCACCAGGAGGGGCCCTGCGCAGCCGCCCCCGACTGGATCGGCCCCGCCGCGATGCTTCCGCGGGTCGGTGCCGGACGGCCGGGGGGGGCGCGTGGCCGTTGGGGCTAGGCGTTCCGGTCGAGGAGGACGGCGGCCGTGAACAGCTCCACGCCGACCGCGATCGCGCCCTCGTCCACGTCGAAGTCGCCCGCGTGGAGGTCGCGTCGGGTGGTGTCGCCGGTCTTGCGGACGCCGAGGCGGGCCATCGCGCCGGGGACCCGCTCCAGGTACCAGGAGAAGTCCTCGCCGCCCAGGGACTGTTCGGTGTCCTCGACCGCGTCCGCGCCACAGCGGGCGATCATGGCGTCCCGCAGCAGCTCGGCTGAGCTCGCCTCGTTGACCACCGGCGGGACCCCGCGGACGTAAGTGATCTCCGACTTGGCGCGGTGCAGGGTGGCGATCTCGTCCACCGCGGCATGGACCAGGTCGGGCGCCTCCCGCCAGGCGGGCAGGTCCAGGCAGCGGACCGTGGCGGACAGCTCGGCGTGCTGCGGGATCACATTGCAGGCGTGGCCCGACTCCACCCGGCCCCAGGTGACGGCCAGGCCCGAGCGGGCGTCCACCCGGCGGGCCAGCAGTGCGGGCACCTCGGTGATCACCTTGGCGACGGCGGTCACCAGGTCGGTGGTCAGATGGGGGCGCGCGGTGTGGCCGCCCGGCCCGTCCAGCGAGACCTCCAGCCGGTCGCAGGCCGAGGTGATCGGCCCGACCCGCAGCCCGATCCGGCCGACCTCGACCTTGGGGTCACAGTGCAGCGCCAGGATCCGGCCGACACCGTCCAGCACGCCCGCCTCCATCGCGTCGGCCGCGCCGCCGGGCAGCACCTCCTCGGCGGGCTGGAACAGCAGCCGCACCGGGCGCGCCAGCCGCCCCTCGCGGGCCAGCTCGGCCAGGACCAGACCGGCCCCGAGCACCACGGTGGTGTGCACATCGTGGCCGCAGGCGTGGGCGCGGTCGGCGACGGTCGAGCGGTAGTCCACCGTCTTGGTGTCGGGGATGGGCAGCCCGTCGATGTCCGCGCGCAGTGCCAGCAGGGGCAGCTCCGGTGAAAAGCTGCCACGCGGGCCGATGTCACAGATGAGACCGGTGCCGGAGGGCAGCACCCGCGGCTCGAGTCCCGCCTGCTCCAGCCGCGCCTTGATCGCGGCGGTGGTGCGGAACTCGCAGTTGCCGAGCTCGGGGTGCATGTGCAAGTCGCGACGGAAGGCGATGAGTTCGGCACGGAGCCCGTCGGGGAGCGTGCCGGGCAGCGCGGGCGCGTCGGCGGGTGTGACATCGGTCGCATCGAGGGACATCAATTGCTTCACCTAAAGAAGCGTAGAACGCCAGGTGGGTCCACCGAATGTCGATCAACAAAAATTCAATCTCTACGGGGACGCAAAAGTACCCACCCCGCTGCATGATCTTCCTAGTCAGGGGGTATAACAGACCGTTTTCCGGTCGGCCGCGGGTGAGAAGCGCCACACGGCCGTACGGGCGACCAGCTCAGATGGTGAGACGCCTCAGGACGCCGCGACCGGCGCCGGGGGCGGTCCCGGGTTCGCCGGTGGGGCCGCGTCACGCTGCGGGACCGAGTCCCTGGGTGGGGCCGCGTCTCCCGGCGGGGGCGACCCCGCGCCCAGCCGCCGCACATCTCGCGCCGTCCCGGTGACCCCGGACAGGAAGCCCTGGGCGCGCGGGGAGGCGTCCCTGGTCAGCCAGGCGGGGTCCACATCGCAGACCGCGACCTGGACGCCGGTGCCCACGAGCGCGAGCGGCAGGGTGTGCACCACGGTCGACGGGAAGCTCACGATCGTGTGGCCGATGGGGCCGCGGCGGGCTATCAGCTCCAGCGGCAGATCGGGCCGTACGATCTCCAGACCCACCTCGGCCGAGACCCGGTGCAGCTTCTCGGCGCTCTCCCTGCGGTGGGCGAAGTAGCGGGTGGCGCCATGGGCGCGGGCCAGCGAGCCGACCGCCTCCAGATAGCGCTCCAGGTCCACCACGCCCGTCTCGACCAGGGACGTGCCCACCAGGTCGGTGCCCCCGGTGAGCCGGGGCGGGCCGAACCGGGCGCGGGTCCAGGCGAAGTCGTTGGCGGTGACGGTGACCCCGGCGGGCGGCTCCACCGGCATCGAGCTGAAGACCTCGACCCGGCGGTTGGCGCCCGGGGTGAGCCTGCGGCGCGCGGTGGCGGAGACCGGCGCGAAGACCATGTCGCGCGGCCCCTTGCTGCCGCGCCGGTGCCAGCGCACCAGGGGCTCACCCTTGGCCAGCTGGGAGATGAACTCCATGGTGGCCGTGCCGTCGTCCACCACGACCAGGTCCTTGGCCCGGGTGAGGGTCAGCAGCAGCTGGACGTAGCGGGAGAACGGGTCGCCTATGACGATCCGCGCGGCCCGGCGCAGCGGTCCGCGCAGCCCGCCGATGGTCTTGACCGGCGCACCGGCCCCGCCGCGCGCGTCCTCCCAGCGCACGGCGAAGCCCTCGTCCCGCGCCAGCTCGGCCATCCGGCGCAGCTGGCCGCGGGTCATCGGATCGTGCGGCGAGAGCACCACCACGGTGAGGTCCTGGGGCGCCACAGCCGCCCCGGGGCCCCCGGCGCGCTGGGCCTCCGGGCCCAGGGCGCGCTGGGCGTCGGCGTACGCCCACTCCAGCACGTTCAGCAGCTGAACCGGGCTCTCGACGAAGGCCAGCGTGGCCGGAGTGGCAAGAGGAGCAGCGGAGACCATCGCACCGTCCAAAGGCAGGGCCCGGAAGTGACGGGCGGCCCCCGATGGCTCAGGGGTGCCCGCCGCTTCCGGGCAGGGGCCGGGCTCACCGGCCGGTGGATTCACGGCAGGGTGCGTCAGACCGCGGCGGGCTCGCGGTCGGCGGACTCGGACTCGGCGACGACGCCCGCGACGCGGCGGAGCTTCTTCATCGGGCCGAGCTCGCTCTCGTAGACCTTCTTGACGCCGTCACCAAGGGACTCCTCGATGGTGCGGATGTCCCGCACCAGCCGCGTCAGGCCCTGCGGCTCGACCGAGGCGGCCTGGTCCGAGCCCCACATGGCCCGGTCGAGGGTGATGTGACGCTCGACGAACGCGGCGCCCAGCGCCACGGCGGCCAGGGTGGTCTGCAGACCGGTCTCGTGGCCCGAGTAGCCGATCGGCACGTTGGGGTACTCGGCCTGCAGCGTGTTGATCACGCGCAGGTTGAGCTCCTCGGCCTTGGCCGGGTACGTGGAAGTGGCGTGGCACAGCAGGATGTTGTCGCTGCCCAGCACCTCCACCGCGTGGCGGATCTGCTTGGGGGTGGACATGCCCGTCGACAGGATGATCGTGCGGCCGGTCGCCCGCAGGGCGCGCAGCAGCTCGTCGTCGGTCAGCGAGGCGGAGGCCACCTTGTGCGCCGGGACGTCGAACTTCTCCAGGAAGGCGACGGCCTCGGTGTCCCACGGGGAGGCGAACCAGTCGATGCCGCGCTTGGCGCAGTGCTCGGAGATGGCGCGGTACTCGTCCTCGCCGAACTCCACGCGGTGGCGGTAGTCGATGTAGGTCATCCGGCCCCAGGGGGTGTCACGCTCGATGTCCCACTGGTCGCGGGGGGTGCAGATCTCCGGGGTTCGCTTCTGGAACTTGACCGCGTCACAGCCGGCCTCGGCGGCGACATCGATCAGCCGATACGCGTTCTCCAGGTCGCCGTTGTGGTTGATGCCGATCTCACCGGTGACATAGACCGGGTGGCCGGGTCCGGCGGTCTTCGCGCCGAGGGTGCGGAGGCGAGAGTTGGAGCTCACTTAAGACAGTTCCTTTCCGAGAATCCACGAGGCGATCTCGCGGATCGCGCCGTCACCTCCGGGGGTGGAGGTGACCGCACGTGCGGCGCCGCGCACGACGTCGTGCGCACCTGCGACCGCCACGGGCCAGCCGACGAGGCCGAAGCACGGGAGGTCGTTGACGTCGTTGCCGACGTAGAGCACGCGCTCCGGCGCGATGCCCTGCTCCTCGCACCACTGCTTCAGTGCGAGATCTTTTCGGTCGATGCCGTGGAGCACGGGGACCTGGAGCTTGCGGGCCCGTGCGGCGACGACCGGGTTCTTTTCCGTGGACAGGATCAGCAGCGCCAGCTCAGCGCGGCGCAGGGCGGCGATCCCGAGCCCGTCGCCGCGGTGCACGGCAACGAGTTCGCGTCCATCGGAGTCGACGAGCACCCTGTCGTCGGTCTGGGTGCCGTCGAAGTCGAGTACCACCGCGTCGATGTCATCGCGGGTGGGGAGGGCGCCCGGCCGCTCGGCGTCGAACAGCGGGGCGAGCGCGCGGGCGCGGGCCAGATCGTGCGGATCGTCGATCTCCAGCACCCGGGCGGGGTCGGTGCGCACCAGGTCGGTGCGGCCGAAGAAGCGGTGCCCGGCCTCACGGAAGCCGCGGGCGTCCATCGCGTAGGCGGCGCCGGTCTCCAGGAAGTCCTGGGGGCGGTCCTGGCGGCGCGGGCGGTACGACTTGTCGTGGTTGACCCCGTCGCCGCCGTCCGTCGCGTCTCCTTGGCGGTCTTCGCCCTCGCGCCAGACGAAGCCGTGGAAGGGGGCCACGGTCAGGGCGGTGTCGGCGCCCTTCTCGGCGACCGCGGCGGCCACCCCGTCGATGTCCTCGCTGATCATGAACGGGCTGGTGCACTGCACCAGGAGCACCACGTCCACGGTGGTGCCGTGCGACGCCTCGTAGGCGTCCATCGCGTGGATCACCGCCGCCTCGCTGGTGGCGGTGTCCCCCGCGATGTCGGTGGGCCGCTGGACGACCACCGCGCCCGCGCCGCGCGCCGCGGCCGCTATGCCGGTGTCGTCGGTGGAGACGACCACGTCCGTCACCAGACGGCTCGCCCGGCACTCCATGACCGCGCGGGCGACCAGCGGCACACCGCCGACGGCGGCGAGGTTCTTCGCGGGGACGCCCTTCGACCCGCCGCGGGCGGGGATCACGGCGAGCACGCACGGGCTCGGGGCGGTCATGGCGGCTCCTTCAGGGGTTGCAGAGGTGATCGAGGCCCCCAGGGCCCCTTCTTGGTTCGCGCGCGCGTCGCCAGCCGTCTTTTCGTTCGCTTCTCCGCCCGCGCGGCACAGAGGCG
>NZ_LAKD02000062.1 GCF_000968685.2 Streptomyces antioxidans
TCGGTGTCTTCGCGGGCACCAACGGCCAGGACTATCTGTCGCTGCTGATGCAGGCGCCCGAGGGGCTGGAGGGCCATCTGGGCACGGGCAACGCGGCGAGCGTGGTGTCCGGGCGGGTGGCGTACACCTTCGGTCTGGAGGGCCCGGCGGTCACGGTCGACACGGCCTGCTCGTCGTCGCTGGTGGCCCTGCATCTGGCGGTACAGGCGCTGCGGCAGGGCGAGTGCACGATGGCGCTGGCGGGCGGCGTCACCGTGATGTCCACCCCCGAGAACTTCATTGACTTCAGCCGTCAGCGCGGACTGGCCGCCGACGGCCGGATCAAGGCGTTCGCGGCCTCGGCGGATGGCACCGGCTGGGGCGAGGGCGCGGGCATGCTGCTCGTGGAGCGGCTGTCGGACGCGCGGCGCAATGGCCATCCGGTGCTTGCGGTGGTCCGGGGCTCGGCGATCAACCAGGACGGCGCGTCCAATGGCCTGACGGCGCCGAACGGGCCGTCCCAGCAGCGTGTCATCCGGCAGGCGCTGACCAGCGCCGGGCTGACGACTGGCGATGTGGATGTCGTCGAGGCGCATGGCACGGGTACGACGCTGGGTGATCCGATCGAGGCGCAGGCGCTGCTGGCCACGTATGGCCAGGAGCGGGACGCGGAGCGGCCGTTGTGGCTGGGGTCCATCAAGTCCAACATCGGTCATACGCAGGCCGCCGCAGGTGTGGCGGGCATCATCAAGATGGTGCTGGCGATGCGGCACGGTGTGCTGCCGCAGACGTTGCATGTGGACGCGCCGTCGCCGCATGTGGACTGGTCGTCGGGTGCGGTGGCGCTGTTGAGCGAGCAGGTGGAGTGGCCGGAGACCGGCCGTCCGCGCCGCGCCGGTGTGTCGTCCTTCGGCATCAGCGGCACCAACGCCCACACCATCATCGAGCAGGCCCCGTCGGCCGACGTACCGGCCGAGGCACCCGGGCGGAGCGGCCTCGGCGGCCTGCTGCCGTTCGCCCTGTCGGCCAAGAGCGCCGAAGCGCTGCGGGAGCAGGCCGCGCGGCTGCACACCCACATCGCGTCGCGCCCCGAGTCGGCCCCGTGCGACCTCGCCCGCGCCCTGGCCGTCGGCCGCGCCGCCCTGGAGCGGCGTGCGGTGCTGACCGTCGGCGACCGGGACGAACTCCTGCGGACGCTCGACGCGCTGTCCCGGGGTGAGTCCGCCCCGGGGGCGGTCGAGGGGACGGTTGTCGAGGGCGGCAAGGTGGCGTTCCTGTTCACGGGGCAGGGGAGTCAGCGGCTGGGGATGGGGCGTGAGTTGTATGACGCCTATCCGGTGTTCGCGGATGCGCTGGATGAGGTGTGTGCGCATCTGGATCTGTACCTTGAGCGGCCGCTGAAGACCGTGCTGTTCGGGGAGGACGCCGAGGCGCTGGACCAGACGCAGTTCACTCAGCCCGCGCTGTTCGCGGTCGAGGTGGCGCTGTTCCGGCTGGTCTCGGATGCGTGGGGGCTGAAGGCGGACTTCCTGTCCGGGCATTCGATCGGTGAGCTGGCCGCCGCACATGTGGCGGGTGTGCTCTCGCTCTCCGATGCCGCCAAACTGGTGGCGGCGCGTGGCCGGTTGATGCAGGAGCTTCCGGCCGGTGGCGCGATGGTGGCGGTGCAGGCGTCCGAGGACGAGGTGGCGCCGCTGCTCAACGAGCGGGTGTCCATCGCCGCCCTCAACGGTCCGGACTCCGTGGTCATCGCGGGCGACGAGGACGCGGCGCTGGAGATCGCGGCCGGATTCGGGGCGCGGGGCCGTAAGACCAAGCGGCTCACCGTCAGCCACGCCTTCCACTCGCCCCGCATGGACGGGATGTCGGAGGCGTTCCGCGAGGTCGCGGAGGGGTTGTCGTACGAGGCCCCGCGCATCCCCATCGTCTCCAACCTCACCGGAGACGTCGTCTCCGCGGACGGCATCGCGACCCCCGAGTTCTGGGTGCGCCACGTCCGCGAGGCCGTCCGCTTCCTCGACGGGGTGCGCACCCTCGAAGCCCAGGGCGTCACCACCTACCTCGAGCTCGGCCCCGACGGCGTCCTCTCCGCGATGGCGCAGGAGTGCGTGACAGACGGTGACGAGCCCGCCTTCGCCGCCGTACTGCGCAAGGACCGCCCCGAGGCGGAGGCGCTGCTCTCGGCCGTCGCCCGCGCACATGTCCGTGGTGTGACGCCGGACTGGGCGGCCGTGTTCGCCGGTGCGGGCGCCGCCCCCGTGGACCCGGCCGAGCTGCCCACGTACGCCTTCCAGCGGCAGCGTTACTGGCCGAGCGCCGCCGCGCTCGCGGCGGGCGACCCCGAGTCGATCGGGCTGGGCGACATCGACCACCCGCTCCTCGGCGCCGCCGTCGCGCTCGCGGACGCCGATGGACTTCTGCTCACCGGAGTGCTCTCCACCCGTACCCACCCCTGGCTGGCCGACCACGCGGTCATGGACACCGTGCTGCTGCCCGGCACCGCCTTCGTCGAGCTGGCGAGCACGGCGGGCGCCCAGGTCGGCTGTGAGCGGCTGGACGAACTCACCCTCGAAGCCCCGCTCGTGCTGCCCGAGCACACCGGGGTGCGGGTGCAGCTCGCCGTGGACGGGCCGGACGAATCCGGCCGCCGTTCCTTCAGCCTGCACTCGCGTCGGCAGGACGCGCTCGGCACCGAGCCGTGGACGCGCCACGCCGCCGGTGTGCTCGCGCCCCGCACCCGGATGCCCGAGTCCGATCACCCCGATGAGCTGGCCGTATGGCCGCCGCAGGGTGCGACGCCGATCGCGGTCGAGGGGCTGTACGAGGAGCTGGCCGGGGCGGGCCTCGGCTACGGGCCGGTGTTCCAGGGGCTCAGGGGCGCCTGGCGGCTCGGTGACAACCTCTACGCCGAGGTGGGCTTCCCCGCCTTCCCCGAGGGCGCGCCGCTGACGTCGGGCGCCGAGGCCGAGCGGTTCGGGCTGCACCCGGCCCTGCTCGACGCCGCGCTGCACATCATCGGCCTGGACAGCGCCGACCGCGAGTCGGCGCTGGCCGAGGGCGCGCTGCTGCCGTTCGCGTGGAACGGCGTCCAGCTGCACGCGGCCGGGGCCGGTGCCCTCCGGGTGCGGCTGTCCGAGCGGTCGCCGAACGCGGTCTCGCTGCTGGTGGCCGACGGCACGGGCCGTACGGTGGCCACGGTCGAGTCCGTGGCGCTGCGGGCGGCCTCGGCCGACCAGGTGCGCGCGGCGCGCGGCGGGTTGCACGAGTCGCTGTTCCGGCTGGACTGGACGGCGGTTCCGGCGCCCGCGACCGGCGCGGCCACCGGCGACTGGGCGGTGCTCGGCGCGGACTCGGCCGAACTGGCCTCGCTGGAGGGCGCGTTCGGGCCCGGGGTCCGGCTCGCCGCGTACCGCGATCTGGCGGGGCTGCGGACGGCCGTGGAGTCCGGGGCACCCGCGCCCGACACCGTCCTGCTGAGCGCCACCGGTGGCGACGGCGGCGCGTCGGCCGTGCACGAGGCGGCCCAGGCCGTGCTCGCCCTGCTCCAGGAGTGGCTGGCCGATGAGCGGTTCGCCGGGGCGCGGCTGGTGCTGCTGACCCGGGGCGCGGTGGAGACCGAGCCGGGCACGGGCGTGGCGGACCTGCCGTACGCCGCCGTGCGCGGTCTGTTCCGCTCCGCGCAGTCGGAGAACCCCGGCCGTCTGGTGCTGCTTGACGTGGACGGCGAGGAGGGCTCGTACCGTACGGTGCCCGCCGCGCTCGGCGTGGACGAGGCGGAACTGGCGCTCCGCGCGGGCGTGGCACTCGCGCCACGGCTGGCCCGGGTGCCGGTCACGGATGACGCGGAGGACGTGGAAGACGGCGTCCCGTCGGGCGTCCCGTCGTACGACCCCGACGGCACCGTGCTGATCACCGGCGCCACCGGAACCCTCGGCGGCCTCTTCGCCCGCCACCTCGTCACCGCCCACGGCGTACGCCACCTGCTGCTGGTCAGCCGCCGTGGCGCCGACGCGGAGGGCGCCGAGGAACTGGGCGCCGAGCTCACCGCGGCCGGTGCCGCCGTCACCTGGGCGGCCTGCGATGTGGCCGACCGCGACGCGCTCGCCGCGACCCTGGCCGCCATCCCCGCCGAGCGTCCGCTGACCGCCGTGGTGCACACGGCGGGCGTCCTGGACGACGGCGTCCTCGGCTCGCTGACGCCCGAGCGCATGACCCGTGTGATGCGGCCCAAGGTGGACGCGGCGCTGAACCTGCACGAGCTGACCCGCGGCCACGAACTGTCCGCGTTCGTGCTGTTCTCCGGTGCCGCCGCCGTGTTCGGCGCGCCCGGACAGGCGAGCTACGCCGCCGCCAACTCCTTCCTGGAGGCGCTCGCCCAGCACCGCGCCGCCCAGGGGCTCCCGGCCACCGCGCTGGCCTGGGGCCTGTGGGCCGGTGCGGGCATGGGCAGCGAGCTGGACGAGGTGGACCTGCGGCGGATCGCGCGTGGCGGGGTCGCCCCGATCGCCGCCGACGAGGGGCTGGCGCTCTTCGACGCGGCCCGCGCCGGCGGCGCCGCCGTGCTCTTCCCGATGCGGCTCGACCACGCGGGGCTGCACACCGAGGCCACGGCGACCGGGACCGTACCGGCCCTGTTCCGCGGCCTGGTGCGGACCCCGGTCCGGCGGGCCGCCGCCGTGGCCGCCACCGCCGACGGCTCCTCGCTCGCCCAGCGCCTCGCCGGGCTCGCGCGGCCCGAACAGGACCGTGAGCTGCTGGAGTTGGTGTGCGGCCGGGTCGCCGCGGTGCTCGGTTACGCGGGCCAGGACGCGGTCGAGGCCGGGCGGGCGTTCAAGGAGCTGGGCTTCGACTCGCTCACCGCCGTCGAACTCCGCAATGACCTCAAGACCGTCACCGGACTGCGGCTCCCGGCCACGCTCGTCTTCGACTACCCGACCCCCACCGCCCTCGCCGGACATCTGCGCGAGGAGCTGCTGGGCGCGGAGGAGACCACCGCACCGCTGGTCCCGGTGCGGACGGGGGCGGCCCCGGCGCTCGACGACGACCCGATCGTCATCGTCGGCATGAGCTGCCGTTACCCCGGCGGGGTGCGCACCCCGGAGGAGCTGTGGGAGCTCGTCGCCACCGGCGGCGACGGCATCTCCGGCTTCCCCGTGGACCGCGGCTGGGACCTCGAAGGGCTCTACCACCCGGACCCCGACCACACGGGCACCTCGTACACCCGCGAGGGCGGCTTCCTGCACGACGCCGCCGACTTCGACCCGGACTTCTTCGGCATCTCGCCGCGCGAGGCGCTGGCGATGGATCCGCAGCAGCGGCTGCTGCTGGAGACGTCGTGGGAGGCGTTCGAGCGCGCGGGCATCGACCCGGCGGGGGTGCGCGGCAGCCGTGTCGGCGTCTTCGCGGGCGTCATGTACCACGACTACGTGACCGGCCTCGACGGCATCCCCGACGGTGTCGAGGGCTACATCGGCACCGGCAACGCGGGCTCCATCGCCTCCGGCCGGGTGGCGTACACCTTCGGCCTAGAGGGCCCGGCGGTCACCGTGGACACGGCGTGCTCGTCGTCGCTGGTGGCGCTGCACTGGGCGATCCAGGCGCTGCGCGCGGGCGAGTGCACGATGGCGCTGGCCGGTGGTGTGGCGGTCATGGCCACGCCCGAGACGTTCATCGACTTCAGCCGCCAGCGCGGGCTGGCCACGGACGGCCGCTGCAAGTCGTTCGCGGCGGGCGCGGACGGCACGGGCTGGGGCGAGGGCGCGGGCATGCTGCTGGTCGAGCGGCTGTCGGACGCGCGGCGCAATGGCCATCCGGTGCTTGCGGTGGTCCGGGGCTCGGCGATCAACCAGGACGGCGCGAGCAACGGTCTGACGGCGCCGAACGGTCCCTCGCAGCAGCGGGTGATCCGGCAGGCGCTGGCCACCGCCGGGCTGGCGGCCGGTGAGGTGGATGTCGTCGAGGCGCATGGCACGGGTACGACGCTGGGTGATCCGATCGAGGCGCAGGCGCTGCTGGCCACGTATGGGCAGGAGCGGGACGCGGAACGGCCGTTGTGGCTGGGGTCCATCAAGTCCAACATCGGCCATACGCAGGCCGCCGCAGGTGTCGCGGGCATCATCAAGATGGTGCTGGCCATGCGGCACGGTGTGCTGCCGCGGACGCTGCACGTGGACGCGCCCTCCCCGAACGTCGACTGGGAGGACGGCGCGGTCGCGCTGCTGACCGAGCAGGTGGAGTGGCCGGAGACCGGCCGTCCGCGCCGCGCCGGTGTGTCGTCGTTCGGCATCAGCGGCACCAACGCGCACACCATCATCGAGCAGCCGCCCGCTGCCGAGGACCGCGAGGCCGCGGTGGCGCTGCCGTCCGCCGTACCGCCGGTACCGCCGGTGCTGCCGTGGCCGCTGTCGGCCGTGGGCGGCGACGCGCTGCGCGACCAGGCCCGCCGCCTGCGCGACCGGCTGCGTGACGGATTGCGCGGCGCCGACGAGGACCTGGACCTGGCCGCCATCGGCTACACCCTCGCCACCGGGCGTACCGCCTTCGAGGACCGCGCGGTGCTGGTGGCCGACGGCCGCGACGGCTTCCTGCGCGCCCTGGAGGCACTGGCCTCCGGCGAACCGGCCACGGGCGTGGTGCAGGGCTCGCCGGTGGCCGGGAAGCTTGCCTTCCTGTTCACCGGGCAGGGGAGTCAGCGGCTGGGGATGGGGCGTGAGCTGTATGACGCCTATCCGGTGTTCGCGGATGCGCTGGACGAGGTGTGCGATGAGCTGGACGCGCATCTGGAACGGCCGTTGCGGGATGTGTTGTTCGGGGATGACGCGGCGGTGCTGGATCGGACGGGGTTCACTCAGCCCGCGCTGTTCGCGGTTGAGGTGGCGCTGTTCCGGCTGGTCGAGGCGTGGGGGCTGCGGCCCGACTTCCTCTCGGGGCATTCGATCGGTGAGGTGGCCGCCGCGCATGTGGCGGGTGTGTTGTCGCTCTCCGATGCCGCCAAGCTGGTGGCGGCGCGTGGGCGGTTGATGCAGGAGCTTCCGGCCGGTGGTGTGATGGTGGCGGTGGAGGCGTCGGAGGATGAGGTGGCGCCGCTGCTGAATGAGCGTGTCTCGATCGCCGCGCTGAATGGGCCCACGTCGGTGGTCGTCGCGGGTGATGAGGACGCGGCTGTCGCGATCGCTTCCGGTTTTGAGGCGCGGGGCCGTAAGATCAAGCGGCTCGCCGTGAGCCATGCGTTCCATTCGCCGCGTATGGACGGGATGTTGGAGGCGTTCCGGGAGGTGGCGGAGGGGCTTGCGTACGAGGCTCCGCGTATCCCGATCGTGTCGAATCTGACCGGTGGCGTGGTGTCCGCCGAGGAGATCACGACGGCGGACTTCTGGGTGCGCCACGTCCGCGAAGCCGTCCGCTTCCTCGACGGCGTACGGACGTTGGAGGCCCAGGGCGTCACCACCTACCTCGAACTCGGCCCCGACGGTGTGCTCTCCGCGATGGGCCAGGACTGCCTCGCCGAAGGCGGCACTGCGGGCTTCGTCGCCGCCCTGCGCGGTGGCCGCCCCGAGGCCGAGACCGTCACCACCGCCCTCGCCGCCCTGCACACCCGGGGCCTCCCCGTGGACTGGGAGGCGTTCTACGCCGGGACCGGCGCGCGGGGCGTGGAGCTGCCGACGTACGCCTTCCAGCGGCGGCGCTACTGGCTGGACGTACGGACGGCCACCGTCGCCCCCGAGGCCACGGCTCAGCACGCCGTCGACGCCCGCTTCTGGGAGGCCGTCGAGCGTGCGGACCTGGCCTCGCTCGCCGAGACCCTGAATCTCGGCGCCGAGGACAACGGCGCGCTGGAGGCCCTGTTGCCTTCGCTGTCGTCATGGCGGCGGCAGCAGTCGGAGCGTTCGACGGTGGACGGCTGGCGCTACCGGGTGACGTGGAAGCCGGTCACCGACCGTTCCGCCGCGTCCCTGACCGGCTGCTGGCTCGTGGTGGCACCGGCCGGGGCGGCCGAGGACGTCTGGGCCGCGGGTGCCGTACGGATGCTGAACGAGCGCGGCGTCGACGTACGCCGCGTCGAGCTGACCGCCGACGACGACCGCGCGGCGGTGGCCGAACGGCTGGCCGCCGCCATCGGCGACACGCCCGTGACCGGCGGTGTGCTCTCCCTCCTGGCCCTCGCCGACAACGACGGCGAGGGCGACGGCGACGGAGATGTGCTGCTGCGGACGGCCGCGCTGACGCAGGCCCTGGGCGACGCGGGCATCGGCGCGCCGCTGTGGGTGGCCACGCGGGGTGCGGTGGCCGTGGGCCGTTCGGACGGAACGGTCAGCCCCGCCCAGGCGCGGCTCTGGGGCCTGGGCCGGGTGGCCGCGCTGGAGGTGCCCGAGCGCTGGGGCGGTCTGGTCGACCTCCCGGAGACGGCCGATGAGCGCGCGCTGGGACGGCTGGCGGAGGTGCTGGCGGCTGCCGTTGGCGGTGCCACTGCCATTGGCGGTGCCGGTGGCGGTGGCGAGGACCAGGTGGCGGTGCGGGCGTCCGGTGTGTTCGGACGCCGCCTCGTCCGGGCCTCCGTGTCCGCGTCCGCCAGCGACTCCTGGACACCGGGCGCCGGTACGACCCTGGTCACCGGCGGTACGGGCGCGCTGGGCGCACAGGTGGCCCGCTGGCTGGTGGAGAACGGCGCAGCACACGTGCTGCTCACCAGCCGCCGCGGCCTCGACGCCCCCGGCGCCGCCGAGCTCCGCGATGAACTCGCCGCCTCCGGCGCCCGGGTGACGGTCGCCGGGTGTGATGTGGCCGACCGGGACGCGCTCGCGCGGCTCCTCGCCGACATCCCGGCCGAACTGCCGCTGACGGCGGTGGTGCACACGGCCGGGGTGCTGGACGACGGGGTACTGGACTCGCTCACCCCCGAGCGCTTCGCCACCGTCCTGCGCGCGAAGGCCGATGCCGCGCTCGCGCTGGACGAGCTGACGCGCGATCGGGAGCTGTCGGCCTTTGTGCTGTTCTCCTCGATCAGCGGCACGTTCGGCGCCGCGGGACAGGGCAACTACGCCGCCGCCAACGCCTACCTGGACGCGCTCGCCGAGCGGCGCCGGGCCCAGGGCCTGCCCGCCACCTCGATCGCATGGGGCCCGTGGGCCGAGGGCGGGATGGCCACGGACGGGGCGCTGGAGCAGCGTCTTAGGCGCGGTGGACTGCCGCCGATGGACGCAGAGTTGGCGACCGGCGCGCTCCAGCGGGCGCTCGACCTCGATGACACCGTGGTCACGGTCGCGGACATCGACTGGGAGCGGTTCGCGCCGGACTTCACCGCCGCACGCCCCAGCCGTCTGCTCGCGGACCTCCCGGAGCTCCGCGCCGCGGCGGAGAACACCGCCACCGCGCCCGCGGCCGACGGCTCCTCGCTCGCCGCCCGGCTGGCCGGGCTGGCCGAGGCGGAGCGCGACCGGCTGCTGCTGGACCTGGTCCGTACGCAGGTGGCCGCGGTGCTGGGACACGACGGCTCGGAGTCCATCGGCGCCGATCGGGCGTTCGGTGAGCTGGGCTTCGACTCGCTGACCGCCGTCGAGCTGCGCAACCGGCTCGGTGCCGCCAGCGGTGTCCAGCTGCCCGCCACCCTGGTCTTCGACTACCCGACGGCCGCCGCCCTCGCGGGCTATCTGCGCGGCGAGCTCATCGAAACCGGAATCGGGACCGGCACCGGCACTGACGCCGACTCCGCACGCCCGGCTTCGGTGACGGCGGCCGCTGACGACGAACCGATCGCCATCGTCGCCATGAGCTGCCGCTTCCCGGGCGGGGTGCGGTCGCCCGAAGAGCTGTGGCAGCTGCTCACCACGGGCGGGGACGCCATCGCCGAGTTCCCGGCCGACCGCGGCTGGGACCTGGACGCGCTGTACGACCCGGACCCGGACACGCGCGGCACCTTCTACGCACGCGAGGGCGGATTCCTCTACGACGCGGGCCACTTCGACGCCGCGTTCTTCGGGATCTCGCCGCGTGAGGCCCTTGCCATGGACCCGCAGCAGCGGCTGCTGCTGGAGACCTCCTGGGAGGCGTTCGAGCGCGCGGGCATCGACCCGGCCACGCTGCGTGGCACCTCCGCCGGGGT
The DNA here is from genome assembly GCF_000968685.2 of Streptomyces antioxidans. Taxonomy (GTDB): domain Bacteria; phylum Actinomycetota; class Actinomycetes; order Streptomycetales; family Streptomycetaceae; genus Streptomyces; species Streptomyces antioxidans. The sequence goes on from NZ_LAKD02000062.1 coordinate 10,079, forward strand.
GTTCGTCGGCTCCAACGGGCAGGACTACGACGCCTCGCTGCACACCGTCCCCGAGGGCGTCGAGGGCTATCTGGGCACGGGCAACGCGGCCAGCGTGGTCTCCGGCCGGCTCGCCTACACCTTCGGCCTGGAGGGCCCGGCGGTCACGGTCGACACGGCGTGCTCGTCGTCGCTGGTGGCGCTGCACTGGGCGATCCAGGCGCTGCGCCAGGGCGAGTGCTCGCTCGCGCTCGCGGGCGGGGTGACGGTCATGGCGAGCCCCGGTGCGTACATCGAGTTCAGCCGCCAGCGCGGGCTGGCCCCGGACGGCCGCTGCAAGGCGTTCGCGGCGGGCGCGGACGGCACCGGCTGGGGCGAGGGCGTGGGCATGCTGCTCGTGGAGCGGCTGTCGGACGCCCGCCGCAACGGCCACCCGGTGCTGGCCCTCGTCCGTGGCTCCGCCATCAACCAGGACGGCGCGAGCAACGGTCTGACCGCGCCCAACGGCCCCGCCCAGCAGCGGGTCATCCGGCAGGCGCTGGCCGGTGCGGGCCTGTCCGCCGCCGAGGTGGACGCGGTCGAGGCGCACGGCACCGGCACCCGGCTCGGCGACCCGATCGAGGCGCAGGCGCTGCTGGCCACCTACGGCCGGGAGCGGGACGCGGAGCGCCCGCTGTGGCTGGGCGCCATCAAGTCCAACATCGGCCACACCCAGGCCGCGGCCGGTGTCGCGGGCGTCATCAAGATGGTGCAGGCCATGCGGCACGGGGTGCTGCCGCGCACCCTGCACGTGGACGAGCCGTCGCCGCACGTGGACTGGTCGGCGGGCGCGGTGTCGCTGCTGACCGAGCAGGTGGAGTGGCCGGAGACCGGCCGTCCGCGCCGTGCGGGCGTCTCCTCGTTCGGCTTCAGCGGCACCAACGCCCATACGGTCCTGGAACAGGCACCGGTCCACGAGGAGGCCGCCGGGGCCGACGAGGACGCCGCGCCGCGGTACCCGCTCGTCCGGCCCGATGTGGTGGCCTGGCCGCTGTCGGCCAAGGGCGGGGACGCGCTGCGGGCCCAGGCCGAGCGGTTGCGCGCCCACGTCGAGGCCGACACCGGGCTCGGTGCGCTGGACGTGGCGTACGCGCTGGCCACCACCCGATCCGCCCTGGAGCACCGCGCGGTGGTCCTCGGCCAGGACCGGGACCGGCTGCTCGCGGGGCTGACCGCCCTCGCCCGCGGCGAGTCCGCCGCGCAGCTGGTCCGGGGCGTGCCCGTGGAGGGCCGCACCGCGGTGCTCTTCACCGGGCAGGGCAGCCAGCGGCTCGGCATGGGCCGTGAGCTGTACGAGGCCAGCCCGGTCTTCGCGGAGGCGCTGGACGCGGTCTGCGCCGAGCTGGACCGGCACCTCGAACGGCCGCTGTACGAGGTGCTGTTCGGGGACGACCAGGAGCCGCTGGACCGGACCGGGTTCACCCAGCCCGCGCTGTTCGCCGTCGAGGTGGCGCTGTTCCGGCTGGCCGAGGCCGCGGGCCTGCGGCCGGACGTCCTGACCGGGCACTCCATCGGCGAGCTGGCCGCGGCACATGTGGCCGGGGTGCTGTCGCTGGAGGACGCCGCCATGCTGGTGGCCGCGCGCGGCCGTCTGATGCAGCAACTGCCCTCCGGCGGCGCCATGATCGCGCTGCAGGCGTCGGAGGACGAGGTCGAGCCGCTGCTGACCGAGCGGGTCGGCATCGCCGCGCTCAACGGGCCGTCGTCGGTGGTCATCGCGGGCGATGCGGAGGCGGCTGTCGCGATCGCTTCCGATTTCGCGGCGCGGGGCCGTAAGACCAAGCGGCTCACCGTGAGCCACGCCTTCCACTCCCCGCTGATGGACGGCATGCTCGCCGGGTTCCGCAAGGTCGCCGAGGGGCTGACCTACCACGCGCCGCGCATCCCGATCGTCTCCACCGTCACCGGACAGCAGATCTCCGACGAGCTGGGCATGGCGGCCGACTACTGGGTGCGCCACGTCCGCCACGCCGTCCGCTTCCTCGACGGGGTCCGCGTCCTGGAGGCCCAGGGCGTCACCACCTACGTCGAACTGGGCCCGGACGGGGTGCTGTCCGCCATGGCGCAGGACTGCGTCACCGCCGGGGGCGAGGGCGAGGGCGCGGAGGACGTGGCCTTCGTGCCCGTGCTGCGCGCCGGGCGCCCCGAGACCGAGACGCTGACCGGCGCCCTCGCCACGCTGCACGTCCGGGGCGTGGCCCTGGACTGGGAGGCGCTGTTCGCCGGGACCGGCGCCCGCCGCGTCGAGCTGCCCACGTACGCGTTCCAGCGGCGGCGCTACTGGCTCGATGGCACCCCGCGGCACACGCCGGGCCAGGAGGCCACGGCCGACGACACGGCGGGCGCCCGGTTCTGGGAGGCCGTCGAGAGCGACGACCTCACCTCGCTGTCGGACGCCGTGGGCATCGATGTGGACCAGCCGCTCAGCGCGCTGCTCCCGGCGCTGTCCGCGTGGCGGCGCCGGGAGCGCGAGCGGTCCGCGCTCGACGGCTGGCGCTACCGCGTCACCTGGAAGCCGCTGGAAGAGCCCCGGCTCGCCGCCGCGCCCGGCGTCTGGCTGGTCGCCGAACCGGCCGCGGCGGCGGGCCACACCGACACCGTGCGGCGTGTCGTGGCCGCGCTGGCCGACCGGGGCGCCGACATCCGGCGCATCGCCCCGGCCGGGGGCGCGGCCGATGGCGGGGACCTCGACCGGGACGCCCTGGCGGACCGGATCCGCCGTGCCGCGGCCGGTGAGCCGGTGCACGGGGTGCTGTCGCTGCTCGCGCTGGACGAGCGTGCGCACCCCGACCACCCGGCCGCGTCCACCGGGCTGCTGCGCACCGGAGTGCTGGTGCAGGCGCTCGGCGACGCGGGCCTGGACGCCCCGCTGTGGTGTGCCACCACCGGCGCCGTCGCCACCGCCGCCTCGGAGCCGGTCGGCAGCGCCGCGCAGGCGCAGATCTGGGGCCTGGGCCGGGTGGTCGCGCTGGAACACCCCGAGCGCTGGGGCGGTCTGATCGACCTGCCAGCGACGCTCGACGAACGGGCCGCCGACCGCCTGGCCGGTGTGCTCGGCGGACACGCCGACGCCGACGAGGACCAGCTGGCGATCCGCACCCCCGGAGTCCTGGCCCGCCGCCTCACCCACGCGGAGCGCACCCGCACTGACCACACTCGCGTCGAGGGCTCCTACGCGGAGCGTGGCCACGCGGAGGGCGCCGGTACTGAGCACACACACGCTGGCGCCTACGTCGAGGGTGGCCACGCGGAGCGCACCCGCACTGACCACACTCGCGTCGAGGGCTCCCCTGCGGAGGGCACCGGCACTGACCGTACGCACGCTGAGGTCACCTACGCCGAGCGTGCCCGCGCTGAGGGCGCGTTCGCGGAGGGCACCGGCGCTGACCACCACCACGCCGAGGGCGCTTACGTCGAGGGTGGCCACGTGGAGAGCACCCGCACTGCGCGCACCTATGCCGAGCGCACCCGCGCCGCGGGTGTCCGTGCCGCGGGTGTCCGTGCCGCGTCCGCCCCGGGCACCGCGGCCCCGTGGCGGCCCCGGGGCACGGTGCTGGTCACGGGGGGCACCGGTGCGCTGGGTGCGCATGTGGCCCGCTGGCTGGCGGACAGTGGCGCCGAGCGGCTGGTGCTCACCAGCCGCCGTGGGCCCGATGCCCCCGGCGCCGCCGAGCTGTGCGACGAACTCGCCGCGTCCGGCGCCCAGGTGACCGTCGCCGCCTGCGATGTGACCGACCGGGACGCGGTGGCCGGGCTGCTGGCCCGGATCCGCGACGAACACCCCGGGCACCCGCTCACCGCCGTCGTGCACACGGCGGGCGCCGGGCAGTTCGCACCGCTCGCGGAGACCACACCGGCCGATGTCGCCGATGTGGTGGCCGCCAAGGTGGCGGGTGCGGCCCATCTGGACGCGCTGCTCGGCGACACCGAGCTGGACGCCTTCGTGCTCTTCTCCTCGATCGCCGGGGTGTGGGGCAGCGGCGGCCAGGCCGCCTACGCGGCCGGAAACGCGTTCCTCGACGCGCTGGCCGAACAGCGCCGGGCCCGTGGCCTCACCGCCACCTCCGTGGCCTGGGGCCCGTGGGCGGACGGCGGGCTCGTCGCCGACGACGAGGCGGCCGAGCAACTGCGCCGCCGCGGCCTGCCGGTGATGGCCCCGCACTCCGCCGTCGCCGCCCTCCAGCAGGCGCTGGACCGGGACGAGACCGCCGTGGCCGTGGCCGATGTCGACTGGGACCGCTTCGCCCCGGCGTTCGCCGCGGCCCGCCCCCGTCCGCTCATCGCCGACCTGCCCGAGGTCCGCGCGGCCTTCGCGGCTCATCCCGCGGCGGACGCGGCGGACGCGGACGGCGGCACGGCCGGGGCATCGGCGGTGACCTTGCGGCAGCGGCTCGCGGGGCTCACCGGGCCCGAGGCCGAGAAGGCCCTGCTCGACCTCGTCCGTACGGAGGTCGCCGCCGTCCTCGGACACGACGACACCACGGCCGTCCAGGCGGGCCGGGCCTTCAAGGAGCTGGGCTTCGACTCGCTCACCGCCGTCGAGCTCCGCAACCGGCTCAACGCGGCCACCGGGCTCCAGCTCACCGCCACCCTGGTCTTCGACCACCCGACGCCCAGCGCGCTCGCCGGTGTGCTGCGCGCCGACCTGCTCGGCGAGGACACCACTCCCGGAGTCCCCGTCCTCGCCGAAATCGACAAGCTGGAATTCACCCTCTCCCATGTCTCCGACGACGCGACGGAACGCGAGCGGGTCACCGCACGCCTCGAAGCGCTGTTGCGGACCTGGAACGAGAACGAGAGCGCGGCGGGCGCCGACGGTGCCGACGACGCCGAACTCGACGACGCCTCCGCCGAAGACATCTTCGACATCATCAACAATGAATTCGGAAGGTCCTGACGTGATGACCGCCCTCAATTCAACTGACATCAGGAGGTGACGTTTCCGTGGCTAGCGCGAACGAAGAGAAGCTTCTCGACAATCTGAAGTGGATGACCACTGAGCTGCGCCGGGCCCGTCGCCGCCTGACCGAGGTGGAGGCGGATGCGCAGGAACCGATCGCCATTGTGGCGATGAGCTGCCGTTTCCCCGGTGGCGTCGGTTCTCCAGAGGAGCTGTGGCAACTGGTCGCGGAGGGCGGCGACGCCATTTCCGGATTCCCCGCCGACCGCGGCTGGGACATCGAGGGGCTGGCCGATCCCGACCCCGACCGCAAGGGCACCTTCTACAACAGCGGCGGCGGATTCCTCGACGGCGCCGCCGAATTCGACCCCGGATTCTTCGGCATTTCGCCGCGCGAGGCCCTGGCCATGGACCCGCAGCAGCGGCTGCTGCTGGAAACGTCCTGGGAGGCGTTCGAGCGCGCGGGGATCGACCCGACGTCCGTCAAGGGCAGCCGCACCGGCGTGTACGTGGGCGCCGCGGCCATGGGCTACGGCTCCGATGCCCAGGGCGCGCCGGAGGAGCTGGAGGGCCTGCTGCTCACCGGCGGTGCCACCAGCGTGCTGTCCGGCCGTATCGCCTACACCTTCGGCCTCGAGGGCCCGGCCGCCACGATCGACACCGCGTGCTCGTCGTCGCTGGTCGCGCTGCACTGGGCGGCCCAGGCGCTGCGGCAGCGCGAATGCTCGCTGGCCCTCGTCGGCGGCGTCACCGTGATGCCCAACCCCGATGTGTTCGTGGAGTTCAGCCGCCAGCGCGGCCTCGCCCCCGACGGCCGCTGCAAGTCCTTCGCCGCGTCGGCGGACGGCACCGGCTGGTCCGAGGGCGTCGGCGTCCTGCTGGTGGAGCGGCTGTCGGACGCGAGGCGCAACGGCCACCAGGTGCTGGCCGTCGTGCGCGGCAGCGCGGTGAACCAGGACGGCGCGTCCAACGGTCTGACGGCGCCGAACGGCCCGTCCCAGCGGCGCGTCATCCGCCAGGCGCTGGAGAACGCCCGGCTGTCCGCCGCCGAGATCGACGTCGTCGAGGCGCATGGCACCGGCACCACGCTGGGCGACCCCATCGAGGCCCAGGCGCTGCTCGCCACCTACGGCCAGGAGCGGCCCGAGGGACGGCCGCTGTGGCTGGGCTCGCTCAAGTCCAACCTGGGCCACGCCCAGGCGGCGGCGGGTGTCGCGGGCGTCATCAAGATGGTCATGGCGATACGCCACGGCCTCATGCCCAAGACCCTCCACGTCGATGAGCCGTCCCCGACCGTGGACTGGACGGCGGGCGACGTCTCCCTGCTGACGGAGGCCCGCCCCTGGGACGAGACCGGCAGGCCGCGCCGGGCCGGAATCTCGGCCTTCGGCGTGAGCGGCACCAACGCCCACACCATCCTGGAGCAGGCCCCCGAGTCGGAGGCCCCGGAGGCCGAGGAGCCGTCGGCCACGGACGGGGACGCCGCGCCGGTCACCGCCACCGTGCTGCCGTGGCTCCTGTCCGCCAGGGACGCGTCGGCGCTGCGCGACAACGCCCGGCGCCTCGCCTCCCACCTCGACCGCGAACCCGCCCTGCGGACCGCCGATGTGGGCCACTCGCTGGCCACCGGCCGGGCGGCGCTGGAGCGGCGCGCGGTGCTCGTGGGCGAGGACCGCGCCGGGCTGGCCGCCGGTCTGGAGGCGCTGGCGCGGGGGGAGTCCGCGCCGGGGCTGATCGAGGGCACGGCCACCGAGGGTGAGACGGCGTTCCTGTTCACGGGGCAGGGGAGTCAGCGGCTGGGGATGGGTCGTGAGCTGTATGACGCCTATCCGGTGTTCGCGGACGCGCTGGACGCGGTGTGCGCGGAGCTGGACCCGCACCTTGAACGGCCCCTGAAGGAGGTTCTGTTCGGGGACGATGCTGAGGCCTTGGATCGGACGGGGTTCACCCAGCCCGCGCTGTTCGCGGTTGAGGTGGCGTTGTTCCGGCTGGTCTCGGATGCCTGGGGTCTGAAGGCGGACTTCCTGTCCGGGCACTCCATTGGTGAGCTTGCTGCCGCGCATGTGGCGGGTGTGCTCTCGCTCGCGGACGCCGCAAAATTGGTGGCGGCGCGTGGGCGGTTGATGCAGGAGCTGCCGGTCGGTGGCGCGATGATCGCGATCCAGGCGTCCGAGGATGAGGTGGCGCCGCTGCTGACCGAGCGGGTGTCGATTGCCGCGCTGAACGGGCCGTCGTCGGTGGTCGTCGCGGGTGATGAGGACGCGGCTGTCGCGATCGCGTCCGGTTTCGAGGCGCGGGGCCGTAAGACCAAGCGGCTCACGGTCAGCCATGCGTTCCACTCCCCGCGTATGGACGGGATGTTGGAGGCGCTCCGGGAGGTCGCGGAGGGGCTTACGTATGAGGCCCCGCGCATTCCGATCGTCTCCAACCTCACCGGGGATGTGGTGTCCGCCGAGGAGATCACCCGTCCGGACTTCTGGGTGCGCCACGTCCGCGAGGCCGTCCGCTTCCTCGACGGTGTGCGCACCCTCGAGGCCAAGGGCGTCACCACGTATATCGAGCTGGGCCCGGACGGTGTGCTCACCGCGATGGCCCAGGACTGCCTGACCCGCGACGACGCCACCCTTGTGCCCGCGCTGCGCAAGGACCGCCCCGAGGCCGAGGCGCTGACCACGGCCGTCGCGCGGGTGCATGTGCGCGGTGTGGCGGTGGACTGGGCCGGATACTTCGCCGGCAGGGACGCCCACCACGTGGACCTGCCGACGTATGCCTTCCAGCACGAGCGGTTCTGGCTGGAGCCTGGTGCGGCGTCCGTGGGCGATGTGGCCTCCGTGGGGCTGGAGTTGGCTGGCCATCCGCTGCTCGGCGCCGCGGTGCCGCTGGCGGAGACCGACGGGCTGGTGTTCACCGGACGGCTGGGTGTGGATACCCATCCGTGGCTGGCCGACCATGTGGTGCAGGGCGCGGTGGTGCTGCCCGGCACGGCGTTCGTCGAGCTCGCCGTCCGCGCCGGTGACCAGGTCGGCTGCGACCTGCTCGACGAACTGACCCTGCACGCCCCGCTGGTGCTGCCCGCGCGCGGTGGGGTCCGGCTGCAGCTCACCGTCGGCGCGCCCGACGGCGCCGGGCGGCGGTCGCTGACCGTACTGTCCCGCGCGGAGGACGCCCCGGCCGAGGAGCCGTGGACGCGACACGCCGACGGTGTGGTCGCCACGGGCGCGCCCCGGCCGTCGTTCGCGCTGACCGCGTGGCCGCCGCAGGGCGCAGAGGCGGCCCGTACCGAGGAGCTGTACGCGGCGCTCGCGGACGGCGGGCTGCGGTACGGCCCGGTGTTCCAGGGGCTCACGGCCGCGTGGCGGCGCGGGGACGAACTCTTCGCCGAGGTCCGGCTGGACGAGTCGGCCGCCTCCGACGCGCAGGCGTACGGTCTGCACCCGGCGCTGCTGGACTCGGCGCTGCACGCGCTCGGCCTGGACGGTCTGGGCGACGGTGATGGCGACGGCGGCCAGGGGCGGCTGCCGTTCGCCTGGAGCGGCGTGTCGCTGTACGCGAGCGGCGCCCCGGCGCTGCGGGTGCGGCTGGAGCTGCGCGGCGCGGACGGCGTCCGGCTGGAGATCGCGGACACCGCCGGTGCGCCGGTCGCGGCCGTGGACTCGCTGGTGCTGCGCGCCGTGTCGGCGGACCAGGTGCGGGCCGCGCGGGCGGCGTACCACGAGTCGCTGTTCCGCGTGGAGTGGACCGAACTCGCGGCCGGGGCGGGCGCTGGCGCCCCCGGCGGCGGCCGGTGGGCGGTGCTCGGCGCGGATGCGTTCGGGTTGGGTGCCACGGCCTACGCGGACCTCGCGGAGCTGGGCGAGGCCGTCGATTCCGGAACGGTGCTGCCGGAGTACGTAGTGGTGTGCCCGGCACATCAAGCCCGTCCGGCGCTTGAGGACCGGGGTCAAGGGGCGGAGCCCACCGTTTCGGGAAGGGGCGGGGTGGGGGAAAGCCCCTCACCCGCCACCACGGCGCATCAGGCCACCACTCGGGTGCTGGGGCTGCTCCAGCAGTGGCTGGCCGACGGCCGCTTCACGGACTCCACGCTGGTCCTGCTGACCTCGGGGGCCGTGGCCACCGAGGCCGGTGAGCCGGTGGCGGACCTCGCGGGCGCCGCCGTCCACGGTCTGCTGCGCACGGCGCAGGCCGAGAACCCGGACCGCTTCGTCCTCCTGGACACCGACGGCCAGGGCGCCTCGCTCGCGGCGCTTCCGGCCGCGCTGGCGGCGGGCGAGGAGCAGCTGGCCGTCCGCGCGGGCGTGGCCCGTATCCCGAGGCTGGCCAGGGTGCCGGTCGCGGACGAGACGACGGCGGGGGCGTTCGGCCCCGAGGGCACGGTGCTGGTGACCGGCGCGTCCGGTTCGCTGGGCGGCCTGGTGACCCGGCACTTGGTGGCCGAGCGTGGCGTACGACAGCTGCTGCTGGTCAGCCGCCGCGGCGACCGGGCCCCGGGCGCGGCAGAACTCGGCGCCGAGCTGGCCGAGTTGGGCGCGAACGTGCGCTGGGCGGCGTGTGATGTGGCCGACCGGGACGCGCTCGCCGCGGCCCTCGCCACCGTCCCCGCCGAGCACCCGCTGACGGCGGTCGTGCACACCGCGGGCGTGCTGGACGACGGTGTGATCGGCTCGCTGACGTCTGAGCGCGTCGACCACGTCCTGCGCCCGAAGGCGGACGCGGCGTGGAACCTCCACGAGCTCACCCGTGAGCTGGACCTGACCGCCTTCGTACTGTTCTCCTCCGCGTCGGGCGTGTTCGGCACCCCGGGCCAGGGCAACTACGCGGCGGCCAACGCCTTCCTGGACGCCCTGGCCGCACACCGCCGCACCGAGGGCCTGCCCGCCGTCTCGCTGGCCTGGGGCCCCTGGGCGGGCGCCGGGATGGCCGGTGGACTGGACGAGGCCGACATCAGCCGGATGCGGCGCGCCGGACTGCCGCCGCTGTCCCCGGCGGACGGCCTGGCGCTCCTGGACACCGCGCTCACCACGGACGAGGCGGCACCGGTCCCGATGCGCGTGGACGCCGTGGCGCTGCGCGCCCAGGCCGCGGCGGGCGCGCTGGCGCCGCTGCTGCGCGGGCTGGTGCGGGTCCCGGTGCGCCGCGCCGTCGACACCGCCGCGGGCGGCGGCTCCGCGCTGGCGGAGCGGCTGGCCGGGCTGAGCGCGGCCGAGCAGGACCGGCTGCTGCTCGACCTGGTGCGGGCGCAGGTGGCGGCCGTCCTCGGCTACGCGGGCCCGCAGGCCGTCGAGGAGGGCCGGGCGTTCAAGGACCTGGGCTTCGACTCGCTGACCGCCGTCGAGCTGCGCAACCTGCTGCGCGAGGCCACCGGGCTGCGGCTGCCGCCGACGCTCGTCTTCGACTACCCCACCTCGGCCGCCCTGGCCGGCCATCTGCGCCAGGAGATCGTCGGGGATCCGGCCGACACCATCGCACCCGACCGGGTGATCAGCGCGGCGGACCGCGACGACCCGATCGCGATCGTCGCCATGAGCTGCCGCTTCCCCGGCGGGGTGCACTCGCCCGAGGAGCTGTGGCGGCTGCTGGTGGCCGGTGACGACGCCATCACGCCGTTCCCCGCCGACCGCGGCTGGGACCTCGCCACCCTTTACAGCGACGACCCCGACCTCGAGGGCACCAGCTACACCCGCGAGGGCGGCTTCCTGCACGACGTGGCCGACTTCGACGCCCCGTTCTTCGGGATCTCGCCGCGCGAGGCCCTGGCCATGGACCCGCAGCAGCGGCTGCTGATGGAGACCACCTGGGAGGCGTTCGAGCGGGCCGGGATCGACCCGGCCACCCTGCGCGGCAGCCGTACCGGCGTCTACATCGGCTCCAACGACCAGGACTACCTGACCCTGTGGCTGAACGAGCCGCAGGGCCTCGAGGGCCACCTCGGCACCGGCAACTCCTCCAGCGTGGCCTCCGGCCGCCTCTCCTACGCCTTCGGGCTCGAGGGCCCCGCGGTCACCATCGACACCGCCTGCTCGTCCTCGGTGGTGGCGCTGCACCTGGCCGCGCAGGCACTGCGCAACGGCGAGTGCTCGCTCGCGCTGGCCGGTGCCGTCACGGTCATGTCCACCCCGGGCGCCTTCCTGGAGTTCAGCCGACAGCGCGGACTGGCCGCCGACGGCCGGATCAAGGCGTTCTCGGCGGACGCGGACGGCACCAACTGGTCCGAGGGCGTGGGCCTGTTCCTGGTGGAGCGGCTGTCCGACGCCCGCAGGAACGGCCACCCGGTGCTCGCCGTGCTGCGCTCCACCGCCATCAACCAGGACGGCGCGTCCAACGGCCTCACGGCGCCCAACGGCCCGTCCCAGCAGCGCGTCATCCGGCAGGCCCTCGCCAACGCCGGTCTCTCGGCCACGGACATCGACGCCGTGGAGGCCCACGGCACCGGGACGACGCTCGGCGACCCGATCGAGGCCCAGGCGCTGCTCGCCACCTACGGCCAGGACCGGCCCGAGGGCCGACCGCTGTGGCTGGGTTCGGTGAAGTCCAACATCGGCCACACCCAGGCCGTGGCGGGCGCCGCGGGCATCATGAAGATGGTCCTGGCGATGCGGCACGGTGTGCTGCCGCGGACCCTGCACGTCAGCGAGCCGACCCCGCACGTCGACTGGACCGCGGGGGACATCGAGCTGCTGACCGAGGCCCGGCCCTGGCCGGAGACCGGCCGTCCGCGCCGCGCGGGCGTGTCGTCGTTCGGCTTCAGCGGCACCAACTCCCACGCGGTCATCGAGCAGGCCCCGGCGATGGAACGGGCCCCGGCCGTGGACGCGGTCACCGCGCCCGCCCCCGAGCGGTCCCTCCCCCTCCTCGCCTGGCCGGTCTCGGCCCGTACCGAGGACGCGCTACGGGCTCAGGCCGCACGGCTGCGCCCCTCCGTGGCCGCAGGGGCCGACGCGCCGCGCCCGCTCGACCTCGCCTACTCCCTGGCCACTTCGCGCGCCGCCCTGGAACACCGGGCCGTGCTGCTCGGCCGGGACAGCGGTCTCCTCGGCGACCAGCTCGCGGCGCTGGCCGAGGGGCGCGGCGCGGCGGGGCTCGTCAAGGGTTCGGTGGCCGGTGGCAAGGTGGCGTTCCTGTTCACGGGGCAGGGGAGTCAGCGGCTGGGGATGGGGCGTGAGCTGTATGACGCCTATCCGGTGTTCGCGGAGGCTCTGGACGAGGTGTGTGCGGAGCTGGACCGGCACCTTGAACGGCCGCTTCGTGAGGTGCTGTTCGGGGATGACGCGGCGGTGCTGGATCGGACGGGGTTCACCCAGCCCGCGCTGTTCGCGGTCGAGGTGGCGCTGTTCCGGCTGGTCTCGGATGCCTGGGGGCTGAAGGCGGACTTCCTGTCCGGGCATTCGATCGGTGAGCTGGCCGCCGCGCATGTGGCCGGTGTGTTGTCGTTGGCTGACGCGGCGAAGCTGGTGGCGGCGCGTGGGCGGTTGATGCAGGAGCTTCCGGCGGGTGGCGTGATGATCGCCCTCCAGGCCTCCGAGGACGAGGTGCTGCCGCTGCTCACCGAGCGTGTCGCGATCGCCGCGCTCAATGGGCCCACGTCGGTGGTCATCGCGGGTGATGAGGACGCGGCGGCTGAGATCGCCTCCGGTTTTGAGGCGCAGGGTCGGAAGATCAAGCGGCTGACCGTGAGCCATGCGTTCCACTCGCCGCGTATGGACGGGATGCTGGAGGCGTTCCGGGAGGTGGCGCAGGGGCTGTCGTACGAGGCCCCGAGCATTCCGATCGTGTCCAACCTGACCGGTGAGCTGGTCTCCGCCGAGGAGATCACCAGCCCGGACTTCTGGGTGCGCCACGTCCGCGAGGCGGTCCGCTTCCTCGACGGCGTACGGACGTTGGAGGCCCAAGGCGTCACCACCTACGTCGAGTTGGGCCCCGACGGTGTGCTGACCGCGATGGCCCAGGACTGCGTGGCCGACGCCGACGCGGCCGGTTTCGCCGCCGCGCTGCGCACGGACCGCCCCGAGGCCGAGACCGTCACCGCAGCGCTCGCCCAGGCATATGTCCGGGGCGCCGAGGTGGACTGGTCGGGGTACTTCGCCGGGACCGGCGCCCACCGCGTCGACCTGCCGACGTACGCGTTCCAGCGCCGCCGCTACTGGCCGGACACCCTCGCCGCCGGGACCCCGGCCGAGGGCACCGTGGACGCGGTGGACGCGCGGTTCTGGGCGGCCGTGGAGCGCGAGGACTGGGAGTCGCTCGCCGGTGAGCTGCGGGTCGAGGGCGACCAGCCGCTCAGCACGGTGCTGCCCGCCCTGTCCTCGTGGCGCCGCGCCCAGCGCGAGCGGTCCGCCGCCGACCGCCACCTCTACAACGTGGTGTGGAAGCCGCGTCCGCAGAGCGGTCCGTCCGGTTCCCCGGCCCCGTCCGGCACCTGGCTGACCGTCGTCCCGGCGAGCCACGCCGACGACCCGCGGATCACCGCCGTGGCCGACGAACTGACCCGGCGCGGCGTCCGTGTCGTACGCCTCGCACTGGACGCCGCCGACACCGATCCCGCCGCCCTGGCCGACCGCCTCGCCGCCTCGTCGGCCGACGGCCCGGTGGCCGGGGTGCTGTCCCTGCTGGCGCTGGACGAGCGGCCGCACCCGGAGCACCCGGCGGTGCCGGTCGGTCTCGCGCTGACCGGTGCGCTGGCCGAGGCGCTGGCGCTGCGGGGCGACGACGTCCCGGCGCGGCTGTGGTGCGCCACCCGGGGCGCGGTCTCGACCGGCGGCGCCGACCGGCTGGAGAGCGCCACCCAGGCCCAGGTCTGGGGCTACGGCCGGGTGGTCGCCCTGGAGCAGCCCGAGCGCTGGGGCGGTTTGGTGGACCTGCCGGAGAGCGTGGACGAGCGGGCGCTGGACCGGCTCGCGGCCGTGCTCGCCGGACCGGACGACGAGGACCAGGTGGCGATCCGCGCCACCGGGGTCTTCGTACGCCGCCTCGTCCCGGCCCCGCGCACCGCGGCCACCGCGGCGGCCGAGCCCTGGACGCCGCACGGCACCGTGCTGGTGACCGGCGGCACGGGCGCCCTGGGGCGGCACGTGGCCCGTTGGCTGGCCGACCACGGCGCGGAGCGGCTGGTGCTGCTCAGCCGACGTGGCCCCGACGCGCCGGGCGCGGCCGAGATCGTGGCCGAGCTGTCCGGCACCGGCACCGCCGTGACCGTCGAGGCATGCGATGTGGCCGACCGCCACGCGCTCGCCGCGCTGGTGGAGAAGCTGGCCGCCAACGGCAGCCCGGTCCGTGCCGTGGTGCACTCGGCCGGGATCTCCCAGGAGCCCGGCACCGGCACCGAACTCCCCGAGTTCGCCCGGATCGTGGCGGCCAAGACGGCCGGGGCCGTCCACCTCGACGCGCTCTTCGGCGAGGACGCCGACCCGCTGGACGCCTTCGTGCTCTTCTCCTCGATCGCCGGGGTGTGGGGCAGCGGTGGCCAGGGCGCCTACGCGGCCGGGAACGCCTTCCTCGACGCGCTGGCCGAAGCGCGCCGGGCCCGTGGCCTGCCCGCCACCTCGGTGGCCTGGGGCCCGTGGGCCGACGGCGGCATGGCCGCCGAAGGCGACGCCGAGGAGCAGCTGCGCCGCCGTGGACTGCCGCCGATGGCACCGGAGTCGAACATGGTCGCCTTCCAGCGGGTGCTCTCCCGCGAGGAGACCGCCGTGACGGTGGCCGATGTCGACTGGGAGCGCTTCGCCCCGGCCTTCACCGCCGCCCGCCCCCGCCCGCTGATCGACGATCTGCCGCAGGTGGCCAAGGCGCTGCGCGGCGACGACAGCGAGCCCACGGCCACCGCGGCCGACGGCGCGCCGGCCCTGCGCGACCGGCTCGCCGGGCTGTCCGCGGCCGAGCGCGAGGACGCGGTGCTCGAGCTGGTCCGCACCCATGTGGCCAGCGCACTCGGCCATGCCTCCGGCGCTGAGGTCGAGGCCGGGCGCGCCTTCAACGAGTTGGGCTTCGACTCGCTCACCGCGGTCGAACTGCGCACCCGGCTCGGCGCGGCCACCGGTCTCAAGCTGCCCGCCAGCCTGGTCTACGACTACCCGACCCCGGCCGCGCTCGCCGAGCACCTGCTGGCCGAGCTGGTCCCGGACGGACCGGGCCACGGCCCCGGCCACGCCCTGCCCGATGTGGACCTCGACCCGCGGGACGCCGAGCTGCGCCGCACCCTGGCCACCATCCCGATGAGCCGGATCCGGGAGGCCGGGCTGCTGGACACGCTGCTCAGGCTGGCCGATCCACAGGCCGCCGGTTCCGACCCCAGCCGCGCCGAGGACGAGGCGGAGTCCATCGACGAGATGGACGTCCAGCACCTCATCGACATGGCGCTCGACCTCGACAGCCTCGACGGCAACGATTCCTGACGCGGGCCCAAGCACGGAGTACACGATGACAACCCCCAACGAAAAGCTCGTTGACGCGCTGCGGGCCTCGCTGAAGGAAGCCGAGCGGCTGCGGAAGCAGAACCAGCAGCTCACCGACGCCTCCCGGGAGCCGATCGCGATCGTCGGCATGAGCTGCCGGTTCCCCGGCGGCGTCGGCAGCCCCGAGGAGCTGTGGCGGCTCGTCGCGGACGGCCGCGACGCCATCTCCGGCTTCCCCGACGACCGCGGCTGGGACATCGAGTCGCTGTACGACCCGGACCCGGAGCGCGAGGGCACGTTCTACGCCCGCGGGGGCGGCTTCCTCTACGACGCCAGCCGGTTCGACCCGGGCTTCTTCGGGATCTCGCCGCGCGAGGCGCTGGCGATGGATCCGCAGCAGCGGCTGCTGCTGGAGACCTCGTGGGAGGCGTTCGAGCGGGCCGGGATCGACCCGGCGACGGTGCGGGGCTCGCGCACCGGTGTGTTCGTCGGCGCGTCCACGCAGGCGTACGGGGCGGGGGAGTACGACCTGCCGGAGGGCGTCGAGGGCCATCTGCTCACCGGCACCGCCTCCAGCGTCGCGTCCGGACGGCTCTCCTACGCCTTCGGCCTCGAGGGCCCGGCGGCCACCGTCGACACCGCCTGCTCCTCCTCTTCGGTCGCGCTGCACCTGGCGGTCCAGGCGCTGCGGCAGAGCGAGTGCTCGCTGGCGGTGGCGGCGGGCGCGACCGTGTTGTCGTCCCCGGAC
This sequence comes from Streptomyces antioxidans, assembly GCF_000968685.2. Lineage (GTDB taxonomy): Bacteria > Actinomycetota > Actinomycetes > Streptomycetales > Streptomycetaceae > Streptomyces > Streptomyces antioxidans. The sequence goes on from NZ_LAKD02000062.1 coordinate 26,130, forward strand.
GTGTTCGTGGAGTTCAGCCGCCAGCGCGGCCTCTCCGCCGACGGCCGCTGCAAGTCCTTCGCGGCCTCGGCGGACGGCACGGGCTGGTCGGAGGGTGTCGCCGTGCTGCTGGTGGAGCGGCTTTCGGACGCGCGGCGGAACGGCCACCCGGTGCTTGCGGTGGTGCGTGGCAGCGCGGTGAACCAGGACGGTGCGTCCAACGGTCTGACGGCGCCGAACGGCCCGTCCCAGCGGCGCGTCATCCGCCAGGCCCTGGAGAACGCCCGGCTGGCTCCCGCCGACGTGGACGCGGTGGAGGCCCACGGCACGGGCACGACGCTCGGCGACCCGATCGAGGCCCAGGCGCTGCTCGCCACCTACGGTCAGGAGCGGCCGGAGGGGCGGCCGCTGTGGCTCGGCTCGCTGAAGTCGAACATCGGCCACACCCAGAACGTCGCCGGTATCGGCGGTGTCATCAAGATGGTGATGGCGATGCGGCATGGTGTGCTGCCGCGGACGCTGCACGTGGACGAGCCCACCCCGCATGTCGACTGGTCGGCGGGCGAGGTGTCCCTGCTGACCGAGGCGCGGCCGTGGCCGGAGACCGGCCAGCCGCGCCGGGCGGGTGTGTCGTCGTTCGGCGTGAGCGGCACGAACGTGCACACGATCATCGAGCAGGCGCCGGTGGTGGAGGCGGTCTCTGCGGATGCTGTGGCTCCGGGTGTGGTGCCGTGGGTGCTTTCGGGCCGGGGCGCGGATGCGTTGCGGGCCCAGGCGGAGCGGTTGGTGGCGCATGTGGAGTCGCGGGGCGAGCTGCGCCCGGTGGATGTGGGGTTCTCGCTGGCGACCGGGCGGTCGGCTTTTGAGCACCGTGCGGTGGTGGTCGCTGAGGGCAGGGACGGGCTGCTGACGGGTCTGGGTGCGCTGGCGCGGGGTGAGTCCGCGCCGGGTGTGGTCGAGGGCTCGGTGGCCGGTGGCAAGGTGGCGTTCCTGTTTACGGGGCAGGGGAGTCAGCGGCTGGGGATGGGGCGTGAGCTGTATGACGCCTATCCGGTGTTCGCGGAGGCTCTGGATGAGGTGTGTGCGGAGCTGGACCGGCACCTTGAACGGCCGCTTCGTGACGTGCTGTTCGGGGATGACGCGGCGGTGCTGGATCGGACGGGGTTCACCCAGCCCGCGCTGTTCGCGGTTGAGGTGGCGCTGTTCCGGTTGGTTTCCGAGGCGTGGGGTCTGCGGCCCGACTTCCTGTCCGGGCATTCGATCGGTGAGCTGGCCGCCGCGCATGTGGCGGGGGTGCTGTCGCTGGCGGATGCGGCGCGGTTGGTGGCGGCGCGTGGGCGGTTGATGCAGGAGCTTCCGGCCGGTGGCGCGATGATCGCGGTGCAGGCGTCGGAGGACGAGGTGGCGCCGCTGCTGAATGAGCGGGTCAGCATTGCCGCGCTGAATGGGCCGTCGTCGGTGGTCATCGCGGGTGATGAAAACGCGGCTGTCGCACTCGCGGCCGGTTTCGAGGCGCGGGGCCGTAAGGTCAAGCGGCTCGCCGTGAGCCATGCGTTCCACTCGCCGCGTATGGACGGGATGCTGGAGGCGTTCCGGGAGGTGGCGCAGGGGCTGTCGTACGAGGCCCCGAGCATTCCGATCGTGTCCAACCTGACCGGTGAGCTGGTCTCCGCCGAGGAGATCACGAACCCGGACTTCTGGGTGCGCCACGTCCGCCAGGCGGTCCGCTTCCTCGATGGCGTACGGACCCTCGAGGCGCAGCACGTCTCCACGTTCATCGAGCTGGGCCCGGACGGTGTGCTCACCGCGATGGCCCAGGACTGCGTGACCGACTCCGCGTCCGACGTCGCGTTCATCGCGGCGCTGCGTAGGGACCGTCCCGAGGCCGAGGCGCTGGCCACGGCCGTCGCCCGGGCCCATGTCCGTGGTGTGGTGCCGGACTGGGCCGGGTACTTCGCAGGGACCGGCGCCCAGCGCGTCGACCTGCCGACGTATGCCTTCCAGCGCGAGCGGTTCTGGCTGGAGCCCGGTGCGGCGTCGGTGGGCGATGTGGCCTCCGTGGGGCTGGAGTTGGCTGGCCATCCGCTGCTTGGCGCCGCGGTGCCGCTGGCGGAGTCCGATGGGCTGGTGTTCACCGGACGGCTGGGCCTCGACACCCATCCGTGGCTGGCCGAGCACACGGTCCGGGACGCGGTGGTGGTGCCGGGTTCGGCGTTCGTGGAGCTCGCGGTCCGCGCCGGTGACCAGCTCGGCTGCGACCTCCTCGACGAGCTGGCCGTGCACACCCCGCTGGTGCTGCCCGTACGCGGTGGCGTCCGGCTGCAGGTCACGGTCGGCGCGCCGGACGGCTCCGGGCGGCGCTCGTTCACCGTCTCCTCCCGTACGGAGGACGCCGCCGCCGATACGGCGTGGGTGCGCAACGCGAGCGGTGTGCTCGCCTCCGGCGCCCCCGGCCCGTCGTTCGACCTCACCGAGTGGCCGCCGACCGCCGCCGAGGCCATCGAGCCCGGCGCGCTCTACGCCCGGCTGACCGGGGACGGGCTGCGGTACGGCCCGGCGTTCCAGGGGCTAACGGCCGCGTGGCGGCGCGGGGACGAACTCTTCGCCGAGGTCCGGCTGGACGACGACGCCAGGCCGGGAGCCGAGGAGTTCGCCGTGCACCCGGCGCTGCTTGACGCCGCCCTGCACGTCCTCCACGGCCGCGACGGCGCCCGGCTGGCCGACGGCTGGCAGGGCGTCTCCCTGTACGCGGAGGGCGCGTCCGCGCTGCGCGTACGCATCGCGCCGGCCGGGGCCGACACGGTGTCCCTGGCGCTGGCCGACGCCACGGGCGAGCCGGTCGCGGTCGTGGACGGCCTGCGCTGCCGTACGCTGCCCGACGACCTGACCGGTGACGCGGATGTGGCACGGCGGAACCTGTTCCAGCTGGACTGGGCGGCCCCGCAGACCGGCTCCGCCGGTCCGGACGCCGCCACTCGCCGTATCGTCCTGGGCGACGACCCGTTCGGGCTGGTCGCGGCCGGAGTGGCCGCCGACTCCGCCCCGGATCTGGCCGTGCTGGGCGCCTCCGTGGAGGCGGGCGACACCGCCGCTCCGGAACTGGTCCTCGCGTCCTTCGCGCCCGTTTCCGGCGACGGGAGCGAGAACGTGGCCGAGGCCGCGCACCGGGAGGCGCGGCGTGCGCTGGCCCTGGTGCAGGGCTGGCTGGCCGATGAGCGGTTCGGCGATGCGCGGTTGGCGCTGGTCACCCGGGGCGCGATGGCCGCCGACGCCGAGGAGGACGTCACCGACCCGGCACACGCGCCCCTGTGGGGCCTGGTGCGCTCCGCCGAGACGGAGAACCCCGGCCGCTTCGTCCTGGTGGACATGGACGCGGGGGCGGCTGAAGCCGCCGGGGTCGCCGGGCCCGCTGAGGCGGCTGGCGCCGTCGGGACCGCCGGGGTCGCCGGGGACGCTGGGGCGGCTCGCGCCGTCGGGACCGACGAGGCGGCTGGCATCGCTGGGCCCGACGAGGCGGCTGGCGCCGCCGTGGTCGCGGGGACGGCTGAAGTCGCGGGAGCGGCTTTCGCCGCTGGGACCGCTGGGACCGCCGAGGTCCTCGGCACCTTCGCTGACGCGCTCTCCGACGCCCTGGCCACCGGCGAGCCCGAGCTCGCCCTCCGCGCGGGCCGGGCCCTAGCACCCCGGCTGGCCCGTGCCACGGCCCCGCCCCCGGCCTCGGCCCAGGACTCGGGATTGGCCGTGGATGCGGCCACCAATCCACTGCCCGGCACCTTCGCGTTTGACGGCGACGGGACCGTGCTCATCACCGGTGGCACCGGTGCCCTCGGGCGGCTGCTCGCCCGGCATCTGGTGGCCGAGCACGGCGTGCGCCATCTGTTGTTGGCCAGCCGACGTGGCGCGGATGCCGACGGTGCCCTCGAGTTGGCCGCCGAGCTCCGTGCGCGGGGTGCCGAGGTCACCCTCGCCGCCTGCGACGCCGCCGACCGTGACGCGCTCGCCGCTACCCTGGCGGCCGTTCCGGCCGGGCATCCGCTGACGGCCGTCGTGCACACCGCCGGTGTGCTGGACGACGCGACGGCCGCCGCCCTGACCCCCGAGCAGCTGGAACGGGTGCTGCGCCCCAAGGTGGACGCGGCGTGGAATCTGCACGAGCTCACCCGCGACCTCGACCTGTCCGCGTTCGTGCTGTTCTCCGCCATCGCGGGCACGCTGGGCGGTGCGGGCCAGGCCAACTACGCCGCGGCCAACGTCTTCCTCGACGCGCTCGCCGCACACCGCCGTGCGGCGGGCCTGCCCGCCACCTCGCTGGTGTGGGGCCTGTGGGCCCAGTCGGGCGGGATCACCGGCGGTCTGACGGAAGCCGATCTGCTGCGGCTGGCCCGCAGCGGCATGGGCGCCCTCACCGACGACGAGGGCATGGCGCTCTTCGACGCCGCGCACCGCACCGCCCACCACACCGGCCGCAACCTGCTGATCCCGGCCCGTCTCGACCTCGCCGCACTGCGCTCCGCCGCCGGATCCGGCCCGGTCCCGGCGCTGCTGCGCGGGCTGATCCGGACCACCGGCCGACGCACCGCCACGGGTGTGCTCGCCGCCGGCTCGTCCCTGGCCGAGCGGCTGCGCGCGCTCTCCCCGAACGAGCGCCGCCGTACGCTGCTCGACCTCGTCCGCGGCCATGTGGCCACGGCACTCGGCCACGCCTCCGCCGATGCCGTCGAAGCCCGCCGCGCCTTCAAGGAACTGGGCTTCGACTCGCTCACCGCCGTCGAACTGCGCAACCGGCTCTCCGCCGCCACCGGGCTCAAGCTGCCCACCACGATCGTCTTCGACCACCCCAACCCCACCGTCCTCGCCGACCACCTCCGCGTCGAACTCCTCGGCCCGGACGGGACCGAGGCCGAGGGCCTGGCCGAGCTGGCGGACCCGGCACTCGCCACCGCCACCACTGCGGTCTCCCTCGCCGACGACCCGATCGCCATCGTCGCGATGGGCTGCCGCTACCCCGGCGACGTCCGCTCGCCCGAGGACCTGTGGCAGCTCGTGGCCACGGGCTCGGACGCCATCACCGGATTCCCCGTCAACCGCAACTGGGAGAGCCAGTGGGCGGCGGACGGCGAAGACGCCGACACCGGTCCGTCCGACTACGCCCGCGCCGGTGGCTTCCTGCACGACGCGGACCTCTTCGACGCGGCCTTCTTCGGGATCTCGCCGCGCGAGGCGCTGGCCATGGACCCGCAGCAGCGGCTGCTGCTGGAGACGTCCTGGGAGGTCTTCGAGCGCGCCGGGATCGACCCGGACGCGCTGCGCGGCCGCTCGGTCGGCGTGTTCGTGGGCGCCGCCTACAGCGGCTATGACGCGGGCCTGGAGCAGGCCGGTGCCGAGGTCGCGGGCCATGTGATGACGGGCAACGCGGGCAGCGTCATGTCCGGCCGCATCGCCTACGCCCTCGGTCTGGAGGGCCCGGCGGTCACCGTCGACACGGCGTGCTCGTCGTCACTCGTGGCGCTGCACTGGGCGATCCAGGCGCTGCGCCAGGGCGAGTGCACGATGGCGCTCGCGGGTGGTGTCACCGTGATGACGACGCCCGGACACTTCACCGAGTTCAGCCGCCAGGGCGGCCTGGCCGCCGACGGGCGCTGCAAGCCGTTCGCGGCCGGTGCGGACGGCACGGGCTGGGGCGAGGGCATCGGCATGCTGCTGGTGGAGCGGCTGTCGGACGCGCGGCGCAACGGCCACCAGGTGCTGGCCGTGGTGCGCGGCTCCGCCGTCAACCAGGACGGTGCGAGCAACGGCCTCACGGCGCCGAACGGCCCGTCCCAGCAGCGCGTCATCCGCAAGGCGCTGACCAGCGCCGGGCTGACCAGCGGCGATGTGGACGTGGTGGAGGCGCACGGCACGGGTACGACGCTGGGCGACCCGATCGAGGCGCAGGCGCTGCTGGCCACGTACGGCCAGGAGCGGGCCGGGGGGCAGCCGTTGTGGCTGGGCTCCATCAAGTCCAACATCGGCCACGCCCAGGCGGCGGCCGGTGTCGCCGGAATCATCAAGATGGTGATGGCGATGCGGCACGGCGTGCTGCCGCAGACGCTGCACGTGGACGGGCCGTCGCCGCATGTCGACTGGACGTCCGGTGATATCGCGCTGCTGACGGAGCGGATGGCGTGGCCGGAGACCGGCCGCGTGCGGCGGGCCGCGGTGTCCTCGTTCGGCATCAGCGGCACCAACGCCCACACCATCATCGAGCAGGCCCCGGCCACCGCCGCCGAGCCGGTGGCGGGCGCCGAACCGCTGGTGGCCGAGCCCGTGGCGGGCCCCGAGCGGGACGGCTCCGGTGTGCTGCCGTACGCGCTCTCGGCCAAGGGCACCGACGCCCTGCGCGCCCAGGCCGAGCGGCTGTACGCCCATCTGACCGCCCGGCCCGACCTCGAACCCGCCGACGTGGCCCACACCCTGGCCACCGGCCGCGCCGCGCTGGACGCACGCGCGGTGCTGGTCGCGAACGGCAGGGACGACCTGCTGGCCGGTCTTGACGCGGTGGCGCGGGGGGAGTCCGCGCCGGGGCTGGTCCAGGGCGCGGTCGCCGAGGGCGAGACGGCGTTCCTGTTCACCGGGCAGGGCAGCCAGCGGCTCGGGATGGGCCGCGAGCTGTACCACGCCCATCCGGTGTTCGCGGAGGCGCTGGACGCGGTCTGCGATGAGCTGGACCGGCACCTTGAAGGGCCGCTGAAGACGGTGCTGTTCGGGGATGACGCCGCCGCGCTCGACCAGACCGGGTTCACCCAGCCCGCGCTGTTCGCGGTTGAGGTGGCACTGTTCCGGTTGGTTTCTGAGGCGTGGGGTCTGACACCGGACTACCTGTCGGGGCATTCGATCGGTGAGCTGGCCGCCGCGCATGTGGCGGGTGTGCTCTCGCTCGCGGACGCGGCGAAGTTGGTGGCGGCGCGTGGCCGGTTGATGCAGGAGCTTCCGGCCGGTGGTGCGATGGTGGCGCTGCAGGCGTCGGAGGACGAGGTGGCGCCGCTGCTGAATGAGCGGGTGTCGATCGCGGCCGTCAACGGCCCGACCTCCGTGGTCATCGCGGGCGACGAGGACGCGGTGCTGGAGATCGCTTCCGGTTTCGAGGCCCAGGGCCGTAAGACCAAGCGGCTCACGGTCAGCCACGCCTTCCACTCGCCGTGTATGGACGGGATGTTGGAGGCGTTCCGCGAGGTGGCGGAGGGGCTTGCGTACGAGGCCCCGCGCATTCCGATCGTCTCCAACCTGACCGGGAACGTCGTCGCCGCCGAGGAGATCACGACACCGGACTTCTGGGTGCGCCACGTTCGCGAGGCCGTCCGCTTCCTCGATGGCATCCGGACCCTCGAGGCCCAGGGCGTGACGACCTTCGTCGAGCTCGGCCCCGACGGTGTGCTGACGGCCATGGCCCAGGACTGCGTCACCGACGCCGAGGGGTCCGCGTTCGTCTCCGCGCTGCGCAAGGACCGCCCCGAGGCCGAGGCGCTGACCACGGCCGTCGCCCGCGCCCATGTGCGCGGCGTGGCGCCGGACTGGGCCGGGTACTTCGCCGGGACCGGCGCCCAGCGCGTCGACCTGCCGACGTACGCCTTCCAGCACCGCCGCTACTGGCCGGAGGAGCCGGTGGCGGGCCTGACCGCCGCCGCGGGTGTCGACGGCTGGCGGTACCAGGTGGCGTGGAAGCCGCTGTCGCTGGGCTCCGCGGCCCGGCTGTCCGGGGTGTGGCTGGTCGTCGCCCCCGCCGAGGACGCCGCCGCCGACGCATGGGCGGACGGAGTCGTCCGTACGCTGACCGAGCGGGGCGCCGAAGCACGGCGGCTCGACCTCACCGACGGCGCCGACGGCGGCGAGCGCGCCGACGCCCCCGCCGAGGACCGCGCGTCCATCGCCGAGCGGCTGCGCACGGCGGCCGACGGTGGCCCCGTGGCCGGTGTGCTCTCGCTGCTGGCCACCGGGGACGCCGACGCCCTGCTGCCCACGGCCGCCCTCGTGCAGGCCATGGGCGACGCCGCGATCGACGCGCCGCTGTGGTGCGCCACCCGGGGCGCGGTCTCGACGGGGCGCCGGGGCGAGCCGGTGGACCCGGCCCGTGCGCGGGTCTGGGGCCTGGGCCGGGTGGCGGCCCTGGAGCTGCCCGACCGCTGGGGCGGGCTCATCGACCTCCCCGAGACGATGACCGACCGGGTGCTGTCGCGGCTCGCGGTGGTGCTCGCCGGGGCCGGGGACGAGGACCAGATCGCCGTCCGCGGCTCCGGGGTGTTCGGCCGCCGCCTGGCGCGGGCGACCGCACGGCCGGTGGCGGACTCCGAGGGCTGGAACGCCCACGGCTCGGTGCTGGTGACGGGTGGTACGGGCGCGTTGGGCGCGTATGTGGCCCGTTGGTTGATCGGCAAGGGTGCCGAGCATGTGGTGCTCACCAGTCGTCGTGGCCTCGATGCCCCGGGTGCGGCCGGGTTGCGGGATGAACTCGCAGCTTCTGGCGCCCGGGTGACGGTGGTTGCGTGTGATGTGGCGGATCGGGAGGCGCTGGCCGGGGTGTTGGCCGACATTCCGGCCGAGCTGCCGTTGACGGCGGTGGTGCACGCGGCCGGGGTGCTGGACGACGGCGTGCTGGAGTCGCTGACGCCGGAGCGTTTCGCCACCGTTCTGCGTGCGAAGGCGGATGCCGCGGCCAACCTCCATGAGCTGACGCG
>NZ_LAKD02000063.1 GCF_000968685.2 Streptomyces antioxidans
GCCCCTGGTTGTGGGGAGGGGCGGGGCGGGGAGAGAACCCACGGCCGTCACCACAGGCTGAGCAGCGCCTCCACCGTGTCCGGGCCCGAGGACTGGCCGTCCGGGAGGGCCAGTTCGAACCAGACGGTCTTGCCGAGCGGGGTCCTGCGGCTGCCCCAGCCCGCGCTGAGCAGCCCGACCAGCTGGAGTCCGCGCCCGCCCTCGTCGGTGTCCCGGGCGCGCCGCCGCCGGGGCTGCACCAGACCGCCGTCCCAGACCTCGCAGACCAGCGTGCGGTCCAGCAGCAGCCGCAGCCTGATCTCGCCCTCGCCGTACCGCAGGGCGTTGGTCACCAGCTCGCTGACCAGCAGCTCGGTGGTGTCCACCAGATCGTCAAGGCCCCAGGACTCCAGCTGCTCCCGGGCCAGTTCGCGGGCCCGGCCCACGGACTGCGGGGCGCTCGGGAGGTGCCAGTCGCCGACCGACTCGGCCGACAGGCCCTGGACCCGGGCCATCAGCAGGGCGATGTCATCCTCGCCGTGGTGGGTGTCGAGGGTGCTCAGGACGTGGTCGCAGACGTCCTCGAGGGATCCGGCGTTTCCGCCGTCGGCGCCGTCCGGGGTGTTGAGCGCCGCGCGCAGGGCGTGCAGCCCCTCGTCGAGGGTGTGGTCGCGGGACTCGACCAGACCGTCGGTGTAGAGGGCCAGCAGCGCGCCGTCGGGGAGTTCGACCTCGATCTCCTCGAACGGCTCGCCGCCCACGCCGAGCGGCATTCCGGGCGGAACCTCCATCAGCAGGGCGTCCTCGCCCGGCTCCACCAGGACGGGGGGCGGATGCCCGGCGTTGGCGAAGGTGCAGCGCCGGGTGACCGGGTCGTAGACCGCGTAGACGCAGGTGGCGAGGTAGACCTCGGTGAGGTCGGAGGTGTCGTCTGCGGCCTTGCCGCCGCGCGCGAGGGCACGCGAGCCGGGCCGCACGCCGGCGTGCGAGCCGCCCGGTGTGCCGAGTCCGCTGGCGATCTCGTCCAGCGCGGAAAGCACCTCGGCGGGCTCCAGGTCGAGCAGGGCGAGGGTGCGTACGGCGGTGCGCAGCTCGCCCATGGCCACGGCGGCGCGCAGGCCGCGCCCCATGACGTCGCCGACCACCAGCGCGGTGCGGTGCCCCGGCAGCTCGATCACGTCGAACCAGTCGCCGCCCACCTCGGTCGCCGCGTTCCCCGGCAGATAGCGGCAGGCGATATCGAGCCCGGCGGCCTCCGGGTCGCCGGGCGGGAGCAGACTGCGCTGGAGTATCAGCGCGCGTTCGTGTTCTCTGCGGTACAGCCGGGCGTTGTCGATGCTGACGGCCGCCCGCGCGGCCAGTTCGACGGCGAGCGCGCGGTCCCGTTCGCCGAAGGGTTCGCTGCCCTTGGTGCGGGAGAACTGGGCCAGCCCGACGACGGTGTCCCGCGCGACCATCGGCACCACGAGGGTGGACTGCAGCATGGCCCCCAGCTCCAGGGCCTCGCTGCCGTCCCGCCCGGGGACCACCCGGACCTGGGCGGTGCGCAGGGCGTGGGCGCACAGCGAGTTGAAGGGGTAGCGGTGGACCTCGCCGACCTGGATGGGCTTGGGGTCCTCCGCGGTGTTGACGCGGCAGATGTCGCCGAAGGCGACCGGGCCGTCGGAAACCGCGCTGGCGAAGGCGACACGGCGCAGCTCGGCGCTGCCGTCGGCGAGCCCGGGCGGGGTCTCGTCGCCGGACAGCAGCCCCTGGTAGAGGTCGACGGAGGCCAGGTCGCAGAACTGCGGTACGGCCACGTCCAGCAGCTCGCGGGCGGTGGTCTCCAGGTCGAGCGAGGTGCCTATTCGGGCCCCGGCCTCGTTCAGCAGCGCCAGATTGCGCCGTACGCCCGCGGCCTCCTGTTCGGCGCGGCGGCGGCCGGTGACGTCCGTGGCCAGCCCGGCGACGCCGATGGGGCGGCCGGAGCCGCTGTGCAGCCGGTAGAGCGAGACGGACCAGCGGCGGCGGTCGGGGCTGCTCGGCGCCTGGCCCACGATGGGCATATCGGTCAGCGACTGCCCGGAGTCCAGGACCTGGCGCAGCGCGGCGGCCAGCCGGTCGGCCTCGCCGCGCGGCAGCAGATCGTGCGGGGTGGTGCCGCGGTACTCCTCGGTGGGGCGGCCGAAAACCTTGGCGAAGCGCTCATTGACGCGGAGGATCCGCAGATCGGTCCCGAAGAGGAAGAAACCTAGCGGAGATTGACCGAAAACGGCCTGTGAAGAAGCAAGATCGGTTTCCAGTCCGCGCAATGCGCTGACGTCCACCGCGATGCAGAGCGCGGACCGCTTCCCGTGCTCGTCCTGGGCGGGCATCACATAGACCTCGGCGATGCCATGCCCGCTCGGCGTCTGGGGGTTACGGTAGGGAACCAGCCCGGTCCACTCCCGGCCGTCGAGGATGTCGGCCACCGTGCGCTGGCCGGTCTCCTGGAACTCCGGCGGTACGAACGCCTCCACCGGATCCCTGCCGATGGCCTCACCCGCCGTCAGCCCCAGCAATTCGACGGCCCGTTCGCTCCACTGCGCGATCCGGCCGTCGGGCCCGAGCGCGAAGGAGGCGACCCGGATGTAGTCATAGATCGAGCCGGGAGGACTGCTCTGCCACACCGCCGACATCGAGGACACGGGCGACATGTCCGACATCGAGGACTCCTGTGACGTCGGCGACACCTGCGAACCCACCGTTCCCTCGGGCATATCAGCCCCCGCTGGCTTCTCGCTCATGCGCCCGTCCCCTCCGGCTCAGGTGCTCCGACCGGCTTCAGATAGCCGAGTATCCAGCACTTCGGCCATCCCGAGTACGGTCTTCACGATCACAGCACTATCTCAGCCCGCCATCGGCGTCCGTCCCGGCTTTTGGCGAAGCGCTCATGATCGGCGCTCCCCCTCACTCCTAACCGGACGGAGGCGGCTCGAACCCCATGGATTTTCCCCGCGCGGGCCGTTGGACGTGCCCCGCCGGGGGACGGACTCAGGGGGTGCCCGGACGGTTCTCCCCGGCGGCCCCGGCGGCCCCGGCCGCGCGCAGTCGGCGGACCGCCTCGGCCACCGCGGGGCGGTCCTCGTCCAGCCAGTCGACCTCGTCCACCCGGTCCGGGGGGAGCCAGCGCAGCTCGTCGTGGTCCTGGAGCGGGCGCGGCTCACCGGAGCGCAGGGCCGCGGTCCACACCCGCAGCACAAGGCCGGGCTTCAGGGGCCACTCCCCCGGCAGCGGTTCAAGCGGCTCGACCTCGACCCCGAGCTCTTCGCGCAGTTCGCGGACGAGCGCCGCCTGCGGGGTCTCCCCGGGCTCGGCCTTACCGCCGGGCAGCTCCCAGCGGCCAGCGAGCTCGGGCGGGGCGCTGCGCCGCGCGGCCAGCAACCGCCCCCGGTCGAACACCGCTCCGCCCACCACCACGCGCACGCTCATGATCCGCACCCTAGCCCGCGCGGAAGCACACCGGAGCCCCGGGACGGAAGCGCCCCGGGGCTCTGGAAACTCTGGAAACTCTGGAAACTCTGGAAACTCTGGAAAAGGTATGTATTCCCGCGGACCGGAGGTACACAATGCCGCGCGCTAACCGGAATCGGGCCAACCGGACTCGGGCCGACGGCTAACCGGACTGACGGGACGCGGCGGTCCGCTCGACCACGTACAGCTGTTCCTGGCCCTCACCCTCCAGACGGTCGGCCACCTCCTGGGCCTCCGTCCTGGTGGCATAGCGCCCGACGCGGTAGCGGTTGCCGTTGGTGTCCTGGCGGATCACGAGCCAGGGCAGCACAGCGTTCCCATCACTCATCTCCCCGCCCCTCCGCCGTGGTGCGCCCGGGCGTACGACCCCCGCGACACCGTTAAGGAAATCCCGATCCGCATATGCCCGAGCCTACGCCCTACCTTCACGCAGCGGATACGTGTTCTTACAAGGAGGCACTCATCCGGCCAACTCAGACGCCGACTTCGGCCTTCACCCGGTCGCCGTCGCCGCCCTCGCCCCCTTCGCCGCCCCGGCCCGCCTCGCCCGTCGCATCGGCCGGGGTGGCGACCAGCTCGCGCTCGGCCTCCAGCAGCGTCGGATTGCGCCATGCGCTGCGTACGCCCCAGAAGTAGAAGGCCAGCCCGATCAGCGCGACGATCACGATGTCCCAGCCGCCCGGCAGATAGCCACGGCCGCCGAAGTCTTGCCACCGGCCCACGACACCGCGAGGTTCCAGCGCCGCCGGTTCTCCTCGGTCTTCGCGGGCATGAACCGCAGATAGTCGGCCTGCTCACCGATCTGCGCGATCAGCGAGAGCGCGACCCCCGTGCCCAGGCCGTAGCCGATCCAGTCGAAACCGGAGCCCGCGCCCTCGGTCCCGCCGAAGGAGGCGAACGCGCCCCAGGAGTCCGGCGCCTCGAAGGCCAGCACCACGAACGGCAGGGCGAGCCCGATCAGCCAGCTCGGCTGGGTCCACGCCTGCACCTTGGCGAGCGCGCCCATACCGCGGAAGACGATCGGGATCACGATGAGGGTGGTCAGCAAATAGCCGATGGGCAGCGGGATATGAAGTGCCTGATGCATGGCCTGCGCCATGATCGAGCCTTCGAGCGCGAAGAAGATGAAGGTGAAGCTGGCGTAGATCAGCGAGGTCAGCGTCGAGCCGAAGTAGCCGAATCCGGCGCCGCGGGTGATCAGGTCCATGTCCAGGCCGTAGGTCGCGCAGGCGCGGGCGATGGGGATGCCGGTCAGGAAGATGATCGTCGCCGCGGTGAGGATCGAGGCGATACCGCTGGTGAAGCCGTAGCTGAAGACGATGGACGCGCCGATGGCGAAGTCCGCGAGATGGGCGATCCCGCCGAGCGCGGTCGAGGCGACCATGGTGGGCGACCAGCGGCGGTCGGAGTGGGGTGCGTAGCGCAGCGAGTAGTCCTCTCGGCTCTCGTCCGCCGCCAGCCGGGTATAGCTGCGGCGAGGGGTGACTGTCGCCCCTCCCCGCCCGTGTTGACGCTCCCGCTGTTGGCGCTCCCGCCTCAGGTGTGCCCGTGTCGACCGCGTCCGTCATACCGGCTTCCCCTGTCGCTCGGGCCGTTCCATTACGCCCGAGGACGCTAGAAGTCGCAGGTGACACGCGGCCGCGGCGAGCCATTGCCCGGCCGTTACGGTGGCGGGACGGCGGTTAACTGGCGGTAAGGCGCACCGAGACGGGCCGCCCGACTATCGGTGAACCCCGAACCCCGAACGCGAGCGCCCCGTGGGGCGAACCGTCACTTCACCGGCAGCCGATAGGCGATCCGGTAACGCTCCGCCAGCACCACCACATCGGCGGTCTCCACCGGGCGGCCGCCCGCGAAGTACGTACGTGAGACGACCATCACCCAGTGGCCCGGCACCCCGCCCAGCGCCAGCACCTCCTCGGCCCGGCCGGGGCGCGCGCCGACCTCCTCCGCCACGTTGTCCACCACCAGGTCGAGGGCGGCCATCCGGTCGACGACCCCGCGCCCGGCCAGCGGGCCCTCCTCGGGCAGCATCACGGGCGTACGGCCGGTGAGCTCAAGCGGCTCCCAGGAGGTGGAGACCATCACCACCTCCCCCTGCGAGCGGAACGCATAGCGGGTGCGCATCACCCGCTCCCCCGCCTCCACCCCCAGCCGCCCGGCGACCTCGCCCCCGGCCTCCTCCTGCTCGCTCACGGCCTCCCAGGTGCCGGTGGTCCGGTCGTCGGCCTGCTCCTGCCGGAACGGCGTGACCTCACCGGCGGCGTGGAACCCGCCCCGGACCACCCGCCGCGGCACCGGCTGAGCCCGCACATACGTCCCCGACCCGGACCGCCCCTCGACCAGCCCCTCGGCCATCAGCACCTTGCGCGCCTCGAGCGCCACGGTGTCCGAAACCCCGTACTCCTCCCGGATTCTGGCCTGGGAGGGGAGACGCGCATGCGGCGGCAGCTCACCCGCGGCGATCTTCTTCCGCAGATCGTCGGCGACGCGGAGGTATGCGGGCTGGTCACCAAAGGCCACGTGCACTCCCTGGGTTGACAGTCGGCAACAGCTTGACAACCCAGCGTTGTCGATTGCAACCGAAGGCCATAGCTTCACCAGAAGTGGTGAACTGCAGCTCAGAGACGTTTAAGTCGCCAGGGGCCGGTGAACTGCCCACCACCGGACCACCCACCGCCCTTTGCGACCGTGACGCGATGTCATGCCCGCGGCGGTATCGCACGTTTCGGCCCGTCAGGCGCATTACGCTCCTGAGGACCAGCCCCGGAGCGTAGGGACGCGAGATGGACGACGAATCGCTGGCGGATCGGGCCGTGCACCCGCGGCCGGGGCGGGACGGGGATGACCGGATCAGGCGCGGCGCCCGCAGCGGGGCGAGGATGACCGGGTCAGGCGCGGCTCCCGGGGCGGGGTGGCGTCGCCGCTGTTCGCGGGCGCTGCCCGGGGTGCTGCTCCTCGCGCTGTGCGCCGGGTGCACCGGGGGTGCCGGGGCGCGGGGCGCGGACGGGGGGTCCGGCGCCGGGGCGGGCGGTGCGGGGGTCGGGGACGCACTGTTCCCCCGGCTCGGCAACGGCGGCTACGACGTGCGGGGCTACCGGCTCGCCCTCGACTACGCCCCCGGCTCGCGCCACCTCAGGGGCACGGCCCGGATCACCGCCCGCGCGGACCGCCCGCTGCGCTCCTTCCACCTCGACCTCGCCGGGCTGCGGGTGCGCAAGGCCAGCGTGAACGGCCGCCCCGCCGAGGTCACCCGCAGCGGCACCGAGCTGGTGCTCACCCCCGCATCGGCCCTCCCCGGGGGCCGTACCTTCACTGCCACCGTCGGCTACGACGGCACGCCGAAGACCCTCACCGGCGGGGACACCGGGAAGGAGGGCTGGATCCGCACCCACGACGGCGCGGTGGCGCTCGGCGAGCCGACCGGTTCCATGACGTGGTTCCCCGGCAATCACCACCCCTCCGACAAGGCCGCCTACGACATCGCCGTCACCGTTCCCCAGGGCTACACCGCCGTCTCCAACGGGGAGCTGAAGGGCCAGGAGACCCGGGGGCGCCGCACCACCTTCCGGTGGCACAGCGGCGAGCCCATGGCGAGCTATCTGGCCACGGTCGCCATCGGCCGCTTCGCCGTCCGTACCACGACCACCGGCGAGGGCCTGCCCGCGTACCTGGCCGTCGACCCCACCGAGGCCGCCGCCGCCAAGGGCCTCGCCGAGCGGGTCGACGACGTCATCGCCTGGGAGAGCCGCACCTTCGGCCCGTACCCCTTCTCCTCCACCGGCGCCATCGTCGGCCACGTCCCCGGCCTCGGCTACGCCCTGGAGACCCAGACCAAGCCGTTCTTCGACGCGGCCCCGGACCAGACGCTCATCGTGCACGAGCTCGCCCACCAGTGGTTCGGCGACTCGGTCACGCCCCGGCTCTGGAAGGACATCTGGCTCAACGAGGGCTTCGCGACCTACGCCGAGTGGCTGTGGGAGGAGGACCACGGCGGTCGCACCGCCCAGCGGATCTTCGACGACTTCCACGACGGCACCGACGAGGAGAGCGAGGGCATCTGGGACTTCCCGCCCGCCGACCCCCCGAGCGCCGCCAGCGTCTCCGACCCGCCCGTCTACGGCCGCGGCGCGATGGTGCTCCACCAGGTCCGGCGGGCCGTCGGCGACACGGCCTTCTTCACCGTCCTCCGCACCTGGCTCAAGGACCACCGGCACGGCAACGCCGACACCAAGCAGTTCATCGAGCTGTGCGAGCGGATATCGGGCAGGGACCTGACCCGGCTCTTCGACGTCTGGCTGTACGGCGAGGGCAAGCCGAAGCGGCCCTGACGGCGGCCAACCGGAGCAGCCCTGGGCTCAGGCGACGCTCAGCAGGGCGCTGGTCTCGGCGGAGGACATCTCGGTGGCGTAGACGCGGCTGCCCGGCTGGTGCTTGCGGCCGCCCTCGCCCAGGTGCCCCGCGTCCACGGGGTCGAAGCCGATGTCGCGGATCAGCCCGGCCACGGCGGCCTTGGCCTCCTCGTCGTTGCCGGACAGCGGGATGGCCACCCGGTCGGTGGCGCTCTTGGGGCGGGCGTGGTCGCGCAGGTTCTCCCAGTAGATCGCGTTGAACGCCTTGACCAGGTTGGCGCCGGTGTGCGCCTCGATCTTCTCGCTCGAGGTGGTGGCGTCGGCGTCGAGCTCCGGGTCGTGTCCGTCCCGCTCCGGGTAGTAGTTGCAGGTGTCGATGACGACCTTGCCGCGCAGCGACTCGGTCGGCAGTTCCCGGTAGCGGCCGTAGGGGATGGACACGACCACCACCTCACCGCTCCGGGCCGCCTCCTCGGCGGTCACCGCGCGGATCGGGCCGCCGATGTCCGTCACCAGGTCGGCCAGGGTGTCCGGGCCGCGGGAGTTGGCGATGGCCACCTCGTAGCCGATCGAGGCGAAGTGGCGGGCCAGCGTCGAGCCGATACGGCCCGCTCCGATGATTCCGATGCGCACGGCGTTGCTCCCCTCCTCGTCTGTGGTGGGCCCCCGTCGGGTTACCGGCGGCCCGCGGATCATGCACGCGCGGTGGGACGGGACGGCCGCCGGGCCGCGGTCAGCGGCGGCGGCCCCTGGACGCCTGGCGCCGCGCTACCGGGACTGCCACGCCCGTACGAGGTCATCCGGCCCCCAGTGCGCGGCCAGCGGCAGACCGTCGGCCACCCCGCAGCGGGAGACCGCGACCAGGGGAGTGTCCGGGGCGGTGCCGGGGACGGCGAGCATGTCGCGCACCAAGGCGTCGTACTCATGACGGCCGAAGGGCTGGGTCTCCAGCCACTTGACCGACCCGACGAAGTGAACCCGCCGGGCCACCGGCTCGCGGTCCGCGCCGATGAGGTCGATCTCGGGGTTGTTCTGACGGTTCCACCAACCGCCGACGGCCTCGGTCTCGGGCCACTCGGCGCTGGGCAGCAGACGGAGCAGGGACTCGCGGACCAGCGGCTCGACCGCTCGGCCGCGCCACGTGGTCCACGACCGCTCGATGCGTTCCAGCGCCACGTCACCGCGGCCCCGCTCGATGAGCGGGATCGCGCGTACCAGGAACGCCAGCCAGAACCGCAGATACGGGTCGGCGATCCGGTAGCGCTTGTTCTTGCTGTCCGGCTTGGCGGACAGCGGGAGGTCAGCGGCCAGGACCCGCTTTGCCTGCAACACCGCCAGCAGCGGGGAGAGGGTGCCGGACGGCAGAGCGCTGGCGCCGCCGGCCTTGGCCGCGATCGCGCTGAAGGTGCGCTCACCGCTGCCGACCGCTTCCAGTACGGCCCGTGAGTGCGAAGCCTCCGGGAATTCGCCCAGCAGGGACAGCTCACCGGCCACCAGCAGGGGCGAGAGCGGATTGGCGACCGAGGCCCGCAAGAACTCCGTACGGCGCATTCCCGGCCGCCAGGACTGGACGATCTCGGGGAATCCACCAGTGATCAACTGGGCGTCGACGGCCCCTGCGGCGTCCAGCTCGGTCATGGCCTGCACATCGGCCGGATTCAGCGGGTGAACGGTCATCTTCGCCGCCCGCCCGAAGAACGGGCGTCCGTACGACTGCAGGGCCTCCATCACCGACGTATCGCTGCCGACCAGCACCAGGAGCACGGGCTTGGACGACAGATGACGGTCCCAGACGGTCTGGAGCGCGCCCTCGAACTCCTGATCCTGCTCGACCAGCCAGGGCACCTCGTCGATCACCGCGATACTGGGCGCGTCATCGGGCACGGCGAGCGCCAGCGAGCGCAGCGCCTGGTTCCAGTCCTGCGCCTGGAGACCGCCGATCAGCTCCGCCCCCGGCAGCGGTGACTGCGCGAGGGTCGAGGCGAAGTCGGCGCGCTCCGTCACGGGGTTGCGCCCGCGGGTGGCCTGGAACACCACGTACGGCGCTCCCGAGCGGTCACAGAACTCCTGGACCAGCCGCGACTTCCCCACCCGGCGTCGGCCCGTCATGATCACCGCCCGCCCTCGGGTGGCCCCAAGGCCCTCTGCCACCGCCCGGTACTGCTCAGCCAGCAGCTCAAGGTCTCCGGCCCGGCCTTGGAACTCCACGACACACTCCAGGCAGCTAACGTAGACGCATCCTTGCGTAGATACGTAGATTGAATCTTACGTAGACCAAACCTTACTTCACCAGAACCGACACGAGCACTACGAGACGTCGTCGCGGAGCACCGGCCGCAGCGCCTCGATCACCGCGGGATCGTCGATGGTGGAGGGCAGCTCGGCGTCCCTGCCGTCGGCGATGTCGCGCATGGTGCGGCGCAGGATCTTTCCCGAACGGGTCTTGGGCAGCGCCGCGACCACGTCCACCCTGCGCAGCGCCGCCACGGGGCCGATCGCGTCCCGGACGGCGGCGACGAGTTCCGCGGCGATGTCCCGCGGATCTCGGTCGAGGCCCGCCTTGAGCACGACGAGGCCGCGCGGCACCTGTCCCTTGAGCGGGTCGGCGACACCGACGACGGCGCACTCGGCGACATCCGGGTGAGCGGCGAGCACCTCCTCCATCGCGCCGGTGGACAGCCGGTGCCCGGCCACGTTGATCACGTCGTCGACGCGGCCCATGACGTAGACGTAGCCATCGTCGTCCTTACGGCCGCCGTCGCCGGTGAGGTAGTAGCCGCTGTAGGCGGACAGGTACGAGCGCACATACCGTGCGTCGTCCCGCCACACGGTGAGCAGCGTGCCGGGCGGCAGCGGCAGCCGGATCGCCACCGCGCCGTCGGCACCGGGCGGCGCGTCGCGGCCGGTCGCGTCGAGGACGCGCACGTCGTAGCCGGGCATGGGCACGGTGGGCGAACCGGCCTTGAGCGGGTGCGGCTCCAGGCCCATGGGGTTGGCGACGATCGGCCAGCCGGTCTCGGTCTGCCACCAGTTGTCGACCACCGGGACGCCGAGCAGGTCGGTGGCCCAGCGGTAGGTCTCCGGGTCCAGCCGCTCGCCCGCCAGGAACAGATGGCGCAGCGATCCGGTGTCATGGGCGTCCAGAAGTGCCCCGCGCGGGTCCTCCTTCTTCACCGCGCGGATCGCCGTCGGCGCGGTGAACAGGGCCGTCACACGGTGTTCGGCGATCACCCGCCACAGCGCACCGGCGTCCGGAGTGCCGACCGGTTTCCCTTCGTAGAGCACGGTGGTGCAGCCGGTGAGCAGCGGTGCGTAGACGATGTAGGAGTGGCCGACCACCCAGCCGACGTCCGAGGCGGCCCAGAAGACCTCACCGGGGCGGGTGTCGTACACGTTCTCCAGCGACCAGCGCAGCGCGACCGCGTGACCGCCGTTGTCGCGCACCACGCCCTTGGGGCGGCCGGTCGTGCCGGAGGTGTAGAGGATGTACAGCGGGTCGGTGGCGGCCACGGAGACACAGCCGACCGGCTCGGCGGTCGCCATGGCCTGGTCCCAGTCGAGGTCACGGCCGGTCATATCCGCCGCGCACTGCGGCCGCTGGCGGATGACACAGTGCTCCGGCTGGTGTTCGGCCAGCGCGAGGGCATCGTCGAGCAGCGGCTTGTACGGCACCACACGGGCCGGCTCGATGCCGCACGAGGCGGCGATGACGACCTTGGGGCGGGCGTCGTCGATGCGCACGGCGAGCTCACGCGCGGCGAATCCACCGAAGACGACCGAGTGGACGGCGCCGATACGGGCGCAGGCCAGCATGGCGACGACGGCCTCGGGAATCATCGGCATGTAGATCACGACCCGGTCGCCCTGCGCCACCCCGAGCCCGGCCAGCACCCCGGCGAACCGCGCGACCTCGTCCCGCAACTCCCGGTAGGTGAACGCCGCCTTGCGGCCGGTGACCGGGCTGTCGTACACCAGCGCGAGCCGATCACCGCGCCCGGCGTCGACGTGCCGGTCCAGAGCGTTGTGGCAGGTGTTCAACCGCCCGTCCGGGAACCACCGGTACAGCGGGGCGTTGGACGCGTCGAGGGCCCGGGTCGGGGCGACGGTCCAGTCGACGGCACGGGACGCGTCCAGCCAGAAGCCTTCCGGATCCTCCAGGCTGCGCCGGTACTCGGCCGCATAGCCGCCCTGCTTCGGCGCCTGCGTCATATCGATGCCCCTCTTCTCGCTTACGTCTTCTTCGTTCGTGCCCGCCCTACCCGCTTGTGCCCACCGGGCGCCAGGGCCATTTCATCAGCCATCCGGCGATGGCTACCGCGCCTGTCTGCCGCCCACGGCGTCCGCACGACACAGCGAAGATCAACTGCCCGTCCCCGGGCGGGCACCGACCGTGTTCCGGCCGGGCCAATACCTGTGGTGGCGAAATGAGAAATCGACGCAGCGCGCGAAGAGGATTTCTGACATGATAGACGGAGCGAAATGATTTAACATGTGCAGCCACGAGTGCCGTGCTACTGTTGCGTCCAGTTGCAGTTGTGGTTCCCAAAATCTTCAAGCGCCCTCACTGGCTTTCCATGCCAATGACAGTTCTTCTGAATTTCCGGTCACATTCCGGGCTGGGCAATCATCGCGCGACACGGAGTCCGTATAGCGCGGGCTCCGGGACTGCCCCAAAGGATATGTGACACATGGCTACTGGCACCGTGAAGTGGTTCAACGCGGAAAAGGGTTTCGGCTTCATCGAGCAGGACGGTGGCGGCGCTGACGTGTTCGCCCACTACTCGAACATCGCCGCCCAAGGTTTCCGCGAACTCCTGGAAGGCCAGAAGGTGAGCTTCGACCTCGCACAGAGCCAGAAGGGCCCGATGGCCGAGAACATCGTTCCCTCTCGAAGCTGACGCACACAGGGAGCCGAACCGCGCCGCCCCCTTTAAGGGCGACCCGGGCCGCGCCGCCCGCTTAAGGGTCTCAGCCGGTGAGCATTTCCCTCCGGCCGAACCCGTTTCGTATTTTTCTGGCCCGTTCTTGCGATTCCCCGCGCTGCTGAGCGCCGCGGAATTCCTTGATGCGTGCCGCTTCGAGGAAGGTTCAGCATGAACCGCACACGTACGAACACCCGTTCCAAGCGCTCCGGTGGTCCGAGCCGTTCGCGCGGTTACGGGGGCCGGCCCGCCGCACCGCGGGCGGAGTTCGCCCCGCCAGTGACGAGCAGCCCCGCACTCCCCGCCGCCGAGACGTTCGCCGATCTCGAGATGCCCCGGCAGCTGCTGGCCGCGCTGGTCGCCGAAGGCGTGACCGTACCGTTTCCGATCCAGGCGGCGACCCTGCCGAACTCCCTCGCGGGCCGTGACGTACTCGGCCGCGGGCGCACCGGATCCGGCAAGACCCTGGCCTTCGGCCTGGCGCTGCTGGCCCGTACGGCCGGCCGGCGAGCCGAGCCCCGGCAGCCGCTTGCGCTGGTGCTGGTGCCCACCCGGGAGCTGGCACAGCAGGTAACCGACGCGCTCACTCCGTACGCCCGCTCCGTGCGGCTGCGGATGGCCACGGTGGTCGGCGGGATGCCGATCAGCAAGCAGGTCGGTGCGCTGCGCGGTGGGGCGGAGGTCGTCGTCGCGACGCCGGGCCGGCTGAAGGACCTCGTCGAGCGGGGCGACTGCCGCCTGAACCAGGTCGACATCACCGTCCTGGACGAGGCTGACCAGATGACCGACATGGGCTTCATGCCGCAGGTCACGGCGCTGCTGGAGCAGGTGCGCCCGGAGGGGCAACGGATGCTGTTCTCAGCCACGTTGGACCGCAACGTCGACCTTCTGGTCCGCAGGTACCTGATCGACCCCGTGGTCCACTCCGTCGACCCGTCCGCGGCCGCGGTCTCCACGATGGAGCACCATGTGCTGCATGTGCACGGCGCGGACAAGCATCAGGTGACAACAGAGATCGCGGCGCGAGAGGGCCGAGTGATCATGTTCCTGGACACCAAGCACGCCGTCGACCAGCTCACGAGCCACCTGCTGCAGAGCGGCGTACGGGCCGCCGCACTGCACGGTGGAAAGTCGCAACCGCAGCGCAACCGGACCCTGGCCCAGTTCAAGACCGGGCATGTGACGGTCTTGGTGGCGACCAATGTCGCGGCCCGCGGGATCCATGTCGACAACCTCGACCTGGTGGTCAACGTGGACCCGCCCAACGACCACAAGGACTACCTCCACCGGGGAGGCCGCACGGCCCGGGCCGGCGAGTCCGGTCTCGTCGTCACCCTGGTGACGCCCCGGCAGCGCCGCGACACCGTCCGTCTCATGTCGGACGCCGGGATCCGCCCTCGAACCACCCAGGTCCGCTCAGGTGAGGCCGAACTGAGCCACATCACCGGCGCGCGCACTCCGTCGGGCATTCCGGTCGTCATCACCACAGCGGGGGTGGACCGCCCCAAGCGCGGTGCCCCCCACCCTCGCCATCGGCGCGGCCGTGCCGCTGGGGACCACCGGACCGGCGAGGCGACACACCGCAGGGCTCGGCGGCAGCCCGCCCTCGACGCGGCAGCCTAGAACCTGCCGCGGGCAGGACTCTTGCCCATTCCCCAAGGAGGCACCCTTTGACGCTGGTCCAGATGACGCCGCGCCCGGCGGATCCCGCCACCAGGACCGTGGTCGACGCCATGGACGCGCCCGGCCCGCAGGTCTGGGACGACATGACCGTGGAGGTGGCCCTGTCCGTCATGGTCAGTGACCGTTCCGGGCACCTGCTCGTCTATGACGAGGACGGCCGGTGCACGGGCCTGATCGCTCAGGACCAGCTCACCGTCGTCCGCGACAGCTCCGCGTACACGGATCAGGTCCGCCTGCGGGACATCCTCGGCGACAACGGACCCTTCACCTCGCCCATGACCACGATCGCCGAAGCGGAGCGTACGATGCGGCACGGTCGGCTCGGAGCCCTGCCCGTCATCGACGAGCACGGCTGTGCCGTGGGCGTCCTCGCCCTCTCACACTGATCCGCCTCCCCCGCTCAGACCTTCTCCAGCTACCTGTGAGGCACCCATGCGTTGCGTCATCGCCCGCTTCCCGTTCGACCTGACCAAGAGTGGGGTGCTGGCGTCGATGAAGGGCGTCACGCCCGAGCTCGTCACGGGTGAGTCCGTGATCATCGGCCGCCGCCAGTACCCCGTGAAGCAGGTGGGCGCGGTCATCACCGGGCAGGACCGTCGTGACTTCACCGCCGGCGAAGTCACCAGGGCCATGACCCGTCTCGGCTTCACGTGCCGTGCCCTCCCCGACGCCTCACCCGCGCGCGACCTCACTCCGCTTGAGGAAGCGTCGGCTCAGCTCGGCACCCCCGCGTCCGGGTAACCGACGGGACAGGCGAAAGCCGAGACCAAGACAGCGTTGAGGGCTCGACCGGTGCGTGCCGGTCGAGCCTTCAGCGCGTTCAGTGTCCGGTCGGCACGACAGCGCCTCCAGCGCCGACCACGGGTCCGTGACTCATGAGTCGGAGTAGCTGAAGTCGCCCACGGTCCAGCCGGTGACATCCTTGATCGCGACGCGGTACATCCCGCCCGTCTCCGGAATCCCCATGCTGCCTTGCAGGATCCGGGCGACGTGAAAGTGCAGATGGGTGGGCGGGCCGCCGCGATCGGGCCGGTCCTGCGTCCCCCCGACGGTGAAGACGTCGGCGAAGGGGCCGAGGCGGTCCGAGTCCCTCAGGATCTCCGACACGCGTTGCCTCCACACGGCCTCGGGAGCCAACCGTCCGGTGATGACAGCGCCGCCGGTGACCACGGTCAGGGACATCTGGTAGCTCTGCTCGGACTCCACTACGGCGGCCACGTCAACGAGCAGTTCGTCAGCGTTCGACATGAGAGCCGATCTTATTCATCACTCCGGCCGGTTGTACCCCGCCGAGTGACCAACCGCACGCCGACTGGTACCGGCCGCAGACTATCGAGGACCGGGGTGCGACAAAATCTATGCTCGCCGGAGTAGACATTGGGCTATCGCGTGGCTAAGGTTTTTCCCGTAGCCAGAGTCGAGTGAGACCCGGCAGAGACGAACTGGCGGGTAGAAGTACATGAAGTACCCAGGTCGCGGTGCGGCTGCGGAGTGACGAAGCCACGTTGTTCGAGGAAGGCGACGGAACTGGCAGCCGCACCGGGCGGCCCGAAGTGGACAACTCAGCGAAGAACGGAGGAAGCGGACGCCATCAGGATCGCCCGGGCACGGGGAACCGGCCCGGGTACCGCAAGACCCCGGAATGGAAGGTGGTTCCCGGTCAAGCACTCGCGATCCCCGCGATCCTGCCCTCCTCGGGCGGCGTAGCGGAAGACAGAAGGTCGGCACGGCAATACGGCCGACAGATGGTGTTGAATTTCCTTCGGGGCCCTGGTGCTTACGGCACCAGGGCCCCTCGACGCGTGCTCAACGAGGTGAGAATGACAGCAGACAATCCGCTCGGTGGCCGTCTGGACGACGACGACTACCCCGCCTACACCATGGGTCGGGCAGCCGAGATGCTCGGCACCACCCCGGGCTTTCTCCGCGCCATCGGCGAGGCCCGCCTCATCACCCCGCTCCGCTCGGAGGGCGGGCACCGCCGGTACTCCCGCTACCAGCTACGGATCGCTGCCCGCGCCCGCGAGCTCGTCGACGAGGGCATGCCGGTCGAGGCCGCCTGCCGCATCGTCATCCTCGAGGACCAGCTCGAGGAGGCCCAGCGCATCAACGCGGAGTTCCGCCGCGCCGCGGCCGAACAGCACGACGACGCTCCATGAGCCCTTCCCCGCACGGCCGGCACCGCAGCACGGAAAGGGCGCCGGGCCACAACGGCCCGGCATCCCCAGCCGCCCTTACCGCGGAAGTCTCCTCAGGTCAGCAACGGGGCGGAGGTCATACGTTGAAGCGGAACTCCACCACGTCCCCGTCCTGCATCACATAGTCCTTGCCCTCCATGCGCGCCTTACCGGCCGCGCGGGCCTCGGGGACGGAGCCCGTCTCGATGAGGTCGTCGTAGGAGATGACCTCGGCCTTGATGAAGCCCTTCTGGAAGTCGGTGTGGATGACACCGGCCGCCTCCGGGGCCGTGGCGCCCTTCTTGATGGTCCAGGCGCGGGACTCCTTGGGGCCGGCGGTGAGGTAGGTCTGGAGGCCCAGGGTGGTGAAGCCGACGTGGGCGAGGGTGGCGAGGCCGGGCTCGTTCTGCCCCACGGACTGCAGGAGCTCCAGGGCCTCGTCCTCGTCGAGCTCGGCGAGGTCGGCCTCCAGCTTGGCGTTGAGGAAGATCGCCTCGGCGGGGGCGACGAGGGCGCGCTGCTCGGCCTTGAAGGAGTCGTCGGTGAGCTCGTCCTCGTCGACGTTGAAGACGTAGAGGAAGGGCTTGGTGGTGAGCAGGTGCAGCTCGTGGAGGAGGGCGGCGCGCTCGCTGCCCTGGACGATGCCGGCGGAGAAGAGGGTGCGGCCCTCGTCGAGGATGGCCTTGGCCTCCTCGACGGCCTTGACCTGGGGCTGCTTGTCCTTCTTGATCCGGGCCTCCTTGACCAGGCGCGGCAGCACCTTCTCGATGGTCTGGAGGTCGGCGAGGATCAGCTCGGTGTTGATGGTCTCGATGTCGCTCTTCGGCGAGATCTTGCCGTCGACGTGGACGACGTTCTCGTCCTTGAAGGCGCGGATGACCTGGCAGATGGCGTCCGACTCACGGATGTTCGCCAGGAACTTGTTGCCCAGGCCCTCGCCCTCCGAGGCGCCCTTGACGATGCCCGCGATGTCGACGAAGTCGACGGTGGCGGGCAGCTTGCGGGCCGAACCGAAGATCTCGGCGAGCTTGTCCAGGCGGGGGTCGGGGACGCCGACCACGCCGACGTTGGGCTCGATGGTGGCGAACGGGTAGTTGGCCGCCAGCACGTCGTTCTTGGTGAGGGCGTTGAACAGGGTCGACTTGCCGACATTCGGCAGACCGACGATTCCGATCGTGAGCGACACGTTGACGACTTCCCGTAGCTTCCCGTGGCGGGGATGTGAGGACCGATGACGGGCCCCGGTGGTGCCGGGGCCGGTCCACCAGTCTACGGGGCGGTCCTCGATCACCCGGCCGGGCTGACAATCGGTCGAACACACTGCCAAGGTCCTGCGAAGGGCGTGTCCAAGACCGGATTCCCGCCCTCCGGCGACCTACGTTGGTCGGGTGGAGCCTTACAGCACGCGTACGCCCCGACGCACGGCGGCACCGCCGCCCCGCCCGGCCGCGGACGACACATACCCGGGACGGGGCAGAAGCACGGGCCAGGGCCGGGGGCAGCCCGGCGGCACGGCCCGGGCGGCACGGCCCGCCGCACGCCGTACGGGGCCGTCCGGAGCGGCCGCGGCGCTGCCCGCCGTCCTGCCCGCCCTGCTGCGGCGGGCCAGGGGGCTGTCCCTCCCCGATCCCCGGCTGACCGGGCTGGGCGCGGGGCTGCTGACCACCCTCACCATGCTCGGCATCGGCTGCCTGGACGCGCTGCTGCTCTCCGGCTCGCCCACCGTCTACAGCGTGCTCTTCCTGCCCGCCTGTGCGGCCTGCGGGCTGTGGGTGCGGCCCGCCGATCTGCTGGCGGCGCCGGTGGCGGCGCCACTGGCGTATACGGTCGGGCTGCTGCCGATCAACGAGGGTTCGGCGGGCCTCAGCGGACAGGCGGTGGGGGTGTTCACCGCGCTGTCGCTGCAGGCCGGATGGCTCTACGCGGGGACGCTGCTGACCGTGGTGATCGCGCTCGTACGGCGGGCCGCGCTGGTCACCCGGCGTCGCCGGCAGCAGCGGCCGCGGCCATCCCGGCACCCACGATCCCCGCGTTATTCTGAAGCCGCGCCGGTACGATCTCGGCCCTGACGCCCTCGATCAGCGGCAGGAACTTGTCCGCCTTACGGCTCACCCCGCCGCCCAGCACGAAGAGCTCCGGAGAGAAGAGCATCTCCAGGTGATGGAGGTACTTCTGCACCCGGCGCGCCCAGTGCGACCAGCTGAGGTCGTGGTCGTCCTTGACCTTGGTCGAGGCCCGCTTCTCCGCCTCGTGGCCGTCCAGCTCCAGATGGCCCAGCTCGGTGTTGGTGAGCAGATGGCCGTCGGTGAAGACCGCGCTGCCGATGCCGGTACCGAGGGTGAGCACGATCACGGTGCCCTTGGCGCCGCGGGCGGCGCCGAACGTCACCTCCGCGACCCCGGCCGCGTCGGCGTCGTTCAGCACCGTGACCGGGCAGCCCAGCCGCTCGGCGAGGTGTGACGCCAGATCGGTGCCGATCCAGCTCTTGTCGACATTCGCGGCCGTAAGGGTGACACCGTCCTTCACCACGCCCGGGAAGGTCACCCCGACCGGCCGCCCGGACCAGTCGAAGTGCCGGACGACCTCCACCACACCGTCCAGGACCGCCTCGGGCGTGGACGGACGCGGGGTGAGCACCTTATGGCGCTCTTCGGCGAGCTCGCCCCGGTCCAGGTCCACCGGGGCGCCCTTGATGCCAGAACCGCCGATGTCGATGCCGAACACCTTCGCCGCGGGTGCCCCCGTGGCCCCCTGGCCGTGCGTCACCGCTGGGACCCCTCCGGGCGAACAGATGCCGCCGGCGCCGCCTCGCTCGAGACCGCCTCGCCGGAGGCCGCGGCGGCCTCGGCCCGCAGGTCCCGCCGCAGCTCCTTGGGCAGCGAGAAGGTCAGCGACTCCTGCATGGGCTGGACGACCTCGACATCGCCGAAGCCGCGCTCGGCCAGCCACTCCAGGACGCCCTCGACGAGCACGTCAGGAACGGAGGCGCCCGAGGTCACACCGACCGTGGTGACGTCCTCCAGCCATGCCTCGTCGATCTCGCTCGCGTAGTCGACCAGATGGCCCGCCTTGGCGCCCGCGCCGAGGGCGACCTCCACCAGCCGCACCGAGTTGGAGGAGTTCTTGGAGCCGACCACGATCACCAGGTCGGACTCGGCGGCCACCTGCTTGATGGCGGTCTGGCGGTTCTGCGTGGCGTAGCAGATGTCGTCGCTGGGCGGGCTGATGAGCTGCGGGAAGCGATCCTTGAGCGCGTCCACGGTCTCCATGGTCTCGTCGACCGAGAGGGTGGTCTGGGAGAGCCAGACGACCTTGGACTCGTCGCGCACCTCGACGTTCTTCACATCGTCGGGGCCGTCCACCAGGGTGATGTGCTCGGGGGCCTCACCGCTGGTGCCGATGACCTCTTCATGGCCCTCATGGCCGATCAGGAGGATGTCGTAGTCCTCCTTGGCGAACCGGACTGCTTCCTTGTGGACCTTGGTGACCAGGGGACAGGTGGCGTCGATGGTGGCCAGCTTGCGGGTGGCGGCCTCCTCGTGGACCACCGGCGCGACACCGTGCGCCGAGAAGATCACGATGGAGCCCTCGGGCACTTCCTCCGTCTCGTCGACGAAGATGGCGCCCTTCTTCTCGAGGGTCCGGACGACGTACTTGTTGTGGACGATCTCCTTGCGCACATAGATGGGCGCGCCGTACTGCTCCAGGGCCTTCTCGACGGCGATCACGGCACGGTCGACACCGGCACAGTAGCCACGGGGGGCCGCGAGCAGGACCCGGCGGGCGGAGGTTGCAGTCATGTCCCCCATGGTAGGGGCGATGACGGCGGGGTCTGTCGGTGGTGGCCGATACCCTCGCGGTCATGGCTGTCAACACGTCCGCGGAGGCGCCGATCCCGGTCGGCGAGGTGTCCCGGCTGATCGGGGGCTGGATCGACCGGCTCGGCGCGGTCTGGGTCGAGGGGCAGATCACCCAGCTGTCCCGGCGCCCGGGCGCCGGTGTGGTGTTCCTGACCCTGCGCGACCCGAGTTACGACATCTCGCTGACCGTCACCTGCTTCCGCGCCGTCTTCGACCAGATCGCGGACACGGTCACCGAGGGCGCGCGGGTCGTGGTGCACGCCAAGCCGGAGTGGTACGCGCCGCGGGGGCAGCTGTCCCTGCGGGCCGCCGAGATCCGCCCGGTGGGCGTGGGCGAACTGCTCGCGCGGCTGGAGCAGTTGAAGAAGGCGCTGGCGGCGGAGGGGCTGTTCGCCGCCAACCGTAAGAAGGCGCTGCCGTTTCTGCCCCAGCTGATAGGGCTGGTCTGCGGGCGCGCCTCGGCCGCCGAGCGCGACGTGCTGGAGAACGCGCGGCTGCGCTGGCCCGCCGTCCGCTTCGAGGTGCGCAATGTGGCCGTGCAGGGGGTGCACGCGGTGCCGCAGGTGATCGAGGCCGTCAAGGAGCTCGACGCGCTGCCGGAGGTGGATGTGATCGTGGTGGCGCGCGGCGGCGGCAGCGTGGAGGACCTGCTGCCGTTCTCGGACGAGCAGCTGATGCGGGCGGTGGCCGCGTGCCGTACGCCGGTGGTCTCCGCGATCGGCCACGAGCCGGATTCGCCGCTGCTGGACCTGGTCGCCGATCTGCGCGCCTCCACGCCCACGGACGCGGCGAAGAAGATCGTGCCGGATGTGGGCGAGGAGCTGATGCGCGTCCAGCAGCTGCGGGAGCGGGCGCTGCGCAGTGTGCACGGGCTGCTGGACCGGGAGGAGCGGGGGCTGGCCGCCGCGCTGGCCCGGCCGTGCATGCGGGAGCCGCACCGGATGGTGGACGAGCGCGAGGAGCGGATCACCGCGGTGCTGGAGCGGGCCCGCCGCTGCCTGGGCCATCTGCTGGACCGGGCCGAATCCGAGCTGACCCACACCCAGGCGCGGGTGGTCGCGCTCTCCCCCGCCGCGACGCTGCGCCGCGGCTATGCGGTGCTCCAGCACCCCGACGGCTCGGTGGTGCGGGCGGCCGAGGAGGTCGCGGAGGGTGAGGAGCTGCGGGCGCGGGTCTCCGAGGGCGAGTTCCGGGTGCGGGTCGCTGTCGGACCCGCTGAATAGGGTGAGGGGTATGGCGAAGACGGACGAGCAGACCGGGCAGACGGACGAGCGGTCCGGGGAGACCACGCTCGGCTATGAGCAGGCGCGGGACGAGCTGGTCGAGGTGGTCCGCCGCCTGGAGGCGGGCGGCACCAGCCTGGAGGAGTCGCTTGCGCTCTGGGAGCGCGGCGAGCAGCTGGCAAAGGTCTGCCGCCACTGGCTGGAGGGCGCGAGGGCCCGGCTGGACGCGGCGCTGGCGGAAGGCGAGGACGGCGCCGAAGGCGCCGAAGGCGCCGAAGAACCGGAAAGCACCGAGGAGAGCTGACCGCCCCCGCCCGGCGTCCGGCGTCGGCCAACCGCCGGCGGCGGATTCGCTGTGTGATTCAGAGCACCTTCCCCACCCCGCGCCATCTTTTTAGTTGAACATTAATCTAAGCGTCGTACAGTGGAGCCCGTCAGCGATATCCCCGCTTATGCAGAGGTTTCTTCCATGGCACTCGTTCTCGACCCCGCCGCCCAGGACCTGCTCTTCCGCGAGGCACGCACCGCCAACACGTTCACCGATGAGCCGGTGACCGAGGAGCAGGTGCAGGCGATCTACGACCTGATCAAGTACGCGCCGACCGCGTTCAACCAGTCGCCGCTGCGTATCGTGCTGGTCCGCTCGCCCGAGGCCCGTGAGCGGCTGGTTCAGCACATGGCCGAGGGCAATCAGCCCAAGACCTCCACCGCCCCGCTGGTCGCGATCCTCGCCGCGGACAACGAGTTCCACGAGGAGCTGCCCGCACTCTTCCCGCACTTCCCGCAGGCCAAGGACGTCTTCTTCACCGAGCGTGGCGCCCGTGAGCAGGCCGCGGCGCTCAATGCCTCGCTGCAGGCCGGTTACTTCATCCTGGGCATCCGCGCCGCCGGACTCGCCGCCGGTCCGATGTCCGGTTTCGACCCGTCCGGGGTCCAGAAGGAGTTCCTGGACGAGGACCACACCCCGCTGATGGTCATCAACATCGGCAAGCCGGGCGAGGACGCCTGGTTCCCCCGTGGCCCCCGACTGGACTACGACGACGTCATCACCACGGTCTGACCGGCTGATCGACCGCTTGGCCGCCGCCGTTCGGGGGCGTTTGAACTACCGCGGGCCCTTGGCCCGGACCGCCGGTCCGGGCCAAGGGCCCGCGCCCCGTTCAGCCCTTCTTCTCGGTGAGCGCCGCGGCCATCTTCGTCAGCTGCCCGTACGACGCCGTCCCGGTGACCACCGTGGTCACGCCCGGCTCCTTGCGCACCAGCGCGTCGTACTTGTCGCCGTCGTAGCGGATCCAGTCCTCGCCGTCGATCCGCTGCGTCCGCTTCGTCTCCCGCGCCTGCTGGGTGACCTCCTCCACGAACGGCACGGGCTTGCCGTCGCTCTGCTCGACCGCGATGTACTCCTCGTGCTGGTCGAGGAAGCCGAGGTGCCAGAGCGCGCCGTCCTCCGCGGCGGCCGGGCGGTAGGTCACCGATGTCGCGCGCCAGCCCTTGGGCAGGGTCCCGGGCTCGGGGGCGGCCACCGGGTACGGGGCGGCGCGGCGGGCCGTGGCCAGCTCCACGCGGTAGTTCACCGTCTTCACCCCGGCGCCCTTGGGACCCTCGTCATGGGGGATGCCGAAGAGGTAGATGGCCGCCGCGACGACGCCGATCGCCGCCAGCGACAGCACCATGTCCCGGACCGTCTCTTTGCCACGCATACCTGCCACGCCCCCATCGTCCCTCATCGGGTCGCCGCACCTCGCAACAGGGCCGCGCTCATGCGTGGGGCTATCTGCTCACTTAGCCCATCAGCGGATAAAGTCATGAACACCCTCATCCTCCTCTTCCCCTCGCGGGGAGGAGGGGCCCTCACGGTCCGTCGCCGTACAGAAAGGTGCGCTCCGATGACCGAGCATCATCTCCCGTCCCAGCTCGAGGTCAGCCCCGAGGCTCCCGATCGCAACCTCGCCCTGGAGCTCGTCCGGGTCACCGAGGCGGGTGCCATGGCCTCCGGACGCTGGGTGGGCCGCGGCGACAAGAACGGCGCCGACGGAGCGGCCGTCAAGGCCATGCGTTCCCTCGTGCACACCGTCTCGATGAACGGCGTCGTCGTCATCGGAGAGGGGGAGAAGGACGAGGCGCCGATGCTCTTCAACGGTGAGCGCGTGGGCGACGGCACCGGCCCGGAGTGCGACGTGGCCGTGGACCCGGTGGACGGCACCACGCTCACCGCGAAGGGCATGGCCAACGCCGTCTCCGTCCTCGCGGTCGCCGAGCGCGGCACCATGTTCGACCCGTCGGCCGTCTTCTACATGGACAAGCTGGTCACCGGCCCCGACGCCGCCGAGTTCGTCGACATCACCGCGCCGCCCGGCGTGAACATCCGCCGGATCGCCAAGGCGAAGAAGTCCAGCCCCGAGGACGTCACCGTGGTGGTCCTGGACCGCCCCCGCCACGAGGGCGTCGTCAAGGAGATCCGGGAGGCGGGCGCCCGGATCAAGTTCATCTCCGACGGCGATGTGGCCGGGGCGATCATGGCCGCGCGCGAGAGCACCGGTGTGGATCTGCTGCTGGGCATCGGCGGCACGCCGGAGGGCATCATCGCGGCCTGTGCGATCAAGTGCCTCGGCGGGACCATCCAGGCCAAGCTGTGGCCCAAGGACGACGAGGAGCGGCAGCGCGCCCTCGACGCGGGCCATGACCTCGACCAGGTCTTGGAGACGGACGACCTGGTCAGCGGCGACAACGTGTTCTTCGTCGCGACCGGCATCACGGACGGGGATCTGCTGCGCGGGGTGCGGTACCGCGCGGAGACCGCCACCACCCAGTCGCTGGTCATGCGGTCCAAGTCGGGGACGATCCGGCAGATCGACTCCACCCACCGGCTGGCCAAGCTGCGCGCCTACGCCTCGGTCGACTTCGAACGGCCGAGCTGAGCGACCCGACGGCGGCGTTCAGCCCACGGTCGGCGGCTTGGGCCGACACCGCATGACGAGGGCCGGGTCCCGCCTCCCGGCGGCACCCGGCCCAGGTCCCGAAGAGTTCAGCCGGCGGCGGCGACCCGCACCGCGCGCTGGAGCTCCGCCTCCCGGCGCCGACGGCGGGCCAGCACGACCCGGCGCTCGGCCGCCGTCAGCCCGCCCCACACTCCGTACGGCTCGGGTTGCAGCAGTGCGTGCTCCCGGCACTCGACCATGACCGGGCAGCGGGCGCAGACGCGCTTGGCGGCTTCCTCCCGCGACAGCCTGGCAGCCGTGGGCTCCTTGGAGGGAGCGAAGAACAGCCCGGCCTCGTCCCGTCGGCACACCGCCTCCGAGTGCCAGGGGCCGGCCTGATCCCGCGCGGGGACGCGCTGCGGGGGCACGGCGGCTTCCAGCAGGGGCTGATGCGGTTGCAGCACGGTCTACTCCTGACGACGGCTCCGGTGGTCACCCTTGCCCGCCTCGAGGTGTACGGCCCCGTTAGCACCCCCATCAGCCGTACGAGAGACGATGCACCAAGCCTTACCCGCTGTGCGCGCGCTTATGCACACCGTTGTCCCACCCGGAACTTCCCCGTGGACGCCCCTTCTTCAGGGGTTACGCCCGCAGGTTCTTCAGTCGCTTACCCCGCTTGGGCTTGGCCTCCACACCGCCGAAGACGGCGAATCCGGTGACGTGGATCACCGGTGCGTCGGGGTCCTGCGCCTCGTACGTCGTGACGTCGAAACCGCCGAGGATGCCCGCGCCGGAACCGCGCAGCGAGACGTTCTCCGGGACCTTGATCTCCACCCCGCCGAAGGCGGCCACGACATGGATGACGATCTCCCGCTGTTCGAAGACCGCCTCGGTCAGGTCGATCTCCACGCCGCCGAAGACCGCCAGGGCGTTGGTACGGCGCCTGACCCGCCAGCGGCCCTTGCGCACCGAACCGCCGAAGACCGCCACCAGGTTCTCCGACGCGGGGAGGGAGCGCGGCCACTCCGACTCCGCGTCGCGCCCGGAAGCGGAAGCGGCGGAGGACGCGGAGGCGGCGCCGCGGATGGGCGCGGCGGGCAGATCGCGCACCGGGGGCTCCAGCTCGCCGAGGGTCTTGGCGCGATAGACCGCGTCGATCCGCTCGGCGTGCTCCTCCGGCTGGAGCCGCCCCTCGGCAAGGGCCTCCCGCAGGATGTCCGCGACCCGGTCGCGGTCCGCGTCGGACGCGCGGAGCTCGGCCTCCGCGACGGGCGCGGTCGCCGGGGCCGCCGCGGCCTCGGGCGCCGGAGCGGGGGCGGAGGCGGGGGCGGATTTGGTCAAGGGCACGGGCTGCTGCTCATCCACGGGCTCAGCGTACCCAGTCGCGATAGATCGCGACTAGGGTACGATCCCTGATCCTTCCCCCATTACTGAGCCTTACCTCACCGGTCCCGTCCCCCGGCCCCGTTCTACGCTTGTGGACGCGCTGTCGACGAAGTCAGCCCAAGCCCTGTCGAGTGAGGAATGGCCGCGATGCCCCCCGTCTCCCGCCCCGCCCACCCCGGTTTCGCCTATTCGGACCTGCTGCCCCTGGGAGAGGACACCACGCCGTACCGTCTGGTGACCTCCGAGGGCGTGAGCACCTTCGAGGCCGATGGGCGCACCTTCCTGAAGGTCGAGCCGGAGGCGCTGCGCAAGCTCGCGGCCGAGGCGATGCACGACATCTCGCACTATCTGCGCCCCGCCCACCTCGCCCAGCTGCGCCGCATCCTCGACGACCCGGAGGCCAGCGCCAACGACCGCTTCGTCGCACTTGACCTGCTGAAGAACGCCAACATCGCGGCGGCCGGGGTGCTCCCGATGTGCCAGGACACCGGCACGGCGATCGTCATGGGCAAGCGCGGGCAGAACGTGCTCACGCAGGGGGGCGACGAGGAGGCCCTTTCGCGCGGCGTCTACGACGCGTACACCAAGCTCAACCTGCGGTACTCCCAGATGGCCCCGCTGACCATGTGGGAGGAGAAGAACACCGGCTCCAACCTGCCCGCGCAGATCGAGCTGTACGCGACCGACGGCGGCGCGTACAAGTTCCTCTTCATGGCCAAGGGCGGCGGCTCGGCCAACAAGTCCTTCCTCTACCAGGAGACGAAGGCGGTGCTGAACGAGGCGTCGATGATGACGTTCCTGGAGCAGAAGATCCGCTCGCTGGGCACGGCCGCCTGCCCGCCGTACCACCTGGCGATCGTGGTCGGCGGCACCAGCGCCGAGTACGCGCTGAAGACCGCGAAGTACGCGTCCGCGCACTACCTGGACGAGCTGCCGACCGAGGGCTCGCCGACCGGGCACGGCTTCCGCGACAAGGAGCTGGAGGAGAAGGTCTTCGAGCTGACGCAGAAGATCGGGATCGGCGCGCAGTTCGGCGGCAAGTACTTCTGCCATGACGTGCGGGTCGTACGGCTGCCGCGGCACGGTGCCTCCTGCCCGGTCGCGATCGCGGTCTCGTGCTCCGCCGACCGCCAGGCGCTCGCCAAGATCACGGCGGAGGGCGTCTTCCTGGAGCGGCTGGAGACCGACCCGGCGCGCTTCCTGCCGGAGACGACGGACGAGGAGCTGGTCGAGGGCGCGGGCCCGGACCTGGACGCGGTCGCCATCGACCTGGACCGGCCGATGGACGAGGTGCTGGCCGAGCTGACCAAGCACCCGGTCAAGACCCGGCTCTCGCTGACCGGCACGCTGGTGGTGGCCAGGGACATCGCCCACGCGAAGATCAAGGAGCGGCTGGACGCGGGCGAGGAGATGCCCGAGTACCTGAAGGACCACCCGGTCTACTACGCGGGCCCGGCCAAGACCCCCGAGGGCTATGCCTCGGGCTCCTTCGGGCCCACGACGGCGGGCCGGATGGACGCGTACGTCGAGCAGTTCCAGGCGGCGGGCGGCTCGAAGGTCATGCTGGCCAAGGGCAACCGCTCGAAGCAGGTCACCGACGCGTGTGCCGCGCACGGCGGCTTCTACCTGGGCTCGATCGGCGGTCCGGCGGCCCGGCTGGCCCAGGACTGCATCAAGAAGGTCGAGGTCCTCGAGTACGAGGAGCTGGGCATGGAGGCGGTCTGGAGGATCGAGGTCGAGGACTTCCCGGCGTTCATCGTGGTGGACGACAAGGGGAACGACTTCTTCCAGGACCCGGCGCCCCAGCCGACGTTCACCAGCATTCCGGTGCGGGGGCCGGGGCAGGAGTAACGCGTCCGTGGCGGCGGGGGTGAATGCGCCCCCGCCGCCCTTACCCGTCCCATCCCCAGGGGCTCCGCCCCTTGGACCCCACCGGGGGGACTCCCGGCTCCCGAGCCCCTGCCGGGGAGCTCCCAGCCCCGCCAGGGGGCGCCCGGCCGCGCCAAGGGGTGCCCGACCCCACCGGGGGGCTCCCGACCCTCACCAGGGAGGCACCCGACCCCAACAGGGACTCCCGGCACCGCCAGTAGCACCCAACCGCATTGGGAAGGCGCCCGACCCCGCCAGGGGACCTCGCCCCCAACAGGGACTCCCGACCCCACCAGTCAGGCGCCCGGCACCGCCAAGGGCGCCCGGGCCCTGGATCCCCGTCCCCAGAGCGGGACAGGGGGCGTCCGCACAGGCGTAGACGGTTGGGAGGGGCCGTTGGGCGGGCCGTGCGAGGGGTGCGTGCCGTTCCGTGGCCGTGCGTGCGGTCAGCCCCTCAGTGCCGCCTCGAAGGCGCCGGGGCGCTGGGTGATGCCGCTGCAGCGGGTGTTGGGGACGACGTTCGCGTTCGGCTCGGGGGCCGCGGCACCGGTCGCGGGGGCGTCCGGGGCAGCGGACTGGGTGGCGGACTGGGTCATCTCCGGGGTGCACGACTGGTCCCGTTCGGCGGACCACATCGACAGCCGCCCGATCCCCTTCTCCGCGGCGAACCGCGCCAGACCGGACGCGTCCTCCAGCGTGAAGGTCTCGCCCGTGACGTCGTTGACCCCGATCATCGGCGTCACGGTGAGGATCTTCCAGGCGGCGGCGTCGGACATGCCGAACACCTCGCGGATCCGGGCCTGGGCGGCGGTGGCCGCCTGGACGGCGTAGTCACCCATGTCACCGGTGTGGTCGCCGCTGTAGTTCATCGCCATGATGTTGACGCCCGAGAGGATGGCCCCCTCCTGCTTGGCGGCCCGCAACTGGGCGATGCCCTCCGGGGTCAGCCCGTCCGGCATGGCGGGCAGGGTGAAGGAGATGTTCAGCCCCTCGTGGGTGCGCTGGAGGAGCGCGAGCGCCTGGGCGCGGCGGGTGGCCGCCTCGGCGTCGGCGAGCGTCTCGCCCTCGAGGTCGAAGTCGATCCGCTTGGCCTGGTAACGCTCGATCACCTCGGCGTAGGCGGAGGCGAGTTCGGGGACGTCGGCGCAGACCGTCGCGAGCTCGGTGGCCTCGGCGCCGCCGAAGGAGATCCGTACGTCGCCGCCCGCCCGGCGGACGCCCTCGATCCGGGCCTCCGGCCCCTCGTCCTCCAGCGAGGTGCCGCCGTCCCACACCGGGGTGCAGCCGTCGCCCGCGACGACGAAGCCCAGCGAGAACTCCTTGACCCCGCGCGCCGCCGCGGCGGCCATGTCGTACCCCGGGTCCGACCAGGCGTTGACGTACGGCACGAACTCGGCGGGCGGGCGCGCCGCGGGGGGCTGGGACGCCCGGGGCTGTGAGGGCGCGGCGTGCGGCTCGGGCGACTGCTTCTGGTGTCCCGCCCATACGGCGATGGTGGCGCAGACCACCGCGCCGGCCACGGCGATTCCGCTCATGCGGGGGCTGGCCCTCATGGCTCTGGCTCCTCCTTGTGGTCCGGTACGAGGCGCCGGGGGCCGGTGCCGCCCGTGCCGCTCTCCCGCCAAACCTCGCATACCCGGTGAAGCCTATTGAACTATGACACACCGCCCGTTTGACTTATATATCGCATGTCGTATTTTCTGCATTAACCTCATCCGTATGGATCCTCAGTCAGATGTGGCCGAGCGCGCGCCTTCGCGTCCCCTCCGCGCTGACGTGGCCCCCAAGGGGCCCATGTCCGTGGCCCGCAAGGGGCCCGTGTTCGTGGACCTCTCCGGGCGCCGCGGCCGACTGGTACGACATGTGGGCGTCCTCGCGGGAACCGCCTGCCTCGGCTATTCGGCGGTCCTGGGGCTGGGCTACGCGGGCGGCACGCCGTTCGCGCCGCAGACGCTGATCCCGGGGCATCCCGTCTCCGCCGAGGCGTTCGGCCCGGCGACCAAGCGCACCCCCGAGGGGCGTTCGGGGCCCGCCGAGCCGCGGGAGCCGCGTCACGCCCACGCGTACGGCTACGACGACGAGGACGCCCCGACCCACCGTCAGCAGGGGCGCGAGCGGCGCGCCTCGGGGCGCCCGGAGCACCGGAACGCCCGTGGACCCATCGCCCTGCCCCCCGTCACCACCCGGCCACGGCCCGCGCCGCCGCGGGCCGACCCGCCCAAGGCCGCCCGTGTGGCCGCGCGGCACTCCCCCGCCCAGCACCGCGCCGACGGCCGTAAGCCCACCGCGGGGCACCGGCCCGCGGGGCACCACAAGACCGGCCACACGCCGTCACATCCGGCCGCCCGCCCGGCCGGAAAGCGGCCCGCGGACGCGGCACATCCCCCGTCGAAGCACCGCCCCGCCGGTGCCGAGCCGCCCGCCAAGGGCCCCGCCCGCCCGCAGGCTCCCGGCCACGCCGCGTCCCCCCAGAAGCCCCAGCCCCAGAAGCCCCCGCAGGCCGATCCGCCCGAACCCCCCGAGGGGCCCGCGGCCGGAGGCGGCGCCCCGGACGACGGGCCGGGCGACCCCGGGGACGCGGGCGAGGCGTCATGAGCGGCGGCAGACCGCCGAGGCTGCCGCGACCGCGCCGCCGACTCCCCGCGCCCCGTCACCGTCAGAACGGCGCGCCCCGTACGGTGTTCCGGCTGACCGGCAGCAAACCCAAAGCCACCGGCGAACCCAAGCCCACCGGCAGACTCAAGCTCACCCGCAGACTCCGTACCGTCAAGCCGCGCAAGCTCCGCACCCGCACCCGGATGGCGCTCGCCCTCGCCACCCTCCTCGCGCTGGTGTGCACCCTGCTGCTGGACGGCTATCTGCACTCCGAGGTCGGCAACGACGCCCGGGTGTACCGCTCACGGGCC
This sequence comes from Streptomyces antioxidans, assembly GCF_000968685.2. Lineage (GTDB taxonomy): Bacteria > Actinomycetota > Actinomycetes > Streptomycetales > Streptomycetaceae > Streptomyces > Streptomyces antioxidans. The sequence goes on from NZ_LAKD02000063.1 coordinate 30,768, forward strand.
TCGCACACCGTCCCCGACCGGCTGCGCAAGGGCGGCCCGGTGATCACCTTCGACCGCCGGGGAAGGGCCACCGAGCACGCCATCCCGTCCAAGACCATCGCGCTGACCTTCGACGACGGCCCTGACCCGCGCTGGACCCCGAAGATCCTCGAGGTGCTGCGCCGCCACAAGGTGCGCGGGACCTTCTTCGTGCTGGGCCAGATGGTGATCCGCCATCCGGAACTGGTCCGCCGGATGCGGGCCGCGGGCCATGAGATCGGGGTGCACACCTTCTCCCATGTCGACCTGTCGTACCAGGACAAGGGGCGCATGGACCGCGAACTCGCCCAGTCCCAGCTGGCCCTGGCCGGTGCGGCGTCCCTCACCAGCTCGCTCTTCCGGGCGCCGTACGCCTCCGAGGTCCGCGCGCTGGACGACCGCACCTGGCCGGTGCAGCAGCACATCGGCTCCAAGGGCTACATCAGCGCCTTCGTGGACACCGACAGCGAGGACTGGCAGCGGCCCCCGGTCAAGGAGATCGTCCAGAACGCCACCCCCGAGGGCGGGAAGGGCGCGTCGGTGCTCTTCCACGACGCGGGCGGCGACCGCGCCCGCACCGTGCAGGCCCTCTCGCTGTACATCGAGCGGATGCGGCAGAAGGGCTACTCCTTCACCACGATCACCGGTGCGCTCGGCGCCCGCAGCGCCAACCACCCGGCGCGCACCCTGCCGGTCTGGGAGGGCCGGGCGCTGATCTGGGCGGCCGCGGTCAGTCACCGCGCGCTGCCGTTCCTGATGGGGCTGCTGGGCCTGGTGGGTTTCTCGGTGATCGGGCGGCTGCTGCTGATGGTGGTCCTCGCCTGGTGGCACCGCCGCTCCCGGGAGCGGCACCGCTGGAGCCGGGTACAGGAGGTCACCGATCCGGTGACCGTGATCGTGCCCGCGTACAACGAGAAGGAGTGCATCGCGGGGACCCTGAGGTCGCTGTCCGCCTCCACCCACCCGATCGAGGTGCTGGTCGTGGACGACGGCTCCACCGACGGCACCGCCGACATCGCCGAGGCGCTGGGGCTGCCCAACGTACGGGTGCTGCGCCAGGCCAACGCGGGCAAGCCCGCGGCCCTCAACCGGGGCATCGCCCATGCCCGTCACGAGCTGATCGTGATGATGGACGGCGACACCGTCTTCGAGCCCACCACCATCCGCGAGCTGGTGCGCCCGTTCGCCGACTCGCGGGTGGGCGCGGTGGCGGGCAACGCCAAGGTCGGCAACCGGGGGAAGCTGATCGGCGCCTGGCAGCACATCGAGTATGTGATGGGCTTCAACCTCGACCGGCGGATGTACGACCTGCTGCGCTGCATGCCCACCATCCCCGGCGCGATCGGCGCTTTCCGCCGCCGGGCGCTGCTGGAGGCCGGGGGCATGAGCGCGGACACCCTGGCCGAGGACACCGACATCACCATCGCCCTGCACCGGGCCGGCTGGCGAGTGGTCTACCAGGAGCACGCCCGCGCCTGGACCGAGGCGCCCGGCTCCCTCGGCCAGCTGTGGAAGCAGCGCTACCGCTGGTCCTACGGCACCATGCAGGCGCTGTGGAAGCACCGCCGCTCGCTGGTCGACCGGGGGCCCTCGGGACGGTTCGGACGGGTGGGGATGCCGCTGGTGGTGCTCTTCCAGATCCTCACCCCGCTGTGCGCACCGCTGATCGACCTCTTCACCCTCTACGGGGTGATCTTCCTGGACCCGGTGCGCTCGCTGCTGGCGTGGGCGGCGCTGCTGCTGGTGCAGCTGCTGGGCGCGGCGTACGCGTTCCGGCTGGACCGGGAGAACTACCGGGCACTGGCCGTACTGCCGTTGCAGCAGATCGCCTACCGCCAGTTGATGTATCTGGTGCTGCTGCACGCCTGCGTCACCGCGGCCACCGGCGCCCTGCTGCCGTGGCAGAAGCTCAAGCGCACCGGTGAGGTGGACGCCCCGCGGGCGCCCGAGGCCGTACGGTGACCGGGCTCACCCGTTCGGCTCAGCGGGCGCGGGAACACGGCCCGGCGTGAAGACGCTGTGCTGGACGGAGGTGTCCCCATGACCGACGAGAGCCACCGCGACGACGGCCCCCGGGAGGGCTACCGCATCGAGCACGACTCGATGGGAGAGGTCAGGGTGCCCGCGCACGCCAAGTGGCGCGCCCAGACCCAGCGGGCGGTGGAGAACTTCCCCGTCAGCGGGCAGCGCCTGGAGCGGGCGCACATCGAGGCGCTGGCCCGGATCAAGGGCGCCGCCGCCCTGGTCAACGCCGAGTTGGGCGTGGTGGACGAGGAGGTCGCGGGGGCGATCTCGGAGGCGGCGGCCGAGGTCGCCGAGGGCCGCTGGGACGACCACTTCCCGGTGGATGTGTTCCAGACCGGCTCCGGCACCTCGTCCAACATGAACACCAATGAGGTGCTGGCCACGCTGGCGAGCGAGCGCCTGGGCCGCCCGGTGCACCCCAATGACCACGTCAACGCCAGCCAGTCCTCCAATGACGTCTTCCCCTCCTCCATCCACATCGCGGCCACCGCGGCCGTCACCGCCGATCTGATCCCGGCCCTGGCCCATCTGGCGGAGGCGCTGGAGCGCAAGTCCGCCGAGTTCGCCGAGGTGGTCAAGGCGGGGCGGACCCATCTGATGGACGCCACTCCGGTGACCCTCGGCCAGGAGTTCGGCGGCTACGCGGCCCAGGTGCGGTACGGGGCCGAGCGGCTGCGCGCCTCGCTCCCCCGGCTGGCCGAGCTGCCGCTGGGCGGTACGGCGGTGGGCACCGGGATCAACACCCCGCCCGGGTTCGCCGCCGCCGTCATCGCCGAGCTGGTCCGCACCACCGGGCTGCCGCTGGCCGAGGCCCGGAACCACTTCGAGGCGCAGGGCGCGCGGGACGGGCTGGTCGAGACGTCCGGGCAGTTGCGGACCATCGCGGTCGGCCTCACCAAGATCGCCAACGATCTGCGCTGGATGGCCTCGGGCCCGCGCACCGGGCTCGCCGAGATCGCGCTGCCCGACCTCCAGCCCGGCTCGTCGATCATGCCGGGGAAGGTGAACCCGGTGATCCCCGAGGCCGCGCTGATGGTCGCGGCGCAGGTCACCGGCAATGACACCACCGTCGCCACGGCCGGGGCCGCCGGGAACTTCGAGCTCAATGTGATGCTCCCGGTGATCGCCAAGAATCTGCTGGAGTCGATCCGGCTGCTGACCCAGGTCTCCCGGCTGCTCGCGGACCGCACCATCGACGGGATCACCGCCAACGCCGAGCGGGCCCGGGAGTACGCGGAGTCCTCGCCGTCCGTCGTCACCCCGCTGAACCGCTACCTCGGCTACGAGGAGGCGGCGAAGGTTGCCAAGCGGTCGCTGGCCGAGCGCAGGACCATCCGCGAGGTGGTGCTGGACTCCGGCTATGTGGAGCGCGGACTGCTGACCGTGGACCAGCTGGACGAGGCCCTGGACGTCCTGCGCATGACACATCCTTAGAGGGCTCGCGGCCTCAGACGGCGCGCCCTCTTAGGCGGGCGTTGGTCCCCAGTTGCGTCATAGGTCACGGCGCGGCGGCCCGCGCGCACCTAAGATCTGCTCATGACAGCGGACATCGTGGAGACGACGGGGACGGCGGACACCGCCCGGTGGGCACCGGGTGACCACATCCTGTGGCGCTATCGGGCCAACGCCTCGGACCTCATCCACATCTGCCGTCCCGTGACCGTCGTCGAGGACACCGCGGAACTGCTCGCGGTCTGGCTGGCCCCCGGCACCATCTGTGTCAAACCGCAGCTCACCGACGGCACCGCGGTGCACCACGAGCCGCTGCCCACCCGGTACACCAAGCCGCGCACCACCGCGCGGTCCCAGTGGTTCGGCACCGGGGTGCTGAAGCTGGCCCGGCCCGGCGAGCCGTGGTCGGTGTGGCTGTTCTGGGACCACGGCTGGCAGTTCCGTAACTGGTACGTGAACCTGGAGGAGCCACTGGTCCGCTGGGACCGGGGAGTGGACTCCGAGGACCACTTCCTGGACATCGCGGTCTACGCCGACCGCAGCTGGGAATGGAAGGACGAGGACGAGTTCGCGCAGGCGCAGCGGGCCGGGCTGATGGGTCCCGAGCAGGCGGAGCGGGTCCGGGCCGCGGGCCGGGCGGCCACGGCGGCCATCGAGTCCTGGGGAGCGCCCTTCCGGGACGGGTGGGAGAGCTGGCGGCCCGACCCCGCGTGGTCCGTGCCCGCCCTTCCGGCGGACTGGGGCCGTACGGACAAGAAGCACACCTCGGCACACTCGAGGTCATGAACCTCTTGTCGTGTCCCAGTGTTTCAAACGTAGGATCGTCGTCCGGAACACTGCCCATGCGGGACACCAGACGCCGGCGCAAGTCACGGGCGACGCGCAAGATCTGACGTAATGTCACAGGAGGGGGCGGAGTGGTGAGCGGTGAGGACGGGCACGAGGACGGTTACGAGGGCTACGAGGACTTCGACCGCCTCGCACTGGACCGCAGCGGTCAGGCGGAGGCCTTCGACCACATCGGCGACCGCTACGACGACGCCTTTCCGCACAAGGAGGGCCAGATCGGCGCCGGCCGCTGGCTGGCCGAGACGCTTCCGCCCGGCTCCCGGGTGCTCGACGTCGGCTGCGGTACGGGGCGGCCCACGGCCCGTCAGCTGGTCGACGCCGGGCACGAGGTGGTCGGGATCGATATCTCCCCGGGGATGCTCAAGCTGGCCCGGGACAACGTTCCGGAGGCCACCTTCCACCATGTGGACATCGTCGATCTGCGGGTGGGCGGCCGGTACGGCCCGGGTGGCCCCCGGGAGCTCGGCCCCTTCGACGGCATCACGGCGTACTTCACGCTGCTGCTGCTGCCCCGCCCGGAGATCCCGTACGCACTGCGGACCCTGCACGCGACGCTCAGACCCGGGGGGCTGCTGGGGCTCGGCATGGTGGAGTCGGACATCGACGACTTCCCCATTCCGTTCCTCGGCAACTCGGTCCGGGTATCCGGATATCTGCGGGACGAGCTGCGCCAGGTCGTCCGCGATGCGGGCTTCGAGATCGCCGGGGAGGACTCGCACGCGTACGCCCCGGCCAGCACGGACGTACCACCCGAGATCCAGCTCTATCTGAACTGCCGACGACGTGCCTGACACTCGGTGCGCCCACGACGGGCGGGCGCACGGCCCCGGACGGATGGAAACCCACGCGTGACGGAGCACCCCACCTCCCACAACAGGCGGCAGCCGACCACCTCTGCCGCCGCCCCGGGCGCGCCCGCGCCCGACGACGCGCACGGCGCGGTCCCGGACCCGCGGACCGCCGTGCGGCAGACGGCTGCCCCCGGCCAGGAGCCGGGCGACGGCCGCTCGCGTCCGGCCCGGCCCGCGGACGGCCCCGCGGGCCCTGCCGCCCACGACGGGCCCCCGGGTCCGGCCGGGGAGCCCGCGCCCCGCGCCAGAGGGCGCGGCGCCGCCCCCGAGCGCGGCGAGGGCGCCGAGCGTACGGGACCCGCGCGCCGTGGCCGCGGCAGGGGCGGCGCGGACCGGGCGGACGGACGGGGGAGCGCCGCCGCGGCGCGCGGTGGCGGAGCCAGGGAGCGCCGGACCACGGCGGAGAGCGAGCACCCGGCGCAGCCGGAGCACGGCACACCGGAGGGCGAGCCAGTGTGGGACGCGGATCGCAATGCCGCGAGAGGCGCGTCGCGCCGACCGGGTACGAACGGCGGCACCGGCGCGGGCGGGCAGCCCCCGGCCGCCCAGGCCGACGGCCGCGGCCGGAAAGCGAGGCCCCGGGGCCCCGGCGCGGGCGAACACCCGGAGCGCCCCGTCGGGGCCCCCGCGGCGGCCGACCCCGGCGAGACCCATGGGACGGCTGGGCCAGGCGACACCCACACGGCGGCAGGGTCCGGTGACACCCACGCGGCGGCAGGGTCCGGTGACACCCACGCGGCGGCAGGGTCCGGTGACACCCATAGGGCAGCCGGATCCGGTGACGCCCACACAGCAGCCGGGACGGGCGGGGCCCGCGGTGCGGGCGGGGCCGGGGAGGCCCGTACGGCTGCGGCCACGGCCGGTGAGGTCGGCTACGGTACGCCGGAGGGCGGGGTGCCCACGGTGCCGCCCGCGGGCGGCACCGCCGCCGCCGAGGCGGCCACGGCGCGGGACCGGGGCGGCGACCGGCTGCGCTTCGTGGGGGCCGCGACGCGCCGGATCGCCCGGGGCATCGACCTGGACGAGATCGTGCTTGGCCTGTGCCGGGCCACCGTGCCCACCTTCGCCGACGCGATCCTGGTCTATCTGCGCGATCCGCTGCCGGTCGGCGATGAGCGCCCGGTCGGCCCGGTGGTGCTGCGGCTGCGCCGCACCGACCGGATCCCGCTGGACCCGGACACCGACAGCGGGCGGCTGCCGCTGCTGCCCTCCCAGCCGGACCTCTCGCCCGCCGTGGGCGGCGGCCCGGCCGCCGAACTGTGCGAGGTGGAGGCGGGCGGCCCGCTGGCCGAGGTGTTGCGCGGGGTGCGGCCGGTGTTCGGCGACTCCCAGGCCGCCCGCGCCGCGCTGCCGGAACTGCTCGGCGAGGGGCCCTCGGTGGCGACCGGTCAGCGCACCGTACTGGCGCCGCTGCGCGGCCGCCGCCGGGTGATCGGCGCGGCCGTCTTCGTACGCCGCCCGGACCGGCCGCCGTTCGAACCGGACGATCTGCTGGTGGCGGCCCAGCTGGCCACCCACACCGCGCTCGGCGTCGACAAGGCGGTGCTGTACGGGCGCGAGGTGTACATCGCGGACGAGCTCCAGCGCACCATGCTGCCCGACTCGCTGCCCCAGCCCACCGGCGTCCGGCTGGCCAGCCGCTATCTGCCCGCGGCCGAGACCGCGCGGGTCGGCGGCGACTGGTACGACGCGATCCCGCTGCCGGGCAACCGGGTGGCGCTGGTGGTCGGCGATGTGATGGGCCATTCGATGACCTCCGCCGCGATCATGGGCCAGCTGCGCACCACCGCACAGACCCTCGCCGGGCTCGACCTGCCGCCTCAGGAGGTGCTGCACCACCTGGACGAGCAGGCCCAGCGGCTGGGCACCGACCGCATGGCCACCTGTCTGTACGCGGTCTACGACCCCGTCGCGCACCGCATCGTGGTGGCCAACGCGGGCCATCCGCCGCCCCTGCTGCTGCACCGGGGCGGCCGCGCCGAGGTGCTGCGGGTGCCGCCGGGGGCGCCGATCGGGGTCGGCGGTGTCGACTTCGAGGCGGTCGAGCTGGACGCGCCCGCCGGGGCCACCCTGATGCTCTACACCGACGGTCTCGTCGAGTCGCGGATGCGCGATGTGTGGACCGGGATCGAGCAGCTGCGGGAGCGGCTGACCGCCACCGCCCGGCTCACCGGCCCCAACCCGCCGCCGCTCGAGCCGCTGTGCGACGAGGTGCTGGACATGCTCGGCCCCGGCGACCGCGACGACGACGTGGCGCTGCTCGCGGCCCGCTTCGAGGGCATCGCGCCCAGCGATGTCGCGTACTGGTTCCTTGACCCCAAGGCGCAGACCGCCGGGCAGGCGCGCCGGCTGGCCCGCCGGGCGCTGGCCCGCTGGGATCTGGACGATCTGACGGACGCGGTGGAGCTGCTGGTCAGCGAGGTGGTGACCAATGCGGTGCGCTACGCGGAGCGGCCCATCACCCTGCGGCTGCTGCGCACGGACGTGCTGCGCTGCGAGGTCGGCGACGATGTCCCGCAGCTGCCCCGGCTGCGCCAGGCCCGGCCATCCGACGAGGGCGGGCGCGGGCTGTATCTGGTGAACCGGATGGCGCGGCGCTGGGGCGCGACCCGGCTGTCCACGGGCAAGGTCGTCTGGTTCGAGCTCGCGATGCCGTCCTGAGCCGCCCGGCCCCAGTCCGGTGCGGGCGCGCCCCCTGGCGCGCCCGCACCGGCCGTCACTCCTGGTCCCTGCGGAGGAAGCCGCCGCCGTCGTCCGACGCCGAACTCGACGGGCCGGGCGGGCTCGGGGTGTCGCCGCCGTCCGGGGGCGACGCCGACGACGAGGCGGACGGCGACTCGCTCGCGGACTCACTCGACGACGGGGACGACGAGGGCGACTCACTGGTGGACTCGGTCGCCGACGGGCTGGAGGACGGCGACTCCGAGGTGTCGCTCGAGCTCGGCGACGGGGGCGGCTTGACCGCCGCGCCCATGTCGGTGTCCAGGTCGAACTTCGAGGCTTTCTGGCCGTTCAGCGCGGCCTGGGTGTACGCGGCCCAGATCTTGGCCGGATAGTCACCGCCGTTGACGCGGCCGCCGCCCGCGGTGCCCTTGAGCGAGACCTGCTTGCCGACGCCCTTCTGCTCGCCGAACATGCCGACCGAGGTGACCAGATCGGGGGTGTAGCCGGAGAACCAGGCCGACTTGTTGTCGTCCGAGGTGCCGGTCTTGCCCGCGACCGCCTGGCCCTGCTGCCGTACCGCCTGGCCGGTGCCGTCGTCGACCACTCCGGTGAGCACGGAGGTGACGGAGTCGGCGGCGCCACGGCTGATCGCCTGGCCGTTGGTCGGATCGGGCAGCTGGGACCGCTCATCGCCCTTTTCGGCGGACTTCACGATCGCCGGGGTGACCTTCTTGCCGTGGTTGTCGAGGGTCGAGTAGACCCCGGCCATGTCACGCGGGCTGGCGCCCATCACGCCCAGCGACATCGCGGGGCGCACGTCGAAGCCGCCCGCGTCCTCGTTCATGCCGAGGTCGATGGCGGTGTTCTTCACCTTGTCCAGGCCCACGTCCACCGCCATCTGCGCGAAGACGGAGTTGACTGAGTTGTTCATGGCCTTCTGGACGGAGATGGGGCCGTAGGACTTGTTGTCCTCGTTCGGCGGAGCGAAGGCGGTGTCACTGCCCTTGACGGGGCGTCTGCTGGTGCCGTCGTAGATGGTGCTCGCCGTGATCGGGGTGCTGTCCTGGGCGGTGGAGCCGTTCTCCAGCCCCGCGGCCAGGATCAGCGGCTTGAAGGTGGAGGCGGGCTGGTAGTCAGAGCGGGTGGCGTTGTTGATGTAGTGCTTGGTCGCGCCGGCGCCGCCGTACATCGCCACGATGCCGCCGGACTTGGGGTTTACCGAGACCGCGCCCACCTGTGCGTTGCCGTCCACCTTGCGCTTCTTCGGGTCCAGCTTGTCGGTCAACTGGCTGCGGACCGCCGTCTCCAGCGCCTTCTGCTTCTTCTTGTCGATGTTCAGGGTGACTGTCCAGCCGCCGGCCTCGAACTCGTTCTCGTTCACCCCGGCCTTGTAGAGCTCCTTCTTCGCGGCCTCGATGAAATAGCCCGTCTGGCCGTCGAGGCCCGGGATGGGGCGGGGCTCGATGGGAATGGGGAACTTCAGGCCCTCGCGCTCGCCCTTGGGCAGCCAGCCCTTCTCGACCATGTTGTTGAGGACGTAGTTCCAGCGGGCCTTCACCAGCCGCTTGCCGTTGGGGCCCGCGGCCGACCAGTCGTACTGGCTGGGCGCCTGGAGCACCGAGGCGAGATAGGCGCCCTGTTCGACGCTGAGGTCCTCGACGTCCTTGTTGTAGTACGCGCGGGCGGCGGCCTGGATGCCGTAGGCGCCGCGGCCGTAGTAGCTGGTGTTGACGTAGCCCTGGAGGATGTAGTCCTTGGACTTCTGCTGGTCGACCTTGAGCGAGATCACCAGCTCCTTCAGCTTGCGGCTGACGGTCTGTTCCTGGTTCAGGTAGTAGTTCTTGACGTACTGCTGGGTGATGGTCGAACCACCCTGCTTGCCCCGGCCCAGTGCGGTGTTGACGAGACCGCGGGCGGTGCCGGTGAACGAGACGCCGGAGTCGCTGTAGAAGTCCTTGTTCTCGGCGGCGACGAAGGTGTGCTGCACCTCCTTGGGGATCTTGGACAGGGGCACCGACTCGCGGTTGACCTTGCCCTCCTTCGCCATGATCGTGCCGTCGCTGTACTTGTAGACATTGGCCTCGGCCTTGGCCGCGGCGTTGGCCGGAGGAACCTCCACCAGCAGATAGAGGATGAAGAACCCCCCGATGAACAGCGCACAGAGCCCCAGGAGATAGCCGAGCAGCCACTTCCAGGTGAAGAACCGGCGTATGCCCCCCGCCTTCGCCGCCCGCTTGGCCCTGCGAGCGCTCTTCTGCCGCGCGCGTCGCTCTTCCGCTCTACCCATCGCTCCCGCCGCTCCAGTCCGTAGGCCCCCCAGGCCAGCTCATGAAACTAACACCGCAACAACCCTCAAATGCCCATCGATCTAGCTTTTTCCGAAGGTGACAAAGAGCACCCGCCCCAAGGGAACTGACGGCTTACGGACGCCAAGGGTTGCCACCCACGCATAATGTGCTATCACTTTGCTAGAGTCTGCCGTACGCACCACCGAAGGAAACGGGGAGCCCGACATGTCCGACGCCACTTCAACCGACGGCATCACCGACCAGGCCGACATACCGCCCCTCCCGGAGCCGAGGGTCCGGGAGCGGCCCGCGCACAACGTCAGCGGCGGGCTGGCCCTGCTCGGGGGCCTGGCCGGGCTCGCGGGCGGCGTCGGGCTGATCCTCGCGGGCGCCGCCGTCGCCTCCGAGCACAAGGGCGCCTGGTCCACGCTGCTGATCGTCTCCGGCATCGTGGTGATCCTCGCCGCGATCCTCACCATGTGCGGCCTCAACACCATCGCGCCCGGTGAGGCCCGGGTGGTCCAGCTGTTCGGCCGCTACCGCGGCACCATCCGCACCGACGGGCTGCGCTGGGTGAACCCGCTCACCAGCCGGGAGAAGATCTCCACCCGGGTGCGCAACCACGAGACCGCGGTCCTCAAGGTCAACGACGCCTACGGCAACCCGATCGAGCTCGCCGCGGTCGTCGTCTGGAAGGTCGAGGACACCGCCCAGGCGATGTTCGAGGTGGATGACTTCCTGGAGTTCGTCGCCACCCAGACCGAGGCCGCCGTGCGGCACATCGCCATCGAGTACCCGTACGACGCCCATGATGAGGACGCCCTCTCGCTGCGCGGGAACGCCGAGGAGATCACCGAGAAGCTGGCGATCGAACTGCACGCCCGGGTCGAGGCGGCCGGGGTCCGCATCATCGAATCCCGCTTCACCCACCTCGCCTACGCCCCGGAGATCGCCTCCGCGATGCTCCAGCGCCAGCAGGCGGGCGCGGTGGTGGCCGCCCGTCGGCAGATCGTGGACGGCGCGGTCGGCATGGTGGAGGCGGCGCTGGCCCGGATCGCCGAGGAGGAGATCGTGGCGCTGGACGAGGAGCGCAAGGCCGCGATGGTCAGCAATCTGATGGTGGTGCTCTGCGGGGACCGCTCCCCGCAGCCCGTGGTGAACACCGGCTCGCTGTACCAGTGACGGACGAGAGCGGGCGCACGGCACGGCAGCCGCGGCAGCGCAAGCAGATGCTGCTGCGGCTGGACCCGGCCGTCCACGACGCCCTCGCGCGCTGGGCCAACGACGAACTGCGCAGCGCCAACGCGCAGATCGAGTTCCTGCTGCGCAGGGCGCTCGCGGACGCGGGCCGGCTGCCCGGCGCGGCGCGCCCGATCCCGCGCCGGGGCCGCCCGCCGCGGCGGCCCGCCGAGGGCACCGTGAGCACCGAGGGCGAGGACCCCATCGAGGACCCACAAGGCACCGGCCGCGAGCCGAACCGGCCCTGACCTCTTCCACACCTCTCTGACCTGGGCCAACACACACCTCAGCGGAGCTATAAACTCGGGGTATACGCATGGTGTAGAGTATAAGCATGTCAATTGGCCACACCCTGCTCGGACTCCTCGAGGGCGGCCCGCGCCACGGCTATGACCTCAAGCGAGCCTTCGACGAAAGATTTGGACACGACCGCCCGCTGCACTACGGGCAGGTCTACTCGACCATGTCCAGGCTCCTCAAGAACGGCCTGGTGGAAGTCGACGGCATCGAGCACGGCGGTGGCCCGGAGCGCAAGCGCTACGCCATCACCGACGCGGGCATCACCGATGTGGAGAGCTGGCTCACCGAGCCCGAGAAGCCCGAGCCGTACCTCCAGTCGGTGCTCTACACCAAGGTCGTCATCGCCCTGCTCACCGGGCGGGACGCGGCGGACCTCCTCGACGTCCAGCGCGCCGAGCATCTGCGGCTGATGCGCGAGCTGACCCAGCGCAAGCGCGACGGCGACCTCACCGACCAACTCATCTGCGATCACGCCCTCTTCCACCTCGAGGCCGATCTGCGCTGGCTGGAGCTGACCGCCGCCCGCCTCGGCCAACTCGCCAAGGCGGTGCGTTCATGACCCCGGCAGGCTCCTTGCTGATCGCCGCGTCCCTGCACAAGACGTACGGTCACACCCCCGCCCTGGACGGCGCGGAGTTCTCCATCCACCCCGGTGAGGTCGTCGCCGTCATGGGCCCCTCCGGCTCGGGCAAGTCGACCCTGCTCCACTGCCTGGCCGGGATCGTGAAGCCGGACTCCGGCTCCGTCCACTACAACGGGCGCGAGCTGACCGCCCTGTCGGACGCCGAGCGCAGCGGTCTGCGCCGCGGCGAGTTCGGCTTCGTCTTCCAGTTCGGCCAGCTCGTCCCCGAGTTGAGCTGTGCGGAGAACGTGGCGCTTCCGCTGCGGCTGAACGGCACCAGGCGCAAGGAGGCCGAGGCCCGGGCGTCGGCGTGGCTGGAGCGGCTTGAGGTGGCGGATGTGGCGCACAAGCGGCCCGGTGAGGTCTCCGGCGGTCAGGGGCAGCGGGTCGCCGTCGCCCGGTCGCTGGTCACCGGGCCGCGGGTGCTGTTCGCCGACGAGCCGACCGGCGCGCTGGACTCGCTCAACGGGGAACGGGTGATGGAGCTGCTGACCGAGGCCGCGCGGGAGGCCCGTACCGCCGTGGTGCTGGTCACCCACGAGGCCCGGGTCGCCGCCTACTCCGACCGCGAGGTCGTCGTACGCGACGGCAAGGCCCGCGATATGGCAGGGGCCCGATGAGCGGCCAGGGCGCCCCGGCGGAGGAGGCACGCCCTCACGTCTCCGTCGCCCGCTGGGCCGCCGATCTGGCCATGGGCGGCCGGTTCGCGGTCACCGGCGGCCGGGAGAGCTGGGCCAGGACGATCATGACGGCGGTGGGCGTCGGCCTGGGGGTGGCGCTGTTGCTGCTGGCCTCCTCCGTCCCCCACATGTACCAGCAGCGCAATGACCGGGGCGACGCCCGCTCCACGCTCAGCTTCGGGGACACCCAGGTGAAGCCCGGCCCCGATACGCTCCGGATCGCCGACGCGGACACCACCTATCACGACCGGGACATCGACGGCACGGTCATGGCCCCCGACGGCAAGGGCACCCCGCCCCTGCCCCCGGGCATCGACCGGATACCGGCCGCCGGTGAGATGTGGGTGTCCCCGGCGCTGAAGAAGCTGCTCGACTCCGGCGACGGGAAGCTGCTCAGGGACCGCTTCCCGTACCGCACCATCGGGGTGATCGGCGACGGCGGCCTGTCCGGCCCGACCGAACTCACCTACTACGCGGGGATCTCCCCGAAGGCGTTCGGCCACGTCAACTCCAGCCAGCACCTGGACCACTGGGGCCTGGAGAACAAGGGCAAGAACGAGCCCCTGGACCCCGCGCTGCTGCTGCTGATCATCGTGGGCTGTGTGGTGCTGCTGCTGCCGGTGCTCATCTTCATCGCCACCGCGGCCCGCTTCGGCGGTGAGCGAAGGGACCGGCGGCTGGCCGCGCTGCGGCTGGTCGGCGCGGACATCCATATGACCCGGCGGATCGCCGCCGGGGAGTCGCTGTTCGGCTCGCTCCTCGGGCTGGCGGTCGGCGCCGGGCTGTTCCTGCTGGGGCGGGGGCTGGCCAGCGGCGTCGACGTCTGGGGCATCAGCTTCTTCGCGTCCGACATCGTGCCGAGCGCCCCGCTCGCCCTGGTGATCGCGGCGGCCGTGCCCGCCTTGGCCGTCGTGGTCACGCTGATCGCCCTGCGCGGTATCGCCATCGAGCCGCTGGGCGTGGTCCGGAACGCCAAGCCCAAGCGGCGGCGTCTGTGGTGGCGGATGCTGCTGCCGCTGCTGGGCCTGGCCCTGCTGCTGCCGCTCGCGGGCGGCTTCGGGGCCGGCACCGGTGGCGGCGGCGATATGAAGGCGTACCAGGCCGCGGCCGGCGCCGTCCTGCTGCTCATCGGCACCACCGCGCTGCTGCCCTGGGTCGTCGAGGCCGTGGTGGAGCGGTTCGGCGGCAGGGGCTCGGTGCCCTGGCAGCTCGCCACCCGCCGGCTCCAGCTCAGCAGCGGCACCGCCTCGCGCGCGGTCAGCGGCATCACGGTCGCCGTCGCCGGGGCCCTCGCGCTCCAGATGCTCTTCGCCAGCGTGCAGGCCCAGGACAGCGAGGACACCGGCCAGGACCCGAACCGCGCCCAGCTGATGGCGAACGTCCCGGTGAGCGACGGCGACCAGGCCCGTGACGCCTTCGCGCGGTACCGCGCGACGAAGGGCGTAAGCGATCTGCTCGGGGTCACCGAGGACTACGTCTCCGATGTGCGCCCCAGCGAGGAGGACCCGTCATCGATCGGGGAAGAGGCCATCACCGTCGCCGACTGCCCCACGCTCCGCGAGGTGGTCCGCATCACCAGCTGTGCGAACGGCGATGTCTTCCTCGTTGATTCGCCCAGCTACTACGGGGAAGGGGAGGGCTTCGCCAAACCGGGCGCCCAGGTCAACCTCACCTACGACGAAGAGGGCATACCGAACCTCAAAGAGAAGAAGCTGTGGACGATCCCCGCCACGGCCACGAAGGTGAAGCCCCGGCAGGACCCGGCCGGAGGCGAACGCACCGGCATCTTCGCCACCCCCGCAGCCTTCGACGTCGCCAACCTCCCGGACCCCGATGCGTCGGCCATGATCCGGCTGGACCCGAAGGTCCCGGACGGCATCGAGTACGTGCGCAACGCCAGCGTGGCGCTCTCCCCGGCGATGGATGTCATGCGGCTCTCCAGTAGCTCCCAGTCGGATGAGTTCCAGGCCATCCGCAAGGCCCTGTTCATCGGCGCCACCGCGACCCTGCTGCTGATCGGGGCCAGCATGATCGTGACCACGCTGGAACAGCTCCGCGAGCGCAAGCGGCTGCTGTCCGTCCTGGTCGCCTTCGGCACCCGGCGCACCACCCTCAGCTGGTCCGTGCTGTGGCAGACCGCGGTCCCGGTGGTGCTCGGACTGGCGCTGTCGATCGCGGGCGGGCTGGCGCTGGGCGTGATGCTGCTGAAGATGGTCGGCCAGCCACTGGCCGTGGACTGGTCCGGGCTCTCCACCATGACCGGCATCGGCGGCGGGGTCATCCTGCTGGTGACCCTGGTCAGCCTGCCGCCGCTGTGGCGGATGATGCGGCCGGAGGGGCTGCGGACGGAGTAATGGTCCATCCCCACGGGGGCCGTTCCCATCCTCGGGAACGGCCCCCGTGGCCTGTTCAGGCGGCCCGGGCGACCCGTACCGGCAGCGGCCGCAGCGCCGCCCGCAGGGCCTCGGCAAGCGCCTCGAACTCCTCCGTGCGCGCCGCCCCAGCCCGCATCACCAGGGCGATCCGGCGGGCGGGCGCCGGGTCGGCGAAGTCGGCGGTGGCCAGCTGGTCATTGCGCGCGGTCTCCACCCGGAGCGCGGTGCGCGGCAGCAGCGTCACCCCGAGCCCGCCCGCGACCAGCTGCACCAGGGTGGAGAGCCCGGCGGCGGTGGTGGTCACCGGGGTGTCCGCGGTGCGGCCCGCCTCGCGGCAGATGTCCAGCGCCTGGTCGCGCAGGCAGTGGCCCTCGTCGAGCAGCAGCAGATCCAGCTCCCTCAGCGCCTCGCGAGGGATGTCATCGCGTCCGCCCAGCCAGTGGTCCCGCGGGGTGACCAGCACGAAGTCCTCGTCGAACAGCGGCATTTCGACCACTCCGGGCGCGCCGAGCGGCACCGCGAGCAGCAACAGATCCAGCCGCCCGTGGGCCAGCCCCTCCAGCAGCGAGGCGGTCTGTTCCTCGTGCACCTGGAGATCGAGCCGGGGGTAGCGCTGGTGCACCAGCCGCAGCACGGTCGGCAGCAGATACGGCGCCACGGTCGGGATCACCCCGAGCCGCAGCACTCCGGTGAACGGCGCCCGCGCCGCCTCGGCCTCCTCCAGCAGCTCCCCGACCGCTTCGAGCACGGTGCGTGCACGGACCGCCAGCCGCTCCCCCGCCGCACTGAGCAGCACCTTGCGCGTCGTACGCTCGAGCAGCTGGACACCCAGTGCCTCCTCAAGCGCGGCGACGGCGCCCGAGAGCGCGGGCTGGCTCATTCCGATCGCGGCGGCGGCATCCCGGAAGTGCAGCTGCTCCGCGACCGCGACAAAGGCCCTGAGCTGGGAAAGGCTCGGCTGGCGCGGTGTGCCCGGCGATGGCGGCGATGCGGCCACTGATAACCACCTCCAATCAACCCCACCGAGTGTAGCTATTTCACTGATCAATGCACTCTGTGCCAAGGTGGACCCGTCCAACCCAGGAAAACCCGGATGACCGGGTCTTTTCCTATGCGAAAGCTGCAAGGAGTACGCGTGCTCACCGTCGGTGACAAGTTCCCCGAGTACGACCTGACCGCCTGCGTGTCGCTGGAGAGCGGCAAGGAGTTCGAGCAGATCAACCACAAGACCTACGAGGGCAAGTGGAAGATCGTTTTTGCGTGGCCGAAAGACTTCACCTTCGTGTGCCCGACCGAGATCGCGGCCTTCGGCAAGCTGAACGACGAGTTCGCCGACCGTGACGCCCAGGTCCTGGGCTTCTCCGGCGACTCCGAGTTCGTCCACCACGCCTGGCGCAAGGACCACCCGGACCTGCGCGACCTGCCGTTCCCGATGCTGGCCGACTCCAAGCACGAGCTGATGCGCGACCTCGGCATCGAGGGCGAGGACGGCTTCGCACAGCGCGCCGTGTTCATCGTGGACCAGAACAACGAGATCCAGTTCACCATGGTGACGGCCGGTTCCGTGGGCCGTAACCCCAAGGAGGTCCTGCGGGTGCTGGACGCCCTGCAGACCGACGAGCTGTGCCCGTGCAACTGGAGCAAGGGCGAGGACACCCTGGACCCGGTGGCCCTCCTCGCCGGAGAGTGAGCTGATTCACCATGGCGCTCGATGAGCTGAAGTCCGCGCTGCCGGACTACGCCAAGGACCTCAAGCTGAACCTCGGTTCGGTGATCGGCAATTCGGAGCTTCCGCCGCAGCAGCTGTGGGGCACCGTGCTGGCCTGCGCGATCGCCTCGCGTTCCGCGCGGGTGCTGACCGAGCTGGAGCCGGAGGCCAAGGCCAGCCTCTCGCCGGAGGCGTACACCGCCGCCAAGTCGGCGGCCGCCGTCATGGCGATGAACAACGTCTACTACCGGACCCGGCATCTGCTGTCCGACCCGGAGTACGGCAACCTGCGCGCGGGCCTGCGGATGAACGTCATCGGCAACCCGGGCGTGGAGAAGGTCGACTTCGAGCTGTGGTCGCTGGCCGTATCCGCGATCAACGGCTGCGGAATGTGCCTCGACTCGCATGAGCAGGTGCTCCGCAAGGCGGGCGTGGACCGCGAGACGATCCAGGAAGCCTTCAAGATCGCCGCTGTGCTGCAGGCGGTCGGCGCCACTCTGGACGCCGAGGGCGTGCTGGCCGCGGGCGGCTGACCCCGGTCACGATGGCCGAAGGGCGCCCCACCGATCGGTGGGGCGCCCTTCGGCGTTCGTCCACCGGCCCCTATCGGGTCCCGCCCTCCCCGGGCGGCAGGCCCGGCTTCGCGGTGGGCGCCGTATCGGAGGCGGTGGCGCCGTGCGGGCCCGGGACGGCGCGCAGGGCGTTCTCCTGGCTGTAGCTGCGCAAGTAGACGACCACCGTATTGGCGACCGCCACCAGCGGAACGGCCACCACCGCGCCGCCGATGCCGCCGATCAGCGAACCGGCCGCGACCGAGAGCACCACGGCCAGCGGATGGACCCGCACCGCCCGGCCGAGGATGAACGGCTGGAGCACATGGCCCTCGATCTGCTGCACGGCGAGCACCACGATCAGCACCATCGCCCCCGTGAACACGCCCTGGGTGACCAGCGCCACGACCACCGCGAGCGCCCCGGAGACCACCGCACCCACCAGCGGGATGAAGGCGAAGAGGAAGATGAAGACGGCCAGTGGCACGGCCATCGGGACATCGAGGAAGAACAGGCCCACACCGATGAAGATCGCGTCGATCAGCGCCACCAGCACCGTGCCGCGCACATAGGCGGTCAGCGTCGTCCAGGCGCGCGGACCCGCGCCCGCCACGCCCTCACGGGCCTGGGCGGGGATCAGCTTGAGGGTCCAGTTCCAGATCTTCGGGCCGTCGTACAGCAGGAAGAGGGTGGAGAACATCGTCAGCAGGATGCCGGTCAGCACCTCGACGACGACCGTGACGCCCTCCAGCCCCGCCGAGGTGATCTGCTCGGTGTTGGCGCCGACCGCCTCGCGCAGGCTCTTGGCCACGTGGTTGATCTGCTTCTCGGTCACATGGAACGGGCTGTGCAGCAGCCAGCGCCGGAGATCGTCGATACCGGCCTGGACCTCGCCCGAGACCTCGTCGACGTTCTCCACGACCTGCCACACCACGAACCACACGACCAGGCCCATGATGACGAAACCGGCGATGAAGGTGAGCGCGGTGGCCAGCCCGCGCGGCACACCGCGTCGGCGCAGCCGGGTCACGGTGGGCTCCAGCAGCGCGGTGATGAGGATCGCGACGGTGAAGGACAGCACCACCAGCTCGACGGAGCTGATGATCCTCATGAGCGCGTATACCGTGCCGCCGAGCACCAACAGCCGCCAGGCCGCCTCGGCGGCCACGCGGACGCCCCAGGGCACGGCGGCCACCGGATCGGGTCTGGCGGAGACGGCGGGGGCGTAGGCGGGCGGGGCGGGCACGCTGGCCGGCTGCTCCGACCGCGCGGTCTCATCCTCCCCCGCGCCGCCCTCGGGGGCCCCGGGCCCCTCCGGGCTTCCGGAGCTCTGTGGGCTCCCGGGGCTCTCCGGACCCTCGGGACGGCCCTCAGCGCGCTCTGGGCTCCCGTGGCCCTCCGGGGCCGGGCCCATCCGGCCCTCGGCGCCTTCGGCGCCCTCCGCGCCCTCGCGCCCCCGCATCTCGGCCTGTTGGGTTTCGAGCCGGTGGGCGAGCCGGGTCAGTCCGGTTCCCAGCCTGCCGACCCACTGCGGCAATTTGGACATCTCTCGTTTCCTACCCCCAGTTTCCCCCTCGGCCGTCAAGGAGACGGTACCTGCTGAGGATGTGCGAAACCCCCGACCTGAGCCGGGGGTTTCGTGAAGCGTTCGTTCCTGGGCCGCAACCGGGCGGAACCCGGTGGAACCGGCTCAGTAGTGGCCGTTGGCCTGCCAGAACGACCAAGCGTCACACGGGCTGCCGTAGCGCTCGTTCATGTAGTTCAGGCCCCATTTGATCTGGGTGGCCGGATTGGTCTGCCAGTCGGCACCCGCCGAGGCCATCTTGCCGGCCGGCAGCGCCTGCACCAGACCGTAGGCACCCGACGAGGGGTTGCTGGCCCGGTAGTTCCAGGTGGACTCGTGGTCCACGATGTTGCTGAAGCACTGGAACTGACCGCTCGGCACGATCTGCCGCGCCATCGCCTGGACCTCGGCCACGGTGTACGAAGCCTGCTGGGGGAAGCTGGAGGGGTCACGCGTGGCCGAACGGCTCGCGAGCTCCTTCTTCTCCTTCGCCTCCCGCTCCTTGGCCAGCTTCTCGGCGGCTGCCTTGTCCGCGGCGGCCTTCTTGACCTTCGCGTCCTTGGCCGCCTGCTTGCGGGCTGCTTCCTCTGCGGACTTGCGCGCCTCCGCGTCGGCCGCGGTGGACTGGACGTCCGCCTGCTGCGTCAGGGATGCGGTCTGCGCGACGGCCTGCTGCCCAGCAGGTATGTCCGCAAGGAGCGTCGAGTCCGCGGCGGTCGCCTCGATCGGGTCGGACGAGCCCTGCTGCTGTCCGCCCGCGGCGACGCCAACGACGGCGCCCACAGTGGTGACCGCGGTGGCCGAAGCCACTGCGAATCCCCGGACCGAAATCCGGCTCACTCGGTTTCCTTCCAGCATCGCCCGCTTAGGTGACCTCGCCGGCGCAATCGTGCCCCTGACACAGACCTCCCCTTGTTCCGTCCCCGGTGGTGCGATGGGGTTGGCTGGTCACGGGAGGCACGGGCCCGGTGACGACCTCCCGCGGGAGGTCGTCGAGGTGCTCGGGCGGCATACGGCGAACGCTGTTCAATTCTGTTACTGCTACTGCTCGGTACCGCTGGGGGTACTGGTGTGCCGTATGCGGGGCCTGACAGAACCCACACACTGCCGGACGCCGGGCCCCGTAGGCAATTCCCCGCCAGGTGTGAAAGCTCACATCCTGTTTACGCCCTGGGATTTCTGGAAATCCCCGCGCACGAAGACGCCGCGCGGCTAAGCTCGTTGGCCTTTCCGCACGGCGCCCTCTGGTCGCAAACGGCTCAACCTGCTCAGATGTGGCCGTCCTCCAGCATTTCGGTCACCAGCGCCGCGATCGGCGAACGCTCGGACCGGGTCAGGGTGACATGCGCGAACAGCGGATGCCCCTTCAGCTTCTCGACGACCGCCACCACACCGTCGTACCGCCCGACGCGGAGGTTGTCCCGCTGCGCCACATCGTGGGTGAGCACCACCCGGGAGTTGGCGCCGATCCGGGACAACACGGTCAGCAGCACGTTCCGCTCCAGCGACTGGGCCTCGTCGACGATGACGAAGGCGTCATGCAGCGAGCGGCCGCGGATGTGCGTCAGCGGCAGCACCTCCAGCATCCCGCGCCCCACCACCTCCTCGATCACATCGGCGCTGGTCACCGCGGACAGGGTGTCGAAGACCGCCTGCGCCCACGGGCTCATCTTCTCGGCCTCGGTGCCGGGCAGATAGCCCAACTCCTGGCCGCCCACCGCGTACAGCGGGCGGAAGATCATCACCTTGCGGTGCTGACGCCGCTCCAGCACGGCCTCGAGCCCCGCGCACAGCGCCAGCGCCGACTTGCCCGTACCGGCCCGGCCGCCCATCGAGATGATGCCGACCTCCGGATCGAGCAGCAGGTCCAGCGCGATGCGCTGCTCCGCGCTGCGCCCGTGGATGCCGAACGCCTCCCGGTCGCCGCGCACCAGCCGCACCTGACCGTCCGGGGTGACCCGGCCCAGCGCGTTGCCCCGCTCGGACTGCAGCACCAGACCGGTGTGCACCGGCAGTCCTGCCGCCTCGGGGACGAACGCGGTCTCGGCGGCGAACAGATCGTCCACCTGCTCGGCCGGGACGGCGAGCTCCGCCATCCCGGTCCAGCCCGAGTCGGTGATCGCCAGCTCCGCGCGGTACTCCTCGGCGAGCAGCCCCACCGAGGACGCCTTGATGCGCAGTGGCAGGTCCTTCGATACGACGGTGACGTCATACCCCTCGGCCTGCAGGTTTCTGGCGACCGCGAGGATCCGCGAGTCGTTGTCCCCCACCCTGCCGCCGTGGTTCAGAAAGGCGGCGGGGAGGATGCCCGGGTCGGAGTGGTTGAGCTCGACGCGCAGCGTGCCGCCCAGATCGCCGATCGGGATCGGAGCGTCCAGACGGCCGTGACGGATGCGGTACTCGTCCAGCAGGCGCAGCGCCTGCCGGGCGAAGTACCCGAGCTCCGGGTGGTGCCGCTTGGCCTCCAGTTCCGTGACCACCACGACCGGCAGCACGACTTCGTGCTCGTCGAAGCGGGCCATGGCATTGGGGTCGGCCAGCAGGACGCTGGTGTCGAGGACATAGGTGCGCCGGTCGTGCTCGCGGCGCTTCTTGCTGGTCACCACGGGTGGACGAACCCCCTCGGGAGAGGTCGGGGTGCGACAGCGTCGCGGGAGTGAGGTATTCCCCGCCGCAGACGGGGAACGGACCGGGCTCAGGCCCTACCGGGAGGGCCGAGCGCCGGCCCTCCGCGTCATACGCACGATCCGCACAGTCGTCCGTGTGCAAAGGGCCTCCCGGGCGAACGGCCCGATGCCGTCCGCTGGCAGTTCGACACCCAACTGGACAGGTGGGACGGGGCGTCGACCTGGAAGGGATATTCCCTCGAACGTGCGGGGGCATGCAACGGCATATGACGGCGCGGATATGAACGTTGTGAAACCGGCGTGCTACACGGCCCGGGGCCGGACGCCGGCCGGCGTCCGGCCCCGGGCCGGTGAACTGCTGTGCTACGAACGGGAACTAGTTGCCGTACCTGCGGTGACGGGCGGCGTAGTCGCGCAGCGCGCGGAGGAAGTCGACCTTGCGGAAGGCGGGCCAGAAAACTTCGCAGAAGTAGTACTCCGAATGGGCACTCTGCCACAGCATGAAGCCCGAGAGCCGCTGCTCACCGCTGGTGCGGATCACCAGGTCCGGATCGGGCTGCCCACGGGTGTACAAGTGTTCGGAGATGAGGTCGATATCGACGACCTCGGCAA
This sequence comes from Streptomyces antioxidans, assembly GCF_000968685.2. Classification (GTDB taxonomy): domain Bacteria; phylum Actinomycetota; class Actinomycetes; order Streptomycetales; family Streptomycetaceae; genus Streptomyces; species Streptomyces antioxidans. The sequence continues at coordinate 53,193 of NZ_LAKD02000063.1, forward strand.
GCTCCTCGAAGGAGGTGCCCTTGGCGGAGTGGTCCAGCAACAGCGACCGCACCGCGTCGGCGATCTCCTGCCGTCCGCCGTAGCCGACGGCCACGTTGACCAGTATTCCGTCGTTGTGCTCGGTGTCCCGCTCGGCCTCCTTGAGGACCGTCTGGGTCCTGGCGGGCAGCAGATCGCGGTTGCCGACGTGGTGCACCCGCCAGCGGCCGTCGGCGGCCAGATCGCGGACGGCGCCCTCGATGATGCTCAGGAGCGGTACCAGCTCCCCCTCGGGGCGGTCCAGGTTGTCGGTGGAGAGCAGCCAGAGCGTGACGACCTCGACGTCCGTCTCGTTGCACCAGCCGAGCAGCTCCTGGATCTTGCTGGCGCCCGCCATATGGCCCTGTTCGGTGGTGCCGCCGGCCGCGCGGGCCCAGCGGCGGTTCCCGTCGAGGATGACACCGATGTGCTTGGGCACCTGGGCGTGATCGAGGCGGCCTTCCACCCGGCGTGCGTAGAGCCCGTACACCAGGTCGCGCAACTTCACGTCTTCCAGCCCCTCAGTGCTTCACATGGCTCGCCATGGCAGTCCGCCCCAAGGCCGACACCCTACTGCGGGGCGGGGGGACTGGCTAACCGGGACGACCGAACGATCGCATACGGTCACGCTTCGTAGTCGGTTGTGCGGGATGGGTGCCGTCCCTTTGAGCCCCAGAAGCCCGAAATAGAGCGGGCCGGTCCGTGGGGGGGAGTACGGACCGGCCCGAGGGGGGGCTTCCACCATAACGCTTCGTAAGGGGATGTCCATGCATCTCGACGGGACCGATCCTCCGCGCGCCGATATCAGCCGATGTCATCCGGCGCCGAGCGCCCCCAGCACCAGTCCGGCGCCCGCGCCGAGGATCATGAACGGGCCGAACGCCATCGCGGTCCGCCGCCCGGCCCGCCGGGCCAGCACCAGGACCACGGCGCAGCAGGAGCCGAGCAGCAGCCCGGCGAGGGCGCCCACGAAGAGCACGTCCCAGCCGTACCAGCCGAGCGCCACCCCGAGGGTCAGCGCCAGCTTGACGTCGCCGAACCCCATCCCGCTCGGGCTGATCAGGAACAGCACCAGATACGCCCCGCCCAGCACCGCGCCGCCCAGCAGCGCCCGCGGCCAGGACCCGGCGCTGTGCGGCAGCAGCGCCGCAGCGCCGAGCAGCGCCGCGGCCCCGCCCGCCATGGGCAGGGTGAGGACGTCCGGCAGCCGGTTGACCGCCAGGTCCACGGCCGTGAGCAGCACCCCCAGGGGCACAAGCAGCAGCCATACGGCCAGCTCCGGGCGCGCGCCGACGGCCGCCGCCAGGCCCGCGCACACCAGCGCGGAGAGCGCCGCGGCGAGCAGCGGGCCCGTCCCGTAGTCCCGCTCGCCGTCCTGGCAGCCCGCGCAGCGGGCGGGGCCCAGCCAGCCGTGCGCCGGGCCGGTGAGCGCGTGCCCGCGCGGACAGGCGCCGCGCCAGGGCTCCTCCGGCTCGACGGCCAGCCGGTAGAGCGGGCGCGGTACGAGCAGCCCGGCGGCCGCGCCGTACGCGGCGGCGAGCACGATCAGCAGCGGTTGCACGGGCCGAGCCTACGGAAGCGCCCGCCCGGTGGAACACTGCCGGGACGGGCGGACGGCGCGGAACGGGCGAAGTACGGGCGGAGCAACGGGCGAGGGGGTACGGGTCGTGGGCCGCTGGCGGGACGGTACGGGGACGCTGCGCGTGGTGGGCGGCGCGGGCGGGGGGTTGGGCGACGGCCCGAACGGCGCGAAGGAGGACCCGGGGGGCGCGGAGGGCAGAGCGGGGCGTGCGGGGGGTTGCGCGGAGAGGGGTGCGGGGCGTGCGGAGGACGGCGCGGGACGTGCGGCGGGCGGGGCGGGACGTGCGGAGGGGATTCCGCTCACCATCGCCGCCTCCTACCGCGCCCGCGCCCGCGGGCTGCTCGGCCGGGACGGGCTGACCGGTGCGCTCCTGCTCACCCCGGCGAGCGGGGTGCACACCTTCCGGATGCGGTTCGCCATCGACGTCGCCTATCTGGACCGGCGGCTCACCGTCCTGGACGTCCACACCCTGCGCCCCGGGCGGCTCGGGCGGCCCCGGCTGCGGTCCCGCCATGTGCTGGAGGCGGAGGCGGGCGCGTTGGAGCGCTGGGGCGTGCGGCGGGGCGTGCGCGTCGTGATCGCCCCCGGCCCTTCAGCGCCGCCGCCCTCTTCTGTACGCTGACTTCTCGGTGTCATGGTTGGGACACCCTCAAGCGCCACGATCGGGGCATCCTCGATCGCGGTCGAGATCATCGAGGTAGAGGTATAGGGGTAGGGGTAAGCACGGTGACAACCACGGGCAAGATTCTGCGTTTCGACGAGTTCCGCGGCTACGGCTTCATCGCTCCGGACGACGGTGGCGAGGACGTCTTCATGCACGCCAATGACCTGCTGGACGAGAAGCACCTGTTCCAGCCCGGTTCCAAGGTGCGGTTCGTTCCCGAGTACGGCGACAAGGGGCCCAAGGCCTCCGAGGTGCGGGTCGTCGAGCGTGCCGCGCCGCCCGTCGTACGGCCCTCCGCGGGTCCGGACGGCGACGACACCATGTGTGATGTGCTGTCGGTCGGCGAGTTCCGGCAGGAGCTCACCGAGGCGCTGGTCGAGGTGGGCGGCAGTCTGACCGCCGACCAGATCAAGCAGGTGCGCAGGCGGGTCATCGAGATCGCGCAGGCGCACAACTGGATCGAATCCTGACAGCGGGCCAAGGGGCCGCCGCCGCGACGGTTCGTCGCGACGGCGGCCCCTCGGCTTTCGATGACCGTCGGCTTTCAACGACCCTCAACTTCCGGTGACCCTCAGCATCGCCCACATCGCCGCCGTCGCGGCCACGATGGTCGCCGGTGCGGTCAGCAGCCCCAGGCGGGTGAACACCCCCAGGTCGGAGCCGGTCTCCGGCTCATGGTGATGGACTATGCGCCGCCACAGCAGAGTGGCCAGGGAGCCGACGTACGTGAGGTTGGGGCCCAGGTTGACGCCGATCAGTACGGCGAGCACGGGCCCGGGGCCGCCCCCGGAGGCGATCGGCAGCAGCGCCAGCACGGCGGGCAGGTTGTTGATCAGGTTGGCCAGCACCGCCGCGACCGCCGCGATCCCGAGCAGCGCGGGCAGGCTCGCCCCGGAGGGCAGCACCTGGCCCAGCGCCTCCTGGAGGCCGCCCTCCAGCACGGCCTGGACCACCACCCCGAGCGCCAGTACGAACAGGCAGAACAGCGGCCCGGTCGCGCCGATCGCCTCCCTTACGGTCGCCCTGCGCCGCCGCACCGCCCTTACGGTGAGCACGAGCGCACCCGCCCAGGCCGCCCACTGGGGGTCGAGGCCCGCCAGCGAGGTCCCGACGAACCCGGCGAGGGTCAGCAGCAGCACGGTCACCGCGAAGACCGGCACCCGGGGCCAGTCGGCGGGCGGGGGCTCGCTGGTCCCTGCGGCCAGATCGTCGGCGAAGAAGCGGCGGAAGACCAGGTACTCGATGCCGATGGTCACCAGCCAGGCGGGCCCCATCAGCACGGCGAACCGGGTGAAGGAGACCCCTCCGGCCTGCAGGGCGAGCAGATTGGTGAGGTTGGAGACCGGCAACAGCAGGGACGCCGAGTTCGACAGATGGGCGCAGGCGTACACATGCGGCCGGGAGCGCGCCCCGAGCCGGGCCGCGGTGGCGAACACCACGGGGGTGAGCAGCACCACGGTGGCGTCCAGGCTCAGCACTGCGGTGACGGTGGCCGCGACGGCGAACACCCCGCCCAGGAGCCGGTCCGTACGCCCCGCGCAGGCCCGCGCCACGGCCTGTCCCGCCGCCTCGAAAAGCCCCTCGTCCGCGCACATCCGTGCCAGCAGCAGCACGGCGGCCAGAAAGCCCACCACAGGCAGCAGCTCCCGGGCCTCCGCCCAGGCCCGGTCGGCCGAGACCGCCCCGATGACCACCACGATCCCGGCGGCGGGCACGGCGGCGACCGCTTCCGGCAGCCCCCGGGGCCGCACCACCGCGAAGGCCAGTACGCCGAGGAGCAGGACGACAGCAAGGGTCTCGGCGACGGCGGTACTCAGAACGGACTCCGGCGAAGGGGGCGATCAACACCCCCATAATGCGGCATCGCACACCACGACCCGTTCTTGCCGCCTGCGGCGGGCTGTCCCCCTCCCCGCCCCTCCCCGAAACCGGGGCT
>NZ_LAKD02000064.1 GCF_000968685.2 Streptomyces antioxidans
GTCCGGGTGTCCGGGTGTCCGGGTGTCCGGGTGTTTTGGTGTCCGGGTGTTCCTGTTGCCAGGTGGCCTCCGCTCTCAGTGTGGGGGCTTGCGGGGGTGGCCGCCCCGTGTGTGTCGCACTGCGCATGCGGCACTGGGCGCTGCGCATGCGGCACTGGGCGCTGCGCATGCGGCACCGGCCGGATTCTGGGCACCCTGGGGGCGGGGGAGCGATCGCGGTGAGGAGTCGGCGATGCCTGTGCGGCGGCTGGTCCTGGATATCGACAAGACGGTCAACGAGCCCGACCTGATCTATCTCGCTTCGGTGATCGAGGCCGTACCCGGGGTGAAGGCGGTGAACATCGCGGTCACCGAGATCGACATCGAGACCGTCGGCACCAATGTCACCGTGGAAGGCGACGCCATCGATGTTCAGGCGCTGACCCGGGCCGTGGAGAAGACCGGTGCCGTGGTGCACAGCATCGACGAGGTCGTGGCCGGTGCGTACATCCTGGAGAACAAGCCACGATCGCGATGACCCGGCGCCTGCGGAGCCTGGCAGCGCAGTCCACCCGGCCGCTCGTCCTGGGTCTCGTGGACGGTCTGTTGAACGCGCTGACCCTCGCCGCGGCCTCGCTGGTGGGCTCCGGATCGCCGGTCAGCTACTCATTGGCGTTCCGGGTGGGGCTGGTGGCGTTGACGACGGCCGCGTTCGCGGTGTTCGTGGCCGACTACGCCGACCGCCGGGCCTATCTGATGCGCGCCTCGCGGCAGCTGAACCTGACCCGGCGGGGGCAGTTGGCCACGACCCGTCTGGGCCGCCTGGCGGTGGCGCGCTCGCTGCTGGCCACGGTGATCGCCTGCACCGCGAGCTTCACCGGTGCGACGCTGCCGCTGCTGGCCGGAGCCGCCCTGCCGGGCCTGTCGTGGATCGTGGTCGTCCTGGCCGTGCTCGCCCTCACGGGGCTGGGGACCGCGCTGGGGCACTTGTTCGCCAGCAGCCGGGTCCGGTGGGCGGCCACGCTGGGGTGCGGTGGGGTGGCCGTGACCTGGATCGGCGTCTGGCTGCACATTGCCTGACCGGCGGCGCGGTGCGGGCCCAAGCGCGGGCCCGGTGCGGGAACACCGTCCGGCGTACCTTGCAGGCTTTGGAGGCCCTGGAAGCCCTGGAGGTGTGTTCCGGCGATCCGCCGGGCACATTGTGAGTGCGCCGAGCGCGTCGGTGATGGGGCTCACCGCAACCGCGGCACGATGCCGCTGACGGTCCCTGGTCCAACGGATGTGACCAGGAGGAATCATGCCCACGCCCGCCGATCCGCGCTCCCCCGGTACCGACGAGCGGCACCCCACACCCGCGCTGCCAGCTGGCGCCCCCTGTCAGGAGGACACCGTGGAGTTCGACGTGACCGTGGAGATCCCCCAGGGGTCCCGCAACAAGTACGAGATGGACCACGAACTGCACCGCATCCGGCTGGACCGGCTGCTGTTCACCTCCACTCAGTATCCGGCGGACTACGGCTACGTCGAGGGCACCCTGGGCCGGGACGGCGACCCCCTGGACGCGCTCGTGCTGGTCGGCGAGCCGACCTTCCCCGGCTGCACCATCCAGTGCCGGGCGGTGGGCATGTTCGTCATGAAGGACGAACACGGCCCGGACGAAAAGGTCCTGTGCGTACCCGCCCACGACCCGCGCTACGCGGATGTGCAGGACATCGATGACATCCCCGAGTTCGACCGGCTGGAGATCACCCACTTCTTCGAGGTCTACAAGGATCTGGAACCCGGCAAATCCGTCGAGGGCTCCCACTGGGAGGGGCGGCAGCAGGCGTACGCGGAGATCGGCGCCTCCCGCACCCGGGCCGCGGAAGCCGCGACCTGACCCATGAGCGGGCGGCCGCTCCCGGCACCCGACAGGCTGCCGAAGGCCGCCGCTGAGCCCCATCCCCCGCGTCCGCCTGCCGCTGTTGGAGGGAGAAGCCATGACCCTGCGGATCACTCAACTGCAGGCCGTCGAGATCCTCGACTCCCGCGCACGCCCCACCCTCGCCGTCGCCCTCACCACCGGCGACGGCACCCGCGTCCGGGCCGGTGTCCCCTCCGGTGCGTCCACCGGCAGCCGGGAAGCCGTCGAACTGCGCGACGGTGACCCGGCCCGCTACAGCGGGCAGGGCGTGCTGGAAGGCGCCGGGAACGTCAACGGCGAGATCGCCCGGGCCCTGACCGGCCGGAGCTTCGCCTCGGCCACCGACATCGACCGGGCGCTGATCGAACTGGACGGCACCGACACCAAGTCCCGGCTGGGCGCCAACGCCGTCACCGGTGTCTCCCTCGCCGCCTGGCGCGCCGAGGCCGCCGTCGCCGGGCGGGAGTTGTGGCAGCTTCTCGCCCGGGCCGCGGGCACCAGCCCGCGCCTGCCCGTACCGCACTTCAACGTCGTCAACGGCGGCGTCCACGCCGCCAACAGCCTCGACTTCCAGGAATTCATGCTCGCCCCGCTCGGCGCACCGAGCCTGTCCGAGGCCGTCCGGGCGGGCGCCGAGGTGTATGCGCGGCTCAAGGCCCGGCTGTCCGCCGACGGCCACGCCACCGGCCTGGGCGACGAGGGCGGCTTCGCCCCCGCCCTCGACCGTCCCGAAGACGTCCTGCGGATCCTGACCGAGGCCATCACCGACACCGGCCGCACCCCTGGCCGGGAGGGCGTCGCGATCGCCCTGGACCCGGCCGCCAGCGAGCTGCGCGGGCCGGACGGCCGGTACCGGCTGGCGGGCGACCAGCTGAGCGGCGACCAGCTCATCGACCGCTACGAGGCGATCACCGAGCACTACCCGGTGTGGTCGATCGAGGACGGTCTGGCCGAGGACGACTGGGACGGCTGGGTCCGCCTGACCGCACGCCTCGGCGACCGCGTACAGGTGATGGGGGACGACATCTTCGTCACCAACCCCGCCGTCATCGCCGAGGCGGTCGGCAGGAAGGTGGCCAATTCCGCTCTCATCAAGGTCAACCAGATCGGCACCGTCACCGAAACCCTCGATGCCATGCGGACCTGCCGCGAGTCCGGCTACACCCAGATGGTCTCCCACCGCTCCGGCGAGACCGAGGACACCTTCATCGCCGACCTCGCCGTGGGCACCGGCTGCGGCCAGTTCAAGTCCGGTGCCCCGGCGCGGGGTGAGCGAGTCGCCAAGTACAACCGGCTGCTCGAGATCGCCCACGCACACCCCCGGCTGCCGTTCGGCCTCGCGGCGGGCTGACTCCGGGGGCAGCCACCGTCTTGACCCCGGGGCAGCCATCGCCTGACTCCCGGGGTCGCCACCGTGACGGAGAGTATCCGCCACTTATCCTCCCGTACCCCGTGCCGCGAGGGCCACCCCGCCCGGGTCCCGAGCGGGTCCCGGGCGGTTTCCGCTCGACGGCCCCGGCGGGAGACCACGCCGACCTCGCGCTATCCTAGAACCCTGCGGTCCCGTGGAAGGGCCGCACGGCGGTGGGGCTCGCCGTACCCAACCGCGGCAATGTCGCCGCCAACGGTCTCTGATTGCGACGGAGCGCATCCGGGCGTGCCCGGGTGCCGTGCGAGTAGGAGACCCGTATGGGACAGTCTCAATTCCCCGTGCTCAACGATCCCATCGATCCCGATGTCGATCTGCGCGTGCCCGCGCAACGGCGCGCGCTGCGGCGCGGACAGTGGCCGGTCCTCGCGGCCGTGGCCGTCGGCGGCGCCATCGGCGCCTGTACCCGCTATGGCGCGGCCCTGCTGTGGCCGACCGCACCGGGCACCTTCCCCTGGACCACGTTCTGGGTCAACGTGATCGGCTGCGGCGTCATCGGCGTCTTCATGGTGATCATCACCGATGTGTGGGCCGCGCACCGACTGGTACGGCCCTTCTTCGGCACCGGGGTCCTGGGCGGCTTCACCACGTTCTCCACCTACGCCGTGGACATCCAGCGACTGGTCGAAGACGGCCGGGCCACCACCGGCCTGCTCTACCTGGCGGCCACCATGCTGGCGGCGCTGGCGGCGGTGTGGGCGGCGGCGAACCTCACCCGCCGCGCGATCGAATGGAGGCAGTCATGACGAGGCTGACCGGCGCCGCCCTGCGGGTGACCATCTTCATCGGCGAGAACGACACCTGGCACCACAAGCCCCTCTTCTCCGAGATCGTGCACCGGGCCCACAAGGCGGGCCTCGCCGGGGCCAGCGTGTTCCGCGGTGTCGAGGGTTTCGGGGCGACCTCCCTGATCCACACCAGCCGACTGCTGTCACTGAGCGAGGATCTGCCGGTGGCGATCGTCATCGTCGACACCGAGGACCGGGTCCGCGCCTTCCTGCCCGAGCTGGACGAACTGGTCGGGCAGGGCCTGGTGATCCTCGATGACTGCGAGGTCATCCGCTACGCCGGAGGCGACAAGACAGGACGCGACAAGAAGGAGAGCACGTGACCTGGCCGCTGGTCATCGTCGGCGCGGCCGTCGGAGCCCCGCTGCGCTACCTCACCGACCGCACGGTGCAGTCCCGACACGACACCGTCTTCCCCTGGGGCACCTTCATCGTCAACATGGTCGGCTGCCTCGCCCTCGGTCTGATCACCGGGGCGGCGCTCGCCGGCGGGGTCTCCTCCGACGTCGAGCTGCTCCTCGGCACAGGACTGTGCGGAGCCCTGACCACGTACTCCACCCTGTCCTACGAGACGCTGCGACTCGCGGAGGAAGGCGCCCGTTTCTACGCCGTGGCCAATGCGATCGCCAGCATCACCACCGGTCTCGGCGCGGCCTTCACCGGAGCCGCCCTCGCCCAGGCGATCTGGTCCTGAGGACCGCCCAGTCCGGGCCGTCCAGTGCAACGGCTGCCGGTCCCGAGGGCCTACGGGGGAAGGTCACCGGGACCGGCAGCACTCCTGCGCCTTACGGCGTGTAGGTGGCGTCGCTGCCGTACAGCTCCCTGGTGAACGCGGAGACGTCGGCGCTGCGATCGGAGCCGTCGAGGTTGTACGTCAGATAGACGCCGTATCCCTCGCTGACGGTGCGGCGGGCGAGGTCGGCGGCCGTGCTCTGCGAGGTGCGGCCGATCTCGACCGCCGCCGGTGACAGCTTCGACTTGGGCAGTGCCATGCCGGGAACCTGCCAGGTGCCGTAGTACGGGTTCCAGGCGTAGTCGAACTTGGACGAGACGTCGACGCCGCCGTAGGAGAGGCGTGACGCCGCCGGGCCGATGTTGTAGAGGCTGATGATCTTGTCTGGCATGTTCGTGCGCAGCGCCGTCACCAGGTGCACGAACGAGCTGTCGTTGGGCTGGCCGGTGCCGTTGTTGCCGTACTCGGCGTACTCATCGTCGAAGTCGACGCCGTCGAGGCCGTACTTGGCCACGGTGTCCGACAGTTCCTTCGCGAACGCCGAAGCCTGCTGCTGGGAAGGGAAGTTGGCGAAGCCCGCGCCCTGGTGGTTGCCGAGCACCGAGAGGACGACCTTGATGCCCTTCTGCTGCAACGGCCGTATCTCCGTGGCGGCGTTGTCGAGGACGCGCTGCACGTTCTCGTTGAAGTGCAGATACGCCGCCTTCGTACCCGTGTCGTAGTTGATGTTCGCCGCGAAGATCACGGCGACGTCGAAGACGTTGTCGCCGCCGTTGGCGAGGGTGTACTTGCCGACGTTCAGCATGCTGTTGTTGTTCACCTCGACGTACGCCACCGAGGTCGGCCCCTGTTTCGCGGGAGCGGGGGCCGCCGCCGCGCCGGTCGCGGCGGTCGCGGCGGTCCCGGCGATGGCGAGGGCCGCGACCGCCGAGAGTGCGAACACGGCCTTCCGTACTCTGCTCCGCACCAGAGTGAACATCGTTGACCGGTCTCCCCTCGCATGGGTCGGCGCCCGACCTGTTCGAAAGCGCCGAGTGAGCTCCCCAAGTCTTCCGCTCATGTAACCGAATCCCGATGATCGCGCACCAACTCTTCACGATTCCCACGCACCGGGTAGGGGACGAGAGCATGCCGATCGGGGTGGCGATGTGCGGCCCCGTCGTCGCGGTGCCCTCACGGCCGAGGGCCGTTCCGCTCCTGGCTGCGCAGCAGATAGGTGTCCATGATCCATCCGTGCCGGTCACGCGCCTCGGCCCGCAACCGCCGGATGCGGCCGGACACCTCGCGCAGGGGGCCCGCGACCAGCAGTTCGTCCGGGGTGCCGAGGTAGGCGCCCCAGTAGATCCAGACGTCATCCCCTTCGACCCGGGTGAACGACTCATGTGCGTCGAGCATCACCACGATGTCCCCGTCGTCGTTCTGGGCCACGTCGGAGAGCCGGCGGGCCGGGGTGATGTGCACCGGCCTCCCCACCTGGTTCAGTGGAACGCGGTGCCGCGCGGCGAGCGTGGAGACGCTGCTGATGCCGGGGATGACCTCGATGCTCGGGGAGACGGAGCCGCGTGCCTCGATGTCGGCGAGGATCCCGAGGGTGCTGTCGTACAGCGACGGGTCGCCCCATACGAGGAACGCGCCGGTCTCGTCGGCCGTCATCTCCTCGCGCAGCAGGCGCTCGAAGATGTCCGCGCGACGGGTGCGCCAGTCCCGGACGGCGGAGGTGTAGTCGCTCCGGCCCATCGGACGCCGGTCCCGGCCCGGGTCGTCCACCTCCACGACCCGGTGGGGCGCCCGGGCGTGCTCGTCCAGCATGCGGTGGCGAAGATCCGTGAGGGCGGACTTGTCGTCGCCCTTGCCGACGATGAAGAAGACATCGGCGCGGCCCATCGCCTTCACCGCCCCGAGGGTCAGGTGGTCGGGGTCACCCGCTCCGATACCGATGACGAGAATCCGGCGTTGCTGCGTGGTCATGGGATGCATTCTCGCAGGCGGGGGCCAGGTGGCAGAGGTCAGTCGGCTACGGAACGGTGGGCACGGGCCGCTGGCCGGGGCCGGTGTATGAGGCGAGCGGGCGGATGAGCGCGTTGTGGGCGAGCTGTTCGGTGATGTGGGCGGTCCAGCCGGTGATGCGGCTCATCACGAAGATCGGGGTGAAGGTGGGGGTGTCGAAGCCCATCAGGTGGTAGGCGAGTCCGGCCGGGTAGTCGAGGTTGGGATGGATGCCCTTACGGGTCAGCACGGCGCGGCGCAGGGACTCGTGCAGAGTGGCCAGGCGGGTCGCCTCGGAGTCGGTGGCGCGGGATACCAGGCGGTCCAGGGCATCTTGCATCATCGGCACCCGGGAATCGCCGTGCCGGTAGACGCGGTGGCCGAAGCCCATGATCTTCCGCTTGGCGGCCAGGGCCCCGTCCAGCCACTCCCCGGCCCGGGCCGGGTCACCGATCTCCTCCAGCATGTGCATCACGGCCTCGTTGGCTCCGCCGTGCAGCGGGCCCTTGAGGGCTCCGATAGCCGCCGTCACCGCGCTGTAGAGGTCGGAGAGGGTGGAGGTGACGACACGGGCGGTGAACGTCGAGGCGTTGAAGCTGTGCTCGGCGTACAGGACGAGCGAGATCTCGAAGCAGCGCACTACCTCCGGCTCGGGCACGGCGCCGAAGCACATCTGGAAGAAGTTCTCCGCGTAGCCGAGGTCAGAGTCGGGTGGGATCGGTGACAGGCCGCGGCGGCGGCGCTGGTCGGCGGCCACCACGGTGGGCAGCTTCGCCAGCAGGGCCAGGGATTTGGCGCGGTTGGCCGCCGTGCCGTCGTCGTCCTCGATGGGGTCCTCGGCGCCGAACAAGCTGACGGCGGTGCGCAGCACGTCCATGGGGTGGCAGGTCTCTGGCAGCCGGGCCAGCAGTTCGGAGGTGGTGCGACCCAGGGGCCGCAGGGCGCGTTCCCTGGCCCGGAACTCCCGCAGTTGGGCCGGGTCGGGGAGGTCACCGTGCCACAGCAGATGTGCGACCTCCTCGAAGGAGCGGCTGGCGGCGAGGTCCTGGACGGGATAGCCGCGGTAGGTGAGGGAGTTGGTCTCCCGGATGACGGTGGAGATCTCGGTGGTGTCTGCGACGACACCGGCCAGGCCGCGGCGGATCTCGGGCACGGTGGTGGTCATGGGCGAATGCCTCCGGGGGTCAGGTGCCGGGCGGGAGGGTGAAGTCGAAGACGGCCGAGTCGAAGGCCGAGTAGTCCTCGTAGCCGAGGAGTTCGTACAGCCGGGAGCGGGTCTGCATCCGGGGCAGCAGGGACTCCTGGGTGCCCTCCGCGGCGATGGTGCGCAGGCCGTCCTCGACGGCTCCCATGGCCAGGCGCAGCAGGGTGACCGGGTAGAGCGCGATGTCATAGCCGAGGTTGTCCAGGGTGCGCGCGTCCAGCAGGCGGCTCTTGCCGAACTCGGTCATGTTGGCGAGCAGTGGGACGGGGACCGCCGTGCGGAACACCTCGAACTCGGCCTCGTCGGCGAGGGCTTCGGGGAAGATCGCATCGGCGCCGGCGTCCACGTACGCCTTTGCCCGGTCGATCGCCGCGGCCAGCCCCTCGACGGCGCGGGCGTCGGTGCGGGCCATCAGCAGGAAACCGGGGTCGCGGCGGGCGTCGACCGCGGCCCGGATCCGGCGGACCATCTCCTCGCGGGGCGTGATGGTCTTGCCGTCGAGGTGGCCGCACCGCTTGGGGTTGACCTGGTCCTCCAGATGCAGTCCGGCCAGGCCCGCGTCCTCCATCAACTGCACCGTGCGGGCGGCGTTCATCGGCTCGCCGAAGCCGGTGTCGGCGTCGATGAGGACCGGCAGATCGGTCGCCCTGGTGGTCTGCTGGGCGCGGGCGGCGATCTCGGTGGAGGTGGTCAGCCCGATGTCGGGCAGGCCCAGATCGGCGGCGAGAACGGCACCGGAGAGATAGGCGGCCTCGAAACCGGTGTCCTGGATGAGCCGGGCGGAGAGCGGGTTGAGGGCACCGGGCATGAGCAGGAGACGGCCGGTGGCCAGCCGCTCGCGCAGGGCACGGCGGCGCTCGGCCGGGGTGGTGCGGGTGTGGAGCATCAGAACAGGCCCTTCGGGAGGGTCGCGTCGTACGCGGCGACCGCCTCCGTGTCGACGGCCGGGAACAGCCCGTCCAGGTCGGCCGCCGACAGCTGGGCAAGCCGCTCGGCGGTGTGCAGGAACTCGTCCTGTGCGGCCCGGGTGACCACGCCCTCGGCGAGGGTGCGGAACTTGCCCGCGTAGGCCGGGCGGTCGAACGGCCGGGCCCCGGCCGGGTGGGCGTCGGCGACCGCGAGCTCGTCCTCGATCACCGACCCGTCCTCCAGGGTGATCACGGCGCGTCCGCCGAAGGCACGGCGGTCCGGATCGGGGTCGTGGTAGCGGCGGGTCCACTCCGGGTCCTCGACCGTGGTGATCCGCCGCCACAGCTCCACGGTCCGCGGGCGCCGCGCGCGCTCGGGCGCGTACGAGCGCTCGTGGTGCCAGGTGCCGTCCTCCAGGGCGACCGCGAAGATATACGGCACCGAGTGGTCAAGGGTCTCGCGGCTGGCCGTCGGATCGTACTTCTGCGGATCCATCGCACCGGAGCCGATCACCTGGTGGGTGTGGTGACTGGTGTGCAGGACCACCGAGCGCACCCGCTCCAGCGGGCCGGTCTTCTCGCGCAGCCGCCGCGCCAGATCGATGATCGCCTGCGCCTGGTACTCGGCGGAGTGCTCCTTGGTGTAGGTGTCGAGGATCGCGCGCCTCGGCTCGCCCGGCGCGGGGAGCAGCACCCCGTATTCCGATTCCGGGCCGTCCAGCAGCCAGGCCAGAAAGCCGTCCTCACCCTCGTAGATGGGGGACGGGGAGGTCTCGCCGCGCATCGCCCGGTCCACCGCCTCGATCGCGGCCTTCCCCGCGAAGGCGGGTGCGTACGCCTTCCAGCTGGAGATCTCGCCCTTGCGGGACTGCCGGGTGGCGGTCGTGGTGTGCACCGTCTGCTGGACCGCCTGGTAGACGGTCTCGGTGGGCAGCCGCAGCAGGGCGCCCAGACCGCAGGCGGTGGCCGCGCCGAGGTGGGCCACGTGGTCGATGCGGTGCTTGTGCAGACAGATGCCCTTGACCAGGGCGACATGGACCTCGTACGCGGCGACGATGGCGCGCAGCAGATCGGCGCCGGTGCGGCCGGTGTGCTGGGCGACGGCGAGCAGGGGCGGGATGTTGTCACCGGGGTGGGAGTAGTCGGCGGCGAGGTAGGTGTCGTGGAAGTCCAGCTCACGCACGGCGGTGCCGTTCGCCCACGCGGCCCACTCCGGGGAGACCCGGCCGCGCGCGCCGAAGACCGAGGCACCGGGCTCGGCGGCCGGATGGGCGGTGGCCTGGGCGCGGGCGACGGCGACCGGGCGGCGCGGCAGGGACGCGACGGCGACCGAGGCATTGTCGATCAGCCGGTTGACGGCCATCGCGGCGCTCTCGGCGGCCAGCTCCTCAGTGCCCGTGGCCACGGACGCGAGCTTCCAGGCGAGCTGGTCCTCGCGCGGCAGCCGGTCGGCGCTGGGGTGGACACGGACGTGGTGCTCGATCACGGGACTCCTCGCACGGTCGGGTGGTGGTGCCGCTGACGTGACTGAGCCTTCCCGCCGAACGGCCGCCAGGCCACCGCTCCAAGCGGCGGAATCCATACATGGCAGACGTGCGAATCTGCGAAAGCTGCGAATTGTGCGGATGCTATCTTCGCAAGGAGACAGCTGAGGACGAGGGGGTGTGCCGATGGCCCGACGCCCGGCCGAGCGGAAGATCTACGCCCATGCGAAGCTGCGGCGGCTGCGGCGCGAGCAGGGCATGAACCAGGTCGACATGGCCCGTGCGCTCTCCATCTCCACCAGCTACGCCAACCAGATCGAGCAGGGTCAGCGCCCGCTGACGGCGCCGGTGCTCCTCCGCATCGCCGAGGTCTTCGGCGTCGACGCGGAGTTCTTCTCCGAGGCCGACGAGGACCGCCTCGCCGCCGATCTGCGGGCCGCGCTCGCCGACGAGGCGTGTGGGGCGGAGCTGCCCGCCGATGTGGAGATCACCGAGGCCGCCCGCGACCATCCCGAGGTGGCCCGCGCCCTGGTCGCCCTGCACCGCCGCTACCGCGACACCGCCGAGCAGGCGGCCGCCCTGGCCCCGCCGGACACGGAAGCGTGGCTGCCGCCCTCCGAGCCGCACGACGAGGTGCGGGACCTCTTCTACGCCCACCACAACCACTTCGATCCGCTGGAGACCGAGGCCGAGCGCACCGCCGACGTGCTGGAGCTGAGGCCGGGCCGGGCCGCCGACCCGCTCGCCGCCCATCTCGCCGACCGGCACGGCGTCACCGCCATCCAGGTGTCCCAGGGCCGTTCCGCCGACGCCCGGCGCTTCGACAAGGACACCGGGCTGCTGTTCCTCTCCCCCTGGCTCAGCGACGGCCAGCGCGCCTTCCAACTCGCCACCCAGCTGGCCCTGCTGGAACACGGCCCGCTCATCACCCAGCTCGCCGACGGCGCGACCGGGCTGACCTCACCGGAGTCGCGGGCGCTGGCCCGCATCGGGCTCGCCAACTACTTCGCGGGCGCCCTGCTCATGCCGTACACCACCTTCCACACCACCGCCGAGGACGTGCGCTACGACATCGAGCTGCTGTCCGCGCGCTTCGGCGTCGGCTTCGAGACCGTCTGCCACCGCCTGAGCACCCTCCAGCGCACCGGCCGCCGGGGCGTTCCCTTCTCGTTCCTGCGGGTCGACCGGGCCGGAAACATCTCCAAGCGGCAGTCCGCGACCCCCTTCCACTTCTCGCGCATGGGCGGCACCTGTCCGCTGTGGACGGTGTACGAGGCGTTCTCCGCGCCGGGCCGGATACTGACCCAGGTGGCGGAGATGCCGGACGGGAAGAAGTACTTCTGGATCGCGCGCACCATCACCCGTGGCGGTTTCGGCCATCGGGCGCCACGCGCCGAGTTCGCCGTGGCCCTCGGCTGCGAGCTGCGCCACGCCCAGCGGCTCGTCTACGCCGAGGGTGTCGCCCTGGACGACCCGCGCGCCGCCACGCCGATCGGCCTGGGCTGCCGCATCTGCGAGCGCCGCGACTGCGCCCAGCGGGCCCGTCCCCCGGCCGGGGGACGGCTGGCCATCGACCCCGACCGGCGTGCGTATGTGCCCTATCCGGTGGAGACCGGCGCCCCCTGACCCCGCCGGGCCGGTACCACCGCCACCCGGGGGAGTCCCGCACGGCCGGGACCGGCCATCTGGCGTGATGTCGCTCGCGCACCAGATGGCCGGTCCAGTGGGATCGCTGGGTCAGCGGTGGCCGAACTCGGGCGGCCGTTTGTCCACGAAAGCGCCCATGCGCTCCTTCTGGTCGGCGGTGGCGAACACCGCGTGGAACAGGCGCCGTTCGAAGCGGACGCCCCCGGCCAGGGTGGTCTCGAACGCCCGGCCGACCGCCTCCTTGGCCATCATCGCCACCGGCAGCGACGTGCCCGCCACGGTCTCGGCGACGGCAAGGGCCTCGCCGAGCCGGTCATGTCCGCTCTCCGCTCCGCTCCCTGATGGTCCGGACGATGCCAGAGAAGTCCTTCCCCGCGCCGCCGCCCTCGGCGAAGGCGGCGTACAACTCGGCGGCACGCAGGCCGAGTTGCGCGTGCACGCCACCCGCGCGGGCGGCGTTGGCTGCGAGACCCAGGTCCTTGGCCATGAGGGAGGCGGCGAACCCCGGCCGGTAGTCGTGATCGGCCGGGCTGGTCGGGACGGGGCCGGGGACCGGACAGTTGACACTCAGCGCCCAGCACTGCCCGGAGGCGGTCGAGGCCACGTCGTACAGCGCCTGGTGGGACAGGCCAAGGCTCTCACCGAGGACGAACGCCTCGCTGACGGCGATCATGGAGATGCCGAGGATCATGTTGTTGCAGATCTTCGCGGCCTGCCCGGCGCCCGAGCCGCCGCAGTGGACGGCCTTCTTGCCCATGGCCTCCAACAGGGGTCGTGCCTCGGCGAACTCCTCCTCTCCCCCACCGGCCATGAAGGTCAGCGTGGCCGCCTCGGCGCCCACGACCCCGCCGGAGACCGGGGCGTCCAGGGCGCGCATTCCGGCCGCCGCGGCACGCTCGTGGGCCGTGCGCGCGTCGGCCACGTCGATGGTGGAGCAGTCGATGAAGAGGGTGCCGGGGCGGGCCAGCCCAAGGATCTCGCCGTACAGACCGAGGACATGGCGGCCCGCGGGCAGCATGGTGATCACCACCTCGGCGTCACGGACGGCCTCCTCGGCGGATCCTGCCGGTTCGACGCCCGCGCCGGTGGCGTTCTTCAGTGCCTTGGCGTCGAGGTCGTGGCCCCGCACGCGGTGACCGGCCTTGATGAGGTTGGCGGCCATGGGGCCGCCCATGTGTCCGAGTCCGATGAACGCGACGATTCCGCTCACCAGGCCACCTCCGGTGTGGTGTCGGGTCCGGCCAGCCCGAGTTCGCGCGGGCCGAGTGAGGCGAAGAAGCCCGCGACGTCGGCCCCGGTGACCTCGGCGAGCGTCGCCGGGGACCACCGCGGGTCGCGGTCCTTGTCGATGACCTGGGCGCGGATGCCCTCCACCAGGTCGGGAGTGGTCAGGGCCCGGCAGGAGACGCGGTACTCCTGGTCCAGGACCCGCTCCAGCGCGCCCAGCCGCCGGGCGCGGCGCAGAGCCGCCAGGGTGACCTTGAGGGCCGTGGGCGCCTTGGTGAGCAGGGTCTCCGCGGCCTCCTTGGCGGCCGGGTCGCCGTGGCCGGAGAGCCGGTCGACGATCTCCTCGACGGTGTCGGCGCCGTAGCAGGCGTCGATCCAGCCCTGCCGCTCCGCCAGTTCTCCTGGCGGTGGCGGCTGCACATAGCGGGCGAGGACGTCCCGTACGGGCGTGTCGGCGAGGTCGGCGATGAGACGGGGAAGCGAAGCGGACGGTACGCAGTGGTCGGCGAGCCCGCACAGCAGGGCGTCCCCCGCGCCGATCGGCGCGCCGGTCAGCGCCAGGTGGGTGCCCAGCTCGCCCGGGGCGAGGGCGAGCAGATAGGTGCCGCCGACGTCCGGGACGAAGCCGATGCCGGTCTCGGGCATCGCGATCCGCGAGCGTTCGGTGACCACGCGGACGGCGCCGTGGGCGGAGATCCCGACCCCGCCGCCCATGACGATGCCGTCCATGACGGCCACATACGGCTTGGGGTAGCGCGCGATACGGGCGTTGAGGTGGTACTCGTCGCGCCAGAACGCGGCCGACGCGGTGCCGTCACCGTCGCGGGCGTCGTCGTGGACGGCGCGGATGTCGCCGCCCGCGCACAGCCCGCGGTCGCCCGCGCCGGTGATGACGACGGTCTCGACGGCCGGGTCCTGCGCCCAGGCGGTGAGGGCCGCGTCGATGCCGCGCACCATCGCGTGGGTCAGGGCGTTGAGGGCCTTGGGGCGGTTGAGGGTGATGTGGGCGGCCCGGCCGTCGGTGTGCAGCAGGACGGGTTCGTCGGTGTGCGGCAGGACTGGCTCTTCACGGGCGGTCATCCGAACGCCTCCGTCAGGCCGCGGGCCACGATGACGCGCATGATCTCGTTGGTTCCTTCCAGGATCCGGTGGACCCGCAGATCGCGGACGATCTTCTCGATGCCGTACTCGCTGAGGTAGCCGTAGCCGCCGTGCAGCTGGAGCGCCTGGTCGGCCACGTCGTAGCCGGTGTCGGTGGCGAACCGCTTGGCCATCGCGCACAGGTACGGCGCCCCCGGGTCGCCGCGGTCCAGGGCCTGGGCGGCCTGCTGGACGAGGGCGCGCGCGGCGGCGAGTTCGGTCGCCATGTCGGCGAGTCGGAAGCGCAGTGCCGGTGCGTCGAGGAGCCGGGCGCCGAACGCCTCCCGGTCCGCGAGGTGGGCCAAGCTGCGGTCCAGGGCACTGCGGGCGCCGCCCAGCGAGCAGGCGGCGATACCCAGGCGGCCGCCGTTGAGGCCGTTCATGGCGATGCGGAAGCCCTCGCCCTCGCGGCCGAGGAGCCGGTCGGCGGGCAGCCGGACCCCGTCCAGGATCACCTGACGGGTGGGCTGGGCATTCCATCCCATCTTCCGCTCGTTGGGTCCGAAGGACAGTCCGGGGTCGTCCTTGTCGACGACGAAGGCGGAGATGCCGCGCGGACCGTCCTCGCCGGTGCGCGCCATGACGACGTACACCTGGGAGGTCCCGGCGCCGGAGATGAACTGCTTGGCCCCGGTGAGCCGCCAGTGGCCGCCGTCGCGGACGGCCCGGGTGGTCAGGGCCGCGGCGTCCGAGCCCGCGCCCGGTTCGGTCAGGCAGTAGCTGGCGAGGTCGTCCATGGCGCACAGTCGGGGCAGCCAGCGTTCGCGCTGTCCCTCGTCGCCGTACTGGTCGATCATCCAGGCGACCATGTTGTGGATGGAGAGGTAGGCGGCGATCGCCGGGCAGCCGGAGGCCAGGGTTTCGAAGACGAGGACGCCGTCGGCCCGGCTGAGGCCCGAGCCGCCCGCCGTCTCCCGGACGTAGACACCGCCGAGGCCGAGCCCGGCGGCCTTGCGCAGGACGTCGACGGGGAAGTGCTTGTCACGGTCCCAGTCGAGGGCGTGGGGCGCGATGTGGTCCTGGGCGAAGTCCAGGGTGGTCTCGACGAGGGCCTGCTGGTCCTCGGTGAGCAGGGTGGTGGTCATCGTCGGTCAGCCCATCGTGGGGATCGTGAAGCTGGCGCCCTCGCGCAGCCCGGCGGGCCAGCGCGAGGTGACGGTCTTCGTGCGGGTGTAGAAGCGGATGGCGTCCGGACCGTGCTGGTTGAGATCGCCGAAGCCGGAGCGCTTCCAGCCGCCGAAGGTGTGGTAGGCGACCGGCACCGGGATGGGCACGTTGACGCCGACCATGCCCGTGTTCACCCGGCGGGCGAAGTCCCGGGCGGTGTCCCCGTCCCGGGTGAAGATCGCCACGCCGTTGCCGTAAAGGTGCTCACTGGGCAGGCGCAGGGCCTCCTCGTAGTCCTCGGCGCGTACGACGCACAGGACCGGACCGAAGATCTCCTCCTGGTGGATCCGCATGTCCGGGGTGACCCGGTCGAAGAGGGAGGCGCCCGCGAAGAACCCGTTCTCGTGGCCGGGCAGCACGAAGTCCCGTCCGTCCACGACGAGTTCGGCGCCCTCCTCGACACCGAGGCCGACGTAGGCGCGGACCCGGTCGACGGCGTCCCCGCCGACCAGCGGGCCGAAGTCGGCGTCCGGGTCGTCGCTCCGGCCGATCCGCAGCCCGGCGATGCGCTCCTTGAGCCGGGCGACCAGCGCGTCGGCGGTCTCCTCACCCACGGGGACGGCCACGGAGATGGCCATGCAGCGCTCGCCCGCCGAGCCGTACCCGGCCCCGATCAGGGCGTCGACGGCCTGGTCCAGGTCGGCATCGGGCATCACGATCATGTGGTTCTTGGCGCCGCCGAAGCACTGGGCGCGCTTGCCGTGGGCGGCGGCCGTGGCGTAGACGTGCGCGGCGACGGGCGTGGAACCGACGAAGCCAAGGGCCTCGACGCGGGGGTCCTCCAGCAGGGTGTCGACCGCTTCGCGTGCCCCGTTGACCACGTTCAGGACCCCGGGCGGGAGACCCGCCTCCAGGAAGAGCTCGGCCAGCCGCAGCGGAACGGAAGGATCGCGCTCCGACGGCTTGAGGATGAAGGCGTTACCGCAGGCCAGCGCGGGCGCCGCCTTCCACAGGGGAATCATCGCGGGGAAGTTGAACGGGGTGATACCGGCCACCACACCGAGGGGTGCGCGCAGGGAGTGCACATCGATGCCGGTCCCGGCGTTGTCGGTGAACTCGCCCTTGAGCAGATGGGGGATGCCCGCGGCGAACTCGACCACCTCCAGGCCGCGCTGGATGTCGCCGTGTGCGTCGGCCACGGTCTTGCCGTGCTCGGCGGACAGCAGCCGGGCCAGGGAGTCCTTCTCCCCCTCCATGAGCTGGAGGAAGCGGAGCAGGACGCGGGCGCGGCGCTGTGGATTCCATTCGCCCCACTCGCGCTGCGCGCGGGCCGCGTCGGCGATGGCCGCCTCGGTCTCGGTGCGGTCGGCGAGGGGGACCCGGGCCTGGACCTCGCCGGTGTTGGGGTCGTACACGTCGCCGTACGCGCCCGAGGTTCCCGGGGTGCGTTTGCCGCCGACAAAGTGGGTCAATTCGCGCACGTGGGCGCGTTCGTGGCCGCGGACCATGGGTGCCTGCTCTCATCAGGGAATGCGGGATGGCGCGCCGTTCCCGGGCACCGACGCACGAGGCGTGCGGGTGCGGGCGGCGCGGATCGCGTATGGCCTTGAAGCCCCGTCAGATGACAGGCTCACCAGGGTCATGGGGATACACCGGTGCCATGCGTGTCAGCTCCATCCTCGTGGACAACACGGAACATCCCGCGGCCGGTATCCTGACTCCCGGATCAGCGTGCGCCGTCCGCCTTCCCGACATCCAGCTCGTCAGTGGCGTTGTGCTCGACGGCGTACTCCCCGGTCACAGTGGCGGGACCGTGCCGGAATCACACCGGCTTCCCTGCACCGCGGGCCTTTGCTTCCCGACTATATAGTCGGACGTCCTAGCAAATCCACCAGGCGCGCTCACCTCCGCGATTCACCGGGTCAACGTGGTTCGAATTCGGCCGTCCGGTGTGCTTCGAAGCACACCGGAGCCCGGAAGCGGGCGCGGCGGGCGGCGCGCCGGAAGGTGGTCAGCACGGCCGGTCCCGCCAGCAGGACGCAGACGAAGTTGGTGACGGCGCGTCCGGTGTCCCAGCCCAGGGACGTGGCGAGGTCGAAGGCCACGTAGCGGTGCCACTGCTCGGTGAAGGGCAGTCCGGGCAGATAGGCGATGGAGCTGTTCGGGTCCAGGGAGAACGGCCAGAAGGAGAGGTTGAGCAGGAAGCCGAACAGATAGCCGGAGAGCGACCCGTAGACCGCGAGCAGCAGCACCTCGCGCCGCCCGGTGGCCCGGGGCAGGAACCCGGCGAGCATGCCGACGAACGCGCAGCCGAACATCTGGTACGGCATCCACGGCCCGACCCCGCCGGTGATGAGCGCGGAGGCGAACAGCGAGGTGCAGCCGAGTACGAAGCCGAAGCCGGGCCCGTAGACGCGCCCGGCCAGGACCAGGACGAAGAAGACGGTCTCGACACCCGCCGTCCCGGCGCCCAGTGGGCGCAGGGCCGCGTTCACTGCGGACAGGACGCCCAGCATGGCCAGCGCCTTGGAGTCGATGCCGCCCTCGGCGATCTCGGAGAGCACCACGCACAGGACGAGCACCAGCAGCACGCCGAAGATCAGCAGGGGTGCGTAGGTGGAGCCGAACGTGCCGGGGGCGACGACGAACGGCCAGAAGAACGCGACCAGTCCGAGGAAGGCGGCCAGCGCCATGACCACTCCGGCGCGCGGGGTCAGCCGGACGGCCGTCGCGGTACGTGAGGTCATGGGCCCGTCTCCCGTCCGTCTTCCGGCAGCAGCGCGTCCTGGACCTGCCCGACCGTCAGATAGGGCAGCGGAGCGAGGATCTTCGCCGTCTGGGGCGCGAAGACGGGCGATGCCACGATGACGTCGGGCGTTCTGCCGTCGGCCACGATGTCCCCTTCCGCCATGACCACCACACGGTCGGCGGCACGGGCGGCGAACTCCACGTCGTGGGTGGAGATGACGACCGCGCGCCCGTCGGCCGCGAGGGCGTCGACAATGCCGATGAGTGCCGATTTCGCGCGGTAGTCGAGGCCGCGGGTGGGTTCGTCCAGCAGCACGATCCGCGGTGCGGCGGTGAGCTGGATGGCGAGCACCAGGGCCAGCTTCTGCCCCTCGGACAGGTCGCGGGGATGCGTGGCGCCGTCGATACCGGGCGCGAGCCGGTCCAGGACGGCACGGGCCCCCGGTCCCGCGGCCGATTCGGTGTCGGCCTGGTCGAGTTCCTGTGCCACGCTCTCCAGGTAGAGCAGGTCGGCGGGGGTCTGCGGGACCAGCCCGACCAACCGGCGGGCCTGGTCCGCGGGCACGGTGTGCGGGTCAGCGGCCGTGCTCCGGTGCGGGTCGGCCACCTCGACGGTCCCGGCCCGGCGCGGGCCGGTGCCCTGGAGGGCCCACAGCAGTGAGGACTTTCCGGAGCCGTTACGGCCCATCAGGGCGGTGACCTCACCGGTGTGCAGTTCGAGGTCCACCTCCCGTACGGCGGGGACGCCGTGGTACGTGACGGTCACGCCACGGGCGGCCAGCAACCGTGGCCGGTCCTGGGCGGACAGCGGGCGGACGGGACCCGGTGTGCGGCCGGTCAGCCGGGAGCGCAGATGTGCCGCGGCCCGGCGGGCGTCTCGGATGGACAGCGGCAGCGGTGACCAGCCCGCGGCCCGCCCCAGTTCCACGATCGGTGGCGCGATCGTGGACGTCCGGAGGATGTCGGCGGGCGTGCCGATGCGGGCGTGGCCGTCGCCGGGCAGATGGATGACACGGTCGGCGTACTGGACGACCCGTTCGAGGCGGTGCTCGGCCATCAGGACGGTGACACCGAGGTCGTGGACGAGGCGGGTGACGGCGGCGATGACCTCCTCGGCCGCCGTGGGGTCGAGCGCGGAGGTCGGCTCGTCCAGGACGAGGACGCGGGGATGGGCGGTGAGGACGGAGCCGATCGCGACGCGCTGCTGCTGGCCGCCGGAGAGTTCATACAGGGCGCGGTGGCGCAGCTCGGCGAGGCCGAGCAGGTCGAGGGTCTCCTCGACGCGCTTGCGCATGGTGGTCGGTGGGATCGCCAACTGCTCCATGGCGTAGGCGAGTTCCTCCTCGACGGTGTCGGTGACGAAGCCGTCGATGGGGTCCTGGCCGACCACGCCCACGACGTCCGCGAGTTCCCGGGGCGGGTGGTCGGCGGTGTCGCGGCCGTCCACGGTGACGCGGCCGTACAGCGTGCCGCCCGTGAAGTGCGGCACCAGGCCGTTGACGGCACCGAGGAGGGTGGACTTGCCGACGCCGGTGTGCCCGACCACGAGGCAGAGTTCGCCCTCCTCCACCGTGAGGTCGACATCGCGCAGCGCGGGTTCGGCCGCGTCGTCGTAGTGGACGGTGACCTGCTCGAAGGTGATCACGAGGCATCGGCCTTCCGGACGGGTCCGGGCGGCGGTGCGAGGAATCCGGCGGTCCCGGCGAGCAGGATCACGGCGGTGGGCACCAGGGGCAGCCCGGGCCAGGTCAGCGGGTAGAAGGTGGGGTTGAGCTGGGCGGGGTCGTAGCCGAGGTCGGTGAAGAGCAGGACGGCGGAGAGCACACCGCTCCCGGCCACGGCCCACTCCGGCAGCCGCCACGGATCGGGGCGGTAGGTGGTGCGGGTGACGCGCCGTCCGCCCAGCCGCAGACCGGCCACGCACAGCACCGCGCCCACCGTCATCGCCGGTATGCCAAGGAAGGCGGGCGCGGTGGCGTCCAGCAGACCGTACGCACCGGTACACAGTCCGCACATGCCGAGCAGCATCAGCGCACCGGTGGCCCGGCGGGAGCGGCGGGTCGCGGAGCCCGCCCGGCCGTAGCCACGGGAGTCCATGGCGGCGGCCAGCCGCAGCGAGCGCTCGAGGGCGTCCTCCAGAACGGGGACCACGATGCCCCGCAGCGCCCGCATCCCCTGTGCGCGCCCTGCGCGCAACTTCCTTGCCCTGGCGACGCGTTGGACGCTCTGCACGAGCTGCGGCGCCACGCTGATGGCGACGGTGACGGCGACCCCGAGCTCGTAGAGGGCGCCCGGCAGGACCCGCAGCGCTCGCTTGGGGTTGGCGAGGGTGTTCGCCGCGCCGACGCAGCACAGCATGCACGCCAGCCGCAGCCCGTCGGTGGCCGAGGAGAGCAGCGCCTCCAGGGAGACCGGGCCGCCGATGCGGATGCCCGCGTACCAGTCGGGGGTGGGGACATGCGGCAGTGAGAAGAGGAAGTGGTCCCGTGGGGTGATCCCGGTGGCGAACACGGCCCGGAAGACGACACGGATCGCGACGACCGTCAGGGCCAGATACAGGTAGTACGCGAAGCCACGCGCCCACGGAGCCTCGGTGCGCCGGGCCGTGATGACGTAGCCGAGGACGGCGAGGACCAGGAACAGCAGCAGCGGGTTGTTGGTGCGGCTGACGGCGGTGGCGAGGGCGAGCGCCCACACCCACCAGGCCACCGGGTGGAGCGCGCGCGGCAGGCGGCGGCCGCCCCGGTCCGGACGCGGTGCGGAAGGGGCGGCCGCGGGCTCGACGGTCGTACGGGCCACCGCGGTCACTCGGTACGGCGGCGCCGCCGCGCCACGAACGCCGCCGCCGCGCCGATCAGCGCCACGAGGGACACACCGGCGGCCACGGGCACGATCGAGCCGGGGTCGTGCTTCGCCTCGCCCGCGGGGGCCGCGTCGACCACCTTGGTCTTCGGGCTCGGTGCCGCTTGGGCCGAGGGGCTGTCGGTGGGACCGGCCGTATGCGACGGGGTCGGGCTCTTGCTCGGTTTGGGCTCCTTCGGCTCCGGCTTCGGTGAGCCGGATCCGGCCGGTGTGGTGGCCCGGCGCTCGGGGGCGGGGCCGGTGTCGACGTCCGGGGGCAGCGGGGGTGCCTTCGCGGTGGAGGAGGGCCTGGTCCCGCCCCCCTGCGGGCGGGTGTTGTGGGCGCGCAGCTGGTCGGGGGTGACGGTGGGCCGCCCCTCGGTGCCCTCGATATTCGTACCGCCGAAGATCCACAGGTCGACGCTGCCGGGCTTCGGCTTGTAGAGCATCGCGCCGAGCTGGCTGTACTGCCAGTCGTTCGTCCCGGGGTCCGCGTGCCAGTACGACCAGTACGCCGACGCGGGCGGGGTCAGGACGCAGTCGTCCTCGCCCGGGGTCGGGTACTGCTTGCCGTTCTTGTAGCCGCTGTAGCCGATGCGGCAGATGAACGCCGGTCCGTCGTGCCCGGTGCCGGTGGTGCGCCAGCCGCCCTGGTTGAGCAGTTCGTAACCGGTGGTGGGGGCGGTGCCGCAGGAGCGGAAGAGGGGGCCGCCCCAGTCGCTGAAGTCCACGGCGAGCACCACTCCGGAGGTGGTCGTGCAGCGGCCCATGGGCTGGGGGGCCGCCGCGGCCGGGGCGGCGGTCACGCCGAGGGCGGCGGCCGTCAGGCCGAGCGCCGCCGCCACGCGGACCGCCGCGTGTGCGAGACGTGCGGGGATCACCTCGCGCTCCCGGCGTCCGGGCGGCCGGTGCGCCTGCGCGCGACGACCGCGGTGCGCCACCCGGCGACCACCAGCAGCGCGGCGATGACGGCCAGGGTCCCGAGCCGCACCCCGGTGGAGGCCAGCGCACCGCCGCCGTCGTCACCACTGCCGCCGTCGGCCGTGTGTCCGCCATCGGCACCGCCCGTGTCGTCAGGGGTGACGATGTCCGGGCCGCTGTCGCTGGGGCTCGGCGTGGGCTGCGGCGACGTGTCGGCCAGGCTGCGCTTCAGCTCACCGAAGGGGATGCCCGTGGCACCGCCGACCGCCTGGGTGGAGGCCCGCAGATCGGAGCCGCGCTGGCCCTCCTCCGCCACGTTGAAGCCGCCGTCGGTGTTCTGCTGCGAGGCCAGGAACGTCCGGGCCTTCGTGATCTCGTCGGTGTACGTCGCCGCGTCCAGCGACAGGCCCTGCACCGCGAGCGCCGCGGAGTTGACCGAGTTGCCCGCCGCGCCCGGGAAGCCGCCGTCGGAGAGCTGCTTCGAGGCGATCCACTTCAGGGCCTTGCCCACGGCCGCGTCCGCCTTCTCACCACCGGCCAAGTCCAGGGCCATGGCGGCGATGGCGGTGGAGTCCACATCGGAGTCGCCGGTGGCGGGGATCAGGCTCGGCCAGGCCCCGCTCGTGTGCTGAAGGCTCTCCAGATAGGCGATCGGCTCCTCCGCCACCGTCTTCTCTCCCGCGCGCACCTGTGCCATGACCGCGAGCGACTGGGCGAAGACGGACGGGGCGTAGGCGTAGGCGCCCTTGGCGGCGCAGGAACGGTCCGGTGGAGCACTGGGCTCCGCGCAGACAGCCTTGCCGAGCGCGGCGATGAGGTCATGGCCGCCGAAGTCGCGCGGATCACGTCCGACCACCTCGGCGAGCAGGGCGGTCTTGCCGAGGGAGCCGCCCGCCGCGTACGCGGTGCCGATGCCCGTCCAGTCGTCGACCGTGCGCCCCTCTCCGTCCTTGCCGCCGTGGTCGAGGTGGTCGACGATGCCGCGGAGCTTGGCGTTGTTCAGGCCGGTGGCGGCCAGCGCGTAGGCGCCGTCGATGGTGAGGCCGAAGTCGGCGCGGGATGAGGAGGGTCCGGCGGTGTAGTACTGGCCCTGCTTGAGGTTGGCGGCACTGGTGAGATACGCGACGCCCTTCTTCAGATCGGGTCCGACACCCGGCGGCGGGGTGGTCGGGGTGCCCGGTTCCGTGGTCGGCGGCTGGGTGGGCCCGGACTTTTTCGCCGTCAGGGTGACCAGGCTGGTGCGGGCACCGGCGAGCACCGCCACCGCGGCCGGGTAGACGGCCGGTTCGGCGGCGCCCTCCTCGAATCCGAAGCCGCCGCCGTCGAGTTGCTGCCTGGACAGCCAGCCCACCGCCGCGTCGGCGCGGTCGGTGTCGCCGAGCGCGCGCAGCGCCTGGGCGGCGTAGGCGGTCGCGGTGACGCTGCCGGTGGTGGCCCCGGAGTAGCCGGGGAAGGAGCCGTCCTCGCGCTGGGCCTCCGTCAGGTAGGCACGGGCCCGTGTCACGGCTTCGCCGTGACCGCCCGCCTTGTGCAGCACCAGGGCGACGATACCGGTGGTGGCGGGGTCGCCGTCGCAGTTCTCGCCGGGCCGGATGAGGATGCTGGTGACGCCACCGTCCTTGCACTGGAGCTGCGTCAGCCGGTCGACGGTGGCGGCGGGGGGCGTCGCCCCGGCGCGCAGCAGGGCCAGCACGGACAGCGCCTGGCCCTCGGCGTAGGTGGCGTTGCGGACGTCGCCCTTGGCGGTGCAGCCGGGAGTCGGCTCGCCGGACTCGGGGCCCGCCGCGCACACGTTCTTCCGCAGATCGCCGACGAGGTCGTGGCCGCCGAAGTCGGCCGGGTCCGCCCCGGTGATCTCCGCGAGGAGGGCCAGGCGGGCGGCGGCGGGGGCATCGGGCGCTTGGTCCCGGCCCCCGGGGTAGGCGTAGTCGGCGGTGTGCGCGGCCAGGAAGGCGGTGACCTTGTCGAGGTCGGCGCCCTTGCCGTCGGCGGCGGCGAGGGCATACCCGGTCTCAGCGGTCAGCGCGTAGTCGGGGGTGCCGTCGTTGTCGATGCGTGTCCCGTCGGTCAGACGGCCCTTGAGCCACGTCGCGGCGGCGGTGATGTCGACCTCGCCGGACGGCCCGGTGGGCGTGCCACCGCCGGGGCCGGGGGTGCCCCCGCCACCGCCCGCGCGGACGTCGTCGGGACTGAACTCCGGCTCGCCCGTGCTGCCGCCGACATCGGTGCCGCCGAACACCCAGGCGTCGACGTCGCCGTTCTTCAGCTTGCGGTCCATGGCGCCGTAGGGGCTGTAGGTCCACTCGTCCTGGCCGGGCGGGGCGGTCCAGTACGACCAGTAGGCGGTGGCGGGCGGGGTGAGGACGCAGGACTCCTTGTCCGGAGTGGGGTACTGCGTACCGGAGTTGAACGGCCCGAAGCCGATGCGGCAGATGAAGGCGGGACCGTCGTGCTCGGTCCCGGCGGTGCTGAAGCCGCCCTCGTGGAGCAGCTCGTAGCCGGTCGTCGGAGTGGTGTCGCAGCCGCGCTCGACCTTGCCGCCGAACGGCCCGAAATCGACGGCGACCACCGCGCCCTTGGTGGCGGTGCAGTCGCCGATGGGGTCCGCGGCGGCGGATGTCGGCGTGAGAAACGCCAGACAGGCGCCTAGCAGTACAAGCGCCAGGGACAGCGCCGCCAAAGGCCCCGGTCTCGCACCCGTCCGCGCGCTTGTTCGTCCGTAGGTCCCCGCCACGGCCCCCGCCCCCTCGCTGTGTGACCGCCGGGGGTCGAGCGTGGCTGAGGGGCCTCCCGCGCGGGGAGACCCGCGTGGGGAAGCTGTCGAACCACGCCGTAGTCCGCGACGGCGTTTGTCGCTGAAGAACACGTCCCAGGCATTCCGGCTCGCCCAGCGGTGCCGGGCCTACGGTTGCGGGTCAGCGCCGGACTTCGACCGGCTTCCCCTGGAACGACTCGTGTGTCAGCCGGATTTGAGCACGGTTCCCAAGCGGCGTCAAGGTGGTGCCGGGGCGGCGCTGGGGCGGCGCCGATCCTGCCGCGCGACCGCTGGCGGGGCGGGGGCGCGTCCTGTACCGTCCCGCACTGCCGAGTGGGGGAACCCGGTGGGAGTCCGGGGCTGACGCGCAGCGGTATGGGACGGCAGGGGGCCGTCCCGAGCCCGAATGCCCAAGCGGTGACGCACCTTCGGAAGCCGGTCCACGCGATTTCGGACGGCGGCCACACCCGCTGCTCCGCAGGCCGCCAGGGCCCGGCACGGGCCGGTCGGCGTCCCTCACCACAGGAGCAGGCCATGTCCTCCCGTCCCGTGTCCCTCCGCCGCCTCGCACTCACCGCGGCGGCGTCCCTCAGCGCATTCGCCCTCTCGGCGCTGCCCGCCGTGGCGACCTCCAGTCCGGCACAGATCGCCACGTCGAAGACGAACGGCGTCACCTACCTCAAGTCCCTCCAGGCTGCGGACGGTTCGTACGCCGGGTCCGGGCTGTCCAACGAATGGGCCTTCAGCGCGCTCGCCGCGGCCGGAACCGCCGCCGTGGACGTCACACCGGACGGCGATACCAGCAAAAATGCGAGATCCGTCTACCGCGGTCTGCTCTCCACCAGTGGCTGGCCGTCCTCCTCCCCCGTCGTCACCGACTACGAACGCGCCGCGCTCAACGCGTACGCGGCGGGCATCGACCCGGGCCGGGTCTCCGCCTCCCGCAACCTGATCGCCGACATCTACGGCTACTGGCAGACCGCAGAGACCGGCTACTTCGGCCCGTCGGCCAACTTCAACGGCACCGTCTTCGCCGCGCTCGCCCTGAACGGCGCGAAGACCCGGTCCGGCGGCATACGTGTCCCCCAGGCCCTGCGCGACGCGATCGTCACCCGCATCCGCGCCAACCAGCACAACGACGGCGGCTGGAACTACGGCAAGGCCGAGGGCAACGCCACCGAACTGGCCACCCCCGGGGACATCGACATGACCGGCGCGGCGATGGCCGCGCTGTGCGTCTCCGGCGTGCCGAACACCGACACCGACATCGCGCAGGCCAGGGCGTTCCTCAAGAGCAAGCTGATCGCCAACAGCGGCGCCTTCAACGCCATGTTCGGCGCCAACACCGACTCCAACGGCTGGGCCGTCTCGGGCCTGAACGCCTGTGGCGTCAACCCGCAGACCGGTGACTTCCTCACCTCCCTGGGCAAGACCCCGGTCGACTTCCTGATCGCCCAGCAGTTCAACCCAGGCGGCGGCTTCAAGTACCTGCCCAGCGACACCACACCGTCGGCCTACGCCTCGATCGACGGGCTGCGGGCGGTCGCGGGCGGCGGCTTCACCGCCACCCCGCCGACGCCCACCACCGCGGGCGCTCCACAGTGGGTGAGCCAGGGCTCCTTCACCTCGGGCACGGCGGCGAAACTGGCGCTGACCGTGGACGACGGCACCGGTCGGCTGAAGGTGTGCTCGGTCGCCCTCACTCCGACCGGCACGACGACCACCCTGGGCGCCGTCCTCGACGCGGCCACCGGCGCGGCCACCCCCGCGGGCTGCGTGACCTCCGTGACCCCGTCGTCCGGCACGGGCGCCATCACCTCGCTGAACGGCAAGGCCAACAGCGGCTCGAACACCTGGAAGGTCAGCACCGACGGCTCGGCCTTCACCGCGGCCACGCGGGGCAAGGCCGTGGGGGTCGGCGACACGATCGCCCTGCGCTGGGGCGCTTGAGGGGGCGGTAGTCTCTGTGCCCAGCTGGATGTTCCACCGGGCAGTCGAAGGGTACGGGGGCGATGGGCGTCGCGCGGCAGGTCAGGACGCGGATGGGGGCGAGGCCGGGGCCGGGGTCGGAGCGAGCTCCGAGTCCGCTGCCGGTCCTCGGGCTGTTCATCGTGGGGGTCGCGGTGCTGGAGCGCTGTCTGTCGCTGATCGATGGACCGGAGACGTACGTACTCTGCCCCGACGTCGCGGACCTGTCCGCACGACTCGACCGGGAAGAAAGCGTCAACCGGTGGCTCCTGCTGGCCGCCATCGTGCTGGCCGTGGCGGCACCGGCCGTCTCACGCGTACGCCACGGACGAGTCCTCCCCGTGCTGACGCTGTGCTCGGTGCTGATCCTCGTGGTCCTGGCGGACGGCTACGCGACGCGCGCGGATGCCGTCGCACTGCGGATCTTTACATCCCAGACGTGCGACGAACCCACGGACCTCTACGACACGTCCCGGGGCTGGTTCGACTGGAGTCCACTCGGCTAGCTGCCGTGCCGAACCCCTGGTCTCAGCCCCCGTCGCCCCGTGCGCCACAATGAGCCCACGAGGCGACGGGGGCCAGGAAGCCGGTGCGAGTCCGGCGCGGTCCCGCCACTGTGACCGGGGAGCGGTCCTCCCGCATGTCACTGTCCGCGGACGCGGATGGGAAGGCGGAGGTGAGCGACGATCCGGGAGCCAGGAGACTGACCCGTCGCCGGTCCGATGGCAGGGGCGAGGACACCCCGGAGAGGATCGACTGTGACGACGCATGCCCGGACGGGGCCCGGCAGACGAGCGGTGCTTTCCGCGGGGGGCGCCCTGGCGCTGGCCTCCTCAGGACTGCTCACCGGGTGCGGCGCGGACACGAAGGACGGGGGTGGCGGCGACCGGTTCCGGGCCGCGTTCACCGCCGGCGGCTCGCAGGAGACCCTCGATCCCCATGTCGCCCCGAACTTCGTCGACCAGGCCCGCGCCAAGGCCCTGTACGACACCCTGGGCACTTACGCGGACGACATGTCCGTGCGCGGGCGGCTCGCGGAGTCCTGGGAGAGCGACGCGTCCGGCACCCGGTGGCGGATACGGCTGCGCACCGCGGAGTTCCACGACGGGAAGCCGGTCACCGCCAGGGACGTCCTCTACAGCTACCGCCGCGCCGCCGACCCCGCCACCGGCTCCCCCTCGCAAGTGCTGCTCTCCGCGATCGACTTCGGGGCCAGCAAGGCCGATGGCCAGCGGTCCGTCGTCTTCGTGCTGAAGGCTCCGAACTTCGAGTTCCCCACCGTCTTCGCGGGCCCCGGCACCGAGATCATCCCCGATGGGACGACGGACTTCGGCAAGCCCATCGGCTCGGGCCCCTTCACCCATGTCTCGTTCACGCCCGGTGGCACCGCCCGCTACCGGCGCTGGGCGGACCACTGGGACGGCGCCCCGCACATCGCCGAGCTGGAGATCGTCCCCGCGAACGACGAGTCGGCACGGCTCAACGCGCTGCTGTCCGGACAGGTCCACTACGCCGCCGACATGGCCGGGGCCTCCGTGAACCGGCTGAAGCAGGACGGCTCCACGCGGCTGCTGACCGTGGAACGGGCCACCGCCCAGCAGTTGCTGCTGCGCACCGGCCGCAAGCCGTTCGACGACCCGCGGCTGGTGCGCGCCGTACAGCTCGGGCTCGACCGGGAGGCGCTGGTGCGGGTCGCCCTCGCCGGTCACGGCGAGCCGGGGAACGACCTGTTCGGCATGGGCCTGCGGGGCTACCCCGACGATCTGGAGCCGCGCGAGCGCGATGTCGACGAGGCGCGGAGGCTGGTGAAGCGGGCCGGTGCGGACGGGCTGAGGATCACCGTGGAGACCAGCCCGGTGGACGCCGCATGGGAGCCGGCCGCGGACCTGATGGCGCGGCAGCTGCGCGAGGTGGGGTTGCGGCTGACCGCCAACACCCGCGCCGCCAGTACGTACTTCAGCGAGATCAAGACGAAGGGCGTGGCCGCCTTCAACACCACCTCCACGCTGCCCGTCTCCGACTTCCTCCAGCAGCGGGTGCGGGGCGGAGCGGCCCGCAACCAGACGCAGTACGCCTCGGAGACGTTCGACGGGCTGCTGGAGCGCGCCCGCACCACCCGCGACGAGCGGGACCGGCTGGCCCTGCTGACCCGCGCCCAGAAGCTCGCCCGTGCCGGGTCCGGGCTGCTGGTGTGGGCGTTCTCCGATGCCACCGACGCCATCGGCGCGTCGGTCCGCGGTCTGCGCGCCGCCCCACCGAACTCGCACGACTGGGCGCGGTTCGACCGGGTCCGCGTCGGCTGACGTGCGTGGCTACGTCCTGCGGCGCACACTGCTGGCCGTCCTCCAGTGCCTGGTGGTGCTCGTCGCCGTGTTCGCCGTCGGTTCGCTGCTGCCCGGCGACACGGCCGACGTCCTCCGCGGCGAGCTCGGCACGCCCGCACAAGTGGCGGCGCTGCGCGCCCAGTTGGGGCTGGACGAGCCCGCCTGGGCGCGCTTCGGCCACTGGCTCGGCGATCTGCTCACCGGCGACCTCGGGAACTCCCTGACCACCGGGGTGCCGGTGGGCGACGACATCGGCCGCCGCGTCGGGGTGACGCTGCTGCTGGGCGTACCGGCGCTGGTGCTGGTCACGGTGGCGGCGCCGCTGCTGGGCACGGTGTCGGGGCTGCGGGAGGGCAGCCGCCTCGACCGGACGCTGAACACCGTGGCCCTCGTGCTGCACGCCGTCCCGGAGTTCGTGCTCGGACTGCTGCTGGTCGCCTCGGTGTCGCTGGCGGCCGGGCTGCTCCCGGCCACCGCCGTCGGCATGGACACGGCCGCGCTGCTGGCCCAGCCGGCCGTTCTGGTGCTGCCCGTCACGGTCCTGGCGGCCCGGCACCTGTGTGATCTGGCGCGGCAGATCCGCGCGGGCGTGGCGGCCGAGCGGCACGGGCCCGTCGCGGAACACCTGCGGCTGCTGGGGATGCGGGAGCGGACGGTGGTGCTGCGCCATGTGCTGCCGGGTGCCCTGGGGCCCGCCGCGCAGCAGTACGCCCGCTGTGTGGAGGGGCTGCTGGGCGGTGCCGTGCTGGTGGAGGCGGTGTTCGGCTTCCGCGGGCTGGGCAGCGGTTTCGTCGAGGCGGTGCAGAACCGGGACATGCCGCAGGTGCAGACGTACGCGCTGCTGTTCGCGGGCACCGCCATCGTGGTGAACCTCGCCGCCGACCTGGCCGCCCACCGGCTGGCACCGGGCCGGGAGGTGACGGCGTGAGCTCGGCCGAGGAGGCGGGGGCGCGGCCGGAGGGGCCCGGGGCCGTACGCGGCGACCGGCCCCGCCGTCCGTGGATCGCTCTGGTGCTGCTCGGCGTGCCGGTGCTGGTGGCCCTGCTGGGACCGTGGCTGGCCGGGGATCCGGCGTCGGAACAGGGCGCGCTGCCGTCGCGGCCGCCCGGTGCGGGGCATCCGCTCGGTACGGATGTCCTGGGCCGCGATGTGCTGTGGCTCGTGCTGCACGGCGGGGCCTCGGTCCTGGGGAGCGCCCTGGGCGCGCTGCTGATCGGCATGGCCGCCGGGGTGCCGCTGGGACTGCTGGCCGCGGGGCCGCGGCGCGGGCTCGACGAGACGGTGATGCGCGGCCTCGACCTGCTGCTCGCCTTCCCCGGACTGCTGGTGCTGATGACCCTGGCCGCGACGGGACACCGCGATGGGTACTGGCTGGTGACGGTGGCGGGGGTGCTCCAAGTCCCGGCCGTGGCACGCCTGGTGCGCGGCGCCGCGCTCGCGCCGGGCACCCGGTCGGTGGTCGAGGCGCTGCGGATGCAGGGGCGCGGCTGGGCGTACATCCATCTGCGGCACCTGGCGCGGCAGTTGGCCGCTCCCCTCGCCACGGACGCGGGCGGCCGGTTCTCCGTGGTGCTGTACCTGCTGGCGTCCGCCAACTTCCTCGGTCTGGGGCTGCCCGTGTCCTCGCCGGACTGGGCGGTGCTCATCGAGCGCAACAGCGACGCCCTGTTCACCCAGCCCGCGGCGGTGCTGGTGCCCGCGGGTCTGCTGACGGCGCTGTGCGTCGGCGGCAATCTGCTCGTGGACCGCGTCGTCGCACGGAGGAGGGGCCGGTGACCGGAGAAGGTGAGCAGCCGGTGGCCGGGGGAGGCCGGGGACCGGTGACCGGCACCGCGCATGTCCTCCCACTGCACATCCCGGAGATCTCCGCGCACGCCGACGGGGCGGAGCGCCCGCTGCTGGACCGGGTCGGGCTGACCGTTCCGGCCGGTGCCGTCACCGCCGTCGTCGGGCCGTCGGGCAGCGGCAAGACGACGCTCGGGCTGGCGGCGCTCGGTGCCTCCCGCAGCGGTGTGCGGCTGACCGGACGCGTTCTGCTGGCGGGTACGGACCTGCTGCTCCTGGCACCGGCCCGGCGCCCCGCGGCACGGGCGGGCCGGGCCGCGCAGCTGCCCCAGCACCCGGAGACGGTTCTGGATCCGGTCCGCCGGGCCGGTGGCGCGCTGATGGAGCTGGCCGCCCTCGGGCACCCGCTGCGGGCCGCGCGCAAGCCCGCAGCGCGCCGGGCACTCGCCCTGGCCGGGCTGGAGTGGCAGGCCGTACGCCGACGCTTCCCGCACCAGCTCTCCGGCGGCCAGCAGCAGCGTCTGGCGCTCGCCTCCGCCCTGGTGACAGGGGCCCGGCTGCTGGTGCTCGACGAGCCGACGAGCGGTCTTGACCCGGCCCTCGCGCACGCCCTGGGCCGTACGGTACGGGCGCTCGCGGACGGCGGCGCGGGCGTGCTGCTGCTCAGCCATGACCTCCAGCTGGTGCGGGAGACGGCCGACCGGGTCATCGTGCTGGAACACGGCCGGGCCGTGGACGACGGGCCGACGGCGGACGTCCTCGGCACCGGTGGCCCCGCACCCGACGGCCGCCCCACCACCGCCGGGCCTCCGGCCTTCCGCCACCGGGCCACCCGGGAACTCCTCGCCGCGGAACGCCACCCCAGCACGAGCGGGGAGGCGGTCCCGACCACGGCGGCCCCGGCCGCGGTGGCCCCGGCCGCGGTGGCCCCGGCCGCGGTGGCCCCGGCCGCGGTGGCCCCGGCGTCGGAGGGCCGTGAGGGGGTCGCCGCCACGGGGCTCGCCGTCCGCCGCCGGTCCGGCGATCCCCTGGCCGGGCCGGTGTCGATGGCGTTCCCGCCCGGCCACACGATCGCGCTGCTCGGGCCCTCCGGCTCGGGCAAGACGACCTTCGCCCGGGCCCTGGCCGGGCTGACCACGCCGTCCCGCGGCGAGGTGCGGCTCGACGGCCGCCCCCTCCCCCGCCGTATCGACCGGCGCACGCCCGCCCAGCGCCGCGCCATTCAGTACGTGCACCAGAACAGCGCGGGCTCCTTCGAGGAACACCGTCCGGTCCTCGGCCAACTCGCGGACACCGCACGGCTGTTGCGCGCCCTGCACCCCGAGGAGGCGGCAGCGGAGGCGATCGAGGTGGCCGGTGCGCTGGGCCTCGACCGGGCGCTGCTGCACCGGACCCCGGACCGGCTCTCCGGCGGCCAGCTCCAGCGCTGTGCGCTGGTACGGGCGCTGACGGCGCGTCCTTCCCTGCTCGTGTGCGACGAGGTGACATCGGCGCTGGACACCGTCTCCCGACAGCGGCTCCTCGACGCCCTGCCCGGTCTCCTCGCCCCGGCCGCGACCACCTTGCTGCTCATCAGCCACGACCTGCCCGCGGTCCGCGCCCTGACCGAAGAGGCCGCGCTGTTCGAGCACGGCCGCTGCGTACGGCGCGGACCCGTCGCCGATGTCCTTCCCGCCGCGTGGTCCGGCGCGCCCGGCTTAGGCGGCGCCGACGCATGAGGAGATGCTTCAGCTCAGCAGCAGCGACCTGGGCTGAGCGGACAGGGTGCGGTCCAGGACCAGGGATGCCGCGCCGATCGCCGCCACGTTCTCGCCCAGGGTGGTCGATGTGACCGTCGTCGGGTGGGTCGGTCTGACGAAGGGGCTCCGCTCCACCATCGGCTCGATCGTGGCCAGGAGGCGGTCGGACAGCAGCTGCCACACCGGACCGCCGAACACCACCGTGTCCACGTCCAGGAGTGTCGCCGCCGCGCAGACGCCGCGGCCGATGCGGATGGCCAGGCGCTCGATGGTGCCGTCCGCCGGTGCGTCCCCGGCGGCGGCCAGCGCCGCCAGGCGTTCCAGCCCGCGCTGGGCGTCGGCCGGGTCGAGGCAGGTGTACTCGGTGCCGAGCACGCCCAGGCCGATGGCCTCGTCCACGAGCGTGCGGGCCGAGAAGGACGCGCCGAGGCCGCCGACCTCGCCCGCGTTGCCCGACACCCCGCGCAGCACCGTGTCCTCCACCGCCAGGCCCATGCCCGAGCCGGTGCCGAGGTAGAAGAAGAGCAGGTTGCGGCTGTCGGTGGCCGCGCCCGCCCAGCGCTCGGCCACCACCGCCGCCGTCACGTCCTTGTCGAGCAGCGCCGGGAAGCCGGTGGCCTCGCTCAGGCGGTCGCGCAGCGGGTAGCGGCCCCAGCCCGGCAGCTCCGGCGGGTCCACCACCCAGCCCGACGCCGCGTCGATGGGGCCGGGGGCGGCGATGCCCAGGCCAAGCACCCGGGCGTCGTCGATGCCGGACTCGGCCAGCAGCGCCGACACCGACGCCGCCATGTCGGCGGTGGTCCGGTCGGTGTCACCGCCGCTCGGGGTCTGCCGGCTGCGCTGGGCGACGACGGTACCGGCCAGGTCCACCACGACCGTGGTGATCACGGCGGGGTCGAGGTGCACGCCGATCGCATGGCGCGAGCTCGGCACGACCTCCAGCAGGGTGCGGGGCTTGCCGCTGCCGGTGTGCTGCTTGCCCGACTCGCGCGCCACCCCCTGGTCGAGCAGCCGGCGCGTGATGTTCGAGACGGTCTGCGCCGACAGGCCGGTGGCCTGGGCGAGTTCCACCCGGCTGAGGCCGTCCGCGTGCCGGCGGATGGCGTCCAGGATCACGGACTCGTTGAAGTCCGCCATCCGCGGCAGGTTGGTACCGCGCCTGATGGACGGCTTTTCGGGCTTCGCGGTCGTCAACGTGTCTCCCCCTGGCTCCTCGGGGGCATCGTAGGCCGCGGCCGCGGCGTGCGGATCGGGAACGGGCGGAACCCAAGGGCCACGGCCCCGTCCTCGGACGCGGCCAGCCGCGCGCCCGGCCGCTCCGGCAGATCGCAGTCGTACGCGGTGGCAAGCCCGAACCCCGCCGTGAGCCGCCCCGCCACATCCCCGATCAGCGCCTGAAACTCCTCGCGGATCTCCCCGTACTCCCGCCCGGCCCGCTGGTGTGGCACGGGCTCCCCGGCCACGGACCAGCCGCTGAGCGAGAGCGACCTGGGGCAGGGCGGCGGGACCGGCGCGACGGCGCCGGGACCAGCCGGACCGTCTCGGCCAGCTCATCGCGCGGCTCCGTCGGCAGGACGAGACCGGCGACGCCGGGGTCCGTCGCGCACACCGCGGTGGGGCGGTCCGCGCGTGTCGCTGGGGCAAGTCATCGCGAATCCGGTCCTCTCAGGCGCGTGGCAGCCGCAGGGTCACCATCTGGAACGGCCGCAGTGTGAGCGCCACGCCGGCGTCGGCCGGGGTCGGCCGTTCGGCGCCGGGGAGCGGACGTTCCAGCAGGTCCGTGAGTGCGGCCCGGTCGGCGGCGAAGCCGTCGACGCGGATGGTGGCGCGGGCGCGGGCGCCGTTCGCCTCGTAGAGGCGGACCACCAGGTCGCCGCTGCGGTCGTCGGCGAGCTTGACCGCGCTCACCACCACGGCGTCGTTGTCGACCCCGACCAGGGGCGCCACCTCGGCGGCTGCGCCCGTGACACGGCGCTCCGGCAGGTTGGCGCGGTAGCCCTCGCGTACCGCGTCGCCGACCGTGGCGCCCGGGACCAGCGCGTGGTGGAAGCGGTGTACACCCTGGTCCGTCTCCGGATCCGGGTAGCGGGGCGCGCGCAGCAGCGACGCCCGTACGGTGGTGGTGGTCCCCGCGTCGGCGCGGGTCCGTACCGCGCGGGTCACATCGTGGCCGTATGTGGCGTCGTTGACGATCGCCACGCCCCAGCCCGGCTCGTCGACGTGCACGAAGCGGTGGTTGCAGGCCTCGAACTTCGCCCACTCCCAGCTGGTGTTCTGGTGGGTGGGCCGGTAGACGTGCCCGTACTGCGTCTCCGAGGCGTACCGGTCGGCCTTCACGTCCAGCGGGAAGGCGAGCTTCAGGAAGCGCTCGGTCTCGTGCCAGTCGACCTCGGTGTCGATGTCGAGCCGCTTGGCGTCCTTCGGCACGGACAGGAGCTGGCTGACGCGGGAGCCGCCGAAGGTGCGCACGATGCGCACCGAGGTGCCCTCGACGTCCAGGGCGGCCACCTCGGTGAGGTCGCTGCTGGTGTTGCGGTAGAAGGCGTCGACGTCCCAGGCGTCCCACTGGTTGGGGAAGTCGGGGTGCAGCTGGAGCAGGTTGGCCGCCTGTCCGGGGGCGATCGCCTCCCGGTCGGCGGCGCGGTCGTACGCGGAGACGACCAGACCGCGGGCGTCGATCTCGACGCGCAGCAGGCCGTTGTCGAGTACATAGCCGCCGCCGTCGCGCGGGGCCGGGTCGACGCCGCCCTCGTCGGCCGCGGCCGACGCGCCGCCGGCCGGGACACCGCGCCGGGTGTGCGGCGCCGAGTTGAAGACCAGCTCCCTGGTGCCGCCCGCACCGGCCAGCGCGCGCTGCGCACCCCCGATGATGCCCTCCAACTCCTCCGCCACCCGCGCGTACGTCGCCCGCGCCTCCCGGTGCACCCAGGCGATCGACGAGCCCGGCAGGATGTCGTGGAACTGGTGCAGCAGCACCGTCTTCCAGATCCGGTCGAGCTCTTCGTACGGATACGGGGCCCCCGCCCGTACCGCCGCCGTGGCCGCCCACAGCTCGGCCTCCGTCAGCAGGGACTCGCTGCGCCGGTTGCCGCGCTTGGTCTGCGCCTGGCTGGTGAGGGTGGCGCGGTGCAGCTCCAGGTAGAGCTCGCCGACCCACACCGGCGGGTCGGGGTATTCGGCCTCGGCCCTCTCGAAGAAGGCGGTGGGAGATTCCCACCGGACCGTCGGCGCGCCCTCCAGGCTGCGCAGCCGCGCCGCCTTCGCGACCATCTCGCGCGTGGTGCCCCCGCCGCCGTCGCCGTAGCCGACCGGGGCGAGGGACCGCCTGGCGACCCCCTTCTCCTTGAAGTTGCGCGCGGCGTGCGCGAGTTGGGCGCCGGTCAGCTCGCAGTTGTAGGAGTCCACCGGCGGGAAGTGGGTGAAGATCCGGGTGCCGTCGATGCCCTCCCAGTCGAAGGTGTGGTGGGGGAAGGAGTTGGTGGTGCTCCAGGAGATCTTCTGGGTGAGCAGGCGGTGGGATCCGGCGGCCTTGATGATCTGCGGCAGACCGGCCGCGAAGCCGAAGGTGTCGGGGAGCCAGGCCTCGTCGTTCTCGATGCCGAACTCGTCGAGGAAGAAGCGCTTGCCGTGGACGAACTGCCGGGCCATCGCCTCGGAGCCGGGCATGTTGGTGTCGGATTCGACCCACATGCCCCCCGCCGGTACGAAGCGGCCCGCCGCGACCGCCTCCTTGACCTTGGCGTAGACCTCGGGGCGGTGCTCCTTGATCCAGGCGAACTGCTGGGCCTGCGACATGGCGAAGACGAAGTCCGGCTCGTCCTCGATGAGCTTGGTCATGTTCGAGGTGGTACGGGCGACCTTGCGGACCGTCTCGCGCAGTGGCCACAGCCAGGCGGAGTCGATGTGCGCGTGGCCGACGGCGCTGATGCGGTGCGCCGCGGGGCTGGCGGGCGCGGCCAGCACCTCGGCGAGCGCCTCCCGCGCGGCCCGGGCGGTGCCGTTCACGTCCTGAGTGTCGATGGCGTCCAGCGCGCGGCCGACGGCGCGCAGGAGCTCCCAGCGGCGGGCGCCGTCGACGGGCAGCTCGGCCATCAGCTCGCCGACCACCTCCAGGTCCATGACCAGGTTCCACACCGTCTCGTCGAAGACGGCCAGCGCCATGTCGCCGAGGACGTACTGGGGCGCGTCGCCCGCGGTCGACTTGTCGCCGAGCCGGGTCGGCTGGAAGGGCACGCCGCCCGCCTCGAGGTCGGGGTTGGAGGCGGCCTCGACGCGCCAGTGGATCCGCTCGCCGCCGACGGCCGGGGCGCCGACGCGGACGTGGGTGTTGCGCGGGTGGAGGCCCTTGACCGGGGTGCCGTCGGGCTCGTAGACAAGGCCCTCGCACTGGAAGCCGGGGGCACGCGGGGTGAAGCCGAGGTCGAGCACGGCCTCGACCGTCCTTCCGGCCCACTCGGGCGGCACCTCACCGGTCACCTTGAACCAGCTGGTCCCCCAGGGCGCGCCCCAGGGGGTGCCGGGGGCGATCGGGCGGGTCGGTGCCGCCAGCCCCTCGGCCACCGGGACGGGCTCGTCCGCGGTGGACCAGATCTCCACGGTCAGGGGTGTGGTGGCGGGGTGGACGGCGGGCCGGACGCGTTCGTTGAGGACGCGCTCCAGGCGGGCTTCGACCAACTTCCGGTCGTCGTGCATCCAGGGCCTGTCTTTCGGGTCGTGTCGCCTTCGGGTCGTGTCGGCGCGTACGGGGTGTAGGTCAGCGGGTGACCGGGGCGGGCCGCTCGCAGCTGCTGGTGACCGGCAGGGCCCGGCCCTGCTCCGCCGCGTCCATGAGCGTCAGCATGACGTCCAGGACGTGGGCGGCGAGTTCGGCGGACGCGCGGTGCGGGCGCCCCGCCGACAGGGCCTCTGACAGGTCGGCGAGGGCCGCGCCGCGCCCCGCGTCCGGGTAGCCGGCCGAGACCGGCAGCGTCTCCCAGCCGTCGCCGCGGTTCAGCTCGACGGCGCCGTCGAAGGTGTTCGGGTCGGGTACGGACAGCGAGGCCACGGTGCCGTGCACCTCGATGCGCGGCAGGCGCGCGGCGCGGATGTCGAAGCTCATGATGAGCGTGGACAGGGCGCCTTCGGCGTGCTCCAGGGTGCCGGTGATGTGGGTGTCCACCTCCACCGGGAAGCTGTGCCCGGCGCGCGGGCCGCTGCCGATGGTGCGCTCGGCGCGCGAGCGTGAGGACGCGCCGGTCACCCGGACCACCGGGCCCAGCAGGTGCACCAGGGCGGAGAGGTAGTACGGGCCCATGTCCAGCAGCGGGCCGCCTCCGGGCCGGTAGTAGAACTCCGGGTCCGGGTGCCACGTCTCGTGTCCGGCGCCGGTCATGAAGGCCGTGGCGGCGACCGGTCGGCCGATCAGGCCGTCGTCGACCGCCTTGCGCGCGGTCTGGGTGCCGGTACCGAGGACGGTGTCGGGCGCGCAGCCGACCCGTAGGCCCCTCTCACGGGCGGCGGCGAGCACGGCGTCGGCTTCCTCGCGGCTCGCGGCCAGGGGCTTCTCGCCGTAGACGTGCTTGCCCGCGCGCAGCGCCTGGAGCGCGACGTCGGCGTGGGCGGCCGGGACGGTGAGGTTGAGGACGGCGTCCACGTCCTCGCGCGCCACCAGGTCGGCCACGGAGTCCGCCACGGCGATGCGGCCCCCGTGGCGCGCGGCGACGGCCTCGGCGCGGCCGCGGTCGAGGTCGGTGACGGCGGTGAGCTCCACCGAGGCCAGCGTGGTCAGGGTGGCGAGGTAGGCGCCGCTGATCTTTCCCGCGCCCACGATGCCCACCCGCAGCGGTTTCAGCGGCTCGCCCACAGCGGCCCCCTCCCGGTCAGCGTCCGGACCTCCGGCACGTCGAAGCCGTCGGGCCCGGCGACCATGGGGTGGTCGGCGGGAGGTCTCGACGGTGAAGCCGTGATCCTTGAGGGCGCCCGCCGGGTGTCGGTGGTCAAGGTGGATGCACGCTCCCCTTCGTCACCGCGTGGCAGGACGCGGCTTTCGGGATGGTCTGGACCGCGCCCGGCGGGTCTGGCAGGAGAGGGGACGCGCCGCCGATCGGCGGCGCCGGTCGCGAGGTTGCGAACGTATGAACCACCTCGGCTCTTTGTCAATACGCTGTACTAACCTGCCGCCTTCGGCGGGACGTAAGGGGCCGGGCCGTCGGCTCAACTCCCCCGTGTGCCCGGTGAATACGGCCCGCCGACCGCATTGATGTAAGTCAATCGGATGGACTTTGTCATCGGAGGCGTCCCGAGAGGCTGGCGCACCGACGCCAATGCCAAGTCCGGCTTCGGCCCCCACCGTGCCGATCCCTCCGAGGCTCTGACCGAACCGCGCGGCGTCAGCGATCGCCGTGGCGTCAGCCTCCGTGGGCCGCGTCCTCCTGGTCCGGGATGACGCTGCCATCCTGTCGCCGCACCGGGCCCAGTGTGCCGTCGGGGTTGGTGTAGCCGGTGGTGGAGCAGGGGTAGGGGGCTTCCTTGCGCGGCAGGGGCTCGATGAACATGGGGTTGACCAGCCAGGTGCCGTCCGCGTTGTCGTAGGCCCGGCACATGATCTCGTTCTTGTTCCGGTTGAGGACCAGGCCCGCGCCGGTGGCGTCGCCGACCATCGTCACATCGGTGTCGGCATCGCCCGCGCCGATCACCAGGCGCTTCTCAGGAGGCTGCCGCTTCCAGGCAGCGGGTCCCTTGACGCCGAACGCCTTCTCGTTGAGCCAGCATCGCTTGCCCTCGATGTACGGCATGACCGTGCCCTTGCTGTCGGGTTCACCACCGCACCCCTCCTGGGTGTAGGTGATCCGCCCCCGGCGGTCGAGCAGGTTGCGGATGGCGAGGGTGTGTTCGCGGTCGACGCCGACACCACCCGCCCAGGCGTTGGTGACCGGAGTGCTTCCGGCGGAATCCACCCACACCTCGAAGCCCGCCTTCTTCAGCACCCGGATCAGATCCTTGATCTGCGGGTTGTAGCGGGCGTAGGCGTGCAGGGTGTGGCTGCCGACCCGCTGCGTGGCGCCGATGGGCGCGGCCAGCGCCTCGGCCCGGGACTTCCGCGCGTAGGAGGTGACCTCGGCCTCGGTGTGACCCGCGAACAGCTGGGGCACCCAGGCGTATTGGGGAAGGGTGCGGCGGCTGTTCCACTTCCCCGCGAACGCCTTGTGCCCGTTCATCAGGGTGGCCTCACTGCGGACGGAGAAGATCTCGTCCGTACAGGCGGTGTTGGCGGACGTCGGCAGTGGCGCGCCGACGGGCACATCGGTGCCGCATGCCTCGGTCAGCGTCCACTCGGCTTCCTCGGTCAGCCAGGGGCTGGTGTCGGACCAGCGTGCCGGTCGCAGGATCTTGTCGTGCTTGAGGGCCCAGGCGATGGCGAGGTCGGTGATGTCGTTCTTGCTGACGGTGTTGTCCCAGTCGAAGGCGGCGACGGGCCGCTTGTCGTGACCGACCCGCGGATTGCCGCAGGTTCCGTACTTGTCGATCACCCGCTGAAGCCGCTCCCTGTTGTCGCCGTACCACGCGAGCGAGGAGGAGAGGCGGGGGCAGTGCGCACGTGCGGCGGCGGTCTCCGCCGCGTACGTCGTGCCCGCTGGAACCAAGGACGTCAGTACGGCGGCCGATGCCAGCCCGAGGACGGCACCCAGGGAAGCAGTGCGCATGCGGTGGCTCTCCTTCGCGTTGAGGACGGTGAGGACGGTGAGGGCGACACGTTCGTGCGGCCGACGGCAGGACGTCTCGTACCGTACGCGCAACGATCACCCAGGTACACCTCTGAGCAGTGAGACACTGGTCGTCAGACGACCGGCATCCCCCGGCCCCGCCCACCAGCACCGTGGCCGGTGCCCAGCCCGGCGCGGGAGACGG
The DNA here is from genome assembly GCF_000968685.2 of Streptomyces antioxidans. Taxonomy (GTDB): domain Bacteria; phylum Actinomycetota; class Actinomycetes; order Streptomycetales; family Streptomycetaceae; genus Streptomyces; species Streptomyces antioxidans. The sequence goes on from NZ_LAKD02000064.1 coordinate 40,504, forward strand.
AGGGCGAACTGTCCGCCGGCCGCTCCGGTTTTGCCAGGTGACACCGGCTGGCTCAGCCTCCGGCGGTCGAATCCGCCAGGTCCAGGGCGATGTCGGTGATCATGTCCGCCTGGCCGCCGACCAGGCGGCGCCGGCCGACCTCGACCAGGATGTCGCGGGTGGGCACCCCATAGCGCTTGGCCGCGCTCTCCGCGTGCCGCAGGAAGCTGGAGTACACCCCGGTGTACCCGAGGGTCAGGGTTTCCCGGTCCACGCGCACCGGCCGGTCCTGGAGCGGGCGGACGACATCGTCCGCGGCGTCCATCAGCGGGAACAGCTCACAGCCGTGCCGCCAGCCCAGGTCGGCGACGGCGATGAACGCCTCCAGCGGGCAGTTGCCCGCGCCGGCGCCCTGGCCCGCCAGCGAGGCGTCCACCCGGAGCGCGCCGCTCTCCACCGCGACCACGCTGTTGGAGACGCCCAGGCCGAGGTTGTGGTGGGCGTGGATGCCCATCTCGGTCGCGGGATCCAGCACGTCCCGGTACGCGCGGAAGCGGGCCCGGACGTCGTCCATGGTCAGCCGGCCGCCCGAGTCGGTGACGTATACGCAGTGGGCACCGTACGACTCCATCAGCCGTGCCTGGCGGGCCAGTTCGGCGGGCCCGGCCATATGGGACATCATCAGGAAGCCCGCCACGTCCATGCCGAGCTCGCGCGCGGCGCCGATGTGCTGTGCGGAGATGTCGGCTTCGGTGCAGTGGGTGGCGATACGAACGGAGCTGACCCCGGACGGCACGGTCGTTGGCGCGCTGTCCGTGTCGGGGCTCGCCGGACGCATCAACCTCTCACGGCTGGACGCGGCCGTGCGCACCACCGCACTGGCCATCAACCGCGATCTCGCCGAGGCCGGGCTGGTCGTGCGACCGGTCCTGCGCCACCCGTGACCCCGGGCCGCGCGCCCGCACCTCGGACGGACTACCCGAACAACACTCCCTTGAGTTAGGTTAGGCATGCCTAAGTAGCCCTCCTCGTGTCTCCCCTATCGCGCCTGGAGCACCCGAATGCGTTTCTTCACCGCCCGTGCCACCACGCCGACCGCCGCCGAGCGCGTCCGGTCGATCCTGGCCGCCGCCCATTCGATGACAGTGGTGTGCGACGGGATGCACACCGAACTGCGTCGTCTCGACGGCACGGGGACGATGGGCCACTTCCACCTGCACGCGCCGTCCGAGGACACCGGCGCCCAGAACGCGATGCGGGTCCCGGTCCGCCTGGAGTTCACCGACATCGCCCCGACCCCCGTACGCGACCGGTTGCGGGCCCGCGTCACATTGACCGGGCTGCTGGCCGCGCCCTACGACGAGGAGGCCACGGAGAGCGTCTGCATGGCGTTCGGCCAGGCGGTCCTCGAAGATGCCCAGGGTCGTGCCTATGTCACCATGCACGCCCTGGGGGCAGCCCAGCCCGATCCGATCGCGACGAGCGAGGCGAGCATGCTGACCCACCTCGTCGACGACCACAGCGAGCTCATTCCCCTGCTGCTGCGCCTCGTCCGCCCCCAGCCGGACAGCGGCCTGCAGCGTGCCCTTCCGGTGGCGATGGACCGCCATGGCGTGACCCTGCGGCTCGAATACCGGCACACCCACCGCGACGTCCGGCTGCCGTTCAAGACGGCCGTGACCGACATCGACCAGGCCGGGCCCCAGATCCAGGCCCTCCTGTCCACGGCGCGCCGCCTCTCCCGCGCGGGCCACCTGCTGCCCTGACGCCAACACCAACTGAGCCCCACGAGCACATGAGCAGATCGCCCGAGACCTCCCCCGCACCTGGCGCACCCGCACGCCTGCCACCACGTGCCCGCACGCTCCTGCGCGGCGGTGGCCTGTTAGTGATCGGCGGAGTGTTGCTATCGCTGGTGGTGGTCAGCACCTGGGTCGGCGCCAAGGACACCCCGCCATCCCAGGTGTGGTCCGCGCTATGGACCGACGACGGCTCCTACAGCACTGACATCATCCGTGAACTCAGGCTGCCGCGGACCGTCGTGGGCCTGATGGTGGGCGCCGGGCTGGGTGCCGCCGGGGCGGTGATGCAGGCGCTCACCCGTAACCCGCTGGCGGACCCGGGGTTGCTGGGCGTGAACGCGGGCGCCTCGGCCGCGGTGGTGTTCGGCACCGGAGTGGTGGGTCTCGCGACCTTCACCTCACTGGTGTGGTTCTCCTTTCTGGGGGCGGCCGGCGTCACCGTGCTGGTGTATCTGCTGGGCGCCTCCGGCCGGGGAGGGCCCACCCCGGTGAGACTGGCACTCGCCGGTGCCGCTGTCAGTGCCAGCCTCACCGGGGTGATCGCCGGGCTGACCGTCTTCGACGCGGCCACCTACGACTACCTGCGGTTCTGGATGGTCGGTTCGTTGGCGGGCCGGAAACCCGAACTGGTGCTGGACCTGCTGCCGTTCACGGCGGTCGGGCTGGTGATGGCCCTGCTGCTGGCCAGACCTCTCAACTCGCTCGCCCTGGGGGAGGAACTGGGCCGCGCCCTGGGCACCAAGCCGGCTCGTACCCGGATCGTGGGGTTGATCGTGGTCACCCTGCTCTGCGGTTCGGCCACGGCCGCCGCCGGGCCGATCGGCTTCGTCGGGCTGGTGGTACCGCTGGTGGCGCGCTGGCTGACGGGGCCCGATCTGCGCTGGGTCATTCCCTATTCCATGCTGCTGGCACCGGTGTTGCTGCTCACCTCGGACATCCTTGGCCGGGTGGTGTCGCCCGAGGGGGAACTGGAGGCGGGCGCGGTGACCGCGCTGGTGGGCGCCCCGGTGTTCATCGCCATGGTGCGGCGCCGTAAGGAGGCTTCGTTATGAGCGCCGAGGAGACGTGCGCCGGAGCGCCGTCCGGAGCGCGCCGGGTGTTCCTGGGCACCCGCCGGGTCCGGCTGTTGCTGGGCGCCCGCCGGGTCAGCTTCCGGCTCCACCTCCGTACCCTGAGGGTCAGCCTGCTGGCCCTGCTGCTCTCGGTGCTGTTGTTGGGAGTGGGTCTCTGCACGGGGGCCTATCCGGTCTCCCCGGGCAGTGTGGTGCGGGCCCTGTTCTTCGGCACCGGGGAGCGGCTGGCGGTCCACTTCGTCAACCAGGAGCGGCTGCCCCAGGCCCTGTTGGCGATCCTGGTCGGCTGCGCCCTGGGGATCAGCGGAGCCATCTTCCAGAGCGTCTCCCGCAATCCGCTGGCCAGTCCCGATGTGATCGGCTTCAACTCCGGTGCGGCCACGGGGGCCATCGCGGTGATCGCCGCGGGCAGCGAAGCGGCGACATCGGTGGCCCTGGGCGCGATCGCCGGAGGGCTCGCCACCGCCGCCGTGGTGTTTCTGCTCTCTTCCAAGGGAGGTCTCCAGGGGGCGCGTCTGGTGCTGATCGGACTGGGGGTGACCGCCATGCTGGGCTCGGTCAACTCGTACGTCCTCACCAGAGCCTCGCTCAACAGCGCGCAGAGCGCTCATATCTGGATGATCGGCACCCTCAACGGCCGTACCTGGGGTTCGGCCCGGGCGATGGCTCTCGGCCTCTTCGTGCTGCTTCCCGCGGCGGCCCTGCTGGGCCGTCAGCTCCGGATGCTGGAGATGGGCGATGAACTCGCCGGAGGGCTGGGAGTGCCGGTCAACCGGGCGCGGATCGCCCTCGCCCTGCTGGGCATAGGGCTGTGCGGGACAGCCGTCGCCAGCGCGGGTCCGGTGCCGTTCATCGCTCTGGCCGCGCCCCAGATCGCGGCCAGGCTCACCCGCTCGCCAGGGGTGAGCCTGCTGGCGTCCGGGGCCGTGGGGGCCGCCCTGCTGTCGGCCGCCCACCTGTTGTCCGGCCAGTTCTTCCTGGTGGGTGCCTGGTTGGGGGAACGGGTCAGCTGGCTCACCGTGGTGGATGAGAGCCAGCGCAACAGCCAGCTCCCGGTAGGGGTCACCACGGCCGTCCTGGGCGGCGTCTATCTGACGTGGGTGCTCTTCCGCAGGCGGGAGACCCGCCGTGCCTGAGACGGCACCGTACTGCCCGTACCGCCGTCCCCTGGCAAGGATGTGGTGTCCGCCGGGAGCGCGGCTCCTCCCGGGACACACCACACGTCTCACACCTCCTTCAGCATGTTCTCGATCTCGTCCAAGGCGCCGAGGGCGAAGCGGTAGGTACACATCGTGTAGTGCTTGATGGGGAAGGCCGCTCCCGCCTTGACGGCGGGCACGCCCTTCCAGAGCTTGCTGTCCAGCAGGTCCCGGGTGGGCGGAGGGGGCTTCCCGTCGAACTGGGTGGGGTAGATCAGCGCGGTGCAGTCGTCCAGGACTTCCATCTGCTCGTAGCTCTTCTGCTGGAAGTCGGCACCGTGTTTGATGCCGGCGCCTATCCGCAGACCCAGATCTCGCATCACTGTCAGCAGGGGGCCGCCGAGTTGGAACGTGCCGTTCTGACCACCGCTGAGAATGGCCCATCTCGTGCCGGAGATCTGCTTGCGGTAGGTGGCGTGGAGTTCCTTCAGCCGCGCCCGGTACTTCTTCTTCTGAACGTCCAGCCTCTCCTCGCGGTTGACCGCCTTGGCGATCTTGGCGAGTTGTTCGTGCCACAGGGCGCCGCTGTGACTCCAGTCGTAGTAGGCGACCGGTGCGATCTCGCGCAGCCCCCTGGTCTTGTCCCAGGAGAACTGATCGATGATCAGGTCGGGCTTGGCCGCGGCCACCGCCTGGGCGTTGGGGCTGCCGGATGCACCGGTGGTCCTGACACCTTCGAGCTCCTTGAACAGGTCCTCGGGCATCAGCAGCCTGTTCGCGGTGCCGTCAGGTACGGCGATCGGGAGCAGATCCAGCTCCAGCAGCATGAAGGCGTCATAGTTCCAGCTGGCGGCCACCCTCTTCGGGTGCAGCGGCACCTTTATGACGCCCTTGTCCGTCCTGAGAGAGCGTTCCTCCGCGGCGTCCCCCTCCTTCTCGTCCTCGTCCCCCGACTCACTCACGCCACAGGCGGACAGCGCCAACAGGGCAGCCGTACCGGTGAGTCCTCCCAGGAACCGTCTCCGTCCCCAGGGATCGGAGAAGCCACGCGAACGGGTCATCTTCACTCTCCTTCATCGTGATGCCAGCTCGGAGCCCGCACATCACACCCACGGGCGCCATTAGGCAAGGCTTGCCTAAGCTATAGCCTGCGAGCAAGATCTGGGGAATCACCGACAGAACAGCGGCGAGGAGTCGACCACCATGAGCGGGGCGTCAACCCATGAGCACCGTTTCCAAGCCCACCGGCCAGGACGGCTCCATGTAACGCGGGTGCGAGGCGTCCAGCGCCTCACCCCACGCATGGCCCGCATCACCTTCGGCAGCGAGGACTTGACCGGCTTCCTCAGCAACGGCACCGACCAGCACGTGGCGATGTACTTCTACGAGCCCGGTGTAACGCTCCCGAGGCCCTTCACCACCGAGGCGGCCAAGGAGCTACTGCCACGCGCGCGGCCCCGGCTGCGCCGCTACACCATCCGTGCCCACCGCCCCGAAATGGGCCAGGTGGACATGGACTTCGTCCTGCACGGCGGCGACCAACTCGCCTCCGGCTGGGCCGAGAAGGCCGCGCCCGGCGACGAGGCCATCTGGTTCGGCCCGTCACCCGCCTACCCCCTGGCCGAGGGCAGCCGCTGGACCGTACTGATCGGTGATGAGACCGCGTTGCCCGCCATCGCCGTCATACTGGAGCAGCTTCCCGCCGGCCACCCGGTACGGGCCCTGATCGAGGTTGCCGACGCCGGGGAGGATCTGCCCCTGTGCACCGGGGCCGATGCCCGGATCAGCTGGCTCCACCGCGGCCAACTCCCCCACGGGCAGCTGCTGTTGGAGCACGCTGCGCGGCTGGGAACACCCCGCGGACCAGGCCGGGTGTGGGGGGCCGCCGAGCGCTCCGTGGTGCGCGAACTGCGGCGTCACTTCGTGCGTGACCGGGGACTCGACCGCGCGGACACCCATCTGACCGCCTACTGGACCAAGGGCAAAACCCAGGACAGCGATGTCTGAGCCGATGCCCCGTTCCCTGCCCGGCCAGCTCGCCGGATGTGCGGCATGACCCGCCAGCGCGTCCCCGGCCGTTCCACCGCCCCAACCGATCCGTACCGCCGCGCGGCGACCGAACCCGGCACCCGGGACGCACTGCGACTGCTGCGCTCCTGCCTGCGCGGCAACGCCGGACGCGTGAGCCTCGCGGTGCTGGGCGGACTGTGCTACCAGCTCGCTCTGATATCCCTGCCGAAGTGCGTCGAGAGGGCCGTGGACCAAGGTATCGCCGGCGGCGACCACGCGTCGTTACGCATATGGTCCCTGGTGATCGTGCTGATCAGCATGGCCGCCCTCATCGGAGAGATCGTGCTGGGCTGGTTCTCCACCACGTCCGCCACCCTTCAGGGCAACCGCCTCTACATCGCGCTGGCGGACCGGGTGTCCCTGGCGGGCACCCGCGCGCTGAACCGCTTCGGTGAGGGGGACCTCAGCCTGCGCGGCACCCGTGACGTGGATCTGATCCGCACCTGGCTGATGGGCTTCGCCTCCTTCGTCACCGGGCTCTTCGGCTTCATCGTGATGATCGTCGCCATCACGCTGCTCGACCCGCTGCTGGCCGTGGTCGGCATGGTGTGCGTCCCGCCCCTGGTCTGGATCAACAGCCATGTGTTCCCGAAGCGGTTCGGAAGGGTCACCACCGCCTTGTCCGCCGCCCACGGCAGGCGCGCCGACGCGGTGGAGGAACTGCTGTCCGCCAGTGTCGCGGTACGGGGGCTGGGCGGCGAACCCGCCCTGGTGAACCGGCACCACCGGCGCAGCGCGGAGGTCACCGAGCGCACCCTGGCCACCGCACGGGTCTCCGCCGACTGGACCGCCCTGTCCCCCTTCGTGCCCGCCCTTGCCGTCGGAGCCGGACTCGCGTGCGGCGGTCTCGCGGTACTGCGGGGAACCATGCAGGTCGGCGGCATTGTCGCGTTCACCAGTTGGATGATGATGCTGGTGGTGTGGGTCGGCGTGCTCACCATGCGGCTGAGTCAGCTCAGCCAGGCCCTCACCGCCGCCCGCAGGCTCCAGGAGGTACTACTGCCCTCCCCCGGCGAGCCAGCTGCCGGAACCCAACCGCTGCCCAGGAGTGGCGAGTTGGCCGCCGACGCCGTGGTGGTGCGATCCGACGGGCGTGATGTCCTGGTCCTCGGGTGCCTGGCAGTCCGGCCCGGCCAGATGGTGGCCGTCACCGGGCCCATGGGAAGTGGCAAGACCACCCTTCTCCGGGTACTGGCCGGGCTCGTCACCCCCGACGCGGGCACCGTGCGCTTCGCGGGGGTTCCCCTGGAGGAGGCCGTGCCCGAGCAGCTGCACCGGCGGGTCGCCCTGGTTCCCCAGCGTCCCGTCACACTGAGCGGAACCCTCGCGGACAACCTCCGCCTCGGCGGCGACTTCACCGATGACCAGCTGCGCGACGCCTGCCGGCTCGCCGCGCTGGACGGCTACCTCGACTCAACTCCCGAGGGGCTTCACACGCGGGTCGGCGAAAGGGGCAACACCCTCTCAGGTGGCCAGCTACAGCGGCTGGCCCTCGCCCGCGCGATACTCCGCCGCCCGGCCGTGCTGCTCCTCGACGACATCACCTCCGCGGTGGACAGCGACACCGAGCGGGCCATCGTGGAACACCTGAGGGGATGGCGCACCGAGACCGCGGTCGTCTGGGCCACCCACCGCCGGGCCGTCTTGGACGCGGCGGATCAGGTGCTGGCCCTGGAGGCCGCGGCGGCGACGGCGCGGGCGGACGAGCGGGTGAGCACCGATGGCTGACCAGCGGGGGCTCAGCGCCTCCCCCGACCAGAAGGCCGTACTCCGCCGTGCCTGGCCCCATATGCGTCCCCATCGGAGGGGCATCGTGGGCGCGTTGGCCCTCAGCGCCCTGGCGACCGCCATCTCCGTGGCCGTACCGGCCGTCATCGGGGCGGCGGTCGACCAGCTGCTGGCGGGCGACCGCGGCGGGCTGGCGGTGGCCGTGGCGGCCGTGTGCGTACTGGCCGTGCTGCGGCTCGTGGCCTTCCGGCAGTCCGAGATCCAACTGGCCACCGTGGGCGAACGCGTGGTGCGCCAGCTGCGGGACCTGGCGGTGACCCGCCTGTCCCGCGCCCCACTGCGCTTCCTGGAGGCCCACCCCTCCGGCGACCTGTTGCGGCGCACCACCACCGAGATCGCCGACCTGGCCAATTTCGTCCGCGGTCAGCTGCCCGAAGCCCTCACCGTCGGTGGCTATCTGGTGTTCACCACCGTGCTGTTGCTGGGGTACTCCCCGCTGCTGACACTGGCCCTGTTCGCGGTGTTCGTGCCCTCCGTGGTGTGGGTGCTGCGTACGTTCAAGAAGGCCGCCGACCCCGCCTTCGCCGCTGAGGCCGCCGCGGCCGGAACCGTCGCCTCCACCTATCGGGAACTCGTGACCTCCCGCGAAATGCTGCGGACCTCCGGGGGTGTCGGCTTCTGGCGGACGCGATTCCTGGACGACACCCGACAGCGGTACCGGGCGGCCCGGCGCACCCAGCGGGCGTTGTTCCTCATCAGCCTCTCCCGGGTGGTCCAGGGGATCACCACCGGCACGCTGCTGCTGGTCGGCGCCGAGCTGGCCGCCAGGGGGCACATCAGCGTGGGCACCGTCGTGGTGTTCGTGCTGGCCACCCGCCAGCTGTTCGAGTCCGCCGCCCAGACCTCCAACCTGATCGGCCAGGCCCAGATCACCCTGGTCGGAATGGCGCGGCTGCTGGACCTGCTGGAGGTCACCGCACCTGAGCCCTCCGCACTCCCGCGTCCCACGTGCGGTGGCGGTCCCCGCACCGCGGCACCCGGCGTCCTGGAGGTACGGCGGGTCAGCTACTCCTACGTGGCCGGTACCGAGGTGCTGCGCCGGCTGTCGGTCACGATCGGCTCCGGTGAACGGGTGGGGCTGGTCGGCCCCACGGGCGTCGGCAAGACCACCCTGGCCAAGCTGATCACGGGGCTCTACGAACCGGATGCGGGCCGTGTCCTCCTCGACGGGGTCGACCTGCGCGCGCTGCCCGCCGCCGAGTTGCGCAAACGGATCGTCCTGGTGCCGCAGCGGGTCCACATGATCCAGGGCACCCTGCTGGACAACCTCGCCCTGGTGCCCGACGCGCCCGGCGAGGAGCGGGTACGTGAGGCCGTGAACCGACTCGGCCTGACCGAGTGGGTGGCGGGCCTGTCCTCGGGGCTGTCCAGCCGACTGGGCAGGGGGGAGGGGCAACTCTCCGCGGGCGAGCTCCAGTTGATCGGACTGGTGCGTGCCGCCCTAGTGGATCCTGCCGTACTGGTCCTGGACGAGGCGACCGCCGACATCGACCCGGACACCGCCTGGCACCTGGAGACGGCCATCGACACCCTCCGCGCCGACCGCACACTGATCGTGATCGCTCACCGGGAGGCCACCATCGAGCGATTGCCACGAACGATCCGGCTGGACCACGGCTCAGCCCTGACGGACAGCTGAACGCCCGCTGGTCGCCCCCCAGGACGTGCCGGACCCTGGCCCCGCCGTACCGGCGCTGCTATAAACGAACAGCGCATTGAATCGTTTTAGTTCCCGGTGGTGGCAAGCGGGCGACGCCCATGGCGAGAGGTGCTCCACGTGTTCCGACACAGCCGTTCCACACCGGTCCAAGGCGCTCTCGCGCTCCTCGGTGCCGCCGTGCTCCTGGCCACGGCGCTGGTCACCGGCGACCCGGCGGCCGCCGTGGACAGCGGCCTGCGGGTCCGTGGCGCCACCGTCGACGGCCGGGCCGATCCGCTCGGCGTTGACGCCGCCCGCCCTCTGCTGGGATGGAAGCTGAGCACCGCCTCGCGCGATGTCGTGCAGTCGGCTTACCAGATCCTGGTCTCCACGTCCGCCGGGCAGTTGGCGCACGACCACGGCGACGTATGGGACAGCGGCAAACGGCACTCCGACGAGTCCGTGGGGGTGCCCTACGGCGGTCGGCGGCTCGCGCCCCGCACCCGCTACTACTGGAAGGTCCGCGTCTGGGACGGGCAGGGCAGGGCATCGGCGTGGAGCGCCCCCTCCTCATGGGAGACGGCGCTGAACGCACCGGAGGACTGGGAGGGTGCGCGGTGGATCGGCCCGTCCGATCCCGAGGCCGGGGCTCCCCTGCTGCGCACGGAGTTCTCCCTGGACAAGGAGGTGGCCGGCGCGCGTGCCTATGTGGCCGGTCTCGGCCTCCACGAGCTGCGCCTCAATGGCGCGAAGGCCGGCGACCGCGTCCTCGCACCGGCGAACACGCCCTACGACCGGCGGGTGCTGTACGACACGTACGACGTGACCGGGGCGCTGCGCAAGGGCGGCAACGCGGTGGGGCTGTGGCTGGGCCACGGCTACGGGGAGAACTTCAGCCGGTACGGCTTCCGCTGGAACGGTCAGCGGCAGGCGGTCATGCTGCTCGACGTCACCTTCACCGACGGCACCCGGCGCCGCCTCACCACCGACCCGTCCTGGAAGTGGTCCATCGGGCCGGTCACCGCGGATGACCTGTACGACGGTGAGTCCTACGACGCCCGCAAGGAACAGGACGGCTGGGACGAGCCGGGCTTCGACGACCGTTCCTGGGAGAGCGTGTCCGTGGTCGACGCGCCGCGGGGCCCGCTGCGGTCCACCACCATGCCGCCGCTCCGGGTGACGGACACCCTGGAGCCGAGGAAGGTGACCGAGATCCGGCCGGGCGCGTACGTCTACGACTTCGGCCAGAACATCGCCGGCTGGGCGCGCCTGAGCGCCAGGGGCGAGGCCGGTACCCGCATCACGATGCGTACGGCCGAGGAGCTCGGCGCCGATGGCACGCTGGACACCGCCACCAACCGGGACGCCGCGGCGACCGACACGTTCACCCTCGCGGGAACGGGTCGTCGCGAGAGCTATGAACCGCGCTTCACCTATCACGGCTTCCGCTACCTGGAGGTCGCCGGACCTCCAGGGGCGGCGGACATCGGGGAGGTGCGGGCACGGGTCGTCCACGCGGACGTGGCGTCCACCGGCGCCTTCGACTCCTCCAGCAAGGACCTCAACCGCATCTGGAAGAACAACCGCTGGAGCATCCTCAACAATTCCATGAGCACGCCCACCGATACCCCGGTCCGCGATGAGCGCACCCCGCCGGCCATGGACGTCCAGGCCTACCGGGACGCGGCGACCCGCGAATTCGGCATGGAGGGCTTCTACGCGAAGTACCTGGGGGACCTGCCGCCGGGCACCGCGCTGCCCTCCGACGACGTCAAGGCGCAGTACCCCGACATGGCCGGCGGTCAGGTCTCCCTGGCCTGGACCCTGTACGAGCAGTACCGCGATCGTGATGCGCTGGAGACGGCCTATCCGGACATGAAGCGGTTCGTGGACCGCAACGCCACCGAGGTCCCCGGCCTCATCTGGCCCGCGGACAAGGGCTTCGGCGACTGGTGCCCGCCGGACCACGGGCCGCAGGCCAACGACGGCATGGGCAGCCCCACCGCCGGGGACTGCACCAGCGAGGTCTCGCTGGTCAACACCGCCCTCTCCTACGAGCAGGCCCGGGCCGTGGCGAAGGCAGCGGGCGCGCTCGGGCTCCGGCGGGACGCGCACCACTTCGCGTCCCTGGCGGGCCGCATCAAGAGCGCGTTCAACGCGCACTTCCTCAACGCGGCCGGTGATACGTACGGCAGCGGACGCCAGGTGACCAGCGTCCTCCCGCTGGCGTTCGGTCTCGTGCCCGCCGACAAGGTCAACGCTGTCGGCGACCAGCTCGCCCGGACCATCCTCGAACACGACGCCGGCCATCTGGACACCGGCATCTTCGGCACCCGCTACCTGGTCGACGCGCTGGCCCGCACCGGGCGGATCGACCTGGCGATGGCCGTGCTCCACCAGCGCACCTATCCCGGCTTCGGCTTCCAGCTCGCCAAGGGTGCCACCACCACCTGGGAACAGTGGCTCTACCGCTCCTCGATGGAAACCCATGACCACGCGATGTTCGCCGGGATCAACAGCTCGCTGTACACCGTCCTGGCGGGCATCCGGCCCACCGAGCCCGGGTACCGCGCGATCGCGGTCGAGCCACGGGTCCCCGACTCCCTCGACCGGGTGTCCGCCTCGCAGGAGACGGTGCGCGGCCGCGTCGCCAGCAGCTGGCGGAAGACGGGGAGCGCCCTGCGACTGTCCGTCACCATCCCGGCCAACAGCCGCGCGGTGGTGCGCGTGCCCCTGACCCACCGGGGCGACCGGGTCCAGGCCCCCGCCGAAGCGCGGCAGACGCGGGCCACCGCCCAGGCGGTCTCGTACCGCGTCGGCTCGGGCACGTGGACGTTCACCGTACGAGCCCGTTGACGCCCGCGGGCATCTGCGGAAGGCGCCCCCGTTACCCCCGGGCCGCCCCGAGCGGCAGCTCCGGGGACTCGGCGCCCTCCCAGGTCTGCGGGTCCCACAGCCCCGATCTGCGCAGCGACTGCGGGCAGTGCAGATAGATCTCGTCGATCTCCAGCAGGAGGGCAAGTGCCGGGCGCTGGTTCCTGACCGTCATGGCGTCGAAGAACGGGGCGTCGGTGAGGATGCGGGCGCGGCCGTTGATCCGCAGCACGTCCTTGGCTCCGGGTATCAGGAACAGCAGGCCCGCGCGGGGGTTGCGCAGGATGTTGTGGAAGCTGTCGGCGCGGCGGTTGCCCGGCCGGTCCGGCAGCGCCAGTCGGCCGGGATCGAGGACGTGGGCGAAGCCGGGTCCGTCGCCGCGCGGCGACACGTCGCAGTCGCCGTGCTCGTCGGCCGTGGCGAGCAGGCAGAACGGCGAGCGGCCGAGCAGTTCCCGGTCCCGGTCGTCGAGGCGGTCGTGCACCTTGTCGATCACGATGGGGTGCGGTTCGCCGAGGATCTCGCGCAGCTCCGCCGCGGAGCTCAGCTCCACGAAGCCGTCGCCGGTCGGGGGCGCGAGGGGGTCCGTCGTGTGCAGCAAGCCGACTCCTGAATCCGTAACTGACCTCCGCGGTCGACAGCCGGAAGTCCGCGGAGGTGGTTGCATCACGAACGTTATCCGATGTTAGGTTAGGCTCACCTATGTTCGGAAGCGTCCGTCCGGGCGTTTGCCGCTCCGCGGCCGTGACGGCGAACCAGAAACGTGTTCAGTGCATCTCACCGAGACAAGATCCAAGACGCTGCCGCACGGCGCCGGCCCCGTGGCCCGGCGCCGCGGCGGACCGCTGCTGCTCGGCCTGTTCGGGCTCGCCGTCCTCCTCGTGGCCGCCATCGGGCTGAGCCTCGCGGTCGGTTCGGGCCAGGTGCCGCTCGGCGACGTGCTGTCCGGCCTCTTCCACCCCGACAGGACCCAGCGGGCGCAGCTCATCGTGCGGGAGGTGCGCATCCCGCGCACCGCCGCCGGAGTCCTGGCCGGCGTGGCACTCGGCCTCGCCGGCACCGTGATGCAGGGCGTGGCCCGCAATCCCCTCGCCGATCCTGGCCTGCTGGGCGTCAACGCCGGGGCGTCGGTCTTCGTCGTCTTCGCCATCAGCGTGCTCACCCTGACCGAGCCGCGGCAGTACATCTGGTTCGGCTTCCTCGGCGCCTGCCTCGCCGCCGTGCTGGTGTACGGGATCGGCAGCCTCGGCCGGGAGGGTGCCACCCCCGTGAAACTGGCCCTGTCCGGGGCCGCGGTGGCGGCCGCCCTCGGTGCCCTGACCAGCGCCATGCTGCTCACCGACAGCCGCACCTTCGACCAGTTCCGGTTCTGGCAGGTCGGCTCCCTGAGCGGCCGTGAGTCCGGCGTTCTGTGGCAGGCCCTGCCGTTCATCGCCGTCGGCTGTGTCCTGGCACTCGCCCTCGGCCCCCAGCTCAACACCCTGGCCCTGGGCGACGACACCGCCCGCGGCCTCGGCCAACGCATCGCCCTGGCGCGGCTCGGCGCCGCCGCATGTGTGGTGCTGCTGTGCGGCGCGGCGACCGTGGTCGCCGGGCCGATCGCCTTCGTGGGCCTGGCCGTTCCGCACGCGGCCCGGCTCATCACCGGCCCCGACTACCGCTGGATCCTGCCCTACAGCGCCCTGCTCGCCCCGGCGGCGCTGCTTCTCGCCGATGTCATCGGCCGGTTGATCGCCCGGCCCGGCGAGGTCCAGGTCGGGGTGATGACCGCGGCGCTCGGCGCGACCCCCTTCATCCTCCTCGTGCGGCGCAGGAACGTGGTGGACCTGTGAGCGGCACCCTGCGCCCCGCCCCCACGCCGCTCCCGTCCGCCGCCACCGCGCGGGTCCGTGCCGTCCGCCGTCGCGGTCGCGTCCGGTACGTCGGCGTCGGCACCGGCCTGTGCGCGGCCGCCCTGATTGCGCTGTGCGTCTCGCTCAGCTACGGCGACTACACCGTGCCACTACCCGACGTGGTCACCACGCTGCTGGGCGGGGGTGACGCCGGATCCCGGTTCATCATCCTCGAACTGCGGCTGCCACGCGCCCTGTTGGCCCTGCTGATCGGCTGCTGCTTCGGGCTGTCCGGCGCCGTCTTCCAGACGCTGCTGCGCAATCCGCTGGCGAGCCCCGACATCATCGGCGTCGGCTCGGGCGCGGGCGCCGCGGTCGTGCTGGCAGGCGGGCTGGCCGGGCTCAGCGGCACACCGCTGTCGTTCGTGGCGCTGGCGGGCGCCCTGGCGACCGGGGCCGCCGTCTATCTGCTCGCCTGGCGCAAGGGCGTCACCGGGTACCGGCTCGTCCTCATCGGCCTGGGGGTCGGCACCGGTCTGTCCAGCGTCATCTCGTACCAGATGACGCGCTCGGACGTGACCGAGGCGCAGACCGCGTTCCTGTGGCTGACCGGGAGCATCAACGGCCGCTCCTGGCCCCACTTCTGGCCGCTGCTCGTGGCCGCCGCGCTGCTCGTGCCCCTGACCGCGGCCGCCGCCCGCGCGCTGCCCGCGCTCCAGCTGGGCGACGACACCGCGGGCGGCCTCGGCTCCCGGGTGGAACGAGACCGGCTCGCCCTGCTGGGCTGCGCCACCGGGCTGGCCGGTGTGGCCACCGCGGCGGCGGGCCCGATCGGCTTCGTCGCCTTCGTGTCCCCGCCGATCGCCCGGCGCCTGGTGCCGGGGCAGGGCGCCGCGCTGATGCCCTCCGCGCTGACCGGGGCGGTACTCGTGAGCGTCGCCGACTTCGCGGGCCAGCACGTCCTGCCCGGCACACAGCTGCCCGTCGGGATCGTCACCAGCGTGGTCGGCGCACCGTACTTGCTGTGGCTGCTGGCGCGCGCCAACCGGGTCGGGAAGGGCGGCTGACCATGCCCCGACCAGGACACCCGCGCCCGTACCCGAAGCCGCACCCGCACCCGCACCCGCACCCGCACCGACCCGACGCCCCCGACGCCCCCGACGCCCCCGAC
>NZ_LAKD02000065.1 GCF_000968685.2 Streptomyces antioxidans
CCTCATCACCCGCGACCACCACAGCCGCCGGACCGTTGACCGCCGCGATACTCACCTCGGCCTCACGACCAGCCAGCGACGCCGCGACCTCCTCCTCGGAGCCCTCGATGGCGACCATCGCGCCACCTTCGGGCAGCGCCTGCATCAACCGGCCACGCGCGGCCACCAGGGCGCAGGCATCCTCCAGCGAGAACACACCGGCAACGTGGGCCGCGGCGATCTCACCAATGGAATGGCCAATGACCACATCCGGGGTCACGCCCCACGCCGACAGCAGCCGGAACAACGCCACCTCGACCGCGAAGAGAGCGGGCTGGGTGAACGCCGTCTGATCCAGCAGCCCGGCATCCGCGCTCCCCTCCGCCGCGAACACCACATCCCGCAACGGACGGTCCAGCACCACATCGAGATGAGCGCACACCTCGTCCCACGCATCGGCGAAGGCAGGGAACACCTCATACAACTCGCGTCCCATGCCAAGACGCTGCGCGCCCTGCCCCGAGAACAGGAACGCCATCGGGCCCGAGGGCGTCGCGACGCCCTGTACCACGCCCGGGGCCACATCACCGGCCGCGACGGCCTCGACACCGCGCAGCAGTTCCACACGGTTGGTACCCGAGATCACCGCGCGATGCTCATGCACCGAGCGCGAGGCCACCAGCGAGTAACCCACGTCCAGGGCGCCGAGCTCTCCACGCTCCAGCAGATACGACCGCAGCCGCTCTGCCTGCGCGCGCAGGGCCTCCGCACTCCTGGCGGAAAGCGCCCAGGGCACCACGCCCCGACCGGCGGCGGGTGCCGCCGGGACGGGCTCCTCCTCGTCCAGTGCCGGGGCCTGCTCGATGATGGTGTGCGCGTTGGTTCCGCTGACACCGAACGCGGAGACACCGGCCCGGCGCGGATGTCCCGTCTCGGGCCACTCCGCCGCCTCGGTCAGCAGCCGCACCTCACCCGCCGACCAGTCCACCTCGCGCGACGGCTCGTCCACATGCAGCGTCCGCGGCAGCACACCGTGCCGCATCGCCATCACCATCTTGATGATTCCGCCAACACCGGCGGCGGCCTGCGTATGACCGATGTTCGACTTCAGTGCGCCCAACCACAGCGGGTGGCCCTCGGGCCGCTCCCGGCCGTAGGTGGCGAGCAGCGCCTGGGCTTCGATGGGGTCGCCCAGCGTGGTTCCCGTACCGTGCGCCTCGACCACGTCCACCTCGGCGGCCGACACCCCGGCGTTGGCGAGGGCCTGGCGGATGACCCGCTGTTGCGAGGGGCCGTTGGGCGCGGTCAGACCGTTGGACGCACCGTCCTGGTTGACCGCGGAGCCCCGTACGACCGCCAGCACCTGGTGGCCTTTGCGCCGGGCGTCCGACAGCCGCTCGACCAGCAGCATGCCCACACCCTCGGACCAGCCGGTGCCGTCTGCGGCGTCCGCGAACGGCTTGCACCGGCCGTCGGGGGCGAGTCCGCGCTGGCGGCTGAACTCCACGAACGCGCCCGGCGTGGCCATCACCGTCACACCACCGGCGAGCGCCATCTCGCACTCGCCCTGGCGCAGCGCCTGCGCGGCCTGGTGGAGAGCGACCAGCGACGACGAGCACGCCGTGTCCACCGTCAGCGCGGGCCCCTCCAGACCCAGCGTGTAGGAGATACGACCGGATACGACCGATGTGGCGTTGCCGGTCAGGATCTGCCCTTCCAGCTCCCCGGCCGCGCCGTCGTGCCCGACCCCGTAGCCCGAGGTCGCGGCGCCCACGAACACGCCGATCTGCTGGCCACGTACGGACAGGGGAGCGATACCGGCCCGCTCGAACGCCTCCCAGGACGTCTCCAGCAGCAGCCGCTGCTGCGGATCCATCGCAAGCGCCTCACGCGGCGAGATCCCGAAGAACGCGGCGTCGAACTCGCCCGCCTCGTGCAGGAAGCCGCCCTCGCTCGAGTAGAACGTGCCCAGGCGCTCGGGGTCCGGGTCATACATCCCGTCCACGTCCCAGCCGCGGTTGGACGGGAAGTCGGAGATGGCGTCGCCGCCATCGGCCACCAGCCGCCACAGGTCCTCGGGGCTTCCGACACCGCCGGGGAAGCGGCAGCTCATCCCGACGATCGCGATCGGGTCGTCATCGACCGGCGCCAGCGCCGCCGACGGGGCGGCCACCGCACCCTGCGTCCCCAGCACCTCCGCACGCAGATGGTCGGCCAGCACCGCGGCACTCGGATAGTCGAAGACCAGCGTGGCCGGAAGCACCAGCCCCGTCTCCACGTTCAACCGGTTACGGAACTCCACCGCCGTGAGCGAATCAAAACCCAGCTCCTTGAACGCCCGCCCCGGCTCCACGACCTCCGCACCCGCGAAGCCGAGGACCGCCGCGGCCTGGCTCCGCACGAGTTCCAGCAGGGTCCGGTCGATCTCCGCGTCGGTCAGCCCCGCCAGCCGCGCCCGCAGGCCCGTGGACGCGTCGCCCGTCTGGGCGGACGGGCCCGCGCTGTCGAGTGCCCTCCGAACCTCGGGCAGATCGCTGATCAGCGGGCTCGGGCGCTCCAAGGTGAACACGGGGGCGAACCGTTCCCAGTCCACGTCGGCGACGGTCAGCACACCGTCGTCACCCGTGATGGCTCCCTGCAGCGCGGCAAGGGCCAGCGCCGGAGGAATGACCGCCAAGCCACGGCGGACGAGCTCTGCCTCCATCCCCTCCGCGGCCGCCATGCCGCCCTCGGCCCAGGGGCCCCAGGCCACGGCAGTACCAGCGAGACCCCGGGCACGCCGATCCT
>NZ_LAKD02000066.1 GCF_000968685.2 Streptomyces antioxidans
CGATGGAGATCCGCCCCTCGCCCCACGGTGTGATCCGTTCGCGCACCTCCGCCACCGGGAGCGCCACCGACACCATGCCGCCCTTGCCCGCGAGCACCCGGCCGATGGCCTGACTGCGCAGCGCCACCACACGGGCGGCATCCTTCAGCGACAGGGCTCCCGCCACACACGCGGCGGCGATCTCACCCTGCGAGTGACCGATCACCGCGGCGGGCACGACACCCAGCGAGCGCCACAGCTCCGCCAGCGACACCATCACCGCCCACAGCACCGGCTGGACCACATCCACCCGCTCCAACGACGGCGCGCCCTCCGCACCGCGCAACACCTCCACCAACGACCAGTCGGTGAACTCCGCCAGCGCCGCCGCACACTCCTCGATCCGCGCGGCGAAGACGGGTGAGGCGTCCATCAACTCCACCGCCATCCCGGCCCACTGCGACCCCTGCCCCGGGAACACGAACGCCGTACGGCCGCCGACGACGGAGCCCTGTGCGAGGCCCGCCGCCATACCGCCCTCGGCCAGGGCGGTGAGCCCGGCCAGCAGGGCGTCACGGTCGTGGCCGCGCACCACGGCGCGGTGGTCGAGCTGGGCCCGGGTGGTGGTCAGCGAGAGTGCCACGTCCAGCGGGCCGAGGGACGGGTCGGCCTCTAGGTGGGCCAGCAGCCGCTCGGCCTGGGCACGCAGCCCCGCCGCGCTCTTGCCCGACACCGCCCACGGCAGGACGTCCAGCCGCTTCGCCGGGGCCGCCGGTTCCCCGGTGGCTCCTTCGGCCTCCTCGGTCTCCTCGGCGGGGGCCTGCTCCAGGATGGTGTGGGCGTTGGTGCCGCTGAAGCCGAAGGAGGACACGGCGGCGCGGCGCGGGTGGCCGGTCTCCGGCCAGGGTGTGGTGTCGGCGAGCAGCGACACCGCGCCCGCCGACCAGTCCACATGGGGGGTCGGCTCGTCGATGTGCAGTGTCTTGGGCAGTACGCCATGGCGGATGGCCATGACCATCTTGATGATCCCGGCGACACCGGCGGCGGCCTGGGTGTGACCGATGTTGGACTTGATGGAGCCGAGCAGCAGCGGCTGGTCCTCGGTGTGCTCCTGGCCGTAGGTGGCGAGCAGCGCCTGAGCCTCGATCGGGTCGCCCAGCGTCGTACCGGTGCCGTGTGCTTCCACGGCGTCCACATCGGCGGCGGAGAGGCGGCCGTTGGTGAGCGCCTGGTGGATGACGCGCTGCTGGGACGGGCCGTTGGGCGCGGTCAGGCCGTTGGACGCGCCGTCCTGGTTGATCGCCGAGCCACGGACGATGGCCAGCACCGGGTGGCCGTTCCTGCGCGCGTCCGACAGCCGCTCGACCAGCAGCATGCCCACGCCCTCGCCCCAGCCGGTGCCGTCCGCGGCGGCGGCGAAGGGCTTGCAGCGGCCGTCGGCGGCGAGCCCGCGCTGGCGGCTGAACTCGGTGAACGTCGAGGGCGTGGCCATCACGGTGACACCGCCCGCGAGCGCCAGCGAGCACTCGCCGTTGCGCAGCGCCTGCACCGCCATGTGCAGGGTGACCAGCGACGACGAGCACGCCGTGTCGACCGTGACCGCCGGGCCCTCGAGACCGAAGGTGTACGACACCCGGCCGGAGGCGATGGAGCCGGAGCTGCCGGTGCCGAGGAAGCCCTCGACGCCCTCGGGCACGGAGTCCAGCCGCGAGGTGTAGTCGTGGTACATCACGCCCGCGAACACACCGGTCCGGTGGCCGCGCAGCCCGGTCGGGTCGATCCCGGCCCGCTCGAACGCCTCCCACGAGCTCTCCAGCAGCAGCCGCTGCTGTGGGTCCATCGCCATGGCCTCGCGCGGCGAGATCCCGAAGACCGCCGGGTCGAAGCCGCCCGCGTCGTAGAGGAACCCGCCCTCGTTGACGTAGCTGGCGCCCGCCTGGTCGGGGTCGGCGTCATAAAGGGACTCGACGTCCCAGCCACGGTCCGCGGGGAAGCCGGAGATCGCGTCCTGGCCGTCCAGGACGAGCCGCCACAGCTCCTCGGGGGTGCTGACCCCGCCGGGGTAGCGGCAGCTCATCGCGACGATCGCGATGGGCTCCTGGTGCCGCTCCTCGACCTCGCGGAGCTGGCGGCGGGCCTGACGCAGATCGGCGGTGGCCCGCTTGAGGTAGTCCCGGAGCTTGTCCTCGTTATTCACCATTGCGTCGGCTCCTTGCGAAGAGGGAGGTGGTGCTCATGGGTTCCATGGGTTCCATGTGTTCAGAACGCTCCCGTTCAGGAGGAGCCGAGTTCGTCGTCGAGCAGGTCGAAGAGCTCATCGTCGGTCGCGGATTCGAGGTCGTGGTCGTCGGTGTCGCCGTCGCCGGTGGCGTCCTGGGCGTCGTTCCACTTCGCCAGGAGCGCCTGGAGGCGCATGGTGATCCTGGAGCGGGTGACGCTGTCGTCCGCGGCCACCGCCAGGGCGGCTTCCAGCCGGTCGAGTTCGCCGAACACCGACGGACCGCCGCCGTCCCCGTGCGGGAGTTCCGCGCGCAGGTGGTCGGCCAGGGCGTCGGGGGTCGGATAGTCGAAGATCAGCGTGGCGGGCAGCCGGAGGCCGGTGGCCGCGCCGAGCCGGTTGCGGAGTTCGACGGCGGTGAGCGAGTCGAAGCCCAGCTCCTTGAAGGCCGCGCCGGGTTCGATCGCCGCCGCGCCGCCGTACCCGAGCACGGTGGCCACCTGACCGCAGACGAGGTTGAGCAGGAAGCGGTCCCGTTCGGCCGCGGACATGCCCGCCAGTCGCTCGGCGAGGCCCGCCGCCCCGTCCGCACCGCCGCCGCCACCGGCCGCGGCGCGCCGTACGGGGGTACGGATCAGCCCGCGCAGCAGCGGGGCGACCCCGGCCGTGGACTGGGCGCGCAGGGCGGCGATGTCCAGGGCGGCGGGGATCAGCACCGCGTGTCCGGCCACGCCTGACACATCGAACAGGGCCAGGCCCTCGGCGTTGCTCAGCGCGCCCATGCTGCCGCGGCTCATCCGCTGCCGGTCGGCGGTCGCGAGGGTCGCGGCCATGCCGCCCTCGTCCTCCCACAGCCCCCAGGCCAGGGAGACGGCGGGCAGGCCCTGGGCGCGGCGGTGCTGGGCGAGGGCGTCCAGGAAGGTGTTGGCCGCCGCGTAGTTGCCCTGCCCCGGATTGCCGAACACACCGGCGGCGGAGGAGAACAGCACGAACGCCGACAGATCCGGGTTGTCCCGGGTGAGCTCGTGCAGGTTCCACGCCGCGTCCACCTTCGGCCGCAGGACGTGGTCCACGCGCTCGGGGGTGAGGGATTCGACGGTCCCGTCGTCGAGCACGCCCGCCGCGTGGATCACGGCGGTGAGGGGGTGCCCGGCGGGGATGGCCGCGATGACCTCGGCCAGGGCGGTGCGGTCGGCCGCGTCGCAGGCCGCCCAGGTGACCTCGGCGCCCAACCCGCCGAGCTCTGCGGCGAGTTCGGCGGCGCCCTCCGCTCGGTCGCCCCGGCGGCTGGTCAGCACCAGCCTCCGGGCGCCGCGCTCGGTCACCAGATGGCGGGCCAACACCCCGCCCAGGGTGCCGGACGCGCCGGTGACCAGCACGGTCCCGGCCGGGTCCAGCCCGGGTACCCCCGCCTCGTCCAGGGCCGCCACCCGCGCGAGCCGCGGCGCGTGAACGACCCCGCCACGCACGGCGAGCTGCGGCTCATCGGCCCGTAGGGCCGCCACGAGAGCGGGGAGCCAGCCGTGGGGGGTGGGGCTGGCGTGGGCGCCGTGGACGTCGATGTCTCCCTGGACGTCGACCAGGACGAACCGGCCCGGGTGCTCGGCCTGTGCCGAGCGCACCAGGCCCCACGCGGCGGCGTGCGTCAGGTCGTCCACGCCCTCGGCCGCCTCAGCCGCCTCAGCGCCGTCGGCCATCGTGGTCACGGCCACGGCGCCACGGGTGAGGAGGACCAGCCGGGAGTCGGCGAACCGCTCGTCCCCAAGCCACTCCTGGACCAGCGCCAGCGTGCGCCGGACAACGGTGTGCGCGGCGCCCGCGGTGTCCCCGGGCGTGCCCAGGTCGGGCAGGCACGGCACCAGGACCACATCGGGTGCGATCCCCTCGGCCTCCACCGCCTCGGCGAGCGCGGGAAGCCCCGCGTACGTCTCCGCCTCGATACCGGTGTCCGCGTCCGTCAGCGCGGCCGTGAGCTTCAGATCGCCGCCGCCGAAGCCGTCCAGGACGGCCCACAGGGCGGTGTCGTCCGGCCGCCGCGGCGCCGCGGGGGTGGGCAACGCGGCCCAGCCGACCCGGAACAGCGCCTCGTGGTGTGCGGTACGGGCGCCCGCGAACTGCTCGGCGTCCAGCGGCCGCAGCGCCAGCGAGCCCACCGACGCCACCGGGGCACCGGCCTCGTCGCTGATCTCCAGCGCCACCGCGCCGCGCCCGGCCGGGGAGACCCGCACCCGCAGCGCGGTCGCGCCGACCGCGTGCAGCCGTACGGCGTCCCACGAGAACGGCAGCCGCGCCTGGCCCGCCTCCTCGGCCGGGAAGAACCCGCCGAGCGCCACCGTGTGCAGCGCGGCGTCCAGCAGCGCCGGGTGCAGCCCGTACGCACGGGCCTCGCCCTGCCGGGCCTCGTCCAGCGCCACCTCGGCGAACACCTCGTCCCCGCGCCGCCACGCCCTGCGCAGCCCCTGGAACACCGGGCCGTAGGCGAGGCCGAGGGCGGCGAAGCCGTCGTACAGCCCGTCCACGTCGAGCGGTTCGAGGGCGGTGGTCGCGGTGGAGGCCGTGTCAGCGGCCGGGGGCCACACCGCCGGGGCGGTTGGGATCCCGGAGGGGCCGGAGACCGTGAGCACACCGGAGGCGTGCCGGATCCACGGCTCGTCGGTGGCGTCCTCCAGCCGCGAGTAGACGGTCAGCGCGCGCCGCCCGGCTGAGCTGTCGGGGCCGTCAGGGCCGCCGGGCTCGTCCACGGCGACCCGCAGCTGCACTCCGCCGCGCTCCGGCAGGATCAGCGGCGCCTCGAGGGTCAGCTCCTCCAGCAGATCGCAACCGACCTGGTCACCGGCCCGAACCGCCAGCTCGACCAGGGCCGTTCCGGGCAGCAGCACGGTGTCCATGACGGCGTGGTCGGCCAGCCAGGGGTGGGTACGGAGCGAGAGCCGACCCGTGAAGAGGACGCCCTCGGAGTCGGGCAGCTCCACCGCCGCACCCAGCAGCGGGTGACCGGCCGCGCCCAGACCGGCCGAGGCCACGTCGCCGATGGTCCCGGCGGGAGCCTCCAGCCAGTAGCGCTCGCGCTGGAAGGGGTACGTGGGCAGCTCGGTGCGCTGGGCACCGGTCCCCGCGAAGAACGCCCTCCAGTCCACCGCCACACCACGGACGTGGGCCCGCGCGACGGCGGCCGTCAGCGCCTCGGCCTCGGGCCGGTCCTTGCGCAGCGCGGTGGCGAAACCGGCCGTGTCGGCGTTGGCGACGCACTCCTGGGCCATGGCGGTGAGCACACCGTCGGGGCCGAGTTCGAGGTAGGTGGTGACGCCCTGGGCCTCCAGGGTCCGTACACCGTCGAGGAAGCGGACTGCCTCGCGGACGTGGCGGACCCAGAAGCCGGGGGTGGCGATCTCCTCGGCGCAGACCACGTCCCCGGTGAGGTTGGAGACGAGGGGAATGCGCGGAGCTTCGTAGGTCAGCCCCTCGGCCACCTCGCGGAACGCGTTGAGCATCCCGTCCATGCGCGGCGAGTGGAACGCGTGGCTGACCGTGAGCCGCTTGGTCTTACGGCCCTGCGCCTCGAAACCGGCAGCGATGGCGACAGCCGCGTCCTCATCACCCGCGACGACCACCGACGACGGCCCGTTCAGCGCGGCAATCGACACCCGCTCGGTCAGCAGCGGCGCCACCTCATCCTCCGACGCCTCCACCGCCACCATCGCACCACCCGCGGGCAGCTCCTGCATCAACCGCCCACGCGCCGCCACCAACTTCGCGGCATCAGCCAGCGACAGCACACCGGCCACATGCGCGGCGGCCACCTCACCGATCGAATGCCCGGACAGGAAGTCAGCCTTCACACCCCAGGCCACCACCAGCCGGAACAACGCCACCTCGATGGCGAACAGCGCGGGCTGAGTGAAGCCCGTCTGATCCAGCGCCTCAACGTCCTCCCCGAACAGCACGGTCTTCAGCGGCCGTTCGAGGTGGAGGTCCAGCGCGTCGCAGACCTCGTCCAGCGCCTCCGCGAACACCGGATAGGCGTCATACAACTCACGACCCATGCCGAGCCGCTGACTCCCCTGCCCCGTGAACAGGAACGCCACCTTGCCCTCGGCCACCGAGCCCTGCGTGAGACCGGCCGCCGACTCGCCGTCCGCCAGCGCCGCCAGACCCGCGACCAGCCCGGCACGGTCCGCGCCCACCACGACCGCGCGGTGGTCCAGCGCGGCGCGCGTGGTGGCGAGCGAGTAGCCGAGGTCGGTGAGCGAGACGTCGGGCCGCCGGTCGAGGTCGGCGAGCAGCCGCGTGGCCTGGGCGCGCAGCGCGTCGGCGCTCTTGCCGGAGAGCAGCCACGGCAGAACGGACGGCTGGGCGACCGGGGCCGGGGCGGCCTCCGCCGGTTCGACCTCGGGGGCCTGCTCGATGATCGTGTGTGCGTTGGTGCCGCTGAAGCCGAACGACGAGACCGCAGCCCGCC
>NZ_LAKD02000067.1 GCF_000968685.2 Streptomyces antioxidans
CCACCGCCATACCCACCCACTGCGCCCCCTGACCGGGGAACACGAACACCGAACGGCCGGGCTCCTCGACGGCGCTCGCGCGGACCACGCCCGGCGCCTTGGCACCTTCGGCCAACGCGCCCAGGCGCTCCAGGAGTTCGTTCCGGCCGGTTCCGGTCACCGTGGCCCGGTACTGGAACGCGGACCTGGTCGTCGCCAGCGAGTGGGCCACATCGGCGGCACGCAGCTCCGGGCGCTCGGCCACGAACTCCCGCAGCCGGTCCGCCTGGGCCCGCACCGCGTCGTTGCTCTTGCCCGACACGATCCACGCCACCGGGCCGTCGGCCACCTCGACCTCGGCGGTCTCGGCCGCCTCGGCCTCGGGGGCCTGCTCCAGGATGGTGTGCACATTGGTGCCGCTCATGCCGAACGCCGACACACCCGCACGCCGCGGATGCCCGGTCTCAGGCCACGGCCTGGCCTCGGCCAGCAGCTCGACGTCGCCCTCCGTCCAGTCGACGTGCGGCGAGGGCTCGTCGAGGTGCAGGGTCTTCGGCAGCACACCGTGCCGCATGGCCATCACCATCTTGATGACTCCACCGACACCGGCGGCCGCCTGCGAGTGGCCGATGTTGGACTTGATGGCGCCCAGCCACAGCGGCTGGCCGTCGGGGCGCTCCTGGCCGTAGGTGGCCAGCAGCGCCTGGGCCTCGATCGGGTCACCCAGCGAGGTGCCCGTGCCGTGCGCCTCCACCGCGTCCACCTCGTCGGCCGACAGGCGGGCGTTGGCAAGGGCCTGCCGGATGACCCGCTGCTGCGAGGGGCCGTTGGGCGCCGTCAGACCGTTGGACGCGCCGTCCTGATTCACCGCGCTGCCCCGCACCACGGCGAGGATCGGGTGTCCGTTGCGGCGGGCGTCCGACAGCCGCTCGAGGACGAGCATGCCGACGCCCTCGGCCCAGCTGGCACCGTCCGCGGCGGCCGAGAACGGCTTGCTGCGGCCGTCGGAGGCGAGCGCGCGCTGGCGGCTGAACTCGACCAGCGACATCGGGGTGGACATCACCGTCACCCCACCGGCGAGGGCCAGCGAGCACTCGCCCTGGCGCAGCGCCTGCCACGCGAGGTGCAGTGCGACCAGCGACGAGGAGCACGCGGTGTCCACCGTCAGCGCGGGCCCTTCCAGGCCCAGGGTGTAGGAGATGCGGCCGGAGAGGACACTGGGCGAGACACCGGTGCCGATGTAGCCCTCGACGCTCTCCTGGGACCCGGCGAGGACGCCGCCGTAGTCCTGGTAGGTCACGCCCGCGAAGACACCCGTCTGGCTGCCCTTCGCGGAGACCGGGTCGATACCGGCCCGCTCCAGCGCCTCCCACGAAGTCTCCAGCAGCAGTCGGTGCTGCGGGTCCATCGACAGCGCCTCGCGCGGCGAGATCCCGAAGAACGCCGGGTCGAACTGGCTGGCGCCGTGCAGGAAGCCGCCTTCCTGCGTGTAGCACTTGCCCGGCTCGTCCGGGTCCGGGTCGTAGAGGTTCTCCACGTCCCAGCCGCGGTCGGTCGGGAACGGGGAGATGCCGTCCCGGCCCTCGGCGACCAGGTTCCACAGGTCCTCGGGGGTGGCCACCTCTCCGGGGTAGCGGCAGCTCATCCCCACGATCACGATCGGCTCGTCGTTGCCCGCCACCGCGACCGGCACCGGCTGCAGCGCCCCGGTCTGCGCGCCAAACACCTCGGCACGGGCGAACTTGGCCAGTTCGGCGGGGGTCGGGTAGTCGAACACCGCGGTCGCCGGGAGGCGCAGGCCCGTGGCCTTGCCGACCCGGTTACGGAACTCCACGGCGGTCAGCGAGGTGAAGCCGATGTCCTTGAACGCCTGCGACCCCTGCACCGCGTCGGCGGAGGCGTGTCCGAGCACCGCCGCGACATGGGTGCGGATCACATCGAGCAGCACCCGGTCCTGCTCGGGCTCGGCGAGCCCGGTCAGCCGCTCCCGCAGCGCGGCGAGCGGTCCGGAGTCCGATCCGGCGCCCCGCTTGGCGGCGCGCCGCGCGGTCTTGCGGCGGCGGGCGGGCTTGACGGGGGTGTTCTCGGCGGGGGCTTCGGTGGCCACTTCGGCTGAGGTGGCGGGCTCCGGCTCCACCACCGGGGCGGCCTCCGTCTGCTCCGTGGCGACCTGGCGCAGCGTCAGCGAGTGCGCGGAGAACACGGCTTCACCGGCTCCGTCGACCGCCGCCAGGGAAAGGGTCTCTGGACCGGTGCGGGCGAGCCGTACGCGCAGCGCGGAGGCACCGGCGGCGTACAGCGACACCCCGGCCAGGCTGAACAGGACGCGGCCGCGCCCCAATCCGTCCAGCACTCCGAGGCCGAGCGGCTGCAGCGCCGCGTCCAGCAGGGCGGGGTGCAGCCCGAACCGCTGGGCGTCCATGACGGACTCCTCAGCCAGACTGACCTCGGCGAACACCTCGTCGTCGCGCTGCCAGACGGCTCGCAGGCCACGGAACGTGGGTCCGTAGACCAGTCCGTCGCCCGCAAGCAGCTCATAGAGGCCGTCCGCATCGACGCGCTCGGCGCCGGGCGGGGGCCATGCGGCGGAGTCGAAGCGGGCCGCCCCTTCGGCGGTCGCGGCGTCGTCCGGCTCCGGCGCGAGCACACCGCTGGCGTGGCAGGTCCACTCGTCCTCGCCCTCCGGCCCGGCCGTCCGCGAGTACATCTCCAGCGAGCGGGTGCCGGACTCGTCCTCCTCGCCGAGGACGAGCTGGATCTGGACGCCGCCCCCTCGGGGGAGGACCAGCGGCGCCTGGATGACGAGCTCTTCCACCTGGCCGAGGCCGACCTCGTCACCGGCGCGGACGGCCAGTTCGACGAGGGCCGTGGTGGCCAGGACCGCCTCGCCGCGCAGAACGTGGTCCGCCAGCCAGGGCTGGGTGTGCAGCGACAGCGTTCCGGTGAACACCAGGCCGTCGGCGCCCGCGAGGGGGACGGCTCCGCCCAGCAGCGGGTGGTCGGCCGGGTCGAGGCCGAAGGCGGCGGGGTCTCCCGCGGAGGCGCCGGGCTCCAGCCAGTAGCGCTGGTGCTGGAACGCGTAGGTCGGCAGGTCCACGCGGCGGGCGCCGCGTCCGGCGAAGAAGGCCCGCCAGTCGACGGTTCCGCCGTGGACGTGGGTCTCGGCGAGTGCCGCCACGAGCGCCTGTGGCTCGGGGCGGTCCTTACGCAGCACCGGAACCAGCAGGGGGACCGGTGTGCCGTCGGCCGCGATGTCGTCGGCCGGTTCGGTCAGGCAGTCCTGGACCATCGCGGACAGTACGCCGTCGGGACCCACCTCGATGTACGCGGTGACGCCCTGTGCCTCGAGTGCCCGTACCCCGTCGCGGAAGCGGACGGTCTCCCGCACATGGCGCACCCAGTACTCCGGCGAGCACACCTCGTCGGCACCGGCCTGCTCACCCGTGGCGTTCGAGATGAAGGCGATGGACGGCGCCTGGAAGGACAGCCCCTCGACGACCGTGCGGAAGCCGTCCAGCATCGTGTCCATGTGCGGCGAGTGGAAGGCGTGGCTGACCCGCAGCCGTCGGGTCTTGCGGCCCTGCTCCGCCCACTGCCCGGCGATCTCCAGCGCCGGGGCCTCATCGCCCGCGATCACCACGGCCGTCGGGCCGTTGACGGCGGCGATGCTCAGCTCGGCCTCACGACCGGCCAGCGACGCCGCGATCTCCTCCTCAGATGCCTCAATGGCGACCATCGCGCCACCCTCGGGCAGCGCCTGCATCAGACGACCGCGCGCGGCCACCAGCGCGCACGCGTCCTCGAGCGAGAACACACCGGCCACATGCGCGGCGGCGATCTCACCGATGGAGTGGCCGATCAGGACGTCC
The DNA here is from genome assembly GCF_000968685.2 of Streptomyces antioxidans. GTDB lineage: Bacteria > Actinomycetota > Actinomycetes > Streptomycetales > Streptomycetaceae > Streptomyces > Streptomyces antioxidans. Next base: position 3,849 of record NZ_LAKD02000067.1, read on the forward strand.
GGGGTGATGCCCCAGTGCCCCAGCAGCCGGAACAGCGCCACCTCGATGGCGAAGAGGGCGGGCTGGGTGAACGCCGTCCGGTCCAGCAGCCCGGCGTCCGCGCCGCCCTCGTCGGCGAACATCACGTCCTTCAGCGGACGGTCCAGCGTGACGTCCAGGTGTGCGCACACCTCATCCAGCGCCCGGGCGAACACCGGGAACGTCTCGTACAACTCCCGCCCCATGCCCAGGCGTTGAGCGCCCTGACCGGTGAACAGGAACGCGGTCTTTCCGACCGCGGCAGCCTGGCCCCGGACGATGCCGGGGGCGTCGTCGCCCGCGGCGACGGTCTCCAGGCCGCGCAGCAAAGTGTCGCGGTCGGTGCCCAGCAGCACCGCGCGGTGCTCGAACACCGATCGCGTGGCGACCAGTGATTCGGCGATGTCCAGAACGCCGGACCCGGTCCCTTCTTCGGACAGCTGGGCGCGCAGTCGCCCGGCCTGGTCGCGCAGGGCTTCCGGGCTCCGGGCGGAGAGCACCCAGGGGGCCATTCCGTGGTCGTCGGCGGGGGCCGCCTCGTCCTCCGCCTCGTCCAGTACGGGGGCCTGCTCGATGATGGTGTGCGCGTTGGTGCCACTGACACCGAACGCGGAGACACCGGCCCGGCGCGGCTGCCCGGTCTCGGGCCACGCGGCGGCCTCGGTCAGCAGCCGCACCTCGCCCGCCGACCAGTCCACCTCGCGCGAGGGCTCGTCCACGTGCAGCGTCCGCGGCAGCACACCGTGCCGCATGGCCATCACCATCTTGATGACGCCCGCGACACCGGCGGCGGCCTGGGTGTGGCCGATGTTCGACTTGATCGATCCGAGCCAGAGCGGCAGGTTCTCCGGGCGCTCCTGACCGTAGGTGGCCAGCAGTGCCTGGGCCTCGATCGGGTCGCCCAGTGTCGTTCCTGTGCCGTGTGCCTCGATCACCTGGACGTCGGCGGCGGAGAGCCGGGCGTTGGCGAGGGCCTGGCGGATGACCCGCTGCTGTGAGGGGCCGTTGGGCGCGGTCAGACCGTTGGACGCACCGTCCTGGTTGACCGCGGAGCCCCGTACGACCGCCAGCACCTGGTGGCCTTTGCGCCGGGCGTCCGACAGCCGCTCGACCAGCAGCATGCCCACACCCTCGGACCAGCCGGTGCCGTCTGCGGCGTCCGCGAACGGCTTGCACCGGCCGTCGGGGGCGAGCCCGCGCTGGCGGCTGAACTCCACGAACGCGGCCGGGCTGGTCATCACGGTGACGCCACCGGCGAGCGCCATCTCGCACTCGCCCTGGCGCAGCGCCTGCGCGGCCTGGTGGAGAGCGACCAGCGACGACGAGCACGCCGTGTCCACCGTCAGCGCGGGCCCCTCCAGACCCAGCGTGTAGGAGATGCGGCCCGAGACGACGGAGGTGGCGCTGCCGGTCAGCAGCTGCCCTTCCAGCCCCTCGGGGATCTCCTGCAGCCCGGTGCCGTAGCCGGAGGTCGCGGCGCCGACGTAGACGCCGATCTGGTTGCCGCGCACGGACGCCGGGTCGATACCGGCCCGCTCGAACGCCTCCCAGGACGTCTCCAGCAGCAGCCGCTGCTGCGGATCCATCGCAAGCGCCTCACGCGGCGAGATCCCGAAGAACGCGGCGTCGAACTCGCTCGCCCCGTCGAGGAATCCGCCCTCGCGGGCGTAGAAGGTGCCCAGCCGCTCGGGGTCGGGGTCATACATCCCCTCGACGTCCCAGCCGCGGTCGGAGGGGAAGTCCACGATGGCGTCCGTTCCGGCCGCCACCAGGTTCCACAGCTCCTCCGGGCTGCGCACACCGCCGGGGAAGCGGCAGCTCATCCCGACGATCGCGATCGGGTCGTCATCGACCGGCGCCAGCGCCGCCGACGGGGCGGCCACCGCACCCTGCGTCCCCAGCACCTCCGCACGCAGATGGTCGGCCAGCACCGCGGCACTCGGATAGTCGAAGACCAGCGTGGCCGGAAGCACCAGCCCCGTCTCCACGTTCAACCGGTTACGGAACTCCACCGCCGTGAGCGAATCAAAGCCCAGCTCCTTGAACGCCCGCCCCGGCTCCACCGACTCCGCGCCCGCGAAGCCGAGGACGGCGGCGGCGTGGGCGCGCACCAGATCGAGGAGGGTCCGGGCGACCTCGGCCTCGGTGAGCCCGGTAAGCCGCTCACGGAGTGCCGAGCCCGAAGTGCCTTCGCCGCTACCGGCGTTCGCCAGCGCCCGCTGGACCTCGGGCAGGTCGCCGAGGAGCGGGCTGGGCCGCCCGATGGTGAACGCGGGGGCGAACCGCTCCCAGTCCACATCGGCCACCGTCACCACACCGTCGTCACCCGCGACCGCCCCCTGCAGCGCGGCCATCGCCAGACCGGGCGCCATCGCGGGCAGACCACGGCGCGCCAGCTGGTCGCCCTCGTCTCCGGCCGCCATGCCACTCTCGGCCCAGGGGCCCCAGGCCACCGCGGTACCAGCGAGACCCCGGGCACGCCGGTCCTCCACCAGCGCGTCCAGATAGGCGTTGGCCGCACCGTACGCCGCCTGACCACCACTGCCCCACACACCCGCGATCGAGGAGAACACCACGAACGCGTCCAGCTCACGGTCGCCCAGCAGCTCATCCAGGTTGACGGCGCCCGCCACCTTGCCGTGGACCACGGCGGCGGCGTCGGCCAGCCCGGTCTCGGCCAGCGGCCCGGACCCGTTGGCGCCCGCCGCGTGGACCACCGCCGTCAGCGGAAGCTCCTCCGGCACGGCGGCCAGTACGGCGGCCAGTTGCTCGCGGTCGGCCACGTCGCAGGCGGCCACGGTCACCCGGGCGCCCAGCGCCTCCAGCTCCTCGCGCAGCTCGGACGCGCCCGGCGCGTCGATGCCGCGACGGCTGGTCAGCACCAGGTGCTCGGCACCGTTCCGCACCAGCCAGCGCGCCACCTGACCGCCGAGTGCGCCCGTACCGCCGGTCACCAGCACCGTGCCACGCGCTCGCCACGTCGTCCCGTCGGCCACGGGGGCGGCCGATCGCGTCAGACGGCGTGCGAACACTCCGGAGCCGCGCACCGCCACCTGGTCTTCGGCGACCTCGGCGACCTCGGTGGACTTGGCGGCCTTGGCGGCCTTGGCGGCCTTGGCGGAGAGCACACCGGCCAGTCGCGCGACCGCGCGCTCGTCCAGGGACTCGGGCAGGTCGACCAGGCCGCCCCACAGCTGCGGCAGTTCCAGCGCGGCCACCCGGCCCAGCGCCCACACCATGGCCTGCGCCGGGTGGCTGAGCCGTTCGGAGCGGCCCACCGACACGGCGCCGCGGGTACCGCACCACAGCGCGGCCTCGATGCCCGCGTCCGCCATGGCCCGCACCAGCGTCAGGGTCAGGGCGAGACCGCCGGAGAGCGCGGGATGTCCCGGGCAGGGCTCCTCGTCCAGGGCGAGCAGCGACAGCACACCGCTCAGGGCGGGCGCGTCGGCGATCGCCCCGCGCAGCCGCTCCCCCAGCGTTCCGGCGTCCAGGTCGCGCTCATCGGCCACCAGCGACACCACATCCGCGCCGTGCCGCCCGAGCCCGGAGACGACCTCCGCCACCAGCTCGTCCTCGGCGCGCGAGGCCGGGACCACCACCAGCCACGTCCCCGACAGCGACCCGTCGACCGCGTCCGGAACCGGCTTCCACGCCACCCGGTAGCGCCAGTTGTCGATCGTGGACTGGTCGCGCCGGTTGCGGTGGTACGTGGACAGGGCGGGCAGCACCGCGCTGAGCGGTGTCTCGCCGTCGACGTCGAGCGTCTCGGCGAGCGCTTCGAGGTCCTCGCGCTCGACCGCCTCCCAGAACCGGGCGTCCACCGAGTCCGCGGCGCCCTGGGTGTCCCAGCCGTTCAGGGAGAGGGACACCTCGGGCCAGTACCGCTCGCGCTGGAAGGCGTACGTCGGCAGCTCCACCATGCGCGCACCGCGCCCGGCGACGACGGACTCCCACTCCACCGAGGCTCCGTGGACATGGAGTTCGGCCAGCGCCATCGTCAGCGCGTGGGCCTCGGGACGGTCCTTGCGCAGCACCGGCACCACGGCCGAGGCCGCGGCCTGGTCCTCCGTCAGGCAGTCCCGCGCCATCGCGGAGAGCACACCGTCCGGGCCGACCTCGAGGAACCGGGTGACACCCCGGGCGGTGAGTGCCCGCACGCCATCCGCGAAGCGCACGGCCTCACGGACATGGCGGACCCAGTACTCCGGCGAGCACACCTCGGCCGCGTCCGCCGCCTCGCCCGTCACATTCGAGACCAGGGAGATGGACGGCGTCTGGAAGGACAACCCCTCGACGACCTTACGGAAACCGTCGAGCATCGCGTCCATGCGCGGCGAGTGGAACGCGTGGCTCACCCGCAGCCGTCGGGTCTTACGGCCCTGCTCCGCCCACCCCCCGGCGATCTCCAATGCCGCAGCCTCATCACCCGCGACCACCACAGCCGCCGGACCATTGACCGCCGCGATACTCACCTCGGCCTCACGACCAGCCAGCGACGCCGCGACCTCCTCCTCGGAGCCCTCAATGGCGACCATCGCACCGCCCTCGGGCAGCGCCTGCATCAACCGGCCACGCGCCGCCACCAGGGCACACGCGTCCTCCAACGAGAACACCCCCGCCACATGCGCGGCGGCGATCTCACCGATGGAATGACCGACCACCACATCCGGCGCCACACCCCACGCCGACAGCAACCGGAACAACGCCACCTCAACCGCGAACAGCGCGGGCTGGGTGAACGCCGTCTGATCCAGCAGCCCGGCGTCCGCACCGTCCTCGTCGGCGAACATCACGTCCCTCAGCGGACGCTCCAGCATGACGTCCAGGTGTGCGCACACCTCATCCAACGCCCGGGCGAACACCGGGAACGTCTCATACAACTCCCGCCCCATGCCCAGGCGTTGCGCACCCTGACCCGAGAAGAGGAACGCCGACTTGCCACCCGTGACGGTCTGTCCCTGGACGACCCCCGAGGCGATTCCGCCCTCCGCGACGGCCCGCAGGCCGCGCAGCAGGGTCTCCCGGTCCTCGCCCACCAGTACGGCGCGGTGCTCGAACACCGACCGGGACGCCAGCGTGTGTCCGATGTCCAGCGCCCCGATGTCGTCCCGGGCCGCCACATCCGCGTACAGCCGGTCGGCCTGGGCCCGCAGCGCCTCCCGGCTCTTGCCGGACACCAGCCACGGCACCACGGCCGCCTCGGGCCCGGCCGCCTCAGGCGCCACGGCCTCTTCCAGGTCGGGGGCCTGCTCGACGATGGTGTGGGCGTTGGTCCCGCTCAGCCCGAACGAGGAGATACCCGCCCTGCGCGGCTGCCCGGTCTCCGGCCACGCGGTGGCCTCCGTCAGGAGACGCACCTCGCCCGTCGACCAATCCACCTCCCGCGACGGCTCGTTCACATGCAGCGTCTGGGGCAGTACACCCGCGCGCATGGCCATCACCATCTTGATGACCCCGGCGACGCCCGCGGCGGCCTGGGTGTGGCCGATGTTGGACTTGATGGCACCCAGCCACAGCGGGCGGCCCTCCGGCCGCTCCTGCCCGTAGGTGGCCAGCAGCGCCTGCGCCTCGATCGGGTCACCCAGTGTCGTTCCGGTGCCGTGCGCCTCGACCGCGTCCACCTCGGCGGCGGACAGCCCCGCGCTCTCCAGCGCCTGCCGGATCACCCGCTGCTGGGACGGGCCGTTCGGCGCCGTCAGACCATTGGACGCACCATCCTGGTTGATGGCACTACCGCGCACGATCGCCAGCACCGGGTGGCCGTTCCTCCGCGCGTCCGACAGCCGCTCC
>NZ_LAKD02000068.1 GCF_000968685.2 Streptomyces antioxidans
CCGACAGCGCGGGCAGCACCGCGCCCAGCGTCGCGTCGCCATCGACGTCAAGCGCGTCAGCGAGAGCTTCGAGATCCTCGCGCTCGACCGCTTCCCAGAATCGCGCGTCCACCGAATCCGCCGCGGTCGAACCGGAATCCCGGCCGCCACCGGCAATGGAGGTCTCTGGCCAGAACCGCTCGCGCTGGAACGCGTAGGTCGGCAGCTCCACCTTGTTGGCACCGCGGCCGGCGAATATCGGTTCCCAGTTCACCGTGGCACCGTGGGCGTGCAATTCGGCCAACGCCGTCATCAACGCCCCGGCTTCGGGGCGCTCCTTGCGCAGCACGGGGGCCAGCATTGTCGCCGAGGCGTCCTCGGCGCTTTCCGCGAGAGAGTCCTGGGCTATCGCGGTGAGCACACCGTCGGGTCCCACTTCCAAGAACCTGGTCACACCCAACGCCTTAAGCGCACGTACCCCATCCGCGAACCGCACCGCCTCACGCACATGACGAACCCAATAATCCGGAGAACATGCCTCCGCCTCGGTTACCAGCCCACCGGTGACATTGGACACCAGCGCCATGGTCGGTGGTTCAAAAGAGACCTCACGGACCACTTGGCCGAACGCGTCCAACATACTGTCCATGAGGCAAGAGTGAAACGCATGCGAGACCCGCAAACGCCTAGTCTTTGTCCCCTTCGCCTTCCATGTGTCCGCCACCTCCCGGACCGCCTGCGTATGGCCCGCGATCACCACGGCCGATGGCCCATTGACCGCCGCGATGCCCATCTCGTGCTCACGGCCCGCGAATGAGGCGGCGACCTCCTCCTCGGATGCCTGAATCGCCACCATCGCGCCGCCCTCGGGGAGCGCCTGCATCAGGCGCCCCCGCGCCGCGATGAGTGTGCACGCGTCCTCCAGCGAGAACACGCCCGCCACATGGGCCGCGGCGATCTCGCCCACCGAGTGACCGATGAGCACATCCGGCGCCACACCCCACGCCGACAGCAGCCGGAACAGCGCCACCTCGATGGCGAAGAGGGCGGGCTGGGTGAACGCCGTCTGATCCAGCAGCCCGGCGTCCGAGCTGCCCTCGGCCGCGAACATCACATCCTTCAGCGGACGGTCCAGCAGCACATCCAGATACGCGCACACCTCGTCCAGGGCACGTGCGAACACCGGGAACGCCTCGTACAACTCCCGCCCCATGCCCAGACGCTGAGCCCCCTGGCCCGAGAACAGGAACGCCGTCTTACCGCCCGGCACCGCCCGCCCCTGGACGACGCCGGAGGCGATCCCGCGTCCGGCCACGGACTCGAGGCCACGCAGAAGGGCATCCCGGTCCTCGCCGACCACCACGGCGCGGTGCTCGAACACCGACCGGGACGCCAGCGAATACCCCACGTCCAGCGCGCCGAGGCCGCTCCGGGCCGACAGGTGCGCGGCGAGCCGGTCGGCCTGCGCCCGCAGCGCCTCCCGGCTCTTGCCGGACACCAGCCACGGCACCACGGCCGCCTCGGGCCCGGCCGCCTCAGGGGCCACGGCCTCTTCCAGCTCGGGGGCCTGCTCGACGATGGTGTGCGCGTTGGTCCCACTCAGCCCGAACGAGGAGATACCCGCCCTGCGCGGTCGGCCGGTCTCCGGCCACGCGGTGGCCTCCGTCAGCGGACGCACCTCGCCCGTCGACCAATCCACCTCCCGCGACGGCTCGTCAAGGTGAAGGATCTCCGGCAACACCCCCTCACGCATGGCCATCACCATCTTGATGACCCCGGCCACACCGGCGGCGGCCTGGGTGTGGCCGATGTTGGACTTGATGGCACCCAGCCACAGCGGGCGGCCCTCGGGGCGCCCCTGCCCGTAGGTGGCCAGCAGCGCCTGCGCCTCGATCGGGTCACCCAGCGTCGTTCCGGTGCCGTGCGCCTCGACCGCGTCCACATCGGCCGCCGACAGACGGGCACTCGCCAGCGCCTGCCGGATCACCCGCTGCTGGGACGGGCCGTTCGGCGCCGTCAGACCATTGGACGCACCATCCTGGTTGATGGCTGAGCCACGGACGACCGCCAGCACCTCGTGGCCGTTCCTCCGCGCGTCCGACAGCCGCTCC
>NZ_LAKD02000069.1 GCF_000968685.2 Streptomyces antioxidans
CCCCCCAACTCGTGCTCCGCCCCAGCCCCCAGCGCCCAGCGTCCCGGCCGACGCTCCGCTCGTCGCCCCCGGTCTCCCAGGGGCGGGGCCCTGCCGCGTGGCGGGGACGCACATCCGCGACCGGCTTTCCACGGCCCTTGACGGTCCATGCCCGCGGTGCCAGAGTCAATCAAAATCTGACGAGCCGTCAGATCCGCAGATACGGCAGATCCGTCAGACCCATCAGATCGACGTTCGTCTGAGGCGGTGAACCTCCATGGAATTCGGACTCTTCGTGCAGGGCTACGTCCCCGAAAGCCGACGCCGAACCGACCCCGAGGCCGAGCACCACGCGCTCGTCGAGGAGACCGAGTACGTCATCCAGGCCGATCGGTCGGGCTTCAAGTACGTATGGGCCTCCGAGCACCACTTCCTGGACGAGTACTCCCACCTCTCCGCGAACGACGTCTTCCTCGGCTATCTCGCCCACGCCACCGAGCGCATCCACCTCGGCTCCGGCATCTTCAATCCGCTGCCGCAGGTCAACCACCCGGTCAAGGTGGCCGAGAAGGTGGCCATGCTCGACCATCTCTCCGGCGGCCGCTTCGAGTTCGGCTCCGGCCGGGGCGCGGGCAGCCACGAGATCCTCGGCTTCCTCCCGGGGGTGACCGACATGAACGCCACCAAGGAGATCTGGGAAGAGACGATCGCCGAGTTCCCCAAGATGTGGCTGCAGGACGAGTACCAGGGCTTCACCGGCGAGCACTGGTCGCTGCCGCCGCGCAAGGTGCTGCCCAAGCCGTACGGGGCCGCCCACCCGGCGATGTGGTACGCGGCCGGATCGCCGCCCTCGTACGCGATGGCGGGCAAGAAGGGCCTCGGCGTGCTCGGCTTCTCCATCCAGAAGGTCTCCGACATGGAGTGGGCCCTCGACTCCTACAAGAACGCGGTCAAGGAGGCCGAGCCGGTCGGCGGCTTCGTCAACGACAACGTGATGGTCACCTCGACCGCGATCTGCGCCGAGACCCACGCCAAGGCCGTCGAGATCGCGCTCGGCGGCGGGCTGAACTACCTGCAGTCGCTGCTCTTCCGCTACCACGACACCTTCCCCCGCCCGGACGGCATCCCGCAGTGGCCCGAACTGCTCCCGGAGTACACCGAGGAGATCATCGAACTCCTCATCGCCGAGGAGCTGATGATCTGCGGCGACCCGGACGAGGTCTTCCGCCAGTGCAAGCGGTGGGAGCAGGCCGGGGCCGACCAGCTGTCGTTCGGACTGCCGATCGGGATCGGCTACGAGGACACGATGAACACGATCAAGCTGATCGGTGAGCACGTCATCCCGAAGATCGACACCGATCCGGTGCACCGCACGACCCGCTTCCGCCAGGCCGTCACGCGGTGACCGGGCAGGCGCCGATCCGCTGACCGCGCAGGCGCCGACCCAGTGACCGCAGAGGCCGTAACCCAGTAGCCGCAGCCGCGAGAAGGGACCTGAACCCGTGCTCGACCACCTGATCAAGGGCGCCACCGTGGCGGACGGCACCGGCGCGCCCTCGTACGTCGCCGACGTCGGCATCCGGGACGGCCGGATCGTGGCCATCGCCGGGCCCGGGGCCGTCGCCGAACCGGCACGGTCCACCGAGGACGCCACCGGGCTGGTCCTCGCCCCCGGGTTCGTCGACCCGCACACCCACTACGACGCCCAGCTGTTCTGGGATCCGTACGCCACCCCGTCCATGAATCACGGTGTGACCACCGTGGCCGGCGGCAACTGCGGTTTCACCCTCGCCCCGCTCAACCCCGACCGGCCCGGCGACGCCGACTACACCCGGCGGATGATGAGCCGGGTCGAGGGCATGTCGCTGGTGGCGCTGGAGCAGGGCGCGCCCTGGAACTGGCACGGCTTCGGCGAGTACCTGGACGCGCTGGAGGGCCGGATCGCCGTCAACGCGGGCTTCATGGTGGGGCACTGCGCACTGCGCCGCCATGTGATGGGCGAGGACGCGATCGGCGGACAGCCCAGCCCCGCGCAGCTGGAGGAGATGCTGAGGCTCTTCCACGAGGCGATGGACGCGGGGGCGTGGGGGCTGTCCACCACCCAGTCCTCGACCCACTCGGACGGGGACGGGCAGCCGGTCGCCTCCCGTCACGCCGGGCCCGGGGAACTCCTGGCGCTCTCCCGGGCCGTCGGCGACCACGAGGGGACACAGATCGAGGCGATCGTGGCGGGCTGCCTTGACCAGTTCGCCGACGAGGAGATCGACCTGCTGGTGGACATGAGCGCGACCGCCGGGCGCCCGCTCAACTGGAACGTGCTGACCATCGACGCGGCCGTCCCCGAACGCGTGCCGCGCCAGCTCCAGGCCAGCGAACGCGCCCGTAAGGCGGGCGGCAGGATCGTCGCGCTCACCATGCCGATCCTCACCCCCATGAACATGTCGCTGGGCACCTTCTGCGCGCTCAACCTCATCCCGGGCTGGGGCGACATCCTGGGGCTGCCGATTAGGGAGCGGATCGCGACCCTCCGCGAACCGGCCGTACGGGAGGAGATGCTGCGCCGCGCCAGCGGCCCCGAGGCCGGGGTCTTCCGGCGGCTCACCCACTTCGGCCGTTACGTCATCGGCGACACTTACAGCGAGGCCAACGCCGGGCTGACCGGGCGCGTCGTCCGCGACATCGCCGCCGAGCGGGGACAGGAGGACTTCCACTGCCTGGTGGAGATCTGCGCGGCGGACGGGATGCGTACGGTGCTGTGGCCGATGCCGACCGACAACGACCCGGCCAGCTGGCGGTTGCGACGGCAGACCTGGGAGCACGAGGACGTCATGCTCGGCGGCTCCGACGCCGGGGCCCATCTGGACCGGATGTGCGGCGCCCCGTACACCACCCGCTTCATCGGCGACTGTCTGCGCGGTCGGAAGCTGGTCGGCCTGGAGCGGGCCGTACGGATGCTGACGGACGATCCGGCGCGGCTGCTCGGGCTCCGCGGACGCGGCCGGATCGCTGAGGGCTACCACGCCGACCTGGTCCTCTTCGACCCCGACCGGATCGACGCGGGCCAGGCCCGGCTGGTCCACGACCTGCCGGGCGACAGCCCGCGCCTGGACTCGCGCGCCATGGGCATCGTGAGTGTCCGGGTGGGCGGCACGGAGACCATCCGAGACGACGAGATCACCGGCGCGGTACCGGGAAAGGTGCTCCGGTCGGGCCGCGACACGGAGACGGTGAGCACGAGGCGCTGAACGGAGACCGTGAGCACGAGGGGCTGGGCCGAGGCGGTGAGCACGAGGCGCTGAACCGAGAGGGTGGGCACGAGGGGCCGAGCCGGTGTCGCTAGACGAGACGCGACGTAGCGTCTACTCTGGCGGTCATGACACTCACCCACACCCTTGCCGACCCCCGGGTCGAGACCGCCATCAGCCGGATGTTCAAGCTGGCCGAGCAGGACGAGACCGCTCAGACACGGCTGCCGTCCGGCGCGTTGGAAACGATGGCGCCGCAGGAGCTCGCCGACGCCGCGGCCGGGATCTACATGCCGATCTCCGCCGACGGCGGAAAGCTGCTCTACAACCTGGTGCGCGCCATCCGCCCGGCCACGGTGGTCGAGTTCGGGATGTCCTACGGGATCTCCACGCTCCATCTGGCCGCCGCCGTGCGGGACAACGGCACCGGGCGCGTGGTCACCACGGAAATGAGCAAGGAGAAGATCGCCGCGGCTCGCCGCACCTTCACCGAGACCGGTCTTGACGACCTGATCACCGTGCTGGAGGGGGACGCCCGGGAGACCCTCGCGGACCTCGAGGGCCCCCTGGAGCTGGTCCTGCTCGACGGCTGGAAGGACCTCTGCCTGCCCGTGCTGCGGATGCTCGAACCGGGCCTGCGGCCCGGCGCCCTCGTCGTGGCCGACGACATCGACCAGTTCGAGGGCCCCATGCGGCCGTACTTGGACTACGTACGCGACCCGGCGAACGGCTACCAGAACGTCAGCTTCCCCATCGAGGACGGCATGGAGATCAGCTGCCGCCTCTGAGCCGCCTTGCCCGTGCCCGTACCCGCACTCCTCAGCGCTCGCCCAGCCAGATCGGGTTCGTCATCGCGGCCATCGGGCCCGGTATGTCCGGTGACCCGCCGTCCGCCGGGGGGTGGCGGACCTCGGCGCGGACGTACGCCGCGTAGGACGGTGTCGTGAGCCATTCGGCGGTGAGCTCACCGGAGTCGGGCACCGGCGCTCCGTAGAGCGGGCCCTGGTCGGTGATGAACCGCACCGAGCAGCCCGGGCCCACGCCGGAGACCTTCAGGCGGACCGTGACCTCCTCCGCGGTGCCGACCTTCAGGCGCTCGCCGATTCCGGCGTGCCTGCCGCGTCCGCCGACCGCCTCGAAGGTGAGGTCGATCTTGGAGGACTCCGCGATCCAGCTGTGGCCCGCCCGGATGCCCTCCTGGAGGGCGGTGCGGGAGAGGTCGTCGGCGAGCACCACCGTCTGGGGCAGGCCGACGACCTGGGGCTCGCGGTGGGCGTCGCTGTGGCCGACGGCGGGCAGCCAGCGGCCGTCGCCACGGGAGGCGGCCACCAGTGTGTTGTCCCACTCGGAGACCGTGATCTCGTCGTCGGGGGTGAAGTCCGCGTTCCACACCTCGACCGCGTCGGCCTCGTTGAAGCCGAACTTCCAGTTACAGCCCACACAGGTGCCGTGCGGATGGGCCGGGATCACCAGGCCCCCGGCCTGCCGGACCTTGCGGGCGAACTGCCCGAAGCGGTTGTCGCGGGCGCGGTAGCGCCAGTCGATGAAGACGCCGGGGTCGGTGCCGAGGGCGACCACATGGCCATTGCGCGTGGTGATCTCCTCACCGGTGAGGATCAGCAGGTCATCGCCCCACAGACCCTCGAACGCGGTATGCGCGGACGTGGTGTTGTGATCGGTGGTGGTGATGAAGTCCAGCCCCGCGGCACGGGCGGCGGCGACCAACTCGGCCGGGGTGCGCTTGCCGTCGGAGTGCACGCTGTGCAGATGTGAGTCGCCCCGGTACCAGGCGCGGCCCCGGCCCTTCGCCCGCTGCGGCGGGTACACCGGCTTCGGCGTGGTGCCGGGCGCGCCGTACCGCAGCGTGACGGTGACCTCGTAGTCCAGGCCCTGCGGGGCGACCGTGTACGGCCCCAGCACGACATGCCAGGTGCCCGCCCTGACCGGCCCCGCCAGATAGCCGGGGGTGGCCTCCTCGGCGCTGATGGCGAACTCCGTACGGGCCCCGCCGGACCAGCCGCGGAAGCCGCGCCCGCCCAGCTCCGTGCCGCGCTCGTCGAAGATGCCGATATCGCAGGCGTTGCCCTGCGTACCGGCCGGGACGGTGGGCTTGTCGTACGCGTACGACACGGCGATCTCGCGCACTCCGCGCTCCACCTCGACCGGTAGGTAGACGAAGTCCGGCGCGCCGGTGGGCAGATGCCCGCTGAGGGTCTTGGTCTGCTCGCGGCCGTCGGCCGTGCCCGCCGCGTCGGCCTGGGTGAAGGTCATGGGTTCGAGTGTCAGCACACCCGCCGTGCCCGCAAGCGCGGAGAGCCTGAGAACTTCGCGTCGCTGCATGAGATACCCCCAGAGTCGAGAGTGCCGTCCGACACCCGCGTGACACCGTTGTACGCGTGGGTGACACGCGCGGAAAGCCCTGTGGATAACTCCGTGGCGGTGAGGGAACGGACGGCCCCCGCCCCGGACCCGCCGCCCGCGCCCGGCGATCCGCGCCCCCCGCCAAGTCCCGGCCGGGCGAGGGCCGTCGGCGCCCAGTGGGCGCGGCCCGCACGTTCCACCCCGCGGTATTCCCGCCGACGGCCCGCGCCCGCCGTGATCAGACCCACAAAACCGCAGGCCCGGGCCGTCTGGCGGTGTCCCACACCGCTCGTATGCTCGGAGGATGACCACGAGCGCGCAGGGAAACGAACCGGGTGCCCCGACGGGCTCCGCCGCCCCCACAGCCAACGCGATGCGCCGTGCGCTCAAGCGCGCCCGCGACGGCGTGGCGCTGGACACCGCCGAGGCGGCGGTGCTGCTCCAGGCGCGCGGTGACGACCTGCGGGAGCTGATGGCCTCCGCCGCCCGGGTCCGCGACGCGGGTCTGGAGGCGGCCGGCCGCCCGGGGGTCATCACCTACTCGCGCAGCGTCTTCATCCCGCTCACCCGGCTGTGCCGCGACAAGTGTCACTACTGCACCTTCGCGACCGTCCCCGGCAAGCTGCGCCGCGCGGGTCACGGGATGTTCATGTCGCCGGACGAGGTCCTGGCCATCGCTCGCCGGGGCGCCGAACTGGGCTGCAAGGAAGCGCTGATCACCCTCGGCGACCGCCCCGAGGACCGCTGGCCCGAGGCGCGCGAGTGGCTGGAGGCCGAGGGGTACGACGACACCGTCGCGTACGTACGGGCCATGGCCATCCGCGTCCTGGAGGAGACGGGCCTGCTGCCCCACCTCAACCCCGGCGTGCTGACCTGGACCGACTTCCAGCGGCTCAAGCCGGTCGCCCCCTCCATGGGGATGATGCTGGAGACCACGTCCGAGCGGCTGTGGAGTGAGCCCGGCGGCCCCCACTACGGCTCGCCCGACAAGGAGCCGGCGGTGCGGCTGCGGGTGCTGGAGGACGCCGGACGCAGCTCCGTCCCGTTCACCAGCGGGCTGCTGATCGGGATCGGCGAGACCCATGAGGAGCGTGCGGATTCGCTGTTCGCGCTGCGCCGCGTCGCCCGCTCGTACCACGGCATCCAGGAAGTCATCGTCCAGAACTTCCGCGCCAAGCCGGACACCGCCATGCGGGGGATGCCGGACGCGGAGCTGGACGACCTGGTGGCCACCGTCGCCGTCGCCCGCCACATCCTGGGCCCGTCCGCCTGCATCCAGGCGCCGCCCAACCTGGTGGACGCGGAGTACGAGCAGCTCATCGGGGCCGGCATCGACGACTGGGGCGGTGTCTCCCCGCTCACTCCGGACCACGTCAACCCCGAGCGCCCCTGGCCCCAGGTGGCCGAGCTGGCCGAGCGCTCGGCGGCCGCCGGCTTCCGGCTGCGCGAACGGCTCGCGGTCTACCCCGAGTACGTACGGCGCGGCGAGCCCTGGCTCGACCCCCGGCTGCTGCCCCATGTCACCGCCCTCGCCGAGCCCGGGACCGGCCTGGCCCGCGAGGACGCGATCCCCACCGGGCTGCCCTGGCAGGAGCCTGACGAGGCGTTCAGCGCCTCCGGCCGCACCGATCTGCACCGCGCCATCGACACCGAGGGCCGCACCGGTGACCGCCGTAAGGACTTCGACGAGGTCTATGGCGACTGGGAGGCGCTGCGCGAGGCCGCCGCCCCCGGCATGGCACCGTCCCGCGTCGACACCGACGTCAAGGCCGCGCTGGCCCGGGCGGCCGACGACCCGACCCGGCTGACCGACCCCGAGGCGCTGGCCCTGCTCCACGCCGAGGGCCCGGCGCTGGACGCCCTGTGCCGCATCGCGGACGATCTGCGCCGGGCGACCGTCGGCGACGACGTCACCTACATCGTCACCAGGAACATCAACTTCACCAATGTCTGCTACACCGGCTGCCGCTTCTGCGCCTTCGCGCAGCGCCGCACCGACGCCGACGCCTACACCCTCTCGCTGAACCAGGTCGCCGACCGCGCCCAACAGGCGTGGGACGTGGGCGCGGTGGAGGTGTGCATGCAGGGCGGCATCCACCCCGATCTGCCGGGCACCGCGTACTTCGACATCGCACGCGCCGTCAAGGAACGCGTGCCCGGGATGCATGTCCACGCCTTCTCTCCGATGGAGGTCGTCAACGGTGCGACCCGTACGGGCATGTCCATCCGCGAATGGCTGACGGCGGCGCGCGAGGCGGGCCTGGACACCATCCCCGGCACGGCCGCCGAGATCCTGGACGACGAGGTGCGCTGGGTCCTCACCAAGGGCAAGCTGCCGACGGCCACCTGGGTCGAGGTCGTCAAGACGGCGCATGAGCTGGGCATCCGGTCCTCGTCCACGATGATGTACGGCCATGTCGACCAGCCCCGCCACTGGCTGGCCCATCTGCGGCTGCTCGCCGAGATCCAGCAGGAGACGGGCGGCTTCACCGAATTCGTCACCCTTCCCTTCATCCACACCAACGCCCCCGTCTATCTCGCAGGCATCGCCCGCCCCGGCCCCACCACCCGCGACAACCGCGCCGTCACGGCCATGGCGCGGATCCTGCTCCACCCCCACATCCCCAACATCCAGACCAGCTGGGTGAAGCTGGGCACCGAGGGCGCCGCCGAGATGCTCCGCTCCGGCGCCAATGACCTCGGCGGCACCCTTATGGAGGAGACCATCTCCCGTATGGCGGGCTCCTCCTACGGCTCCTACCGGTCCATCCAGGACCTGGTGGCCATCGCCGAGCTGGCCGGCCGCCCGGCCCGCGCCCGCGGCACCACCTACGGCCCCGTCCCCGAGGAGCGCCGGGCCGCCGCCCTCGCCTCGGACGGCCATCTGCCGGAGCTGCTTCCGGTGCTGGGGGACTGACCCGGCGCACGGTCCGCGGGCGCGCCCCGCGGATGCTTCGGGGCGCGCCGCACGGATGTGTCACGGGCGCCGTACGGATGCCTCGGTGCGCGCGGCGCCGATACGCTGCCGTGGGGAGCGGGCGGGGATAGGGGGACCCATGGCAGAGCGGCGTCCGACGATGCGCGAGCTGATCCAGCGGCGGCGCCGGTTCGTGGGGCGGCGGCAGGAGATGGCCGCGTTCCGGGAGAACTTCGCGGTGCCGCCCGAGGACGCCGCCCACCACTTCCTGTTCCACGTCCGCGGTGACGCCGGGGTGGGCAAGACGACGCTGCTGCGGCAGCTGGAGAACACCGCGCGGGAGCACCGGGCGCTCACCGCCTCCGTGGACGAGTCCGTGAACAGCGTCCCGGAGGTGATGGCGGCCATCAGCGCCCAGTTGGCCGAGCAGGGCCATCCGCTGAAGTCCTTCGACAAGCTGCTGGCGACCTACCGGCAGCGGCGCCACGAGGCCGATTCGGCGGCGCAGCAGACCGTGCCACAGCCCTCGGAGGGGGCGGCTGGCGACCCCCAGCCGTCGGCCTCGAGCGCGTTCGCCGTCCGGGCGGGGCTGGTCGGGCTCGGCATGGTGCCTGGTGCCGGGGCGTTCGCCGGGGCGGCGGAACCTGACCGGGTCGCCCAGGCCGCCGACCGCGCGCGGGCCAGGCTCAGCGCCCGCCTCCGCAGCCACGACGACGTGGACCTGGTGATATCGCCCCTGGACGCGCTCACCCCCGCGTTCCTCAGGGACGTCGGCGAAGTGGCCGCCTCCGTGCCCTGGATGGCGTGGTTCTTCGACACCTATGAGCGCACCGGCCCGTTGCTCGACCCGTGGCTGCGCGAGGTGATGTTCGAGGGCCGCTACGGTTCGCTCCCGGCCAACGCGGTGGTGACGCTGGCCGGACAGGGCACGCTCGCCCCGCGCTGCTGGGCCGACTACGCCGATCTGGTGGTGGACCTCCCCCTGGTCCCGTTCACCGAGGCGGAGGCCCGGCAGCTCCTGACGGCGAAGGGCGTGGACGACGAGCAGGTGATCGAGGTCGTCCTCCGGCTCACCGGAGGGCTGCCGGTGCTGGTGTCCATGCTGGCCGAGGCGCGGCCCACGACCCCCGAGGCCGTGGGCGACCCCTCGGGCACCGCAGTGGAGCGCTTCCTGAAGTGGGTGAGCGACGAGACCCAGCGCTCGGCCGCCCTGGCCGCGGCCCTGCCCCGGCAGCTGGACGAGGACGTCTTCACGGCCGCGGTGGGGGACGGGGCGGCCGGGCTCTACGGCTGGCTCCGCTCGCTCCCGTTCGTGGCCGACGGCTCCGGCCGCTGCCGCTACCACGAGGTCGTCCGCACGGCCATGCTGCGGCTGCGGCGCAACCAGTCGCCACAGGCGTGGCGCGCCCGCCATCTCCGGCTGGCCGATGCCTTCGCGGGGTGGCAGTGGCAGATCGAGGAGTCGTTGGCGGGGGACGGGAAGTGGAGCCACGAGCGATGGCTGGACTGTCGGCTCGAGGAGGCGTACCACCGGCTGTGCGCCACTCCGGAGGAGGCCCTGCGGGAGGAGCTGCGCGCCTATGTGTGCGTGTATCTGGACCACGCGCCGGTGTCCTGGGACCGCCGCTGGATGCGGATGCTGCTGGAGGCGGGCCGCGACGGCGGGGCCGAGGCCGTGCGCGCGTGGGGCGAACGCTTCCTGGCGGGGTCCAGGATGAGCGACGTGGCGGCGACCATGACGCTCCTGATCGACGAGTTCGGGCAGGACGAGCGGGCCCTGGCCGCGGCCCTCGCGATCCGCAGCATGGCCCGGGCGGACATGGGCGAGCCACAGGAGGCGGTCGCGGACGCGGAGCGGGCCCTGGAGCTGGACGCCGACAGCGACCGCGCCCACGCCGCCCGCGGATGCGCGTACCTCGGCATGGGGCGTTACGAACAGGCGCGGGAAAGCCTCGATCGCGCCCTGGAGCTCGATCCCGACTTCGCCTGGGCGCTGTCCCAGCGCGGCGAGGTGAACAGCCTGCTCGGGCACTATGAGGAGGCCCTGGCCGACCTCAATCGCTCCCTGGAGCTGAACGACGGGAGCGCGTGGGCCGTGTCCACCCGCGGCCTGGTCCACTTCGCCATCCGGGACTACGACAGGGCGCTTGCGGATTTCACCCGAGCGCTGGAGATCAGACCCGAATGGGCCTGGGCACACGCGGAGCGTGCCACGACCCACCGGATGCTCGGGCGGTACGCGGAGGCACTCGCGGACGCCGAACGCTCCATCGAACTCGGCTCGGACTACGCCGCGTTCGGCCGAATCCAGGCCCTCCGCAACCTGGACCGCTACGAGGAGGCGATCAGCGCTGCCGACGGCCACCTCGCCTCCCACCCGGACGATCAGGCGGCGCTCGCGGAGCGTGGTGAGGCCTACCGGATGACGGATCGCTTCGAGGAGGCGCTGGCGGACTTCGGGCGGGCCATCGAGATCGCGCCGGCGTATGTGTTCGCGCTGGTCCGGCGGGGACACACCCATGAGCACACCGGCCGTCTCGCCGAGGCCCTGGCGGACTTCGACGCCGCCGTGGCCGCCGATCCCGACGATGCCTGGTCGGCGGCGACCCGAGGTGCCTTGCGGCAGCGCCTCGGCGACGACGAGGCCGCGCTCGCCGATCTGGACCGGGCGCTCGGGCTCGCCCCCGACGACCTGCTGGCGCTGGAGGCCAGGGCCAGGTGCCACCGCCGGGCGGGCCGGTACGCGGAGGCCGCGGCGGACATCGAACGGGCGACGGCCCTGGACGGCCATGACCTCGACGTCGCCTTCGAGCACGCGATGCTGGTGAGTGCCACGGCCGGTCGCACCGGAGCGCGAGAGCGGTGGACCGCCTTCGAGGCGCTGTTGGAGGAGCACGGCGACCAGTGGGACCCCCAGGCCAGAGTGGCCGCCCCGATCGTCAGCAGAGCCGCCCTCGGGGACGGGGCCGGGGCGGAGCGCCTGATGGCGGAGCTGACCGCCACCCGGCCGTACTGGGAGATCGTCGACGACGTGATACGCGCCCTGGACGACCTCGCCCGGTGTCCCGGGGCCGACCCAGCTCCGCTCGCCGCCCTCCGCTCGCCGCTCGCCGGGCTCCGGAGGCGCTTGGACCACGGCCGTACGGCGTGCGGATAAGGGCCTTCGGCGCACGGCCGACATTGGTGAGGGAATTCGCGTTCTCGGAATGCGGCCGTCCGTCGGCTTCCCCGTGATGACGCCTTCACAATCCGCGGCGGCCAAGAGGCGATCATTAGGTGTCCATTACAGTTCAAAGGCAGTTCAGGGCCATTCACGCAGCGAAGAAAAGAGGCATGGGTCGTGACCGCAACCGCCAGCGCAGCGACCGGCGTATGGGGCCGCGCCGAACAGCAGGACTTCCGCAGCCGGGTGCGCGGCTGTCTGCTCGGCGGGGCCATCGGGGACGCGCTGGGGGCGGCCGTGGAGTTCGCCTCTCTGGACGAGATCAGGGCGGCACACGGATCCGAGGGCGTGACGGACTTCCTGCCCGCCTATGGCGGCCGCGGACGGGTCACCGACGACACCCAGATGACGCTGTTCACCGTGGATGGACTGATACGGGCGCAGGTGCGCCGCGACACCGGGGCCTGGCACCCGCCCACCGACGTCCACTCCGCCCACCGCCGCTGGTACTCCACCCAGCGCGACTGGGGCCCCGATGAGCGCCGTAAGGACGCCGGCTGGCTGGCCCGCGAGGAGTGGCTGTACGCCCAGCGGTCCCCGGGCCGGGCCTGTCTCACCGGGCTCGCCGACGAGACCATGGGCACCCTGGAGCGGCCCAAGAACCCCGACTCCAAGGGATGCGGCGCCGTGATGCGCTCCGCGCCCTTCGGACTGCTGGTGGGCTGGGAGCCGCAGCTGGTCTTCCAACTGGCCATCGAGTGCGCGGCCCACACCCACGGCCACCCCACCGGCTATCTCGCGGCCGGTGCCTTCGCCCTCATCGTGCACGGCCTCGCGCGCGGCGAGGCGATGGACGGAGCCGTCCAGCGCGCCCTCGCCCATCTGGCAGCCCGCCCCGGCCACGAGGAGACCAGCCACGCGCTGCGGCACGCCCTCGGCGCCGTACGGCAGGGCCTGCCGACCCCCGACCGCGTCGCCTCGCTCGGCGAGGGCTGGACCGGTGAGGAGGCGCTGGCGATGGGCCTGTACTGCGCGCTGGTCGCCGAGGACGTCCGCCATGGGCTGCTGCTCGCGGTCAACCACGGCGGGGACAGCGATTCCACGGCGGCCATCTGCGGCAATCTGCTGGGCGCGCTGCACGGCGAGACGGCGCTGCCGCCCGCCTGGCTGGCGGAGGTCGAGGGGCGCGGCACGATCCTGGAGCTGGCCGATGACTTCGCCATGGAGATGACCCAGGGCCCTGCCCTGCACGGCCCCGCCAGCTCCTCCCCGGCCTGGCTCACCCGCTACCCGCGCGCATAGGCCCGCTCCGGCCGCCACCGCGCCGGGGCCCCGATCCCCTCCCATGGGAGCCGTGGACGCCATGCGGCCATGATCGCCATGGGAGTTATGGCCGTCATGGCCATCATGGACGCCGGGAGTCATACGGGACCCGGGCCGCCGGTCATCCCACACCGGGGGTGACCGGCGGCCCGGGCCATGGCCGCCGCGCGGACGGCGTCAGTCCGTGGCGCCGCCCGCGACCGACTCGCGGTCGTCCGCGTCGCCCTGCTTCGGCACCGACAGCGCGGCACTCGCAGAACCCGGCCCGTCGTCATCCGAGTTGAGCGAGGCGAGGATGGCATCGCGCTCCGGGGTGTCCTCCGGCTTGAGGTAGCCGACGACGATGAAGAGCACGAGCGAGACCGCGAGCGGGATGGAGATCTGGTACTCCAGGCCCACGCCTCCGTCGATCGCGTCGTTGATCGGGTAGTTGACGAGGTAGAAGGCGATCAGCCCCATGGCCCAGCTGACCAGCGCCGCCGTCGGACCCGACTTGCGGAAGGTGGCCAGCATGCCGAGCATCAGCGGGATCGCGATCGGTCCCATGAGCCCGGCGACCCACTTGATCACCACTGTGATGATGTCCCCGAAGAAGTCCGAGTTGACCTGGGTGGCGATGGCCATCGACAGGGCGAGGAACAGCAGCGTGGTGTAGCGGGCCGCGAGCAGCCCGGTGCGGCTGCTCCACTCGCGTACGGACTTGAAGACCGCGGGCATGATGTCCCGGGTCACCACGGCCGCGATCGCGTTGGCGTCCGAGGAGCACATGGCCATGGTGTGCGAGAAGAAGCCGACGATCACCAGGCCCAGCAGACCGTGCGGCAGCAGGTGTTCGGCCATCTCGGCGTACGAGTCGGCGGGCTTGTCCGTCTTGATGATCAGCGGCGCGACCCACATCGGGAAGAACAGCACCAGCGGCCAGACGAACCACAGGACGGCCGACAGCCGGGCCGAGCGCTTGGCGGAGTGGGCGCTGTCGGTCGCCATATAGCGCTGCGCCTGGTTCCACATGCCGCCGTTGTACTCGAAGGTCTTGATGAAGAGGTACGCGAGCAGGAAGACCAGGGTGTACGGGCCGACGGTCGGCTGGTGGTGGCTGTCGGGGAGGTCGTCCCAGACGGTCCAGAAGGTGCTGAAGCCGTTTAGCTCGTGGAGTACGGCGATCAGCATCGAGATGCCCGCCACGAACTGGATGATGAACTGGCCGAGTTCGGTGAGCGCGTCGGCCCAGAGCCCGCCGACGGTGCAGTAGACGGCGGTGACCGCGCCCGTGATCAGGATGCCCTGGTTGAGCGAGACTCCGGTGAAGATGGAGAGCAGGGTGGCGATGGCCGCCCATTTGGCGCCCACGTCGACGATCTTCAACAGCACCCCGGACCAGGCCAGCGCCTGCTGTGTGGGCAGGTTGTACCGGTTCTTCAGGTATTCGAGTGGCGAGGCCACCTTGAGTTTGCTGCGCACCCGGTTCAGTCGCGGCGCGAAGAGGTTGGCGCCGATCGCGATGCCGATGGCGATGGGGAAGGACCAGGTGACGTAGGAGGTGATGCCGTATTGGTAGGCGATGGCCGCGTATCCCGTGAACATCACCGCGCTGTAGCCGGACATGTGGTGCGAGATGCCGGATAGCCACCAGGGCATCTTGCCGCCCGCGGTGAAGAAGTCGCTGACATTGTCCACACGCTTGTGGGACCAGAGGCCGATGCCGACCATGACACCGAAGTAGCCGATGAGTACAACCCAGTCGAGACTGTTCATGTCCCCTCCCAGGGGTCCGCCATATGAACGGGAGCGCACTTCGCCGCGACGTTCGTCATGGACGGTTCCCCCGAGCGGGAGCGGGGGTACTTCCGGGATTGAACCGCTCGTTCGGGCGACCGGTCAAGGGTTCTAGAGGTCACGAATGTGAACGCAAATCAGAACAAGGAACGATTTTGCGTTTTCTTGACTTGACGGGGCGTTGTCGTTCGCACCCCTGTGCGCCCACGATGAGCGGACACTTCGTCAGACGCACGCCCACCGATCGCCGGGTCGTACGGGAGCGGGATCCCGAAAGGCCGGACAGGAGTCGCGTTAACGCATCAGTTCACCGGCGTTCACCAGCGGCGGCCGCCCGGTGGGCACGGCCGGGTGGAATTCACGGCGCCGTTCATTCCGGCGATTCCCGGTACGGGTCAATACCTGGTGGAACTCCGCCGAAGCGGCTAGGCCGGAAAGCACCGGAAACGGCAAGAGCCCTCTCGGCGGGGACGGCGACCGGTCGAGAGGGCTCGGGTGCGGGTGTGGCGCTCCGCGCCGCCGACCGCGCTGCCGCGGCCGGGTGTTGCGGAGATCAGCCGAGGTCGAAGGCGCCCCGGCTGACGTCGGACACAAAGGCCGACCACGATGCGGGGGCGAAGCTGAGCGTCGGTCCCTGGGGGTCCTTGGAGTCGCGCACGGCGATCTCGCTGATGACCGGTGAGGAGATTTCCACGCAAGCGCCGTTTCCGGCCGAGTACGAGGATTTCACCCACATGCTCGTCTTTCCCTGCTGAATGGACACGATTGCTCCGATGCATTGTGTAGAGGCGGCGCACCCCCGATTGGAGGCGTCACCGACGTTACTCGGCAACATCGTCTGGAAAGCGGGCCATTCACTCGACCGGATGGCATATTCCCGTGGCCCCTTCCGCGGCGAGGTGCGGAGGTGTAGCCTCCGCCCTCGCCGTTCGCACCGGAGTGTTTCCGTCCGCTCTCAGTCCGCCCTTAGTCCGCCCTCAGCCCGACGGGGCCGCCTCGCTCTCCTCCTGGTGCCTGCGGGCGTGCTCCTGGGCCATCTCGGTGATGAACTGGCGGCTCTGGTCCGCGTTCAGCGCCTGGGCCCGCAGATGCTCGTACATCATGCTGTAGCTCTGCACATCGCTGAGCTTCTCCAGATACAGATCGCTGGTGACGCCCTCGAGATAGACGACGCTGGTGTCCGACTCGTCCGAGAACTCCAGGATGGTGAACTGCCCGCTCATCCCCGGGTGTGACCCCATGTCGAAGGGCAGCGCCTGCACCGTCACATGGGGCTCGTGGCTCATCCGGACCAGATAGTCCAGCTGATCGCTCATGATCTTGGAGTTGCCGACCACCCGCCGCATCGCCGCCTCGTCCACGACCGCCCACAGCCGCAGCGGGGCCAGCGGGTCGGTGATCCGCTCCTGGCGCCTGAGCCGGACCTGGACCCGCTGGGCGATCTGGTCCTGCGGGGCCTCCGGCAGGGCGCCGCTGATCACCGCCTCCGCGTACTCCGGGGTCTGCAGAAGGCCCGGCAGCACCTGGGGTTCGTAGACCCGCAGTGACGCGGCGTCCGTCTCGAAGCCGATGTAGACGCTGTACGGCACATCGCCGAAGGCGTTCCACCACCCCTGCTGGCGAGACTCCTTCGCCATTTGCATGAGGGAATCGACCAGTGCCTTGTCCTCCACCTTGTAGGTGCGGCACAGGTCGCGCACATCGCGCTGACTGATGCTGCGACGCCCGTTCTCCAGTCGGCTGATCTTCGACTGGGAGACCATCAGCTCCTCCGCCACCTCCTCCGCCGTCATGCCCTTCTCCTGGCGGAGCCTGCGCAGTTCCTGGCCCAACCGGCGTCGCCGGACAGTGGGGCCGACGTTCGATGTCACGGGACGTGCACCTCCGGCTTCGTACTGCTGATTTATGCTGCTCAGCAGCCTGCCACTACCGGACGGGGCCGCGCTGGGAAATGGCCGCACAAAGGCGGCCGCACAACGGTGGGCGAACGCGCGCGCGGGGCGGTGGGCCGGCCGGTCGTCCAAATCGGCCGTCCCACCACCCCGCGCGCTTCAGCGGCTCCCGAACCGGGTCAGTGGGGACTGCGGTGCGGTCGGTGGAGCGTCAGTGGTGCTCGGTGCTGCTCTTGGCGCCGCTCGGAGCCGGACGGTGGCGCTCCGCCCCGGACGGTGCCGGGAACGGTGTCCGCCGCCCCGCTGACGGGCTGCTGGTGCGTTCGACGGGCTGGGTGGTGCGTGATGGTGCGATGGCGCCCCGGAGGGGCCTCAGCGCGCTCCGACGCGGGCCATGCTCCCGCGGCGGGACGGCTGGGCCGGAACGCCGGCCGCGGGCTCCGCCGCGCGCGTCCCCGGCTGTCGGCCCGCGGCCGGTGCGCGCCGTGGCTGCGCCGCGACACCGTTCTGCACGTCCATCACGGCGTGCGCCACGAGACCGCCCATCGGGTCGTGCCTGATCAGATCCCGGAGCCTGGAGCGCGAGGAACGCCCCTCGTTCCCGGGATACAGGTGCTTGCCGAGTCCGACCGCGTGGGCCAGGGCGGCGAGCGCGGCGGTCCGCGGGTCCGGCGGTACGCCGGTGCGGATCGCACTGTCCAGCCGGGCCCTGATCTCCCGGCTGATCGCCGTGTCCGTCGCCTGGTAGCGCGTCGTCGGCAGTACGCCACACATCTGGCCCGCGACGGCATGCACCATGCCGCAGCGCTCCAGGTGCGTGAGGTACGTCTGGCGCAGCCCCAGCCGGGGCCCGCCGATCCAGTGGACCGCGCGCACCGGGCTGCCGCGTCGGCGCAGCAGCTCCAGCGCGGAGTCCAGAGTCGGATCTCCGGTCGGCCGTGGCAGCACCACGGCGATACGATCCCCGTCAGGGGCTATCCGTCCGGCCAGGGCCAGCTCTACTAGCTGTGCCCCGGCAAGACCGAGGTCAAGCGACTGCGGCTGCGCTGTGGTACCCGTGGTCGGGTCCAGAGCGAGCAACAGAAGCTCCTCCGGAATTGTTCTGCGGCTCCTGCCCATCCATGCCTCCCCGCGTGGATGAATGACAGGGTGACCCCTCTCACATTGGTCTGTCGAGAGTGCCTGGGGGGTTTGGGTGGGAACCAGTAGGTATGTCGTTCTCGTCTAGCAGGGGGGCGGGCACCTGGAGACGCTCTCCGGCTGTGGCGGTGCGCGATCGCACGCCGGACACACAGGACACTGGTAGAGGTTGGGCTGCGGGACGTGACGCCATGGGGCGTAGGGCGTCCCGCGACACATATCGAGGAGGCATCGGTGGCGGGCGAGTCCCCCGGCAGGTCGGATCAGCAGGAGTCGTCGGGGGAGACGGCTAGGGGAGAGCGCGATCCGAGGCTCGCGATCTCGCGTGAGGCGGAGGCGGGCCAGGGCTCGGCGGCGGTCGCCGTCGTGTCCGACGACCTCCGGTCGGGTTCCCGGGAGCCGGAGACGGCTTCTGGCGGGCCCGGGGTGACCTCCGAGGCGAAGGCCGAAGCGGAGGCGGAAGCGGAACCAGAGACGCCGCCAGTCGACCGGGGCGACGCAAAGGTTTCTGGTGTTCGCGATGGTGAACAGGGTGAAGGTTCCGGGACGTCGGAGGCGAAGACGGAGCCGGAGACGGACGCCGATGCGTCGGACGGATCGCCCGAGGGCGATGCGTCCGAGCCCCACGCGGAGGCGGAAGCGGACGAGGATGGTGCGGGCGGCGCAGACGACTCCCACGGTGCTGACGGGTCTGACGGGTCTGACGACTCAGATGACGCGGATGCCGACGCGAAGGTTGAGAGCGCGTCTGAGACCAAGGCCGAGACCGACTCCGAGGTCGAGACGGATGAGGGCGGCGATGGGCCGTCCAAGCCGTCGGTGGATCAGCGGACGGCCGTCTTCCGTACGGTGAGGCCCAAGGCGGACGCCGAGGGCGGGGACGACAAGAGGGACAATAAGAGGGACAACAAGAAGGACGGGGCCAAGGCGGACGAGGCCGAGGGTGAGTCCCGTAAGGCCGCCGCGTCCGGGACGGACGACGACGCCTCCGGCAAGCCGATCGACCGCCCGACGGCCGCCTTCGGCGTGCTCCCGGACAAGCCCGGAAGGGGCGCCAAGGCCGACAAGGGCGATAACGGCGACAAGAAGGGCGTCGACCAGCCGACCACCGCCTTCAAGGCGGTCAGCCGCCCGGCCGACAAGACGGCTGACCGCAAGACCGAGGGCAGGGCGGCCGAGGGCAGGGCGGCCGAGCGGGCGTCCGACGCGAAGACGTCGGGCAAGAAGCCCGTCGGCGAGTCGGACAACGAGCGGACCAGCAGGTTCGTCCCACTGCGGTCCCCCGACGACCCGGCCCCGCCGAAGCCCGCCGCCCCGCCCATCGCGCCGAAGGCCCCCGCCGCTCCGCCCGTGGCGGTCCCCGAGGCCGAGCGGACCAAGCAGCAGCCGCTGCCGCCGCTGGCCCCGGACGGAAAGCAGCCCGCGCCGCTCGACCTGCTGGCGCAGCTGACCAACACCCCGCCCAAGCCCGAGACGCCGCTACGGACGGCGGTCCGCCGGGTCAAGATCTGGACGCCGCTGGCCGCGCTGTTGGTGATCATCCTGGGCGTCGTCCAGGCGCTGCGACCGCTGCCGGATCCATCGCTGAAGCTCACCTCGGACGCCAGCTACCGCTTCGGCGGCGATGCACTCTCCATGCCCTGGCCCGACCAGGGGCAGTCCGCCGCCGAAGTCGAGGGCGTGGGCAGCCTGGGCGCCTCCGGAGAGCAGAAGCCGGTGCCGATCGCCAGCGTCACCAAGGTCATGACGGCCTATGTGGTGCTCAAGGACCATCCGCTGAAGGGTGGCGCGGAGGGCCCGAAGATCAAGATCGACGCGCAGGCGGCCGAGGAGGCGAAGTCCGCCGACGAGTCGCGGGCGGAGGTCAAGGAGGGGCAGACCTTCACCCAGCACCAGCTGCTCCAGCTGCTGCTGATCAACTCCAGCAACAACATCGCCCGGCTGCTCGCCCGCTGGGACGCCGGATCGCTCGACGCCTTCGTGAAGAAGATGAACGACGCCGCCGAGGGCCTGGGGATGAAGCACACCACCTACACCGACCCCAGCGGTCTGAAGGAGTCCACCAAGTCCACCGCGGCCGACCAGCTGAAGCTGGCCAAGGCGGCGATGCAGTCCGACGCCTTCCGGGCGGTCGTGGCCACGCCCAACACCACTATCCCGGGGCTCGGCGACCGGATCTACAACAACAACAATCTGCTGGTGAAGCCGGGTGTGATCGGTATCAAGACCGGTTCGTCCACCCCGGCGGGCGGTGCCCTGATGTGGGGCGCCGTGCGGACGATCGACGGCAAGAAGCAGCGGATCCTGGGGGTGGTCCTGGAGCAGCGCGCGACCACCACGCTGGACGCCAGCCTCCAGCTCGCCCAGACCAACAGCTACAAGCTGATCACCGCCGCGCAGGACGCCCTCACCTCGGCCACCGTCATCAAGAAGGGCGATGTCGTGGGCGAGGTCGACGACGGTCTCGGCGGCACCACGCCGGTCGTCGCCACCAAGGACCTGAGGGCGGTCGGCTGGTCCGGTCTGACGGTCGACATCAAGATCGGCGACGGTGGTGCGAAGGTGCCGCACTCGGCCAAGGCGGGTACGGTCGTCGGCGAGGTGACCGTGGGCACGGGCCCCGGACAGCTCAAGGCGCCGGTGGCCCTGCAGGATGACCTGTCCGAGCCCTCGTTCGGCGCGAAACTGACCCGTATCGGCTGACCCGCGGGGGAAGTCGAATAGAGGGGACGGGACGAAGCGGCCCCGGCGCGAAACGCCGCCGGGGCCCGAGCCGGATCGGGGTCGCCCGAGCGTGCTAGCGTCGGTGGGTCCCCGGCCTGGACCCGCCGCGGAACCGGAGCGATCCGGCGCGGGGTTGAGGACGATGGGGCAGACCTCGGGGGAAGACGGGGAGAGCCGCAGTGACCACCGTGGATCCGACACGGGCCGATGAAGGCGGGGGCTCGGAGGAGAGCACCGCCGCACGAATACGCGTACCCACACAGCGCTGGCCGGACGAGCCGACCGGCCCGGCGGAGGCGGGGCGCGAGAGCCGCCAGGCCGCTTCGGGCGGGCTGTTCGAGCGCGTCCGGACGGCGCTGCGCCATCCGGTTCTGGCCACCCTGGTCGCCGCCGCGCTGCTCCATCTGGTCTGGGTGGCGCTGCTCGCGAACAGCGGCGGTGACCTCGCCGCGCAGGACGCCTGGGCGGAGTTCGCCCTCCAGCATCCGGATCTGGCGTACAACCTGGCCTGGTACGGCGGGATGCACCCCGTCTCGTACAGCGTCATCTCGCCGTATCTGATGGCGGTCCTCGGGGTCCGCTCGACGATGATGGTCGCGGGGACGCTGTCCGCCGGGCTGCTCGCGCTGCTGCTGGTGCGCAGCCGTGCCGTACGGCGGCCGATGTGGCCCGCCATGTACGGCGCGTTCGCGCTGACCTGCAACGCCATCTCGGGCCGGGTGACCTTCGGGCTCGGTGCGATGTTCGGGCTCGCGGCCGTTGCCGTGATCTTCGCCTGGCCCCGGCGGTGGCGCTCCCGGCACTGGCACCACAAGACCGGACGGTTCGTCCTGGCCGCCGTGCTGTCGGCGCTGGCGACCATGTCCAGCCCGGTGGCCGGTCTGTTCGTGGGCGTCGTGGCCGCCGGGCTGTGGCTGACCAGGCGGCGCCCCGCCGCGTACGCGCTGGGGATCACCCCGGCCGTGGTGGTCGGCCTGTCGGCGTGGCTGTTCCCGTTCTCCGGTGAGCAGCCGATGGGCATCGGATCGGTGATCCTGCCGTTCATCACCGGGGCCGCCACGCTGATGTGTGTGCCGCGCAGCTGGTCGACGGTGCGGGTCGGGGCCACGCTGTACTGCCTGGGAGTGGTGCTCACCTGGGCGATTCCCTCCCAGATCGGTACCAATATCTCCCGGCTCGGCATGATCTTCGGCGGTGTGGTGCTGATCGCCGCGCTGCCCGCGGTGCGCAAGCCGCCGCGCGCCGAGTTGCGCACGACGCGCGCGGGCCGGCGCTGGACCGTTCTGGTGCTGGCGCTCGCGACCGTCACGGTGTGGCAGGGGATCAAGACCGCCGACGATGTGGTCCACACCGCCCCCTCCGCCTCCTGGGCCCGTGAGCTGGCCCCGCTGGTCGACCGGCTCAAGCGGGAGAAGGCCGACCGGGGCCGGGTCGAGGTGGTTCCGGTGCGCAGCCACCGCGAGTCCTCCGCGCTCGCCCCGTACGTCAATCTGGCGCGCGGCTGGAACCGCCAGCGCGACCTGGACCGGAACCCGATCTTCTACGGCGAGGACACCCTCACCCCGGTCAGCTACCACGAATGGCTCAAGCGCTGGGCGGTGCACTATGTGGTGCTGCCCGCGGACGACCCGGACACCGCGGCGGAGAAGGAGTCCGAACTGCTCGGCACCGATCTGCCCTATCTGCGCCAGGTCTGGTCGGACGAGAACTGGAAGCTGTACGAGGTCAAGGACCCGACGCAGATCGCCGACCCGCCCGCCACCGTGCGGCGCGCGGGCGCCGATCAGCTGGTGGTGTCGGTACGCACCAAGGGCCCGGTGCTCATCCGCATCCCGTACTCGCCGTGGCTGGGACTGGTGGACGAGGACGGGCACAGCGTCCAGGCCCCGAAGGGGGAGGACGACCGGCTGCCGATCAACCGCGAGGGCTGCCTCACCAAGCAGACCGAGGGCGGGGAAGAGGGCCAGCCGGAGGACGAGTGGACGGTGCTGCACGCCCCCGGGCCCGGCATCTACCGCATAACGGGCAAGTACCAGCTGCCGCGCGGCACGCCCTGCCCGGACGAGATGGTTCCGTGAGCCCGAACCGGTCGGCCGGGGGTCGGCAGCCTGCGCGCCGCCCCCGGTCAGCCGCAGACCGTTGACAGCCAGGGCTGGTCGGGGGTGTCCCGCAGGCTCCGGCGGATCCGCTCCAGGCTGTGCAGCAGCCCGTCCGGGGGCTTGCCGGTGTCGCTGAGGTAGGCCAGCGCGGCGCGCTGGAAGGCCACCCGCATCCGCGTGGGCATGGCGTCCGAGGCGTCCAGGCACAGCGAGGCCGAGTCCCGGAGCGTCCTCGCGATGCTCCGGCCCACGGCGTCGTCGCCCTGGGCGTCCAGCTGGACGCCGCGGTTGGCGAAGAACGGGTGGGTGCTGCTGTCGGCGGTCTTCTCGCCCCATGCCCGCTGGGCGTCGGCCGAGATCAGATAGCGCATCAGCTCCTGGGCCTGCGGGGTGTCGCGGAACATCGCGGCGAAGTCGCCGGAGACCTCCCGGGCGGTGGATCGCCGGTCGGT
Source organism: Streptomyces antioxidans (assembly GCF_000968685.2). Classification (GTDB taxonomy): domain Bacteria; phylum Actinomycetota; class Actinomycetes; order Streptomycetales; family Streptomycetaceae; genus Streptomyces; species Streptomyces antioxidans. The sequence goes on from NZ_LAKD02000069.1 coordinate 23,072, forward strand.
GTCGGGGAGGAGCCCGGGGGAGAAGGCGAAGGCCGCCTCGGCCGGGTCGGGGTATCCGCCACGGATGAACGAGCCCTGGTGCTCCAGCGCGCACGGCGGGTCCGTGCCGAACAGCTCCGTGCCCGCCTTGCGGAAGTCCGTGATCAGCGCGGTGCGCGCGGTGTCCTTGCCGAAGAGCGAACCCCAGCTCTGCCAGGCCCGCTCCACCCGGGGGTCCGTCCACGGCAGCCCGCCGGTGGCCCATTCCTGGTAGACGGAGCTGCCCTGCTGCTGGAGGAGCAGATCCTCGATCCAGTCGGTGCCGGGCCAGCCCGAGGCCGCGTCGTCGCCCATGCCGACGCACCACTGGCGGCCGTCGGCCGCGAGGGCGGGCAGGGCGCCCGGGCGGCGGTCGCGGTCGTACCACACAATGCTCTTCAGATCGGCCTTCACCGCGATCCCGTACACCGGTCCGTCGGCGCTCAGCCGGGGTGTCCACAGCTTTCCGTAGGCCGTGCGCTCCCGGCTCGGGATCACCGCGTCCAGCGGGGTCAGCTGGCGCTGGCGGGCGTACGCGGCCAGCTCGCCCGCGCTGGGCAGTACGGCGATGTCGGGCGGGGTCCCGGAGGCCACCTCCGAGGACAGCACCTCGCGCAGTGCGGTGGTGCCCTGGTAGTCCACATGGATCCCGGTACGCCGGGTGAAGGTGTCCAGCAGACCCCGGAACGCCTTGCCCTCGACGCCGGTCCATGACGCGAGCACGCTGACGCTGCCGCGCGACTGCCAGCCGCTCGTATCGCCCGCGCCCACGACACACAGCAGCACCATCCACAGCCCGAGGACCGTGGCCGTGGCGTGACCGGACCGCTTCGCCGCGCTCATCGGGGCTGGAACCGGTACTCGTCGATGCGCGGCTGCAGACCGACCAGGATCAGGGCGGTCAGCACGGCTCCGCCCACCGGTATCCAGCCGACCGCACCGGCCTGCCAATGCGCGTTCCGCATCGTGCGCGCGACCTTCCTGGCGGTGGGGCCGCCGGTGCGGCCGATGTCCGACTGGGTCAGGCTGGCCCGGGTCGACTCCAGCCGGTCCTGGGTCTGATAGGTGAACACCGCCAGCGGCAGCAGGGCGACCAGCAGCGCGGTGGCCGCCGCCAGCCAGGGGTTGACCAGCCGCCGGAAGCGGTGCCGCAGAAAGCGCTGGGTGTGGACCAGCAGCGCCGCCAGCGTGAGGAACAGCCCCGGCACCAGCAGCCACCAGGCGAACGTCAGCAGCCAGCCGAACGAGGACTGGTCGTCGAGCACGCCGAACTGCCGCTGCTGCACCGCCTTCAGACGGTCCAGGACCCCGCTGTGGTCGCGCCGCAGGATGGAGTCGGCGTACCGCAGATAGGCGTCCCTGAGCGTCGGGTTCTCGCGGTTCGCGTACGCCTGCTCGACGGTGTCGCCGTAGGAGGTCACCAGCGCCGCCGAGGTGCGCAGGGCCCCGCGCGCCGACTCGCCCCCGATGGTGCCCTTGGACACCTGGGTCAGGCTCTGCCTGGCCGTCGACAGCCTGTCGCGGTACTCCTCGCTGAGCCCCTCGAACTCCGCGGTGGGGCTGGAGATGCTGCGCCGCGCCTCGTCGTACGAGGCGTTCAGCGCGTCGATGGCGGCGGCCACCTGCAGTATCGCCGGGGTGGTCCGGTCGGTCACCGCCTTGGAGTTGCGGCTGACGCCGTAGTACGCGGCCAGCAGCGAGGTCACGGCCACCGCCGTGACCACGAGCAGGGCGATCAGCCGGCGCACCAGGAAGGCCCGGGTGGTGCTCATACCGCGCCGCCCGGTGCGCCCGATTCGGCGCTCAGCGGAGCGTTGCACTGCTGGCAGAACCCGGCGGTGGCGGGCGACCGGCGCCCGCAGGCCGGGCAGAGGACATCCGCGGCGGGCGGCGCGGCGGGCTCAGGCCGCTCCCTGCCCCTGAAGGGGGCGCTCTCCTCCGACACCACGATCACCGAGTTGAGGTCCAGCGGCCGGATGGGCTCGCGGATCCGCACCTGGCCGGTGGCCGCGTCGACGATGTGGACCAGCCCGCTCAGCCGGGCCAGCATCTTCTCGCTGCCCAGCTGATGGGCCAGCTGGACGGCGCGCCCCCACTGGCGGCGGGCCCGCTCCCGGTCACCCGCCTCGTAGGCATCGCAGCCCGCGGTGATCGCGTGACCCAGCTCGGAGTCGGCGTCGTAGTGGGCGAGCCGGGGGTCGATACGGGACGAGAGCAGCACATCGTCCGTCCACTGGACCAGCATCGACTGCGGCTCGGGCGGCGGCAGCGCGGTGTCGCCCTCCACGGCCAGCTCCACGGCGGCCAGCTCCACGTCCTCGCCCATCGGATCGCGCCGCGGATCGGCGAGCACGGACACCTGGTACTCGCGGGTCTCGTCGCCCCACGCGCTGCTGGTCCACTCCCAGGTGCGCTCATCGGGGCGGATGCCCTCGTCGGTGAGGTCCAGCCGAGTGGGGTGCACCTGCTTGACGAGGCCGACCCGGCTGCCCGCCCGGGTGCGGATCCGGATCCGCACCCCGGCCAGCGCCTTGGCCATCGAGGCGGAGACCATCTCCTCGAACTCGGCGGCCAGCGCGGAGTCCTCCAGGACCGCGTCGGCCCGGCCGCGCAGCCGGTGCGCGATCCGCTTCAGCTCGGCGGCGTCCCAGCCGTCCCCGATCCCGCGCGCGTCACAGGTGAAATGCGGGGCACAGGCGTCCAGCACCCGGTCCAGATAGCCGGGCGGATCGTGTTCATTGCGGCCATCGGTGAGCAGCAGGGTGTGCCGGATCGCGGCGGGCTGGCGCTGGTGGAGCCGCCGGGCGAGGTCCAGCCAGGAGCCGATCGCGGTGCCGCCGATCGCGGGCAGCCGGGCCGCCACCCGGGCGGCGGCGGCCTTGGTGTCCGGCCCCGCAACCGCCATGCCGCCGGTGAACGGATAGACCACCTGGGCCTGTTCGGTGCCCTCGACGATCGCGAAGCGGGTGCCGTCGCGCAGTATGCCCACCGCGGTGGCGGTGGCCCGCCGCGCCGCCGCGATCTTCGTGGGCGGCCAGCTCATCGACATCGAGCAGTCGATGACGATGACCTCCGACGTGGCGGTACGGGCCGCAGCCGGGCCCAGGCCGTGGGCCCGCACACTGACGATGGCGTGCATCTCGGTGCGGCCCGCGGAGGCGGGCAGGTACTTGTTCTGATGCACCCGCAGGGTGAGGGCCGGGCCCCCGCCCGCGCCCTCCGGGCCTGGGCCGTGCTGTCTCTTCCTGCGGTCCTCGTTCATCTGATCCCCCTGTCAGACGCGGGTCACGGGCCGGATGGCGTTCGCTCGGTCGATCAGCGCCCCGAGCGCATCGGGGCTGTCCGCCTGCCGGGCCACCCGGCGCAGCGTCAGCTCCAATTCCCCGCGCAGCGCGCTTTCGTCCTCCCACTCCCCATACACCAGCGGCGCGGGTTCGGTTCCCCTCCGGTGCGCTTCAGCCGCCAGATCGGCTCGCCCCTTCCCCGCCCAGCGCTGGTTCCCCACCCAGCGCCCCTTCCCCGCCCAGCGCCGTGCACGGGCGCGCTCAGCGGGCTCACCCCTCCGCTCCCCGGCGCCGGAGCCATACCCGGACCCGGACCCGGCCTGCCGCTCCGCCCAGTCCAGCGTCACCTCCAGCGACTCCGCCGTCAGCCGGTCGCGCGCCGGACCGGACTCGCGCCCCTCGTCCAGAAACAGCCGCGGCAGCCTCGTGCGCACCTCCGCCAGGTCCTCGGCCGTCGGGAGGGCATCCGGGTGGCCGAGCCGCCCCGACAGCACCCGCACTATGGCGATCCGCGCCGCGTCGTAGTGGCGGGAGACCTTCGGCACCCCGCCCAGGATCTCCACCGCGCCGCCCCGGTCACCCGCCGCGAGCCGGAGCCGGGCCAGCCCGAAGGCGGCGCTGCCCTGTGAGCGGTTGCGCTGCCATACCGCCTCGTAGAACCGCTTGGCGGCCCCGTGGTCGCCCAGGTGCTCGGCGCAGTAGCCGAGCGCCAGCTTGGGGGCGTACTCCCCGGGCAGGGCGCTGTACACCTCGTCGAACTCCCGCCGGGCGTCGGCCACCGCGCCGTCCGCGAGCCGCAGCAGGGCGCGGTGCCAGGACAGCCGCCAGTCATACGGGGCGGCGGAGCCGATCAGCTCCACCGCGATCGCCAACTCGTCCGTCGCCGCGTCCCGTTCTCCCAGCTCCAGATAGGCGCGGCAGACGCGCAACCGGATCTCGGTGGAGGGGCGGGGGAAGGCGTGCAGCTGCTCGATCAGCCGCCGCGGCCCGCTGTCGGTCGGGACGCCCAGCAGGGCCGCGCCGGGATCCCCCGGGTCAGGGAACGGCACCGGCAGTCCGAGCGGCACCCGCTCGGGCCGGGGCAGCCCGGACGCCAGCAGCGGGCGCGGCTCCCCGTCCAGCCAGCGCTCCAGGTCCGGGATCCGGCCCAGCGAGGCGTCAAGCAGCGCTGAGGTGGGGGCGAAGAGCGTGGACGGCTCCGGCTGCTCACGGTTCAGCCGCAGCGAGTGGATCTCCCGCAGTACGCCCCACAGTTGCTCGGACATCTCCGCGGCCGATCCGAACCGCCGCTCCGGGTCGGCCGCCGTGGCGCGGGCCAGCACCCGGCGGTAGGACTCGGCGCCCAGGCCCGGCGGTCGCTGGGCCTGCCGGGCGGCCTTGTCCGATAACTCCTCGAGCGTTCTGCCGACCCCGAAGAGGTCATGGCGCTCAGTGAGGGCGGAGGCGCCCCGGGCCAGCACCTCGGGGGCGGCGAACCCCTCGGTGATCACCGGCGGCCCGCCGTCCCGCTGGCCCAGCCGCCACACCGCGCCGAGGTCGATCACCTTGACCCGGTCCTCGTAGTGCATCACGTTGCTCGGCTTGAGATCGCAGTACAGCAGCTTCTCGCCGTGCAGATAGCCCACTGCGCGCAGCACCAGACAGCCGTAGGCCATGATGTGCTCGTACAGCCGCGGCCCGTCGTACGGCTTCACCGCGTCCGCGATGTGGTCCTTGATCTGGGCGAGCGTCATCCCGCCGACGAACTCCATCACGATGTAGCCCGTCAGCGCGCCGCCGCGGGGGTCGGGCTGGGTGACGTAGTTGATGATCCGGACGATGCCGGGGTGGTCGAGCATGGTCAGATAGCGGCGCTCCTCGACCGCCACCCGCAGGGCCGCCTCATCCTCGTTGTTGATCAGGCCTTTGATGGCCACGGGCTGGTCGTCCAGCTGGGTGTCCTCGGCGAGATAGACCCAGCCGAGCCCGCCGTACCCTACACAGCCGATCACCCGGTACTGATCGCCCAGCAGATCGCCGGGGCTCAGCCGCGGGGTGAAGTCGAACGGATGGCGGCAGCGCGGGCAGTAGCCCCGGGAGAGCCCGGGCTGTCCGGCGTAGGGCGCGCCCACGATCTCCTCGCACCCCTGCCAGCCGCAGGTCTGGCCGCGCGACGGCGGACGCGGATCGTCCATCACCAGGTCGCGCAGCGAGGGGAGTTCGACCCGGGGCAGGTCCAGCAGGCCCTCGGCCGCGGGCCGCACCGTGAACTTCCGCGCCACATCGCGCCGGCGGGCACGGGCCGTGGTCGCGGTCGACTCGGACCCCAGGGGCGCGCCGGGCTCGGCGGGCGGAGGGACGGCGGGCTCGGCGGGCGGGGGAGCGGGCGGAGGGACGGCGGGCAGGGGCCTGCGGCCACACTCCGAGCAGAACCCCCGGGCGTTGATCCGGCCCAGGCCCTCGCCGCGGCAGTCCGGGCGGTCGCAGAGCGTCCCAGCCGTCTGGTCTGTCGGGTACGTCGAGCCCGTTTGGTCCGTCGGGTCTGTCCGGCTCGTCGTGTCTGTCCGGCTCGTCGGGTCCGTTGGGTTCGTCATGGCGCCTCCCCCTCCGGCGGTGTGTGCACGGCGGCCACGAACCGGTCGACGGCCCGGCGGGCCTCCGGCAGGTCGCAGGGCACCTCGGCCAGCAGCCGCACCGCGGCGCGGTGCAGCGGAATGAGCTCGGCCCGCTCGGACTCGGCCTTGGCCCCGAGCATCGCCGTGTACGACACCAGCTGCCACTTCAGCTCCTGGACCGCCGGCTGCTGGGCGTCGATCACCTTCAGGGTCTCCTCGGCCCGCTCGGCGACCGCCCGCACCGAGTGCTCGAACGCGGCCAGTTTGGCCACGATGCGGTGGGAGCGCAGCTCGGGGTCGGAGCGCAGCCGGGTCAGATTGATCCGCAGGGCCGTGGCGTCCTCGGCGTCCGATAAGGACGAGCGGCGCACCCCGCGCTCGGCCGTCTCGTGCTCGCGGTCGGCGGCGAGGGCCACCCGCCCGGCGAGCTCGTCGAGCCAGGCGTCGATCCGGGCCGCCTCCGGGCGGAACAGCCGCTCGGCCGCCCGCAGTCCGCTCGAGTGGGGGTCGCGGAAGACCAGCAGCAGCCGGCTGCCCCGGTCGGCGAGCAGCTTCATGAAGCCGACCAGCGCCTCGGGGTCGCGGGCGCGGTCCACGCCGACGGCCACGATGGTGAGCGGCACCGCGTTGGCCCGGACCCGGCTGAGCGGGGAGGTGTCGCCGGGCGAGCGCAGATCCATCCGGTCCGCGACCCGCAGCGCGACCTCGGTGTCGGTGCGCTTGGTGACGTCGATGGCCAGGTCCACGCTGCCCAGCGGCGGTACGGTGCCGTGTGGCGCGGCCGAGACCGCCTCGTCGGGGCCGCCGCCCGACAGCTCGCGGTCGGCGAGGGTGATGGCGCGGCTGAGCGCCTCGTACCGCGCGTGGTCGTCGTCCTCGATGACCACGGTCTCCACGTCGGCGATGCCCGCGCGCCCGGTCAGGGGCTCCCGGCGCAGCCATATGGCGAGCCGCTGGGCGAACCCGATGTCCTGGACACCGCCGGTGGTCAGCGGGGAGACCAGCGGCCGGTCCACCCCGGGGTCGCCGCGCACCCAGCGGTGGACCACCGGCAGATGGCGCACGATCGTCTCGACCGGGATCATGTAGGAGACGCTGAGCCGCTCGGCCGGGGGCACGTCGACGGGGTCGTCGTACCGGCTGACGACCATGCCGATGACATGCCGGGTCGCCTCGTCCTCCACCCCGGCGCCGCTGAAGCCCTTACGGACCACATCCCTGGGCGACTTGGGGTCAAGGCCCACCCACTCCGCCCGGGGGCCGACCCGCCCGGCGGTCTTAGCCCGCAGATAGTGGCCGTTGTCGAGCCCCTTGGGGAAGCCGCCCATCCACACCGGCCGGCCCAGCACCGGCGGCAGCCGGTAGAGCGGCGCGGCGTGCTCTGCGGGCTGTGGCCGCCCGAGCCGCAGCAGCGCCACATCGCCGCATCCGTCGGAGCGCTGGGGCACCCAGCAGCCGGCGGCGACGCGTGCGGGAACGGGCCGGGCCTCATGCACCTCGACGAGCTCGACCAGCACCTCGGTGGCGGGCACCGGAAGCCCGTCGTCGGGGATCACATGGGCGCACGTCAGCACCGTCTCACTGCCCAGGAGGATTCCGGCGCCCAGGACGTCACCGGCCGAACTACGGATCCTCACCCGCCAAGTGCCCCCGTTGGAGGTCGCATCGGCGGTAATGCCCATTTCCGCCCCCATGCGGCAAGAGCATACGCCCGGGCGGTACGGAAGTGACCCGTCCGTCCGATGGGTCACGGGAACGGGTGAGGTGCGCGGCAGCGGCGGGACGGGGGCGCGCCAGCGGCCGGGCAGGGGCGGGGCAGTAGCCGGGCAGGGGGGAGCGGCGGGGTCCTCAAGAGGAGCGTGACGGGCTCTAAGAGGGGCGTGACGGGTCCGGAGAGGGGCGCGCCAGGGCCGTTACGGAGCGGGATGGCAGGCCCGGCGCGCATGATGTACGGCGCCGCCGGTCTCGCGCGCCCGGCCATTCGGGTGACGTGGCGTCACCCCTTCTTGTGGCGCGCTACGTCGGATGGATTACTGAAAGTGTGCGGTGGAACCTCCCGTCGATTCTTTCGGCGCTGGGGGCGCCGCGTCCTCGCCGGAGCCGGGCGCCAGGCGTACCGCGAGGAGGACCGGGCGGGTGCCCCAAAGCCCGCTGTCGCGCACCGGGTTTCCGTGAGCGCGTAGCGGGTCCAGCCCGCCCGGTCCCGTCCACGCCCGCCCTCACTCAGGAGGCAACACCCCATGCCCATCTCGCCCAACCAAGGGTCCACCGCAGGCGGTACGACCGTCACCATCACCGGCGTCAACCTCGGTGGCGCCACGGCCGTTCACTTCGGCAGCAAGCTCGCCACCATCACCGCCAACACCCCCACGTCCGTCACCGTCATCTCACCGTCCGGCGCCGGGGTGGTGCCGGTGACCGTGACCACGGGCGGCGGCACCAGCAATCCGCTGAACTTCTTCTACATCGGAGCGCCCTTCAAGACCGGGCTGAGCGACAGCTCGGGCCCGCTCGCGGGCGGCAACACCATCACCATCAACGGCACCGCCCTCTCGACCGCCACCTCCGTGAGCTTCGGCGCCAACTCCGCGACCCCGACCGTGGTCAACGACGGCCAGCTGACCGTCACCGTCCCCGCGGGCGCGGCGGAAGGGTCGGTGGGCGTCAGCGTGACCACGGCGGGCGGCACCAACAACGGTCTGACGTACACCTACGTCGACACGCCCACCATCATCTCCGTCGCTCCCACCTCCGGGCCCACCTCCGGTGGCACATCGGTGACCATCACCGGCACCGACCTCAGCACCACCGAGTCGGTGACCTTCGGCGGCACACCTGCGCCGTTCGGCGTCATCAGTGACACCGTCGTCACGGCCGTGACGCCTCCGGGCGCCGCCGGTCCGGTGGACGTCGTGGTCACCACCAACGGTGGCAGCGCCACCGCCGCCGACGGCTTCAGCTACGCCGCCGGTCCCGGCATCTGATCACCCATGGGACGACCCGCCAGAAGGAGATCCACCTTGAGCACCCCTCAAGCCACAGGTAAAGGCACCGGTGCCTCGACGGCCGCGGCGTCCCCTCCCGTGATCAGTTCCGTGAGCCCCGCCGCCGGTTCGACCGGCGGCGGGACCCAGGTCACCCTGACCGGGAGCAACTTCACCCAGGCCACGGCGGTCCGCTTCGGCCCGAACTTCGCCTTGTCGTACACCGTGGTCTCCGCCACGCAGATCACGGCGGTGTCCCCGCCGGGCAGCGGCACCGTGCAGATCACGGTGACGACACCGGGCGGGACGAGCAACGGGGTGGCGTTCGGCTATGCCGCCTCCCCCACCCTCACCGGCATCTCGCCGAGCACGGGCCCCGCCTCCGGTGGTACGACGGTCACCCTCACCGGCACCAACCTCCTCAATGCCACGGCGGTCAGGTTCGGGGCCGTCAACGCGACCTCCTTCACGGTGGTCTCCGCCACGCAGATCACGGCGGTGTCCCCGCCGGGGAGCGGCACCGTGCAGGTCACGGTGACGACACCGGGCGGCACGAGCAATGGCGTTCCGTTCAGCTACTCGGCGGTGCCGGCGCCCGTGCTCACCACCGTGGTTCCGGGACAGGGGCCGCCGAGCGGGGGCAATACGGTCACGCTGACGGGGAGCGGCTTCACGAGCGCTACGGCGGTGCGCTTCGGTGCGACGCCGGCCACGTCGTTCACGGTGGTGTCCGACACGCAGATCACGGCGGTGGCGCCGCCGGGCACCGGCACCGTGCAGGTCACGGTGACCGGGCCCGGCGGTACGAGCAACGGCCAGCCGTACAGCTATGTGACGGCGCCGGTGCCCGTGCTCATCTCCGCCTCCCCTGACCAGGGCCCGGTCGTTGGCGGGAACACGGTGACGCTCGCCGGTAGCGACCTTACGGGCGTCACCGCCGTCACCTTCGGCTCCACGCCCGCACTGTCGTTCACGGTGGACTCGGCCACCCAGATCACCGCGGTCGCCCCGCCCGGGGCGGCCGGGCCGGTGCAGATCACGGTGACCGGGCCGGGTGGGACGAGCAACGGGGTGGCGTACTTCTACGTCGGCGTCCCCACCCTCACCGATGCCTCACCCGCCACGGGGCCCGCCTCCGGTGGTACGACCGTGACCCTGACCGGCACCAACCTCCTCAACGCGACGGCGGTGAAGTTCGGGGCCGTCGACGCGACCTCCTTCACGGTGGTGTCCGCCACGCAGATCACGGCGGTGTCCCCGCCGGGCAGCGGCACCGTGCAGATCACGGTGGTGACGCCCGGTGGGACGAGCAACGGCGTCCCGTTCACCTATGTCGCCGCTCCCGTCCTCACCAGCCTTTCGCCCACCGAGGGGCCGGTCGCGGGCGGGAACACGGTCACGCTCTTCGGCAGCGGTCTCGCCACCACCAGCTCGGTGCTCTTCGACTCCACACCCGTTTCCTTCACCATCGTCTCCGACAGTGCCGTCACCGCGGTCGCACCGGCCGGGCCCGCCGGGCCGGTGAACGTGACCGTCACCACTCCCGGCGGCACCAGCAACAGTCTCGTCTACAACCGCGTGGGGCCTCCCGAGATCTAGGCCCCGGTGCCGGGGGCAGCCCCGGCACGCAGCGGCCGGTCGGCGCACGGCCGGGACCACCACACCCCCTCGCCGTGCGTCAGCCGGGGCAGTACCTGCTCGAAACCGTGCACCCGGCGGGCCGGGAGCTCGCCCCGCAGCAGCCATCCGGTGGCACCGTCCACGCTCTCGCCGATGTCCGCCTCGGCGGCGGCGAGGTGGGCGGTGACCGGGGCGAGCGTCTCGGCCGGAAGCTCCAGCTCGAAGGCGTGGTACGGCTCGTAGATCCGCCACCCGGCCCGTTCCAGGGCATCACCGAGCACCACGGGGGTGATGTCGCGGAAGTCGGCCGCGGTGCTCTCCGGGCCGAGGAAACCGGAGCGTACGAGCACGACCCGGCAGTCCGTCACCGAACGCCCGCGGGGCCCGTGGAGCAGCGTCTCGTACACGGTGTCCTCGATCGCGTTGTGGAACGCGCGGGGCAGCGCGCCCAGTTCGGTCTCATAGCCGAAGACCGCCCCGGCGCCGCGCTCGGTGGGCTCCACGCGCAGCCCTACGGTCGCCCACGGCCCGGTGTGGTCGGAACGCGCGATCTCATGAACGGCCTCGCCGACCCCCGAGGGGCGCTCGACCAGCACGGGCCGGCTCGGCTCGAAGTCCGCCTCGATGCCGTAGTCCTGGACCAGCGTGGCCGCGATGATCTCCTTCTGCACCTCCCCGTACAGCAGCACCGAGGTGGCTCCGCCCGGCATCGCCCGCGCGTGGATCAGCGGGTCCTGGTCGGCCAGCTCCAGCAGCGCGGTGTGCAGCCGGGACGCGGCGGTGGCGCCGGGCTCGCGGGCGCGGACGAGGGTCTGGAGACTGGGCGCGGCGAAGTGCCGCCGGTCCGACGGGGCGTCATGGACGGGCCCGAGCCGGTCGCCGACCCGGACCCCGGGCAGCCCCTTGATCCTCGCGATGTTCCCGGCGGTCAGTGGCCCCCTTACGGTTCCCGCGGCTCCGATGACCTCCAGTGCGGTGATCTGCCCGGTGTGTTCGGTCAGGGCGCCGCCGGGCTCGCGGCGGTGCAGGGTCACCCGCTGGCGGAGCGTCACCTCGCCGGAGAACAGCCGCAGATAGGCCGTACGGCCACCACGGGCACTGTTTCCGCCGCCCGCGGCGCCGCTGCCGCCTGCGCCGCCTCCGCCCGTGCCGCTTCTGCCGCCTCCGCCTGTGCCGCCTCCGCCGCGCTCGACGGCGAAGACCGTGCCGCGCGGCTCCGTGCCGCCCGGCGCGGGCGGCACCAGCCGTGCCACCCCCTCGACCAGCGCCCCGACGCCCTGGCCGCTGAGCGCCGAGCCGAAGAACACCGGATGCACCAGCCCCTCCGCCGTACGGGCCGCGAGCGCCGTCTCCACCTCCTCGGCCGAGGGCAGCGAGCCGTCCACGACCCGCGCGAGCATCGCGTCATCGGTCTCGGCCAGCACCTCGGCCGCCTCCGCGCGCACCCCAGGATCCTCCAGGGAACGCGGCCGGACGCGGGCGTTCCGCGTGCCCAGGCCCCTTACGGACGTCAGCGGGACGAGATGTGGCGCCAGGACGCGCCGGACATCGGCGAGCAGCCCCTCGTCGCGGGCGCCCGCACGGTCGATCTTGTTGATGAAGAGCAGCACCGGGAGCCGCAGCCGCCGCAGCGTCTTCATCAGCACCCTGGTCTGCGCCTGGACGCCCTCGACGGCGGACAGCACGAGCACCGCGCCGTCGAGCACCCCGAGGGCGCGCTCGACCTCGGCGATGAAGTCGGAGTGGCCGGGGGTGTCGATCAGGTTGATCTGGGTGTCCCCGGTGTCCCTGGTGTTCCCGGCGGTGAGGGACGCGACCGCGGTCCGTACGGTGATACCGCGCTGCCGCTCGATCTCGCCGGTGTCGGTCTGGGTGTCCCCGGCGTCGACGCTGCCGAGCCGGTCGATCACCCCGGCGTCGTAGAGCAGCCGCTCGGTCAGGCTGGTCTTACCGGCGTCGACATGGGCGAGCACACCGATGTTGAGGGTCTGTGAGACCCGTGAAGAGCTGGGCATGGATGCTGAAGTCCTCGAAAACGGTCGTCCGGTGGGGGCACTGAGTCGTTCCGAGGAATCGGCGCATCGGTCGCTCCTGCTCGTAGAGGTGAGGTCGCGGACATCCTGGACACCGGGGCGGGCGGAGGCAACCGAATTACGAGCCGACGGCAGGGCGCACGGTTACGTGGCGAGGTGGCGGACGATCCGGCGGAGCTGCTGCTCCCACCGCTCCCGGAACTCCGGCGAGTCCGGCTCGATCCCGAAGATCTGGCGGACGGCGTGGGGCATCGTGGCCGGTGCGGAGACCACGGCGTAGCACATCAGCAGCATGGCGGCCGGGTCGAGGTCGTCTGCAAGCTCGCCCGCCGCCTGACGGCGCCGCATGTCGGACAGGTCCTCGCGCGGCTCGTCCCCGACCTCGCCGGTCAGCGCCTGCCAGATGGCCAGCCGGATGCCGCGGGGGTCGTCGAACGCCGCCCGGAGATAGCGCGCTAGCAGCTCCTCGAAGGGGAGCGCGGGGTCGTTGAAGGTCGCCTCGCGCCGCAGCCACTCGCGGCCCAGCTCCCGGTAAAGGCCCTCCTTACCGCCGAAGTAGTAGGTGATCAGCTGCTTGTTGAGGCCCGCACGGTCCGCGATGTCCTGGACGCGCGCCCCCGCGAACCCCTTCTCGGAGAACTCGTCCATGGCCGCCTCGAGCAGCAGCCGCCGGGAGCGCGCCGGGTCCAGCTTGCGCTCCTCCGGCGCGGGGGCGCGACGGGCTCCCCTGGACGTCCCGTGCATCGTCGTCATCTCCTCTTCCTGGGCCCCGGACAGGCTAACCGGGGGACCCCGCCACGCTCTCATCTAACTGTTTGACAACTTCATCCGCTTGGATGAACCTGGCGGGGCTACATAACGGGATCGCGGTACGGGCAAGGAGATTGATCATGTTCGTGGTGACCGGAGCCACCGGAAACGTCGGCAGCCATGTGGTGAAGTACCTGGCCGACGCGGGCGCCGAGGTGCTCGCGCTCACCCGCGACCCGGAGGCGGCCCGGCTGCCGGCGGGCGTGCGGACGGCCCGCACCGATGAGCTGCCCCTGGAGGGTGCCACGGCGCTGTTCCTCAACCCCGCGGTGGTCTGGCAGGTCGGGCCCGAGAAGCTTCTCGAGCGGGCCAAGTCCAGCGGGGTACGGCGGATCGTGATGCTCTCCTCGTCCTCCGTCCTGGATGACACCGATCCGCAGCGCAACCCGATCGGCGCCCGCCACCGCGCGCTGGAGGACGAGGTCAAGGCCACGGGGCCGGAGTGGACGTTCGTCCGCCCGGGCGGCTTCGCGGCGAACGCGCTGCAGTGGGCGGACCAGATCAAGGCCGGAGACGTGGTGTACGGGCCGTACGCCAGGGCGCAGATGGCGCTCATCCACGAGGCCGACATGGGCGAGGTCGCCGCCCGCGCCCTGCTCACCGACGACCTGGTCGGCAAGGCCCCCGAGCTGACCGGTCCCGAGTCGCTGAGCTTCGCCGACCAGGTGCGGATCATCGGTGAGGCCGTCGGACGGCCGCTGCGGTACGAGGAGATCCCGCACGAGACGGCGCGGGAGCAGATGGTCGGCGGGTTCCTCACGCCGGACATGGCGGACTCCCTGCTGCGCGTCTACGCGGAGCTGGTGGACCGGTCGCAGGCGATCTCGCCCGAGGTCGAGCGCATCACGGGGCACCCCGGGCGTACGTTCGCGCAGTGGGCGGCGGACCACGCGGCCGACTTCAGCTGACCGCGGTCGCGGGTCGTGCCTGCGGCGGGCTTGTCCCTTGGGCCCAGGACGGGCTGAAATCAGCCCCTCCGGCGCTTGAGGAGCGGGGTCCGGGGCGGAGCCCCGGTTGTGGGAAGGGGCGGGCAGGGGAAAGCCCCCTCAGGAGGCGGTCCGCGTGCCGCGCCCGCCCGTCTGCTTCTTCGCGGTGGACTTCTTGGCCGCGGTCTTCTTGGCCGCGGCCCTCTTCGTGCCCGTCTGCTTCTTCCCGGCGGCCTTCCCCGAGGGCTTCTCCTCCGCGGACTTGGCCGTCTTCGCCGTCTTCGACCCGCCCCTCTTCGCCGCCGTCTTCTTCTCGGTCTTCTCGGCCGCGGGTGCCTTCTTCGCCGACGCGGCCTTCTTCGCCGGAGCCTTCTTGCGGCCGCGCAGTTCGTGGACCGTCGCCCCGGCCTCCGCCTCCTCCCCGGCCTCGCCCTCCGCGGCCCCCTCGCCCCGGGACTCCTTGGCGCTGCGGACGCTCTCCTTCAGCGCCGACATCAGGTCGACCACCTGCGCGCCCTCAGGCCGCTCGCCGGGCTCGGCGGTGGGCGTGGCGCCGGACACCTTCGCCGCCACCAGCTCCTCAAGCGCCTCGTGGTACTCGTCGCGCAGATCGTTCAGATCGATCTCTCCGAGCGTCTGCATCAGGGTGTCCGCGAGGTCCAGTTCGGCCGGTTTCACGGTCACCTTCTCCTTGGGGGCTACCCCCGCGGGCTCGCGCACCTCGTCCGGCCAGAGCAGCCGGTGCAGCGCGATCGTGTCGCCCACGACGCGGAGCATCCCCAGCCGCTCGCGGCCGCGGTGGGCGTATTTGGTGATGGCGACCTTCTCGCTGCGCTTTAGGGCCTCGCGCAGCAGGGTGTACGGCTTGGCCCCGGCGGCGCCGCTGGTGCCCAGGTAGTAGGCGTCGCCCAGCTGGAGCGGATCGATCTCGGAGGCGGAGACGAACGCCTCGATCTCCAGGGTGTGGGTGGTGGGCAGCGGAAGGGCCGCCAGGTCCTCGTCGGTGATCGGGACCAGCGCGCCGTCGGCGTCCTCGTACGCCCGCCCGATCTCGCTCGACTCGACCGGCTTGTCCTCGAGCTCGCAGAACTTGCGGTAGCGGATGCGACCGTTGTCGCGCATATGGATCTGCCGGAACGAGATCGAGTGGTCCTCGGTGGCCGGATAGATCTTGATCGGAATGCTCACCAGGCCAAAGGAAATGTTCCCGTTCCAGATAGATCGCATACTTGATCCCTTTCGTGAGATTCTTATCGTATGTCCCCGATCGCGGAGGTGGAGGGGCGGCGGATCACGCTCAGGAACCTCGACAAGGTCATCCATCCGGCCACCGGCACCACCAAGGGCGAGCTGCTGCACTATCTGGCGTCGACCGCGGACCCGCTCCTCGGCCATCTGCGCGGACGGCCGCTGGCGTTCCTGCGCTACCCGGACGGCCCCGACGGCCAGAAGTTCTTCACCAAGAATCCGCCTCCGGGCACGCCTTCCTGGGTGACGACGGCCGAGGTCACCCGCCATAAGGGGGAGACCGCGCGGCAGGTGGTGATCCAGGACCTGCCCTCGCTGATGTGGTCGGCCAACCTCGTGGTGGAGCTCCACACTCCGATGTGGCGGATCGACCAGGGCGTGGGCATCGCCGACCGGCTCGTCTTCGACCTCGACCCCGGCCCGCCCGCCACGATCGTGGACTGCCGCCCCGTCGCCGTATGGCTGCGCGAACGGCTCGCCGACGACGGCCTTACGGCGTACGCGAAGACCAGTGGCTCCAAGGGGCTGCATCTGCTGGTGCCGGTGGAGCCGACCCCCTCCCGGCAGACCACCGCCTACGCCAGACGGCTGGCCGTGGAGGCCGCGAACGCCATGCCGGACCTCGTCATCCGTAAGATGACCCGCTCGCTGCGGCCGGGGAAGGTGTACGTGGACTTCAGCCAGAACGCCGCCGCGAAGACCACCGCCGCCCCGTACACCCCCCGCGCCGTCCCCGAACCGGCCGTCTCCGCGCCCGTCACCTGGGAGGAGGTCGAGGCGTGCGACGACCCGGCGGCGCTGGTCTTCCTGATCGACGACATCCCCGCGCGGCTCGACCGCCACGGGGATCTGCTCGCCCCGCTGCTGGACCCCGAGCGGGCGCGCCCGCTGCCGACGGTCGGGGCGGACGTCGAGGAGGGCGTCGAGGAGGGCGTCGAGGAGGGCGTCGAGGAGGAGGGCGAGGGTGAGGGCGAGGGTGAGGACGAGGGCAGGGGCGGCGACGACGGCCTTGGCGACGGCGAAGGCGCGGCCGACCGATGACGCCGCCCTCCCACGAGCCGCCCCTCCAGCCACCCGTCGAGGTGGCGCTGGCCCGTGTCGTACCGGTCCTGCCCGCCGCCCCGCCCGGACGGCGGCTGGCGTACGAGCCCAAGTTCGACGGCCATCGGCTGCTGATCTTCCGGCTGGGGGACACCGTAAGGATGCAGGCCCGCTCCGGCCGCATCGTCACCCGCGCCTTCCCCGACCTGGCGGCCGCCGCGCGGCCGCTGCCGCCCGGCACGGTCCTCGACGGCGAGGTGGTGGTGTGGGCGGGCGGCCGTACGGACTTCGCCGGCGTCCAGAAGCGCGCCTTCGCCGCGTCCGAGTCCCGGGCGGGGCGGCTCGCCCGGGAACTGCCCGCCTCCTACGCCGCCTTCGACCTGCTCGCGATCGGTACCGAGGATCTGCGGTCGCTTCCGTACGAACAGCGCCGCGCCCGGCTGACGGCGCTCCTCGAACCGCTCGGCCCGCCGCTCCAGGCCGTGCCGATGACGACCGATCCGGAGGTCGCCGCCACCTGGTACGCGTCACTCCTGGAGATCGGTATCGAGGGTCTGGTCATCAAGGAGCTGGACGAGCCCTACCGGCCGGGCCGCCACTGGCGGAAGGTGCGCCATTCGGAGACCCGGGACGCCGTCGTCATCGGCGTCGTCGGCCCCCGCCTCCGCCCGCGCGCCCTCGCGCTGGTGCTCCCCGGGGACGACGCGCCGCTGATCTCCTCCCCGCTCTCCACGGCCGTCCGCGCCCAGCTCAGCACGGCCCTGCGCGACCTGCCCGACCCCGAGCCCCCGCCCGCCGAACTCCCCACCGCCCTGGACCGCGTCGGCGCCGAGATCGCCTACCGCCCCATCGCCCCGGACCTGACCGTCGAGGTCCGCCAGGAGGGCACGGTCCGCCACTCGGCGACGAGAGTCATGCGCCTGCGCATCCCCGACTGACCGCTGTGCGGCCCGGCTCCGGATCCGGCGGCCCGGTGATCACCGCCGTCACCCGGCTGCCCGCCGGCAGCTCACCCCGCTCCACCAGCCCGTACACACCCCACAGCAGCTTCGCCACGTACCGCCGCTCCAGCCGGACCCCGTGCCGTTCCCCGAACTCCGCCGCGAACGCCTCCAGCTCCGCCGGGACGCGCCCGTAGCCGCCGCCGTGGTAGCCGTGCTCGATGCGCCAGTTGCCGAACGTCCGCCCCCAACCGCGCCGGTGCAGCTCGGCCACCTCACCGTCCAGATAGCCCTCCGCCCCCTTCAGCACGGCGAAACCCAGCGCCCGCGCACCGGCCGGGAGCGCGGTGGCGACACCGGCCAGCGTGCCCCCGGTGCCCACCGCGCAGCACACCACATCGCCAGGACCCAGGCCGGGCAGCTCCGCGACGAGATCCGCGGCCCCGCGCGCCGCCAGGACGTTCGTACCGCCCTCCGGGAGCACATACGCGTGCCCCCACCGCTCCTCCAGCGCCTGCCGGGCGCCGGGGCCGTCCCCGCCCAGGCCGCGCAGCAACGCGCGGTAGGCGGAGCGGCTGACGAAGGCCAGCTCCATCCCGTGTGCCTCGGCCCGCGCCAGCGACCAGTTGCGCGGCGCGTCGGCCAGCTCGTCGCCCCGGATGACCCCGACCGTCGACAGCCCACACGCGGCACCCGCCGCGGCCACCGCGCGGATGTGGTTGGAGTACGCCCCGCCGAACGTGAGCAGCCGGGTGTGCCCGCCCTCGACGGCCGCCCGCAGATTCGGCGCGAGCTTGCGCCACTTGTTGCCCGGCACCAGCGGATGAATGAGATCGTCCCGCTTCAGCCGCAGCTCCACGCCCCGGCCCGCGAGCCACGGGTCGGCCACGTCCCCCACGGGGGACGGCAGCCGGGGCCGTATCGGCCCGGTGGTGTCTGGCGGGCGTCTCACCCGTCCATTCTCTCCGCCGCAACCTTACGAGAAGCGCGCCATCGCCGTCATCGTCGGCCGGAGGTTCCGGATCGCGGGCAGCCGCCGCATCAGTGGTGCCGCCGCGCCGTAGTAGAAGCCCCGGCCGCGCGGTGGCGGCACCTCGCGCACGTCCGTGATCGCCGGATGGGCCGTCCGCACCTTCGGCAGCTCGCCCGCGTCCATGCCCCACGGCATGGGCGGCGGGCTGTAGCCCCGCGCGGTGCGCATCTCGCCGCGCGTCGTGCGGGCGCTGAACCACCGCGGCACCGCGTCGAAGACCAGCGCCCCGCCCCGGAACCGCTCGGCGCATCCCGCGATCAGGTCCTTGACCTCGGTCGGCCGCAGATACATCAGCAGCCCCTGCGCGGTGATCAGCACCCCGCGCGCCGGATCGACCTCGTCCCGCCAGGACAGATCGAGCGCCGAGCGGGCGACGGTGCGCCGCCGCTCCTCGTCCGGCAGCAGCGCCCGCCGCACCTCGGCGGTCTCCGGCAGCTCCACGCACAGCCAGCGCGCCCGCCCGTTGTCCACCCGCCAGAACTGGGTCTCCAGGCCCTCGGCGAGCGCGACGACCGTGCCGTCCGGATGCTCGTCCAGGAAGGCCCGTACGGCGGTGTCGAAGGTGCGGACCCGCAGTGCGTGGCCCTGCGACAGCAGCGGGCTGGGCGGGCCGAAGGTCTCCTCGAAGGGGTAGTCGACGCGGTCGGCCAGCTCCACGGCCTTGGGGTCGGCCAGCACGGTCCGCGCCCGGCGGGCCTCCGCGGCCCGCATGTAGAGGTTCCAGAGCAGGGTCTCCGGCACCTCGCTCAGCTCGGGGCGCCGACCGCCGTCCTCGCCGCCGCTCGTGCCGCCCCTGGTGCCGTTCCCCGTGTCGTCCTCGTTGTCGTACGGTCCGGCGTCCGCCATGGCGTCATCCACTCCTCGCCCCGCGCATCCCTCGGCGCTTCCCCCACCGCCTCCACCGCCATTCAACCTCACCCCGTCCCCCGTCCGGAACGGCAAACGCCCCGGCCCCCGGACGAATCCGGGGCCGGGGCGTTCAGGGGGTACGGCTGCCGTTCAACCCGCCTCGGCCGGAACCGGGCCGATCGCCCGGCCCGCCCACTCGGGGGCCTTCTCGAGCAGATCCGTCAGCCGCTCCCGCACCTCGTCGGGGAACGGGGCCGAGCGACTCTCCTTCTGGTCGATGTGGAGCGCCAGCAGCTCGGTCGTGGCCACGGGGGCGCCGTCCGGCTCGCCCACATGCATTTCGTGGGTGAACCGGACCTTCTTCTCGTCCAAGCCGATGACGCGCGTACGGATGGTGAGTTCGGCGCCCTCCTCTACCTCGCTCAGGTACCGGATGTGCGACTCCACGGTGTAGAGCGAGCAGCCGGTCTTGGCGCGGTAGGCGGAGTCGAGCCCGGTCTCCACCATCATCTCGTCGGTGCTGTGGCCGAAGACGAGGACGTAGAACGCCTCGCTCATATGGCCGTTGTAGTCGATCCACTCCGGGCGAACGGTCTGCCGGTAGTCGGGGAGGGTGCTGCTCACTTCTCGTCTCCCATAACGCTGGGGGTATGTGCGATGCCGTCCGTCCCCTCGGTGCGCTGCCGCGGCAGACGGCCAGTCGCCCGCAGGACGTCTATGACGCCCTGGTCCCGCTCCGCGACGAGCTGCGCGATGGTACGGCTGCCCGCCGCCTCGTCACAGCCGTCGACCATGGCGGCACGCAGTGTGTCGTCCAGCTCAGGCGCCTCGAGACGGGTCCACGGAGACTTCAACGAGGGTCCGAAGTGGTCGAGCATATGTCCCATGCCCCCGTCGCCGCCCGCCAGGGCGAACGTGAGGCACGGACCCATGAACGCCCACCGCAGTCCGGGCCCCTCGGTGATGGAGTCGTCGATCTCCTTCACCGTGGCCTCACCGTTGGCCACCATGTGCAGCGCCTCCCGCCACAGCGCCTCCTGGAGCCGGTTGGCGATGAAGCCGGGCAGCTCGCGCTCCATGGTGATCACGGACTTGCCCGCCACCTCGTAGAAGCGCGAGGCCCATTCGACCGCCGCGGCATCCGTCCGCTTCCCGCCGACGACCTCGACCAGCGGAATGAGATACGGCGGATTGAAGGGGTGGCCGACGACGAGGCGGCCGGGGTCGGCGGCCTCCGTCTGCATGTCGGTCATCGGATAGCCGGAGGTGGAGGACGCGATGACGACCCCGGGCGGGGCCGCCGCGTCCAGCTGGGCCAGCAGCGACCGCTTGAGCTCCAGCTTCTCGGGGGCGCTCTCCTGGACGAACTGCGCGTCGGCCACGGCCTCCGCCACGGTCGCGGCGATGGTCAGCCGGTCGGGGGAGGCGCCGTCGGCCAGGCCGATCTGCTCCAGGGCGGGCCAGGCGGCCGCCACCAGACGGCGCAGCCTCTCCTCGGCGTCGGGGGCCGGGTCCCAGGCGGTGACGTCGTAGCCGCGCGCCAGGAAGTGGGCGACCCAGCCGCCGCCGATGACTCCGGCGCCGACGCAGGTGACGCGGCGTACCTCTTCGGGGGCACAGGGGGATGAGGGCATGGTGGTCCTAAGGCTGTGAGGGGGAGGTGTGCGGGAGGGGGCGAAGGGCGAGGGGAGCTGGCGGGCGCTTACCCGCGGGGCTTGAGGCCCAGCCGCTGCCGCGCCTCGTCCGGCGTGGCGACCTTCGCGCCCAGCAGTTCCGTGACCTGGACCGCTCGCTCCACGAGCTGGCCGTTGGTGGCCTTGACGCCCCGGCTGAGGTAGAGGTTGTCCTCGAGACCGACCCGTACGTTCCCGCCGAGCAGGATGGACTGCGCCACCCACGGCATCTGCATCCGGCCCAGCGCGAAGCTGGCCCACTGGGCGCCCTCGGGCAGCATGTTGACCATCGACTGGAGCACCCCCGGATCGGCCGGGGCGCCCCACGGGATGCCCATGCACAGCTGGAAGACGGTCGGGTCGTCCAGCAGCCCCTCGGCCAGCAGCTGTTTGGCGAACCACAGCTGCCCGGTGTCGAAGATCTCCAGCTCGGGGCGTACGCCCAGCTCCTGGATGCGCTTGGCGCCGGTGCGCAGCATGTCGGGGGTGGAGACGTAGAGGTTGCTGCCGTCGCCGAAGTTGAGCGAGCCGCAGTCCAGGGTGCAGATGTCGGGGAGCAGGTCCTCGACGTGGGGGAGCCGGTCAAGGCCGCTGACCAGGTCGGTGCCGGGGAGGTGGGTGAGCGGGTCCTCGGGGTCGATCACCAGGTCGCCGCCCATGCCCGCGGTGAGGTTGATGACGACGTCGGTGCCGGTCTCCTTGACCCGCTCCACGACCTCCCGGTAGAGCCGCGGATCGCGGGCGGGGGCGCCGGTCTCGGGGTCGCGTACGTGGATGTGGACCACGGCCGCCCCGGCCTCCGCGGCCTCGACGGCGGAGCGGGCTATCTGCTCGGGGGTGACGGGGACGTGGGGGCTGCGGCCCACGGTGTCACCGGCGCCGGTCAGGGCACAGGTGATGATGACACTGTCGTTCATGGGCATGGGCTTCTCTCCCTCTCTTGCGGTGCACCGCACCGTTTGTGGTGCGGAGCTACGGTTCGGGCCGGTCGGCCGGTCCGGCCGCATCGGTGCCGGAGCGCCGCGCGGTCAATTCGGTGTCCACGTACGCGTTGCAGGCGATCTCCATGGCCTCGGCGCTCGTACCGCGAGCACGGGGCCCGGTGGCCAGCACCTGGATGGCGAGTCCGTCGATCAGCGCGGTCAGGCGCAGCGCGCTGAACTCCGGGTCGACGGCGCGGAAGACCCCCTGTTCGACGCCGCGCCGGATCACCTCGGCCACGGTCTGCCGCCACTGCTGGTAGAAGTCGGCGTGCAGCAGCCCGATGGCCGTGGACCGCGCGGCCTCGGCCCACAGGTCCATCCACACCAGCCACTGCTGCCGCTGCCGCTCGGTGTGCGGCGCCTGCAGCGCGATCAGCTGCCGCAGCTCCTCGCGCGCGTCGTCGGCCTCGGCGATCCGGGCGGCGCGGCGCGCGGTGTCCTCGTCCATGCACCAGCGCACGGCGGCCTCGAGCAGTTCGTCGCGGCCAGGGAAGTGGTAGTGGATGGTGGCGGTGCTGGTGTCGCAGGCGGCGGCGATGTCGGCGACGCGTACGGCGTGGAAGCCGCGCTCGGCGATGAGCCGCACCGTCTCCCGCACGATCTGCAGCGGGCGCCCGCTGTCGGGGGGCGCGGTGGGGGCGGGCGGGCGCGGCGCCCCGCCGTCCGGTCCGTCGTACGCCCCCTCGGCTCCGCCGTCCGCTCCGTCAGCCGTCATGGTGCCGAGCAGCCATCCGGCGTCCACGTTCCCGGCGTCGGCGATCCGCGCCAGCTCGGCCACGGTGAAGCGTCTGCTGCCGCTGAGCGAACGCGAGAGCTTGGACGGGTCCATCACCACCCGCCGCGCGAATTCGCGCTGGGTACAACCGGCTTCCCCGATCACCTGACGTACGCGTTCCGCCACGTCGAACTGTTGCCGCATGGCCGACACCGTACGGATGCGTTGAGATAAACGCAATGAATGTGACAGTAGAGTGCCCGCTTTCTGTATGAAGCAGCGGAAATGTCACTGGAGAATTGTGATGCAGACTGACTGATGAATCAGTTGTGCCCGATGATGTTCGAACACTTCCGACTATGCTCACCGGGCGTGGGAACAGGAGAGACCGGGTGACATCGGGTGGGGACGACATACGGCTTATCGGCGGCCGGTACCAGCTGGGCAACCGGCTGGGACGCGGCGGCATGGGCACGGTCTGGCGCGCGTACGACCAGATGCTGGCGCGCGAGGTCGCTGCCAAGGAGCTGAACGTCGCGAGCGACGACCGCGAGTACCACCGGCGGCTGCGCCGGGCGCTGAGAGAGGCGCGTACCGTCGCCCGGGTGCGCCACCCGCATGTGGTGGGCGTCCATGACCTGGTCGAACACGACGACCGGCTGTGGATCGTGATGGAGCTGGTCGACGGCCCCAACCTGGCCCGTCAGGTCGCGGACGACGGCCCCCTCACCGCCCGCCGCACCGCCGCCCTCGGGCTGCAGCTGCTCGGCGCGCTGGAGGCCGTGCACGCCGCCGGGGCGCTGCACCGCGACGTCAAGCCCGCCAACGTCCTGCTGCGCCGGGACGGCAGCGCCGTCCTCACCGACTTCGGCATCGCCGCCCTGGAAGACGACGAATCGCTCACCACCGCGGGTGAACTCCTCGGCTCCATCGGCTACATGGCGCCCGAGCGGCTGACCACCGAGGAGGCCGGGCCGCCGTCGGACCTGTGGTCGCTGGGCGCGACCCTGTCCGCGGTCGCCTCCGGGGTGGCGCCCTTCCAGCGCGCCACCGGGGCGGCCGCGCTGCACGCGGTCACCTTCGCGGAGCCCGAGATCCCGGAACGGGTCGGCCCCCTGCGGCCGATCGTCGAGGCCCTGCTGGACAAGTCCCCTGGCCAGCGCCCGTCCGCCGCCACGGTGGGGGCGGCGCTGCGCCGCGTGGCGGACGGCGCGGAAGACCCCGGCCCGCTGCCTCCGGCCGACCTCCGGGGTACCGACTTCCCGGGGACTCGCACGGACGCCGCCACGGCTACGGACGCGGGGGCCACCCGCACGGACGCGGCGGACCCCCCGACGCTGACCGCGCCCCGCACGGTGACCGCACCCCACACCCTGACCGGTCCCCCAACGCCGACCGCGCCCCACCCCCTCGCCGGATCCCCCACCCTCGCCGGGACCCCCACCTCCGCCGGGTCCTCCGCCCCCGCCCTGGACCGGGAACCGACCGTCGTCGACCAGGCGGCCGGATCGCCGCCCCCTCGCCCGCGCGGCCCGGGCCCGGGCCGGGCCCGGGCCTGGTGGTGGACGGCGGGTGCGGCACTCGCGGTGGCGGCCCTCGCCGCCGCCCTCTTCTTCACCTTCGGCCCCCCGTTCGACGGCGACGGCGGCGACACGGCGCAGCCTCCCGCCACCCGCACCAGCAAGGTGACCGTGGACGCGACTCGCGGCTGGCAGTCCGCGACGGGCACCCCGGTCCAGAAGGGCGACGAGGTGACGGTCCGCTACACCAGCGGTACCTGGACCGTGGACTCCGCCAACCTGCCCTTCGTCGGCCCGGGCGGCCACATCGCCGTCGACGACCAGTCCCTCCGCTTCGCCTGGAAGGACTGCAAGGTGAACGCCGCCGCCACCTTCGGCGCGCTACTGGGCCGTTACCCCGGAAACCCCGGCAACCCCCACGCCGTACACCGCGCCTGGCACTTCCAGGCCACCCGCCCGGGCACCCTGCAACTCCGCGTCAACGACCGCGACGGCTGCCTCGACGACAACAAGGGGGCCCTCACCGTCACGGTGCAGATCACCCACTGACGCGCGTCACGTGGACAGCGAATCCAGCCAGTCGACCAGCAGCCGGTTGACCTCCTCAGGGCGCTCCTGCTGGATCCAGTGGCCGCAGTCCTCGAGGATGTGCGAGCCGACGAGCCCGGGCAGTGTGCTCGGATACGCCTTGATCGCCTCGCCCATCCAGGAGGTCGAGGCGTCCAGGGCGCCGCCGATGAACAGCGACGGCTGGGTGATCGGCGCGCCGTCGTGCTCGGCCAGGTCCTCCCAGTCCCGGTCCATGTTCCGGTAGCGGTTCAGCCCACCGGTCAGCCCGGTCCGCTCGAACTCACCGGCGTAGACGTCCAGGTCCGCCTCGCTCAGCCAGCTGGGCAGCCGCCCGGCGGGGAACCGCTCGCGCAGGGTCCGGCCGCGGGTGACGAAGTGCGGGTCGGGCAGCTCGGGCCCGGGCATGGTGTCGCCGGACAGCGCGGCGTAGATCCCCGCGAGCCAGCCGCGCACATCCGGCTCGATCTCCGCCTCGGCCCGGCCCGGCTCCTGGAAGTACGAGATGTAGAACTCGTCGTCCCCGCCCACCCCGGCGAAGACCTCGCTGGGCCTGGGGCCGCCGCGCGGGGCGTACGGCACGCTCAGCAGCCCGACCGCCCGGAACACATCGGGTCGCAGCAGCGCGGAGTCGGCGGCGATGGGCGAGCCCCAGTCGTGCCCGATCACCACGGCGGACTCCTCGCCCAGCGCCTCCACCACGGCGGCGTTGTCCGCCACCAGCTCCCGCATCCGGTACGCGTCCACCGCCCCGGGCCCGGACGAGCGCCCGTACCCGCGGACATCGACGGCGGCCACCCGGTACCCGGCCGCGGCCAGCGCGGGCAGCTGGTGGCGCCATGAGTACCAGGACTCGGGAAAGCCGTGGACGAGCAGCACCAGCGGGCCGGTGCCGCCCTGCTCCACGAGGTGGATCCGCCCGGCGGGCGAGGGCACCAGACGGTGGGTGAGGTCGGTCGTGGGCGGCGTCTGCGGCATGGTTCCCTCCGGGTCGCGCTGGGCGTTCTGTACGGCGGCCGATGGGTCCGAGCTTGCCGTGCCGCCCGCGGCTCGGACCACACCCGTTGCCAGTACGGCAAACACGTCCCGCCGCTCACCACCGCACAGCCGACCGGTGGCCCGGCCCCGTAAGAACGCGGGCCGGGCCACCGAGCCAACCACCGGGTGGTGCTACTTCGTAGCGGGTCCCGACAGCTCCTTGCCGAAGGCGGCGTCGTCCGCCGGGGAGCCGAGGTCGCCCGGCCCGATGAGGGCGGAGCCCTCGGCGGTGAGCCCGTCGGCGCCCGCGTACAGCAGGGCCACCGCGCCCGCGCCCTCGGTCCGGTTCGGGACCCCGACGGCCAGGTCGGGCTTGCCGTCGCCGTTGTAGTCGGCCGGTGAGATGGCGTCGCCGAACCAGTCGCCGCCCGCCATGTCGCCGGGGACGCCCTCGGTGTCGAGGGAGAAGGTCTGCGCCCCCGCGTCGGTCAGCCAGTCCTCGGTGCCCTTGAGCACCGTGATGGCACCGGCGTCGTTGTAGCCCCCGGGGGCCTCGGCGTCGGTGTCGCTGACGACGAGGTCGTCGTGGCCGTCACCGTTGATGTCGGCCAGCCGGGAGGCGATGCCGTTCTGGGCCTTGCCCGTCCAGTTCACCGGATGGGCGGTGTCCAGCCCCTCGACCGTGCCCGGGTACGTCCGCAGCCGCGCGTCGTCCGGGCCGTCCGTGAACCCGGTGTCCATGACGACGTCATCCTTGCCGTCGCCGTTGATGTCGCCCACCACGGCACGGTACGAGGCGAACGGCAGCGGTTCGTCCTCGCCCAGCGAGGTGTTCTGCAGGCCCCCGGACGAGCCGGGCAGCACGCCGAGCGTGCCCTCGTCCGCGGGGTCGTCCTGGTAGGCGACGGTGACCAGGTCGGCGAAGCCGTCCCCGTTGATGTCGCCGGAGGACAGGTGCTCGGTGCCCGCACCGCCGCCGGGCGGGGTGACGCTGGTCATCTTCGGGGTGGCCGTCTCGCGCAGGTCCGCCGCGCCGTTCACGACCTGGACCTCGGTACCGTCCGAGATGGCGATGTCGTCGCGGCCGTCGTGGTTGTAGTCGCCCACCGCCATCGTGTCGCCGAACAGTGCGTAGGCGGTGGCCTTGGGCGCGTGGAAGGCGATGGCGTCGTCGGAGAGGCCGTCCTTCGCGCCGAAGACGACCGTGACCGAACCGGCCCGCTTGGCGTCGCCGATGGCCTCGTAGTTCGCGGCGACGATCAGGTCGCCGTACCCGTCCCCGTCCACATCGCCGCGCAGCACGGCCGAGCCGAAGTGGTCCCCGGCCTCGGGCGTACCGGGAATCCCCGGGCTGGCCTGCGACAACGTACTGTGCCGCCCGGTGTCGACCCCGGCCTTGGCGCCGTAGGTCACCCCCACGTAGCCCGCCTTGGACTTCGCGGAAACGGTCCCGTCGGGCGCGCCCACGCCGAGGTCGGCATAGCCGTCGCCATCGATGTCGCCCGGTGTGGTCGTTCCTGCCGCGGCAGCGGTGGGGGAGGGCTGCTTCTGGTCGGTCCCGTCGCCGCTCGATACGACGGCGCTGGCCCCGGCGGCCACGGCGGCGGTCACGACGGCACCCACCGCCACGCCCACCACACCTCGGGTTCTCTTGCGCACGAATCCTCCATGAGTAACGCATCGGTCGCCCTTGGGCCCCGGCCGCCACCCGTCTCCCCCGGCGGCCGGAACGGAAGAGTCACGGAAGGAGATCTTTCGGAGAGCTGAACGGTTGCCCAAGCGGAGGAAAACGAGACAGGGCCGTGATCGAGTACCCCATGTCCCCTGGCCCGCGTGCGCCCCGCCCCGCACCGTCGCAATCTGGACGCATGCTCTCCCGACCCGGTCGGCCCACCCCTGGAGGTCTCGCGATGTCGAGCAAGGAGCCGAGCAAGGAGCCGAACACGGAGCCGAGCAAGGAGCCGAGCGAGGAGTCGAGTGACGAGCCGATGGCAGGCAGCGCTGAGAGCCAAGCGCGCTTGGCGGCGCTGAGCTCGGCGATCACCGTGCTGCAGTCGGCGAAACCGCCCTTCGTACCGGAGGGGGCGGAGGGGATGACGATCCGCGTCGACTACCCTCCCGGCAACCCCGGCCTCCCCCCGCACCGGCATTCGGGCCCCGCCTTCGGCTACCTGCTGGAGGGCGAGATGCTCTTCGAGCTGGAGGGCGAGCCGGAGCGAGTGATCAGGGCGGGGGAGACGTTCTGGGAGCCGGGCGGCGAGGTCATCCACTACCAGGACGGGAATCACCGGACGGACTCCTGGTGCCGTTTCATCGTCACCATGCTCTGCGCACCGGGCCAGCCCATGCTCACCCTGGTCGATGACGAGGAACTGGCCCGGCGCCAGCATCTGCGGGCTCCCCGCCCGTGACCCTTCACACCGAGGCGATCCACAGCACCGCGCTGACGGCCGCACACGCCGATGAGGTCCTGGCGATCCACCAACTCGGCATCGACGAGGGCAACGCCACCTTCGAGACCACCGCACCCCGCTGGGAAGCCTTCGACACGGCGAGGCTCGCGAACCACCGGCATGTCGCGGTGGACCACCGAGGCCGCGTACTCGGCTGGACCGCAGCCACGGCGTATGGCGTGACGTCGTCCTCATCGAGCGGCGCAGCCCGAAGGTGAGCTGACCGGGGCTCAGCGGTGGCCGAGGGCGGCGGCCACGTCGGCCAGCCGGCCCATCTCGTGGGCCACCCCGAGCCCGTCCATGTAATCGCGGACGTGCACGAACTCGCCGTTCCGCACCCGCATCACGAGGAGGCCGGGAACGTGGAAGGCCCGGCCGGTCGTGGTGACGGTCCCGTGGACGACCTGCTCGACCACGATCACCTCCGGGTCGGTGTTCTCGTGCACGGCGACCTCGCGGATCTCCCGCGGCTGCGCCGGGCTCGCGCCCCAGGCCGCCCGGTAGCCCGCGCGGATCTCTTCACGCCCCTGGTAGCGCTCGGGCATGCCGGGGGAGAGAAAGGGGAACTCATGCACGGCGTCGACCGCGTACAGATCGGCCAGGTCGTCCGCGGACTTGTCGAGCATCGCCCGCTGAAAGCGAGCCAAGAGCTCACGGGGACCGAGGGGGGACGAGGTGGTGTCCGGCATGGGGTTGGACTCCGTTCAGCCAAGGTGCGGATGGATGACGCCTGACAAGAAGACCCTCTTGACCGCACGACGTGACGACGCCGATCGACAACCACGGCAGGTGCTCCCGCCGCTGCCCCCAACGACCGCCGCTCCCACCGGCTCCTCAGTCGGCGCGGCCGGTCGCCGCCACGGTCACCCCCAGGCCGATCATCGCGAGACCGCCCGCCCCGCCGACCATCGACAGCCGCCGGTCCGAGCGGGCGAACCAGGCACGGGCCGCCGCGGCGCCCAGGCCCCAGAGGGTGTCCGTGATCAGCCCGATGGTGGTCGGGACCAGGCCCAACACCATCATCTGCAGGGGCAGGTGGCCCGCTGAGTGGTTGACGAACTGCGGTAACACCGCCGCGAAGAAGACGATCCCCTTCGGATTCGTGACGCCGACGGCAATACCGTCAAGCACCGTACGCAGATCACCGCGCTGCGCGGGGACCGGGGTCGCCATGTCCGTCACGCGCATCTCCCCGCGGCGCCGGAACGCCTGCACGCCCAGATAGACGAGATACGCCGCCCCCGCCAGCTTCACACCCGTGAACACCGCCGCCGAACGCGCCACCAGCGCGCCGAGACCCCATGCCACGGCGGTCACGAGCAGATAGCAGCCGACCACATTGCCGAGCACCGTCTCCAGTGCCGTACGACGCCCGTACGCGAGGGCCCGCCCCACCACGAACAGCACACTCGGCCCCGGGATCACGATCACCAATAACGACATCGCCGCGAACGCGAGAACGCTCTCCGTGGACACCATATGTCCGCCCCTCCTGGACCGCCTCAGTACGGGAGGCATTCAAACAGAAGCCCCAACGCCTCCTCCAGACACGCCACTTCCGCCATCCCGACGGGCGGGCGGGATCAGCGCTGTGGGCGGGCGATCAGCCTGACGTCCGGGCCGGAGCGCGCCACGTCGACCAGCTCGCACCGGAGGATGTCGCCGATCGTCTCGATGGTGCCGCCCTCGAGTCCGCTCTTCCCGCGGCCGAGGAGCGCGGGCGCGATGTAGGCCACGACGCGGTCCACCAGACCGGCCGAGACGAACGACGCGGCGAGGGTGGGGCCGCCCTCGAGGAACATCCCGCGCACACCGCGCTGGCGCAGTTCACGGAGCAACGCCTCCACGTCCAGACCGACCTCCGCACGGGGCAGCCGTACGACGGTCGCCGCGCCCTCCAAGTGGGACGCGTCGGCGTCATCGGCGACGGCGATCATGGTGGGTGCGGCATCGTCGAGGACCCGGGCATCCGCCGGGGTGCGGGCGTTGGTGTCCACGATCACGCGCCACGGCTGCTCATCGACGGGCACCGCCACCCTCAGGCTGGGGTCATCCTTCGCCGAGCGCACGGCGAGGTGCGGATCGTCGGCCCGCTGGGTGCCGGAACCCACGACGGTCGCCTGGCAGGCCGCGCGCAGCGCGTGAACCTCCGCACGGGACTCCGCGCTGGTGATCCACTGGCTGGTGCTGTCCGCCGCGGCGATCCGGCCGTCCAGCGTGGCCGCGTACTTGTAGACGACGTACGGCCGCCCCTCGACCGTGTCCCACTCGTCCGCGCCGACCAGCTCACTGATGTGCATGGGCCCCTCCAGGCAGATCTCGGTTCCGGGCAAGCCCAGTCATGCGCGGCGGCGGCCCGGGAGTGAACCGCCTCACACGACAACGGCTCTGCCCATACCCTGGCGGTGACGAATTGGACAGAGAGGGGCAAGGCCATGTCATCTGACGCTACCCCGGACCCGCTTGACCATCCGCTGGTCTTCGGCCAGCGGATGCACGTCCTCCGTACTCGCCGGGGCATGAGCCGTACTGTCCTCGCCGGTCTCCTCGGCAAGTCACCGAGTTGGGTGAAGCAGGTGGAGAACGGCACGCTTCACACCCCCGCGCTCCCCATGATCTTGCGCATCGCCGAGGTGCTGCGCGTCCGCGGCCTCTCCGAGCTCACCGGTGACCAGACCATGCCCATCGACCTCTTCATCGGCCCCGGTCACGCCAGGCTGCCCGCGGTACGAGCCGCGATCGAAGCGTTCCCCTTCACCGCTGACCGCGAAGCGCCGTCGCCCGCGCATCTGAGCGCACGTCTCCACAGCGCCTGGTCCGCCCGCCACTCCGCGCCCAACCACCGCGAAGTGATCGGCGGCCTGTTGCCAGGTCTCATCCGGGACGCGCAACTCGCCGTACGCCAGGCCGACCGCGCCCGCGAACGGCGGGCAGCTCAAGCGGTCCTCGCCGAGGTCTACAGCCTCGGCCAGTTCTTCATCGCCTACCAGCCCGACTCCGCGCTCCTCTGGCGCGTTGCCGAACGCTGCATGGTCGCGGCCCAAGAGAGCGAAGACCCGCACGCCATCGGCATGGCGGCATGGCTCACCGCGCAGGCCCACCGCGACAGCGGCCCCGCCCACTACGACGCGGCCGACGCGGTCACCATGGACACACTGCGGCACCTCACCCCTCTCTTGCCGGACGCGCCAGGCAACGTACGCGCGATTGTCGGCGCCCTGCAGTTCGAGGCCGGATACACTGCGGCCCGCCGCGGTGACACCGGCGTGGCCTGGGGCTATTGGGACACCGCCCGCGAGATGGCGAAGGCCCTGCCTGCCGACTACTACCACCCCATGACATCGTTCTCCCGGGGCATCATGGGCGCGCACGCGGTCACGGTCGCCGTCGAGCTGCACGCGGGCGGGGAGTCCGTACGCCAGGCCGTGAAGGCGGACGCCAAGACGATCCCGTCACGGCCGAGGCGAGCCCGGCACCGGATCGAGGAGGCGCGCGGCTACCACCTGGACGGCCAGCCGGAGATCGCCCTGGCGGCGCTGTACAAGGCGTACGAGGCAGCGCCGGAGACGGTCCGTTACAACGGCTACGCACGCCGCATCATCGTCGAGGAGACCGAGTCGAAGTCTCCGGTGCGCCGTCGCCGTGCCGCCGAACTGGCAGTGAAGATGGGCATATTGGCGGCTTGAACCAGCGTTCGAGGGGCAGAATCCCTGCCCCTTCTCCGCCCCCGGCGCTCATACGGTCGGTCATCACCTGATCACCGATGACGCCGGGGGACCCCGTGCAGACGAGCAGCCGTACAGCAGAGCCATGGACGCCACCACAAGGCACCGACATAGAGATGGTCGAGGTCGGCTCCCATTGGGATGCCGTACGCGCTCCCGTCGAGATCGGTGAGCGAGCGCTGGAGTTACTCGGAGGGGCGACCGGTGCCGTCATCGCCGACTACGCGCAGATGTACTGGCTGATCGTGCCGGGAGGCGCCCAGTGCTGGCGCCACGTCCCGAAGGTACGGACACTCAGCGCGGCTCCGCCCTCCTACATCGGCGTTCCCTCCATCAAGCACACCGCCGGGCCGGTACTGCACTGGCGCGTCCCGCTCGGACCGGACCGTTACCTCACCGACAGCCCCGTTCTCCGTGGGGCCCTGGTCCAGGCGGTCGCCGCCGAGCTCGGACCTGACCGGGAGGTCACCCGGTGACGCACTGGCCGGACGTGGCCGACGAGTGGCGCGTGGCCCTGGAACACGCCGCGGGCTGTCCGGACTGCCGGACGCCCGGGGCCATATGCGAGACCGGGGAGCGACTGCTCAGCGCTTACGAGGGGGCTGCGCGGCAGGCCCGGTCGAAGGAGGGCGAATGAGGCACCGACGCCAGGCCCCCCGGCGAACGGGCCGCGCTGCTTGACCTTCCCCGAAGGTGAAGGCCGACAGTGGTCGCGGCGCCACCACGGCAGGACCCGGATGAGAGGGATGCGCATGGATGACGACGCTCTCCTGGCGGAGCAGAGGGCCTACTACCGAGCTGGCGCGGCCGCATACGACCGGCCCTACGCGGAGCATGAAGCCCTGCGGGAATTGCTGGCCGCCGTCGATGGCCTCCCGATTGCCGGGGACGTGCTGGAGTTGGCCTGCGGGACGGGCCAGTGGACAGTGAGGCTTGCGGAACGGGCACGTTCGGTGACGGCCGTCGACGCCGCGGCCGAAGTGCTGGCCCTCGCTCGGGCGCGTACCGCATCCCACTGCGTCCGGTTCCTCGAGGCCGACCTGTTCGAGTGGCAGCCGCCACGGCGCTACGACACCGTGTTCTTCGCCTTCTGGCTCTCCCACATCCCGCCGGCGCGGTTGCCCGGTTTCTGGAACACCGTCGCCGCCGCACTCGCGCCGGGCGGCAAGGCGATCTTCATCGACGACGGCCCGGCCGGGGCCGCGTATGAGGAAGTCCTCGCTGACCAGTCGGCCCCGACGGCGCTGCGCCGGCTCGATGACGGCAGCCAGTACCGCATCGTGAAGGTGTTTCACAACGCCCGGGCCCTCACGGACGATCTCACCGCGCTGGGGTGGTCGGTTCGCATCCGGACCGTGGCCGGGAACTTCATCGGCGTCGCGGAACCGCCGACCACCACCACCGCTGGCTGAGGAGAGGGACGGCCCTCGCCGCCCCGCTACCCCCGCGGCGCCAGCCGCACCCGTACCGCCGTGGTGCCCAGGCGGGGGATGTCCACGAGGATGTCGTCGCCGTCGAGGGCGGCGGGGCCTTCGGGGTCGCCCAGGTAGGTGGCGCGTTCCGCGGCTGCGACGGGGAAGCCGCAGTGCAGGCGGACCGTGCGCGGCTCCGTGGCGAAGGACTGGAGCCTTACCAGCAGGTCGACGCCGTCGTCACCCGGCACCGGGGCCGCGTCGCGGATCGCGATGCGCGCGTCGTCCACGGAGAGCAGCGCGAGTTCGGCCGGACGGTCCGCGCCGGACGCGGCGCCGTGTGCCGGGACGCCGATCAGCGGGTGGTCGACCTCATAGGCGGTGCGCAGGGCCAGCGCCTCGGCGTCGATGCTCCCGCCGCTCTCGCCCCGTCGGCGGACGCCCACCGCGTACCGGAAGGTGGTGTGAAACGCCTGCTGGGACGGGAAGTTGGTGTCCCAGAGGTTGTTGTGCACCCAGGAGTAGACCGTGCCGGGCTGGCGCGGTGACGTCGAGTCGGGGAAGGGTGCGTAGGGCAGGGCGATGGTCTCGGGCTCGACCAGCGGCGCGTCCCTGGTGACCCAGGCGACGGGGCCGCCGTCGTCCGTCAGGGAGACGAACGACCTGATGGCACGCATGTGCTGGGGCGCGCCGGGCACATGCGCGAGGCCGGTGCCGGTCAGGGCGCCGGTGATCTCGTAGTGCACCGTGGGCCGCGTCAGCGCGAAGGGGAACGCGAGGTACGCGCTCTCCTTCGTCATGGTGGCGGGTTTGTCGAACCGGTTGTCGATCACCAGATGGGCGTCGTCACGGCCGAGGC
Organism: Streptomyces antioxidans; assembly: GCF_000968685.2. Classification (GTDB taxonomy): domain Bacteria; phylum Actinomycetota; class Actinomycetes; order Streptomycetales; family Streptomycetaceae; genus Streptomyces; species Streptomyces antioxidans. The sequence continues at coordinate 57,338 of NZ_LAKD02000069.1, forward strand.
TGACCGTGGTGCGGGCCCGGCGGACGCCGTCCGCCGCGTACTCGTAGGTGAGGCGCTGGCCGAGGGCGTCCTCGACGCGTTCGATGAGCACGGCCGGGCGGGCCAGGGTCCGGGAGCCGAGGAGTTCCAGCTCCTCGCTCACCGTGGTCTTGTTGGCCTGGTGGTTGTAGCCGCCCGCGGTGGTGTACGTGTCGTAGACGTAACCGTTGAAGCCGACGACGGCGTCCTGGTCGACCAGTTCGCGGCCGGTGGCCTTCTCGACCAGGCTCGCCACACAGGCCCTGGTCAGGTCGATACGGACGCGCAGGTGGCCGTTCTCCAGGAGCAGGTCCTCGGCGCTGGGCAGGGGCACGGCGCGCGCTGTGCGCCGCTCCTCGCCCTCCTCGCCTTCCCCGTCCCCGTCGAGGCGGAGAGGGACCGGGGACGCCACCCCCGTGCCGCTCCGCTCACCGGTCACCGCCACATCCAGCCGTACGAGGCCGAACGGCGGCACATCGGGCACCCGGATGTGCAGCCACCGCCCGGCGTCCCGGTGGACGGGGTTGGTCTGCGCCTCCTGGACGACCGGCAGCTCCGCGCCGGTGCGGCCGTCGGTCACCGCGACCTCGCTCGTGAGCGGGACCCGGCTCTCGCGCAGGAACACCGTCACGACCGAGCTGCGCGTGACGGCCGTGGTGTTGACGGCCCAGTACGTCGCGTCGGCGCCGGCTGCGGCGGGCAGTACGGCGCCCAGCGCGGCCGAGGCGTGGTCGAGGAAGGTGTCCGCGTCGTTGTCGCCGTGCAGCGCGTATCCGTACTTCCAGTGCCACTGTTGCTCGCCCGACTCACCGCCCGCGTCCCCGTGGGTCCATGGGTCGGCCGCGCCCCAGGTGTGCTCGTTGAACAGGGATACCGACCGGTACACCTGGTCCGCGCCGCCGCGGGCGGCGGTCGCCAGTTCGGGCGTGGGCCCGGCGGGGGAGGCCAGGGCCGCGATGCCGTACAGGGTCGCGGCGTCGGTGACGGTGGACTGGGCGCGGCGCACCATGGCCTGGGGCCGGGCACCCGAGCCGACGCCCTCGACCCACCAGTCGCCCCAGTCGCCCTCGAAGGCGGGGATGGCGTCGCCGAGGCGGGCCTCGGCGTCGGTGAAGAAGTCGGTGTTCGTGGACAGCCGCAGCCGGGGGCTGTCCCAGGTCTCGTTCCAGCGGCGCACGGTCTCGGCGAGGATCAGCCGCGGCGGTGCGTTGTCCCCGAAGTGGCCCTGCACCCTCAGGTGCAGCACATCCCACGGGTAGGGCTCGCGCTCGCCCGGCGCGGGGGCCGGTGAGCCCAGGAGCTCGGGCGGGAACGGGTAGGGGTTGGTCGCGAGCGACGTCAGATACGCGGGCAGCAGGTCGTCCACCATGGCGTAGGAGGTGTCGAAGCCGAGGACGGGCCCCTCCATATAGGCCAGGCCGTGGGGGCTGTCGGTCATCCACACCAGCACCTCCTTGCCCGACGGGGCGCGCCACCGGAACAGCCGCGGCAGCCGCGCCCCGCCGTTGGTGGTGGGCACCGAGCGCCCGGCCCAGTTGTGCGCCACCGACAGATAGCGCACGCCCAGGGGGGCCAGCGCGTCCGGCAGCCCGGCGACGGAGCCGGGCACATCGGTCTGCATGGCCGAGCGGAAGTCGATCCCGTACGCGTCCCGCACCCGGCGGGCCGGGCGCAGCAGTTCGTGGAGTTCGTCGGTGGAACAGGTGTCGCTGTGGAGGTTGTACGGCATGGCCGTCAGCTCGATCTGGCCCGCCCGTACCCGCTCGATGAACTCCGCGACCCGCTCCCGCGGCCGGACGGCGGCCCACTGCTCGAACGACCACAGCGACTCCACGGCCCACCGGAACCTGGCGTCGTCGGGCCAGCCGTCGGTGGTGCGCGTCAGCTCGAGGCAGGAGTCGAGGAAGGCGACGTGTTCCCCGAGGACCGTGCCCTGCGGATCGGTGTAGCCGATGTCCAGGTGCGAGTGGTGGACCAGGTGGATCGTCCAGTCCCGCGGTGGTTCCAGCGCGAAGGCGAGCACCGCGGACGCGTCACCGTTGCGGGCCTCGATGCGCACATCGCGGCGGTCGCGCTCCAGGGGGAGCATCAGGCGCGGTCCGCCGGGCGCGGGCAGCACCTCGGCGGGCACCCGGCCCCGGCCCGCGATCTCCACGTCGAAGGTCCACCCGTCGTGGTCCGGCGCGTCGCCCGATACGAGGATGCGCACCGCGCGCCGGGCACCGGCGCCATCGCGGCGTACGAGGTGTTCCGGCAGGGCCCGCAGCTCCGTGGTACCGGCCCGCGTGGTGGCGGTGGCAGTGGTGGCGACGGCGAGGCCGATCATGCTCGTCCGGGCCTTGTCGGTGGACCAGCGGCGGTCGCGTACGAGGGCGCGCGTCGTCATAGGTGTCTTCTCTCCCAGGGAGGTTCAGTGGTTCGTTGCGGACCGTGGGCCGCGGGTTCAGGCCATGAACCCGTGGGTTCAGGCCGTGAGCCGCAGGCTGTTGACGAAGAAGCGCTGGAATATGAAGAAGAGGACCACGGTCGGCACCGAGGCGACGAGCGCGCCCGCGAGCACGACGGGCGGCCCCACCGTGGCGTAGCTGCCGTTGAGGTCGGCGAGCGTGGCCGTCACCGGCCGCACATTCGGGCTGAGCGACAAGGTGATGCCGAACAGCAGATCGTTCCAGATCCAGGTGAACTGGAAGATGAACGCGGCCAGCAGCGCGTTCCTGGCCAGCGGCAGATGGATGCGCAGGAACATCGACAGCCAGTTCACGCCGTCGAGCTGGGCCGCCTCGGAGATTTCCCTCGGCACGGTGAGCATGAAGTTGCGGTTGACGAAGAACGCGAAGGGGATCGTCAGCGCCACATAGATCAGCAGCATGCCGTACTGGGTGTCGTAGAGGCCGGTGCTGGCGTACCCGCTGAACAGCGGCGACAGAAACGTCTGGAGGGGCAGTACGGTGCCGATGAAGATGAACCAGAACCAGAGCCCGGGCCGCCGTACCGGCATCACGGTGACGGCGAACGAGGCGAGTGCCGCGATCACCACCGCCACCGCCGCCCCGATCACCGCGTAGACCAGGGTGTTGAGCAGTCCCCGCCCGACGTCGGCGCTCTCGAACGCGGTGCGGAGGTTCGCGAACAGCCCCGGTGAGGCGAACCACCACCGCGGGGATCCGGTGTACTCCTTCGCCGGGGTGAAGGCGTTGACGACGACCAGCCAGGTCGGCACCAGCCACAGCACGGAGACCAGGGTGACCAGGACGCCGCGCGCCGTTCGGCCCGTCATACGGCATCGCCCGACCGCTGCCGCACCTGTTGCCGCAGGTAGAGCCAGGAGGCGGCGATGACGACGACCGTAAGGACGACGGAGACGGCCGCACCGTAGCCGTATCTGTTGAGGGTGAAGGTCTGCCGGTACATCGTGAGCGCGAGCGTCTCGGAGGCCGTTCCCGGGCCGCCCTGGGTGAGCAGCCACACGATGTCGAAGGTCTTGAGGCTGTTGACGATGGACATGCCCACCACCACGACGGTCATCGGCCGCAGCTGCGGCACGATCACGCGCAGGAACAGCTGGAGGCCCCGCGCGCCGTCGATCCGGGCGGCCTCGATGGTGTCCTGGGGAATGGTCTGGAGCCCGATCAGGAACAGGATCAGGGAGGCCCCGGTCGCCTGCCATGTCGTCGCCACGATCATGACGAGGGTGTTCAACGGCCAGTGCAGCAGCCACTCCTGCTGCCAGCCGCCGAGCCCGACCGCGCCCAGCGTCTGGTTGACCGCCCCGTCGCTCCTCAGCAGGAACGTCCACAGCAGCGCCGTCGCCGAACCGGAGAGCGCGTACGGGATGACCACGGCGGTACGGGCCACCGCGCCCCAGCGCATCGAGTGGGTCAGCACCGCGAGGAGCAGGCCGAGCAGCACGGGGAGGACCAGCGTGCCCGCCACCCAGAGCACGGTGTTCAGCAGCGACCGGCCGAAGTCGGGGTCGGTGAACAGCGCGGTGTAGTTGGACAGGCCGACGAAGCGCGCGGTGATGCCGTTGTCGTCGAAGAGGCTGCGCCACGCGGTGACCAGGAAGGGCACGACCAGAAGCAGCAGGACCAGCGCCACGGCGGGCGCCAGGAACGCGCCCACCCAGGCGGCGGCGCGGAAGCGGGCGGAGCGCGGATCGGGAGCGAGGGGTTCGGGCCGGTGCGGCCCCGTTCGGCTGGCTGCCTGGTCGGCAGTGGTCAGGACGTCCACACCTTCCACTCCTTGTCGGCTCGGTGCTGCATGTTCGCCAGGGTCCGCGTCGCCTTCGCGGGCGTGGGGTCGATCATGAAGGCGCTCAGGTCCTGGACGTTCCCCTCGATCAGTACCGGGGGCGATGCCTCCCAGTAGCGGATGGCCTGCTTCGGCCGTTCCCTTCGCACCTGGGCGGCGATCTGGCGCACCGTGCCGACGTTCGGCACCACGCCCGGGTCGGCCGAGGTGTCCCGCAGGAAGCCCGTCCACGCCGTCTGGACCGCAGGGTTGAGCCAGGCGCGGGCCACGGCGAGGGCGGCGCCGCGCTTGTGGGCCTGCGCCGACACCGCCAGCACCCCGCTCTCCACGAGCACCGAGCGCTCGCCGCCCGGCGGCGGGGGCAGCAGGAACGCCCCGAGGTCGGCGTCCTTGACCCCGGCGTCGAGGAACGCCCCGGTGTTCCAGGAGCCGTAGAGGCACATGGCGGTGCGGCCCCGCGCGAACTGGCCGGGGACGTCCGTGGCCGACGCGTCGGCCGAGGAGAACGCGCCCCGCCGGTACAGATCACTCCACAGGGCCATCGCGCGCCGGCACACCCCGTCCGTGTACGAGGCCCTGCCCGCCGTGAGTTCGAGGTAGAAGCGGTGGTCGAGCCCGTTGACCAGCTGCTGGAACCAGATCGAGGACTCCCAGGTGGTCGCCCCGCCGGAGGCGATCGGCGTGATGCCCTTGGCGTGGGCGGCGTCCACGACGTCGAGGAACCGCTGCCATGTCGTCGGCACGTCCACGCCGAGCCGCCTGAAGACGGACCGGCTGTAGAAGACCACGTAGTACGACTTGTAGAGCGGGACGCCGTACTGTCTGCCCTCGTGGCTGAAGGACGCGCGCAGCGCGGTGTCGTCGCTCCAGCCGTGCCGGGCCGCCTCGTCCCAGGCGTCGGTGACATCGGCGAGGATCCCGGCGCGGGCGATGTCGCGCAGCCGGTACCCGTTCCACCACTTCAGGAGGTCCGCCGTGGAGTCGGTCTGCGCCGACATCCGCACGATCTGCTGGTAGTTGCTGACGTTGGGAACCGCCCGCGGCGCGAGCCGGTAGCCGGACAGTGGCCGCAACTTCCGGCCCGCCGCCCGGAAACCCGGCGACCAGGTGGGGTTGTCGTTGAACACCGAGACCACGTCGGCGGGCGCGGGCCGACTCATCGAACCCCGTGCGCACGCGCTGAGGCCAAGGCTGGCGACGGCCGCGGAAGAGGCGGCCAGCAACCGGCGCCGACTCGTCCGCGGTGCCGTATCGGTTGGCCTGCGCGCCACGTCGGTTGGCCTGTGCGCCCTGTCGATTGGCATGTCGACCGACCCCATCTGACCCCCTCGTCACGGAATCACCGACCTGGTAAGTTATCGGTAACGTACAGGCGTGCAGGTGGTTTGAAAAGACGCGCGTTAACGTATCTCACGGGATTGGTGACATGGACGAGAGTCCGCAGGTCAAGGTGGAGGCACCGCCGCAGTACGATCCGACACCGTGCTATCCGGTCCTCGCCGACGCGGTCGCCGTCGGCTGGTCCGACGCCGTCGGGACGCTCCCGAAGGGCACCCGGGTCCTCGCCGTGGACGGCCCCGCGGTACTGGACTGGGCCGCCGTCGCCGCCGGGCTGCGCGCGGCGTTCGAGGGCGGGGGCGCCCGGGGGGACGGGCGATCACGGGAAGGCGGGCCCGGCCGGGAGGGCCGGTCCGGCCGGGTGGAGTTCGCGGATGTGCGGACGGCGGTGCGCGACTGGGAGACGGTGCGGCGGCTCACGGACTCCGATGAGCTGCGGGACGACCCCGACTTCGCGCGGCTGGCCGGTGGCGACCTCGCCGACCTGATGGACCCGCGGGCCCTGGCGGCGCTCGCCGACCTGGACGAATGCGGCGCGGGCGAGACTGGCGCGGGCGAGTCCGGCGCGGGCGAGACTGGCGCGGGCGCATCCGCCCCAGCTCGGGGCGGAGTCCTGCGCATCCTGCTCGGGCCCGGCGCAGCCCTCGCGGACTCCGACGTCCTGTGGTGGGCCGACCTGCCGAAGCGTTATGCGGAGGCGGCGGTCAAGCACGGCCGGGGCCGCAACCTCGCGGCACCCGAGGGCGAGCCGCCCACCCTGCGGCGGCTGCTCTACATCGACTGGCCGCTGCTCGACCGCCATCGCGACCGTATGGCGGAGCGGATCGACCGATGGATCGACGTTACCGATACCGTCGCCCCGACGTCGATCGGCGGGCGGGCACTGCGCGAGACCTGCCGGTCGCTTGCCACCCGCCCCTTCCGCACCCGGCCGACCTTCAACTCGACGCCCTGGGGCGGGCACTGGGCACAGGAGACGCTCGGTCACAACCCGGACGCGGAGAACACGGCGCTCGGCTACGAGCTGATCGCGCCGGAGAGCGGTGTCCTGCTCGGCGATGACGCCTCCAGCTGCGTGGAGGTGCCGTTCCAGCTCATCGTGGCGCTCTCCCCGGCGGAGGTGCTGGGCCCGGCGGTGCACGAGATGTTCGGCACCTCGTTCCCGGTCCGCTTCGACTACCTCGACACCGTCCGCGGCGGAAACCTCTCCGTCCACTGCCATCCCAGGCCCGACGACATGCGCGACGTCTTCGGCTGGCCGTACACCCAGCACGAGACCTACTACCTGATGCACACCGAGGAGCACAGCAAGGTCTTCCTCGGGCTGCGCGAGGGCGCCGACGTCGAGGCGTTCCACCACAGTGCGCACGCCGCGGACGCACACGGCACACCGTTCGACATCGAGCGGTATGTGCAGGTGTTTCCCGCCGAGGCCGGGCAGCTCTACCTGGTCCCGGCCGGTACGCCGCACGGCAGCGGCGAGGGCAATGTCGTCCTCGAAGTCAGCGCCACCCCCTATCTGTACTCCCTGCGGTTCTACGACTGGCTGCGGCGGGACGCGGCGGACCGGCAGCGCGCCGTGCACGTGGCGCACGCCTTCCGCAACCTCGACCCGGAGCGGTCGGGTGGAGCGGTGGCCCGCGAGCTGATCCAGCGGCCCCGGCCGCTGTGCGAAGGCGACGGCTGGCGGGAGGAGGTGATCGGCGCGCTTCCGGCGATGTTCTTCCAGGTGCACCGGATCGCCGTCGAACCGGGCCGGACCGCCGAGCAGCGGACCGACGGCCGCTTCCATGTGCTGACCGTGGTCGACGGCCAGGGCGCGGTCATCACCACGGCCGCCGGGCACCGGCACTCCGTACACTATGCCGAGACACTCGCAGTCCCGGCGTCCGTCACCGCCTACCACGTGCACAGTCAGGGGCCGGAGCCGGTCCGTCTGGTGAAGGCACAGGTGGTATGAGCGCACATTCGGAGTCCGAACCGGCCCTCACCATGCGGGACGTGGCCGCTCGGCTCGGCGTCAGCCCGATGACGGTCTCCCGTGCACTGCGCGGTCAGCGCGGCATCGGCGAGGCCACCCGCCAGCGGGTGCTCGCCGAGGTGGCGGCGCTCGGCTACCGCCCCAACAAGCGGGCCCGGGAGCTGCGTTCGGGCGGCCCGAACGAGCTCATCGGCCTGGTCGTGACCAATCTGGCGAACCCGTTCTACTCCCAACTCGCCGTGGGCCTCGAGCAGATCTGTGTGGGCTACGGCGCACGGGTCATGCTCGGCAGCACCGGGGAGGACCCGGTCACCGAACGGGAGGTGGTGGCCGATCTGGTGGACCGCGGCGTGGACGGCCTGGTCGTCGCCCCCGCCGGGCACGACCACAGCCACCTCGGCGGCGACCGGCTGCGCGACCTCCCGGTGGTGCTCGCGGCCAGCCCGCCGATGGGCATCGACGTGGACTGCGTCCTCGTGGACGACTACGGCGGCACCCGGGACGCGTGCCGCCGCCTGGTGGCCCGCGGCCACCGGCGCATCGGCTTCCTCGGCCTGCCGCCGTCGCTGTGGACGGGCTCCGAGCGCTTCCGGGGCTACGCGGTGGCGCTGGAGGAGGCGGGCATCGCGCTCGACGAGCGGTACATCAGCAGGCACCGGGGCGACAGCGCGCTCGCGGAGGAGGCGGCGCGCGCCATGCTCGCCCTGCCGGACCCGCCGACCGCGCTGCTGACCGCCAACAACCGGAACACGGTGGGCGCGCTGAGTGCCCTGCGGGGCCGTGCGCAGGACGAGGCGCCGGTCACCCTCGCGGGCTTCGACGACATCGAACTCGCCGACATGCTGCACCTGCCGCTCACCGTCGTCTCCTACGACCCGGTCGAACTCGGCCGGGCCGCCGCGACGCTGCTGTTCGAGCGCCAGGCGAGCACCGTCCCGCAGCCGCCGCGGCGCGTGACCATCGCCACCACGCTCGTCGACCACCCGGCACCGCGGTAGGCGCCGATGACGGCTTCCGGAGCTCCTGCTGTGCCACCGCACCGACGCGCTGACGAGCCCTCTTTCGTGCCCGTCCTCGAAGTGGGCGGTTCCCACGTCACCGCGGCGGCCGTCGACCTCACCCGCGCCCGAATCGCCGACGGCACCCGCCGCCGCCTGCCACTGACACCGGGCATCGGCCGGGAGGACTTCCTCGCGACCCTCGCGGAAGCGGCGAACGGTGTGCTGTCTGGAGTCTCTGGGGCTTCAGCGTCCTCCGGGCCCTCGGGGACTTCCAAGCCCCCCGAACCGTCCGAACCGTCCGAACCGTCCGGGCTCCCGGGGGCGGTGGTCTGCGGCTCGCGTGGCGGGGGCGGCGACACCTGGGGCATCGCGGTCCCGGGGCCGTTCGACTACGCGCGCGGCGTCGCCCGCTACCACGGCGTCGGCAAGTTCGCCGCGCTGGACGGCCTCGCCGTCGGCGAGCTCCTGATGCCGCGCCTGAACCCGCGCCCGGCCCGGCTGTGGTTCCTCAATGACGCCTCCGCCTTCGCGCTCGGTGTCTGGCACACGGCCCACGCCGAGAGCCGCCGCCTCGTCGCGGTCACCCTCGGCACAGGGGTCGGCTCGGCGTTCCTCGACCGGGGGTCGATCGTCGAGGACGACCCGCGCGTGCCGCCCGAGGGCCGCGTCGATCTGCTCACCATCGACGGCCGTCCGCTGGAGGACACGGTCTCCACCCGGGCGATGACCGCCCACTACACAAACCGCACCGGCCGTCCCGTCGACGGGCTGCGCGAACTGACGGCCCTCGCCGCCGTGGACGACACCACCGCCCGCGACGTCATCACCTCGGCCCTGCGCGCCCTCGGCGCCGCGCTCGCCCCGTGGCTGACCGCCTTCGAGGCCGACACGGTGGTCTTCGGCGGCTCCATCACCGCCGCCTGGCCCCTGATCGGCCCACCCCTCACCACCGGCCTCACCCACCACGACCCACGGCTCGCCCGCCTCACCCTGTCGGTGCACGACGACGGCGAGGACCAGGCCCTGCTGGGGGCGGCGGTTTTCGCGACGCGGGGCGGCGCCTAGCCCGTACGCGGCATACGCGTGGGCCCGGCGCGCGCCCCTCCGTCAGGCGAAACGCGCGTCCGTCGCACGGGGAGCGTGGCGTCAAGGCCGATGCGTCCGCAGCGTGCGGGCGAACTCCCGTAGGTCGGCGGTGAACAGTCCGGGCTGCTCAAAGGCGGCGAAGTGGCCGCCGCGCGGCTGCTCGGCCCAGTGCACCACGTTCCACTGGCGCTCGCTCCACCGCCGCGGCGACCGTGTCTTCTCCCGGGGGTAGAGCGCGATGCCGGTGGGCACCTCCACCCTGCGGCCCCAGACCCGCGCGTCGGAGCCGTAAGCCTCCGCCTCGGCGTACAGGCGGGCGGCGGAGGTGGCGGTCCCGGTGAGCCAGTAGAGCATCGTGTTGTCCAGCAGCCGGTCGAGCGTGAACGGCAGGCCGTCGCGGGTGTCGGACCAGACGTGGAACTTCTCCAGCAGCCAGGCCGCCAGCCCCGCGGGGGAGTCTTCCAGCGCTGGGCCGATGCTGTGCGGCCGTGTGGCCTGCTGGATGTAGTAGCCGTTGTCGGCCCCGTACACCCGGGTATTGCGCTCCCATGCCTCGCGCTCCGCCGCCGTCGCCTCGGCCAGGGGATCGTCAAGGCCGGGCGGAGCCACTGCCCAGGGGAAGTTGATGTGTGCACCCCACAGTCGGCCGGGATGCTCGAGTCCGAGCTGTCGGACGACGAAGGCCCCCCAATCCCCGCCCTGCGCCAAGAAGCGAGGGTGGCCCAGCTTCCGCATGAGGACGGCGAACGCGTCGGCGATGGCGGCCACATCCACACCGGGCGCGGCAGTCGGCCCCGACAGACCGAAGCCGGGCATCGAGGGCAACACCACGTGAAAGGCGTCCTCCGCGCGTCCGCCGTGGCTGGTCGGGTCGACCAGCGCGGGCAGGCAGTCGAGGAACTCCACCACCGAGCCGGGCCAGCCGTGGCAGAGCATCAGCGGGGTGGCGTCCTCGTGCCGCGAACGCACCGCGAAGGCGTGTACGCGCAGCCCGGCGAAGTCACCGATGACCTGGGGGAGGGCGTTCAACTCGGCTTCGGTGCGACGCCAGTCGTAGCGGTGCGACCAGTGCTCGACGAGATGCCGCAGCCAGGGCTGCGGGGTCCCCCAGCCCCAGTCCTCGCTGGGCAGGTCGTTCCGGAACCGCGTACGCGAGAGCCGCTCGCGCAGGTCGGTCAGCATCTCGTCGGTCGTGGTGATCTCGAATGCTCGCACGGCTCCATTCTCATCTCGTCGGGTGCCTGTGCTTCCATGCCATGGTGAACTTCGAGAACTCCGGCGCCGCCGCTGTGGAGGGGCCCGGCCACTGGGTCCGGGGCAGGACCGATGTCGATGTCGAGACGTGCGTACGGGTTCTCGCGGAAGTCCATCAGCGTGATGGCTACCCCGTGAACTGGCCCGACCGTCCCGGTGAGTGGCTGTCGCAGGCGTCCGGATGCGGGGCCTGGGTCGCCGAGCTCGACGGCCGCGTCGTCGGCCACATCAGCCTGTCCCAGGCTGGCGAGGGGGACCTGGCCCCCGGCCTGTGGAGCGACCGCAACGGGACGAGCGAGGACCTGACCGCGGTGGTCAGTCGGCTTTTCATCGCCCCGCGGGCCAGGGGGCTCGGGATCGGCGCGCTGCTGATCGGCCGAGCCGTAGACGAGGCACACGTGCGCGGCCTGCACCCGGTGCTCGACGTCGTGGCGTCCGACACCGCCGCGGCGGCCCTGTACGAGCGGCTGGGCTGGGAGCTGATGGGCACGGTCGAGCAACGCTGGAGCCCGTCCCAGCTGATGACCATCCACTGTTACGCGGCAGCGTCGTAAGGCGACGGAACACGTTGGTGACCGCACGACGCCACGCGCGACACCGGCATCCACTCGCATGTCACTAACGCGAATGTTGCTGACAATCGCGTTGGCTTCCCATGGGTGGCCCGGCGATGGAGGAGATCGAGCGAGGCCGGGACGACCTGACCTCGCGGTGGATCCGGGAGAGCTGGACCAATTGGCGCGGCCGAGCCGTCGAGCCTCCCACTTCACCGAACCGACGAAGAGCAGTTCCTTGGCGACGGGTGCACGGTCAGCCCCCTCATATCGGATCCCGTGCCGCTGGTCGCGGTCAGCCCCGGACGGGAGCCCGCGCGCTATGCGCGTCAATGCCGCCCTGGCGCACATGAGTTGGAACGTTCTCGCTGAATCCGGGCGTTACGTTCACACAGGAGCTCAGGACACAGGAGCTCAGGACACGGGTTGTCCGGGCGGGCGACGGGTCGCAGCGTGGGCGGGGTCGCTGTTGTCACTGGCTTCCGGTATCAATCGATGCGGAACGACCACTGACCACGGTCGCGGATCACAGGGTGGGGTAACGAGTGACTGATCAGCCGGTATTCGTCCTGGGGAATGCTCTGCAGGCCCTGGAGCCGACCGCGTTCGAGACCGAGGCGGAATTCCAGGAGCTCCTGGCACGTCATCCACGGGTGCTGGATTTCGGCTCGCTCGCCGACGGGCAGTCGTTGCGGCTGGTACTGGTGGCGCGGGAGATGGGTGTTCCGACGAGTGGGGAGAGCGGTCCGGCGTACTGGCTGGACCATCTGTTCGTCGACGCTGACGGGGTGCCGACGCTGGTGGAGGTCAAGCGGGCGAGCGATACGCGCATCCGGCGCGAGGTGGTGGGCCAGATGCTGGACTACGCGGCGAACGGGGCGCGTTACTGGCCGGGAGCGCTGCTGCAGCGCTCCTTCGAGGAGACCTGTCGTGCGGATGGACGACCGCTGGACGAGGCGTACGGGGAACTGCTCGGTGACCGCTCTCCCGAAGAGTTCTGGTCGACGGTCGAGGAACGGCTGGTCGCCGGGCAGATGCGGTTGCTGTTCGTCGCGGACCGGATTCCGCTGGAGCTGAGGGCGATCGTCGAGTTCCTCAACCGGCAGCTGCGGCAGACCGATGTGTACGCGGTCGAACTGACCCAGTACCGAGGCAGCGGAGACCTCCGCGTCCTCGTTCCCCGCATCCACGGGGAGGTCGCCACGGCAGCGAAGTCCCCTTCCGGTCGCCGTACCACGCAGCGGACCACGCGCGCCGGCATGGACGCGGTCATCGGGACTCGGCTCGCCCCGGAACTGAGCCGGATAGCGACCGCTCTTCTCGATCACGGAGCAGTCAGGGGGCGGCTGGAGGGCGGAACGGCCAAGTACCCCAGCATGTCCGTCTCCTATCCGGTCGCCGGTCGGCAGGTCCCGTTCTGGACGTTGTCGCTGTACGACGACCCGGTGAAGGAGGAACTTGCCTTCAGCTTCGGATCGATCACCCATCACCTCGGTCTCGACCGCGCGGCGGCGTTTGCGCGGTCTCTGCCAGCCGTCCCCGACTTGGCGAAGAAGCTCGAGGTGCAGCGGGAGAAGGGCTACAAGGGCTGGCCCTCGGTCCCCCTATCCGCCCTCGCAGCCGAATCCGGCGCGGTCGAAGGGATCCTGGCGGCAATCCAGAAGCTCATGGACGGCGGCCGGGAAGCCTCCGTCTGAGCTTCGCCTGAGTGGGCGGCGTTGATGAGCTTGTCGCTCGCCTCGCTGAGCGGTGCGGCTGCTGGCCGCCGTTGTCGAGCGCCGTTGCCGTGATGGCCGACCCGCAGGAGAGCGCGAAAGCGATCAGCGAGGTGCTGGCCCATCGGGCCAACCGCGGCGGGGAATGGCGCAAGATGCGCCGCCAAGTCGTGCTGGACCTGCGGGCGCGGGAGCCAGCCGTCTCGTACAGGAAGATCGCCGCGCTGCTGTCCTGGCGCAACGACACCGGCCCCGCTCGCTCCCGACCGGCGCCGCCTCTGATCCGCGAGCCCCCTCTGGCCTTCGGGCCGGAGGGGGCGTTTCGTCGTGCTCAGCCGTCGTCGCTGGGGTAACGTACGGCCCGCTTCACCGTGGCCTTGAGCTGGGCCCTGCTGAGGCTGTGCTCCTTGGCGTGCTCGGCGTCGGCGGCCTTCTGGAGTTCGATGAGTCTGTCGGGAATGTCCACGCGCTGGATGATAAGCCGCCCTCTCGGTCAGTCCCGGGTCGCACCCTCCGGCCAGATCACCCGAGAACGGACACCGGTGCGCTCGGCGTAGGCCACAACATCGGCCGTGCCGCCGTACCCACGAGCTGGCTGTTCGTCCCACACAGCGACCAACTCGTCTACCAGACCCACCAGGATCTCGCTTCCGGCCATGTGCGCCTGCGAGTCCGACTCCACCATGCCCGTGCGATGGATGTCGGCAGCCTGCTGGATGAGACGGTCATAGGTTTGGTGGTGCTCCTCCGGCAGACCCTCGCGGTACTTCTCCGCGGGGACCACAACCTCAAGGTGACCACCAGCCTCCAGCACCAGCTCAGCGAACCAGGCGTCCGGGCCGTCGGCAATGCACGAGACCCCGACCAGATCAGGCCCATGGCGCGCGACTTCATCTTGAAGAGCCCGGCGAACCAACTGCTCAACCTCTGAGGACAGGCCGCGGTGGCCGGTGATGCCGAGACGCATGGGCTGCTCCTTTCGTGATCACAGATAGATGCCGTATAGGCGGTCGTCGAACTCGCGGATAACCCTGGGCGGAGTCGGCGAAGTGTAGGACCGCCGGAGCCCACGGGCACGCTCGATGATCCGACCTGACCGATACCGTGCGCCTACCTCAAGTGCCCGCCCAGCCAGAGCGAACGCACCATCGAGTCGGCCAGTTGCCAGCCGCACGGCGGCCAGGTCGAGCATGAGCAGCGCACGCTGCTTCTCGTGGCTCGAGGTGAGAGCCGCCGCCGCGTCCTGCGAGGCGGTCACCCAGCCGGGGAGGCCGAGCCGCGCGCCACAAGTGAGCCGGGTGGCTGCGACCTTGGTGTGGGTGAAGGTGAACACCCATGGCCACGGTGGCGGCTGCTCGTCCTGGACGGCGTCAGTGCTGCGGGCGGCCTGGTCGAGCGCGGCTTCCGCCGCGGGCCGATCCCCCGCAGCCGCGTGCGCGAGAGCTTCGACGGTGTCGAGCCATGCGGTGGCGATGGCCGGTGCCGCATCGCCGAGCTGACGATGTGCCGTGCGGACAAGGGCGAGCCCCTGGGCGGCGTTTCCAGCGTCTGCCTCAAATCCGGCCAGGCTGCCGAGCTGGTAGGCGAGGAGCAGTCGGTCGCTGGAGGTGCGCGCCGCTTTGATGGCTGCGCCGTACCAGGTGCGCGCCGATCCGATGTCGTTCATGTCCCAGGCGAGCCAACCGGCGAGGGATGCTGCTTCACTGCCCACTGCTGCCAAGCGGGCTCGCTGCTCGGGTGTCTCGGCGTCGCCTGTGATGGTCTGGGTGAGCCGCAGGTGGGCCAGGACCGGCTCGGAGAGCTGCCGGGAGGGGGTGGTGCCGTCCAGGCGGCGGAAGGCTGTGGTGGCTACGCGGAGGGTCGCGGCCTGGCCAGTGTCTGCGGGCTCGGGGTGTCGAGCCGCCAGGGCGGGCGTGGCGGCTATTGCTGCGGTCCCCGCGAGGAAGTTGCGCCGGTGCACGTCGTACTGTCCATTCTCGGCGGCATGCGCCGCTGTGTGGTCGGCAAGGCCAACCAGACGCGAGGGGATGTGCAGGTGCGTGGCGGCTCTCGCCAGGAGAGTCATGTCGTATGAGGCCGTGCCGCGTCCTTCGAGGCGGGAGACGGCGGACTGGCTGATCCCGCAGGCGTCGCCGAGTTGGTTCTGGGAGACGCCAGCATCGCGGCGGGCCAGGCTGACGACCCGACCGTAGTCACCTTGGCGGGCGGCATCCCGAATCGCCAGTGAAGACCAGTTCATGCCTACTCCTGTTGGTACCTGGGTCCCACGGTTTGCCCGCTACGCGTATGCGCTGGCTGCATACGCGTATGCGCGTGGCGGGTCAGCGCTGGTCGATACAGCATGACGCGCGGTTTCGTCTCCTCACTACCCGTAACGGAGAAGGGGACGCATGAGTATCGAAGCCTTGCCGTGGACACCACCGAACACCGAGGACGTCGAGGCGTTACCGGTGGGCACATGGTGGGACGCCGTCTCCGCGCCCACCTCTGTCGCCGACCGCGCCCTGGAACTGCTCGGGCGGGACTCGGGCGCCGTCATCCAGGACGACACCTACGGCAAGACCTACTGGCTGATCGCCATCGGCACGTCCACCCCCCGCAGCTGGCGCCTGCGCCAGGTCCGCGTACTCACCGAACTCGCCGACGAGGGCACCCTCCTCGGCGTACCGCCCGCCTCCTGGAGGGCCGACCACCAAACGTACTGGCGGATCCCGCTCGGCCCCGGCCGGTATCTGACCGACACCCATCACCTGATCCGCGCCCTGCGCCAGGCCCTTGACGACATCCTCGGCCCAGCACCGGACGGCCGACAGCTCTGCTACCACTGCCAACTCCCCACCAACGAGCCCGTCCCCGTGTCCATCGAGCACAGCGGCAGTGTGGCCAGCGCGACCGTCTACGCCTGCCCGACCCATGCCCGGGACTACCCGCGCGATGCCATCGCCCAGACCGCCGCCATGCGCCGCGCGCTCCATCACGGCAGGTCCCGATGACCACCACCCCCGAACACGGCCCCGCAGCCCTGGTCCTGGGCGCCTACCTGCGCTCGCTCCGGCTGGCCAAGGGCATCACGGCCGCCGAAGCAGCCCAGGCGATCCGCAGCTCGGAGAGCACACTGAGCCGGATGGAGACCGGGCAGGCGGGAGACCGCTGGCAGGAGGTATCCACACTGGCCAGGCTCTACGGAGTGACCGACTGGCCCAGCATCGCCGACGCCCCGCGCTGGACAAGCTGGCGGTCAAAAGCCCCCGAGCACGCTACGGGCACCGTCCGCGATGACGCCCCGGGCTGGGTGGACCGGCTGCGCGCGTGCGAGCACCACGCGTCCGCCATCTGCGTCTACGCCACGGTGACCATGCCACGCATCGTGCAGACCATCGGATGCCCCGTGGACCGCCTGACCCTGCTGACCACGGCCACCCAGCCCCCGCTGATCCCGCCGCACACCGTGCTCCCGGACCAGCGGTGGCAGAACATCACCGTGCTGCTCGACGGGGCGATGTTGCTGCGGACGTTCGCGGCCCCGGCGGCCATGGCAGCACAGATGGCATACCTACAGCGGCTGGCCACCTCCGGTCCGCGAATCCTGGTGGTCCCCTTGCGCGCAGGAGTCCTCCCACCACCGGGCACCCTGCACCACTTCCAGCTCCACGGACAGGAACTCTTCGCCGAGGAAACCGGCAGCGCGCTCTACACCACCGCAGCGGACAGCCAGACCGTACGCCGATGCATGAACGCAGGACTCGCCAACGCCAAGGACGCCGAGACGAGCGCCGGGCTGCTGGGCATAGCGCGCAGGCGGTTCGAGCTGCTGGCCAGGGACCCCGAGTCCGACGCTCTGTTGGAGGAGCTGACGCCATGACGACGGCCTCCAACGACCCGGCCGTGGCCGGGACCGAGTGGCGTGCCGCCTTGGAGCATGCGGCGGGCTGCCCGACCTGCCGTGCCCTCGGCGTCGTCTGCCTGGAGGGCGAATGGCTGCTCCGCACCCATGAGGAAGCCGCCCGGAAGGCGCGGGCAAGGGAGGGCGCGTGAGGCACCGGCGAAAGCCGGGCCTGGTATTGATGGCTAATCCAATACCTGGCCCAGCGCTCCTAGTTGACTGATTGTTTGTCGATTGTGCCGGAGGCGTGGAGGTAGAAGGTTCTAGCGGCGTCGATGGCTTCTTCTGCGTCGAAGAAGGCGCGGTCGCGGGCGGCTGCGTCGAGCTGTGGCCGGTCGTCGGTGGGCACTTGCCAGTGGTCGGCGATGTGAGCGGCGAGCAGGTCTGGGCGAAGGCGGTGGATGGATCGGTGGGGAGCGGATTCGGTGACGGCTGCGTTGACGCTCCACGCGGCCTTGACCGCTCCGGTGCTGTCGATTTGGGGATTGAGGAGGT
>NZ_LAKD02000070.1 GCF_000968685.2 Streptomyces antioxidans
CGGGTGGGAGGGGCCGGGGCGGGACGTGGGGAGGGGCCCGCGGGCCGCACCGGGAGCGGCGGCCCCGAGGTGCCACGGGGGTGGGTGCGGGCTTACGAGGGCGGGTTTACGAGGACGGGGCCTAAGGCCAGAGGCGCTGGTGGCGCTTGACGGTCAGAGGCGTCCGGCCGCCATCGCCCGTACGCCGTGCTCGGGTCGCCGGGCGGTCCGGATCCCGACGACCTCCATCCGGGCCGGGGAGCCCAGGGGGAGGCCGCAGCTCTCCGGCCGCGGCGGCGCCGCGGCGAGCTGCGCGACGCTCACCCGCCAGGCCCGGCCGTCGCGGTGCGCCACGGTCACGGACCAGACCGGGGCCCCGCCGTCAGTCCGTACGACGCTCAGCGCGTCGGCGCCGTCCTCGCCGGTCAGCTCGCGGACGGCCAGCTCCGCCGCCTGGCCGGGGCGCTCCCAGGCGGAGCGGCCGCGGCAGCCGTCGGTGACCACCCGGCCCTGGCGCAGCGCCTCGATGATGTCCTTGACGCCCTGCGCGGTGGCGCGGCCGTAGGTGTAGCCGTGCGGCAGCACGACGAGGGTGGGGGAGAAGCGATGGCCGCCGATATGGGTGATCTCCCAGGTGCCATGGACCCCGGACGCGGCCAGCTCACCGGCCAGGGGGCGGCCCAGGAGGGCGCAGCAGCGGTCGCGCTTGCCGTTGGTGCACACCAGCACCAGCGGATCGCCGGTGTATTCCTCCCAGGCGGCGGGGGCGTGGGGCGCGTGGGTCTCATGGGGCATGTGGGCCTCGTGGGGCGCACAGGGCGTGTGGGGCCGCAGGGTGAGCCCGTCGGGGTCGCCCGCGCCCAGCGCGGTGAAGCCCAGTCCGAGCAGCCGTGCCGGGTCGTCCAGAGCGGTGGTGCGGATCCAGGAGCGGCCGGGCCGGGTGTGGGCCACGAACACCCGGTGCCGGGCGCCGGTGTGCAGATCGGCGTGACGGCCGGGGCGGCGGATCAGCGCGACCCGTACGCCGGTGCCCTCGGCGGCGCGCTCCAGGGCGCGCCCCACGGCCGGGTCGAGGCGGCTGGCGGTAAGGGCCTCGGTGCCCCAGGGCCCGGGCTGTTCCACCAGCAGCCAGGTGGAAGCGGTGGCCGCCGTCCCGGCGAGCGGCTCGGACAGGTCGCGGGAGGCGGTCGCGCACGTGCTCACGAAGGTAAGCCTAACCTCTCTTGATCGAGAGCGCGCGTCGGGCCGTGCGTACGCGCCGGAGCCGTGGTGGAGGGACGGGCGACCGCGGCCGTACGGAGCCTCAACGCCCCCCGGGCGGCGGCCCCGAGGGCCTGGCCCGTGAGGGGCGCGGGAACGGCGAGGGGCGCGGCACCTCGCGGTGCCGCGCCCCTCCACGCTCGTCCTGCTCGTCTGGCCGGACCGGCCGGACCGGCCGGACCCGCCCTCCCCGCTACACCGGCCCGGCCACCACCGTCACCGGATGGGCGAGGGGTTCGCCCGAGCCGTCGCGGCGGGGGTCGATCTCTGGCAGGGCCACCGGGGCGCCGTTCGGCCCCGCCGCGCGGGCCGGGACCGTGCCCGCCCAGGCCATGACCAGGCGGTCCTCGCCCTTCAGGAACCGCTGACAGCGCACCCCGCCGGTGGCCCGGCCCTTGCGCGGGTACTGGTCGAAGGGGGTGACCTTGGCCGACTGCTGCACCGAGTCATCGAGCGTGCCGCTGGCGCCCGCGACCGTGAAGACCACCGCGTCACTCGCCGGGTCGACCGCCGTGAACGAGATCACCTTGACGCCGGAGCCCAGCTTGACGCCCGCCATGCCGCCCGCGGCACGGCCCTGCGGCCGCACCTGGCTGGCCGTATAGCGCAGCAGTTGGGCGTCGTCGGTGATGAAGACCAGGTCCTCCTCGCCGGTGCTCAGCTCCACCGCGCCCACGATCCGGTCGCCTTCCTTGAGCCCGATGACCTCCAACTCTTCCTTGTTGGCGGGGTAGTCGGGGACCACGCGCTTGACGACGCCCTGCTCCGTGCCGATCGCGAGCCCCGGTGAGGACTCGTCCAGGGTGGTGAGGCAGATCAGCTCCTCGTCCTCCTCCAGCGAAAGGAACTCGGCGATGGGCGCCCCGCCCGACAGATTCGGGGGCGCGGCCGACTCCGGGAGCATCGGGAGGTCGATCACCGAGAGCCGCAGCAGCCGCCCGGTGGAGGTCACCGCCCCCACGGAGCCGCGGGCCGTGGCAGGGACCGCGGAGAGGATCACATCGTGCTTGGCGCGCTTGGCCTTCCCCTCGACCGGGAACGGCTCGCCGTCGGCGGTGCGGGCCAGCAGTCCGGTGGAGGACAGCAGCACCCGGCAGGGGTCGTCGGCGACCTCAAGCGGCACCGCGGTCACCGGTGCGTTCGAGGACTCGAGCAGTACCGTGCGGCGCGGTGTGCCGAACTTCTTGGCCACCGAGGCCAGTTCGGCGGAGACCAGCTTGCGCAGCTCGGCGTCGGAGTCGAGGATCCGGGTCAGCTCCTCGATCTCGGCGTTCAGCCGGTCGCGCTCCGACTCCAGCTCCAGCCGGTCGAACTTGGTCAGCCGGCGCAGCGGGGTGTCCAGGATGTACTGCGTCTGGATGTCGGAGAGTCCGAAGCGCTCGATGAGGGACCGCTTGGCCTCCGCCGCGTTCTCGCTCTGCCGGATGAGGCGGATGACCTCGTCGATGTCGAGCAGGGCCACCAGCAGACCCTCGACCAGGTGCAGCCGGTTCCGCCGCTTGGTGCGCCGGAACTCGCTGCGCCGCCTGACCACGTCGAAGCGGTGGTCGAGGTAGACCTCAAGCAGCTCCTTCAGGCCCAGCGTGAGCGGCTGGCCGTCCACCAGCGCCACGTTGTTGATGCCGAAGGACTCCTCCATCGGCGTGAGCTTGTAAAGCTGCTCCAGCACGGCCTCGGGGTTGAAGCCGTTCTTGATCTCGATCACCAGCCGGAGCCCGTGCTCACGGTCGGTGAGGTCCTTGACGTCCGCGATGCCCTGCAGCTTCTTCGCGCCGACCAGGTCCTTGATCTTGGAGATGACCTTCTCGGGTCCCACCGCGAAGGGCAGCTCGGTGACGACGAGGCCCTTACGGCGGGCCGTCACGTCCTCCACGGCCACCGTGGCACGGATCTTGAAGGTGCCGCGGCCCGTCTCGTACGCGTCCCGGATGCCGCTCATGCCCACGATCCGGCCGCCGGTGGGCAGATCGGGCCCCGGTACGTGCCGCATCAGCGTGTCGAGGTCCGCGCCCGGATGCCTGATCAGATGGCGGGCGGCGGCGATGACCTCGCCCAGGTTGTGCGGCGGCATATTGGTGGCCATGCCCACGGCGATTCCGGACGTGCCGTTCACCAGCAGGTTCGGATAGGCGGCGGGGAGGGTGACCGGCTCCTGCTCACTGCCGTCGTAGTTCGGGGAGAAGTCGACCGTATCCTCGTCGATCGACTCGGTCATCAGCGAGGTCGCCGACGCCATTCGGCACTCGGTGTACCGCATCGCGGCCGGCGGGTCGTCGTTGCCCAGCGAGCCGAAGTTCCCGTGGCCGTCGACCATCGGCAGGCGCATGGAGAACGGCTGCGCCATTCGCACCAGCGCGTCGTAGATCGACGCGTCGCCGTGCGGGTGGAGCTTTCCCATCACCTCGCCGACGACGCGGGCGCACTTCACATAGGAGCGCTCGGGGCGCAGCCCCATGTCGTTCATCTGGTAGAGGATGCGGCGGTGCACGGGCTTGAGCCCGTCACGGGCGTCGGGCAGTGCGCGCGAGTAGATGACCGAGTAGGCGTACTCGAGGTAGGAGCCCTGCATCTCGTCGACGACGTCGATGTCGAGGATGCGCTCCTCGAAGTCGTCCGGCGGCGGGGTCTTCGTGCGGCGGCGGGCCATCGCGCTTGGGGCTCCTTCAACTGCCGATGCGGGATCTGACGCGGACCATTGTGGCCCGGCCCACCGACAAGTGTGGAACGGGCCGGGGCGCTCGCGTCCGGGGCCGGCCCCGGAAGCGCGCCCTCCGGCACCGCGCGAAGCCCCCTCGAAGGGACCAGGATCCGGTGCCGGAGGGCCTGCCGAAACGGTTCGGGACAGCTCGGCAGCACGGGAGTGGACCGGAACTTCGCCAGATGTCCGTCCCCTTGCATACAGTGACAGAAGCGCTGCGCGAGCGGCTGGCACGCGCTCCATCACGCGATCGAAGGGACGTACATGCCCATGGGTCACACGGCCACGCAGCAGGCCGGCTCCGGCGGCCTGAAAGCGACTGAGCACCGCCTGGCCAATGGCCTGCGCGTGGTGCTCTCCGAGGACCATCTGACCCCGGTCGCCGCGGTCTGTCTGTGGTACGACGTCGGCTCGCGCCACGAGGTCAAGGGGCGCACCGGCCTGGCGCACCTCTTCGAGCACCTGATGTTCCAGGGCTCCGCGCAGGTCACTGGCAACGGCCACTTCGAGCTGGTGCAGGGGGCCGGCGGCTCGCTCAACGGCACGACCAGCTTCGAGCGCACCAACTACTTCGAGACCATGCCCGCCCACCAGGTCGAGCTCGCCCTGTGGCTGGAGGCCGACCGGATGGGGTCCCTCCTGACCGCGCTGGACGAGGAGAGCCTGGAGAACCAGCGCGATGTGGTGAAGAACGAGCGCCGCCAGCGGTACGACAACGTCCCGTACGGCACCGCCTTCGAGAAGCTCGTCGCCATGGCGTACCCCGAGGGCCACCCGTACCACCACACCCCGATCGGCTCCATGGCCGACCTGGACGCGGCCTCCCTGGAGGACGCGCGGGAGTTCTTCCGCACCTACTACGCTCCCAACAACGCCGTGCTGTCCATCGTCGGCGACATCGCCCCCGAGCAGACGCTCGCCTGGGTCGAGAAGTACTTCGGCTCCATCCCCTCCCACGAGGCCAAGCGGCCGCCCCGTGACGGCACCCTCCCGGAGGTGATCGGCGGTCAGCTGCGCGAGGTCGTGGAGGAGGAGGTCCCGGCCCGCGCCCTGATGGCCGCCTACCGGCTGCCGCACGACGGCACCCGTGAGTCCGACGCCGCCGACCTGGCGCTGACCGTCCTCGGCGGCGGCGAGTCCTCCCGGCTCCACAACCGCCTGGTGCGCCGTGACCGCACCGCCGTGGCGGCCGGGTTCGGCCTGCTGCGGCTGTCCGGCGCCCCCTCGCTGGGCTGGCTGGACGTGAAGACCTCCGGCGGGGTCGAGGTGCCCGCCATCGAGGCCGCCGTCGACGAGGAGCTGGCCCGCTTCGCGGAGGAGGGACCGAGCCCGCAGGAGATGGAGCGCGCCCAGGCGCAGATCGAGCGCGAGTGGCTGGACCGGCTGGCCACGGTCGGCGGCCGGGCCGACGAGCTCTGCCGTTACGCGGTGCTCTTCGGCGACCCGCAGCTTGCGCTGACCGCCGTGGAGCGGGTGCTCGACATCAGCCCCGAGGAGGTGCGGGCCGTGGCCGCGGCGCGGCTGCGCCCGGACAACCGCGCCGTGCTGGTCTACGAGCCCGTCCAGGGCGCCGAGGACGCAGCCGAGACCGCCGAAGCCGCTGACACCGACGCAGAAGGGGAGGCGGCCCAGTGAGCGACGCCGTCACCGCGACCATGACCTTCCACCCGCAGCCCAAGGGCGGCGCCCCCAGGCCGTGGGCGTTCCCGGCCCCCGAGCGCGGTCAGCTGCCCAACGGCCTCACCGTGCTGCGCTGCCACCGCCCCGGCCAGCAGGTCGTCGCCGTGGAGATCAACCTGGAGGCGCCGCTGGACGCCGAGCCGACCGGGCTCGAAGGCGTCGCCACGATCATGGCGCGCGCCCTGTCGGAGGGCACCGACAAGCACGACGCCGAGGAGTTCGCGGCCGAGCTCGAGCGCTGCGGCGCCACGCTGGACGCCCACGCCGACCACGCCGGTGTCCGGGTCTCCCTGGAGGTCCCGGCCTCCCGGCTGCCCAAGGCGCTCGGTCTGCTGGCCGACGCGCTGCGCGCCCCCGCCTTCCCGGACGGCGAGGTGGAGCGGCTGGTGCGCAACCGGCTGGACGAGATCCCCCATGAGCTGGCCAATCCGGCCCGCCGCGCCTCCATGGCACTCTCCGCGGAGCTCTTCCCGCCCGAGTCGCGGATGTCCCGGCCGCGCCAGGGCACCCAGGAGACCATCGAGGGCATCGACGCCGCGGCCGTGCGCGCCTTCTACGAGGCGCATCTGCGCCCCTCCACCGCCACCGCCGTCGTCGTGGGCGACCTCGGCGGCGTCGACCTGGACCGGGCGCTCGCGGACACCCTTGGCGCCTGGACGGGCGGGGCGGGCGCGCCGCGCACGGCTCCCCCGATCGTCGCGGACGACACCGGACGTGTGGTGATCGTCGACCGGCCGGGCGCGGTGCAGACCCAGCTGCTCATCGGGCGCGTGGGCGCCGACCGCCATGACCGGGTCTGGCCCGCGCAGGTGCTCGGCACGTACTGCCTGGGCGGCACCCTCACCTCCCGCCTCGACCGCGTGCTGCGCGAGGAGAAGGGCTACACCTACGGGGTGCGTGCCTTCGGCCAGGTGCTGCGCTCCGGCCCCCCGTCGCCCACGGGCGGCTCCACGGGCGCCTCGATGCTGGCGATCAGCGGCTCGGTGGCCACCGAGGTCACCGGCCCCGCGCTGGACGACCTCTGGAAGGTGCTGCGCACGCTGAAGGAGGAGGGGCTGACCGACGACGAGCGCGATGTCGCGGTGCAGAACCTGGTGGGCGTGGCCCCGCTGAAGTACGAGACGGCGGCGTCCGTCGCGAACACCCTCGCCGACCAGGTCGAGCAGCACCTTTCGGACGACTTCCAGGCGCAGTTGTACGCCCGACTGGCGGAGACCGGCACGGTGGAGGCCACCGCCGCGGTGGTGAGCGCCTTCCCGGCAGACCGGCTGGTCACGGTGGTGGTCGGGGACGCCTCGGCGATCGAGGAGCCGGTCCGGGCGCTCGGCATCGGCGAGGTGCGCGTCATCTCCAACTGAGCCGAGGGGAGTTGGCCGGATCCGTGCGCCGATCCACCGGTCCGGCCGACGCGCTGACTGCCCGGCAGGCGGCCCGGCAGACGGTCTGGCGGACTGTCCGGCGGACGTCCGGTCCATGAGCCGACAGCGGAAGGGCCCCGGCCCCGTAAGGCCGCCGAGGCCCTTCCGACATGCCCGATTTATGGGATTGGCTGCTTGTTTGGTTTGTGGGGAGAGCAACAAAAAACCGGAACCGTTTGGTGATCGAAAGCGGGCCCGTTTAGCGTCAGTCCGGCTGTTCGCCAGCGACCCGCCGCACCCGCGGCACCGGACAGTCATCGCCGAGTCCCCGTACGGCGCGAGCCAGGGGAGCCGGGGACCCAATACGTCCCCAGGGGTGAATCGGGCGCCTTCCCCGGCCGGGGGAGGAGTCCGTAGGAGACCTTCCTGCTCCGAACCCGTCAGCTAACCCGGTAGGCGAGAAGGAGGGAAAGGAGTGCGCCTCAGCATGGCGTCCACCACTGCCACCGGGAAGCACCGCCGCACCAGTAAGGTGAACATCCGCACGGGCGCGAATGTCGTGGGCATCACGACCGTCGCCTCGGGCGTGGTCGCCGGGATCACCGGGCAGGCGTTCGCGGCCGACGGAGGCCCCAGCCCCCAGCAGAGCGGTCTGACCCAGGCGGTCGTGATCGGCGACGGGATCGCGGACCACGTCGAGGCCCAGGCGCAGTCCCAGGAGACCGCCGCCGAGCAGGCCGCGGCCAAGGCCAAGGCAGAGGCGATCGCCCGCCAGGAGGCCGCCAGAAAGGCGGAGGCCGCGGCGAAGAAGGCCAAGGCCGAGCGCGAGGCCAAGGAGCGCGCGGCGCGCGAGGCCGAGCGCAAGCGCCTGAACACCTTCGTGTCGCCGATCAGCGGCTCCTACGTCTCCACCGGCTACCAGGCGTCCAGCGGACTGTGGTCCTCCGGCAGCCACACCGGCATCGACTTCCACGCGTCCACCGGCACCTCGGTGCACTCCGTGGGCATGGGCGAGATCGTCGAGGCGGGCTGGGGCGGCTCCTACGGCAATAACGTCGTCATCAAGATGAACGACGGCACGTACACGCAGTACGGCCATCTGTCGTCGATCAGCGTCTCGGTCGGCCAGAAGGTCACCCCCGGCCAGCAGATCGGCCTGTCGGGCGCCACCGGCAACGTCACCGGCCCGCATCTGCACTTCGAGGCCCGCACCAGCCCGGACTACGGCTCGGACATCGACCCGCTGTCGTACCTGCGCACGCACGGCGTCAACGTCTGACCCGTCGCGGCGTCCGCCGCGAACGCCATGCGGTCCAGGGATCCAGGGATCCCGTGAGACTTCCGAGAAGGCCCCGTCCGCCGGACGGGGCCTTCGGCGTGCCACCGCCCGCTGACCAAAAAATATCCATGAAATGCTCCCCGCCATCGGAAATGACGTCCGCGTGGAATAGAGTCGTTCAATGCGCGTTCCATGGCCGCGTTTCGCGGGCGTTAAGGCGGAGGTTCGACAATGCGGGACCGTAAGTGAGCGGGGATACGAACGCGGTCCAGGGCGGTCGCCGGATTTCGGCACACGCGGTCTGCGCGGCGATTCGCGACGACATCGTCTCCGGCGCATATCGGCCCGGCAGCCGCCTCACCGAGGAACTGCTCGCCCGGCGCTACGGCGTCTCCCGGGTGCCGGTCCGGGAGGCCCTGCGCACCCTGGAGTCCGAGGGCTTCGTGACGACCCGGCGGCACGCGGGGGCCTGTGTCGCCCAGCCCTCGGAGAGCGAGGCGGCCGATCTGCTGGACATCCGCGCGCTGCTGGAGCCCCTGGGCGCCGCACGGGCCGCACAGCGCCGCACCGAGGCCCATCTGAAGGTGCTGCGCGGGCTGGTGCGGCTCGGCCGGGAGCGGGCCCAGGGCGGTCAGCTCGGGGAACTGCGGCCGCTTGGCGACTGGTTCCACGAGACGCTGGCCCAGGCGTCCGGCAGCCCGAGCATGGCCGCGTTGCTCGTCCAGCTGCGCCGTAAGACCGCGTGGGTGTACGCGGCCGCTCCCGGGCCGCGGCCCGCGCCTGAGGGCTCCCGGCGCCCCGACCCGGTCGCGCGGGCCGTGGAGTCCTGGGCGGAGCACGGCGCGCTGGTGGACGCGGTGGCGCGCGGTGACGCCGACCGCGCGCGGGCGCTCGCCACCACCCACACCGAGCGCGCGCTGTCGGAATACCGGCTGCGCCGTCCGATTCCGGTGAGGACTTCGAAACATTCCGTCAACACGGCGAGCGGCCGGAATTAACAGAGCTCCCGTATACAACTCCTTGGGAATTCTGTGCGCGGAAACAGAAAAACGGCGGGGGCCGCGATGACCATTACGGCCACCGCGGCCCCGCCGTGCCGAATCCCTGAAATCGCCGGGGAATCACCCCGGGAATTGCGGACTGAGTCCGGCCGGGGTCAGCCGGTCAGACGGTCTCGGGAAGCTCCTCAAGGCCCTCCGCCACCAGCTTCGCCAGTCGGTCGAGCGCGACCTCGGCGTCGTCCGCGTCGGAGGCGAGGACGACCTCCTCGCCGCCCTGGGCCCCCAGGCCGAGCACGGCCAGCATGGAGGCGGCGTTGACCGGGGTGCCGTCGCCCTTGGCGATCGTGATGGGGACGCCGGCGGCGGTGGCCGCCCGGACGAAGATCGACGCAGGGCGGGCGTGCAGGCCCTCGGCCCAGCCGATGGTGACGCGGCGCTCAGCCATGGTGTTGCCCTTCAGGTGTGACGGTGGTGTTGTCTAGACCAAAATCATACGGTGTCCGGATCTACCCGAACGATGTCCGAGTGGGCCCGGCCATGCCCGGACTAGCCCGATACGGACCTTCCCCCGACACTCGGCCCCGACGCAAGGGTGTCCACCATCCGGACCGGGCGGGCCCGTACCCTGGCTCCCATGCGGAGCCCGTCGGACCATCACGCGTACCCGACCCACTGGGAAGCCGATGTGGTGCTCCGGGACGGCGGTACGGCACAGATCCGTCCCATCACCACCGATGACGCCCAGCGGCTGGTCAGCTTCTACGAGCGGGTCTCGGACGAGTCGAAGTACTACCGCTTCTTCGCGCCCTACCCCCGTCTCTCCGACCGCGACGTCCACCGCTTCACCCACCACGACTACGTCGACCGGGTGGGCCTGGCGGCCATCGTGGGGGATGAGTTCATCGCCACCGTTCGGTACGACCGCATCGACAGCCGGGGGATGGCGGCCACGGCCCCCGCGGACGAGGCCGAGGTCGCCTTCCTCGTCCAGGACGCCCACCAGGGCCGCGGGGTGGCCTCCGCGCTCCTCGAACACATCGCCGCCGTGGCGCGCGAGCGGGGCATCCGGCGGTTCGCGGCCGAGGTGCTGCCCGCCAACACCAAGATGATCAAGGTGTTCACGGACGCGGGCTACACCCAGAAGCGCAGCTTCGAGGACGGGGTCGTCCGCCTCGAGTTCGACCTCGAACCCACCGACCGCTCCCTGGCCGTCATGCGCGCCCGCGAGCAGCGGGCCGAGGCCCGTTCCGTCCAGCGGCTGCTCGCGCCCGGCTCCGTGGCCGTCATCGGCACCAGCCGCACCCCCGGCGGCGTCGGCCGCACCGTGCTGCGCAACCTCCTGGACGGCGGCTTCACGGGGCGCGTCCACGCCGTCAACCACGCCTTCCCCGACGACATGGCACGCCTGGAGCCCGAGGGTGTCCCGGCCCACCGCTCGCTGCGCGCCATAGAGGAGCCCGTGGACCTGGCCGTCGTCGCCGTCCCCGCCGAGCGGGTCCCCGCCGTCGTGGCCGAATGCGGCGACCACGGCGTCCAGGGGCTCGTCGTGCTCTCCGCCGGATACGCCGAGAGCGGGAGCGAGGGCCGCGACCGGCAGCGCGAACTCGTCCGCCAGGCCCGGTCCTACGGCATGCGCGTCATCGGCCCCAACGCCTTCGGTGTCATCAACACCGCGGACGGCGTCCGGCTGAACGCCTCCCTGTCCCCGCAGCTGCCCAATCCCGGGCGGCTGGGCCTGTTCACCCAGTCCGGGGCGATCGGCATCGCGCTGCTGTCCGGGCTGAACCGGCGCGGCGGCGGGCTGGCGAGCCTCGCCGGGATCGCGGGGATATCGACCTTCGTGTCCGCCGGGAACCGCGCCGACGTCTCGGGCAACGACCTGCTCCAGTACTGGTACGACGATCCGCTGACCGACGTCGTCCTGATGTACCTGGAGTCGATCGGCAACCCCCGCAAGTTCACCCGGCTCGCCAGGCGCACCGCCGCCGTCAAACCGGTGGTCGTCGTCAAGGGCGCCCGCCACACCGGCAGCGCCCCCACCGGCCACGCCGTGCCCACCACCCGGATCCCGGACGCCACCGTCTCCGATCTGCTGCGGCAGGCGGGCGTCATCCGGGTCGACACCGTGACCGAACTCGCCGACACCGGGGTGCTGCTCGCCTCCCAGCCGCTGCCCGCCGGTCCGCGGGTCGCCATCCTCGGCAACTCGGAATCGCTCGGCCTGATCACCTACGACGCCTGCCTCACCGAGGAACTCCGCCCGCTGCCGCCCCGCGACCTGACCACGGACGCCGCCCCGGACGACTTCCGGCGCGCCCTGACCGGGGCCCTTGCCGACGACGCCTGCGACGCCGTGGTCGTCACCGCCATCCCCTGGGTCGGGGACGGCAGCGCCCAGGCCCTCGCCGCGGCCGTGAGGGAGGCGGCGCAGGCTCCAGGGCCCGGTCCGGCCAAACCGGTGGCGGTGGTCCACCTGGAGATCCAGGAGCTCGCGGAGGCCCTGGCCGGTACCGGCGGCGAGCCCGCCCCGGGCACCCGCCGGATCCCCGCGTACCCCGCCGCCGAGCGGGCCGTGCGCGCGCTCGCCGAGGCCGTACGGTACGCGCGCTGGCGGGAGGAGGCCGCGGAGCCCGGGCGGGTCCCGGAGTACGACGACATCGACGAGGCGGGCGCCGCCGCCGACATCCAGGTGCTGCTCGCCCCTGCCGACGGCCCGGGCGGCGAGGGCGGAGGGAACGGGGGTCCGCGCGGTGGGACCGGCCGTGACGCGGCCGCCGCGACCGGCGAAGCCATGAGCGGTGGGGTCTTCGACGGCCCCGGCCCCGGCATCGAGCTGTCCGCCGCCGACACCCAGCGCCTCCTGGCCCGCTACGGCGTCAGCGTGCTGCCCGCCCTTCCCGCGCCCGACCCCGACACCGCCGTAAGGGCAGCCCAGCGGCTCGGCTTCCCGGTCGCGCTCAAGCCCACCGCCGCCCAACTGCGCCACCGCGCCGACCTGGGCGGGGTGCGGCTGGAGCTGGGCAGCGAGACCGAACTGCGCCGGGCCTACGCCGAATTGACCGACTACCTGGGCCGCCCCGAGGAGCTGGGGCTGGTCGTCCAGCGGATGGCGCCGCGCGGCGTGGACACCGTCGTACGGGCCGCCATCGACCCCGCCGCCGGGGCCGTGCTCTCCTTCGGGCTCGCCGGTGCCCCGTCCGAACTGCTCGGCGACACCGCCCACGGTCTCGTCCCCGTCACCGGCCGGGACGCCGCCGAGCTGATCCGGTCCATCAGGACCGCGCCGCTGCTGTTCGGCTGGCGCGGCTCCAAGCCGGTGGACACCGCGGCCCTCGAGGAGCTGCTGCTGAGGGTGTCCCGCCTGGTGGACGACCACCCCGAGATGGTCGCCGTCGACCTCGAGCCCGTCGTCGTCGCCCAGCACGGCCTGTCCGTGCTGGGCGCCTCGGCGCGGCTCGCCCCGCCGCCCCCGCGCACCGACCTCGGCCCCCGCCACATGCCCGCCTACTGAGCCGCCCGCTGAGCCGTCCGAAGCTCGGTGTGCGGGCGCCCGAAGCTCGCCGGTGTCGTCCGGGCCTCGACGGGCACGGGCGCCCGCGTCGGCGTCGCCCCGTAGGATGGTGCACATGGCGAAGACCGGTACGACGACCCAGGGGCTGCGCGCGGCGATCGAGCGCAGCGGCTATTACCCGGCACTCGTGGCCGAGGCGGTGGAGGCCGCCGTGGGCGGCGAGCCCATCGTGTCGTACCTGGTCCACCAGGAGACCACCTTCGACGCCAACGAGGTCCGCCGCCATGTGACGGTGCTGGTCCTCACGGACAATCGCTTCATCGTCAGCCACACCGACGAGCAGGCCGCGGACGGCACCTCCCCGTCGCCGTACGCCACCACCTCCACCGAGTCCGTGAAGGTCCAGCGGATCGCCTCGGTCGTGCTCAGCCGCGTCGTCGCCAACCCCGAGTCGTACACCCCGGGCACGCTGCCCCGCGAGGTCGTGCTGACCATCGGCTGGGGCGCCGTCAGCCGCCTCGACCTGGAGCCCGCCGCCTGCGGCGACCCCAACTGCGAGGCCGACCACGGCTACACGGGCTCCTCCACCGCCGACGACCTCAGCCTGCGCGTCAGCGAGGCCGGGGACGGCCCCGACACCGTCCGTCAGACCCTCGCCTTCGCCCAGGCGCTCTCCGAGGCCACCGCGGCCGCCCCGGACGCCGGCCGCTGATGTCCGGCCCCACCACCGGCCCGCTGCCCTCCACCGACTCCCTCTGGCCCGAGCCCGCCCCGCTCGACCCGCGCTCCGCCCCCCTGCCGCGGTACGGCACCGGCTCGCTCGCCGATCTGCTGCCCGCCGTGGCCGCGGGCCAGGAGGTCCCGGGGCTCTCCTCCGATCTGGTGCTCGCCCCCGCCGATCGCGTCTGCGTCTTCCTGGTGGACGGCCTCGGCTGGGAGCTGCTGCGCGCCCATCCCGGCGAGGCGCCCTTTCTGACCTCGCTGCTGTCCAGCTCGCTGAACGGTTCGGGGAAGCCGCTCACCGCGGGCTTCCCGTCCACCACCGCGACCTCGCTCGCCTCGGTCGGCACCGGACTGCCCCCCGGCGCCCACGGCCTGCCCGGCTACACGGTGCTCGACCCGGACAGCGGCCAGCTGATGAACCAGCTGCGCTGGCAGCCCTGGACGGAGCCGCACACCTGGCAGCCGTATCCGACCGTCTTCCAGCTCGCGGACGCCGCGGGGGTGCACACCTGCCAGGTCTCCGCGCCGACCTTCGCCGAGACCCCGCTCACCAAGGTCGCGCTCAGCGGCGGCACCTTCCACGGGCGGCTCACCGGCGAGGAGCGGATGGACCTCGCTGCCGAGCAGCTGGGCGCCGCGGGCCGCTCGCTCGTCTACACGTACTACAGCGAGGTGGACGGCAAGGGGCACCGCTTCGGTGTGGACTCGCCCGAGTGGCGCGATCAGCTCCGCTATGTCGACGGGCTCGCCCAGCGGCTCGCCGAGAGCCTTCCGCCCCGCTCGGCGCTCTATGTCACCGCCGACCACGGCATGATCGACATCCCCTTCGACCCGGAGTCGCGCATCGACTTCGACGAGGACTGGGAGCTGCGCGCGGGCGTCTCGCTGCTCGGCGGAGAGGGCCGCGCCCGCCATGTGTACGCCGTCCCCGGCGCCGCGGGCGATGTGCTGGCCGTCTGGCGCGAGGTGCTGGGGGAGCGGATGTGGGTGGCCGGTCGGGACGAGGCCATCGAGGCGGGCTGGTTCGGCGGGCCCGGCGGTGCCGATGGCGGCGGTAAGGGCGTCGACGACCGGGTGTACCGGCGGATCGGCGACATCGTGGCCGCCGCGCGCGACGACG
This sequence comes from Streptomyces antioxidans, assembly GCF_000968685.2. Taxonomy (GTDB): domain Bacteria; phylum Actinomycetota; class Actinomycetes; order Streptomycetales; family Streptomycetaceae; genus Streptomyces; species Streptomyces antioxidans. Next base: position 14,610 of record NZ_LAKD02000070.1, read on the forward strand.
TCGCGATCGTCGCCTCGCACACCGAGCCGAAGGAGTCCGCCATGGTCGGGCTGCACGGTTCGATGACCCCCCTGGAGCAGCTGGTGCCGCTCCTCGAAGTACGCTCCTGAGCGCCCCCGTTCACACCCGGCGCCGCTTCACGCTCGTCCCGACTGACCCCCGCCCGACGAAAGGCCCCGCCTCCTCATGCCCGAGCTGGTGTTCTTCTCCGGAACGATGGACTGCGGAAAGAGCACCCTCGCTCTGCAGATCCAGCACAACCGCTCGGCGCGCGGGCTCCAGGGGATGATCTACACCCGGGACGACCGGGAGGGCGAGGGCAAGCTCTCCTCACGGCTCGGGCTGGCCACCGAGGCGATCGAGGTCGCCGACGACCTCGACTTCTACACCCATGTGGTCCAGGCGCTGACCGCCGGGGGCCGGGTCGACTACGTCATCGCGGACGAGGCGCAGTTCCTGACCCCGCCGCAGGTCGACCAACTCGCCCGGGTGGTGGACGACCTTGAGGTGGACGTCTTCGCCTTCGGCATCACCACCGACTTCCGCAGCAAGCTCTTCCCCGGCTCCCAGCGCCTGGTGGAGCTCGCCGACCGGGTGGAGGTGCTGCAGGTGGAGGCGTTGTGCTGGTGCGGCGCCCGGGCGACCCACAACGCCCGCACCGTCGGCGGCCAGATGGTCGTCGAGGGCGCCCAGGTGGTCGTGGGCGACGTCAACCGGCTGGGGAACGAGGTCGGTTACGAGGTGCTGTGCCGACGCCACCACCGGCGCCGGATGACGGCCGCCCGGGCGCGCGCCGCCGCGCTGTCGCCGGATGTGCTGCCCGTCGACTGACGGCGCCTGCCGCGCACCGGCCCCGGCCCCCGGTTCTCAGGCCGGGGCGTCCAGCTTGCTGGCACCCCGGCCCCGGCTCCACCTCAGGTGCGCCGTACGACGGTGAAGGCGGCCCCCTCCGGATCCCGCACCGTGGCCCGATGGCCGCTCGGCCCCTGCGACGGAGGCCGTACCACCTGACCGCCCAGCGCGGTCACTTGGCGCACCGTCTCGTCCACGTCGTCCACCGCGAAATGGGTCATCCAGTACGGGCCCCGGCCGCGCGGCAGGGCGTCGCCCACGCTCTGGATCGCGCAGACCGGCCGGCCGTCCAGGTGCAGCGTGCGGCAGCCCGGCTCCTCCGGGGCCGCCGCCTCCGCCTGGTAGCCGAAGACCATCCGGTAGAACTTCAGCACCCCGGTGCCCTCACGGGTCAGCAGCTCATGCCAGACCGGGGTGCCCGGCGCCCCGGGCTCCGCCGTCGCGTGGGTGCACTCCTGCCACACCCCGAACACCGCGCCCTCGGGGTCGGCGGCGATCAGCATCCGGCCCGCCTCGTCGGCGTCCAGCGGGCCCACCGCCACGGTGCCGCCGCACGCGCGGATCATCTCGGCGGTCTCATCGGCGTCGTCGGAGGCCAGATAGGTCATCCAGGCCACGGGCAGATGGCGTTCCGGAGGCAGCTCGCTCAACCCGGCGACCGGTCGGCCGTCCTGGACCGCGCGGACGTACGCGCCGAGCTGCTGGGGGCCCGGGCTGAACTCCCAGCCGAACAGGGAGTGGTAGAAGTCCTGTGTCGCGGCAAGGCTGTGCACCATCAGGCTCGTCCAGCAGGGCGTGCCCGGTGTGCGCCGAGTCGCTGCCTCGGTCATACGTCATTCTCTCCTCGGACCATCGGGGTGGACGTACGGCCCCGGGCCGGTCGGCGGCGCGGGGCGGTCGTGCGGAGGTGCTGATGCGGGGGGTCCGACAGATGTTTGCACCACCTGTCGCACATGGCGCCCTGGCGGCGCCGCAATTCGCCGTGCCTCGCAGCAGAATGCCCGAATTATTGCCCCACATCCGTTTCGGCTTCATTGCGCTCTGGTGTCACCCAGACGTACACCGGGTGACCGGGTGGTCCAATCGACGCAGAGATACCTACGCAAGGATGATTCCCATGCATGCCATCATCGCCGCATCCGATCTCATGAGCGAGCTGTCGGAGGAGAATCCTCCGGTCCTGCTCGATGTGCGTTGGCAACTCGGCGGGCCTCCCGGCCGCCCCGCATACGAGGCGGGGCATCTCCCCGGTGCCGTCTACGTCGATCTCGACACCGAGCTCGCGGGCCCGCCCGGAAAGTCCGGCCGCCACCCCCTGCCCGATCTTTCCGCGTTCGCGGCCGCGATGCGCCGAGCCGGGGTGAGCCAGGACCGGCGCGTGGTGGTGTACGACGGCGGACAGGGGTGGGCCGCGGCGCGCGCGTGGTGGCTGCTGCGCTGGGCGGGGCATCCGTCCGTCCGAGTGCTCGACGGGGGCCTGCCCGCCTGGACGGCGGTCGGCGGCTCGCTGACCACCGGGGTGCCGGAGGAGGCCGAGGGCGACTTCGTCCCCCGCCCGGGGGCCCTGCCGCTGCTGGAGGCGGATGACGCGGCGGCGCTCGCGCGGCGCGGGGTGCTGCTGGACGCGCGGGCGGGCGAGCGCTACCGGGGGGAGGTCGAGCCCATCGACCCCGTCGGCGGCCACATCCCGGGCGCGGTCTCCGCCCCCACCGCGGAGAACGTCACGGACGACGGCCACTTCCTGTCCGCCGAGCGGCTGGCCGAGCGGTTCGCGGACCTGGGCGCCACCGGGGACGCGGAGGTCGGGGTGTACTGCGGCTCCGGGGTCTCGGCCGCGCACCAGGTGCTGGCCCTCGCGGTCGCGGGCGTCCCGGCGGCCCTGTACGTCGGCTCCTGGAGCGAATGGTCCTCGGACGGCGCCCGCCCGGTGGCCACGGGCCCCGAGCGGGGCTGACCACACCGAGGGGCCCTGCCACCGGAGTGCGGTGGCAGGGCCCCTCGGCGCGGCGGTGGCCGCTACTCCTGCTTCTTGCGGCGGGTGCCGAAGACGATCTCGTCCCAACTCGGCACCGCGGCCCGGCGGCCCGGGCGGACGCCGTCCGCCTCCGCCTGGCGGTCCGTCGTACCGGTCAGCCGGTCCCGGTGGCCCGCCACCGAGCGCGGCATCAGCACGTCCGCGTACGCCGAACCCGCGCTCGCCGCGGAGGCGGGCGGCTCGACGGCCTCCGGCTCCTCGGTGGGCTCGTCCTGCGGCGGGGCGGCCGACGCGACCGGCGCCTCGGGCACGACCATGTCGCCCCGGAAGTTGGGCACGGCCTCCAGCAGGCTGGTGAGCGAGTCCCGCTCACCGAGGCCGTCGTCCAGCGAGGCGGACGCGGGCGCCGGGGCGTCGTCGTCGCCAAGGCGCTCGGGCGACGTCCGGTCCCGGTCGCGATCCCGGTCACGCGGCAGCCGGGCGATCCGCGGCACGAACGGGAAGCTGGGCTCGGGTGTGTCGTCGGCCTCGCCGATCAGCGCCCGCGCCTCGTCGTCCACCGCCTGGACCAGCCGCCGGGGCGGGTCGTAGGTCCAGCTCGCCGAGTGCGGCTCACCGGCGACCCGGTAGACCAGCAGCACCTCCCAGGTGCCGTCATCGCGCCGCCAGGAGTCCCACTGGGTGGTGTCCTTCTCGGCGCCGCGCAGCAACAGCCGCTCCGCTACGGCCTCGCCGAGCTGCGGTCCGGTGTTCTCGCCGGGGCGGCGCACGGGAGTCTTACGGGCGCGCTCGGCCATGAAGGCGCGCTCGGCCAGCACCGGGCCCTCGAAGCGCCGCACGCGGTCGACGGGGATGCCCGCCATCTGCGCGACCTCTTCGGCGGTGGCCCCCGCACGTATACGGGCCTGGATGTCACGGGGCCGGAGATGGCTCTCGACCTCGATCTCGATCTGGCCGAGCCGAGCGCGGTCATTGCGCACCGCGGCGCGCAGTCGCTCGTCGATGGGAAGTGTGTACTCCGTGCTGTCCGCAGCCTTGAGCACCAGCCGTGTGCCGTCGTTGCTGACGGCCACGACACGCAGTTCGGGCATGGGGACCTCCCGGGTGGTGCCTGCCGACGTCACGGTTGCGTCGCTGCTCTCCCGCTAGACGAGTGTGGCCTGCCCGGGTGCAGCCTGCCACAACTTTGCCGAGTTGCCCGGGCCGGTTGGTTGCCGCCCTCTGACCCCTCCCGTTGGGTCCGGGCGGCCGGACGGGAAAGCGGGGCCAAGGCTCGCCACAGTACTCCATTCGGGCCGCTCGGGTGGAGCGGCACGCCAGCCGAGTTCATGGCCAGGAGGGGGATGGCAGCCTGAATCCTTCGAAGCGAGGCCCAATTTGGGTGGCAAGTTTCACAGAAACGACAGAATCGGAACGATCTGCTTCGTTTATCGGTCACTTCTCCCTGCAGGGTGGAACGAATGTCCAAGCGAGGCGGGAGATGCACGGCAAGGCCGAGAGCGACGGACAGCGCAAGAGCGGACGGATCGACCTGAGCGTGGCCCATGTGGCGGGCAGCGCGCTGGCGGCCGTCGCCGCCGCGGTGCTGGCGTCCAAACTGGGCGTCTACGGGACGATCCTGGGCGCCGGGGTGGTGAGCGTGGTGGCGACCGCGGGCGGCACCGTCTTCCAGCATCTGTTCCGGCGCACCGGTGAGCAGATCAAGGAGGTGCGGGTCCAGACGACGCGGCCGACCGGGCGCCGCCGGTACGGCGGTCCCGCCGGTCCGGTTGAGTGGGCCGGGCCGGGCGAGTCCCCGCCGGACCCGAACCTGAGCCCGAGCCCGACGCCGCCCCCGGCCCCCGGTGAGCACGGCGAGCGCGGTGAGTACGGCGAGCCGACCACGCACGGCGCCAGGCCGCGCGTCCGACGGCGGCATGCGGTCGGGGCGGCCGCCGTCTTCATCGTCGCCATGAGCGTGATCACGGGGATCGAGATGCTCTCCGGCGGCCCGGTGTCCAACGTATGGGGGGAGAACCGGACCGGAACCACCGTCAGCGACAGCGTGCGCGGCTCCTCGGGCTCGACGTCCACCCCCGGCCCCCCGCGCCCGGATCCGTCCGGCCCGTCGCATGGCCCCGGCTCCTCCCGGGGCGGCGATGAGACGCCGTCCCCGGGCACCTCCCGCGGGGGCGGCGCGGCCGACGCCTCGACCACGCCGACGCCCGACGCGTCCGGTTCATCCGGCTCCGGAAACAACTCCGGCAAGGATTCCGGTGACGGCTCTGACGCCGGCTCCGGCCAGGACGGCGGCACCGGCGGCACCACCGCGCCCGGCACCTCCGCGCCCGCCACCCCGGGCCCCTCCCGTACCCCGTCCGGCGGCGCCACGGAGGGCGGAGCGGACGATTCCGGCGACGCCGCACCCACCCCCGGCGCCACCGGCGCGCCGTGACGCGCCGGTTGATCGATACGGCTAGTCGCCGAGCACCCGCCGCAGATAGTCGTTGGTGAACAGCCGGTCCGGGTCCAGCCGGTCGCGCACCGCCGCGAACTCGCCGAACCGGGGGTAGACCCCGGCCAGATAGGCGGCGTCGCGGCTGTGCAGCTTTCCCCAGTGCGGACGGCCGCCGTGCGCGGTCATGATCTGCTCGGCCGCCGTGAAGTACGCCCGGTGCGGGGTGCCCCGGTACAGATGGACGGCGATGTACGCGGTCTCGCGCCCGGAGGCGGTGGACAGCGGGATGTCGTCGGCGGGCGCGGTGCGCACCTCCACCGGGAAGCTGACCCGCAGTCCGGACCGCTCGACGGTCGCCTTGAGCTCGCGCAGCACGGTGACGGCGGCCTCGCGCGGCACGGCGTACTCCATCTCCAGGAACCGCACCCGGCGCGGCGAGGTGAAGACCTTGTAAGGGATGTCCGTGTAGGTCCGGGCGGACAGGGCGCGGCTGGAGATCTTGGCGATTCCGGGAATGGTGGCGGGGACCGCCCTCCCCACCGAACAGGCCACCTGGAAGATGCCGTTGGACAGCAGCTCGTCGTCCACCCAGCCGCTGACCCGGCCCACCGGTGCTGCGGGGCCGGTGCTGCGGTTATTGCGCTTGGTGTTGCAGTTGCCGGTGTGCGGAAACCAGTAGAACTCGAAGTGCTCGTTCTCGGCCACGAGCTGTTCGAACTCGGCCATCACACGGTCGAAGGGCATGGGCTCCTCGCGCGCCGAGAGCAGGAACTCCGGTTCCACCCCGAAGGTGATCTCGCTGACCACGCCGAGCGCGCCGAGCCCGATCCGGGCCGCCGCGAAGATCTCCGGGTGCTCCTCCGCCGAGCAGCGCAGCACCGAACCGTCCGCCGTCACCAGCTCCAGACCCTTGATCTGGGCGGCTATCGAGGCGCTGTCCCGTCCGGTGCCATGGGTGCCGGTGGAGGTCGCCCCGGCCACCGTCTGCTCCATGATGTCGCCCATGTTGACCAGCGAGAGACCATGGGCCGACAGCGATTCGTTGAGCTGTCTGAGCGAGGTCCCGGCCGCGACGGTCACGGTCCCCGCCTCGCGGTCAAGACCGCGCACCCCCACCATCCGGTCGGGGCGTATCAGCAGCCCGTCGGTGGCGGCCGCGGTGGTGAAGGAGTGCCCGGTGCCCACCGCCTTCACCTTCAGCCCCTCCTCCGTCGCCCTGCGCACCACCTCGGCCAGCTCCTGCGTGGACGACGGGGTGACGATCCGCGCCGGGCGGGCCATCACGTTCCCCGCCCAGTTACGCCACACGCTGCTCCGTACGGTCTTCACGGTCCTGACGGCCATCCGCACCCGACCCCTCCCGCTGTGGCGCCGGCCGGAGCCGGCGGTACCCGAGGAACGCCACCGCGGCCGCGAGCGCCCCGGCCACGGCCGGCACCGCGTACCCCGCCCGGGCGCCGGCCGCGTCCACCACCCATCCGGCGGCCGACGAGCCGAGCGCCACCCCGACCGCGAGCCCGGTGCTCACCCAGGTCATCCCCTCGGTCAGGTGCGCGCGTGGTACGTGCCGTTCGACGAGGGCCATGGTGGTGACCATCGTGGGTGCGATGGCCAGGCCAGCGACGAAGAGCGCCACGGCCAGGAACGGCAGGTTCCCGACCAGTTGGAGCGGGATCATACTCACGGCGATCGCACAAATTCCCCACAACCAACGACGGGACACCGGACCGCTCAGCCGCAGCACCCCGAAGACCGCGCCCGCGAGGCAGGAGCCCGTCGCGTACACCGCCAGGACCAGACTGGCCGCGCCCTTGTGGCCCTCGTCCTCGGCGAAGGCCACCGTCACCACGTCGATCGCCCCGAAGATCGCGCCGGTCGCCATGAAGGTGGCCACCAGCACCTGGAGCCCGCGCGAGCGCAGCGCGGAACCGCCGGTGTGGTGCCCGCGCGGATGCGGTACGGGCTCGGTGGCCCGCTGCGCGGTCAGCGAGAAGACCCCGGCCGCCAGGAAGCAGGCGGCCAGCAGCGGGCCCGCCTCGGGGAACCAGGAGGTGGACAGCCCGATCGAGATGACCGGCCCGACGATGAAGCAGATCTCGTCGACGATGGACTCCCACGCGTACGCGGCGTGCAGCTCGCGCGGGGAGTCCCCGTAGATCGCCGCCCAGCGTGCCCGCACCATGGAGCCCACACTGGGCACACAGCCGGACGCGGCGGCGAAGACGAACAGCGTCCAGTCCGGCCAGCCCCGGTGCGCGCTCAGCAGCAGCCCGCAGACGGCCATGAGCGCCATAAGGGTCGCGGGACGCAGCACCCGGCGCTGGCCGTGCCGGTCCACCAGCCGGGAGATCTGCGGGCCGATGACGGCGGCGGAGAGCGCCAGTGTGGCCGACAGGGCGCCCGCGAGCCCGTACCGGTCGGTGAGCTCGGAGACCATGGTGACCACGCCGATGCCCGCCATGGACAGCGGCATCCGTCCGAGGAACCCGGCCGCGGAGAACTCCTTGGCGCCGGGGGCGGCGAAGATCGCGCGGTAGGGGCTGGCACTGGGCAAGGCAGACTCCGCCGTGAGCAGGATGCAGGGTAAGGATCGTCGAGCGCTGATACAGATTACGGGCCCGCGCCCGGTTCGCGCAGGGCCGTTTCCCGCCCGCTAGGGAGGACCGTTTTACGGCCGTCAGCTCCCGCCCGCCAGCCAGGGCCGTTTCCCGCCCGTCAGCGGCGGGTGGGAGGATCGGGAGCATGCCGGATCAGCCAGTACAGCCCGCCCCCGACCCCTATGACGCACTGCTGCTGCTCTCCTTCGGCGGTCCGGAGGGCCCCGATGACGTCGTGCCGTTCCTGGAGAACGTCACGCGGGGGAGGGGCATCCCCCGGGAGCGGCTCAAGGAGGTCGGGCAGCACTACTTTCTGTTCGGCGGCGTCAGTCCGATCAACGCGCAGAACCGCGAGCTGCTGCACGCGCTGCGCAAGGACTTCGCCGAGCACGGCCTGGACCTGCCGGTCTACTGGGGCAATCGCAACTGGGCGCCGTATCTGACCGACACTCTGCGCGAGATGGCCGCCGAGGGCCACCGCCGCGTCCTGGTGCTGGCCACCAGCGCCTACGCCTCGTACTCGGGCTGCCGGCAGTACCGCGAGAACCTGGCGGACGCCCTGGCCGCCCTGGAGGGCGAGGGCCTGCCGCTGCCGCGCGTGGACAAGCTGCGGCACTACTTCAACCACCCCGGCTTCGTGGGGCCCATGGTGGACAGCACGCTGGCCGCCCTCGCGGAGCTGCCCGAGGACCGGCGCGCCGGGGCCCACCTCGCGTTCACCACCCACTCCATCCCCACCGCCGCCGCCGACACTTCGGGCCCGGTGGAGGCGCACACCGGGGGCGGGGAGGGCGGTGCGTACGTCGCCCAGCACCTCGATGTCGCCCGGCTGATCGCGGACGCGGTGCGCGAGGAGACCGGCGTCGAGCGCCCCTGGCGGCTGGTCTACCAGTCGCGCAGTGGCGCCCCGCACATCCCCTGGCTGGAGCCGGACATCTGCGATCACCTCGAGGAGCTGCACGGCGAGGGGGCGCCCGCCGTCGTCATGGTCCCGATCGGCTTTGTCTCGGACCATATGGAGGTCAAGTACGACCTCGACACCGAGGCCACCGCCAAGGCCGCCGATATGGGGCTGCCGGTCTCCCGCGCCTCGACGGTCGGCGCCGATCCGCGGTTCGCCGCGTGCGTGCGCGATCTGGTGCTGGAGCGCGCGGCCACCGAGCGGTTCGCCGAGGGCCGGGCGGCGGCCGCCCCGGAGCGCTGCGCCCTGGGCGCCCTCGGCCCGAGCCATGACGTGTGCCCGGTGGGCTGCTGCCCGGCCCGGTCGCCGCGCCCCGCCGCCGCGGGGGCGGAGGTGGACTGACCGCGCCCGCCCCCGTACCCCGGGCTCCGACCGACCGCGCCCGCCGTCCCGGCCCGCCACCGCCGCTCGCCCCTCCGGGCAATCCGCTAAGGAGCACGATGACCGACCCGCTGATGACCGAACTCCTCGAGACGGCGCTGGAGGCCGCGCGCGCCGCGGGGGACCTGCTGCGCGACGGCCGTCCGGCCGACCTCGGGGTGGCGGCCACCAAATCCAGCCCGATCGACGTCGTCACCGAGATGGACATCGCCGCCGAGAAGCTGATCACCGACCTCCTCGCGCGCCGCCGCCCGCAGGACGGAGTGCTGGGGGAAGAGGGCGCGAGCAGCGAGGGCAGCAGCGGGGTGCGCTGGGTGATCGACCCGCTCGACGGCACCGTGAACTATCTCTACGGCCTGCCGTCGTGGGCGGTCAGCATCGCCGCCGAGAAGGACGGCGAGACGGTCGCCGGGGTGGTGATCGCCCCGGTGCGCGGTGAGACCTTCCACGCGGTCCTGGGCGGGGGCGCCTGGCGGAACGGGGAGCGGGTGCACTGCCGCGCCGCGGCCCCGCTCGAGGAGTCGCTGATCGGCACCGGCTTCGGGTATGTGCGCGAGCGCCGCATCGGGCAGGCCAGGGTGCTGGGCGGGCTGCTTCCGCGGGTGCGGGACATCCGGCGCGGCGGATCGGCCGCCATCGATCTGTGCGACGTGGCCTGCGGCCGGCTGAACGGCTACTACGAGCGCGGGCTCAACCCCTGGGACTTCGCGGCCGGTGCGCTCATAGCGCGCGAGGCGGGCGCGCTCACCGGAGGGCGGCCGGGCGTCCCGGCCTCCACCGAGCTGACCATCGCCGCCGCCCCCGGCCTCTTCGAGTCGCTGCGGGGGCTCCTGGACGACCTGGGCGCCTGGCACGACTGATCCCTCCGGCCCGGTCTGATCCTGCGGCCCGCGGCCCCGCCACCCACACGGAACCGCCCATCCCCAGCAAGCGCCCATCCACACGGAAGCGCCCCGGAGTCACGAGGACTCCGGGGCGCTTCGACGTGGTTACCGGATGTCTTCTGGGTCACCATCCGGCGGTGAATGGGAATCGGTCACACGGTTACGGGGAATCCGGATCTGGATCGGGTCCGGAATCCACAAGGGATCAAGCAAACGAGGCACTTACCTCGACGCCGTGCTCGGCGGCGAGGCGACGGAGGTCTTCCAGCTCCGACTGCTCCACGTCCACAAGAAAGTCGTCGCCCGTCTCACGGGCGCGAATGAGATCGGACTTGGTGTTCTCTATGCGCTGCAGAATGCCTGCGGTGAACGCGTCCATGTTGCGCCCCCTCGTCGTGGGTCGGTGGCACGGGGGTGTGCCGACGGCGGGTTGATCACGTTGAGTGGCCCCTGCCGACGGCAATGCCAGTCAGATATGCCGGGGACAGGGCGTGATCGCGGGTGTGCAATCGTCCTCCCCACCCCACCTTTGGGGGAAACCTCCGGGCCCGAAAGAATCTGAATTCGGTGTTCCGGCCGCCGCGGGCCCCTCCACCCGTCGTCCGTGATCCGCTCCACCCGTTGGCCGTGATCCGCACTCGGGATCCCGCGGCGACCCTCTTACCGCCGGTTTATGAGACTTCGAGGCAGGATGGAGGCGCCGAACACCCATCGAGTTTGGCGAGCTCACCCGCCCACTGCGGCAATCAAGGAAGGACCAACGACGTGCGCGTACTCGTCGTCGAGGACGAGCAGCTGCTCGCCGATGCGGTGGCCACCGGACTGCGCCGGGAGGCCATGGCCGTCGACGTCGTGTATGACGGGGCCGCCGCCCTGGAGCGGATCGCCGTCAACGACTATGACGTCGTCGTCCTCGACCGGGACCTGCCCCTCGTGCACGGTGACGACGTCTGCCGCAAGATCGTCGAGCTCGGCATGCCCACCCGGGTGCTGATGCTCACCGCCTCCGGTGACGTCAGTGACCGCGTGGAGGGCCTGGAGATCGGCGCGGACGACTACCTGCCCAAGCCCTTCGCCTTCAGCGAACTGATCGCGCGCGTCCGGGCGCTCGGCCGCCGGACGACCGTGGCCCTGCCGCCCGTCCTGGAGCGCGCCGGGATCAAGTTGGACCCCAACCGCCGCGAGGTGTTCCGGGACGGCAAGGAGATCCAGCTGGCGCCGAAGGAGTTCGCGGTGCTGGAGGTGCTCCTGCGCAGCGAGGGCGCCGTGGTCTCCGCGGAGCAGCTGCTGGAGAAGGCGTGGGACGAGAACACCGACCCGTTCACCAATGTGGTGCGGGTGACGGTGATGACGCTGCGCCGCAAGCTGGGCGAGCCCGCCGTGATCGTCACCGTCCCCGGCTCGGGCTACCGGATCTGATCAGGCATGGCGACGACTCCGACCCCACTGCCGCCGACGGTGCCGCCCAAGCCCAGCTGGGACCCGCAGGCCGGCTCGCGCCCCAACCCCTGGCTGCGCCCCACGATCCGGATACGGCTCACGCTGCTGTACGGCGGGATGTTCCTGATCGCCGGGGTGGTGCTGCTGACGATCATCTACCTGCTGGCCGCCCAGGCCCTCCACGTCGGCAACGAGCTGCCGTTCAAGCTGGTCGGCGGCAGTGTCCAGCCGACCAACAACACCTGCCCCGAGATCATCGGCCAGAGCAGCCCTGACCAGTTCAACGCGGTCCTGAACACCTGTATGAAGGAGCAGCGCCAGCTGGCCCTCGACGGGCTGCTGCGCCGCTCCCTGATAGCCCTCCTGGGCCTGTCCGTGATCGCCTTCGCCTTCGGCTACGCGATGGCCGGACGGGTGCTCTCGCCGCTCGGCCGGATCACCCGGACCGCGCGCCAGGTGGCCGGCTCGGACCTGTCCCGCCGGATCGAGCTGGACGGCCCGGACGACGAGCTCAAGGAGCTCGCCGACACCTTCGACGAGATGCTGGAGCGCCTGGACCGGGCGTTCACCGCCCAGCAGCGGTTCGTCGCCAACGCCTCCCACGAGCTGCGCACCCCGCTGGCGATCAACCGCACCCTGCTGGAGGTGCAGCTCTCGGACCCCCAGGCGTCCCCCGAGCTGACCCAGCTGGGCAAGACCCTGCTGGCCACCAACGAGCGCAGCGAGCAGCTGGTGGAGGGCCTGCTGTTGCTGGCCCGCAGCGACAACGAGATCGTCGACCGCAAGCCGGTGGACCTCGCCGAGGTGGCCTCCCAGGCGCTGGAGCAGGTGCGGGCGGAGGCCGAGGAGAAGGGCGTGGAGCTGCGCGGGCAGCGCGCCGCCGCGGTGGTCCAGGGCAACGGGGTGCTGCTGGAGCGGATCGCGCTGAACCTGGTCCAGAACGCGGTGCGGTACAACGTGGCCCGGGACGGCTGGGTGGAGGTCATAACCGAGAGCCGGCAGGGCCAGGCCGTGCTGGTGGTCGCGAACACCGGCCCGGTGGTCCCCGGCTACGAGATGGACAACATCTTCGAGCCCTTCCGCAGGCTCCGTACGGAGCGCACCGGCAGTGACAAGGGCGTCGGCCTCGGGCTGTCGATCGCGCGCTCGGTGGCGCGCGCCCACGGCGGCCGCATCGCGGCGGAGCCGCGCGAGGGAGGTGGCCTGGTGATGCGGGTGGTGCTGCCGGTGTGAGGCCGGAGAACGAGCGGCCGGAAACCCGTCGGGAGGTGTTCGCTTTGGGCGGAATTTTCCGGATCCGCCCACCCGATGTAGGGTGTGTGATCGATCACATGGGCGATTTTCCGGCCACATACTCTGCGTGATCGTCACGGTTGACGGAAAGCCGGGAAAATCCGGGTTTTCAGGGGCCGTGATCACGGGAAGTACACGTCATGGCGCATGTGAGTGCGACATTCGGACCGTGTACGGTCCCGATGGCCATCCAACCCGATCACCTCTTCAGGGGTGCGGTTGGGTGTCGATTGAGTAACAGACCTTGATGTGAGGCAAAATCTCCGCCTCGGGTCGGGCACAAGTCCGGCCTCTCACGCGTTACGTGCGCTGGAGACACCACAGACACCCAGAGGGGGAGAGCGACATGGCAACGGACTACGACACCCCACGCAAGACCGACGATGACGTCAACGAGGACAGCATCGAGGAACTGAAGGCTCGGCGGAACGACAAGTCCGCGTCCACCGTCGACGTGGATGAGTTCGAGCAGGCCGAGGGCCTGGAGCTGCCCGGTGCGGACCTCTCCAACGAGGAGCTGTCCGTCCGGGTCCTGCCCCGCCAGGCCGACGAGTTCACCTGCATGAGCTGCTTCCTCGTGCACCACCGCAGCCAGCTGGCCGCCGAGACCAAGAACGGCCAGCCGATCTGCCGCGACTGCGCGGCCTGAGCCGCGGGGTCGGCGTGGAGGCGGGACACGACGACATGAACGAGACCGAGCGAGGCCGGATGGCCTCGCTCGCGACCGCTGTCGGCCGTGGAGTGCGGCGAGGCGGTGAGCGCGCGAGAGCGGGGGTCTACGCGGTCACCGACCGGATCATCGCGAACGCTCCGCGCATCGCTGTCCGCGATCTCGCGACGCTGCGCAAGCAGTTCCCGGGGCTGGGCCCCGAAGAGCTCGCGGACAAGCTGGTGGCCGGCGCCGCGGGCGGTACCGCCACAGTGGGTGCGGGCGTTGGTGCCGCGGCGATGCTGCCTGCTCCGCCCGCCATGCCCACCGAGCTGGCCGCCGAGATCGTCGGCGTGGCCTCCATAGAGTTCAAGTTGATCGCCGAGTTGCACGAGGTCTACGGGGTGCGCGCGCCCGGCTCCACACGCCAGCGCGCCGTCGCCTACCTCGGCGCCTGGGCCGAGGAGCGCGGCATCGACGTCGCCCAGCCGGCGACCGTCAACGCGGCTCTCGGCGTCCAGATGAAGCGCGAGCTGCGCCAGCAGGTCCTCAGACGCAGCTTCCGGAACATGCCGTCCCTGGCGCCCTTCATGGTCGGCGCGGCCGTGGGAGCCACGATGAACCGGCGCGACACCAAGAAGCTCGCGCGCAAGGTCCGCAAGGATCTGCGGGCCAAGCAGATCCCCTGGGACCTCCCCGTGGCCCTGGAGGAATGAACTCCCCGCCCTGGAGGAACGCACTCCTCGCGCGCCCCCGTCACGCCGAGCGCACGGCCGTGAGCGCGGCGGCGAGCGCCTTGGGATCCCGTGTGGACACATACACATACGGTGTTGGGTCCTCCGGATCGGTGACCTCCACCCGCAGCGCGGTCGGGATGTAGCTGCGCAGCAGCATGAACGCCTGCGGATCGGCCTTGTAGCTCCGCCAGGCGGCCGCCTCCTCGGCGTCCAGCACCTGCGGCGTCCCCAGCGCCGACACCGGGATCTTCGCCTCTCCGGCCACCAGCGAGTCCGCCACCACGCGCACCCGCGCCGAGCCGTACGAACTCACCCCCACACAGGCCAGTGCCGCCCCGCCGATCAGCCCGCCGAGCATCGGCAGAGTGCCGAACGGCAGCATGATCAGCCCCACCGAGACCCCGATCAGGATGGCGATGAGCCACCAGGAAGGGGGTGCGCTGAGACGTTCCTCATAAGGCTGCATGCGTATCAGCTTGGCACGGCCGCCAACCCGAACTCTCCGCGCGGGTAAGGTCAGCCGTTGTGAGTGGACGAACGACAGGGCTGACGCCGCCGGAGGACTCCAAGGCGCCCGTGCGCCACCCCGACGCACCCGCGCCGGGGGAAACCCTCGGCGCGCACTACGACCAGTGTTTCGGCTGCGGCCACCAGCCGGGGGGCCTGGGGCTGACCACACGGGCTGGCGAGGGCGTGAGCGTCACCGCCGAGTTCACCGTGCGCACCGGCCACCAGGGCGCGCCCGGCCTGGCCCACGGCGGGGTGCTGGCCGCGGCGCTGGACGAGACGCTCGGATCGCTCAACTGGCTCCAGCGGGTGATCGCGGTGACCGGGCGGCTGGAGACGGACTTCGTACGGCCCGTGCCGGTCGGCGCCGAGCTCCACCTGGAGGCGCGGGTGGACGCCGTGCACGGACGCAAGATCTACTGCTCGGCCACGGGCCGGATCGACGCCCCCGACGGCCCCGTCGCGGTGCGGGCGCAGGCCCTCTTCATAGAGGTGCGGGTCGACCACTTCATCGAGAACGGCCGGACGGAGGAGATCGACGCGGCGCTCGCCGATCCGGACCAGGTGAGGGTCGCGCGCGCCTTCGAGGTGAACCCATGAGCCCGCTCCCCGTAGACGTGCTGTTCCGCAGGGTGGACCCCGAGGTGCCGGTCCCCGGCTACGCCCACCCCGGCGACGCCGGGGCCGACCTGGTCACCACCGAGCCCGCCGAACTGGCCCCCGGGGAGCGCGCGGTCCTGCCCACCGGAGTGTCTATCGCACTCCCGGAGGGGTATGCCGCCTTCGTGCACCCACGGTCCGGACTTGCCGCGCGCTGCGGGGTCGCCATGGTGAATGCCCCGGGGACCATCGATGCCGGGTACCGTGGAGAGATCAAGGTGATCGTGGTCAATCTGGACCCGCGCGAGAGCGTGCGGTTCGAGCGCTTCGACCGGATCGCCCAATTGGTCGTCCAGCAGGTCGAGAAGGTGCGCTTCCAGGAGGTGGCGGAGCTTCCCGGGTCGGCGCGGGCCGAAGGGGGCTTCGGGTCCACCGGCGGCCATGCCGCCGTGGACGGCACAACGGGTGGGAATGGATACGCTTCGGTCGGTTCCGACCGGGAAGGACGATGACGTGTTCGGACGTCGCCGCAAGCGCAGCAAGGAGGACGTCGAGTCGCTCGACGTGACCTCCGACGAGTTGGCCGAGGACGCGGAGGACGCGGGCGGCGCTGAGGACACCGCCGCGCCCGCGGAGACCGGGCGGGTGAGCCTGCCCCCGGCCCCGCGCCCCGAGGGCCCCTGGGACGTGTCCGAGGTGCGTGAGCCCGGCGAGGGCCGGGTGGACCTCGGTGGTCTGTTCGTGCCCGGCGTGGAGGGCATGGAGCTGCGGGTGGAGGTCGCGGGCGACGCGATCGTCGCCGCGACCGTGGTGCTGCGGGACAGCGCCGTGCAGCTCCAGGGGTTCGCCGCGCCCAAGAAGGAAGGCATCTGGGGCGAGGTGCGCGACGAGATCGCCACCGGCATCACCCAGCAGGGCGGGATCGTGGACGAGGTCGAGGGCCCGCTCGGCTGGGAGCTGCGCGCCCAGGTGCCGGTGCAGCTCCCGGACGGCAAGAACGGTGTGCAGGTGGTCCGCTTCGTCGGCGTGGACGGGCCCCGCTGGTTCCTGCGCGGTGTGATCTCCGGGCAGGGCGCGGTGCAGCCCGAGACCGGCAGCCTCCTGGAAGCGATCTTCCGGGACACGGTCGTGGTGCGCGGTGAGGGCCCGATGGCCCCGCGCGACCCGATCGTCCTCAAGCTGCCGGACGACGCGCAGATGGTGCCCGACGGGGTGCAGCAGGACGAGGCGCAGGGCTCGCGGTTCGCGGGCGGCGCCGACCGGCTCCAGCGCGGCCCGGAGATCTCCGAGGTGCGCTGAGCCGTCCGCGCGCACGAGAGCTCGCACACGGCAGCTCCCGTGCGGCAGCTCGTGTACGACGGCTCCCGTATGGCGGAGAGCCAAGGCCCGGAAGGGGCCCGGGGCAGGGCCCCGGGCCCCTTCGGCATGTTCCGGAGCCTCCCCGCGGGGTTCTCGGGGTTCTCGGGGTTTTCCCTGAACCCTTTGAACACCCCCGCCGCACCGGCCGTACTCATGGGCGCGAGCCCTTGTGATCCTTGGCGGGCCGCTCGCTCGCGTCCGACCGGGCCGACGGCGCAAGGCCCGGTCCGATGGATGTGAGCGTCTGCTGGTGGACCGTACTCTTCTCTGCGGAGTACGGCCCACCGGCCTTCCCCGCGCGCCGCGGGGCGTCCGGGCGCCGCGCGTCAGAGACGCGTCAAGAGGGCGCCGATGGCCGTAAGGGAGGCGTCAAGGGACGGCCGGTCCGGCCGGGGGGCGCGGTTTGCTCGACGGGTACCGCCCGCCGGAGCTCGCCGAGCGCTCGGGCGCCGTCCAGCGGGGCAAAGCCGTCCAACAGGGAAAATGGGGGCATGGCACGCGGAAAGTTGCGGATCTACCTCGGTGCGGCACCAGGCGTCGGCAAGACCTGCGCGATGCTCTCCGAGGGGCACCGCAGGGTCGAGCGGGGCACGGACCTCGTGGTCGGCTTCGTGGAGCACCACGGCCGCCGGCGCACCCAGGTGATGACGCACGGGCTCGAGGACGTGCCCCGCCGGGAGGTGGAGTACCGGGGGTCCGCCTTCGGCGAGATGGACGTGGACGCGGTGCTGGCGCGCCGCCCCGCCGTCGCGCTCATCGACGAGCTCGCCCACACCAACGTCCCCGGCTGCCGGAACGAGAAGCGCTGGCAGGACGTCGAGGAGCTGCTGCGGGCGGGCATCGACGTCGTCTCCACCGTCAACATCCAGCACCTGGAGTCGCTGGGGGACGTCGTGGAGTCGATCACGGGGGTACGGCAGCGGGAGACCGTCCCGGACGAGGTGGTGCGCCGGGCCGACCAGATCGAGCTGGTCGACATGTCGCCCCAGGCGCTGCGCCGCCGGATGGCGCACGGCAACGTCTACGCGCCCGACAAGGTCGACGCCGCGCTGTCGAACTACTTCCGGCCCGGGAATCTGACCGCGCTGCGCGAGCTGGCGCTGCTGTGGACCGCCGACCGGGTGGACGAATACCTCCAGCAGTACCGGAACGAGCACTCCATCCGCTCCACCTGGCAGGCGCGCGAGCGCATCGTCGTCGGGCTGACCGGCGGCCCGGAGGGGCGGACGCTGATCCGCCGGGCGGCCCGGATGGCCGCCAAGGGCTCGGGCAGCGAACTCCTCGCCGTCTACATCGCCCGCAGCGACGGCCTGACCTCGGCCTCCCCCAAGGAGCTCGCGGTCCAGCGCACCCTCGTCGAAGACCTCGGGGGCACCTTCCACCACGTCATAGGGGAGGACATCCCCGGTGCGCTGCTGGAGTTCGCCCGCGGGGTCAACGCGACCCAGATCGTGCTCGGCTCCAGCCGCCGCAAGACCTGGCAGTACGTGTTCGGACCCGGGGTGGGCGCCACCGTCGCCCGGGACTCCGGGCCCGACCTGGACGTCCACATCGTCACCCATGACGAGGTGGCCAAGGGCCGCGGGCTGCCGGTGGCGCGCGGCGCCCGGCTGGGCCGCTCCCGGCTGATCGCGGGCTGGGCGGTCGGGGTCGCCGGGCCGACCGCGCTCACGCTGCTGCTCACCGGCACCGGCGCCACCCTCGCCTCGGAGGCCGGGCCCGGCTTCGCCAACGAGGTGCTGCTCTTCCTGTTCCTCAATGTGCTGGCCGCCCTGCTGGGCGGCATGGTGCCCGCGCTCGCCTCGGCGGCCGTCGGATCGCTGCTGCTCAACTACTACTTCACCCCGCCCACCCACACCCTGACCATCGCCGACCCCGAGAACATCGTCGCCATAGCGATCTTCGTGGCGGTGGCCGTCTGTGTGGCGTCCGTGGTGGACCTCGCCGCCCGCCGCACCCACCAGGCCGCCCGGCTGCGCGCCGAGTCCGAGATACTGTCCTTCCTCGCGGGCAGCGTGCTGCGCGGTGAGACCAGCCTGGAGGCGCTGCTGGAGCGGGTACGCGAGACGTTCGCCATGGACTCCGTGGCGCTGCTGGAGCGGGAGAGCGATGTCGCCCCCTGGACCTGTGCGGGCAGCGTCGGCGGCCAGGATGGGACCCCGCCGCCCGAACGGCCCGAGGACGCGGAGGTGGACATGCCGGTCGGCGACCATCTGGCGCTCGCGCTCTCCGGCCGGGTCCTGCCCGCGGAGGACCGCCGGGTGCTCGCCGCCTTCGCCGCCCAGGCCGCCGTCGTGCTCGACCGGCAGCGGCTGGCCCAGGAGGCCGGGCAGGCCCGTGAGCTGGCCGAGGGGAACCGCATCCGCACCGCGCTGCTCGCCGCCGTCAGCCACGATCTGCGCACCCCGCTCGCGGCCATCAAGGCGGCCGTGAGCTCCCTGCGCTCCGACGACGTGGCCTGGTCGGCGGAGGACGAGGCCGAGCTGCTTGAGGGTATCGAGAGCGGCGCCGACCGGCTGGACCACCTGGTGGGCAACCTCCTGGACATGTCCCGGCTGCAGACCGGCACCGTCACCCCGCTCATCCGGGAGATCGACCTGGACGAGGTGGTGCCGATGGCGCTCGTCGGCGTCCCCGAGGCCGAGGTCGCCCTCGACATCCCCGAGGAGCTGCCGATGGTCGCGGTCGACCCCGGGCTGCTGGAGCGCGCCGTGGCCAACATCGTGGAGAACGCGGTGAAGTACAGCCCGCCGGACCGCCCCGTGCTGGTCTCCGCGAGCGCCCTCGGCGACCGGGTGGAGCTGCGGGTGGCCGACGGCGGCCCGGGCGTACCGGACAGCGAGAAGGACCGCATCTTCGAGCCCTTCCAGCGGTACGGGGACGCCCCGCGCGGCGCCGGGGTCGGCCTCGGGCTCGCCGTCGCCCGCGGCTTCGCCGGGGCCATGGGCGGGCGGCTGACCGCCGAGGACACCCCCGGCGGCGGGATGACGATGGTGCTCACGCTGCGTGCCGCCCGCGACCGCGTTCCGGCCGGCCCCGGCCTCCCGGTCCAGGTCGGCTCCGCCCCAGGCACGACGGAACGGAAAGGCAGGCCCGCCGGATGAACCGGGTGCTCGTGGTGGACGACGAGCCACAGATCGTGCGCGCCCTCGTGATCAACCTCAAGGCGCGCAAGTACGAGGTGGACGCGGCCTCGGACGGCGCCACCGCACTCCGGCTCGCCGCCGCCCGCCACCCCGATGTGATCGTGCTCGACCTCGGGCTGCCCGACATGGACGGGGTGGAGGTGATCAGGGGGCTCCGGGGCTGGACCCGGGTGCCGATCCTGGTGCTCTCCGCCCGCCAGACCTCGGACGAGAAGGTCGAGGCGCTGGACGCCGGGGCGGACGACTACGTCACCAAGCCGTTCGGCATGGACGAGCTGCTGGCCCGGCTGCGCGCGGCCGTCCGCCGCGCCGAGCCCGTCGGGCGGCCGGAGGACTCGGTGGTGGTGGAGACCGGCACGTTCACCGTCGACCTGGCCGCCAAGAAGGCCCATCGCGACGGCCGCGACGTGCGGCTGACCCCCACCGAATGGCATCTGCTGGAGGTCCTGGTGCGCAACGCCGGGCGCCTGGTCAGCCAGAAGCAGCTGCTGCAGGAGGTCTGGGGCCCCTCCTACGGCACCGAGAGCAACTACCTGCGGGTGTACATGGCGCAGCTGCGCCGCAAGCTGGAGGCCGACCCCTCGCACCCGCGCCACTTCGTCACGGAGCCGGGCATGGGCTACCGGTTCGAGCGATGAGCGCGGGGACTGCGTTTCGCCGATGGCGCACCGGTACGCTGGCCGTATGAGTTCCGTACGCCACCCCTCCGACGGGGCTGACAGGGGAGACAGGCCGGGGAAGCCGCCCGGCCGGTTCCGGCGGATGCTGGACCGGTTGTCGAGCTCCCAGGAGGAACTGCACTCCGCCGAGTTGCAGCAGGACGCGGAGGCCGCGGGCTGCACCAAGATCGGCGACTGCGGTGACCGTCAGATCGTCAAGGTGACGGGCACGCTGCGCACGGTGACCCTCAGGCCGCGGGCCGGAGTTCCCGCACTGGAGGCGGAGCTCTTCGACGGCACCGCCGCGCTGGACGTGGTGTGGCTGGGCCGTCGCTCCATCCTCGGGATAGAGCCGGGGCGCAGGCTGATCGCCTCGGGCCGGATCTCCATGAGCCATGGGCGCCGGGTGCTGTTCAATCCGAAGTACGAACTCCGACCGCTCGGACAGGAGTAGCCGGTGACGCCAGACGACAAGACGCCCCCGACCGGGCACCGACGCACCGCCGCCGACAGCAGGGCGGCGGCGGACACCGCGCTCCTTGAGGCGTTCGGCGGGGTGCGGGGCATGGTGGACACCACCGTCCCCGGTCTGGTCTTCGTGCTGCTGTACACGATCAAGCGGGACATCCACCTCGCCGCGATCGCCGCCCTCGGCCTCACCGTGCTGCTCGGGCTCGCCCGGCTGGTGCGCAAGGAGACGCTGAAGCACGCCTTCAGCGGGGTCTTCGGGGTCGCGTTCGGCGCGATCTTCGCGATGATGTCCGGCGACGCGAAGAACTTCTACCTGCCGGGCATGCTCTACACCCTGGGCCTGGCGGTCGCCTACATCCTCTCGGCGATCTTCCGCTTCCCGCTGATCGGGGTGCTGCTCGGGCCGATGCTCAAGGAGAACCTCTCCTGGCGCACCCGCAACCCGGGCCGGTTCCGCGCCTACACCCGGTCCACCTGGGCGTGGGGGCTGATCCTGCTGGCCAAGTCGGCGGTGCTGTTCCCGCTCTACTGGTGGGGGGACGCCACCCAGCTCGGCTGGGTCAAGGTCGCGCTGGGGATTCCGCCGTTCCTGCTCTGCGTCTATCTGACCTGGATCTTCCTGGCCAAGGCCCCGCCGCCGATCGACGTCATCGCGGAGCTGGAGGCGGAGGAGAAGGCCGAGCGGGAGCGCGAGCGGACGAAGGCGGAGGCCGACAAGATCGCCGATCCGCTGCTCTCGGAGTGGACCGGCCAGATCGTCTCCGAGGCCCGTACCGAATCCGCCGACCGGCAGCCGCCCCGGCACTAGGGCCGTCACCGGGGCATCAGTGTGGATCGTGCCCGCCGCCCGGGAGACCGGGCGGCGGGCACCGTGCCAGGGCCCAGCCCCCGTCAGCCCGCGGCGTCCTGGCGCTGGACGGACAGCAGTTGCTCCAGCTGCTCCTCGCGCGCCTGCGCCGCGACGAACAGCAGCTCGTCCCCGGCCTCCAGCACATCGTCCTTGTTCGGGGTCAGTACGCGGGTGCCACGGATGATGGTGACCAGCGTGGTGTCCTCCGGCCACTCCACATCGCCGACCCGGGTGCCCACCAGCGCGGCCTCCGGCGGCAGCGTCAGCTCCACCAGGTTGGCGTCGCCGTGGCTGAAGCGGAGCAGCCGCACCAGATCGCCGACGCTCACCGCCTCCTCGACCAGCGCCGACATCAGACGCGGGGTGGAGACGGCCACATCGACGCCCCACGCCTCGTTGAACAGCCACTCGTTCTTGGGGTTGTTGACCCGGGCGACCACCCGGGGCACCCCGTACTCGGTCTTGGCGAGCAGCGAGACGACCAGGTTGACCTTGTCGTCACCGGTGGCCGCGATGACCACGTTGCAGCGCTGCAGCGCGGCCTCGTCCAGCGAGGTGATCTCGCACGCGTCGGCCAGCAGCCACTCGGCCTGCGGCACCCGCTCCACCGAGATGGCGGTCGGCGCCTTGTCGATGAGCAGCACCTCGTGCCCGTTCTCCAGCAGCTCGCTCGCGATGGAACGCCCCACGGCGCCCGCACCGGCAATGGCAACCCTCACGGCGCCTCCTCGTTCGCTTCTCCGCCCGCACGGCGCAGAAGTGCGGCCTTCGCGGTCGCCTGCGGCCCGGCGGCCGTGCGTGCGGCGCTCACCGGCCTGCCCCCTCGGGACCCTTTTCGAACGCCGCCTCGACCTTCTGGATCGCATCGGTGCGCATCATCACATGCACCAGGTCGCCCTCCTGCAGCACCGTCCCGGAGGTCGGCAGCATCGCCTCGCCGAGCCGGGTGAGGAACGCGACCCGCACACCGGTCTCCTCCTGGAGGGTGCTGACCCTGTGGCCCACCCACGAGGGGGAGATGTGCACCTCGGCCAGCTGGACCCCGCCGCTGGGGTCCCGCCACAGCGGCTCCGCGCCGGACGGCAGCAGCCGCCGCAGCATCTGGTCGGCGGTCCAGCGCACGGTGGCCACGGTCGGGATGCCGAGGCGCTGATAGACCTCGGCGCGGCGGGGGTCGTAGATCCGGGCCGCCACGTTCTCCACGCCGAACATCTCGCGGGCCACCCGGGCCGCGATGATGTTGGAGTTGTCGCCGCTGCTGACCGCGGCGAAGGCCCCGGCCTCCTCGATGCCCGCCTCGCGCAGGGTGTCCTGGTCGAAGCCGACGCCGGTCACCCGGCGCCCGCCGAAGCCCGCGCCGAGGCGGCGGAAGGCGGTGGGGTCCTGGTCGACGACCGCGACCGTGTGCCCCTGCTGCTCCAGGGTCTGGGCGAGGGCCGCGCCCACCCGGCCACAGCCCATGATCACGATATGCATGCGTCCTACCCCGCACTCCTGATGACCGTGCCGACCTGCGCAAACACCCTGCTCACATCTTCCTTCCAGGACTTACGGAGCGACAGCGGGGCGTTACCCCGATGCCGGTGCGCGGGGACGACGGGAGTCGGCCGCGGCGGCACCTGTCCCCACCGTATCCGCACCGGCGGCCCGCTCCCCCGTCCCGTCCGCGCGTGACGGTCCGGAAATGAAGGGGGTGACGTACGACATAGCGCGAAAGTTCCCGCGGTGATCGGGGATCGGTGATCGGGGATGGCAGGAGGGGACGGCAGGCGATCGCGGACACCCTGTGAGGAAAGAGGTAATGATCATTTCCGGTTGCGGACGCGCAGTGAAAAGGCTGTCGGCGGTCAGCCGTGACCACTACGGTGGGCCCGGGCCGCGGCGCGCCTCGGAGGCCGCGATCCTTCATCTTCGTCTGAAATTCCGGATCTTCACCGAAACCACATGACAAAAGCCCAGCGGTGTCCACTGGTTCGAACTTTGTCGCGGGTGTCGGACGCTAGGTCACGACACGGCTAAGATGATCGCCGTATTCCGTTTCCGGACGGGACATCAGGGCTCTGAACGTTCCTTCCGCGCCCGCGTTTCCCCTGCACGAGGTTCCTGATGACTGATCACATATCGGAGGCGGTGAGCTGGTGTCTGGCCGCCGCGCTTCTCGTCGTCCTGGTGCTTCTGATCCGCCAGCGGCAGATCACCGCCGGAGTCCGCAGGCGTAACGCCACCCTCGAGGACAGCCTGCGCGCCCGTGACGAGGAGGTGCGCCACCTCGTCGACGTACGCCTCCCCTCGGTCGCCGACGCCCTGAGCCAGCCCGGCCCGCTGCCGGGCCTGCGCGACGAGAAGCTGGCCGGTACGGCCTTCGCGCAGAGCCTGCACGCCGTCATGGAGCAGTTCACCCGGGCGGTGGACAAGGCGCAGACGCGCGCCGACGCCTCCGCCAAGGCGGCGCTCAAGGCGTCGATGCGCGCCGTCCAGGGGCTCGCCAACGAACAGCAGCTCTCCATCTCCGAGATGCAGGAGCGGCACGACAACCCCGATGTGCTGCGGGACCTGCTGGAGATCGACCACGCCAACGCCCAGTTCGGGCGGCGTGCCCAGGCCATCGCCGTGCTCTGCGGCTCCTGGCCCGGACGGCAGCGGCTGGCCTCCTCACTGACCGATGTGGTCCGCGGCGCCAAGTCCCGCATCCGCGACTACCAGCGGGTTCAGGTGCACACCCTGGTCGATGTCGCCGTGGTGAGCCGGGCCGTGGAGCCCGCCGTGCTGGCCGTCGCCGAGCTGCTGGACAACGCCGCCCGCCACTCGCAGCCCAACACCTCGGTGGAGGTCAGCCTCCAGCCGGTGCACAACGGTGCCTGCATCGTGATCGACGACGCCGGGGTGGGCATGGACGGCCAGGAGGTCCAGCGCGCCGCCAGTCTGCTCTCCGGCCAGCGCGCCGTGGACGTCGCCCGGCTCGGCGACCCGCCGCAGTTCGGCTTCGCCGTGGTCGGCCTGCTGGCCGGGCGGTACGGCTTCAGCGTCTCGGTGGACACCCGGTCCCCGTACGGCGGTGTGCGCGCCGTGCTGTTCCTGCCGACCGAGCTGCTCACCCACTTCGGCCCCGACGAGGGGCCGGGCACCGCCGGGCAGGACCCCGAGGGCGCCGAACCGCTGCGCACCCTGCCCTCCCGCCGGACCCCTCCCCCCAGGAGGGCGCCCCAGACGCCGACCGTCCCCGCCCAGGCCCAGGAGGCATCCCCGCTCCCGCGCCGGGCCCCGATCCCGCACCAGGCCCAGGCACCCGACCAGGCGCCGAACCCGCAGCGGACCCAGCCCACGGCACCGGCCCAGGCGGCGTCCGCCCCGGAACCGGCGTCCGCCCCGGCGCCCCAGCCGTCCCCCGGCGGCGAGGACACCGGCGTGTACGGCACCACCGCGGGCGGTCTGCCCAAGCGCCGCCGCCGGGAGGCCGCCGCCACCCTGCCGCCCGTCGGCTGGACCACGGGCGCCGGGCAGACCGGCGCCGCCGACGCCGATACGGGCGCGTTCCGCGCGCGGTCGGCGAAGGAAACCGCCTCGCGGATGGGCGCGTTCGCCCGCGGCACCCGCTCCGGCCGTTCCGCCGCCCAGGACTCCGCCCCTCACCATGACGAAGGGAATCGCCAGGCATGAACGACCATCTCAACAACGAGCTCGGCTGGATGCTCGACGAGGTCGTCAAGATGCCGGAGGCGCGGCATGCGATCCTGCTCTCCGCGGACGGGATGCTCCGGGCACACTCCCAGGGCATCGCGCGGGACGAGGCCGAGCGCCAGGCCGCCGCACTCTCCGGGCTGCAGTCGATCAGCCGCTCCACCTCCGAGTTCTGCGATCCGCACGAGACGCCCTGGCAGCAGACGCTGGTCGAGTTCGTCGGCGGGTACGTCTTCCTGATCGCCGCCGGGCCCGGTGCCTATCTGGCGGTCTCGGCCACCGAGGCCGTGGACATGGAGGCGGTCAGCTACCGGATGCAGAAGCTCGTCGACCGGCTCGGCAAGGAGCTCACCAGCCCGCCGAGGCAGGGCCTCCCGCGGCAGGGGATCGGTAGCCACACATGAGCCCTGGTAGGCGCGAACGAGGATTGGTACGGCCGTATGTCGTGACCGACGGCCGTGCCTACCCGACTCGTAACACCTTCGACCTGGTGACCCTGGTCATGGCCCACCCCGACCGGCCGCTCACCGGGCTCAGCCCGGAGAAGCGGCGGGTCATGGAGCTGTGCCTGGGCGGCGCACTCTCGGTGGCCGAGGTCGCCGGGTATCTGGAGCTGCCCGTCAGCGTCACCAAGGTCCTGCTCGGCGACCTCGTGGACAGCGGCCACATCAGCGCGCGGGCCCCCATCCCGCCGGCCGAACTGCCCGAGGTCCAGCTGCTCCAGGAGGTGCTCGACGGACTCCGCGCGTGTCTCTGACCGGACGGCCTGCCTCCCGGCCACGGTGCGGGCCGCGGCGAAGATCCTGGTCGTCGGGCGCTGCGCCGCCGACGTCGTCTCCCGACTGATCGCGCACCCCGCGCAGCCCAACGGCCACCGCACCGTGCCCGCGCGGCTGGCCTGACCGCCCGCAGGCCCACGCTCCCGCCCGCCCCCTTTCCCGGGGGCGGGCGGGTGGGCGGGGGCCGGGGCTACCCCTTACGATCCTCTCCGTGTCCAAACTGACCGACCTCCCGAAACGGATTCTGATCGGGCGGGCGCTGCGCAGCGACAAGCTGGGGGAGACCCTTCTCCCGAAGCGCATCGCGCTCCCCGTCTTCGCCTCCGACCCCCTGTCCTCCGTCGCGTACGCGCCGGGGCAGGTGATGATCGTTCTGTCCGTGGCGGGTGCGTCGGCCTACCACTACAGCCCGTGGATCACGATCGCCATCGTGGTGCTGATGTTCACGGTGGTCGCCTCGTACCGCCAGAACGTGCACGCGTACCCCAGCGGAGGCGGTGACTACGAGGTCGCCACCACCAACCTCGGCCCCAAGGCGGGACTGACCGTCGCCAGCGCCCTGCTGGTCGACTACGTCCTCACGGTGGCGGTGTCGATCTCCTCCGGTGTGGAGAACCTCGGCTCGGCCGTCCCCTTCATCGTCGAGAACAAGACCCTCTGCGCGGTCGGGATCATCCTGTTGCTGACGCTCATGAACCTGCGGGGGGTACGGGAGTCGGGCAAGCTCTTCGCGGTCCCCACCTACGTCTTCGTCGGCGGCGTCTTCGTGATGATCCTCTGGGGCGCCTACCGCGGGCTGGTCCTGGGCGACGACATGAAGGCCCCCACCGCGGGCTTCGAGGTGCACGCCGAGCAGACCGGGCTGGCCGGTTTCGCGCTGATCTTCCTGCTGCTGCGCGCGTTCTCCGACGGCTGTGCCGCCCTGACCGGCGTCGAGGCGATCAGCAACGGCGTGCCCGCCTTCCGCAAGCCCAAGAGCCGTAACGCGGCCACGACGCTGGCGCTGATGGGCGGCCTCGCCGTGACCATGTTCATCGGCATCATCACCCTCGCCCTGGCCACCGACGTCAAGATGGCCGAGCACCCCGCGCACGACCTGCTGAGGAACGGCACCCCGGTGGGCGCCGACTACACCCAGAACCCCGTGATCTCGCAGGTCGCGGCCGCGGTCTTCGGCGACGGCTCGTTCTTCTTCGTGGTGCTGGCCGGGGCCACCGCGCTGGTGCTGTTCCTGGCCGCCAACACCGCGTACAACGGCTTCCCGCTGCTCGGCTCGATCCTGGCCCAGGACCGCTATCTGCCCCGCCAGCTGCACACCCGCGGCGACCGGCTCGCCTTCTCCAACGGCATCGTGCTGCTGGCCTCCGCGGCCGCGGTCCTGGTCTACCTCTACGGGGCCGACTCCACCCGGCTGATCCAGCTCTACATCGTCGGCGTCTTCGTCTCGTTCACCCTCAGCCAGACCGGCATGGTGCGGCACTGGAACCGCCATCTGGCCACCGAGCGGAACCCGGCCACCCGCCGCCGTATGGTCCGCGCCCGCGCGATCAACACCTTCGGGGCCTTCTTCACCGGCCTGGTGCTGGTCGTGGTGTTGCTGACGAAGTTCACCCACGGCGCCTGGGTCGCCCTGCTCGGCATGGTCATCTTCTACGTCACCATGACGGCCATCAGGCGCCACTACGACGGCGTCTCCGAGGAGCTGGCGGCGGCCACCGAACAGCTCGACGAGGAGGAGGTGCGCCCCTCCCGGGTGCACTCCCTGGTCCTGGTCTCCAAGGTCCACAAGCCGACGCTGCGCGCCCTGGCCTACGCCAAGCTGATGCGCTCCCACCGGCTGGAGGCGCTGAGCATCAATGTGGACCCCGCCGAGACCAAGGCGCTGCAGGAGGTGTGGCACGAGCGCGGCATAGACGTGCCGCTCAAGATCCTCGACTCGCCCTACCGCGAGATCACCAGGCCGGTCATCGACTACGTCAAGAGCTTGCGCCGGGAGAGCCCGCGCGATGTGGTCTCCGTCTTCATCCCGGAGTACGTGGTCGGCCACTGGTACGAGCATCTGCTGCACAACCAGAGCGCGCTGCGGCTCAAGGGGCGGCTGCTGTTCACCCCGGGCGTCATGGTGACCTCCGTACCGTGGCAGCTGGACTCCTCCGAGCTGGCCCGGAAGCGGGCCCGGAAGCGGGCCGAGTGGAACGCGCCGGGTGCGGTGCGGCGCGGCCCGGTGATCCCGCCCAAGCCGGAGAAGGGCGAGAAGCCCGGCGTCACCTCGCAGGCGGGCCGCTAAGGCGGTGTCCGGGCGTTGA
This sequence comes from Streptomyces antioxidans, assembly GCF_000968685.2. Taxonomy (GTDB): domain Bacteria; phylum Actinomycetota; class Actinomycetes; order Streptomycetales; family Streptomycetaceae; genus Streptomyces; species Streptomyces antioxidans. Next base: position 43,171 of record NZ_LAKD02000070.1, read on the forward strand.
CGGGGTGAGGTCCGGCGGGACGTAGACTGGTGGGCTGTTGTCCCGCCCCGCGGGTTGTTGTCCCACCTGCTGGGCGGTTGTCCCACCGCGCCCCCTCACCCCCTCTGGAGCCTGAGCCCGCCATGCACAGTGAACCCAAGGCATCGCTCGTCGGTGAGGAGTACGAGGTCGAGGTCGGCCCGGTGGCGCACGGCGGCCACTGCATCGCCCGGACCGCCGAGGGCCAGGTGCTGTTCGTCCGGCACGCCCTGCCCGGCGAGCGGGTCGTCGCCCGGGTGACCGGGGGCGAGGAGGGCGCGCGCTTCCTGCGCGCCGACGCGGTGCGGGTGCTGGACCCCTCCAAGGACCGGGTCGAGGCGCCGTGCCCGTTCGCCGGGCCCGGCAAGTGCGGCGGCTGCGACTGGCAGCACGTCGCCCCCGGCGCCCAGCGCAGGCTCAAGGCCGACGTGATCACCGAGCAGCTGGCCCGGCTGGCCGGGCTCACCCCCGAAGAGGCGGGCTGGGACGGCACGGTCGAGCCCGCGCCCGGCGACAAGGTGGCCCGCGGCGAGGTCCCGGCCTGGCGCACCCGGGTGCAGTACGCGGTGGACGAGCAGGGCCGCCCCGGGCTGCGCCGCCACCGCTCGCACGAGGTCGAGCCGGTCGACCACTGTCTGATCGCCGCCCCCGGCGTCACCGAACTCGGCGTCGAGAAGCGTGAATGGCCCCAGATCGCGACCGTGGAGGCCATCGCCGCCACCGGCTCCTCCGACCGGCAGGTGGTCCTCACCCCGCGCCCCGGCGGGCGGCTGCCGATCGTGGAGCTCGACCAGCCGGTCTCCGTGCTCCGGGTCAGCGAGCCCCGCGGCCGGGAGCGGACCCGTCTGGTGCACCGCGTCCACGGCCGTCCCTTCGTCCGCGAGCGCGCGGCGGGCCGCACCTGGCGGGTCGGCGAGGGCGGCTTCTGGCAGGTCCACTCCAAGGCGGCGGACATCCTCGTCGAGGCCGTGATGCAGGGGCTGATGCCCCGTAAGGGCGAGATGGCCCTCGATCTGTACTGCGGCGTCGGCCTCTTCGCTGGCGCGATCGCCGAGCGGGTGGGGGAGCGCGGCGCGGTGCTGGGCATCGAGTCGAGCAAGCGCGCGGTCGAGGACGCCCGGCACAACCTCCAGGACCTGGAGCGCGTCCGCGTCGAGCACGGCAAGGTCGAGCAGGTGCTGCCCCGCACCGGGATCACCGAGGCCGATCTGATCGTCCTGGACCCGCCCCGCGCGGGCGCGGGCAAGGAGACGGTCACCGGCCTCGCGGCCCTGGGCCCCCGCCGCATCGCCTACGTCGCCTGCGACCCGGCGGCCCTCGCCCGTGACCTCGCGTACTTCCGCGAGGCGGGCTACACCCCACGCCGCACCCGCGCCTTCGACCTCTTCCCGGTGACCCACCACGTGGAGTGCGTGGCGATCCTCGAACCAGTCGCGAAGCGCTCCTGATCGCCGTGGCGGTCCGCGATGGGAATATGCCTGACGAACTTCACGGGGTATAGAAATCCCCCAGAAAAAGTCACACGGTGAATGGCTTTGGCCCGCCCCCGCGGTCTCGGATAGATTTGCCTTTCCTGGCCGGGAGCGCGGCTGATACGGCATCTACGGAAAGCGCCAGATGTGGGCTTATGGGGCAACCGCACCATTCAGGAAGATGCGGTGAGAAATAACCGAAATTGCGGGCCGCTGGGCAGGAGTGGACCGGTAACGAGACCGGACGGGCTGGTTGGTCTGCTGAAAACAAGGCCGGAATTCTGCAAAATTTAGGGGTTCACCTAGGATCTTATTCCAGTGCTTCTCGCTTTGCATTTCTCCGTTTATGGTGGAATGGATGCGTGCCATGGATAATGATCAGAGCGGCTGCGAAGTGTCCCAGCCGGTCGGTGACTGGGTTCTCAGCTCGGTCCAGGCCAGGATCCTGGAGGGTGTTGCGGCTGGCTTTTCCAGCGGGCGGCTTTCGAGAGAGTTGTACCTCAGCTCGAAAACCATCGACTATCACGTCCGCGTCATGTCCGACAAACTGCAGGCGCCGAATCGTGTCGCGTTGGTTTCGAGGGCGTTCGTCCTCCAGATTCTGCGAGCAGATTCGTGGCCTCCGCGCATTTCGCGGGAAACTGTGGATTAATGCCCGATGGTTCGTGAGAGCGTAATCCGTGCATTCATGCATGAACCGCATGGTCCGGCGCCGTCAGTGGCAGGGGTCGCCCGGTATCGCCCGGTCACGGCACGTCCGCCGCTCCGGTCAGCCGCGTGGGCGGGGAGAGCACGATGTCCTCGGTCGCCACCCGTTCCACCGACGTGTCCGCCGTTCCACCGACGTGTCCGCGTAACCCAGTTCGGCCAGCCGGTCGAGCAACTGGTCGACAAGGATCTCCGGCGCGCTCCCCCCGGCGCTCACGCCGACCGTGGACACGCCGGCCAGCCAGGTGGCGGATGCCGTCCTGGCGGTTCTGGCTGGCGTACCAGATGTCGTCGGTGGCGGGTCCGCGCAGGTCGGTGAACCTGCGCTGGAGCACGGCGACGATGTCCCTGGTCTCGTCCACCGAGAGCGTGGTCTGGGTGAGGTAGGCGACCGGGGCGTCGGGTGGAAGGTCCAGTGCCTCCGCGTCGGCGACCGTCTCGACGATGACCGTCTGGTCGGGGGCGTGCCCGTAAGTGCCCTCGACCTCCTCGTGGTCCGCGTGCCCGACCAGCAGCAGCGTCCGCCCGTCGCGGGCGAACCTGCGGGCCTCCTGGTGCACCTTGGCCACCAGGGGGCAGGCCGCGTCGAGCACGTCCAGCCCGCGTGCGTCCGCGTTCCGCCGCACCTGCGGGGAGACGCCGTGCGCGGAGAAGACGCACACCGCGCCCTCCGGCACCTCCTGCTCGGAGTCGACGAACCGGACTCCCCGGCGCTGGAACTCGCCCACCACGTGGTGGTTGTGCACGATCTCCTTGCGGACGTAGATCGGCGCGCCGTGCTGTTCCAGCGCGAGGTCGATGATGGCTATCGCCCGGCGCACACCGGCACACAAACTCTGCGGCTCGGCCAGCAGGACCTGCTTACCGCCACCCATTCCCACCCCGTTCCGTGTCATGTGTGCCGGTCTTAATAGCCGGACCCGAAGTTCGGCGTTGGTGCAGCCCAGCAGCTACCATTCCGCAGAGTAGTCTAATCCAGTCCTTACGCCGCCTTCTTTGGGGTTTTTCCTAAAGTCGAAGATGCTCACTCTGTGTCGTTGACACGACCAGGGTCGTCCCCCAGGATGGAATCCAATAGCTGCCACTCAATTTCGGGGCGACTCGATGCTCCGGACAATGAGGGCGGTTCTGCATTTCGAACGAGGCGCTGCTCGTGCCGCAGACTCGCATGTGGGAGGTGCTGGCACGGTTGATGGACATGGAATCCGGTCCGGCGATCCTTGTTAAACCACGCATCCTCGCCAACGCCATGACGAGCACAGTGTAACGACCACAGCAGGCTATTCGCCAACGTCGTCGGCATCCGAGCTCTGGAGGAGTGACCGTGTCAAATCTGGATGAGCTTTCAAGTTCACCTCAAACAGCGCTGGAGCCTCAGGATGAGGTAAAAATCGTTGGCCAGTACTACGACGACAAAACAGCCAGGCTCGTTCGCAAATACGGGCCTGGCCCCAGGATTCACTATCACGTAGGCCACTACCCGTCCTCTGTGGCGCCACCGCATGCTGACGATGCGACGCCGGATGCCATTCGCGGCAGCATCCGGAGTCATCAGGAGGGGCTGCTGCGGTACGCGGCCAAGATCTGGGGCGCCGAACACCGGCTGTCGGGGAAGATCCTGGACGTCGGCTGCGGCCTTGGCGGGGGCTCGCTCTTCTGGGCGCAGGAATACGGCGCCGACGTCACGGCGGTCACCAACGCGCAGGAGCACGCCCCGATAGTCGAGGGGTTCGCGCGGGAATGCGGTGTGGACGGCAAGGTCCGAGCGCTGGTCAGCGATGCGATGCAGCTCCCCTTGGACGGCGGCCCCTACGACGCGGCCGTAGCAATCGAGAGCAGCGGGTATTTCAACCGCCCTCAGTGGTTCGAGCGGCTGGCCCACGTGCTTCGTCCGGGCGGGAGCGTGTGCGTCGAGGAAGTATTCATCACACGCCCTCACGGGGCCGATGTGTGGGCCGAATACTTCTACACCAAACCGGCCACGGTGCGCGACTACGCGGAAGCCGCGCAGGCCGCGGGTTTTGAACTGGTCGATGACGTCGACGCTACGTCAGAGACCCTGCCGTTCTGGGAGGAGAGTGCCGCCTGGACGAAGGCGGTACTGGACACTGACAGCAGCCTTTCGCCAGTTGACCGCAGGAACCTGAGGATATCTCTGCTGGCGAACCAGGCGCTTGGCGCTGAATGGGGAGCCGGCGGCCTGAAGCTGGGTTTCCTGCGCTTCGAGCTGAAGAAGTGAGCAGGGAACTCACGACGAGCGGAGAATAGCAGCACGCAAGCGCTGGGCTGGGGCTGCCCAGCCCAGCGCAGCGGGTTTCCACCCGCCTTTCGATATGACTGCCGGATTCCAGGGCGGTTGACCTAGATCCTCGCCGCAGAGGATCCGTCATCGGCCGACATGGACCAACTCGCGGTCGACCCGCAGGACCTGCGGTGGCGTACCAACACGAACATTCGCGGGCTCACCGCCGGCCGGGCTGAACCGCCGCTGGCTTCCCGCCACTTTCACCATGACACGGAGTTCTTCATGACGATCGAGCAGTCTCCCACTCACAGCGACGACGTCCGTAACGTGTACGACGGGTTCGGTCGCGTCTACGGCTCCGTGTGGGGCCCCAATATCCACTACGGCTACTGGGAGAACGACGCCGACGACAGCTCCGTCGAGGTGGCCACCGACCGCCTGACCGACCTGATGATCTCGGGTCTCGGCGCACAGGCCGGCCAGCGGGTCCTGGACATCGGCTGCGGCATCGGCCATCCCGCGCGGCGGCTCGTCCGCGCCTCTGAGGCGAATGTGGTGGGCATCACCATCAGCCACATCCAGGCGGCGGAGGCCACGGAACACACCGCCGAGGCCGGGCTCGCCGACCGGGCCACCTTCCAGTTCGCGGACGCGATGGACATGCCCTTCCCCGACGCCTCGTTCGACGCGGCCTGGGCGTTCGAGTCGATGTGGCACATGCCCGATCGCGGCCAGGTGCTCTCCGAGACCGCCCGCGTCCTGCGCCCCGGCGGCCGCCTCGCCATCGCCGACGTCATCCAGCGCGACCCGATCAGCCCTGAGGGACAGGTGGTCCTGGACCACATCTGCGAGAACTACGGGGTGAGCTCCTTGGGCACCGTGGACGAGTACCGGACGGCGCTGGCCGCCAACGGTTTCGTCGACGTGGAGATCCGTGACATCACCGACAACGTCATCCGTACCCTCGGGCTCATGGCCGACGCCTTTGAGACGGTCCGCGACAAGCTGGCCGATGTGGTCGGCAAGGAACAGGCCGACTCGCTCATCGACTTCGTGCGCAGGTTCGGGTCCATCCCGGAGAGCGGCTACCTCTACCTGACCGCGGTCCGCGCATGACCGCGGTCTTTCAGCAACGGTAGGTACCTGCGGTCTTCAGCTCGGCGTCCAACGGTAAGTACCGCCGCCGCACACGCCCTTGGCCCGCGCCACGTCCTGGCGCGGGCCGGAAGCCGATGTGGATGCCGTCCTCACTGCTGCCGTACCCGCAGCTCGGTCAACGCCCGAAGCGGAAACACCGGCCGGTGATGTGGCGGCAGTCCGGGCGCCAGAGTCAGCCCCGGCATCCTGGCGGCGATGGCCTGCACCGCGATCTCCAGTTCGGCGCGGGCGAATCCGGCTCCGAGGCAGAAGTGGATGCCGTGCCCGAACGCGAGGTGCGTGGCGGAGCGGCTGTCCGGGCTGAACGCGGCCGGACACGCGTGGGCGCGACTGTCCCGGCCCGCCGCTCCGTACAGCAGCAGCAGCCGGCTGCCCGCGGCCAGGTGGACATCACCCACCACTACGTCACGGGTCGCGGTCCGGTACATGCCCGCCAGCGGGCTGTCGAACCGCAACCCCTCCTCGACCAGGTCCCGTGTGTCGATCGTCCCGTCGACGACCTCGGCCCAGCCGCCGGGCGACCGAAGCTGCTGGTAGAGGAGGGTGCCAAGCGCCTCGGCACAGGTCATGTGGCCCGCGAAGATCAGTGTGGGGACCTGGACGGAGACCTCGTCGGCGGTGAGCGTGCGGCCCGCCTTGCCCTCGTGCAGCAGCTCGCTGATCAGGTCGTCCTGCGGTGCGGCCAGCCGCTCCTGTACGAGTGAACGGGCGAACGCTCCGAAGTCCATCAGCCCGCGGGCGTATTCACGCAGCCGGTCGGGATCGGCGTTGCGCTGCGACATCATGAGTTCGATGCGCTGCTCGGACCACGTACGGCAGCGCTCGAAGTACTCCTCGGGGACCCCGAGGCGCCGGCAGATCGCCTCGAGGGCGTATGGAACGGCGAACGCCGAGATGAAATCGAACTCCGTCTGCGCCGCGACACGCTCGGCGAGGTCGGTGGCGATCGCGCGGATCGTGGGCTCGAACGCCCTGACCCTGGCCGGTGTGAACCCGGCGTTGAGCACTTCCCTGACCCTGGCGTGCTCGGGAGGGTCGAGCGAGCCGACGGCCACCGCATCGGCGCCGCGCCAGGTGCGGAACATCCGGCTCACGTCCTCGGGCAGCGCGACCGCGGGACGCGGGTTGTGGTCACGCGCCGAGAAGCTCCGGTCGTCCCGCAGCACGGCGACCATGTCCTCGCGCCGGGTGACGCACCACGCGCCGAGCAAAGGAGCGTAGAACACCGGCTCCTCGTCTCCGACATCAGCCAGGAATGAATACGGGTCGTCGCGATGTGCGCCGTACGGGTCGAACGGCCTGTCCTTATGCAATTGACCAGAATCGGCCGACGTAGCCATCTCGCCTCTCCAGCTTTCAGTAAATCATTCCTGGCAGTGATCGGTAACGTTGCGTGATATCGCTCGGCTGTCCGCGCCAAGGCAGGCCTGCCCGGCCTGAGAGTTGTTCGGCAATCTCGGCACAGTCGACCCGGTCAAAGTACGGCCCTGGTCCGGCCAGCAGCTACCAATCTGCAGGGTAGTCTAATCCAGTCCTTAGGCCGCCTTCTTTGGGGTTTTTACTAAAGTCGAGGATGCTCACGCTGCGTCGTTGACACGACGGGAGGGGTCGTTCAGGATGGCGGACGGAACGCACGGCGAGGTGGGGCAAGGGCCGAGAAGATATTTACGCAACATATCCAGCACAGTGATTTTCAGTGGTGCAATTCGCGAACCCCATGCGCGTAGATTCTGACCAGGAATGGGGAAGGCGCGCGACCGGAGGAGAATCCCGATGAGCGCACTCGACACCTCGTCGACCGGGCTCCAAGCCTTCCGGTCGCCGAGGATGGTGCAATCCACGGTGTCGCCCGTCATGCGGCAGCAGACTTCCGCATTGGAGCCGACCCTGGCCCGGATCTGCTCTTACCACCTCGGTTTCACCGATGAACGCGGTGACCCCAGCAGTGCGGAGGGCAAACTGACCCGCTCCGCCCTCATGATGATGGCGGCCGATGGAGTCGGCCTGCGGCCGGAGGACATGCGGTGCCAGGCGGCAGCAATGGAGTTGCTGCACAACTCGACCCTGATCCACGACGACATCATCGACGGGGACGAGCTGCGCCGCGGCCGCCCAGCCGCGTGGAAGGTGTTCGGCGCCAGTCTGGCCATCCTGGCCGGGGACGCGATGCAGGCTCTCGGGCTGCAGATGGTCGTCGACGACCCCGGCCCCGGCCGTGCGGAAATCTCCAGCGCGTTCGCCAAGGCCCTCGGTCTGGTGCTCTCGGGCCAGGCTCGCGAGCTCACCGTCCGGCTGGGTCCGGACACCGGCATCGCGGAGTACGACCGCATCGTGGAGGAGAAGACGTCCGCGCTGCTGGAGTGCGCACTGGTGACGCCCGCCCTGCGGGCGGGCACACCGGAACACGTCCTGGCCGCCCTGCGCAGTGCGGGCAGGCATCTGGGCCTCGCTTTCCAGATCTTCAACGACGTCGAGGACATCTGGGGCGACCCCACCGTCACCGGCAAGCCCGTCCGGAGCGACATCCTGCGGCGCAACCCGAGCTTTCCGGTGCTGGCGGCCCTGTCCGCCGACACCCCGGCCAGTGAACGGCTGCGCCGGCTGTGGCACGCCGACGGCACCACGGCGGCGCACCTTCAGCAGATGGCCGACCTCGTCGAGGAATCCGGCGGCCGGCACACGGCCGAGCGGCTGTCCCGCAACCATCTGGACTCGGCCCTGGAGCACCTTGGACAAGCCGAGCTGTCACGGGCCGCGTCCACCGAACTGACCGCCTTGTTCGACCGCATCGTCCATCGATCGTGATCGTCCTCGACAAGTGGTCTGAACCTCGATTCCGGCGGAGGCCGTCAGTGAGTACCCCAGCTCAATTGCCTTTTGAGCAGACGAATGTGCTGCGACTCGCGCCAGGGCTGCGCACGCTCCAGTCCCAGGGCGCGGTCCATCGGGTTCGTACGGCCGAGGGCGACGAGGCGTGGCTGGTCACCGGTCATGCCCAGGTGGCGCAGTTGCTCGACGATGACCGGCTCGGCCGCTCCCATCCCGATCCGGAGGCCGCGTCGCAGGACAGCGGGTCGGCGCTGCTCGCCAGCCTGCTGGGCGACTTCGCCACCGACCACCCCCGGCTGCGTGCGCTGCTGGAGCCGCACTTCTCACCCGAGCGGATGCTGGCGCTGCGGCCCCAGGTCGAAAGGCTGACCGGGCGGCTCCTGGACGAACTGGCAGCGCAGAAGCCACCGGTGGACCTGCGCCAGGCGCTGGCGCTGCCGCTGCCGATCCAGGTGATGTGCGAGTGGTTGGGCGTGCCCCAGGAGGACAAGGACCGGTTCGGCGGCTGGACCCAGGACGCCGCCAACGTCGGGGACCCGGTCAAGTCCAAGCAGGGACTGGGCGAGTTGTTCGGCTACTGCCGCCAACTCGTCGCGGACAAGCGGAAAGACCCGGCCGATGACGCGATCTCCAGGATCTGCGCGACCGAGGGGATCACTGACAACGAGGTCCTTGGGCTGACGGCGTTGTTGCTGTTCGGCGGCTATGAGACCACGGTGGCCCGGATCGGCACCTGTGTGTCGCTGCTGTTGGCCAACCCCGAGCAGTGGCAGGCGTTGCTTGACGACCCGGGCCTCATCCCCGGCGCGGTCGAGGAAACCCTGCGGATGTCGATGCCGAACCCGCACAACGGCGGCATGCCCCGCTATGCGCTGACGGACTTCGAGATCGACGGAGTCACCATCCGGACCGGCGACTTCGTGCTGCTGAACATCATCGCGGCCAACCACGACGAGACGATCTTCGCCGACCCCGGCCGGATCGATGTCGCTCGCGACACCACGGACAGCCTCGTGTTCGGGCGCGGCGCGCACTCCTGCGTCGGCGCGATGCTGGCCCGGACGCAGCTGCAGGTGGTGCTCACCCAACTCGTCACGCGATTCCCCACCATGCGTCTGGTTGTCGGCGTAGAGGAACTGGGGCTGCGCCACAACACGCTGATCGGCGGGTTGATCCAACTTCCGGTGACATGGTGATTGGATCCTGATGCTGCACAAGATATCTACGGGCGTGGTCACGAAGAGCCCGGATTCAGCCCGCGCGTATCTCCTGTTGATGCGGCTGGACCGGCCCACGGGCTATGTGCTCTATCTGCTGCCAGGGCTGTGGGCCGTCGTCCTCGCCTCCGGGCGACGGCCGGACCTGCTGACGGTGGTGGTTGTCGCTCTCGCCGCGGTGCTGGTGCGCGGCGCGGCCTGCGCGGTCAACGACGTGGTCGACAGGGAGGTCGACGCCCGGGTCGCCCGTACCGTGTCGCGTCCCGTCGCGTCGGGGACGATCAGCGTCGGGAACGCGCTCCTCTTCGCCGCCGCACAGGGCGTGGTCGCACTGCTGATCCTGGCGGTGGCGAACGTGGAGGCGGCCCTGGTCGCCGGGGCCTCGTACCCGTTGATCGTCGCGTACCCCTATATGAAACGCATCTTCTTCTGGCCCACGGCGTTCCTGGCGCTGGTGATGAGCTGCTACGTGCTGATCGGCTGGACGGCGGTGACCGGGAGCGCCGACTACCCGCCTGAGGTGTACGGCCTGTACGCCGGCGGGGCCTTCTGGACCCTGATTCACGACGCGATCTACTCCCATCAGGACAAGGAGTACGACCGGAACATCGGAGTCAAGTCTTCCGCCCTGCTGTTCGGCGACGCCACCAAGGCGTGGCTGGCGATCTTCGGCGTGCTCAGCATCGGTGGCGTCCTGTGGGCCGGTTCCCAGGCGTCGATCGGGTGGGCGTTCTACCTGATCGTCCTGGGCGCGGGAGCCTTTCTGTCCTATCTGGTCGTACGTGTGGACCTGGACGAACCGAAATCGTGCTGGGACGCCTTCGTCTCCAACACGTACTTCGGCTGGATCGTTCTCGCGGCCGTGGTCGCCGGGCAGTTCACATGAAGGATGAGCTACGCGTGACGGATTCGATGTGGCAGGGGAGCGGCGTCGACCTGGACGCCTATCTGACCCGTGTGGGCTACCAGGGCGACGTGGCTCCGGACCTCTCCACGCTGCGGGGTCTGCACGCCGCCCACGTCGACGCGATCGCCTTCGACAACCTCGACGCGGTGCTGGGGCGGCCCGCGGTGCCGCTGGACCTGGACAGCCTCCAGGAGAAGATCGTGCGACAGGGCCGCGGCGGCTGGTGCCTGGAACAGGTCGTCCTGGTGGCTGCCGTGCTGGACCGGATCGGCTTCACGTTCTCGGCGTTCGCGGGCAGAACACGGATCCGCACCGGGAACAAATTCGGTCCCGCGCTCCACGTCGCCCTGTGTGTGCAGCTCGACGACGAGCGCTGGCTCTTCGACGTGAGTTTCGGCGCGTACGGGCCGCATGTCCCCATCCGCCTCGCGGAGAACGCGCGACTGGACGGCGAATGGCCCTTTGACCTGGTGCGGGAACCGAATGGTGCATACGTGCTGCGGTTTCTGCGCCCCGAGGGCCCGGCGGAGCTCTACGGCTTCACCACCGACGCGCGCTATCCGTCGGACTTCGAGCTCCTCAACCACTTCTGCCTCACCCATCCGCGCTCGCCGTTCAACCACCGGATGGTCCTCCAGCGCACACAGCCCGACGTGAGGCACCTCCTCGCCGGCAGCACTCTCACGGAAATACGTCCCGGGGAGCCGGCGACCTTCCGGGAGCTCGACAAGGACGAGACGCTTTCCGCTCCCGGGGAGATCTTCGGGATCACCTTGGAACCGGATGACGTCCAGGCGCTCAGGAAAATCTTGGACGGTCCGTGATGCGTACCTTGCTGGTGGACAACTATGACTCGTACACCTTCAACCTGTACCAGTTGATCGCCGACATCAACGGCCAGGAACCCGTCGTCATGGTCAACGACGATCCGAAGCTGTCCGGCCTGCGGCTGGAGGACTTCGACAACATCGTCGTCTCACCCGGCCCCGGACGGCCGCAGCACCCCCGCGACGTCGGCCTCCTCGGCGACCTGCTGCGCCGCGCCACGCTCCCCGTGCTGGGCGTCTGCTTCGGCCATCAGATGATCGCGCACCTGGCCGGGGCGTCGGTGGTCGCCGCGCCCGAGCCGAGACACGGGTACCTCGCCAAGGTCTCCCACGAGGGAGATCCGCTGTTCGCCGGAGTGCCGAGTGAATTCGTCGCGGTGCGCTACCACTCGCTGTGCGTACGGGAGCCCCTGCCCGATGAACTCGTCGCCACCGCCTGGGCGGACGACGGTGTGCTCATGGCGCTGCGGCACCGCGAACTGCCGCAGTGGGGCGTGCAGTTCCACCCCGAGTCGATCGCTTCCCAGTACGGGCGCGAGATCCTGCAGAACTTCGCCCAGCTGACCCCGCTGACCCGCCGGACGCGGCACGGACAACGGCCGTCCGTCGCCGACACCCTCGCCGTCACCGCGCGGGCGGACGACACGCCCGGCGCGGCCGGGGAACTGGGGATCATCAGCACGGTCGTGCCGACCGCCGCCGATTCCGAGGCCATCTTCCTCAAGCTCTTCGGCGACACCCCCTACTGCTTCTGGCTGGACAGCAGCCGGGTGGAGGAAGGCCTGTCCCGGTTCTCGTTCCTCGGTGACACATCGGGCCCACTCAGCGAGGTCCTGACCTACCGCACCGGCAGCGGGACCGTGGAAGTGCGCGACGCGAAGGGCGTCGAGATCGTCCCCGGCAGCGTGTTCGACGTCCTCGAACGGCGGTTGCGCGAACGGCGCATACCCGACTCTGACCTGCCGTTCGACCTGAACGGCGGCTACGTCGGCTACTTCGGCTACGAACTCAAGGCCGAATGCGGGGCCACGGCCCGCCACACCGCAGAAACGCCGGACGCCAGCTGGATGTTCGCCGACCGGGTCATCGCCGTCGACCACCAGGAGGGACTGACCTACCTGGTGGCCGTCCACGACGAGCAGACCCGGCGCGACGCCCAGGAGTGGGTGGAACGGACGTCCGCGCTCCTGATAGGCCTGAACCCGGCCGCCGCCGAGCGGCCGCCGAGCGAACCCGCCGCCGCCCCGCCCCCGAACGCCGAGGAGTACCTCGGTCGCGGCCGGAGCCAGTACCTGGCGGACATCACGGAGTGCCAACGGCAGCTGAACCGGGGCGAGAGCTACGAGATCTGCCTGACCAACCAGCTGCACATGCCGTTCCATGACGACGACACGTCCTTCTACCTGAGGCTGCGCCGGGCGAACCCGGCACCGTACGCCGCGCTCCTGCGCCTCGGCGACGTCACGGTCTTCAGCTCCTCACCGGAGCGGTTCCTGCGCATCGAGAGGGACCGCACGGTCACCAGCAAGCCGATCAAGGGCACGGCCCCTCGCGACGCCGACCCGGTGCGCGACGCCGAACTGGCCGCCACCCTCGCCACGAGTGCCAAGACGCAGGCCGAGAACCTGATGATCGTCGACCTGTTGCGCAACGACCTGGGCCGGGTGTGCGAGGTGGGCAGCATCGAGGTCGACCCGTACCTGGCCGTCGAGAGCTACGAGACCGTGCACCAACTGGTCTCCACCGTGCGCGGACGGCTCGCTGGCGGGGCCAGCGCGATGGACTGCGCCCGGCAGTGCTTCCCCGGCGGGTCGATGACCGGGGCGCCGAAGCTGCGCACCATGGAGATCATCGACCGCCTGGAGACGGAGGCCAGGGGCGTCTACTCCGGCACCCTCGGCTACTTCGGCCTCTCCGGCGGCACGGACCTGAACATCGTGATCCGCACCGCGGTCCGCGTCGGTGACCGGTTGACCATCGGAGCCGGCGGGGCCATCGTCCTCGACTCCGACCCGCAGGAGGAGTACGAGGAGATGCTGCTCAAGGCGGCGGCGTCGCTCCGGGCCTGGCGTGCGCCGACGGTGTCCGACGTGGGCGGCTCCCCACGATGAACACGGCGACGGACCAGGGCGGCCGCCGGTGGTGGGACGCCGATCGCGGATGGTCGGCGGCCGACGCCGCCGGGACGGTGCTGGTCATCGACTCCTGGCTGGTGGACGAGGGGCGGGTGCGGGGACTCGACCGGCACGCCGAACGCTTCGCGACGGCCTGCGACCGGTTCTCCGGACCGGGAGCGGAACAGACGAACCGGTTCCTGCGGGCGGTCGCCGCGTCGTTGCCCGCGCGAGGCCGGTGGTTTCCCCGCGTGGAACTCGTGGAGACCGGGTCGGGAACGCGGCTGCGGATGTGGCTGCGCCCCGCGCCACCACGCACCGCGACGGTCCGGCTGTGGACCGGGGCGGGGCCCGACCGCCGGCGAGTGCCGACCGTCAAGGGCGCCGACCTGGACCACCTGGCGTCCCTGCGCGCTGCCGCGGCCGCGGCGGGAGCTGACGAGCCGCTTCTGGTCTCGCCGGAGGGGCACGTACGCGAAGGGGCGTCCACGAGCGTCGTCTGGTGGCGGGGCGACACGCTGTGCGGGCCACCCCCCGGCCCCGGCCTGCTCCCCGGGATCACCCGCGCCCTGCTCGGCGAGCTGGCCGGTGCGGCAGGGCACCAGGTCGTCACCGAGCTGGCCACCGCGCCGGACCTCGCCGGTGTGCCGGTCTGGACGCTGAACGCCCTGCACGGCATCCGGCCGGTCACCGAGGGGCTGGGCCGGTTCCAGGACACGGACGCCGCGGCGGCCGAGCGCTGGCAGTCGCGCCTGGCCGCGCTCGCCGTTCCGGCCGGCGCCGCCCCGATTCCCGTGGTGAACCCATGAAGGAGGTCTCCCGATGACCGCGGTACGTGAGGAGCCCGCGTACGAGCGCGACTTGCTGGTGCAGTTGACGCGCCGCTGGGGGAAGCGGGTGGCCGTCAAGAAGGACGAGCTCGACCTCGACGGACACTTCGACGAGGCGCTGCCGGACTTCCCCGAACACCTCGTCCCGGTGCTGGCACTGCCGGGCGCCGACCGGCTCGACCGGGACGCCCGCGAGCGCATCCTGTCGGCGGCGTGGATCTCCTACAACGCCAAGACCGCGGCCATCGAGGACGAGATCATCCTGCCGGCCTGCCGGCTGATGCTCCAGGAACGGATCCCCGTCCGCCGCGACGACGTCGCCGTCGACGCCCTGCACCAGACGATCATCGATGAGCACTACCACATCCTGATGTGCCACAACGCCGTCGGCGTCACCCGCAGGCGGCGCGGTCTGGAGGAGGTGCGGTTCGCTCCGGGCGTCTGGTCGGTCGTCCGGGGACTCGACGCGGTCCGCACCGGGCTGTCCGGGTTCGACCGCGACATCGTGGAGATCGCGTTCTCCCTGGCCGCCGAGACGACGATCAGCGGTTTCCTCTCCACCCTCGCCACCGCCCAGGAGATCCAGCCGATGAACCGGATCACCACCGATCTGCACCGGCGGGACGAGAGCGGACACGCGGTGGTGTTCCGCGAGTTGTGCGGCTCGCTCTACCGGAACCTGGACGGCGCACAGCGGCGGATGTTCCGCGAAGCGCTCGTCACCGGGCTGACCGCGTTCCGCTCCGCGGACCTGGACCCCTGGGTGACCGTGGCGGCCCAGGGCGGCTTCGAGATCGACACCGGTCAGCTGAGCGAGTGGGCCGCGTCCCGTCCGGCGCCCGCGCGGGACACCGGACCGTTGCAGCTGCTGCTAGACGACCTGGGCATCAGCCACGACCTCGTCCAGATGGTCCGGCGCTGACCGCCCCGCACCGCCCAGCCAGGAGAAGCGGACGGAGACCATGTTGCCCCTCACCGGCGAAGCGGCCGCGCATTGGCGGACACTCGTCGCCCATCAGCGGCCGGAGTGGCCCAGCCTGGCCGAGCTCGGCGAGGTGACGGATCACCTGGCGGCCTCGCTCCCGTTGGTCACGCCACAGGAGTGCGACACGCTCACCGCACGGCTCGCCCAGGCGGCAGAGGGCGAAGCGTTCCTGCTGCAGGGTGGCGACTGCGCCGAACGTTTCGACCGCCTCTCGACGCGGGCGATTCACGGCAAGCTGCGGCTCCTGCAGCAGATGGCCCTGATCCTGACGCACGCGTCGGCGGCGCCGGTGGTCACGGTGGGCCGGATGGCCGGGCAGTACGCGAAGCCCCGATCCCGGCCGACCGAGACCGTCGACGGGCGCACGCTGCCGGTCTACCGGGGCGACGCGGTAAACGGCACCGGCTTCAGCCAGGCCGAACGACGGCCGGACCCGGTCCGGCTGCTCCGGATGTACGACGCTTCGCGCCACACCCTGGACGTCATGCGCGCGTTCGCCCGTGGCTCCACCGACCCGCGCCAACTGCACGAGGAGAACCAGGACTTCGTCGCACGCTCACCTGCCGGTGAACGCTACGGCGAACTCGCCAGTCGCATCGGCCGGGCACTGTCCTCACAGGAAGCGCGCGGCGGCGGTCCGTTGCGCACCACGGAGGTGTTCGCCAGCCACGAGGGACTGCTGCTCGACTACGAGGCCGCGCTGACCCGCGAAGACCCGCGTTCGGGTCGAAGATACGCGGGCAGCGGCCACATGCTGTGGATCGGCGACCGCACCAGACAGCCGGACGGCGCCCACGTCGCCTACTTCGCGACCATCGACAACCCGATCGCGGTGAAGCTGGGCCCCGCCACCACGCCCGCCCAGGCGCTGGCCCTGATCGACCGCCTCGACCCCGACCGGCGGCCGGGCCGGCTGACGTTCATCGTGCGCATGGGGGCGCACCGGGTGCGGTATCTGCTGCCGGAGCTCGTGGAGAAGGTCACGGCGTCCGGCGCGCCGGTGGTGTGGGTGTGCGATCCGATGCACGGCAACACCTTCGAGGCGCCCAGCGGGCACAAGACCAGGCGGTTCGACGACATCCTCGCCGAGGTCGCCGGTTTCTTCGAGGTGCACAAGGCGCTCGGCACCCACCCCGGCGGACTGCACGTGGAGCTGACCGGCGAGGACGTGACCGAGTGCGTCGGCGGCGGCGCCGATCTGGGCTTCGACGACCTGCCCCGCAGATACGAATCGGCGTGCGACCCGCGCCTCAACGAAGGCCAGGCGCTTGACCTGGCCTTCCAGGTAGCCGAGATGTTCACCCCGGGAGCGACCGTCACCCGGCGCTGAGCCGCACCGGCATACTGGCGCTCATGTGCAGCCACTTCGATCACCGTCGCACCGGCCTCGCGGGTGTTCCCGCGGAGGGCGCCAGTCGGTCCGCGGGCGGGACCGCCCTCGTCACCGGGGCGTCGCGGGGTCTGGGTGCCGCGATGGCACGGCGGCTGGCCGCTGACGGGTGGAGCGTCGCGGTCAACTACAGGTCCGCGGCGGAGGACGCCTTGACCGTGGTGCGGGACATTCGTGCCGGAGGCGGGACGGCGGAGGCCTTCCGCGCGGATGTCACGGACGAGGAGTCGGTCGCCGACCTCATCGAGCAGGTGACGGCATCGCTGGGTCCGGTGGGCGTGCTGGTCCTCAACGCCACCGGCCCGCAGCCTTCCGTCGCCGTGGAGGACCTCACCTGGGAAGCGCACCTGGACCAACTGCGGTTCTTCGTCAAGAGCCCCACCCTGCTGCTGCGCGCCGCACTGCCGGGGATGAAGACCCTCGGCGGCGGCAGAGTCATTCAGATCGGCTCCGACGCCTTCCACCGGGCGTTGCCGGGCATGTCGGCATACGTCGCGGCGAAGGGTGCGCAACTGGGCCTCACCCGTTCGTGGGCGCGGGAGTTGGGACCGCACAACATCACCGTCAACCTGGTCGCCCCGGGGTGGGTCCCCGTGGAGCGTCACGCGTCCGCCACGCAGGAGGAGTTGCGGGCCTACGCGTCTGAGGTGCCGCTGCGCCGCACGGGCACCCCCGCTGAGGTCGCCGCCACCGTGTCCTTCCTGGCTTCTGACGCCGCGGGGTTCATCACCGGGGAGTGCCTGTCCATCAACGGAGGGCACACCATGGGCTGATGAAAGTGCGGCCGACGGGACGGCCGTCCGGCAGTGCGGAGCCGGGCCGGTGTCAGCGGCGGAGCCCCAGGGCCTCGCGGCCCGCGTACCGGGCCTGGCCGCCCAGCTCCTCCTCGATGCGGACGAGCTGGTTGTACTTCGCCGTGCGGTCGGTGCGGGACAGCGACCCGGTCTTGATCTGGCCGCAGCCGGTGGCGACGGCGAGGTCGGCGATGGTCGTGTCCTCCGTCTCGCCGGAGCGGTGGGACATGACGACCGTGTAGCCGGCGCGGTGGGCGGTGGCCACCGTGGCCAGGGTCTCGGTGAGGGTGCCGATCTGGTTGACCTTCACCAGGATCGAGTTGGCGATCCCGTCGCGGATCCCGTCCCGCAGCAGCGCCTCATTGGTGCAGAAGACGTCGTCGCCGGTGAGCTGGCAGCGCTCACCCAGCCGGGCGGTCAGGTCCCGCCAGCCGTCGTGGTCGTCCTCGGCCATCGGGTCCTCGATGGAGGCGACGGGGTAGCGGTCCACCAACTCCGCGAGGTACTGGGCGTGTTCGGCGGGAGTGCGGCGGACGCCCTCGCCCGTGTAGTCGTACACGCCGTCGTGGAAGAACTCCGAGCTGGCCGGGTCCATCACGAGGGTGATGTCGGTGCCGGGCCGGTAGCCGGTCTGCTCGATGGCGCGGACGACGAAGTCCAGGGCCTCCTCGGCGGTGCGCAGGTCGGGCGCGAAGCCACCCTCGTCGCCGACGTTCACGCTGTGGCCGGCGGCGAGGAGGGTGCCGCGCAGGGTGTGGAAGACCTCCGAGCCCATGCGGACGGCCTCGGCGGAGTTCTCGGCGCCGATGGGCGCGATCATGAACTCCTGGAAGTCGAGCGGATTGTCGGCGTGGGCGCCGCCGTTGACGATGTTCATCATCGGGACGGGCAGCAGACGGGCGTCGACGCCACCGATGTAGCGGTACAGCGGCAGGCCGTGGGAGGCGGCGGCGGCCTTGGCGGTGGCCAGGGAGACGCCGAGGATCGCGTTCGCGCCGAGACGCCCCTTGTCGGCGGTGCCGTCCAGGCCGATCAGGGCCGCGTCGACGGTCGCCTGGTCCTCGGCGGCCAGGCCGACGACGGCGTCGGAGATGGAGTCGTTGACGGCGTCGACCGCGCGGCGAACTCCCTTGCCGTGGAAGCGGACCGGATCGCCGTCGCGGAGCTCCACCGCCTCGCGGGCTCCGGTGGAAGCGCCGGAGGGTACGGCCGCGCGGCCGAGCGATCCGTCCGAGAGGACGACGTCGACCTCGACGGTGGGGTTGCCCCGGCTGTCGATGATCTCGCGTCCGACGACCCGGTTGATGACGACGGGCACGGTGTGACTCCTCACGTCCGGTCCGCCGCACATCACGACGGAGTCAAGTTCCACCGAGAAACAAAGTGAGTCCTGAAAGAGAACTTACTATGGGCGCATGAGGATGCACAACGCCGACGAGACCTGCGGCATCGCCCAGGCCGCCGTGGTCCTGGGGGACTGGTGGAACGTGCTGGTGCTGCGCGAGATCGCCCGCGGACATGTCCGTTTCGACGCGCTGGCCGCCGAGATCGGGCTGTCCCGCAACGTCCTCACCGAGCGGCTCGGCCGGCTCGTCGCCCGTGGGGTGCTGCGCCGCAGCCTCTACCAGCGACGCCCGGTGCGCTATGAGTACCTGCTCACCGACGCCGGGGCCGCGTTGCTGCCGCTGCTGGTCGCGATGCAGGACTGGGGCGACCGGTGGGTGCTCGGTGACGGCGGCCTCACCGCCACCGCGTCCGACGACGGAGCCGAACACGCGCGCGTACACGCCCTGGCAGGCAATCGCCTCCCCGACGACCTGCGCCTGCCCGGGACACCGGGCCCCGATCTGCCCCTGGTCTCACCGGACGCCGCTGCGACCGTGCTGTTCACCTACCCCGGCACGGGGGTCGACTGGGGCGAGCCGCCGATTCCCGGGGCCCGTGGCTGCACCCTGGAGCACCGGCTCTTCCGTGACGCCTGGCCCGGCTTCCGGCGGGCGAACGTGGACGTACGAGGGGTCAGCACCCAACTCGTCGCCGAACAGCGGCGGTTCGCCGATGCCGAGGACGTCCCCTTCCCGCTCCTCTCCGACACGGCCCACCAGCTGGCGGCGGCCCTGCGGCTGCCGACGTTCCGCGGCGCGGGCCGACTGCGCCACAAACGCCTGATCCTGATCGTGGACGCCGAACGGACCGTGCGGCACACGCTGTTCCCGGTCGTCGACCTACCCGGCGCGGTGGACGAGAGCCTGCGTCTGGCCACGGAGTGCGCCCGCAACACCTGGTTCCCCGCCCGCAACGCCTGATTCCCCGCCCGCCCATCCCTGTTGAAGGAGACTCCGCCCCATGACCGACCGGCCGGTGCACCACCTCTTCTCCTGCGGCACCCTGCGGATCCCCGCAGTCCAGCTCGCCCGGTTCGGCCGCCTGCTCGACGGCAGACCGGACGCCCTTGTCCCGCCGGACTCGGACGACGCCGTCGAGGGCCAGGTCTTCGCGATCAGCGATGTCGAACTGGCCGCGGCCGACACCTATGAGGCCGACGGCCACGCCCGCGTGGAGACGACCCTGCGTTCGGGAATCCGGGCGTGGGTGTATCTGGACCGCACGAGCGGCAAGCCACTGGGCGTACGGGAGTGGCTGCGCGGTCTCGAAGTGTTCGCCGGGCCGCTGTCGGACTTCGACCCGGCCGACGCCCCGGCCGAGCCGGTCGACCTGTTCCTCGGCTGGCTGCACGAGGCCGTCGCGGCCGGAGTGCCCGACGCCCACGCCATGACCCTCTCGACGGTCGGAGAGGACGGCCACCCGGACGCCCGCGTGCTCATCCTCAAGAACGTGGACCACGACGGCTGGCAGTTCGCCGTGCACGCGGGCAGCCCCAAGGGCCGTCAGCTGGCCGATCGGCCGAGCGCCGCCCTCACCTTCTACTGGCCGCCGCAAGGGCGACAGGTCCGCGTGCGGGGCGGTGTCGAGCCCGCACCTCCCGGGCGCAGCGCCGCCGACCTCCTGGCTCGCTCGCCCGCCGCCCGCGCCGAGGTCCTGCTGGGCCGCCAGAGCGACCCCGTGGACAGCCGCGCGGCACGCGATGACGCCTTCCGTACGGCGCTGGCCCGGATCGAGGCGGAGCCCGGTCTGGTCAGCCCCCAGTGGACGCTCTACACCCTCGTTCCCGGACAGATCGAGTTCTGGCAGGCGGACAAGGACCGCCTCCACAACCGGCTCCGCTACACGCGCCCCGACCGCCACACCGCCTGGGAGCACCACGTGCTGTGGCCGTAGCCCGCGGGCGCGGTGACGCGTGAACGGGCACGCCGCGCCCGCCGCGCAGTCGCCCGGCCGGGGCGTCTCAGGGGAGCGTGACCGGCGGGTAGTCCTCGGTGTAGGAGTCGCCGCCGGTGCCGTAGTAGGTGCAGGTGCGGGCCTCGGTGTCGACGTCGTACCAGACGATCCCCGCGTCCCAGCAGCCGCGGATGAACTCGGGGAACGTCGTCTCACCGGCCTGGTCCGAGCGCAGCGCCGCGATCAGGGCGGCCTCGTCGAACCGCGGCGCGAGCGCGAAACCGGTGGCCAGCGGCTCGCCCTGGACCACGACGTCACCGTGCTCGGTCAGATACAGGAAGGCGTTGGCCGGGACGGCCATGCGGCAGTGGGTCACCCCGGCCCGGCGCAGGCTCTCGGCGAGGTAGGGGAAGCCGCCCGCCTTGGGACGGGCGGCCTCGCCGCGTTCCAGGGCGGCTCGCAGGTGGTCGATCGCATCGGTGGTCATGGGGTCTCCCAGAGGTGGTTCCGGAGGGTCATGGCAACATCAGGGGCCTGGCAACATCCTGGCACATCGACAACATATTGTCGTTCTGGTGTGAGGGGAAAGTGATCCGGGATACACGCTCCGACCCATTGACGCCCGTCCCGCAAACCGGTTTAGTGAGCGCCGGTCGACCCGCTAAACCGGTTTGAAACCCGTGATGGCGCGCCAACCGCACGGAGAACGCGGAAAACGCGGAAAACGCGGAAAACGCGGAAAACGCGGAAAACGCAGAGAACGAGGAGCGTCATGGCTCGCAGGCCCACCATCGCCGACGTCGCACGACATGCGGGTGTCTCCCGCACCTCCGTCTCGTTCGCCCTGAACGACCGGCCCGGGATCGCCGAGGAGACCAAGGAGCGCATCCTGGCCGCCGCGGCGGAGCTCGGCTGGACCCCGAGCCGTCCGGCCAGGGCCCTGTCGCTCGGCAAGGCGGGCGCCTTCGGTCTGGTGCTCGCCCGCGACCCCGATCAGATCGGTGCCGATCTGTTCTTCCCCGCGTTCATCGCCGGTGTCGAAGTGGCCCTCGGCGAGCGCGGCGACGGGCTCATGGTGCACCTCACCACTCCGGAGCGCGAGGAGTCGGTGTACGAGCGGCTGGCCGCCGACCGCCGGGTGGACGGGGTGCTCCTCACCGATCTGCGGCACGAGGACCCGCGGCCCGCGCTGACCCACCGGCTCGGCCTGCCAGCGGTCGTGGTCGGGCAGAGCGAGTGGAGCGACGGACTGACCTCGGTGGGCCTGGACGACCGGCCCGCCTATGTGGCGGCGGTGCGCCGCCTCGCCGAGCTCGGCCACCGCCGTATCGCGCATGTCGAGGGCCCCCAGGAGTTCCGCCACGCACACCGGCGCCGGTCGGCCTGGGAGGAGACGCTGGGCGACCTCGGACTGCCCCCGGGCCCCGTGCTGCCGGGCGGCTTCACCGCGGAGGGCGGTGCGCGGGCCACCCGCGAACTGCTGTCGCTGGCCGAGCCGCCCACCGCGATCGTCTACGGGAACGACCTGGCCGCGACGGCCGGGCTGTCCGTGGCCCAGGAGCTCGGCGTTCCGGTGCCGGAGCGCCTCTCGGTGGTCGGCTATGACGACAACCCGCTCACCCGCTATACCCATCCCCCGCTGTCCTCCGCCCGCGCCGACGCGCGCGGCTGGGGAGAGGCGGCGGCCCAGGCGCTGGACCGGGTGCTCGCGGGCGAGGAGGTGGCGCACGTCGTGCTGCCGCCCGCCGAGTTCATCCCCCGCGCCTCGATCGGCCCGGCGCCCCGGCCCTGACGACGGGGCGCCGGGCCACCGGGGCGCGGCAAGGAATTCCCGTCCGGCGACGAGGCCGGGCGTGAACAGTTCGGAGAGTCTTCATGCTGAGGAGAACGGCGTACGCACTGCTGGTGCTCGCTCTCGCGGGCGCCACCACCGCCTGCGGCCGGTCGGCCGTCGACCCCGGGGCCGCCCGGGGCGCCCGCGGACCCATCACGGTCTGGCTGTCGAACAACGCCCAGGAGGTGGCCTGGGGGAAGACCATGGTCGCCGCCTGGAACAGGAGCCATCCGGGCCAGCGCGTCACGGCCCAGCAGATCCCGGCGGGCAAGACCTCCGAAGAGGCCATCAGCGCCTCGATCGTCGCGGGGACCAGCGCCTGTCTGGTCTTCAACACCTCGCCCGCCTCGGTGCCGACCTTCGAGAAGCAGAACGGCCTGGTGCCGCTGAGCGACTTCCCGGACGGTGACGCGTACATCAAGAAGCGCGGCGGCGCCCTCACCGAGCAGTACGCGTCGCAGGACGGGAAGTTCTACCAACTGCCCTGGAAGAGCAACCCGGTGATGATCCTCTACAACAAGAAGATCTTCAAGAAGGCCGGGCTCGACCCCGAGCACCCCCGGCTGGCGACCTACGCCCAGTTCCTGGAGACCTCCCGCACCCTCGTGCGCAGCGGCGCCGCGAAGGCCGCGATCTGGCCCGCGCCCAGCAGCGAGTTCTTCCAGTCCTGGCTGGACTTCTACCCCGCGTTCGCCGCGGAGAGCGGCGGCAGGCAGTTCATCGAGGACGGCAGGGTGCGGTTCGACTCGACGGCCGGCCGGCGGGCCGCCGCGTTCTGGCGCACGCTGTACGCCGAGAAGCTCGCCCCGCAGGAGCTCTACCCCGGTGACGCCGTGAACGACGGGAAGGCCGCGATGGCCACCGTCGGCCCCTGGGCCGTCTCCGCCTACAAGGACAGCGTGGACATCGGGGTGGCCCCGATACCGACCGCCGCCGGAAAGCCGCCCGGGGACACGTACTCCTTCAGCGACGAGAAGTCCGCCGCGATGTTCAGCGCCTGCCGCAACCGGGCCACCGCCTGGGACCTGCTGAAGTTCGCCACCTCGGCCGAGCAGGACGGGACGTTCCTCGACGCCACCGGGCAGATGCCGATGCGCGAGGACCTGACCGCGCGCTACCCGGCCTTCTTCGCGAAGAAGCCCCTGTACAAGGTGTTCGCACGACAGGCCGAGCGGGTCGTGGAAGTCCCGAACGTACCGGGCTCCATCGACATCTGGCAGGCGTTCCGCGCCGAGTGGACCAAGTCCGTCGTCTTCGGTGACGGCTCCACCGATGCCGCGCTGCGCAGGGCGTCCGACAAGATCACCAAGCTGCTCGACGAGTACGGAGACCCGTCATGACCGACTCCGCCCTCACCGCCACCACTGGGCGCCACACGTCCCACGGGGACACGGCACCCCGCCACGGACGGTTCCGCTCCGGGACCGGGGCGCTGTTCGTGACCCCCTACGTGCTGTTCCTCGTCGTCGTGTTCGCGGTCCCGCTCGGGTACACGCTGTGGATCTCCGTCCACCGCTTCTACTTCACCGCCCCCGGTACCCACGCCGACGCGCCGTGGGTGGGGCTGGCCAACTACCGGGACGTCTTCACCGATCCGGTGGTGGGCCGCGCCTTCCTGAACATCGCCGTCTTCCTCGTGATCAACGTGCCGCTCACGGTGCTGCTCGCGCTTGTCCTGGCCTCCGCGCTGAACGCGAAGATACGTTTCCGCACCTTCTTCCGCGCCGCCTACTACCTGCCGTACATCACGGCGAGCGTCGCACTGGTCGGGGTGTGGCAGTTCATGTTCGGCACGGACGGTTTCGTCAACCACCTGCTCGGCCCGCACGCCCCTGACCCCTCGTGGCTGGTCAACTCGCACCTCGCGATGCCGATGATCGCCTTCTTCGTCACCTGGAAGCAGCTGGGCTTCTTCGTGATGCTGTACCTCGCCGCGCTCCAGAACGTCGGCGCTGAGCTGTACGAGGCGGCCTCGGTCGACGGGGCGGGCCGGGTACGGCAGTTCTTCTCGGTCACGGTGCCCGGGGTGCGGCCCGCGACCACCCTCGTCGTCATCTACGCGATCATCACGGGCGCCAACCTCTTCAGCGAGCCCTATCTGCTGACCGGCGGCGGCGGGCCGGACCACGCCTCCACCTCGCCCGTGCTGCTCATGTACCAGAAGGGCATCGAGCAGGGCCATCCGGACTTCGCCGCCGCGCTCGGCGTGGTGCTGGTGGGCTTCGTCCTCGTCATCTCGCTGGCCGCCCGCAAGCTCACCGAGAGGGGCAACTGACATGACCGCCTCCATCACCAACACGGACGGCTCGGCGACGGGCGGCGTGGCCGAGGACGTTCCGGCCAAGGGCACCGCGGACCGCGTACGGCCCGGCGGCAGGCGCGGCGCCCGGGGGACCGCCGGTACGTACCTCCTGCTCACGCTGGGCGCGGTCGCCTTCCTCTTCCCCTTCTACTACATGGTCGTCGGATCCCTGCGGACGACCACGACCGGAGACCTGTCCTCCGCCGTGCCCGGCGGGCTCACCGGCGGCAACTACACGGCGGTCAACGGGGCGATCTCGCTGGGCCGCTCGCTGCTCAGCTCGGGGATCATGACCGTGGGCGTCCTGCTGTGCACCCTGGTCTTCGGGGTGCTCGCCGGCTACGCGCTGGCCCAGCTGCACTTCCGTGGCCGCGGCACCGTGTTCGCCGCGCTGCTGCTGGTGCAGATGGTGCCCTTCCAGCTGCTGACGCTCCCGCTCTACGTCCTCGTGGTCCGCGACTACGGGCTCGGCGACAACTACATCGGGATGATCCTGCCGTTCGCGATCAACTCGACGGCCGTGTTCCTGTTCCGGCAGTTCTTCCTCCAGATGCCGCAGTCCCTCTTCGAGGCAGCCCGCATCGACGGCGCGGGCGAACTGCGCATCCTGTGGCGGATCGCGCTGCCGATGGCCCGGCCCGCCGTGCTCACCGCGATGCTGCTCACCTTCATCGGCCCGTGGAACGAGTTCCTGTGGCCGTTCCTCGTCACGAAGGACGCCGACAAGCAGCCGCTGGCCGTGTCCCTGGCCAGCTTCCTGTCCAACCTCCAGGGCACGGTCGCCAACCCGGCCGGGGCCCTGCTGGCCGGGGCCTGTGTGCTGGCCGCCCCGGCGGTGGCCCTGTTCCTGCTGTTCCAGCGCCACTTCACCTCGACCGATATCGACTCCGGAGTAAAGGGCTGATTCCCCCCATGAGCACTACCGGCACTACCGGGACCACCGGCACTACGGGCACCACCAGTACCACCGGCGCCGCCGCGCGCATCCCCTATCGCCTGGTACGCAAGGGCCTGGTCATGTCCCCGCTGCCCGGCGAGGCCAACGAGGCCGAGGGGGTGCTCAACCCGGCGTCCGGGCGCACCCCCGACGGGCTTCTGCACCTGCTGCCGCGGCTCGTCGCCGAGGGCAATGTCTCCCGCGTCGGCCTCGCCGAGGTCACCTTCACCGACGGTGTGCCCAGCGGTGTCGAGCGGCGCGGCGTCGTCCTCGCACCCGACGAGGGCTGGGAGCGCGGCAAGGGCAACGCCGGTGTCGAGGACCCCCGCGTCACCTGGATCCCCTCGCTCGGCAGGCATGTGATGTCCTACGTCGCCTACGGACCGCTCGGCCCGAAGCCGGCGCTCGCCGTGTCCGAGGACCTGGCCGAATGGACCCGGCTCGGCCCGGTCCAGTTCGCCTACCAGCCGGACCTCGACACCGATCTCAACCTCTTCCCGAACAAGGACGTCGTCCACTTCCCCGAGCCCGTGCCAGGACCGGACGGCGAACCCGCCTACGCGATGCTGCACCGTCCCATGTGGGACCTCGGCTGGTTCCGGCCAGGCGAGGGGGTCCACCTGCCCGCCGGGGTCACCGACGAACGGCCCGGCATCTGGATCTCGTACGTCCCCGTCGCCGAGGCCGAGGCCGACATCCGTGCCCTGGTCCGCCCGCGCGCCCACCGCCTCGTCGCCCTGTCCGCGCACCCCTGGGAGGAGCTGAAGATCGGCGCGGGGCCCGCCCCGATCCGGGTGCCCGAGGGCTGGCTGCTCATCCACCACGGCGTCTCCGGCCACATCGAGGACCCCTTCGTACCGAACCAGAAGGTGTCCTACGCGGCCGGTGCCATGATCCTCGACCCGGCCGACCCCGCGAAGGTCCTCGCCCGCTCCGAGGAGCCGCTTATGGCGCCCGAGACCGAGGAGGAGCGCACCGGCACCGTCCCCAACGTCGTCTTCCCGACCGCTGTCGAGGAGGTCGACGGGGAGCTGTACGTGTTCTACGGCATGGCCGACGCGCACATCGGCGTCGCCCTGCTCGAGCGCACGGCATGACCTCCGCTCCGGTCCCGCCCGGTCCCGGTCCGGTCGGCGCTGAACGGTCCGTACCGGGCGCCGGTGCCGGACCGCAGGTCCGGGAGTCCGCATGAGCTGGTGGCGGGATGCCGTCTGCTACGAGGTGTATCCGCGCGCGTTCGCCGACTCGGACGGCGACGGGACCGGTGACCTCGCCGGGGCGGCCGCGCGCCTCGGCCACATCGCGGAACTGGGCGCGGACGCCGTGTGGATCACGCCCTTCTATCCGTCGCCGCTCGCCGACGGCGGATACGACATCGCCGACCACACCGGCGTCGCCGCGGACCTCGGCAGCCCCGGGGACTTCGACCGGCTCACCGCCCGCGCCCATGAGCTGGGCCTGAGGCTCATCGTCGACCTCGTGCCGAACCACACCTCCGACCGGCACCCCTGGTTCCGGGAGGCGCTGGCGGCGGGGCCCGGCTCCGCCGCGCGCGAACGCTATCTGTTCCGCGCCGGACGCGGCCCGTCCGGCGCGCTCCCGCCCAACGACTGGCAGTCGGCCTTCGGCGGACCCGCCTGGACCCGGGTGGCCGACGGCGAGTGGTACTGCCATCTGCACGCCCCCGAACAGCCCGACCTCAACTGGCGGGATCCGGGGGTCCGTTCCGCCTTCACCGGCATCCTGCGGCACTGGCTGGACCGGGGCGTGGACGGCTTCCGCGTCGATGTGGCGCACGCCCTGTTCAAGGCCGAGGGGCTGCCCGACGCCGGGCCGGGACAGCACGGGGACCCGCGGCGCAACCACCTCATGCCGTACTACGACCAGGAGGAGCTGCACCCCCTGTACCGCGAGTGGCGTGCCCTGCTGGACAGCCATCCGGCGCCGCCCGGCGCGGTACCGCCGCACGAGCGGGTGATGGTCGCCGAGTCCGCCGTGTTCGACCCCGACCGGCTGGCCCGCTACATCCGGCCCGACGAGATGCACCAGGCGTTCAACTTCGCCTTCCTGGAGGCCGCCTGGGACCCGGCGGAGCTGCGCCGCGTCATCGACGCCTCGCTGTCCGGCCCCGGTGGCGGACCGGTCACCTGGCTGCTCTCCAGCCATGACGCGGTCCGGCCGGTGACCCGCCTCGGCTCCGCCGCCCGCGCCCGCGCGGCGGCCCTGCTCATGCTCGCACTGCCCGGCTCCGCCTACCTCTACCAGGGCGAGGAACTCGGCCTGCCCCAGGCCGCCGTACCCGACGACCGCGTCCGCGACCCGCTCTGGGAACGCTCAGGACACACCGACCGGGGCCGCGACGGCTCCCGCGTACCGCTGCCCTGGTCCGGCGACCGGGCCCCGTACGGCTTCACCACCGCCGCACCCGAACACACCTGGCTGCCGCAGCCGGACGACTGGGCGCGGTACACCGTGGCCGCCCAGGAGCGGGACCCCGGCTCGACGCTCGCCCTGTACCGCGCCGCCCTCCGGCTGCGCCGCGCCCACCCCGCGCCGGATCCGGCGGCCCCGCCCCACTGGTACTCGGCGGCCGGGGATCCGTACCTCGCGTTCCGGCGCGGCGCGCTCGGCTGCGTCGTCAACCTCGGTACGCGATCGCTGTCCCGGGCCGCGCTCGGCGTACCGGGCCGCGCGGTACTGGCCAGTGGCCCCCTCGATGGCGACGCGCTCCCGCCCGACACCGCCCTGTGGCTCCTCGACACCCCCGCTCCGCGGCATCCGCCGGACGTGCCGCCCGGTCCGCCACGGATATGATGACAACGGTCGCACAGAGCGACAATCTGTTGTCGATCGGGGAGATGAGGCCGCGTGCCCGACGAGATGGCCCTTCTGGTCGCCGACGTCTACGAGGCGGCGGGTGTACTGCGCCGGTCGGGGGAGGCCGTCGCCGCGGCGGAGGGGCAGACCCAGGCCCGATGGCAGCTGCTCAGCGTGGTCTCCGACAGTCCGCGGAGCGTGGCCCAGGCGGCCCGCCGGCTGGGCATCTCCCGCCAGGCAGCACAGCGGGTCGCGAACGACCTGGTCCATGCGGAACTGGCCGCCTTCCGGCCCAACCCCGATCACCGCAGCTCCCCGCTCCTGGCCCTCACATCCGCCGGCGAGGACGTCCTGGACAGGATCACCGCCCGCGCCGCCGAGGCCCACGAGGCGTTCGCGCGGGGCATTCCGCCGGAGGAGGTCCGCGCGGCGCGCGCACTGCTGCACCGCCTCGTCGAGCGGGTGCGAGACCACGAGGACGAGGGCGCTCGCGCTCGGAACGCGCGGTGACCTCCGGCCGCCCCGGCGCCGCCGCGCCCCGCCGGACCAGGCGGCCGGTGGGGCCCTCAGCCACCGGTGGCCCTCCGCGACGATGCCGCGAAGGGCCACCGCGGCGTTTCCGCGGCCGGGTCAGCCGCGGATCACGCCCGTAAGGCGGCGTCAGCCGGGGATCACACCCTTACGGTGTCATCGGCGGCGTCGGGCTCCTCGGCACGCCCCGGACCGGAGGCACCGGACGCGTGGGGGGAGTCGAAGCGGTGGTTGGGCCACCACGCCTTGGAGCCGAGCATCGCGGTCACCGTCGGCACCAGCAGCAGCGCCATGATGAACGCGGTGAGCAGGATGCCGAAGGCGACGGCGAACCCCATCTGCTGGAGCATGGTGTTGCTGGCCAGCATCAGCACACCGAAGGTGCCCGCGAGGATGATGGCGGCCGAACCGATCGTCGGCGCCGACTGGGCCACCGCGAGCCGGGCCGCCTCGGCCGGGGACTTGCCCTTCCCGACCTCCTCCCGCAATCGGGCCACCATCAGGATGTTGTAGTCCGTGCCGATCGCCACCACGAACAGATAGACCACGATCGGCAGCATGAAGAGCAGACCGTTCTCGCCCTTGATGTCCTGGAACAGCCAGACCGTCGAGCCCAGGGTCGCGGCGAAGCCGAGGCCCACGGCGAGCATCAGGTACAGCGGCGCCACCACGCTGCGCAGCAGCAGGCCGAGGATCAGCATGATGGCCACGCCCGCGACCGGGAACACCAGCCGGTAGTCGTGGTTGACCGCGTCCTCGATGTCGCTCAGTACCGCGGTCGTCCCGCCCACCAGGACCTCGCTGCCCTGCGGCGCGGACGCGTGCGCGGTGTCCCGCAGCTCCCCGGACACCAGCGAGATGGCCTTCTCCGAGGCGGGCCGGTACTTCAGCACGACGCTGAACTGGGCCACATCACCCCTGGGGTTGGGAACGGCGGGGGAGACCTCGCCGACGCCCTCGACCCCCTCCAGCTTCTTCCGGAACCCGCTCAGCGCCGCGGGGTCCAGCTTGGCGCCGCCGTCGGACTGCACGTACACCAGGGTCGGGTCGGACTCACCGGCCGAGAAGCTCTTCTGCAGATCCGCCATGGCCTGGACGGACTCCAGGTCCTTCGGCAGCGAGCTGTCGGTGTCGAACTCCGCCTTGAAGCCGAACGCGCCCACCGCGAGGGCCGCCAGCACACAGGCGGACACCGTGGCGATCAGCCCGGGACGGCGCGAGATCAAGGCGCCGGTGCCGTTGGCGAGCCGGTTGCGGGGCGCCTGCTTCCACGCCTTGGACGGCCAGAACGCCTTCGTCCCCAGCAGCGAGAACACCGCGGGCACCAGGGTGAGGGCCGCCACCAGGGTCACCGCGACGGAGATCGCCAGCGATGGCCCCATGGCGCGCATGCTGCCCATCGTCGACAGCGTCAGGGCGAGGAACGCCACGATGACCGCGCCGGCCGCCGATGCGATGGTCTCGCCGACCCGGGAAGTGGCGTCGATCAGCGCTCCCTTGGGCTCCTGGCCCTGGCGGAGGTGTTCGCGGTAGCGGAACAGCAGGAACAGCATGTAGTCCGTGCCGACGCCGAACAGCACCACGATCAGGATCGCGGAGACGCTGCTGTCGGCCTCGAGTCCGAACAGATCGCTGGCGGTGGCGATCAGACCCTGGGCCATGGTGAACATCACCAGGATCATCAGCACGGGCATCAGCGCGATGAGCGGACTGCGGAAGATGGCGCCGAGCAGCACGATGATCAGGACCAGGGTGGCCATCATGATCATGGCGTCGGTGTCACCCGAGGACTCGGTGGAATCGAGCGCCGAGGCCGCGGGACCGGCCACCGAGACCTTCAGCGCGGTGCCCTTCAGGAGTCCGTCGCGGTCCGCGCGCAGATCCTTGACCGACTTCTGGGTGTCCTCGTTGTAGACGTCCTTCTTGGTCGAATAGATGTTGGCCAGCGCCATCTCGCCGTCCTTGGAGACGGCTTCGGGCGTGGTCACCACGGACTTGAAGGTCTTGTACTTCTCGTCCTGGAACCCCTTGGTCGCCTTGACGACGGCGGCCTTGTCGGCCTCGGAGAGCTTTCCGCCGTCCTGCCGCTGGTAGACCAGGATGGCGGCCGCCTTCTCCTGCTGCGGGAACGCGTGTTCCTGGAGCTTGGACACCCGCACCGATTCGTAGTGCGAGGGCAGGAAGTCGGCTTGGTCGGTGCTGGACTTCAGCGGTGGGGCAAGGATGGCCAGGCCGATCGCCGCGATCACCCACATCGCGACGACCAGCCATGGACGGTTGACGGAGAACCGCCCTATTCGCCCGAACATGACGCTCCTTAGGGATTTAATGTTCCGGTAAGAGGGCACGCTAGGACAGTCTTTCGGGGCGGCACCACGTGTCCTCGTGGAAATCGGCCTGGGGGGTGAGGGCGGCTCCGCCAAAGGGTTTAGAGAAGCGGTCCGCGTCTCAGCATCCGTGCTGATGGCGCTCATCGAGCCCGGCCGAGGCCACCGTCCGAGTGCGGGGCCTCGTCGGGACTCCCCGCCACGCCTCGTCAGGAGGCGCCCGTAACCTCGTCAGGACTCCCCGCCGACCTCCTGGAGTGCCGTCTTCGCCGCGTCCACGAAGTCCGTGAGGGCCTGCCAGAACGGCCGGAACGCGGCGTGAAAGCGCTGCCCCGCCTCCGGCTCGCCGTCGCGCATCGCACCCAG
Source organism: Streptomyces antioxidans (assembly GCF_000968685.2). Lineage (GTDB taxonomy): Bacteria > Actinomycetota > Actinomycetes > Streptomycetales > Streptomycetaceae > Streptomyces > Streptomyces antioxidans. The sequence goes on from NZ_LAKD02000070.1 coordinate 75,058, forward strand.
CGCGCGGTGGAACGGGCCGGTGGCCTTCTGCAGCGCGTTCGCGGCGGTGGCCGCGGCGGCCGGGCCCTCCAGCTCGACCACCCGCACACAGCGACGGATCTTGCCGTACTCGTCGCGTTCCCTCTCGGCCAGCTCGTCCAGGAGGGCGGGGCGGCGTTCCGCCGCACCGGTGCGCTCGGCGGCAGCGATCTCCCAGTACAACTGGCCAGTGCTGTGGGTCTGTTCGATCAGATCGAGATACGCGGTGCGCCTGCTGTCGCGCAGCCGCTCCGCACGCTGGGTGAGCGCTGCGGTGTCCGCCTGGATCCGGGCGGCCCGGGTGTTGCCGCGGCTGGTGACCCAGCTGGCCAGGACGGCGGTGCCGCCGGTGAGGGCCGCGATCCAGAATGTGCTGTCAGTCATGGCCCCCGTACCGTCCTCAATTCCCCGAACGCTGAAGATCCGCGATTCCCCGAGCGCTGAACATCCGCTGTCCCTTGGTCATCATCGGCCACGGCGGCCATCCCCCGATGGTAGGAAGATACGGAAGGAGTAACGGTTCGGCGGTATGTGCCACCGATATGTTCCGGAGCATGAGCGCATCCGGGCTGCTGCCCGTAAGGACCCAACTGCGGCCCGTCGTCTCCGAGTTGAGGCTTTCGGCCTTCAAGAGCCACCGCCGTGCGGCGTTTCGGCTGGGGCCGCTGACCTTGATCTCCGGTCCGAGCGGCAGCGGCAAGTCGGGGGTGCTGGAGGCGTACGCGGCGCTCGCGCGGCTCGCGGGCGGCGCCCGGCTCGCGGAGGTGTTCCGCGATCCGGCCGCGTACATCCCGCGCCGGGCGCGGCCGGACCGGCAGGGGCGGCGCGGCTTCCGCATCGGCTGCACCGTGGACGGCCCGGTCGGGCCCGTACGGGTCGATGTCGCCGTACAGGTCGAGCCCGAACTGCGCATCGTGGGCGAGCGGATGACGGGGGCGGGGGAGACCCTGCTGGAGACGGCGCTGCGCGACCCGGGGCGGCGTTGTGTCCAGGCCGCCTGGCACACGGCGGGCGCGGTCGCGGTGACCCGCGCCCCGCTGCCCGACGACCGGCTGGCGACCTCGCTGCTGCCGCTGCGGGTCGCGGGCACGACGGAGGGGCAGCGGCTCGCGCTGGCCGCCGCCGAGCAGGTGGTCATCGCGCTGCGCTCGGTCTTCCCCTGCGATCCGCGGCCGGACCGGATGCGGGCGTCGGCGCCGCCGAGGGACGGTCGGCTGCGCGGCGGCTGCGAGAACCTGGCGACGGTGCTGCGGCGGACCAGCCGGGAGTGCGGCACGCGGCACGCGGCGCTGGTCGCGGCGGTCCGGGCGGGGTGCGCCGGGCCGGTCGAGGGGCTGGTCACGGAGGGGCGCGCGGACGGGGTGGTGCGGGCCCTGGTCGAGCAGGGGGAGTTCGGCGCGATGCCCGTGGAGCGCCTGGGCGACGGCGAGTTGCGGTATCTCGCGCTCGCGCTGGTGCTGCTGACCGGGCCCGGTGTGCTGGCCGTGGACCCGGCGGCCGATGTGCTCCCCGCGCGGCAGGTGCTGACCGTGCTGGCCGACGGTTTCGACCGGTGTCTGGACCGGCGGCAGGCGCGGGAGCTCCTGGGGGTGGCGGCCCGGATGTGCGCACGGGGGCACATCCGGCTCGTGGGGACGGTGGGGGACGTGACGGGGGCGGTCGGGGACGCCCCCGTCACGGTGGTAGACCTGGGGCGTGAGCGAGTCCCATGAGAGCGAACGACGAACCGACGGCCTGGATGTGGCGGCGCTGCAGCGCAGGCTGGCCGCCTTCGCGGCGGCGCGCGACTGGCAGCGGTACCACACCCCCAAGAACCTCGCGGCGGCGCTGAGCGTCGAGGCGTCGGAGCTGGTGGAGATCTTCCAGTGGCTGACGCCTGAGGAGTCGGCGCGGGTGATGGGGGAGGAGGGGAAGGCGGCCCGGGTCGAGGACGAGGTCGCCGATGTGCTGGCGTACCTCCTTCAGTTCTGTGAGGTGCTGGGGATCGACGCGCTCGCGGCGCTTTCGGCGAAGATCGACCGGAACGAGGTGCGGTTTCCGGTGAGCGGGGGGCGCTGAGGGCGTACGGGGGCTGGGCGCGGCACGGGCGGGGGCTGGTCGTGAGCGGCGTGGGCGGGGGCTGTCCGTGAAAGGGGGCTTTGGCGGTGAAGAGGTGATGTCGCGGTGAACGGGTGGCTATGACGGTGAACGGGGGCTGTCGCAGTGAACCGTTATCTCCGGTGGTTCGCGAGGCTCCGACCCCTTGATCCGTCACTCTCCGTGGTGACGAAGTTATCCACATCGCAACTGTTGTCAACAGATTCCTGAATTCCCCTAGCTTTTCTGGCTGTTAGTCATCACTCTGGGTAGTGGAGGAGTGACGGGCTCGGAAGTCCGTTGAGAGGGGTGCGGGAATGGACGCGATGCGGCTGATCGGTGTCACCCGGCACGCGCTGGCGAAGGCCGGGAGCGTGCACGACATCGTGGCCGAAGCCTGGCAGGTTCAAGCGCTGGCCGAAGCGGTCGGCGGATATTTCGCGGTGGGCGGCCCGGCGGCGGCGCGAGCGGAGGCGCGCGGTCTGTGCGAGGCGGGCGGGCGGGCGCGCGGCGCCCTGTTCCACCCGGCGCTGCACCACCCCACGCTGCGCGGCGGCGGCTTACGGGCCGCCCAGCTCTCGGAGGTGCGGGATCCGAGGGCGGTGCTGCTGGCGCTGGGGGAGCTGTTGGCGGAGGCGGGCTTCGCGCTGGTCGGGGTCGCCTCCAATACCGAGGAGGAGGCGCTGTACTGGCAGTGCGTGGAGGCGATCGACGCGGCGGACGAGGCCAGGGACCGGGTGCACGGCATGCTCAGGCACCTCACCTTCCGCGAATGGGGCGGGGAGTGGGGTGGTGCCGCGTGACGAGGCAGGATGGGTGCTATGGATCTTCGCATCTTCACCGAGCCCCAGCAGGGGGCGACCTACGACACGCTGCTCGCCGTCGCCAAGGCCACCGAGGACCTCGGGTTCGACGCCTTCTTCCGGTCCGACCACTACCTCCGCATGGGAGATGTGGACGGCCTCCCTGGCCCGACCGACGCCTGGATCACCCTGGCCGGGCTGGCCCGCGAGACCCGGCGGATCCGGCTGGGCACCCTGATGACCGCAGCCACCTTCCGGCTGCCCGGTGTGCTGGCGATCCAGGTGGCACAGGTCGACCAGATGTCGGGTGGGCGAGTCGAGCTGGGCCTGGGCGCGGGCTGGTTCGAGGAGGAGCACCGGGCCTATGGGATCCCCTTCCCCAAGGAGAAGTTCGCCCGGCTGGAGGAGCAGCTGGCCATCGTCACCGGGCTGTGGCAGACCCCGGTCGGCGAGACCTTCGGCCATGACGGTGCCCACTACCAGCTGGTGGACTCCCCGGCGCTGCCCAAGCCCGCGCAGAGCAAGGTGCCGGTGCTGATCGGCGGCCAGGGGACCACCCGCACCCCGCGGCTGGCCGCGCGGTACGCGGACGAGTTCAATATGCCGTTCGCCTCGCCCGAGGACAGCCAGCGCCAGTTCGGCCGGGTGCGGGAGGCGGCCGAGGCCGCCGGGCGCGAGGGGGACGACCTGGTGTACTCGAGCGCGCTGGCGGTGTGCGTGGGCAAGGACGACGCCGAGGTCGCCCGGCGGGCCGCGGCGATCGGCCGGGAGGCCGAGGAGCTGAGGCAGAACGGTCTGGCGGGCACCCCGGCCGAGGTCGTCGAGAGGATCGGCCGCTATGCCGAGGCGGGCGCCTCCCGGCTCTACCTCCAGGTGCTGGACCTGAGCGACCTCGATCACCTGGAGCTGATTTCCTCGCAGGTTCAGGCCCAGCTGGGCTGAGCGCACCACCAGGAGGGCCCGTGATGTCTATACCCGCCATCCCCCTGGCCGCCGCGCTGGAGCGCGGACCGCTCGTCCTCGACGGCGGTCTGTCCAACCAGTTGGAGGCACAGGGCTGCGATCTCTCCGACGAGCTGTGGTCGGCCCGGCTGCTGGCCGACGACCCGGGGCAGCTCGATGCGGCCCACACCGCTTACGTCCGGGCGGGCGCGCGGGTGCTCATCACCGGCAGCTATCAGGCCACCTACGAGGGGTTCGCCCACCGGGGCGTGGGCGATGAGGAGGCCACTGCGCTGCTGCGGCGCAGCGTCGAGCTGGCCCGCGGGGCGGCCGAGCGGGGCGCCGAGCCGGTGTGGGTGGCCGCCTCGGTGGGCCCGTACGGGGCGATGCTGGCGGACGGCAGCGAGTACCGGGGGCGTTATGGGCTGGGCGTGGCCGAGCTGACGCGGTTTCACCGGCCGAGGATCGAGGCCCTGGCCTCGGCCGGACCCGACGTGCTGGCGCTGGAGACTGTGCCGGACGCCGATGAGGCCGAGGCGATGCTGAGCGCCGCCGAGGGATGCGGGGTGCCGGTATGGCTCTCCTACAGCATCGCGGGGGAGACGACCCGTGCCGGGCAGCCGCTGAGGGACGCCTTCGTCCTGGCCGCGGGGACCGGCCAGGTGATCGCCGTCGGCGTCAACTGCTGTGAGCCGGGCGACGCGGACCGGGCCGTGGAGCTCGCGGCCGCCATCACCGGCAAGCCGGTGGTGGCGTATCCGAACAGCGGAGAGGAGTGGGACGCCACGACCCGGAGCTGGCGCGGCCCGGCGACCTTCGACCCGCGACGGGTCGACGCATGGCGGGCCGCGGGGGCACGGCTCATCGGCGGCTGCTGCCGGGTCGGCCCGGAACGGATCGCGGAACTGGCCACCGCGCTACGGAACCACTAGCCGCATGCCCCCTACGGCGCACGGCTCCCCTCCCCTCACCTGGGTCTGCGCCCCAGGGCTTCGCCCCAGCCCCGGCCTGGGCCTCCGCTCCAGCCCGTGCTCGGGGTTTCCGCCCCTGGCCCCCGCCTGTGGCCGTGCTCCGGGTCTCCACTTCAGCCCCTGCTCCGTGACTCCGCCCCTGCCCCTGCTCCGGGTCTCTGCCCCTGCCCCGGCCCGGGGCTTCGCTGCAGGACCTGGCCCCGGCCTCCGCCTCCGCCCCTGGTGGCTCCTCCCTCGGCTCCCCGGGGCTTCGCCCCAGACCCCAGACTCCGGGCCGGGGCTTCGCTCCAGGATCCTGGCCCGGGCCTCTGCGCCCGCCCCTGGGTCTCTGCCCCGCCCCGGGTCTTCCGTCCCCGACCTCGGCCGTGGCCTCGCCCCCGCCCCTGGGACGGGGCCCGCTCCAGGTTTCCGGCCCGGGTCTTCGCTCTAAACTCCCAGGCCCCGGCCTGGGGGTTCTGCCCCACGGCTCCGGGCCGGGGCTTCCCTCAGACCTCAGACCTCGGGCTGGGGCTTCGCCCTAGCGGTCTGGGTCGGGGTTCGCTCCGGGGCCGGGTTGCGTCCTGGGAAGTGGTGTACGGGTTCC
>NZ_LAKD02000071.1 GCF_000968685.2 Streptomyces antioxidans
CGCTCGGCCCGTAGGAGTTGTACAGCCGCACCCAGGGAAGCGTGGTGTGGAAGGTGTCGCGGACGGCCGCCGACATGGCTTCCCCGCCGCAGACGACGTCACGCAGCGAGTGGCAGTCGTCCGCCACCGCGTGCCACTCCAGGAGATGCTGGAGGAGGGAGGGGACGGTATGGACGACGGTCACCTGGTGGCGCCTTACGGCCGCGAGGAGGTCCCCGGGGTCCGCGTGCCTGTCCGGGTGGGTCGGCACGATGGCCCCGCCGACCAGCAGCGGGCAGAACGCTTCCCATGCGGAGACGTCGAAGCTCAGGGGTGTCCGCATCAGGAAGCGGTCCTCGGCGCTCCAGCCGAACGCCTTCACCCGCCACAGGAGGTTGTTCAGCAGGGACTGGTGCGTCACCACGACACCCTTGGGGGTGCCGGTGGATCCTGAGGTG